>NZ_JAMOII010000006.1 GCF_024448985.1 Stutzerimonas stutzeri
CCCTCGGGGCGAAGCGGACTGAGCCGAAGACAGTGTGTGGACGAGTAGCCGCAGGCCTGCATTCGCCGTGGGTCGCGCCTTTACTTGGTGCTGTATGCACGGCTGCTTTTCGTAAGAGGCCCGCCCTCGGGGCGAAGCGGCTAGATGGTAAGGCCTACTGTGAGCTTGAAGCTCTCAGCCTGCAGCCTCAGGCCTTCAGCTCAACGCCAAATGCCTGAATCCTCCAAGACCATCAACCAATCACCCGGCAACCAGCACGCGTATCGCCTCCAGGCGCAGCGCTGCTTTCTCCAGCATTGCCAGACCTTCTTCACGCTGCTTGCGCAGGGCTTCGATTTCGCTGTCGCGCACGCTGGGGTTGACCGCTTGCAGTGCGGTCAGGCGCGCCAGTTCTTCATCGAGGTTGGCTTTCAACCGGCGCTGTGCTTCGGCTACGCGCTCGCTGTGACGTGGGGCGATCTTGGCTTCGGCGCCGGAAATCTGCGCCGACAGCACGTCGCGTTGGGCCTGGACGAACTTGTTTGCGCTGGCGCGTGGCACGCTTTCCAACTGATCGCTGAGGGTTTCGAAGGCTACTTTCGGTGCCAGGTCGTTGCCATTGGAATCGAGCAGGCAACGCAGCGCCAGCGGCGGCAGGAAGCGGTTGAGCTGCAGCGCACGCGGCGCTACCACTTCGCTGACGAACAGCAGTTCCAGCAGCACGGTGCCGGGCTTGAGCGCCTTGTTCTTGATCAGCGCCACGGCGGTGTTGCCCATGGAGCCGGACAGCACCAAGTCCATGCCGCCCTGCACCATGGGGTGTTCCCAGGTAAGGAACTGCATGTCTTCGCGGGCCAGGGCCTGCTCGCGGTCATAGGTGATGGTCACGGCCTCGTCATCGCCGAGCGGGAAGCTGGCGTCGAGCATTTTCTCGCTGGGGCGCAGGATCAGGGCGTTCTCGGAATGATCTTCGCTGTCGATGCCGAAGGCGTCGAACAGCTCTTCCATATAGATTGGCAACGCGAACTGATCGTCCTGTTCCTCAATGGCCTCGACCAGCGCGGCGCCTTGTTCGCCACCGCCGGAATTGAGCTCAAGCAAACGGTCGCGACCGGCATGCAGTTCGGCTTCTAGGCGTTCGCGTTCGGCGCGTGCTTCGTCGATAAGCTGCTGGAACTCGTCATCGTCGCCTTCTTCCAGCTGGCTCAGCAGGCGCGGGCCGAACTGGTGCTGCAGGGCGTTGCCGGTGGGGCAGGTGTTGAGGAAGGCGTTCAGCGCCTGGTGATACCACTGGAACAGGCGTTCTTGCGGGCTGGTTTCCAGATAGGGCACGTGCAGCTGAATGACATGCTGCTGGCCGATGCGGTCGAGACGGCCGATGCGCTGCTCGAGTAGGTCCGGGTGGGCTGGCAGGTCGAACAGCACTAAATGATGAGCAAACTGGAAGTTGCGGCCTTCGCTGCCGATTTCCGAGCAAATCAGCACCTGTGCGCCGAACTCTTCATCGGCAAAGTAAGCCGCGGCGCGATCACGTTCGAGAATGCTCATGCCTTCATGGAACACCGTGGCCGGAATGCCGGAGCGCACGCGCAGGGCGTCTTCCAGATCCAGCGCGGTCTCTGCGTGGGCACAGATGACCAGTACCTTGAATTTCTTCAGCATTTTCAGCGTATCGATCAACCACTCGACGCGTGGATCGAAGGTCCACCAGCGGCTGTGCGCTTCGGGCTCGTCCAGCTGGCTCTGGAAGGCGACCTCCGGATACAGCTCGGCGTGCTCGCCCAATGGCAGCTCCAGATATTCGGCCGGGCAGGGCAGCGGATAAGGATGCAGCTGGCGCTCTGGGAAGCCACGGACAGCGGCGCGGGTATTGCGGAACAACAAGCGCCCGGTGCCGTGGCGGTCGAGCAGTTCGCGGATCAGGCGGCTGCTGGCTTCTATGTCGCCGTCGGTAGCCGCTGCGAGCAGCGCTTCGCCCTCGGCGCCGAGGAATTCGTGAATCGTCTGGTGCGCCTTTTGCGACAGGCGACCTTCGTCGAGCAGTTCCTGCACCGCTTCGGCGACCGGCTGGTAGCTGGCGCTTTCGGCGCGGAAAGCTTCCAGATCATGGAAGCGGTTCGGGTCGAGCAGGCGCAGACGAGCGAAATGGCTTTCCTGGCCCAGCTGTTCGGGCGTGGCGGTCAGCAGCAGCACGCCGGGAATGACCTCGGCCAATTGTTCGACCAGCTTGTACTCGGCGCTGGCGTTTTCCGGGTGCCAGACCAGGTGATGCGCCTCGTCCACCACCAGCAGGTCCCAGCCGGCGGCGAAGGCGGCGTCTTGGGCGCGTTCGTCGTCCTTCAGCCATTCCAGCGACACCAATGCCAACTGGGTGTCTTCGAAGGGGTTGCTGGCATCGCTTTCGATGAAGCGCTCGTCGTCGAACAGCGCGACTTCCAGATTGAAGCGGCGGCGCATCTCCACCAGCCACTGATGCTGCAGGTTTTCCGGCACCAGGATGAGTACCCGGTTGGCGCGGCCGGAGAGCAGTTGGCGATGGATCACCAGGCCGGCTTCGATGGTCTTGCCCAGACCCACTTCGTCCGCCAGAAGTACTCGCGGCGCGATGCGGTCGGCGACTTCGCGGGCGATATGCAGCTGGTGCGCGATAGGTTGTGCACGCGCGCCACCCAGGCCCCACAGCGAGGAGGTCAGCTGTTTGCTCTGGTTTTCCAGCGTGTGGTAGCGCAGCTTGAACCAGTTCAGCGGGTCGATTTGGCCGGCGAACAGGCGATCGCTGGCGAGGCGGAACTGGATGAAATTGGACAGCTGGGTTTCCGGCAGGGTGCGGGCTTCGTTCTGCGCGGTCAGGCCGTGATAGACCAGCAGACCGTCGACGTCGTCGACTTCGCGCACGGTCATCTTCCAGCCTTCGAAATGCGTGACTTCATCGCCGGGGACGAAGCGCACGCGGGTCAGCGGAGCACTGCGCGCGGCGTACTGGCGAGTTTCGCCGGTCGCGGGGTAGAGCACGGTGAGCATCCGCCCATCCTGCGTGAGGATGGTTCCAAGGCCGAGTTCCGCTTCGCTGTCGCTAATCCAGCGTTGCCCCGGTAGATACTGCTGCGCCATGCTGCCTCCCGCTGTGAAAAAAGCGCGCTATGGTAACGGAACACTGTCGCGAGAGCGACGACAGATGCCCACTGGAGTGTAGCTCTGCTGCTAAAGTCGGCAGCGGTTCAGCCGATGAACCGGTACAGGCCAATCTCACGGGCAACCGATTGATCCCGGGGCTGCTTATGGAGAGCGCAGATGCTACCAATCATTCCGCCAGGCACCGTTCAGGTCACCGCGCAACAGGATGTGGTCAAGCCGCGCCCCGACATCGCCCCGGTTACCCCGGTAGAGCCGAGCGCTGATGAAAGCTCGGTCGAGCTCGATCGGCGACATCCGCATGAAGCTGAGCAGATGTTGCGCGACGAACAGCGCCGCCGTCGGCGCCGTGGTTATACCGCGCAGGAGCTTGCCGAGGGCGAAACCGCCGAAGAGGATCAGGACGCCCTTGATGAGTTGCCGCGCCAAGGGCTCTGGGTGGATGTCGAGGTTTGACATGTTCTTTAGCCGGTTCCGCGATGATTGACCTGCCGCATGCCGAATTGGTCTACCTGCCGCAATGGGTCGGCGTGGATATAGCCGACCACTGGCTGCACGAGCTGATGCTGCAGACGCCCTGGTCGCAACCCCGGATAAAGCTCTACGGCCGCAGTTTCGCTGTGCCGCGATTGGTCGCCTGGTATGGAGATGCCGGGGTGGGCTACCGTTATTCGGGACTGGTTCATGAGCCGCTGTTGTGGACGCCGCTGTTGGCCGAGATCCGCGAGCGGGTGCAACGGCAGATCGGCCAACGACTGGACGGTGTTCTGCTCAATCTGTATCGCGACGGGCAGGACGCCATGGGCTGGCACAGCGATGACGAACCGGAGCTTGGCCCGGAGCCGCTGGTGGTCTCGCTCAACCTGGGCGCGACGCGGCGCTTCGACTTTCGTCGCAAGGGCACCAGCCGCATCGAGTATTCGCTCGATCTGGGACATGGTTCGCTGCTGGTCATGGGCGGCCCGACGCAGCATTATTGGCAACACCAGATCGCCAGAACGCGCAAGGTATCCGAACCGCGCATCAACCTGACATTCCGCCAGATCATTCGCGAGCCAGCCTTATGAGCAACGAAGTAAAACTGATCGACTTCAGCGCCGAACGTGAAAAGCGCATTCATGACATCAAGGAAAAGCGCCTGGCTGAAATGCGCGATGCATTCGAACAGGCGCTGCCCTTGGCCAAGCCGAAAAAGAAAGTCAAAAACAAGCCGAAGAAGCGCTAATAGGGCTATCCACAACGAGCTGCCCGCCGAGTTATTTACGACCGTTCGATACGGCGCCTTCCGCATCCCCCTCCGATACGCCCCTTTTTCTTGATCCAGATCAGCTCGTACGGCGCCTGCTGTGCCCGGCGTCGCGCCTATTGATTCCCGTCAATTTTTTATTCGGGCGAGAAGGCGACTATGCAGCCATCAGACAGCGCAACACCTTGGAGGCAAGAAATCATGTTCGTCGATAATGTGGTGCTCGCAGGGGTGGTCACGGTCGGCCTGATGGTCGCCTTCCTTGGCGGTTTTGGGTTTTTCATCTGGCGGGACGCGCAAAAGAAGCGGTGATCCGGCCTGTATTACAGAGCACGCAAGGCATTTGGGCGACTTAGGTCGCCCTTTTTTATTGCCTGCGGTTCAACGACGGCTCTGGGACTGTACGAACACCGCGCTGGTGAAGGGCGGTACCTCGAACTCGTCGGAAGTCACTTTGGCCTGACGCGCAATCGGATCGCTCGATTCCCGCAGCACCGGATGCAGCTGGTAACCGCTACCGCCTGGCAAGCGAACCCGCTCGGGCGAGGCGTTGAGCACCACCATCAACGACTGATAGCGCCGGTCGAGATCGCGGCCGTCGCGCGGGCCATCGGCCAGGCTGAAGGCGATCACGCCCGGTTGCTGCTCCGGACCCGTGTTGTGGAACTGCAAGCGGCGTTGCACCTCGCGGGCGCTGTCGAGCTGAAACAGCGGGCTGTCGCTGCGGATCGTCAGCAACTCGAGAAAACGACGCTTGGCGGCGACGATGTCCGCCGCGCTCGGTCTGGCATGAGGGTCGGCGATGACCTGGCGGATCAGCGGCCAGTTGTCGCCATCCTTGTCAGCACGCGGCAGGCCTTTGTTCCAGTTGTTGTCCTGGTAACTGAAATCCACCGCGTTGAACCAGTCACCGGAGTCGTAACTGTCACGCTGCATGGATTTGGAGCGCAGGATGTCCGAGCCGAGATGGATGAAGGGCAACCCCTGGCTGAACAGCGGCACGGACAACGCGACCAGTTGCAGGCGGACGCGGTCAGCAACCGGGAGGTTGGCCGGGAGCTTGTACTGGTTGTTGTCCCATAGCGTCTGGTTGTCATGCTTGGAGACGTAGTTGATGGTTTCCTGCGGATCGAGCGTGTACCCGGCGGGTTGTCCGTTGTAGTCGATTTCTCCGCCGCTGCGCAGGCTGCCGTCGGCGCTGATGAACTGGAAATCGCGCAGACCGCCGGCAATGCCGACGCGGATCAGATCCGCCGCGTGCAGCAGTTGCGCCTTCTCCTGCGCGCCAGCGCTGGACAGCTCATTCGGTCGGACATAGAGGCCATTGGCGAAACCCTGATTGCGACGGATGCTCTCGCCGCCGTCGAATGGGCTGCCACCGCGCACTGCATCGCGCTGCCGATCGTTGAAAGTGCCGATGCCGGTGCCGGCCATGTTCAGCTGCGTGGCGTTGACGCCACGGGCGTTGCCTGCCACTTCGCCGAAATCCCAGCCTTCGCCGTAGAAGTAGGTGTTCCGGTCGATTCGGCGGACCGCCCGATACGCATCGACCAGGTTTTTGCGCAGGTGGTGCCCCATCAGATCGAAGCGAAACCCGGCGATCTTGTAATCGCGCGCCCAGACTTCCAGTGAGTCGGTCATCAGCTTGGCCATCATGCGATGTTCGCTGGCGGTGTTCTCACAGCAGGTCGAGGTTTCCACTGCGCCGGTAGTCGGATTACGGCGGTGGTAATAGCCGGGCACGATCTTGTCGAGCACCGATTTCTCGGCCAGGCCGGACGCGTTGGTGTGGTTGTAGACCACGTCCATTACAGTGGCGAGGCCTTGACCGGCTAGCGCCTGGACCATCTGGCGGAACTCGATGATGCGCTGCACGCCTTCGGCGTCGCTGGCGTAGCTGCCTTCCGGCGCCGTGAAGTGGTAGGGGTCGTAGCCCCAATTGAAGTTGTCGAGCGAGCGCAGGTCGTTGTAGAGCGATTGTGCCTGTCCACTGGCCGGATCGAACCCTTGCAGCACCTGGCGAATGCTCGTCGCGCCGCAGTACTGCGCCCAGCGCTGGCGAGCACCGGAAGACAGTTCGCAGAGCTTGGCGAAGGGGTCGTCCAGGTCGATGCGGCGAGCGGGGTCTTCGTCAACGGTGGCGATGTCGAACGCAGGCAACAGCTGCACATGGGTTAGCCCGGCCTTGCGTAGATCCCGCAGGTGGCGCATGCCGTAGCTGTCCGGCCGGGTGAAGGCGCCGTAAGTGCCGCGCAGATCGGCCGGCAGGCTGGCATCGCTGGCGCTGAAATCACGGATATGCGTTTCGTAGATGATGCTCGCTTCGGGACGTTCCGGATGCGGCGTACGCAATGCGTCCCAACCGGCGGGCTTGAGGTCGCTGGCGTCCAGATCGACGACCTGAGCGTACTGGCTGTTGAGCGACAGGCTCAGCGCATAGGGATCGCTGACCAGCGTCGTCTCGATCTTGCCGGTGCTTGGCCGATAGGCCGTGACTTCGTACTGGTAATACTGCCGGTCCAGCGAAGGCGGGCCGTCGAAGCTCCACACGCCGAGGCGTTCATGCATGGTCTTCGGGTAGCCAGGCAGCAGGCGCTTGGCCGCGTCGAACGCATGCAGGCGGACCCGCTGCGCCGTCGGCGCCCAGAGTTTGAACGACACGCCGTGCCCATCGACTCGCGCGCCGAGGTCGCCGTTGTAGGCGAATAGCTGATCGAGAACGCCCGCCGTCTGCACCTCGGTGGCGTCGAGTACCTGTTGCTGCGCGTCATAGGCGACCACCACCAGCTGACTCATGACGGCGCGACGTAACGCCTGTGCGCCGGCCACGAAGCGGAAGGCCTGCGCTTCGGCCAGATGCGGATGCTGGCGTTTGAGCCCTTCGCGAAGCGTTGCGGGTCGCAGCGCGAGCACGGTGCCGCCGCTGACCGTGCGTGTCTCCCCGTCGATGCGGATGCTGGCGTCGGTGGAATAGCGCAGTTCGAGCCGGCTGGCCGCTGGCGCGCCGTCAACCAGCGCCAGCGTGAACGGATCGAGCCAGTGGGCGCGTGCGCCCTTGATCGCGGCTTTGGGCCCGCTCAAGGGTGTGCTGGAAAGTTGCGCGGTGCCGCTAAGCGTAAAGACACGACGGCCCAGGTCGTCGAAGCGCCAGGTCAAGTCGCCGCCCCCAAGGTCCTTTTCGTCGCCCTTGTGCATGATCAGGTTAAGGCAACTGGCGTCAGCGGTCAGCGCTATACGGTAGTAGGCGCCGTGCTCCGGATCGGTGCCGGCTGCTTGCAAAGGTTGATCCCAGCCGGTTTCCGTTTGGCTGCCATTGCATGCGGCGGTGTTCCACAGATGCAGGCCCCAGCCGGCGTAATCGCCGTCGGCTCGTTGGTAATACAGCAGGGCCTCATCGGGGCCAGGGTCGAGCGGTGCGGCCGATGCTGGCTGGAAGGCCAGCGAGAAGCCGCCGAGAACGAGCGCCGCCAGGCGCCGATAAGCGATCGAGCGTATGAGCATGGTTGAGGTCCCGGTGTTGTTATTGTTGTACCGCCTGCTCGATGGTCGACGCCTAGCGGTCGCTACGCATCCTCCGTGGCGGTTGCTCGCGGGGCGTAGTCAGGGGCCGTAATAGCGTTCTGCTTGCCCCACCATGCCGAGAACGTCTGGCTGAGAAAGATGGTGATATTGCCCGGTCCTCGCTGCGGTGGGCTGAAGCGGAACGCCGCCCGGCCCACCCTATAACTGGTTGAGCTTGGGGTAACCGGGTGGGGAACTGATCGAGGCCGGCAGGTGACTCGTCTTTCGGAGAAAGATGGATACGGCGTAATAGGGTCTAGAAAGTCCGACTGTTTACCAACGTCGTTCACTTAGGCGTTCGCCCCAAGGTCGGGCCTCCCACGAAAGCGACAAACGCCACCCATTCTGTAGGAGGCGCGACCTCGCGGCGAAAGTGTGCTGAGCGCCACAGAAAGCAAAAGCTTCGCCCCGGGGCGAGCCTCTCACGAAAGCTCAGCGCCCTGCTTTTAGGTGGTGCGCCCTCGCGGCGAATACCGGCCGCGGGCCTGTCCAAACGCACCTGTTTCGAACTCGCTTAATGGCTCAGCCGAAGCTGATCGGCGGCAGGTCCTTCAGCTCCACGGTTTCCTCCCGACGCGGCGCGAGGACTTCGGCTTCGCCATCCACGACTTGTTCATCGTTCTGATTGAACACGCGCGTGGCGATGCGTACGCGGTTCTTCGGCAGTTTTTCGAGAATTTCCAGGCGCACGGTCAGGGTGTCGCCAAGCTTGACCGGCCTGGTGAATTTCATTGTTTGGCCGAGATAGATGGTGCCCGGGCCGGGCAGGGTGCAAGCAACCGCCGCGCTGATCAGTGCACCGCTGAACATGCCGTGGGCGATACGCTCCTTGAACGGCGTGCCGGCGGCGAATTCCGCGTCGAGGTGGACGGGGTTGCGGTCGCCCGACATGGCAGCGAAGAGTTGGATGTCACGCTCCTCGACGGATTTCTCGAAGCTTGCGGTCTGGCCGACTTCCAGAGCGGAATAGGGCGTGTTGCTGATGGTGGTCATCAAGTTTCCTCGGGCGCAGTCGGGGCTGGAGCCGTCCGACGATAGGGAAATGCGCCGCGCCGATGAGCGCTGTGCCTGCGATGCGGCTGCATTCTAGTGAGATGTCGCGGTCTTGTCCCGGCGAGAGTCACGGCATGACTCATGGGTTCCCGCTAGGCGCGGTACGTCTTGTTTCACTATTACGTATACCTGACGTGTGCGCCTCGGAATCGTGGCTTGCCGTGACGAAAGATTCACAACAGTGATTTGCGCTACGCAACGCTGTTGCGCTGTGCGGTCGAACTGCTAACTTCGCCGCAGCCCACTCTCAGGTAACGAGGCCAATAACAATGCAACCTGATTTCTGGAACGACAAACGACCCGCCGGTGTGCCCAATGACGTCGACATGGGCGGGTTCCGCTCGGTGGTGGAGGTGTTCGAGCGCTCCTGCAAGACTCATGCGAACCGCCCCGCATTCAGCAATATGGGCGTAACGCTCACTTTCGCTGACCTCGATCGTTACTCGGCGGCCTTTGCGGGCTGGTTGCAGAATCATACGGATCTGCGGCCGGGGGATCGCATCGCGGTCCAGATGCCCAACCTCCTGCAGTATCCGATCGCCGTTTTCGGTGCCCTGCGTGCTGGGCTGATTGTGGTCAACACCAACCCGCTGTACACCGCGCGGGAGATGCGCCACCAGTTTCAGGATTCCGGCGCGCGGGCGCTGGTTTATCTCAATACCTTCGGCAAGCTAGTGCAGGAGGTGCTGCCTGATACCAGCATCGAAGTGCTTATCGAGGCGCGGATCGGCGACATGCTGCCCTCCTTCAAAGGCCTGCTGGTCAATGCCGCCGTCAAGCATGTGAAGAAGATGGTGCCGGCCTACAGCCTGCCTCAGGCGGTGTCGTTCAAGCATGTGCTGCGCGACGGTGCCCGCCACAGCCTGAAGCCGGTTCCGCTGACGCTCGACGACGTCGCGGTACTGCAATACACCGGCGGTACCACTGGCGTTGCCAAAGGCGCGATGCTCACCCACGGCAATCTGGTCGCCAACATGCGTCAGGCACATGCCAACATGCAGCAGCTCGGCGACGACGGCCATCCGATCATCAAGGAAGGGCAGGAGGTGATGATCGCGCCGCTGCCGCTGTACCACATCTATGCATTCACGGTGAATTGCATGTGCATGATGGTGACCGGCAACCACAACGTGCTGATCACCAATCCGCGGGACATCGACGGCTTCGTCAAGGAGCTGCAGAAGTGGCAGTTCACGGCCTTCCTCGGATTGAACACCCTGTTCGTCGCGCTCATGTCGCATCCGGAATTCAAGAAGATCGACTTCTCCTCGCTCAAAGGCACCAACTCCGGCGGTACCGCACTGGTATCGTCCGTGGCCGAGCGCTGGAAGAGCCTGACCGGCGTCACCGTGACCGAGGGCTACGGCCTGACCGAAACGTCACCCGTGGTTTGCGCTAACCCCCACGGAGACAAATCGCGTCTGGGCACTGTCGGCCTGCCAGTACCGGGCACGGCGCTGAAGGTCATCGACGACGAGGGCATCGAACTCCCCACCGGGGAACGCGGCGAGTTATGCGTTCAGGGCCCGCAGGTAATGAAGGGCTATTGGCAGCGACCGGAAGCCACCGCCGAAGTGCTCGATAACCAGGGCTGGCTGAAGACCGGCGACATCGCGGTGATCGACCCTGATGGTTTCGTGCGTATCGTCGATCGCAAGAAAGATCTGATCATCGTTTCCGGTTTCAATGTCTATCCGAACGAGATCGAAGACGTGGTCATGGCGCATCCAAAGGTGGCCGCCTGTGCCGCGATCGGTGTTCCCGACGAGAAGTCAGGGGAGGCGGTGAAGCTGTTCGTGGTGCGCAGCGATACCAGCCTGACGGTCGAAGAGCTGCAGGCCTACTGCCGGGAAAACTTCACCGGTTACAAGGTCCCCCGGCATCTGGTCTTCCGCGACGCGCTGCCGATGACGCCGGTTGGCAAGATCCTGCGCCGGGAGCTGCGTGAGCAGGCCTGAGATCACGACTTTGTGCCACGCAGCGGGTGACTGATCGCTCGTGATCAGTCACTTTGTGTCGTTTTATCCAGTCGCGGCCACTGTTCGGCCTGTGCCAAAGCTGCTAACCTCGGGCCGCTTTTTGACCGGAAAACCGGGTACAAAAATTAACAAAACACAACAAAACAGCTGCTATATGCAGTGAAGCTGTCGCTGAGGAGTGGGGTCATGACCGATAACTTCTGGAAGGATAAATATCCTGTCGGGGTCGAGAGCGAAATCAATCCCGATGAGTTCCAGAACATCCAGGCAGTGCTGAAACAGTCCTGTGAGCGTTTCGCGGACAAACCGGCCTTCAGCAATCTCGGCAAGACCCTGACCTACAGTGAGCTGTACGCCCTGTCCGGCGAATTTGCCGCCTACCTTCAGCACAACACCGATCTGCAGCCGGGCGACCGGATAGCGGTGCAGCTGCCCAATCTGCTGCAATATCCCGTCGTGGTATTCGGCGCCATGCGCGCCGGGCTGATCGTCGTCAACACCAACCCGCTGTATACCGCACGGGAAATGGAACATCAGTTCAACGACTCCGGCGCCAAAGCGCTGGTCTGCCTGGCCAACATGGCTCATCTGGCCGAAGAAGTGCTGCCCAAGACCGGCATCAGACACGTCGTCGTCACCGAAGTCGGTGACATGCTGCCGACGGTCAAACGTCTGCTGGTCAATGCTGTGATCAAGCACGTGAAAAAGATGGTGCCCTCCTACAACCTGCCAAAGGCGGTCAAATTCAACGACGCCATGGCCCTCGGCCGTGGTAAGGCGGTTCGAGAGTCCAATCCTGCCGGTGACGACATTGCCGTGCTGCAGTACACCGGCGGTACCACCGGCGTTGCCAAGGGTGCGATGCTGACCCACCGCAACATTGTCGCCAACATGCTGCAGTGCCGCGGTTTGATGGGCACGGAGCTGGGGGTCGGCTGTGAAACGATGGTTGCGCCGCTGCCGCTGTATCACATCTACGCGTTCACCTTTCATTGCATGACGATGATGCTGATCGGCGCACACAACGTGCTGATCACCAACCCGCGTGACTTGCCGGCTTTCGTTAAGGATTTGGGCAAGTACCGCTTCAGCGGCTTCGTCGGGCTGAACACCCTGTTCGTGGCGCTGTGCAACAACGAAGATTTCCGCAAGCTGGACTTCTCTTCGCTGAAGGCAACCTTCTCCGGCGGTATGGCGCTGCAACAGGCAGCCGCCGAGCGCTGGCAACAGGTGACTGGCTGCTCCATCTGTGAAGGCTTCGGGATGACCGAAACCAGTCCGGTGGTATCGGTCAACCCGTTTGGCGGTATCCAGATCGGCACCATCGGCATCCCGATGCCATCCACCCTGTGCAAGGTCATCGACGACGAAGGTAATGACCTGCCGATCGGCGCGACGGGCGAGCTGTGTGTGAAAGGGCCGCAGGTGATGAAAGGCTACTGGCAGCGCCAGGAAGCCACCGACGAAGTTCTCAGCGCCGATGGTTGGCTGAAGACTGGCGATATCGGCATTATTCAGGAAGACGGCTATCTGCGGATCGTCGATCGCAAAAAGGACATGATTCTGGTGTCTGGCTTCAACGTCTATCCCAACGAACTTGAGGACGTACTCGCGACTCTGCCGGGCGTGATGCAGTGCGCTGCGATCGGGGTTCCGGACGACAAGTCCGGTGAGGCGATCAAGCTGTTCGTGGTGGTCAAGCCAGGCGAGAGCCTGACCAAGGAGCAGGTTATGCAGCACATGCATGACAACGTAACGGGCTACAAGCGGCCCAAGGCCGTCGAGTTCCGAGACAGCCTGCCAACCACCAACGTCGGCAAGATTCTGCGTCGTGAATTGCGTGACGAGGAGTTGCGCAAGCTCGGCACGAAGTAACGCATCCGCCGGATAAAGGAAAGCCCCGCCGTTGCGGGGCTTTTCTTTATCCGCAGCGCTCGTCCGAACTCATCTGTTCCGAGCCCGTCGGTTTCGAGTTCACGCAACCCGACAAGCGGTGCTGCCGTCTGTCGCAAAGTTCGAACCGGGTCGATGTCGCCCCGGTCTAGGAGGCTATGGCCGCGTCCCGCTTTCCGGTCGTTGATCCCCAACCTGCCTCGCTATGTAACGCTGAAGCTGCAAGATCGTTTTGTAGATACGGTCTTGCAGGCGGCTTCGCTTTGCTATTCGCTGCTCGCCGGGTTTCAACGTCGGTCGTGCCGTAAGGGGACGATGGCGCACGCCATTCGCGGCCTGCCCATCAATCTCGTTGCAAGGATGAGTTACCCATGCAGAAAAAAAACAATGCACGTCGGGTAGTTGCTTCTCTCGCTCTAATCGCTTCCGCTTCAGCCCTGGCTGCGCCTTCTGCGGAAACGGCACGTTTCGATGAGTTATGGTCGCCCGGCAAGCCCGATTCCAGGGCTTGTCAGTCCCCTCTGCTGGTTGGCACGCCGCTGGGTCTGCCGCGCTGTATGCAGGCCAGCAACATCATGAAGCACCTGGAGAATCTGCAGGACATCGCCGCGCTGAATCAGGGCAACCGGGCCTCTGGTCAGCCCGGCTACCAGGCCTCGGTGGATTACGTGCGCACGCACCTCGAGCGCGCCGGTTATGAAGTCAGGGTGCAGAGCTTCCCGTTCCTCGCTTTCTATCCGGCAGGCCCCGGCTCGTTGAATGCCGTGACGCCGCAACCGGTGCAATACACCTGGGAAGAAGACTTCACCTACGCCGACCAGACCGACCCGGGCAACGTCACCGCGCCAGTGGTTGCGGTGGACCTGTCGCTCGGCGCCGGCAATACCTCGACCAGCGGCTGCGAGGCGGCGGATTTCGCTGGCTTCCCGGCTGGCGCCATCGCATTGATGCAGCGTGGCACTTGCCCGTTCGGCGACAAGGCGACCAACGCGGCAGCGGCGGGCGCGTCCGGCGCAATTATCTTCAACCAGGGCGATACCGAAGATCGCAAGGGGCTGATGGCCGCCACGCTCGGTGAGGACTATCAAGGCGGTATCCCGGTCCTGTTTTCGACCTACGACCTCGGTGTCGCCTGGGCGGGTACCGAAGGCCTGCAGATGAGCATGAACGTTGACGTGGTGCGCGAGCAGACCGAGACCTTTAACGTGCTGGCCGAAACCCGTCGGGGCAACCCCAACAACGTCATCGTGGTTGGCGCGCATCTGGACTCCGTATTCGAGGGGGCCGGCGTCAATGATAACGGCTCGGGCAGTGCCGCTTTGCTGGAAATGGCGGTATTGATGGGCAAGGCGCATCCGTTGAACAAGGTGCGCTTCGCCTGGTGGGGTGCGGAAGAGTCGGGTCTGGTCGGTTCGACGTATTACGTTAATCAGTTGCCGGACGAGGAGAAACAGCGAATCAAGGCGTACCTGAACGTGGACATGATCGGCTCGCCGAACTACGCTAACTTCATCTACGACGGTGACGGCTCGGATTTCGGCCTGCAAGGCCCGCCCGGCTCGGCGGCGATCGAGCGTCTGTTCCGCTCCTACTTCCAGCTGCGCAACGAGCCGTCCGAAGGCACCGAGATCGACTTCCGTTCCGACTATGCGCAGTTCTTCGATGACGGCATCGCCTTCGGTGGTTTGTTCACCGGCGCCGAAGACATCAAGAGCCAGGAGCAGGCGCAGCGTTACGGCGGTACGGCGGGGCAGTCGTTCGATCCGTGCTACCACACCGAATGCGACAACCTCGGCAATATCTCCACCGAGGCGCTGGAGCTGCACGGCGATGCGCTGGCCTTCGCCACCAGCTGGCTGTCGCTGTCGACCAAGATGGTCGACGACGAGATTGCTGCCGCAGCCGAGCAGAGCATAGGCACCATGCGCATTCAGCAGGTTCAGGAAAGGTCTCGCTGGGGCCTTTGGATCAAGTAAGCGCGTAACCCCGCGCCGATTCGTCGGCGCGGTTTCTCCCGTTCGGTCATCCAGCGCCCGATCCGCCTACGGCCAGCCGGCCAAATCTGCGACAATCGCCGTCCTCACGAAATCGCTTACGGCTGTCCATGACCGACGCAACGCCCGCTTTCGACACCCTGCACAAAAATCTCGACCAGGCCTTCAGCGCCGACCGCCATCGCCTGCGCCGGCAGTTGCATGAACTGAGAAAAAAGCCAGACGAGGGCAAGCTCGCGCAGTGGCTCGAACGCTTCCAGGCCTCGGCCGCTAAGGTCGAGGCGCGGCGGCAGAGCGTGCCGGCCATCCGTTACGACGATGCCCTGCCTATCGCCGCCAAGCGCGACGAGATCAAGGCCGCGCTGGAGAAGCACCAGGTGCTGGTGATCGCCGGCGAAACTGGCTCGGGCAAGACAACCCAGCTGCCGAAGATCTGCCTGGAAATCGGTCGTGGCGTGCATGGGCTGATCGGCCATACCCAGCCGCGCCGCCTGGCAGCCCGCAGCGTTGCCACGCGCGTGGCCGAGGAAATCGGTACGCCGCTGGGCGAGCTGGTGGGCTATCAGGTGCGCTTCGAGGACCAGAGCACCGACAGCACCCTGATCAAGCTGATGACCGACGGCATCCTGCTGGCTGAAACTCAGCACGACCGCTTTCTGGAAAAGTACGACACCATCATCGTCGACGAGGCCCACGAGCGGTCGCTGAACATCGACTTCCTGCTGGGCTTCCTAAAGACGCTGCTGCCGCGCCGGCCGGACCTGAAGGTCATCATCACCTCGGCGACCATCGATCTGGAGCGCTTCAGCAAGCACTTCAATGACGCCCCGATCATCGAGGTCTCCGGGCGCACCTATCCGGTGGACACCTGGTATCGCCCGCTGGCAGCCGAGACCGACGAGGACGGCAACCGCGTCGAGGACGACCTGACCGTCGACCAGGGCATTCTCGCCGCGCTGGATGAAATCGAAGCCCACGAGAAGTCCGTCAGCAAGCGCCCCGGCGACGTGCTGGTGTTCCTCCCCGGCGAGCGCGAGATTCGCGATGCCGCCGAAATGCTGCGCAAGGCCACCCTGCGCTTCACCGAGGTGCTGCCGCTGTATGCGCGCCTGACGCCGGGCGAGCAGCAGAAAATCTTCAAGCCCGCCGCTGGCCGCAAGATCGTGTTGGCCACCAACGTCGCCGAAACCTCGCTGACCGTGCCGGGCATCCGCTACGTGATCGATTCCGGCACCGCGCGTATCAGCCGCTACAGCTACCGCGCCAAGGTCCAGCGTCTGCCCATCGAGGCGGTATCCCAGGCCAGCGCCAACCAGCGCAAGGGCCGCTGCGGGCGGGTCGAGCCGGGTATCTGCATTCGCCTGTACAGCGAGGAGGATTTTCTCTCCCGCCCCGAATTCACCGACCCGGAGATCCTGCGCACCAACCTCGCCGCGGTGATCCTGCAGATGTTGCACCTGCGCCTGGGCGATATTCAGGACTTTCCCTTTATCGAGCCGCCGGACGGTAAGGCCATCAGCGACGGCTTCAACCTGTTGCAGGAGCTCTCGGCGGTCAATCGCGAGAACCAGCTGACGCCGCTCGGTCGCCAGCTGGCGCGCCTGCCCATCGATCCGCGGCTGGGTCGCATGCTGCTGGAAGCCGCGCAGCAAGGTAGCTTGGCTGAGGTGCTGATCGTCGCCAGTGCGCTCTCGGTACAGGACGTGCGCGAGCGCCCGGCCGATCGCCAGCAGCAGGCCGATCAGGCGCACGCGCAGTGGAAGGACCCGGATTCGGACTTCGCCGCGCTGATCAACCTCTGGCGCGGCTTCGAAGAGAAGCGTCAGGAACTGGGCTCCAACCCGTTGCGTACCTGGTGCCGGAAAAACTTCCTCAACTACCTGCGGCTGCGCGAGTGGCGCGATGCCCACCGCCAGCTCACTCTGATCGCCCGTGAGCTCAAGCTGGGCGCTAGCAAGGCCCCGGAAGCTGCTATGCCATCACCCTCCAAGGGCCGAAAAGCAGCCGAGCAGATCACGCCGACCACTGATACCAAGGTCAACGTGGTCCTCCGCCAGCAGGCCGAGGCTAGCGAAGCCGCACAGAAGGCCAAGGGCTACGCCGCGGTGCACAAGGCGATCCTCTCCGGCTTGCTCAGCCAGATCGGCCACAAGACCGAGGAGGGCGATTTCCTTGGCGCGCGCCAGCGGCGCTTCTGGGTGCATCCATCCAGCGTGATTGGGCGTAAAAAGCCCAACTGGATCATGGCCGCCGAGCTGGTGGAAACCACCAAGCTGTTCGCCCGGATGGTGGCAAAGATCGAGCCTGAGTGGATCGAGCCGCTGGCCGGCCACCTGATCAAGAAGAACCACTTCGAGCCGCACTGGGAAAAGAAGCGTGGCCAGGTGGTGGCCTACGAGCAGATCACGCTCTACGGTCTGATCGTGGTCGGCAAGCGCCCGGTGCACTACGGCCCGATCGACCCGCAGGCGGCGCGCGAGCTGTTCATCCGCGAAGGCCTCGTGCGCGGAGAAATTACCAGTCGCGCCCGCGCGCTTTCCGCCAACCGTGAACTGCTCGAGCGCATGGACGAACTGGAAGCCAAGGCTCGCCGCCGCGACATTCTGGCCGACGAGGAAACCCTGTTCGGCTACTACGATGCGCGGCTGCCCGCCGATATCTACCAGACCGCCAGCTTCGACAACTGGTACAAGCGCGAAAGCCAGAAGAACCCGCAATTGCTGGTCATGCGCGAGGAAGACGTGCTGGCCCGCGAGGCCCGCGAAGTCACCGCTGCGCAGTACCCCGATACCCTGCGTATCGGCGAGCTGCAATTGTCGTTGGATTACCACTTCGAGCCCAACCACCCGCGCGACGGCGTGACCCTGCGCGTGCCGGCGCCGCTGCTGCCGCAACTGCGCCGTGAGCGGCTGGACTGGCTGGTGCCGGGCCTGATCGAGGCCAAGGCCGTGGCGCTGGTGCGCAACCTGCCCAAGGCGATTCGCAAGAACTTCGTGCCGGTGCCGGATTTTGTCGGCGCGGCGCTGGCGAAGATTACCTTCGGCGAGGGTTCGCTACCCGAGGCGCTGGGTCGTGAACTGCTGCGCATGACCGGCGCGCGCGTGCCGGAAGAAGCTTGGCACGACGCGGCTACGGGGCTCGACAGCCATTTGAAGATGAACATCGAAGTGGTCGATGCCCGTGGCAAATTCCTCGGCGAAGGCCGCGACTTGGCAGAACTTACCGCTCGATTCAGTGAGGCCAGCCAGGCCGCGCTGGCGCCCCCCCAGCAGAAGGCCGAGCAGAAGCCGGTTGAGGCCAAGGGCTTTGCTCAGGTGGCGGAGAAGACCCAGGCGAAGATGGCGGGGTTGTCCATGACCGTTTACCCGGCGTTGGTGGAAGAGCGTGGCGTGGTCAAGGAGGGGCGCTTCCCGACCCAGGCCGAGGCCGACTACCAACACCGCCGCGCCCTGCAGCGCCTGCTGCTGCAGCAACTGTCCGAGCCGGCCAAATACCTGCGCAACAAGCTGCCAGGACTTACAGAGCTGGGCCTGCTCTATCGCGACATGGGCAAGGTCGATGCGTTGGTTGAGGACATCCTGCTGGCGAGTCTGGACAGCTGCGTCCTCGACGGCGAAACCCAGCTACCGCGCGAAGGCGCTGCCCTAGCCGCGCTGGCCGGGAAAAAACGCGGCGAATGGACCGGCCACGCCGAGCGCCTGGCGCGCCTGGTGCTGGATATCCTCAAGCTCTGGCACGGCCTTCAGAAGCACTTCAAGGGCAAGATCGACTTGGCCCAGGCCGTGGCGCTCAACGATATCAAGGCGCAACTCGCTAACCTGATTTATGCAGGTTTCGTCCGCGACACGCCCGCCGAATGGCTGAAGGAATACCCGAGGTATCTGAAGGCCATCGAGCAGCGTTTCGAGAAGATCGGCGCGCAGCTACAGCGTGATCGCGTCTGGTCTGGCGAACTTGCAGGGTACTGGGAGCAGTACCAGGCGCGGCTGAAGAAGCACCAGCAGGAAGGCAAGCGCGACCCGGAGCTGACCCTGTATCGCTGGATGCTGGAGGAGTACCGCGTTTCGCTCTGGGCGCAGCAGCTCGGGACGAAAATGCCGGCTTCGGACAAGCGGCTGAGCAAACAGTGGAGCCAGGTCGAGCCCTAGGTTCCGTCAAGCCTGTGCAATCCTAGGCCGAATAATTCGGCTCTACGGAAAACGGTCGCGACGGATCGGGTCTTTTCGGGTAGGCCGCAAGCTTGTAGGGCCGAACTTGTTCGGCCTATACCAATTCGCAAATAAATAAAGCGGCTCGCGCGCTTCAATAACTTAGCCTGAGCCGTCAACGTGCCCAGCCTGCTACCCACTGGATATGGAACCTTGCATGCAAAGCCGTAACAACCTGCCGGGCGTAGCCAGCTCGGTTGGGGCGTCGGTGCTCTTCGCCACGCTGTACTACTACACCTCGCTGCTTGAACCGCTGGACGGCCAGCAGATATACGGCTGGCGCATCCTGCTTACCGCGCCCTGCCTGGCGGTGCTGCTGATCGGCTTCGGGCGCTGGGGCGAGGTTCGCCTGATCCTTGCGCGCCTGCTGGCAGAACCGAGGCTGTGGCTCGCGCTGCCGCTGTCTTCGGCACTGGTTGGGTTACAGCTCTGGCTGTTCATGTGGGCGCCCATCAACGGCCACGGGCTGGACGTTTCCCTCGGCTACTTCCTACTGCCGCTGACCCTCGTGCTGACCGGCCGGCTGGTGTTCGGCGAGGCGATCAGCCGCCTGCAGCGCCTGGCCTGCATACTGGCGGCCGTTGGCGTCGGTAACGAACTGCTGCTTGCCTCGTCTCTTTCCTGGCCGGTGCTGGCGGTCGCGCTCGGCTATCCCTGCTACTTCATCCTGCGCCGCCGGATCGGCACTGCCAACCTCGGCGGTCTGTGGCTCGATCTGGTCATCAGCCTGCCGGTCGCCGCCACCTTCGCCCTGGGCGATAGCGCCACCCTGCAACACGTCATTGAAAGCCCACGGCTCCAGCTGCTGATCTTCGGTCTCGGTGCACTCAGCGCCCTGGCACTGGCCCTGATGATCATCGCCACGCGCCTGAACCTTGCGCTGTTCGGCCTGCTCAGCTACGTCGAGCCGGTGCTGCTGGTTGTCGTGGCGCTACTGCTCGGCGAAAGCATCGCGCCGGACCAATGGCTGACCTATGGCGCGATCTGGGGTGCGATTGCAGTGCTGGTAGCCGAGGGAGTGAGGGCGTTGCGGAGGGGGAGGGGATAGTTGTTTGGGGGTAGATGCGACCGAGCGGCCGGTCGCGATAAGCAAATATCTTCCTCTCAGACAAAGCCGATCCAGCGGCCAGCTATGAGGATCGAAAGCCAAAGAATGGCGGATGCGGCGGCCAGGACGCGAACTCGGACAGTTGGTTGGCCGCCGCACAGGGCCGTATCAAAGCGCTCGCCGCGATGCTGGAGTGCGATGTTGCAGATCGCCAGCACTAGCAGCGCGGCCTTGCAGAGAAAGGCTGGGTTCTCTGCGTATTCCGCTGGCTTCACTGAGAACAACCAAAGCCCCGTCATCACCGCCAACGCAGCCCCCGTTGCTGCAGCGCGTACCAAAAAGCGTCCAAGGACAGCCAGATCCCGTCTGTGCCTTGAACGCAAAAGGAGCAGATCGAGCGGCAGGATCGCGCCCAGCAGCAGCCCTATGCCAAGGATGTGAGCCGCATTTACGACCAGATAGGCGATCCAGTATTCCTGCAGGAAGACGGCACCGGGCCAGCCGGCAATTGATTGCAGAAAGCCTGTCATCGCCGTGTCGTCATTCCTCGATGCGTTCCGGATACATGTCGTATTGCTTGCCGCCGACCGTAATGCGCACGGCTTTCATGTGCGCCTTGTTCGGCTCTTTGGTGCGGTTGCCGAGTACGGTGATCTCATCCCCCACCTTGGCGGAATCGCTGGTGAAGCCGGAACGTTGCGTCTGGTTGGGATTCCCCAGGTCGACTTGCCATACACGGCCGTCTTGAGCCTCGACGCGCAAGGCGGGGTGAGGTGGCGCCATCGAAATCTTGGTAATCGTACCTGTCAACTCTGACTGCTCTTCTTCCGCCCAGCCCCACCCATGGTGAGCGAAGGCCTGTGTTGTAAACAGCACCATTGCCGTGACACAAAGCATCAAGACCATACGCTGCGCGACATCGCGCGCCGTGACAGTGGTTAATCGGGTGATGGTGCGGCTTTCGCTTGATACCAACATAACCATGCTCCTTTGCGCGAATAGATAACTGAGAGTCGACACATTGGGCCCAGTTCCCGTTTTTACCGTAGAGGAACTGCCAGCCCTGCGTTCCTGAAGTGATGTGTAGGCAGCCTTCTTCGGCGACAGTTTTCGGCCCAGAGTGTGTAAAAACGCTTCGTCAAAATTGAAGTGCGCGCGTCTACGTGAAATCTGAAATTTTTCGGCACCTCAGCAGATGTGGATTTCGCCCAGATGCGCGATTTCCAGTCCGGTTTTGAGTACCTGTCGCGCTCGAAAACGTTTTTACACAGCCTCGGCCAATAGCAGCCATTCACGTTTGGCTGCTTACGCAACCCTTTGCAGGTATTACTGGCTGCCCTCTGGACTCACCACTAGCTACGGTTTCTTGTCATCTTTCGGGCGTGAGTGGCTCAGTTTTGCGCTACGGGTGCGCGAGCCTCTCCCGAGGCGCGAAGGCGGTGAAGCAAATCCGGCATTATGTATCCGGCATCTGGCCCTACGCCTCTGAGGGTTGCAGAAGCAAAGTTGCGTTGCTTAGGCAGGCCCACAAAGTACAAGCCGGGGACATGCACGGCTCGCCCGTCACGTTGCGTCACATGGCCTCGTTCGTCGATCACGGGCAGGCCTTCGAGGAATGGCAGGTTCGGACGAAAACCGGTGGCGAACACAATGCTATTGACGGCTTCATGCTGCCCATCGGCCCAAACAACACCTTTTGAAGTTACCTGAGTGAACATTGCGGCTTGTTTGAATAATCCGGCTTTCAGCGCCTTTCTGTAGGTGCCGTCGTCCAGTACAGGTGTGCTTTGGTCGTTCAGCCAGCGGGTTTTCTCCAGGCCTGTCCATTTCAGCCAGGTATGGAAATCTGCCCCCAATATCCGTTGTGGCACGAACCGAATCGCTTCTCGTGTGGCCAACGTAACGGTGGCCACTTTGGCTAAGTCGTAAGCGATCTGTACAGCGGAGTTCGCCGCGCCAATTACGACGATGCTTTGCCCACTGAAAGCCTCTGCATTCCGATAGTCGGCACTGTGAAGTCGAGTGCCGCTGAAGCTTTCGAGCCCAAGAATGCTTGGTATGTAGGGGCGACTAAAGGCTCCCGATGCCACTACCACCGCCCTCGCCCAAAAGCGTTGCCCGTCGGCGGCAGTTATTTGGAATCCTTCATCTTCCTGATCTACCCGTGTGACCTGAACGCCGTGGAGGATAGGTAGTTGGAAGAGGTAGGCGTACTGCTCTAGGTAACGCACCACTTCATCACGAGCGGGGTAGTGGTTTGGTGCTCCGGGGAACGGCATCCCCGGTAGAGCTGAGTAGGCTGCCGGCGAGAACAGTTCGAGGCTGTCGTAGTAGTTACGCCAGTTCCCACCAGGTTGCGATTGCTCATCGAGAATAATGAAGTTGAGCCCCTGCTGTTTCAGGTGCCAGCCGCTGGCCAACCCTGCTTGGCCAGCACCGATGACAACGACATCGAAAGGTTGGTCTTTTGTGTTCATATATGCGCACTCATGCACGTTATTGGATAAATGAAATCAGTCCTGGCTGCCTGGGCAGCAGAACGGGGCGATGCTTTTTGTGTGGAGGAGGATATTTTCCAGACGCTGGATAATGGCTAGGCCATCCACTTCGTAGAACATCTGCCGTCCAACCTTCGAGGCACGAACGATCCCGGCTTCAAGCAGTACCTGAAGATGACGTGAGACTACCGAGCGCTCCTGAGGCAGCTCAGCCGCAATCTCGGTGACATCTGCTCGGCCTAATTGCATAACGCGTTTCAACACGGCGACTCGTGGTGGCTCGCACAGGGCTTTGAAGAATGCACCATCAAGTGATTCGATGGCGGCCTCGATGGCTTGGGTTCGGGTCGGTGATGTAGTCATGCGGCGACTATATGTGCATCTGTGTGCACGTGTAAAGCGCTGATAGGACGCTAGGCACCACCCCCTCCAGAGTAGAGAGCAGTGCCTTGTGCGGATTACTTCTTAATTGCTTGCAGGTAGTCCTTCAGAGTCGACTCGTCGGCAGACTTGACGGTCATGCCTTCAGGGCCAGTGCCGATGTCGGTGAACTGCTTAGCAGGCTCGCCTGTTTTTTTGAACTCTTCCAGCTCCTTGGAGCCTTCGCGGAATACCCACAGGCGACCATCTTCAACCTCGGTGACAAAGCCAGGTTTATCGTACTGGCTGGCCAAGGCGGCGGTGGCGAACAGGCTGGTCAACAGCATTGCAGTCAAAGTTAGTTTTCATCGCAAGGTTCCTGCTTGGGTTAGAGATGCGATAAAGCCTAAAGCTCTCCTGATGACGGAAAGATTACAAAATATGGATATGCGATTAATCAGATGTTTCAGAGTGTTTCTCGCTCTAAGCGTCGACCTTCTTGCTGCCTTAAGGCAGAGGAGCTAGGCCCTTCAGGCATGTTTGCATGCGCTTCACGCAATGGGTTGCTATTTTCGCTTTACTGAATATTCGATAAAACGTATATTCACCAGACCATATTCGGTTCGAGATTTGGCAATGGTTTACAAGACCCGCGTACTGTTCGTTTGTGTGGCTAACGCTGCTCGTTCGCAGCTGGCTGAAGCGCTGCTGCGACACACTGATTCCGAACGTTTCGAGGCATACAGCGCCGGCACCGTGCCCGGCGAAGTCGATCCACGCACCCTGGATGCACTTGAGCATCTGGGTGTGAACACCGAGGGGCTGCATAGCAAGTCCATCGATGAGTTTGCCGGCGAGCGTTTCGAATACGTCATCACACTGTGCGATAAATCGTCGCTGGAGTGTCATGCTCTGCCCGGTGCTGGAGAGTTACTGGCGTGGAACTTCGAAGACCCAGTAACAAGCACCAAGCCTGACGCATTCCGCCACACCCTTCACGAGATACACGAGCGCATCAAGATGTTCGTGCTGGTGAAAACTAAACGTTGAGACCTTTATGGCTGACCATCTGACCCCGACCACCGTATTCAAATGCTTGGCTGACGAGACCCGCGTTCGCCTGATGCTGCTCATCACCCGTGAGGATGAGTTGTGTGTCTGTGAGCTGACCTGCGCGCTCGATGAAAGTCAGCCGAAGGTATCCCGCCACCTGGCGCAGCTGCGCAACTGCGGACTGCTGGAAGATCGCCGGCAGGGACAGTGGGTCTATTACCGCCTGCACCCGAGCCTGCCGGACTGGGTGATTGCCATCCTGAAAACCACTCTAGATGCCAATCAGCACTGGCTCAGCCCAGATGCCAAACGCCTCGATGTAATGGGTGACCGCCCGCAGCGCCTTGCCGCCTGCTGCTGAGTTGCGCCCGGCCTTTACGAGATAGCCTCATGAAAATTTTATTCCTCTGCACCGCCAACAGCTGCCGCAGCATTCTTTGCGAAGCTGTGTTCAATCACTTGGCACCGGCGGGCATGAAAGCCTACAGCGCCGGCAGTCAGCCGAAAGGTGTCGTGCATCCGTTGAGCCTGAAAACGCTGGAAAACGCCAGCATCTCGACCGCAGGGCTCTCCAGCAAATCCAGCGATGTTCATGAGGGTCTAGCCCCTGACTACGTGATCACAGTCTGCGACAAGGCTGCCGGCGAAGCCTGCCCGGTGTTTTTCGGGCCCGCGACCAAGGCTCACTGGGGGCTGGCTGATCCGTCGGAATACCAGGGCAGTGCAGACGAGATCGAAGCCGCTTTTGATGCCACCTTGGAGCAGATCAGAACCCGCATCGAAGCCTTCCTGGCTTTACCGCTCAAGCAGATGGATGCCGAGCAACTCAAGGCCGAGTTGGCCTTGATCGGCACACTCTGACATGGGAGGCATGACGATGAGCAAAAGCCGTCTTTCATTTCTGGATCGCTACCTGACGGTCTGGATCTTTCTCGCCATGGCGATTGGTGTCAGCCTGGGCAGCCTATTCGAAGGCCTGCCGGTCTGGCTCAACAGTCTGTCGGTAGGTTCGACCAATATCCCGATTGCCATTGGCCTGATCGTGATGATGTACCCGCCACTGGCCAAGGTCAGGTATGAAGAGCTGCCCGAGGTATTCAAGGACAAACGCATTCTCGCGCTGTCGCTGATCCAGAACTGGGTGATCGGCCCGGTACTGATGTTTGCGCTGGCAGTGATTTTCCTGCGTGATCAACCTGAATACATGACCGGCCTGATTCTTATCGGCCTGGCACGCTGCATTGCTATGGTGCTGGTGTGGAACCAAATCGCAGGCGGCAACAACCAGTACGTCGCAGGCCTGGTCGCGTTCAACAGCATCTTCCAGATCCTGTTCTTCAGCGTGTATGCCTGGATCTTCCTTGGCCTGCTGCCGCCCTTGTTCGGCATACAGGGCAGCGTGATTGATGTGAGCTTTGTCAGCATCGCCGAGTCTGTGCTGATTTACCTCGGCATTCCGTTTCTGGCTGGTTTCCTGACGCGAAAGATCCTGATCAGCCGCAAAGGCGAAGAGTGGTTCAACCAGCGTTTTATCCCACGCATCAGCCCGCTGACACTGGTGGCGCTGCTGCTGACCATCGTAGCGATGTTCAGCCTCAAGGGCGAAATGGTGCTGCAACTGCCGCTGGATGTGTTGCGTATCGCCATCCCGCTGACTATCTACTTCGTGGTGATGTTCTTTATTAGCTTCTGGATGGGCAAGCTGTTGAAGGCAGATTATCCACGTACTACCGCACTGGCCTTTACCGCTGCCAGCAACAACTTTGAACTCGCAATTGCTGTGGCCATTGCCACTTTCGGTCTGGCTTCGCCTGTGGCCTTTGCCACGGTGATTGGCCCGCTGGTTGAAGTGCCGGTGCTGATCGCCTTGGTCGGTGTAGCCCTTTGGCTCAAACGCCGCTGGTTTGACCAGCCTCGCGCAGCACTCGCTCAGGAGTAGACGTATGTCTGAAGAACACATCCCCAATCTCGATGCCGAACTGGTCGATCTGC
Source organism: Stutzerimonas stutzeri (assembly GCF_024448985.1). GTDB lineage: Bacteria > Pseudomonadota > Gammaproteobacteria > Pseudomonadales > Pseudomonadaceae > Stutzerimonas > Stutzerimonas stutzeri_AP. The sequence goes on from NZ_JAMOII010000006.1 coordinate 25,997, forward strand.
CCACCCTCGACAAGCTCGGCAGCCCGCTTACCGTTACGCACAAGCCACGCATTCTGCTGCTCTACGGATCGACCCGCGCACGCTCGTTCAGCCGCTTGCTAACCGAGGAAGCCGCTCGCCTGCTGGAGCACTTCGGGGCCGAAACGCGGATCTTCAATCCATCTGGACTGCCTTTGCCGGACGATGCTCCGGACAACCATCCCAAGGTGCAGGAACTGCGTGAGTTGATGCAGTGGTCGGAAGGCCAGGTCTGGTGCTCGCCGGAGCGTCACGGCTCAATGACAGGAGTGTTCAAGGCGCAGATCGACTGGGTTCCGCTGGCGATTGGCGCGGTACGCCCGACCCAGGGTAAGACCTTGGCGTTGATGCAGGTCTGTGGCGGCTCGCAGTCCTTCAACGTAGTCAACCAACTGCGTGTGCTTGGCCGCTGGATGCGCATGTTCACCATCCCCAACCAGTCCTCCGTACCGAAGGCCTACCTGGAGTTCGATGAGGCAGGCCGGATGAAACCATCGGCTTTTTATGATCGCGTGGTGGACGTGATGGAGGAACTGGTGAAGTTCACCCTGCTGCTGCGTGAGCGCTCCGACTACCTGGTTGACCGCTATTCCGAGCGCAAGGAATCGGCGGAAGAACTCTCCAAACGCGTTAATCAACGTTCCATCTGAAGGATTTTTGATCGTGCAACAACATCCGTATTCCGTGCTGACCTCCGAGCAGGTCAAGGGCCAACTGATCTTCACGCCGTGCCCTGGCACTAAAGACACCTCAGTCGCGGAGGCGCTGGACACTCTCAAGGAGGCCGGTACTTCAGCCTTGCTGACCTTGATGCCCACTCAAGAACTGACCCAGAACGAAGTCGAGAATCTGTCAGGGCAGTGCCAGCAGCGCGGCATCGAGTGGTTCCACCTCCCAGTGGAAGACGACCAGGCACCCGGCGAGCCTTTCCAGGCGGCCTGGGACGCCAATCGCGAGCAGATCAAGCAACTACTCACAGAAGGCAAGAACATCGCCATTCACTGCAAAGGCGGTTCGGGTCGTACCGGTCTGATTGCCGCGCAGCTGCTGATCGAATGCGGCGCCCCATTCCGCGATGCGGTCAGTGAAGTTCAGGCGCTGCGCCCCCGTGCGATTCAGCACCCGGCGCATATCAACTACATCAGCCAGTTCGACAGCGCCAAGTCTTAATTGCCCGCAGCTAGCCGCCCCGAGAGAACAAAAACATGAGCATCAAAGTAGGTATCAACGGTTTCGGTCGTATCGGTCGTCTCGCCCTGCGTGCGGCCTGGAGTTGGCCAGAGTTCGAGTTCGTGCAGATCAACGACCCGGCAGGCGACGCAGCGACTCACGCCCACCTGATCAACTTCGATTCGGTGCATGGCCGCTGGAACAACGAAGCTAGCGCCGAGGGTGAGCATGTCGTGATCGGCGGCAAGCGCATCAAGGTCACCGCCAACAAGGCGATTGCTGAAACCGATTGGTCGGGCTGCGATCTGGTCATTGAAGCCAGTGGCAAGATGAAGACCGTCGCCGTGCTTCAGGCCTACCTGGATCAGGGCGTGAAGCGAGTGGTGGTCTGCGCACCGGTCAAGGAGAAAGGTGCGCTGAACGTGGTCATGGGCGTCAACCAGCACCTGTTCGATCCCGCGCAGCACCGCATCGTCACCGCTGCGTCCTGTACCACCAACTGCCTGGCCCCAGTGGTCAAGGTGATCCATGAGAACCTGGGCATTCGCCATGGTTCGATCACCACGATTCACGACCTGACCAATACCCAGAGCATCCTTGATCAGCCACACAAGGATCTGCGCCGCGCCCGTGCCTCGGGTATGAGCCTGATTCCGACGACCACGGGTTCGGCCACCGCAATTGCCGAGATTTTTCCCGAGCTGCGCGGCAAGTTGAATGGTCATGCCGTACGCGTGCCGCTGGCTAATGCCTCGCTGACCGACTGCGTATTCGAAGTCGAGCGTGCCACTTCGGCGGATGAGGTCAATGCACTGCTCAAAGCTGCCGCCGAAGGGCCGTTGAAGAGCATCCTCGGCTACGAAGAGCGTCCCCTGGTCTCCATCGATTACCGCACCGACCCGCGCTCCTCGATCATCGATGCTCTGTCGACCATGGTGGTGAATGAAACCCAGGTGAAGATCTACGCCTGGTACGACAACGAGTGGGGATACGCCAACCGTGCTGTCGAGTTGGCCAAACTGGTCGGCTTGGCCATTTAACAGGGAGCGATCATGAAGGCGTTGTCAGCTCTTTCCCCGGAAGTGCGCCAGTACCTGCTGGTCACCGGCAATTACTGGGCCTTTACCCTCACCGATGGCGCGTTGCGCATGTTGGTGGTGCTGCACTTCCACACGCTGGGCTACACGCCTCTGCAAATCGCTGCGCTGTTCCTGTTCTACGAGATCTTCGGTGTTATCACCAACTTGGTCGGCGGCTATCTCGGAGCACGCCTGGGCCTGAATCGCACCATGAACATTGGCTTGGGCCTACAGGTGGCGGCCTTGCTGATGCTGACGGTGCCAGCCGCCTGGCTGACCATCCCCTGGGTGATGGGGGCTCAGGCCATGTCGGGTATCGCCAAAGACCTCAATAAGATGAGCGCTAAGAGTTCGATCAAGCTGTTGGTGCCTGACAACCAGCAAGGCACGCTCTACAAGTGGGTGGCGATCCTCACTGGCTCAAAGAATGCGCTGAAAGGGGTTGGCTTCTTTCTCGGCGGTGCGTTGCTGGCATTGATGGGGTTCACGGGCGCAGTGCTGGCGATGGCCGCCGTACTGGCCCTGATCTGGATAGCCAGCCTGTTCCTGCTGAAGAAAGACCTGGGCAAGGCCAAAGCCAAGCCTAAGTTTCGCGACATCCTCTCCAAGAGCCGGGCGATTAACATTCTCTCGGCGGCCCGACTATTCCTCTTCGGGGCCCGTGATGTGTGGTTCGTGGTGGCCTTGCCGGTCTACCTGAGCACCGTGTTTGGCTGGGACTTCTGGCTGGTAGGCGGCTTCCTGGCGGCTTGGGTCATCGGCTACGGCATCGTGCAGTCGTTCGCCCCGAACATCACTGGGAAAAAGCGCGGTCACGTCCCTGATGGACGAGCAGCCTTCATTTGGGCGGCGCTGCTGGCTGGACTGCCTGCGGCGATTGCCCTCGGCCTTTCGGCGGGCTGGTCGCCTCAGGTTGTGCTGCTGGGTGGGCTGATGGTGTTTGGCGCACTGTTCGCGGTGAACTCATCGCTACACAGCTACCTGATCGTTTCCTACGCCAAGGAAGACGGTGTGTCGCTGGACGTGGGGTTCTACTACATGTCCAACGCCTTGGGCCGTTTACTCGGCACAGTGTTGTCGGGCTGGATTTATCAGAACTACGGACTGGAGGCTTGCTTGTGGGTATCCACGGCATTCGTTCTGTTGGCCGCTCTGATTTCTATCGCCTTACCCAGGCACGCTGAGGCGATATGAGCCCGTCAACATCACGGGCTGCTGTATGTGGAGAGGCGCCTGTGGAAGCCATCAAGCAAGGCTCTCCTGAGCGGTTAATGGTGTATACGAAGGTAGGCTTCGATTCGACTCAGGCACATTGACAGCCGAGCAAGGCATCAATCTCGCTGACCGTGCTTCGAGCTGTACGAGTGACGCCGATCAGTGTGGCTGAAGCTGCGCCTGTCCATTCGCCATAGCCAACCAGCCAAAGCCTGGGCTCTTGGGTCGAGTGAGTGCCGGATATGTCAACACGACCCTCCGTGTTGAGTACGCCCAGAGTAGACAAGTGCTCTAAGGCGGGCCTGAAGCCGGTACACCAGATCACCGCGTCCACGACAGATTCTGAGCCATCATCCCAGATGACTCCGTTGCGAGTGAAGCGCTCGAAAGGGCGCACAGACTTGAGCACACCGCGCTCGCGAGCCTCAACAACGGGCGGCACCATCACAATGTCGCCGAGCCCACCGACCGGCTGATCAATGGTGTGGCCTTCCAGTTGTGCTTTCCAGCGCTCTGTCGCGCGCTCGAACAATACCTTTCCATCTACATCGTCCGGCAAGAACAACGGCTCAACAGGCGTCACCCAGGTCGTGTCTGCGACCTTGGACACCTCGGCAAATATCTGAGCACCGGAGTTGCCGCCACCTACCACCAATACTCTCTTGCCGGCGAATGGTTGGGCTTCGACGTAATGAGCGGAGTGCAGTTGCTGGCCTGCGAATAGCTCTACATCCGGGTAGCTTGGGATGAAAGGATTGCTCCAAGTGCCAGTTGCACTGACTACTGCCTTCGTATCCCAGTGCTCGTCGCCAGACCATACCCGTAACCCTGACTCTATGCGTTCCACAGATGTCACGCGAACAGGCCGCACAACCGGGAATTGGTAGCGCTGTTCATACTGGTTGAGGTAGTCGATTACATGGTTGCGACTGGGATAACCATCCTGAACAGGCGGCATCATCCAACCAGGGATTGAACTCCAAGTGGCTGGCGAGAACAGACGCAGCGAGTTCCAGCCATGCCGCCACGCGCCACCAGATTCCTCTTCCGCATCGAGGAGCACGAATGAGCATTTGGTTCGACGCAGAAAGTAGGCCACCGCCAAGGCAGACTGCCCACCTCCGATGATGACGACATCTAGTTTTGGCGTTTGCGCGATATCCATGCTTCGGGCCTTCCATAATGCAGAACAGGAAGTATATCGGCACGGCTCCACGTTCAAATGATTTGGCTCAAGAGTGGACGTGAATCGCCCCAGCCTTCCTAGACGCTTGCGGCCGCCTGCTTTTGGCCCAGAGTGTGTAAAAACGCTTCGTCAAAATTGAAGTGCGCGCGTCTACGTGAAATCTGAAATTTTTCGGCACCTCAGCAGATGTGGATTTCGCCCAGATGCGCGATTTCCAGTCCGGTTTTGAGTACCTGTCGCGCTCGAAAACGTTTTTACACAGCCTCGGCCGAAATCAGCCCTTCATGCGGTGGTGCGCCCGGAGCAGCAATTGGTGGGCTCTCGGTCGGTATTCTAGGCGTCGCACTACAGTCCGGCAGTGCAGCACATCAGTCTCAGACGACTGACTCTTCGCCCACTGGAACCCACTGCGCCACACGGCGTCCATGAGAAATGGACATACTCGACGAAACCATTTACCCCGAAGCCCCCTGGCATTTGACCGGCACCGCCTGCGTGTCGGCCTGGCGGGTGCCGACGCGGGAGTTACCGCCAGCGCCGAAGGGGCTGGGCTATGCCACATTGGGTGACAACGCTCTGTTGTTGACGATTTGGTCCGCCTATCTGCCGGGCGGCACGTTGGCTTACAACGAGCTGGCGGTGGCTGCGGTGGTGCGGGGGCACGGCATGCTGGCGCCGGCCGGTACGGTGACGCATATCTGGGTCGACGAGGAGCGCTCGGTTGCTGGTGGCCGCCAGCTGTGGTCGATCCCCAAGCAAATGGGCGATTTCGTCATCGAGCCGGGTACCGGTGAGCGTGGCTTCGCTGGGCAGTTGAGCGTCGACGATCAGGCGGTGGCCTCGGTGCGCTTCGCGCCGAACATGAGATTGCCAGGGCAGCCGAGCGCCAGTGGTTTCGTGATTCAACAGAACGATTGCGGGCTGTTGCGTACGCGCTGTCGTGGCCGTGGACGGATAGTTACCGGGCGCGCCGAGTGGGATTTTTCCACTACCGGCCCGCTGGCCTTTCTGCATGGCCGCGCGCCGTTTTTCAGCCTGTATCTGCGCGATCTGCAGGCCTCGTTCGGCATCTGAACGATCAGAAATCTTCTCCGGGTTCGCCTGTTCTCAACCAGCGACCGAGGCCGCCCGGCTTGGGCGGCGGTAGCGCGAGTGACCGACCTAGGCCGCGCTCGGCAAGCACCGCTTCTGCGGCCAGCGCGCCGGCTCGGGTGGCGCTCTCCATGCAATACGGCAAGCCGGTATCGACCCAATCACCTGCTACCCATAAACCCGGCTCTACCGCCGTGTTAGGCCTTGCCGTTTCGGTGCCGGGGAAGGCAGCCGGAATCGCCATGGGAATACGGTGTACCGAGGCCGACAGCAGCGCCGCGCGTTGTGCCTCAGGCGCGAACTCGGCGATCTCCCGACGAGTGGCTTCGATGATCGCCGCGTCAGACAGGTGCTCGACCCGCTGACTCCAGATGATGTTGCTGGCAATCAGCGCACCGCCGCAGGTCGCCGGACGGATATTGGTCAGGTTGTAGAAATCGGTGTTGAGGCCCCCCGGGTTCCACGGCCGAGCCCAGAAGCGCGAGGCGGTGATCGGCCGGTCGAACCAGAGGTAGCAACTGATATAGGGGCTTGGCTGGAAGCGCCGCGCGGTCTGCGTCAGCGCATGAGTTTCGGGCAGCAGCGGGGCGATGGCGGTCGGCTGCACGGCCAGCACCACCGCCGACGCCTCGACCTCTGCGCCGTTGCGCACGCACACCCCGGTGACTTTCCCTTGCTGGCGCAACAGCCCGTCCACCCCGCAGCCGAGCCGCACCTCGCCGCCATGGCGACGGATGAATTCGATCGCCGGCCAGGCATAGAGGTCGCTTAGCCCGACCTTTGGCATTCCGAAGGCGATGTCGTTGTGGCCGAGCGCCTGGGCCAGGAGACGCATCAGCGATGCCGCCGAGCAGCGTTCCACCGGGACTGCGAGGACGGCGACGGCCGCCGAGGCCCAGAACCAGTCGATGAAGAAGTCGCTGACACCGCAGCGTTCCAGGTGCTCGCGTCCGCTGAGATCGTCCAATTGCATCAGTTCCGGCCCGCTGCTGCGTTGGGTGCGCCAAGCCAGTCGTGTGTTGCTCAGCAGATGACGCAAGGGCACGCTCGGCAAGATGCGCGGTAGGTTGCGGACGTAGTGCAGCGGGGCCGGCAAACCGCCGACTTTGAAGTGCATCGAGCGGCCACGATCAAACACGGTCAGCAGCTCTTCGGTCTGCCACAGCACCTGATCCGCCGTGCCCAGCCGCTGGAGCAGGGCGCACATGTTGGCGTATTTGTTGAGCAGGATATGGGGGCCGATATCGACGCTGTCGCCCATTACCGGATCGGCCCAGCTCCGAGCCCGACCGCCAGGCACGTCGGATGCCTCCAGGACGCTGACCTTCAGGCCTGCCTCGGCCAGCCAGACCGCTGCGGACAACCCGGCGATACCGGCGCCGATGATGACGACGTCGGGCTTCATCCGGCGGTTGCGCCACAGCGGGAGGGTTGACAGGGCATCGGCAGCACTCTTCGGGACTCGGGTCTGCTTGTGACTCCGCGCGCCGTGGAAGATGCCGAAGCGGGAGCGCTTTCGACGCTCGCCGGACCAGCTGAGCCGCCTTTCGGCGGCTCGCGGACCGGATGGCTCAGAGCGTCCAGTTCACGCTGAACATCAGGTTGCGTGGCTCTCCGTAAACGACGCTGGCGTTGTTGGTGATGCTCGAGTAGTAAGTCTTGTCGAACAGGTTGTTGAGGTTCAGGCGCGTATCGATGTGCTCGTTGACGCGATAACCCAGCATCAGGTTGACCAGGGTGTAAGCGTCCTGATCGATGCGATAGCTCGAAGCCTCGCTGTAGGTACTGTTCTGGCTGTTCAGGCTGCCGCCGATGCGCCATTTTTCGAGCGTGCCCGGCAGATGGTAGACGGTGGAGGCTTTGAACAGGTGGCGCGGCTGTTTCGGATCGAAGAGCTCGCCTTCGTTGGTCGGGTCGGCGTCCTTGCGGTACTTGGCTTCGACGTAGGTGTAACCGACGCTCGCTTGCCAGCGCTCGGTGAGCGAGCCGGCGAGTTCCAGATCGATGCCCTTGCTTTCCACTTCTCCGGCAGCCTCGTAGCAGCTGACGGCGGGGAAGCTGGGGCACGTGCTGGCCTGGTCGTCGAGGAGCCTGGCGCGATTTTCCTGAAGGATGCGGAAGACCGCCGCCGAGGCGTTGAGCCTGCCGTCGAAGTACTCGCCCTTGAGACCGATCTCGTAGTTGATGCCGGTCATGGGTTCGATGACGCTGCCGCTAACGTCGCGGCTGTCTTGCGGCTTGAAGATATCGGTGTAGCTGGCGTAGACCGAGTAGGTCTCGTTGAGGTCGTAGACGATGCCGGCGTAGCGGGTGACGTTGCGCGTGACCTTGTAGCTGCCGGTGTCGGTGCCGTCATCGTAGTCGTACCAGTCCAGCCGCCCACCGAGGATGACTGTCAGCGGGTCGGTGATGCTAAGGCGGGTGGCGCTGTACAGGCCTTTCTGCTGCGCCTCGAACTTCAGGTTCCAGAGGTCCATGTCGTAACTCGGCTTGGGAACCGCGCCGCTGTCCCAGTTGCCGGGGTCGATGTCCGTGCCCGTATCGCCCCAGCCGCCGTGGCCGTCGAAGATTTCGGTTCGGGTGCTGGCGCCCACCACCAATTCGTGGCGCCGGCCGAACAGCGTGAACGGGCCCGAAAGGTTACCGTCGTAGGCGTCGTAGTCGTTGACGTAGGTGTAAGCGCCCGAGCCCTGATTGAGTTCGTCCGCGTTGAACCAGAAGTACGAACCGAGCATGTTGATGCGGCCCCACATCTTGTTGCCGGCAAGGCGCAGCTTCCAGTCGTTGTCGAAGCGGTGCTCGAGCTCGGCGAACAGGTGCCGGGTATTGGTATCCCAATAGGCCCAGTCATTGCCCAGGTAGGTCGAGCGGGAGAGGTGCAGGTCGCTGCCATCCGGTGCGGTTGGCAGGCCGCCCCAGTCCGAGTCCTTGTTGTCGTTCTGGTACGACGCGCCGAGCGTGAACAGCGTTCTGTCGGTAATGTCCGCTTCGACGATGCCGTAGGCAAAGGCATGTTCGCTGCCGCCGTAATCGATATAGGTGCCGTTGTCTTCGTAGGCCGTGACGAAGCGCCCGCGCAGGGTGCCGGTCTCGTTTAGCGCGTTGGAGGCGTCCACCTCGGTGCGGTAGCGATCCCAGCTGCCGGCGCTGGCGCCGATGCTCACGTAGGGCTCGGAGGTTGGGCGCTTGCGGATCATGTTGATGGCCGCCGCCGGGTTGCCGGCGCCCTGCATCAGCCCGGTAGCCCCGCGAACCACTTCAACGTGGTCGAACATGGCGCTGTCGGGGGCGGTGATGACGTCCTGCGAGAATCGCGACAGGCTCATCGGTAACCCGTCGTACATGATGTTGTCGACCTGAAAGCCGCGCGCGAAATAACGCTGACGTTCCGGACCGGACTGTTGGATGGTCAGTCCGGGCGTGCTCAGCACCACGTCGTGCAGGTTGCTCAGCCCCTGGTCTTCGATCTGCTGACGGGTAATCACGCTGACCGATTGCGGTGTCTCCCGCAGCGACATGGGCAGCTTTGTCGAGGAGTTCACCACGCCGGTGGTGTAGGAGCCGGTGCCCTCGGTGGTGCCATCGACCGGCGCGTGTTCGGCGACGATATTCATCTGCCCGAGATTCAATTCGTCCTCTTCACTGGCGGCGCTGAATACCGTTGCGGTGCCGGCTCGTAGCTCGGCCTCGTATCCCGTCCCCGCCAGTAAACGCCGCAGTGCTTCGGCTGGCTCCAGCGCGCCTTGAACGGCTGAAGAGGTTCGGCCCGCGAGCGCGTCGGCGCCGAACACCACCTGCACACCGCTCTGGGCCTGGAATTGCTGCAGGGCATCGGTAAGCGGCTGTGCCGGCACGTCCAGCTCGATGGGAGCCGCATATGCCCCAGCACAGGCACCGAGCCAGGCTGAAAGCATCAGGGGTTGGATAAGTCTAGGTTTCACCGTGGTCTGTCCTTGGCATGCGTGAGTACGAGCGCGGCCGTATCGCCTGCTGCAGACGATGATGAGCGGCGCTTGAAGGCGGCATCGGTGCGGCGTGGAAGCAGCGGGAACGACGCCGACAGCAAGCCTAGGCAAGGATCGAATGCTTGTAAATGAGAAATATTCGCGGATGCATGTGGATACTAAATGCGTGTTTGTCGCGTTTGTCGTGATTTCATAATCACCGAGCTTGGTAGCGCACGCGCTTCGGATCGGCGGCGGTAAGCCCGCTACAGCGCCTAGGCTTCCCCGGAAATTATCCTGTTGTCAAAGCCCAACACCCCGTCTTTCCCCAGCCTTAACCACAGAAGGTCCTTCGCCAAAAACAGCTCTCCCTGATAGCGCTCGGCAGCCTCCGCTCGGATATCGTCCATCGATAATCCTCGCCCCGGAGCGTTCTGGTAGCGCGCGCTAAAGTGCGTCAGCACCAGGTTCGGTAGCCCGACGGACTGCGCAAAGGCTGCAACCTGTGCCGCAGTGCTGTGGCCGAAATCGTTTTTGCCGGCGTCGGCGATGGGCTGGGTATAAGTGGCTTCGTGAACGAGTACGTGCGCATCCTGGCAGGCGTCACGTAGCAGCTCGGGGCGGTCATTGTCGCCGGCAACGACGACGCGGCGGGGCGGGCGGGTGGACAGCAGATAATCCTCGCTGCGCAAGGAGTGACCTTGGAATTCGACGTCATGGCCGCGCACCAGTTGCCCCCAGAGCGGGCCACGAGGGATGCCGTCGCGGTCGAGCTTTTCGATATCGAGGCGCGGGTCGGGCCGCGCTTCGGTGAAACGGTAGCCCCAGCTCGGCACGCGATGGGAGAGGGCGATGGCTTCGACGCGCACCTGTGGGTTGCGCCAGCCTTCGAAGGTCTCGATGGCGTGAAAGCGGAGTTCATAGGGCAGGCGGCTCTGGCTCATTTCGAGCGTAGCGCGGACCCAGCCTTCAATCGCCGCGGGCGCGATGATCTCCAACGGCTCCTGCCGGCGCGCCATGCCGGCGCTGGCGAGCAGACCAGGCAGGCCAAAGCAGTGATCGCCGTGCACATGCGTGATGAAAATCGCGCGCAGCCCATGCAAGGTCAAAGGTGTGCGCAGCAGCTGGTGCTGAGTGGCCTCGCCGCAGTCGATCAGGTACCAACCTTTTCCGCTGTCTTCCACCAACGCCAGCCCGCTGACATTGCGGGCCTTGGTCGGTGTGCCGGACGAGGTTCCGAGAAATAGCAGATCCACACCTGTGCTCCTGTTCTGCAATATTTGTGATTCGTGACGGCAGCGCCCTGATCAATGCAAGCACCGCCATTTCTTGAGGGCCGACATATTTCCTCACAGTTGCCCAGCGTTTCGTTTGGTGGGTTAAAGGTTGCTGAAAGCTTCGCTTCGTAGCCTATCCGGCTCACCTGTTTCAGCTGGATAAGAATAAAGAGGAGATTAGGCTTGTTGACTCTGATTGGTCTGTTGACCATTGGCAGCTTGGTAGTACTGCTGCTCGTCGGGCGCATGGCGCCGATTCTGCCGTTGATCGTAGTACCGCTGGTAGGCGCATTGCTGGCCGGCTTCGGACCGGAGGCGATCTCCGGTTTTTTCACTGACGGCCTGGAGCGTGTGATATCCATCGCCGCCATGTTCGTCTTCGCCATCACCTTTTTCGGCGTGCTGCAGGATACCGGGCTGTTCCGTCCGATCATTGGCGCCATGGTGAAGATCACTCGTGGCAACGTGATCGCCGTGGCGATGGCCACTGCTGTGATCGGCATGCTGGCGCACCTCGACGGCGCCGGCGCGACTACCTTTCTGCTGACCATTCCTGCACTGCTGCCGCTGTATCGTCAGCTGCGGATGAGCCCGTACCTAATGCTCATGCTGCTGGCCCTCGGCGCCGGCATTTTCAATATGCTGCCTTGGGCTGGCCCGTTGGGCCGCGCGGCGGCGGTGACCGGCATTGAAGTGACTGAGCTGTGGCGGCCGCTTGTTGCCGTGCAGGGAATCGGCGTGGTGTTGCTGGTGGCACTGGCCGCCTTACTCGGCTGGCGCGAACAGAGGCGCATCGCGTCGGGCAATGTACCGGCAGATGTTGGCGTGCTGGTCGATACCCACGCGGGTCTTCACGAACCTACCCCTGAAGAGCGCGCGCTGGAGCGCCCCGGACGTCTCTGGGTCAATGGAAGCCTGTTCTTAGTCGTATTGATTGCGTTGTTCGCGGGTGTGTTACCGGCTGGCTACATCTTCATGATTGGCCTGTCGCTTGCGCTGTTCATCAACTACCCCGGCGGCAAGGCACAGATGCAGCGCATCGCGGCGCATGCGCCGGCAGCCCTGAGCATGGGCATGATTATCCTCGCGGCGGGCTCGATGCTGGGGATGCTGACCGGCACCGGCATGCTGACGTCCATCGCCCAGGATCTGGTTCAGGTGCTGCCTGCCTCGATGGTGTCGCAGCTGCACATCGTTCTCGGTGTATTTGGTCTGCCGTTGGAGCTGATGCTGAGCACCGACGCCTATTACTTCGGTCTGCTACCGGTCACGCTGGAAGTGGTGACCAATCACGGTATCGAGCCAGCCAGCGTCGTCTACGCGATGACCATCGGCAACATCATCGGTACATTCATCAGCCCGTTCTCGCCAGCACTCTGGTTGGCCCTCGGGTTGGCCGGGCTGGATCTGGGCCGGCATATCCGCTACTCGCTATGGTGGATGTGGGGCTTTTCCTTGTTGCTGTTCGTCGCCGCTTGGATGCTTGGCCTGTTCTGATGATCCGAGACGTAGCAATCCTGCTTATATCGTTTAGCTACTAAAAAAGAACAAACTTATATTAAGGATTGCTAGTCCTCACCGTTATGCTGCTCCCCTTTGACACGGCCCAGGCGGGCCTCAACGGGAAGCGAACGATGGAATTAGGTGTTATCGGCTTTGTGGTGGCCGGCCTGCTGGTGGGGTTCATCGTTGGCATGACAGGCGTTGGCGGTGGCTCGCTGATGACGCCTATTCTCCTGTGGTTTGGCGTCAACCCGGCTGCCGCCGTGGGTACCGACCTGCTTTACGCGGCGATCACCAAGGCTGGTGGCGTCTGGGTGCATCAGAAGAATCGCAACATCGACTGGAGCATCACCGGCTGGCTGGCGCTTGGCAGTGTGCCGGCAGCGGGCCTGACGCTCTGGGTGCTGAGCGGGTTGCACTCCGATCCTGAGGTGCTCAACGCGATTATCAAACAGTCGCTGGGCGTCGTTCTGGTGCTCACCGCGCTGGCGGTGCTGTTCAAAATGCGGCTGCTCGCATTCGCCGCTCGTCTGTCCGGGCCGACGCCTCGGCTTTCGCCGCGCGGGCTAAATGTGCTGACCGTTGTGGTCGGCGGGGTGCTCGGTGCGATTGTGACGCTGACCTCCATCGGTGCCGGCGCACTGGGTACTGTGGCGCTGTTCTTTCTCTACCCTCTATTGAGCACGCGCCGTCTGGTCGGAACGGAGATTGCCCATGCCGTGCCACTTACGCTGGTGGCAGGGCTGGGTCACGCCGGCATGGGGAATATGGATTGGACCATCTTGGCCTATTTGCTGGTGGGCTCGTTGCCTGGGATTTACCTGGGCAGCAACCTGGCCGGCAAGGTACCGGATACCGTCCTGCGTCCCTTCATGGCGATTATGCTGGCAGCCATCGGGTACAAGCTGATCTGACCCCTTTCGGCCGGATGGTCTGTTATCCGGCCTGTTCGCAATTGACCATCCAGGAAACGCCGAAGCGGTCGGTCAGCATGCCGAAACACTCGGCCCAGAAAGTTTTTTCCAGCGGCATCACGACCTGTCCGCCCTCGGCCAGCCCGTTGAACAGGCGTTCGCACTCGGCAACGCTTTTTGGATGCAGGGATATCGAGCAACCCTTGATTCCTTCGTATGGGCCGCCGCCACAGGCTGCGTCGCCGGGCATGGTGTCGGATGCCATGAGCTGGTAATCGCCCAGGTTCAAACAGACGTGCATGATTCGCTCGCGGTGCTCGGCAGGGAAGTGCTCGGCTTCGGGCGCCTGAGCAAAGGTCATCATTTCCAGCGTGCCGCCCAGTACTTGTTGATAAAGCGTAAAGGCGTCGCGTGCCTGGCCGTCGAAGGTGAGATAAGGGGTTATCTTCATGGTCATTCTCCTGTTTCGATCAGTGGGAAATCCGGGCGCGCAGTCGTTCTTCCTGCTCGCGCAATTCGGGCGTGAATTCAGCGCCGAAGTCATCGGCTTCGAATACCTGACGGATCTCGATTTCCGATTCGCCAACGGCTGACGCGGGGCAGCGCTTTACCCAGTCGACGGCTTCCTGCAGCGAGCCGGTCTGGAACATCCAGTAGCCGGCGATCAGCTCGCGGGTTTCGGCGAACGGGCCATCGACGACCGAGCACTGCCCTTCGCTGAAACACACCCGTGCGCCTCGGCTACTCGGATGCAAGCCTTCGCCGCCCAGCAGTACACCGGCATTTGCCAATTCCTCGTTGTACTGGCCCATGGCCGCAAGCACTTCCTCGCTTGGCATGACCCCCGTTTCGGTATCGTGGTTGGCCTTGATCATCACCATGAATCGCATCGTCTGACTCCTTCATTGATGGGTCGAATCAGCCTAGACGGATCTGCACGAATTTCCGCTGGCTCTGATCATTGGTCGAGTGGGGGAGGTGAGAATCGACATGGCATTCGCGAAAAAGAAGGGCTGTGAAATACCAACGCTACCGTGCGGTCCGCGCATCGATTGGAGGCCCGAAAATATTTTTGCAAGTGCTGCATCCGATCCGGCTTGTCGCGGGTAGTACAGATAGCGGCCTTCGTCGCCGCCCACCTGATCACTACCGGAGATTCAAAATGGACGCGCAAAAGATCCTCTGCCTCACCGGGCTTTCCCTAGCGCTCGGATGCTCGGCCAGTGCCTTCGCCAAAACGGATGTACCCGACGCCGTCAACGTCCCGGATGGCCACACCGTTAGCATGGAAACTGTCGGCGTCGGCAAAATTACCTATGAATGCCAAGCCAAAGCCGATATGCCAGACAAGATGGAGTGGGTATTCGTCGGTCCCAGGGCCGCGCTCAATGACCGCAGCGGCAAACAGGTCGGCAGCTATTACGGCCCGCCTGCCACCTGGGAGGCGGCGGATGGCTCCCTGATTACCGGCACCCAGGTTGCGGTGGCGCCCGGTGGTGATGGCAATATCCCGTATCAGTTGGTCAAGGCCAACCCGGCCGAAGGCAACGGCGCGATGAAGGGCGTCAGCTATATTCAGCGTGTAGCGACCAAGGGCGGCGTAGCGCCAGCGGCAACGTGCGAGGCAGCCAACAAGGGCGAGCGCCAGGTCGTGGATTATCAGGCCGACTACCTGTTCTGGACCAATAAGTGAGCCCAGCATAGCGGGCAGGTCGCTCGATATGAGCGCCGAATGTTTCTATGCTCCACGGACGCCCCGGCCTGCCCGCCGGGGCAATTACAATCAGCCAATGGCAGATCCATTGACAGCGACCCCATCCCTATTCGATTACGAAGCATCGTTGCGTGCCTGCGCGCGCGGCGAGCGCACGGCATTGCAGCAACTCTATGAACAGGAAAGCCCGCGCCTGCTCGGCGTGGTTCAGCGCATCGTGCGAGACGCCGCGCTGGCGGAGGACATCGTGCATGACGCCTTCATCCGCATCTGGAACAAAGCGGCGACTTATGACCAGTCGCGCGGCTCGGCCCGTGGTTGGATCTTCAGCGTGACCCGCCACCTTGCGCTCAACGCCGTGCGCAACGATGCCCGGCAGATGCAGTTGGACCCAGACGAGGACGGCGAAACCAGCCACGCAGTAATTGATGGTTGGCAAGAACAGACCGACGCCTTCGATTGGCGAGTCAATCCTGGCCGGGTCGAAGCCTGTCTCGAACAGCTTGAGCCGGTGCGCCGCAACTGTGTATTACATGCCTACGTCGACGGCTATTCCCATCAGGAAATCGCCCAGCGCCTGGGTGCTCCGCTGGGCACGGTGAAAGCCTGGATCCGCCGCAGCCTGGCCGCCCTTCGTGAGTGCATCGGATGAATACCGAGCTCAACGACAGCGGAGAAAGCCTGCATGAATTGGCCGGCGAATATGTCCTCGGGACCTTGCCTGCGTCGCAGCGAGAGGAAGTCGAACGACGTTTGGCGGTCGAGCCCGAACTGCAAGCCGCCGTGGATTATTGGGAAGCACGCCTGCTGCACCTGACCGATCTGGTAGAGCCACAAACGCCTTCGCCGCGCCTGTGGGCTCGCATACAACGGACCTTGGATGAGTCCTCTCGACAGACCGTACCGGTGCCGCGGCCTCGCCAATCGAAATGGTGGGACAACCTGTCGCTGTGGCGAGGGTTCGCCGCCGCTGGCATGGCCGCGACGTTGGTGTTGGGGACGTTGTTGCTTACAAGGGCCGCGCCGGAGCCATCGCCGACCTGGCTGGTGGTGCTCGCCACCCCGCAGGATCTGGCTCCCGGTTGGGTGATGCAGGCCAGTAATCAGTCGCGGGAAATCGAGCTGATCCCTCTCGGTGTTACCGAGCTGCCGCCGGACAAGGCCTTGCAGCTCTGGACCAAGGCCGAAGGCTGGCAGGCACCGGTTTCGCTCGGATTGGTCAAGCCCGGCGAGCCAGTGAAGATTCGCCTCGACGAACTTCCGCCGCTACAGCCCAACCAGCTGTTCGAACTCACGCTTGAGCAACCGACCGGCTCGCCAACCGGCAAGCCGACCGGGCCGATCCAGTTCATCGGGCGCGCGGCTAAGGTGATCTAAGCTTCCACGTCTCGGCACAAAATCTCTGGTTCGCTCGCAGCGATCTATTTGGAACCCCTCGCAGCAACATCCGAAAACTGCCTGCCCCCTCTCCTCCCGGAGAGGGTTGGGGCGCCCGGCATAGGGTGAGGGCTGCTGTAATAAGCACAGAGCGCCTGGCGGAAGCCTGTTTCACCCGCGGGGTGGAATGTTCAGACCCTTGGCCACCGCAGGCCGCGCAACGAAGGCATCCAGAACCCGCTGGACGTTGACGAATCGCTCGAATTCCACCAGCTCGCGGGCCTCGTAGAAGCCCACCAGGTTACGCACCCAGGGGAAAGTGGCGATATCGGCAATGCTGTAGCGCCCACCCATGAGCCACTCCCGACCTTCCAAGCGCTGGTCGAGCACGCCCAGCAGCCGCTGGGATTCTGCGACGTAACGATCACGTGGGCGCTTGTCCTCGTATTCCTTGCCGGCGAATTTGTGGAAGAAGCCGAGCTGGCCGAACATCGGCCCAACGCCCCCCATCTGGAACATCAACCATTGGATTGTCTCGTAGCGCGCCGCCGTGTCCTCGGGCATCAACTGGCCCGTCTTGTCCGCCAGATACAGCAGAATCGCCCCCGATTCGAATAGTGCCAGCGGCTTACCGTCCGGCCCGTTCGGGTCGAGGATCGCCGGGATCTTGTTGTTCGGGTTCAGAGATAGGAATTCCTGCGACAACTGATCGTTGGTCTCGAAGCTGACCAGGTGCGCCTCGTAGGGCAGGCCGGTCTCCTCCAGCATGATCGACGCCTTTACCCCGTTGGGCGTGGGGAGTGAGTAGAGCTGCAGGCGTTCCGGATAGCTGGCAGGCCATTTCTGGGTGATGGGAAACGCAGATAGATCGGACATGCAGCATGCTCTCCGTACGATGAGGGGATTGAGGATAGCTCACCCGTTGGCGCAGTTGGTCGAACGGGAACGGGGGCGTGGTTCTCAATTGATCGGGCCAGGCATCATGCAGGCGCTTCGATGGCTTCGGGTGTCGCCGACAAGCTGCACTATGCTCAACGCAGCGCAGGCACCGTCGCCTGCGCGTTCTGGGCCCAACACACGAGGCGTTTGACCATGGTGCTGATCCTCATCCTGCTATTGCTGATTGCCTTCATTGTGTATTCCACGGTGAGCTGGAAGCTGCATCCCTTTCTAGCGCTGCTGGCAGCGGCGATCCTCGCCGGCTTCGCCTACCAAGTCCCGACTGCGGAAATTCTCAAAACGGTGGCGTCCGGCTTCGGCGGCATCCTCGGCTACATCGGGATTGTCATCGCCCTAGGCACCATTATTGGTGTCATCCTCGAACGTTCCGGCGCGGCGATCACTATGGCCGAAAGCGTGATCCGGCTGCTGGGCGAACGCTTCCCGACCCTGACGCTTTCGATCATCGGCTATCTGGTGTCGATCCCGGTGTTCTGCGATTCCGGCTACGTCATCCTCAACTCGCTGAAAAATGCACTGGCGGCGCGGATGAAGGTCTCGGTGGTAGCGATGAGTGTGGCGTTGGCCACCGGCCTGTATGCCACTCACACCTTTGTGCCGCCGACGCCCGGCCCAATCGCCGCCGCAGGCAACCTGGGGTTGGAAGATTCGCTGGGGCTGGTGATTGCCGTCGGCCTGCTGGTATCCGTGGTGGCCGCGCTGGCCGGGATGCTTTGGGCCAACCGCTTTCTCAAGCAGGACGACCGTGACCTGCTGGACGAAGCCCCCAGCGAGCTGCTCGCCGAGGATGTGGATTTCGATACCTTGCGAGCCCGCTATGGCGTGCTGCCCAGTGCGTGGCAGGCCTTTGCGCCGATCTTCATTCCCATTGGGTTGATCTGCATCGGCACGGTTGCCGCCTTGCCGGGCAGGCCGCTGGGCGAGGGCGTTTTGTTTTCGGTGCTTAGTTTCCTCGGCCAGCCGGTGGCTGCATTGCTGATAGGCCTGGGCTTCGCCTGCACGCTGCTTAAGAGCGAGAACAAGCGCCAGCAGTTTCATGATCAGGTGGCCGCAGGCATCGTCTCGGCTGCGCCGATCCTGCTCATCACCGGTGCCGGCGGTGCCTTCGGCGCCATGCTGAAGATCACGCCGCTAGGCGATTACCTGGGCCAGAGCTTGTCGGCGCTGGGTATCGGTTTGTTCATGCCCTTCATCGTCTCCGCCGCACTGAAGACTGCGCAGGGTTCCACCACCGTTGCGCTGGTCACCACCTCGGCAATGGTTGCGCCGCTGCTGGGCAGCCTCGGTCTGGATAGCGAAATGGGCCGGGTGCTCACGGTAATGGCTATCGGCGCGGGCGGTATGACCGTGTCCCATGCCAATGACAGCTTCTTCTGGGTCGTCTCGCAGTTCAGTCGGATGAAGGTATCCACTGCCTACCGCGCGCAAACCATGGCGACGCTGGTTCAAGGCGTGGTGGGTATGTTGACTGTCTGGTTGCTGAGCCTAGTGCTGCTCTGAGATATCGACCTGCCGCATCGCTGGATCGATGGCGGTTAGCGGGCGCCTTTCAGGTTTCGCTGCCGTACAGCCGTTTGCTCCAGTCTCAACGGTGCGTTCCTGCAGGCGGCCCTCCACTAGATTGCGCCAGGACGGCACTAATGGCAGTTCGTACAGTTCATGCAGGGCGGGCTGGTCCAGGGTGCGCTGTCGTTGACCGCCGCGCCTGTCAGGCCTTCCAGATGAAAGGCGGCTCTGGTTCTTCAGCAGGACGTACCACCCGTTGGCAGACCAACCCGGTTTCGGCCGTCAAGTGCCGGGCGGCTTCGGGATCGTCCGCGAAGGGCAGCAGGGCAGTCTGCTCCGCGTCGTGGCTGGATAGATTCGTCAGGCTCAGCGCCGCGCCTAGCAGCGCTATAACGGTGAAGAAAATCAGCATCGCCATGGTTTACCCCGCCGTGACCAGATGGGGAATCGGCGCCTGAACGGCATTGTCGCCAGCACGCACGGTGCGCCAGGTGTTGTAGGCCATCAGCAGCATGCCGAAGGCGAACAGCCCGCCGCCAATCATGCGTACCACGTAGCCGGGATGGCTGGCTTCCAGGGCTTCGACGAAGGAGTAGGTGAGGGTGCCGTCTTCGTTGATCGCACGCCACATCAGACCCTGGGTGATGCCGTTGACCCACATCGAGGCAATGTAGAGCACGGTGCCGATGGTGCTCAGCCAGAAATGGGCATTGATCAGGCCGACGCTGTGCATCTGCTCGCGTCCCCAGAGTTTGGGGATCATGTGGTACAGCGTGCCGATGCTGATCATCGCCACCCAGCCGAGGGCGCCGGCATGCACATGGCCGATGGTCCAGTCGGTGTAGTGGGACAACGCGTTGACGGTCTTGATGGCCATCATCGGACCTTCGAAGGTCGACATGCCGTAGAAGGCCAGAGACACCACCAGGAAGCGCAGGATCGGGTCGGTGCGCAGCTTATGCCAGGCGCCCGACAGGGTCATCATGCCGTTGATCATGCCGCCCCAGCTCGGCGCGAGCAGGATGATCGACATCACCATGCCCAGGCTTTGCGCCCAATCTGGCAGTGCGGTGTAGTGCAGGTGGTGCGGGCCGGCCCAGATGTACAGGCTGATGATCGCCCAGAAATGCACGATGGACAGCCGGTAGGAATAGATCGGTCGCTCCGCCTGTTTCGGCACGAAGTAATACATCATCCCGAGGAAACCCACCGAGAGAATGAAGCCCACCACGCTGTGCCCATACCACCACTGCACCATGGCATCGGTGGCGCCCGAATAGATCGGATAAGACTTGAGCAGTGTCACCGGCACCAGCATGTGATTGACGATGTGTACCATCGCCGTGACGATGATGAACGCACCGTAGAACCAGTTGCCGACGTAGATATGGCTGACCGTGCGCTTGGCGATGGTGCCGAAGAACAGCCATGTGTAGGCGATCCACACGAAGGTGACCAGCAAGGCGATGGGCCATTCCATCTCCGCGTATTCCTTGGAGGTGGTGTAGCCCAGAGGATAGCTGATCAGCATCGCCACGATCGCCGTCTGCCAGCCCCAGAACACGAAGCTCGCCACGCCGTCGGAAATCACGCGCACCCGGCTGGTGCGCTGCACGACGTACAGGGACGTGGCAAACAGCGCGTTGCCACCGAACGCGAAGATCACCAGATTGGTGTGCAACGGCCGGATGCGGCCAAAGCTGGTCCAGGGAAGGTCGAAATTCAGTTGCGGCCACACTAGTTGGGCCGCGATGAACACACCCATGCCCATGCCGAGGATGCCCCAAATCAGGGTCATCAAGGTGAACTGGCGGACGATGCGGTAGTTGTAGGTTTCGCCAGACGAGCCGGCAGGAATCACTCGGGACATGAAATTTCCAGATGCACGCAAGGAGGTTTGCAAGAGTTTCGTTCAGCCTTTACGCCTCGTGGGCTTCCTCTGCGGGGGCCTCGTTGCGAGTCGTACCTGGCGCCATGCGAGCGCTGAAGGTGAACGCCAGGCAGTGTGATCTTCCTGTTTTGTCTAGGCAAAGGAATAATAATGAACGTTAAATACATTTATTTTTATTTATCATGTGGCCGGCCTCGGTTGCTTTAAGGGCAATCCAGCGGCGGCGAAGCAAAAAGACTGCACCGTCGCGGCAGGATTTTTCATTGTTGGTCGCTGTTGACATGCGGCTAGCATGGTTCCGGCCAGCTGCAGGCTGATCACCGAACAAGGAAAAGAAAAAGATGACTGTGGAATCGTTAGGAATCGAGCGGGAGCGCCTGATCGAGGCGCTCGATGAGCTGTTGAGCGCTGAGCGGGCCGGGGCACAGGTTGCCCATGCCAGCCTCGCGGAAGCCAAGGGAGACCTGCAGCGTAGTGTGCTGGCGCAGGTGCATCGTGGCGAAGCCGATAGTTGCCGGCGATTGCGAGATTGCTTGCTGATGCTGGATGCCGAGCCGGGGCACGAGCGCGGCGCCTTCTACGAAAAATGCATGGCGATCGCCGATCTGGGCGAGCGCCTGGCGCTGGTCGACCGAGGCCAGAAATGGGTGATTCGAAAACTCGAGGCGCTGCTTCAGGATGTCACTCATCCGCAGATTCGTCAGGAGCTGGAGGCCGTGCTCCGCACCCATGAAATCAACAGCGATGACTATGCCGCCAAGGCGGAGGAATTGCGTTAGGCGTCTCGCAGATTTTGTCGAGGCGCAATGGCGGTGCTGCTCCGGCGGCGCACTACTCATTTCAAAGCTCGCGGTGCGCGGAGCGCACCCTACAGACTTGGCGGGTGCAGATGCTTTTGTAGGATGCGCTTTGCGCACCAAGGTGATCCGAGTTCTGGCTGTTCTGGGCACGAGGTAGACGTGGCTTTGCTATCGGACATCGGCCACGATTCGGTTTACTACTTCTGACCGGTATGGTCTGCCTTCCCATTCGTCCTGGAGAAAATCGGTGTCCCTGATCACGCCCTACGACCCGCAGAACATCTTTGCTCAGATCATTCGGGGCGATGCGCCTTGCTACAAGCTCTACGAGGATGACGACGTGCTCGCCTTTCTCGATCTGTTTCCGCAATCCTTTGGCCATACGTTGGTGATTCCAAAGCGCTCCGCTGCCTGCAATATCCTCGATGTGGATACCGAGGCGTTGTGCAAAGTGATGGCGGTTGTGCAGAAGCTCACCCGTGTGATCGTCGATGAATTGCAGCCCGATGGCGTGCAGGTGGCGCAGTTCAATGGCGCGCCGGCGGGGCAGACGGTGTTTCATATTCACGTGCATATCGTTCCGCGATACACCGGCGAGGGCTTGGGCATCCATGCAGCGGGCAAGGCCGAACCGGAGGCGCTGGAGAGGTTGCAAGCGCGGCTGGTGCAGCGGTTGGCGCAGCGAGCGTAGGGTGGGCTGGGCGGGTCTTCGCTTAACACCACTACGACCGAGGCGCTTCTGTGGTGGGCTAAAGCCCACCCTACGGCCCATCGAGAGATAGCAGCCATCAGGGTCTCAATGCGTGACCAATGTCGTAGGGTGGGCTTCAGCCCACCACAGGTAGCTTCGCTGGTGGGCTAAGGCGGAGCACCGCCCGACCCATCCTTCAACCTACCTAGCCGGCCACCAGCTGCGTCAGCGCATGCAGCACCAGCCCGACCAAGCCACCGACCAGCGTGCCGTTGATGCGGATGTATTGCAGGTCCTTGCCAACGCTCTGCTCCATCTGCTCGACCAATTCGCGGCTTTCCCAGTTCTCCACGCGCTGGGCAATGTAATGGCCGATCTTGCCGCGATAGCGCTCGAGCATTGCCGGTGCGGCCGCCATCAACTGCTCATTGATCCAGCTGCGCATGGTGGCATCCGCTGCCAGCGAGTCGCCTAGGCCTTGGGTCAGCTTGACGATACGCGTGCCGATGCGTGAGTCCGCGCTCTCCAGATCGGCCTCCAGCCAATCGGTCAGCTCTTGCCAGAGGGTCTGGATGTAGTCGGTGGTGGCGGGGTGCTCCAGCAGTTGAGCGACAAGGCGTTCGATCTCTAGCCGATAGCCCGGGTCGTGCTTGAGCCGCTCGATATATTCCCCGACGTGCTCGTCGAAGCGCTCTCGCAGTGGATGTTCTGGATCGCCCGCGACCTCAGCGATCACGGCCGAAACCCCGTCGACGAACTTATTCGCCGACCAGCCCCCTAGGGCCTTGCCTAACCCCAGATAACGCAAGGTTCGAACCTCGGCGGTGATGGCCTCGGCCACCAGCGCACGGGTATCGTCGTCCTGCAATAGCGCGTCGAGTTTGATCAGCCCCTCGTCGAGCATCGCCTGGTGTTTGCCTTGGCGGGTGAGCATTTCCAGCACCTGTCCGCATACCGGTGCGAGGTCGATCTTGCGCACACGGTTGATCAGCTTGGCCTGGACGAACGCCTGCACACGCTCGTCATGCAGGGACTCGACGCCGAAACGCGTCATACCGGTGAGCTGCCGACCGACCGCAGCGGCGTTGTCTGGATGGCGCAGCCAATTGGCCAGGCGCCCGCCAACATCCAGCGCTTCCAGCTTGGCCAGTACCAGTGGTGTGGACAGGAAATGGATGGTGATGAAGGTCGACAGATTCTGTCCGATGCGTGCCTTGCTGCGCGGGATGATCGCTGTGTGCGGAATGGGCAGGCCGAGCGGATGGCGGAACAGGGCGGTGACGGCGAACCAGTCGGCAATGGCGCCGACCATCGCGGCTTCGGCGAACGAGGCGAGATAGCCCCAGGCCGGATGACGTGGCTCCATGGCGGTGGCGATGATGTAGAGCAGGGCGGCGAGCAGCAGGAGCATGCCAGCGACCAGCTTCATGCGTGCGACCGGTGATTGCCAGCGGCGGTGCAGAGGGCTCATGCGATTCCTCTTGGTGGCGGCGATGATGAAACGAGGCGGTGCCGGCCGAAGGGCCGACGGGTCTGCCCATACAGCACAGACCCGTTTGGGCGGGAGCGGGTTCGATGAGCCCGCTTGCTGCGCGTGGTGAAAGGAGCGGCTTATTCCTCGTCATCTTCCTCGCGGAGCAGCACGTAGGTGCCGTCAGCCAGGCGCTCGCAGATATAGAACATGGAAATCGTACCGTCCTGCTCGGTCACCGCGGCGTAATCGTCCGCCTCGACGGTGAAGTAGCCCTTGGAGTCAGAACCGGCTTCGCTGGCGAATACGGCGGTGAAGAACGCGTCTTCAGGCATGCCGTCGAAATAGTCGGCGCGTTCCTTGGCATCCCACTCGGCCGGCGGTTCGAAGTTGCCGGTGATGATGACACGGGCGTCGCCCATGTCCTGCTCTTCGCCGTCCGGGTCCGATTCGTGGGCGCGGTAGATGGTGCAGCTCAGGGCATTCGCGTCGGCCAGAATGCTGTCGCGCGTGTATTGATGGTTGGCAGGCATGGAGCGGCTCCGGTGCAGGTGGGATTGCGGGGAGTGTGGTGGAGTCCTTGGGCGGCTGCAATCGCAAGTTGAGCGGGGCGGCGGATTCTTTTTGTCACGGCGTGATGAGCGACCGCCGGCAAGCGCACGGATGAACGCCCTCCGGCTGGGACGGCTCCAATCGATAGAACCCATCGGGCCATACAACGAGGTCGCCATGAACCAGAACCACCAGGATCACTCCGAGCACGAGATGCCCACCGAGGAATCACCAGACATCACCATGACCGACAGCGGCGAGAAGGAGCCGGGCGAGGACCCGGACTTCGACGACAGTGAAATCGATGGCGGCGAAGACCGCGGCTGACCCGATCCTCCGAGCGCAGCTGAATCTGCGCTCGCTACCAGGAGC
This sequence comes from Stutzerimonas stutzeri, assembly GCF_024448985.1. Taxonomy (GTDB): domain Bacteria; phylum Pseudomonadota; class Gammaproteobacteria; order Pseudomonadales; family Pseudomonadaceae; genus Stutzerimonas; species Stutzerimonas stutzeri_AP. The sequence continues at coordinate 50,729 of NZ_JAMOII010000006.1, forward strand.
GTTCCATGGACAAATATCACGTGAACCCGACCCCGATGGGCTGGGAATTGACCGATCCGCAATCCCAGGAAACGTTGCTGCGTACCCTGACCAAGGATGAAATGCTGAGCGAACTGGACACGCTCATGGCAGGCAAGACCGCTTCGGTCGAGGTTTACAGGCGAGACGGAGGGATCGAGGAAGAGCGGCCTTATCCCGGTAGCAGCCATCCGATATCGACCCGCTAGCAGACCGTTAAAGAACTACCCAACGGCCTGCTAGATAGCGATCGCAGTATCTTTGCGCACGGCGAGCGAGCAAACCTGTCATACCATCACCGCTTCGCTTATATGGAGAAACCTGTATGCGCTTGCTCCTTGTCCTCGTTCCCCTTCTGGCACTGGCCGGCTGTTCGTCCTGGCAAGCTGACCCGGAAGACATCAAACCGGTGCCGCAAGAGCGCTTGCGCGGCTATCAGACGCCCATCGCAAATGGCGGTGAGCTGGTGGTGACGCGTGATTTCGGCCTGCGAGGGGGCGGATGCTATGTGGCGCTGATGGTGGACCGCAAGCTCGCCGCGCGCGTGCATGTCGGCGAGCAGGTGCGGTTGCAGGTTCCGGCGGGGATGCGCATTGTCAGCATCGAGTCCGATCCGGAGGACGATACCCTGTGCGGCAAGGGCAATCTGCTGCGCGAAAAGGCGGCGCGGGTCGAGACTGGCGAGACGCTGCACTTTCGTATCAGCGCCGACAATCGTATTGGCTTCGACATCCAGCAGGTCGAGGTCAAATAGCAACTCCTCGCCAAAGCGGTAAACGTCCAGGTTGCCGCGTTTCACATGGTGAAATAATCGCTCTGTAGCCTCGACGAACCCTTACGCGGCTTTGCGCTCCATTTAGCAGAACCGTTGTGCTTGAGCCTTTGCAGTCCAGCTTTGCTGTCGCTACGGCTCCCAGCGACTATCCCAATGACCTCGCGGCCACGCTGCCGCTACAAGGAGTGATGCGTGAAGAAAGTCCTACCCTCGTTGATGTGTGCCGCCGGCCTCGCGCTGGTCCCCTCGCTGCATGCCGAACAACGACCGGCCTATGGACCGCAGCTGGAAGGCTTCAGCTATCCGCATCCCATCGAGCGCTACGAGTTCTCATCGCAGGAGAAGGCGCTGTCCATGGCCTATATGGATGTCGAGCCCGAGGGAAAGGCCAATGGCCGCACCGTTGTGCTGTTGCATGGCAAGAATTTCTGCGCCGCGACCTGGCAGGAGACCATCGCGGTCCTTTCCCAAAATGGCTACCGGGTCATCGCGCCGGACCAGATCGGCTTCTGCAGCTCCAGCAAACCGCAGGGCTATCAATTCAGCTTCGCTCAGCTGGCGCATAACACCCAGGCGCTGCTGCAATCACTGGACGTGGATCGGGCCACCGTCATCGGCCACTCCATGGGCGGCATGCTGGCGGCGCGGTTTGCGCTGAACTATCCGAACATGGTCGAGCAGTTGGTGCTGGTCAATCCGATCGGTCTGGAAGACTGGCAGGCCGAGGGCGTGCCTTACGCGCCGATCGATCAGCTGTACCAGGGCGAGCTGAAAACTGACTTCGACAAAATCAAGGCCTATCAAAAGAAGTTCTACTACAACGGCAACTGGAAGCCCGAGTACGACCGTTGGGTGAACATGCTGGCGGGCATGTATGCCGGGGAGGGCAAGGAGATCGTCGCCTGGAACCAGGCGCAGACGTCAGAAATGCTCTTCACCCAGCCGGTCATCCATGAGTTCGAAAAGCTCAGCATGCCGACGCTGTTGCTCATTGGTGGCAAGGACCGCACCGCGCCCGGCGCCAACCGCGCGCCCGAGGAAGTGGCGCAGCGCCTCGGCAATTACCCGGAGCTGGGTCGGCAGGCTGCCGCACTTATCCCCGATGCCACGCTGGTCCCATTCCCCGAGCTCGGTCATTCGCCGCAGGTTGAAGCCCCGCAGGTGTTTCACAAGGCGTTACTGAACGGGCTCCGGGCGCGCTGATTGATTGCTGCGCTGGCAGCGCGTTGCTGCCAACACTGGCGAACGTTGCGGCCATCGCGACTGTGCCTGGGTCAACTGCCTTACTGAGTGACCGCTACGCTGTCGTCCCACGTCCGGCGCTCAGTAGGGAAAGCTGATGGTGACCTGGGCACCGTTCTGGTTGCGCCGGGTTACGGTCGCCCTGAAGCTTCGCGCCAGCGCACCGATCAGTTCCATACCCTTGGCTCCACCGCGTGGGGCGTCGTCGGCGAGGGCTTCTTCGCTGAAACCACGGCCTTGATCGGCGACGCAGATCTCAGCCATTCCCGGCCCGGTCTGCCTGACGGTGAGAAACACGCGATCCACTCCGCCGTGCTTGATGGCATTGATCATCAGCTCATTGACGATCAAACCGAGGTTGGAAGCGGTCTGGAACGGGACCTTAACGGTCTGTGCCTCGGTCACCAGTGTGGCGCTTTCGCCGCTCTCGATGCTCAAAACGTTGCGTGCCAGATTGGGCAGGTACTCGGCGAGGTCCACCGTACCGCTGGTGTATTAGTGCAGCTCGTTCTGCACCGCGCCGACACCGTGAATGCGACTGATCGCACCCTGTAGCAGGGTCTTCGCTTCATCTCTGCGGGCGCGGTTCTTGGATAGCTGCAGGAAGGAAATAATCAGCTGCAGGTTGTTTTTGACCCGATGGTTGAGTTCGGCCAGCAATACCCGCTGATGCTCTTCGAGGTCGCGCTGCTCGGTGATGTCGATGCAACTGCCGAAATAACCGGCGAACTCGCCGTTGCGAAAGAAGGGCGCGCCGTTATCCAGGAACCAGCGGTAAACGCCATCGCTACGGCGCAGTCGGTAGGGCATGGTGAAGGGTTCACGAGCATCGAAGGCGTCTGTGTACGTCGCCACGCAGCGGTCGAAATCGTCCGGGTGGACGTCTTCTGCCCAGCCATAGCCGAACAGTTCTTCTTGGGTCTTGCCGGTAAAATCCTGCCAAGGTTTGTTGAACCAGTCGCAGAGTTTGTCAGTGCGTGAACGCCAGATCATGACCGGGGCATTGTCTGCAAGTTCGCGAAACTCGCGCTCGCCCATGCCATCGATCTGCCCGCTCCCAATGCTGTCCGTCTGGTTCATGTTCCGGGTCCTTAACAATCGTTGGCTTGGCCAGGGGAAAAGATTTCCAGTGACGCCGGCACGCGTATCGGCAACACCGGCCGGCCATTGAGCAACGCCTGCGCGATGCTTACGCTAAGCGCCAGGTCGCCTGGCTCGTACGGCTTACGCAACAAGCCTAGCGCGGCATCGGCGTTACTGCGCGCCGCCTCGAGCTGACCACTGACGAACACCGAGGCGATACCGTGCCGCTTTAGTAGGCTACGGGCGAGCGATATGCCTTCATCATGTCCGGCAAGGTTGATATCGACGAGTGCAATGTCGGCGCTCTGGGTTTCGGCAAGGGCCATGGCTTGCTCATCGTCATAGGCGGGACCGACGATCTGATGACCTTCGTCCTCCAACGCTGAGGCGGCTATCAGCGCGAGAATGGGATCGTCTTCAACCAACAGGATACGTATGGCTTCCTTTTTTTCGATATCGAAAGAGAGTGACAACCGTCTCGTGGCCTCATGAACTGGCAGACGGCAGGGCGCGAAGTGTAGCAACGACAGCACGCCTGACGTGACCGTTGGCTGCTGCGATGATGGCCACTTAGAGAACGGATGATGGCACCAGTTCCATGATGGTTCGCCAGGCCTTGATGTTTGCCGGATTCGGACGTTCGTCGGCGTCCCGACAGCCTTTATAGCCGCATTATTTGCCAAAAGCTCCGGCCATGCTTCGCTCGTTGTGGTGGGCTGAAGCGGAGCGCCGCCCGGCCCACCCTACTAGCCCACCCAACTGGCATCGTCACAAAGAGTAGGGCGGGCAGCGCCTTGCTTGCCCACCAGAATCACTATCTCAGCGTCCGGTGCGGTGAAGGCGGTTGGTATCCCAACGGGTTCTACGGCTGTGCTGGCCAAAATCCGTCCAAGCGGGCAAGGTTGCATGAGGCCCACGGAACGACGATCAGCTATGCCCAAACACATCCTTTTGCCGTGCCGCGATGGTTATCAGCTCGCCGCGCAACTCTGGCTGCCGCCGGGCGAGGCGCGCGGTTCGGTGATCGTCAGTAGCGCGACCGGCGTGCTGGCGCGCTACTACGCCCGGTACGCCGGCTTCCTGCGCGAGCAGGGCTACACAGTGCTGACTTATGACTACCGTGGCATCGGCGGCTCACGACCGGCGAACTTGCGCGGCGCAGGTATCCGCTGGCGCGACTGGGGCGATTACGATTTCGATGCGGCCGTGCGCTGGATGCGCCAGCGCGACCCGGATGGTTTGTTAGTGGCGGTGGGGCACAGCATCGGCGGCTTCCTGCCGGGCTTTGCCAGGGCCGCGACCGAGGTCGACCGCTTTCTCAGTGTCGGCGCGCAGTATGCCTACTGGCGTGATTACGCTGCCGCGCAGCGCTGGCAGATGTTCGCCAGATGGCATCTATTCATGCCAGCTGTGACCGCGCTGTACGGTTATTTTCCAGGCCGGCGGCTGGGCTGGCTGGAAGACCTGCCGGCCGGTGTCGCGCAGGAATGGGCGTTTCGCCGGGCGCGGCTGGAGGCCAGCTATCCACCGAACGAGCGCGCCGAGGTTCTGCAACGCTTCGCGGCGATCCGTGCGCCGATACTCGCGGTCAGCATGAGTGACGATGAATATGGAACCCCGCCGGCCATTCGCCGTGGCCTGGATTACTACCGCAACAGTCACCGGCAGCACGTTCAGCTCAGCCCGGCGGCGTTGGGCATGCAGAAGGTCGGGCACTTCGATCTGTTTCGTGAGCGCCACCGCGACGGCTTCTGGCAATCGACGCTGGAATGGATCGGCACGGGCCACAATCCTTGGCCGCTGTTCGAAGCCCTTGCGCCTGAAGCGCCTGCCACGGTCGAGCTGGTTGCCAACCGCGCTGCCGATCCCGGTTGATGCGTGGGGCATCATTTCTTTGCTTCATGCAACCTCTTGGCGCTCCCTGCGTTTATGCACGTGAATGTGCAGCTTTTCGCTTAGCCCGTGGTGGACAGATAGATAACCGACCAAGCAGCTGCCTTGTTGAATCGGATGAATGAAAGGGTTCAGGGGAAACCCTCGCAGGAACCTGGGGTCGCTAGACAGACGCCCTTTTTGATGTCTATCGATCAACGCTACGGAGGTTTCGCATGCACCGTCGCTCCTTTATCTCGACCGCTGCGCTAGGCGGAATTGGGCTCGCCTTGTCGCCTATGCTGGCACATGCCCAGACGCGGACCGACAGCACAGGGGCAAGCCAGTCGGCCAACAGCCTGCCGATGAACAGCGGCAATCATGAGCGGTACCGGCCTTTGTATCGCTTCGGTCTCGGCGGTGCGGTCGGGCTGGGTGACATGCGTCGTGAAATGTCCGAGCAGCAGGCGCTGATGTTGTTGCAGGAGGCTTGGAAACTTGGGGTTCGCTACTACGACACCTCGCCATGGTACGGCCTCGGGCTCAGCGAGCGGCGCCACGCCATGCTGCTCTCGGCGCGCGAGCATGACGCCTACATACTGTCGACCAAAATTGGTCGTCTGCTGAAGCCCGAGCCTGGCTATTCTCACGACAACTGGAAGGGCGTGAACAACTTCAACTACGAATATGACTACACCGCGGCGGGTACCCGTCGCTCCATTGAAGACAGTCTGCAGCGCATGGGCGTGCCCAGCTTGGATGTGGTGTTCATACACGACCTGTCGCCGGATAACGTCGACATGGGTGAGGGCTGGAAAGAGCACTTCGAGGTGGCGGTCAAAGGTGCGATGCCCGAGCTGGTGAAAATGCGCGAAGAGGGACTGATCAAGGCCTGGGGCATGGGGGTCAATACGTTGCCGCCCGCGCTCGGCGCCATTGAACGGTCGGACCCGGACATCATTCTTTCAGCCACTCAATATTCGTTGCTCAAGCATAAGGATGCGCTGAATCAGCTGTTTCCGGCGGCGGAAAAACGAGGGGTTTCGATAGTCGCCGGAGCGCCGCTCAATTCCGGGTATCTGGCCGGTAACGACTATTTCAATTACAGCCAGGACGTGCCGCCCGAGATTCAACAGAAGCGAGAACGCTATCGCCAGCTGGCCCAAGAGCATCAGGTAGATCTTCGGACTGCGGCGTTGCAATTTGCCAATGCACCTTCAGTGGTCTCGGCGATCATTCCCGGCGCCAGCAAGCCCGAGCACGTGCGCGAGAACGTTGCCTCCATGTCCGTCCAGGTGCCGAGCGAGTTCTGGTCGGCAGCCAAGCAGGCCGGGTTGATCGAAGAGAACGCGCCGACTCCCGATTGACGATAATGCTGCGCTTAGCCCGCCGCGTCTTTCTCGTCCATCGGTGCGTCGCCTAGCTGACTACCACGATCGTCGAGCAGTTCGTCCAGTGCGCTGCGATAGGCCTGTCGCCCAAGCCGCATGCTGTTGTTGTGGGTGCCGCCTTCGATCAGCAACAGGCGTTTGGGCGGCCGTGCGGCGTCATAGAGTGCTTCGCTGAAGCGTGCCGGCACGTATTGATCGGCCGTGCCGTGCACCACCAGCAGAGGCATACCGACCTGGTGGATCTTGTCGATGGAATCGAATTTCTGCGACAGGAGCCAGCGGATTGGCCAGGACGTGTCGGCCACTTCGGTGGCGATGTCGGCCAGGTTGGTAAAGGTGGACTCGATGATCAGCGCCCGCGCATCCGGCGCCTCGCCGCGACGCTCGGCCTCGCGGCCAAGCTCGGCGGCCAGATCCACGGCTACCGCTCCGCCCAACGAATGGCCATAGATCAGGCGTTTGTCAGCGTCGGGCTGAAGCGTTTTCAAGTGATCCCAGGCGATGCGCGCATCCTGGTAAACACTCGCTTCGGACGGCAGCTCGCCGAGGCTTTGGCCGAAGCCGCGGTAATCGATGGCCAGTATCGAAAAGCCCAGCGCACGAAGCTGCTCGAGGCGAAACAGATGACCGGTGAGATTCCAGCGCGAGCCATGCAGATAGAGCACTGCGGGCGCGTCGGCCTGCGCCGCCGGCCACCACCAGGCGTGGATGTTCTGACTGTCACCGAACGCCGGCGTGGTCAGCTCCAGCTCCTCGACGCCATTCGGCAACCCGCGGTACCAGCTGGCGGTGCCGGGCTCGATGCGAAACACTAGCTCGCGCTCCTTCTGTTCGAGCATGGAACAGCCGACTGGCAGCAGGGCCAGCAGCGCTGCCATGACCAACGAGGCGAACATTCGGGTTCGGGTGCGAAACAACGGGAATTTCGACATGACGGCTCAGGTTCCTCCTGCTGAGCCGGCATTGAGCGTGCGGTCTGCCGGCTACGCAAGCGGTGGGTGAGAAGAAGTCTTTACCGTAGATTACGGCGCCGTTCGGGTTGATCGTCTTGCCAGCTTGGCTGCTCAGTCACAGGCCGCCGCAACGCTAGCGCCATGCGCGGGTTCGTTCCGTGCCGTCCAGGCCCACCAGAACACCAGCAAACCGGCCGCTCCGGTCGCCGCGCCGATGTAGCCAGTCGAGGTCCAGCCGAGACCAGCGCTGATGGCCAACCCGCCAAGCCAGGGACCGAGTGCGTTGGCGATATTGAATGCGGCATGGTTGGAGGCCGCCGCGAGCGTTTGCGCATCGGCGGCGACGTCCATCAGATGCGTCTGCAGCGCTGGCGACAGAGAAACCATGGTGCCCACCGCGAAGGCCGCCGGCAGGATGGTCCATAGCGAGTGCGCGGCGAAGGGGAAGACCAGCAGCACTGCGATGCTCCAGAGCAGCAACAAGGGAATCGCCTTGAAGCGCAACCGATCGAACAGCCAGCCGCCAAACAGGTTGCCGATGATGCCGCCCAGGCCAAAGGCGGCCAGGCCTACGGGAATCCAGCTTTCGCTGACGCCGGTGACCTCCAGCAGCGTCGGCGCCAGATAGGCGAAAACACAGAACATCCCGGCAAACCCGACGGAGCTGATCGCCAGCGCCAGCCAGACCTGTTTGCGGTTGAAGTCACGCAGCTCGCGCATCGGGTTGGTGCGTGGTTCGTTGCGGTCGAGCGGCAGGAATATCGCCACCAGCAGCACCGTCAGCAGTGCGATCAGTCCCACCAGCCCGAATGCCCAGCGCCAGCTGAGCCATTGTCCGAGCCAGGTGGCGATGGGGTTGCCGATCAGCATGGCGATGGTCAGCCCGGCCAGTACACGGCTGACCGCCTTGGCGCGCTGATCCGGCGCCACCATCGAGGCGGCCACCAGCATCGCCACGCCGAAGTAGGCCCCATGAGGCAGACCGGCAATGAAGCGGAACAGCATCAGTGAGTGATAGTCCGGCGCCATGGCGCTGGCGAAATTGCCTAAGGCGAAGAAGCCCATCAGCAACAGCAGCAAATGCCGGCGAAACAGCCGCGCGCCGAGAATCGCCAGCAACGGCGCCCCGACCACCACGCCCAGCGCATAGGTGCTGATCACATGCCCTACCTGCGGCTCGCTGATGCCTAGGCCCAGCGCGACGTTAGGCATCAACCCCATGATGGCGAACTCGCCGGTGCCGATGGCGAATCCGCCCATGGCCAGTGCTAGTTCGATCAACAGGATGGCGCGCGGCGAAAAGCGCTGCGTCGACGGATTGGCGTGCGCCGTCATGGTTGGCCTCGGATGGTATTGGAAAAGCGCGGGATTATCCCGATAAGGCGCCCGGAAGGGGAGGGCCGCCGATGATCGATTCAGAACACAGAGATCGAACGGCGGCGCGATGGTTCAACGGCGCGCCACGGATCGTCGTTCCCGGCGACCCGTAGAGAGCAGGAATGCCCGTGTCGTCAGCTGCCGATCTTGCTCAGCAGCGCGTGGGTATCGGCGGCACCCATCAGCGCCGCGGCGGCGAGTGGCGTGGCGCCGTTATTGTCGGCAGCCTGAGGGTTCGCGCCCTGGGCAATCAGGTGCTCGACGATCTCGGTGCGGTTGAACATCGCGGCAATCATCAGGGCGGTCTTGCCATCGGGCGATGCGCCCTCGACGTCAGCGCCATGTTCGAGTAACAGCTTGATCATCGCCAGGTCGCCTTTGAAGGCTGCTCCTGCCAAGGGTGTCTGGCCCTTGTCGTTGCGCAATTGAGGGTCGGCTCCGTTTTCCAGCAGCACGCGCGCCGCATCACGATGCCCATGGTAGGCGGCGAGCATCAACAGACTGTCGCCGTTGTGGTTGCGGATATTCGGTGGCAGACCGCGGCCAAGGAGGTCGGCGAGGCGCGCGGCGTCTCCTTGACGGGTGCTGTCGAACACCTGCTCGGCAAAGGCGAGGGCGGCGTCGTCCAATTGGGGCTTGGGTTTGTCGGCTTGGCTCATGCTGGCTCCTCGATATGCACTACCGCTGGCCTCGATTGGCCAGCGGTCGCCATTGTGCCAAGCGCTGCGCCGGTTGGCGTGCTTGCATCGGCTATCCGGCGCATAGACCGGTTTTATCGGTTGGTGTTCAAAGGGTGCGCAGAAAGGCCACCAGATCGGCCTTCTCGTCTTGGTTCAGACCGCGCTGCAGCACCAGGTTGAAAAACTCCACCGTATCTTCCAGCGTCAGCAGGCGCCCATCGTGCAGGTACGGCGGCGAATCCTTGATGCCGCGCAGCGGGAAGGTCTTGATCGGTCCGTCGCCCACCGCCATTACCCCGTTGTATTCCTGCGGTTCGTAAAATCGCTCGGTCTGCAGGTTATGCATCAGATGGTCGGTGTAGTAGGGCGGCACATGACAGCCGGCGCAGGCGCCCTTGCCATGAAATATCTGCTCGCCACGCAGTTCCTGCTCGCTGGCCTTGGCAGGATCGAGACGGCCTTCGACGTTGAGTTTAGGTGCCGGTGGGAAGTCGAGCAGGGCCTGAAACTCGCCCATGAAATGCACCTGGCTGCCGCGTTCGAGCACGTTCACGCCTTTCTTTGCGGCCATAACGATATCGCCGTCGAAGTAGGCCGCGCGCTGCTCGAACTCGGTGAAATCCTCCACGGTCTTCAGCGCCCGCTGCGAGCCGAAGATTTGCTGGACGTTCACGCCGCGCAGGGTCGGGGTGTCGATGCGGTGGCGGAATTCCTGTGGCCGAACATCGCCCGCCAGGTGAGTGGAGGCGTTGGTGTGACCGTTGGCATGGCAATCGAAGCAGGCGACGCCCGTGTGCGGATGCTCGCTGCGACGGTCGTCGGTGGCGTTGAATTGCTGTTGCGGAAAGGTCGTGACCAGCAGCCGCAGGCCTTCTAGCTGTTTGGGATTGAGAACTCCGTTGAACATCTCGAAGTAGTTGCGGATGTTCACCAGCTTGCCCTGGGATACATCTCCCAAATCTGGTCGAGTAGTGAGGTAGATCGGTGCCGGGAACTCCGGCAGGAAATGATCCGGGAGATCGAAATCCAGATCGAAACGGGTGAGGTCTCGGCCTTCTATTGCGTTGACCTCATCGATATGGAACTGCGGGAAAACCATGCCGCCTTCGGGATGGTTGGGATGCGGCAGAGGCATGAAACCGGCCGGAAAGCGTTTCTGCTGGCGAATCTGCTCGGGGCTGAGCTTGGCCAGTTCCTCCCAGTTGCCGTCTGCCAGCTTGACCCGCACGCCAGTCTGTATCGGCTTGCCGCGAGCCATGGTGATCTCATCGTCGGGCGTGTCGCTGAGGTCGTAGCGCTGCTCGAGCAGGCTCATGTGGGTTTCGCGGATGGCCGGTTTTTCCTCTTTCATGCGCTGCATGATCGAGTCGAAGTGCTCGGTGATTCTCACCGGGTTATAGCTGGATGGCTTTTCTCCGTCGGCCCCATGTACGCATGGCAAGACGAGGGTGGCGCCGAGTGCAACGGCCAGGCGCCAGGGGACTCTGCAGGTTTTCATTATTATTTTCCTCACGGGCTGGTAGGTACTAAAGGCCTAGAAGCGAATCGCAATGTGGGAAAATAGGCTCAGGCTATCGCGGCGATAGTCTCTTCGCTATATAGCGGTCATGTACGCGCGCAGCGCACGTCTGCCCTGAACAAGCGCATTTTCGATAGCGCATTGCCTTATAGCCGGATTAAGGAAAATCGCTGCTTTTATGTAGAAGCGATCCAAGCCACAGGTGCCGTAACGGATCTGTCGAAGCCGGGTGGCTGTGGCAATATTCCGCTCCCGCTGAATCGAACGCCGCACATGAAACCCGAAGACCTCGAACGCCTGGTGACCCAGACCATGCCCTACGGCAAGTACAAGGGGCGATTGATCGCCGACCTGCCGGGCAACTACCTCAACTGGTTCGCCAGGGTGGGTTTCCCGCCAGGAGAAATCGGCCAGTTGCTGGCGCTGATGCAAGAGATCGATCACAACGGCCTGTCGCCCCTGCTCGATCCGCTACGCCGACGCTGAACCCGTAGAGCCGAATTTATTCGGCCGGTTCTGCTGAGGGCCGATTGATAAAAGCGGCATCACGTTCCACCAAGGCCGAACAAGTTCGGCCTACGGTGTTGTGAGTTATTCGCTGAGTTCCGCCTGCAGCGCAGCCAACGCAGGCGTGGCGTAGAGGCCGACTTCCACGGCCAGCGCCATTACCCGTTCGACATCGCTGGTGTACACGAGCACCGCTTGCAACTCGTCATCCAGCGGTTCGCTGAAGTCCACCAGTACGTAGCCGCCCTTCTCGGGGTAGAGCGCGCCGAGTTGCGTCTGGATGCGGTTGAGCGCCTTTAGAGGCTCGGTCTTGGCTAGCTGTTTGGGTTGCAGCACGAAGTTGACGCTCTCGCCGAACGAGGCGCGAATCTGTTCGAACAACGTCTGATAGTCGTCGGCCTGGAACAGCACCGTGTCCGGCAGGCTGCCTACGACGACCCATTCGCCCAGTGGTATGGGGAAGTCGTCGTCGTAGTTGATATCCGGATTGGCCTGCAGAAAGCCCTGGGGATCGGCATAGGCCTGCGCGGCTTCGTCGGCGACGCGGTTGATTTCCTCATCGCTCATGCAGCCGGAACTGATCAGGCGGATCAATTCGGCGAGTGGGTCTTTCATCGGACAGTCCTGGCTCGTTGGGCGCGCAAGAATAACGTAAGCCGGTTGCGGCCGGCAGCAACCGCCCTGATGAGCGATATGGAGCGGCACCGGAGGCCGACAGCGTGGCCGGCGCTACGATTGCCGACCTGTGATCTGCTTGTCCGCTTTTCAACGCGCGGCTGCAGCTTCTGTCAGGTTTTCGTGCACAATAGCCGCCATATAAAACAGATGCGGGATGAGGCTAGCGATCGGCGCTGCCGGCATCGCTCTGTTCCGACGCCAGACAACGATCAGCCAATATTCAAGAGGAACGACTGTGCATAACGTCGTCATCAGCGGTACCGGCCTTTATACCCCTGCCCAGAGCATTTCCAACGACGAGCTGGTGGAATCCTTCAATACCTACTCGCTCCGCTTCAATACCCAGCATGCCGCTGCCATCGAAGCTGGTGAAGTGCAGCCGATGCCCGAATCCAGCTCGGCCTTCATCGAGAAGGCGTCCGGTATCAAGAGCCGTTTCGTGACCGACAAGGCCGGCATCCTCGATCCCGACCGCATGGTTCCGCGCATTCCCGAGCGCAGCAATGACGAGTGGTCGATTCTTTGCGAAATGTCGGTGAAAGCTGCCGAAGAGTCGTTAGCCAGAGCGGGCAAAACCGCCGCGGACATCGATGGGGTGATAGTGGCGTGCTCCAACCTGCAGCGTGCCTACCCGGCGGTAGCCATCGAAGTGCAGGCGGCACTGGGCATCAAGGGCTTCGGCTTCGACATGAACGTGGCCTGCTCCTCGGCCACCTTCGGTATCCAGAACGCCGCAAACGCGGTGCAACTGGGCCAGGCGCGGGCGGTGTTGATGGTCAATCCCGAAATCTGCACTGGTCACATGAACTTCCGCGATCGCGACAGCCACTTCATCTTTGGCGACGCCTGCACCGCAGTGATCGTCGAGCGCGCCGACCTGGCGACCTCCAACCATCAGTGGGATGTCATCAGCACCAAACTGGTGACGGAATTCTCCAACAACATCCGCAACAACTTCGGCTTCCTCAACCGCACCGCCGAGGAATACATGACCAACCCGGACAAGCTGTTCGTCCAGGAAGGTCGCAAGGTGTTCAAGGAAGTCTGCCCGATGGTGGCCGAGCTGATTGGCGAGCACCTTAAGGAAAACGATATTGAGGTCGGCTCGGTCAAGCGCTTCTGGCTGCATCAGGCCAACCTCAACATGAACCACCTCATCGTGCGCAAGTTGCTGGGTCGCGACGCCAGCGCCGAAGAGGCGCCTGTGATTCTCGACACCTACGCCAACACCAGTTCGGCCGGCTCGGTGATTGCCTTTCACAAGCACCAGGACGACCTCCCGGCTGGCAGCCTTGGTGTGCTCAGCTCTTTCGGTGCTGGTTATTCCATTGGTAGCGTGATCCTGCGTAAGCGCTGATCCCGCGTCCGCTGCCTCTCAATCCGGGAGGCGGCGGGCAGCATTTCCCTTCTCGTCTGCTTTCAGCGGTCCGCTTGAACCGCTCTGCAATGTACATTGCAGAAAGTTCCCACGACTTTGAACTGTCATATTGCGGCAAATCTTCTGTCACATCGGCTTCCCATAATCGCCTCCGTCGAACAAGACGACGTCATGTCACTCGCAGGACGACGTTTCATAACCGAAGGAGCTTTTCCGATGAAGAAGAAGTTGATTGCGATTGCTGTTGGTGCTGCGATGGCGGTGCCTGTTGTAGCAATGGCCGATGTTAATTTTTATGGCCGTGCGCATGTATCGGTGGATTACCTAGATGATGGCGCCGATTATTCCGAAACCAACTTGTCGAGCAACTCTTCGCGCCTGGGTTTCAAGGGCGATCATCAGATCAACCCGGATCTGAATGCTTTCTTCCAGATTGAACAGCAAATCAACTTCACTACCGGCAGCAGCGATAGCGGCAGTACAAGTTTCGCTACCCGCGACACCTTTGTCGGTCTTGGCGGCAACTTCGGTGCGGTACAGCTCGGTCGTTTCGACAGCCCGTTCAAGGTCGCCCGTGGTCCTGCCAACCTGTTCGGTGACCAGGTCGGTGACATGCGCAACCTGACTCGTTTCGGCAATGGCCGCTTCGACGAGCGTTATGACAACACCATCCAGTACACCACGCCGACCATGGGCGGTTTCAACGCCAAGCTGGCCTACTCGATGTATGAAGGCCAGTGGGCTGTAGAAGATACAGACAGCGATGCCATCAGTATGTCGCTGAACTACGCCGGCGGCCCGCTGGAGGCTGCCCTGGCATACGAGAAAGTGGAAGAAGATGCATCCCGTGGCGAGCGTGACGGTATCCGTGCCGCTGCTGCCTACAAGCTGACCGATGCCTTCAAACTGGTGGGCTTCTATCAAACCGTTGATCACGACTCCCCGATTGAAGCCAGCCGCGATGCGTGGTCTTCCGACGTCTATGGTCTGGGTGGCGAATTCGCGGTTGCCAAGAACACGGCTCTGAAGGCCATGTGGATGACCCGCGATTCCGACGCTGATGATGCTGATGCCGATATGTGGGTCGTGGGTGTCGAGCACAAACTGGACAAGGCTGTTCGTGTTTATGCCAACTATGCGGTAATCGATAACGACGACAACTCCGGACAAGTTCCATGGGAACAGGCCCGTTCGGCAAATGTGCGTAGTGACGCAGCGCTTGGCGTGGCTGCAGCGGGTGAAAAGGCTTCGGGCCTCTCTGTAGGTCTGCGCTACGACTTCTAATTACGCTTCGCGCAATTAGTAAAAACAAACCGGGCTGCTCCTCCAGGGACAGCCCGGTTTGTCATTTAAATGAAATTTTTCAGTCTTATTATCGTTTCCAGAGTGTCATCTGACCCTTACGCCAATAGTTGGCGAAATCTTGCACTAGGAGTTTTCATGCGCAGTTTGTTCGTTATCGCCATGGCGTGTCTGTTGGCCGCCTGTGCCCAGCAACCTCACGTTCAGCTGTATTCCGGTGCGCCCTTGCCTGAAAGCCAGGTACTAACGCTGGTAGTCCCCAGTGAACTGGAAATCCGCAGCATCAATGGCCAGCCGCATTCGGCCGCCAACTCCATGTTCGGTGCTTCGGACAAGCGTCTGCATCTGCAACCCGGCGCCTATCAGGTGCATGCCTTTTACAAGAACGGTTTCGACATCGACGGTGGCATCAGCCACGAAGTGGTGCGCAGCCGCACGGCCATCTTCAATTTCGAAGGGAAGGCCGGTGAAACCTGGCGCCTGGAGTTCGACCGCCCGCAGAACCTGGCCGAAGCTAAGGCGTTTGAAACCGACTTTCCCGCCTGGGCGCTGAACACCCGCAGCGGCGAGCGCATCGAGGCCCAGGCTGGCAATCGCAATACCTCGGTTTTGAGCGCGATGCTGGGTTCCAGCGAAGTGGCCCCAGAAGCCACCAGTGTCACCCCGTTGGGCAGCGCAACCGCAGCACCCCAGGCCGTCTCGCTGAATCCGGCTCCTGCCGCCATGGCAACCCTGCCGCACAGCGATGCGACCCTGACGACGCTGCAGCAGATGTGGAACCTGCTGACGCCGGAAAGCCGCTCGGCCTTCCTCAAGTGGGCCCAGCAGTAATCTGCATCGACCTTGCAACTTGCTGGCGATCTGTAGAAATTTTGCCAGCAAGCTGCGCCTGCTCACCCTTTCCTTGTTGTGCCTGACGCGCCAGACTGGCCGGCATGCCTATCCAGACAATTACCCGCCTCGCCGAGCTTGCCCCGCAGCAATGGGACGCTTTGCTGCCGGATAACCAGCCATTCCTACGTCACGCCTTTCTCGCGAGTCTCGAAGACAGCGGCAGTGTTGGCGGATCGACGGGCTGGCAGCCGGAGCATCAGCTGCTACTCGACGCCACGGGGCTCGTGCAGGCAGCACTACCGCTATACCGGAAGACCAACTCCAACGGCGAATACGTATTCGACTGGGCCTGGGCCGATGCCTGTCATCGGGCGGGCATCGAGTATTACCCCAAGTTGCTCTGTGCCGTGCCTTTCTCGCCAGTGACGGGCGCGCGCCTGCTAGGCGAACGCGATGCAGCCGGGCAACTGCTCGATGAGCTCACCAGTGGGCTTGAGGAGCAGGGACAGTCCAGCCTACATGTTAATTTCACCGAGCCGGATGCAGATGCGGTATTACGCGACCGCGATGGCTGGCTGGAGCGCATCGGCTGCCAATTCCACTGGCACAATCGTGGTTATCGAGATTTTCAGGACTTTCTCGACGCGCTTACCTCGCGCAAGCGCAAACAGTTGCGCAAGGAGCGAGAACAAGTGTCGGGGCAGGGGATTGCGTTCGACTGGCGCGAGGGCCACCAGCTTGACGAGGCCGAGTGGGATTTCGTCTATGCGTGTTATGCCAACACCTATCATGTGCGGGGACAGGCACCGTACCTGACCCGTGCGTTCTTCAGCCTGCTGGCCGAGCGCATGCCCGAGGCGATCCGCGTGGTGCTGGCCAGGCAGGGCGCGCGCCCGGTGGCCATGGCCTTCAGCCTGATCGACGCGGGTGGGCTCTATGGCCGTTACTGGGGCTGCCTGGCCGAATTCGATCGGCTGCACTTCGAGACCTGTTTCTATCAGGGCATCGATCAGGCGATCGCCGCCGGTCTGTCTCGTTTCGATGCCGGTGCGCAGGGCGAGCACAAGCTTATTCGCGGCTTCGAGCCGGTGATCACACGCTCCTGGCATTACCTTGTGCATCCCGGCCTGCGCGCGGCGGTGAGCGACTTTCTTGCTCAAGAACGCCTGGGCGTTTTGCGCTATGCCGAGGCGGCACGTGACGCGCTGCCCTATCGGCAGACCGTTGAAAAACTACCTGCGTTAGCAAGACAGCGTTAAAAACAGCCTCGGTTGCGAGCCCAGGCAGAATGCTCATTTAGAAAATTAAACTCGTACGCGAGCCTGGTCCGCTTCCTCGGCTGTTTGGATTCGCTGCGCTCATCCTTCGGGCCAGCCTGCGGCTGTTACTCCCGTTGCGCCTCGTCTTGCCTGCCTCGACTAAGTTTTTTCAAGGCCTGCTGGCACATGTTTATCTCCCTTTCGGCGCTGCGCTGACGCCTTCGAGCGTAGCGAAGGAGGTGTCCTTGGCGGTCAGCAGGAAATCGCGCATGAAGGGTGAATCGAGCATGTCGGCGCGGATACCGGCGAACAGCGTGGCGAACAGGCCTTTCTCGCCCAGGCGCTTGGCAGTGACGTAGCCGCGCGTGCTGTACTCATGCAGTGCCCAGTTCGGCACGCAGCAGACACCACGGCCCGAGGCCACCAGCTGCATCATCATCACCGTTAATTCTGAGGTGCGGACCTGTGCCGGCTCGACATCGGCCGGTTCGAGAAAGCGGGTAAAGATGTCCAGCCGGTCGCGCTCCACCGGATAGGTGATCAGGGTCTCGCTGGTCAGATCTTCAGGGCGTACGTAGGGCCGCGTCGCCAGCGCATGCTGGTTGGCCACCGCCAGCAGGGCCTCGTAGGTGAACAGCGGAACATAGGTGATCCCCGGCAGCTCGATGGGGTCGGAAGTCACCACCAAATCCAGGTCGCCGCGCGCCAGCGCCGGCAGCGGCGCGAAGGAAAACCCCGACGCCAGATCCAGTTCCACTTCCGGCCAGGCATCACGGAACTGGTCGATGGTCGGCATCAGCCATTGGAAACAGCTGTGGCATTCGATAGCCATATGCAGACGTCCAGCGGTGCCACCAGCCAGGCGTGCCAGATCGCGTTCGGCACTGCGCAGCTGCGGCAGCAGGCTGTCGGCCAGTTGCAACAGGCGCAAACCAGCGCTGGTGAAGCGCACAGGGCGGGTCTTGCGCACGAAGAGCTGCAGGCCCAGGCGCTCTTCCAGCTCTTTGAACTGATGCGACAGAGCCGATTGGGTCAGGTGCAGGCGCTCGGCCGCTTCGACGAGGCTGTCCGTTTCGCGCAGCGCATGAAGCGTTTTCAGGTGACGGATTTCCAGCATGTTGCGGTTCCTTGCTGTGTGCTGCCCAACGCCGGCGCTCGCCATGTGGTCGAGTGTTTGAAGTGAGCACTGCTCATCGTGATGGCGAAGTGTGTCTCAGCATGAAAGCGCTGTCGAGCCAGGGGTTGGCGAAGCGTGCCGCAGTGGTTTGATCGGAGCTAGATGAGTATTTCTAATCTTTAACTTTAACTCCTTGAGTTTGTCTCATTCACTCATCATGGCCACAATCTCTTCATCGAAAAAACGAGACGAATCGGAGATTGTTATGGCTGTGGCGCATTCCCTGGGCTTTCCCCGCATCGGCGCGGACCGCGAACTGAAGAAGGCCCTTGAAGCCTACTGGAAAGGCGATCTCGACGAGGGTGAGCTGCGCCGTGTGGGTCGCAAGCTGCGCGCCGCGCATTGGCAGCTGCAGGCGGACGCTGGCATCGAGTTGTTACCGGTGGGCGATTTCGCCTGGTACGACCAAGTGCTGTCGCATTCGCTGATGTTCGGCGTGGTGCCGGAGCGGTTTCGCCCGGCTGATGGCGCGCCGACTCTGGATACGCTGTTCGCGATGGCGAGGGGCGTTGCCAAGACTTGCTGCGGTGCGGGACAGGCGCAGGAGATGACCAAGTGGTTTGATACCAACTACCACTACCTAGTGCCTGAATTCGCGGCGGACCAGCAATTTAAGCTGTCCTGGACGCAGTTGTTCGAGGAGGTCGAAGAAGCCAAGGCGCTGGGGCATGCGATCAAGCCGGTGCTGATCGGTCCGCTGACTTATCTCTGGCTGGGCAAGGCCAAGGGCGAGGCGTTCGACAAGCTGGACCTGTTGGAACGGCTGCTGCCTGTTTATGGCGAAATATTGGATCGGCTGGCCGAGCAGGGCGTCGAGTGGGTGCAGATCGACGAGCCGATTCTGGTGCTGGACCTGTCGCAGGACTGGAAGAATGCCTTCGAACGCGCTTACAACCTGTTGCAGCGGGCTCCGCTGAAAAAGCTGGTCGCGACCTACTTTGGTGGTCTGGAAGACAATCTGGGCCTGGCCGCTGCGCTGCCGGTGGACGGTTTGCATATCGACCTGGTGCGCGCACCGGATCAGTACCCGGTGATCCTCGATCGGCTGCCGGCCTACAAGATCCTCTCCCTCGGGCTGGTTAACGGGCGAAATGTCTGGCGCTGCGATCTGGACAAGGCGCTGAGTGTGTTGCAGCACGCTGCCGAGCGGCTCGGCGAGCGCTTGTGGGTCGCGCCGTCCTGCTCGCTGCTGCACGCGCCAGTCGATCTGGCGCGGGAGGATCAGTTGGACGCCGAGTTGAAGAGCTGGCTCGCCTTCGCGGTGCAGAAATGCGCCGAAGTGGCGGTGCTGGCACGTGCTGTGAGCGCACCTGAAGATGCTCAGGTACGAGCCGCGCTGCAACACAGCCGTGCGGTCCAGGCCAGCCGCGGGCAATCACCGCGTATTCACAAACAAGAGGTGCAGGCGCGCCTGGCGGCCATCGCGCCACAGGATAGCCAGCGCTCGTCGCCCTTTGCCGAGCGGATCGATAAGCAGCGTGCACGGCTGAATCTGCCGGCATTCCCCACCACTACCATCGGCTCGTTTCCGCAAACGCCAGCCATCCGTATTGCGCGTCAGGCGTTCAAACAGGGCAAATTGGCACTGACTGATTACACCGAGGCGATGCAGGCCGAAATCCGTCATGCAGTAGCGGTGCAGGAACAGCTGGGCCTGGATGTGCTCGTGCATGGCGAGGCCGAGCGTAACGACATGGTCGAGTACTTTGCCGAGCAGCTCGACGGCTACGCTTTTACCCGTTTCGGCTGGGTGCAGAGCTACGGCTCGCGTTGCGTCAAACCGGCGGTGATCTATGGCGATCTTAGCCGTCCGGCGCCAATGACGGTGGAGTGGATTCGTTACGCGCAACAGCAGACCAGCAAGATCATGAAAGGCATGCTGACCGGTCCGGTGACCATGCTGATGTGGTCCTTCACGCGCGACGATATCAGCCGCGAGCAGCAGGCGCGTCAGCTCGCGTTGGCGATTCGCGATGAAGTCTGCGATCTGGAGGCGGCGGGCATCAGGATCGTGCAGATCGACGAGGCCGCGTTTCGCGAGGGCCTGCCGTTGCGTCGCGCGCAGTGGCAGGGTTATCTGGACTGGGCGGTGGACGCCTTCCGTCTGTGCGCCAGCGGCGTACGAGATGAAACGCAGATCCATACGCATATGTGCTACAGCGAATTCAACGATGTGATCGAGTCGATCGCCGCGATGGATGCCGACGTCATCACCATCGAGACCTCGCGCTCGCAGATGGAGCTGCTCGAAGCCTTCCGTGCCTTCGACTATCCCAACGACATTGGTCCGGGCGTCTACGACATTCACTCGCCACGGGTGCCGGATACCCAGGAAATGGTGCAGTTGCTCCAGAAGGCCAGTGAGCGGATTCCGGTCGAGCGGCTCTGGGTTAATCCTGATTGCGGCCTGAAGACCCGCGGCTGGCCGGAAACCGAGGCGGCGTTGGTGAACATGGTCGCGGCGGCGCGGCAATTACGCGTCGCCCAGCAGGGCAGGGTGGCCTAAGGCCTCTCGGTGGGAGCGTCTGCCATTGTTCGCGAGCAAGCTCGCTCCTACGAAGCATAAGCTGACGTTTTTGTGGGAGCGAGCTTGCTCGCGAATGTGCCTCGGTGCGCTGCATCGCCAACAGCTCACTGCGGGCCAGCACAGAGACGACTGTCGTGTCTCACCACGTGCGGGTTGTTATTTTCAGCTAATGTATCGGCTCCATCCGACTTGCTCCCCGTCATGACTCCTGCCATCGATCTGCTGAAAAAGGCCAAGGCCGAACACCGTGTTCACAGCTACGAACACGATCCGAAATCCGCATCTTATGGGCTCGAAGCGGCTGAGAAGCTCGGCCTGGAGCCCGCGTGCGTATTCAAGACACTGCTGGCCTGTAGCGAGAAGAACGAACTGCTGGTCGCCGTGGTGCCGGTCGCCGGCACGCTTGATCTGAAAGCGCTGGCGCAGGCGGCCAAGGTGAAAAAGGTCGATATGGCCGATCCCATGGCTGCGCAACGGGCGACGGGTTATCTGGTCGGTGGGATCAGCCCGCTGGGCCAGAAAAAGCGGCTGCGCACCTTTATCGACAGCTCCGCCCTAGCTCTGCCGAGCCTGCATGTCAGTGCGGGACGGCGAGGTCTGGAGGTGGAGTTGACAGCGCAGGTGCTGGCCGAGCATACCGCCGGCACCTTCGCTCAGATCGCACGATTGTGATGAACCGCCATTTTCCCCTTTGGCTGCGATCTCGTAGGGCCGAATTCATTCGGCCTTCGCCACCCTAAGGCCGAATAAATTCGGCCCTGTGAACAGCCCTAGCGGCGGCAGTATCTCGCCGAGGTCGGTGGCATTGATGCCGGGGATGTGGATCTCGCTTTGGACCCTAATGGCCGAATGAATCGGCCCTACGTGAACAGCCCTAAAGCGGCGGCAGAATCTCGCCGAGCTCGGTGGCATTGATGCCGGGGATGTGAATCTCGTTCTGCACCAGTTGCTGGCCTTCCATCTGCGGCTGGGTCACCCAGGTCAGGATGTCGTAATAGCGGCGGATGTTGGCGACGAAGTGCACCGGCTCGCCTCCGCGCGCATAGCCATAGCGCGTCTTGGTATACCACTGTTTCTGCGACAGACGTGGCAGCATCTGCTTCACGTCCAGCCATTTGTTCGGGTCCAGTCCTTCGCCTTCGGCCAACTTGCGCGCGTCTTCCAGATGGCCGCCGCCGACGTTGTAGGCGGCGAGGGCGAACCAGGTGCGGTCCGGCTCCTTGATGCTGTCGGGCAGATTGGCATGGACCAACGCGATGTATTTGCCACCGCCCTGAATGCTCTGTACCGGGTCGAGGCGATTGGTAACGCCCATGGCTTTCGCGGTATTGAGCGTCAGCATCATCAGGCCGCGCACGCCGGTTTTCGACGTGGCTTCCGGTTGCCAATGGGACTCCTGATAGCCGATCGCAGCGAGCAAACGCCAGTCGACGCCATGCGCCTTGGCCGTTTCGCGGAAGTGCTTTTCATAGCGCGGCAGGCGCTGTTGGAGATGTTTGGCGAAGGCATAGGCACCGACATAACCGAGCACGTCGACATGGCCGTAATAACGTTCGCGCAGCCGCTGCAGCGTGCCGTTCTCCTTGGCCTGGCCGAGGAACTGGTTGGCCGCTACGAGCAGGCTGTCGTCTTCGCCTTTGCCCACGATCCACGAAAGGCTGTTTTGCTCGCCCAGGTCGAACGCAACGCGAGCGTTGGTGAAATAAACCTGGTTGAGCGCCAGTTCGTTCGATTCCACCAGCGTCAGATCGACCTGGCCTTCATCCACCATGCGCAGCAAGTCGACGACTTCTACCGCGTCGGATTCCTCATAGCGCAGTTCGGGCAACCCGGTTTGCAGCGCCTTGAGCGTTTCCGCCTGGCTGCTGCCCTTGAGCACAAGGATGCGCTTGCCTATCAGGTCTTCGGGTTGGGTCGGTCGACGTTGCCCTCTGCGATAGACCACCTGAGTCGTGACGTCCAGGTAGGAGTCGGTGAAGCGCGCCAGGTTCTGGCGTCCTTCACTGGCAACCAGCCCGGCTGCGGCGAGGTCGGGGCCGCCGGGACGATTCAGGCGGGTGAAAATCTCATCGATGCTGTCGGCGGTTTCAAGCTGAAGTTCGACGCCCAAGTGGCTGGCGAAGCGCTTGACCAGTTCGTATTCGAAGCCGGCCTCACCGTTGCGATCCTGAAAATATGTGGAGGGGCTGTTGCGGGTGATCACGCGCAGTACACCTTCCTCCTTAATACGCTCAAGTGCGCTGGGCGGTTCAGCGCAGCTGCTGAGCATCAGGAAGAGTCCGGTCGCCAGCAACCAGGCGGTGCAGCGCTTGCGGAACGCGGTTTGGGCAAACATCGGCGCAGTATACGCAAAGGCGAACCGCCACCATATCTCGACAGGATCGACGGACTTTGCTAAGCGAAGCGGCTAGCGCATGGCTTACCGGGATGCCGTGAGTCTGTCCGATCAAGCGCCGGAGGCCATCATTGTCTTGATGCCGCTCCGCGCGGACCGACCGTGCATGCTTGCCCTGATGGTGGCTGACCGGGACAATCCAGCGCTCATTTCCGAGCGCATTTTTGCATGCCACATTCCCTCTTGCCGCGAGATTTGGTCGCATGAGCACCGCTGCTACAAAGCCCTGGTTCGTCTATCTGGTAAGGGCGGCGAACGGCTCGTTGTACTGCGGAATCAGTGACGATGCACAGCGTCGCTTCACCGTGCACCAGAGCGGGCGAGGGGCGCGCTTCTTTCATTCGAGCCCAGCGGTGGCGCTGGTTTATGTCGAAGCCTGCGAAAGCAAAGGGGACGCATTGCGCCGCGAGCGTGCCATCAAATCGCTGAAAAAACCGGCCAAGGAGGCGCTGGTCGCCACGTACCGTATCAGTGACCCGGTGAATGCCCCGGCAATCAGCTGAGCGGGTAGGCTGCTTTCTCCGTCGCGAGTAAGCTGCCGGTCTACCTACAAGACTGGCGGAGCCTGCAATGCACGAAATCATCCTGCACCACTATCCCACCTCGCCGTTCGCCGAAAAGGCGCGGCTGATGCTGGGTTTCAAGCAACTCTCCTGGCGTTCGGTGACGATTCCGCCGGTGATGCCCAAGCCGGATCTCACCGCATTGACCGGTGGCTACCGGCGTACGCCGGTGCTGCAGATCGGCGCCGATGTGTATTGCGATACGGCATTGATGGCGCGCCGTCTGGACGCCGAGAAAAGCACGCCGGCACTGTTTCCGGAAGGTCGGGAGTTCGTGGCTGCGACCTTGGCGCAGTGGGCCGATTCAGTGCTGTTCCTGCATGCGGTGAGCCTGGTGTTCCAACCCGAATCCATGGCGCTGCGCTTCGCTCAGGTCCCCAAGGAGTTCGTCCAGATTTTCAGCAAGGATCGCGCCGAGCTGTTCAGCAGCGGCTCCGTGACACGCATTCCGTTAGAACAGGCCAAGAGTCATTGGCCGGTCCTGATGGCGCGTCTGCAGCAACAGTTGTCGCGCGAAAGCGGTGGGTTCCTGCTGGGCAATGCTCCTTGCGTGGCTGACATTGCGGTTGCGCATTGTCTGTGGTTTCTCAAGGGCACACCGGTCACTGCGCCACTGGTGGACAATTATCCGGATGTTGCCGCCTGGCTTGGTAAGGTACTGGCTGTCGGTCATGGCTCGCTTTCCGAGCTGTCTGCCGAAGAGGCCGTGTCTATCGCCCGCAGCTCCACTCCGGCTGCGTTGCCAGACGAGGCCTTCTTCGAGCCCAACGGCTTCCAGGCCGGCCAGTCGGTGACCATCTCCGCGGTGGACTACGGCACGGATCCGGTTGCTGGCGAGCTGGTGTTCGCCGGTGTCGAGGAGTTGATTCTGCGCCGTGAAGATGAACGCGCCGGCGTGGTCCATGTGCATTTCCCCCGCATCGGCTACCGCATCGACGCCCGTTGATGCCTCAGGCCCGCGAAACTGCGCAACGCCGTTCCGCGGGCCGTTCGTGTTCCGAGCGTCAGAGCGCGATGAACAGCAGCGCGACGCCCAGCAACAAACGATAGATCACGAAGGGCAGCATGCCCAGCGCATCCAGGGCCTTGAGGAACAGCTTGATGCAGAGGAAGGCTGCGATGAAGGACAGGGCCGCACCGATGAAAATGTCGTTCCATTGCGCAGCTTCGCCGGACTGGGCCAGCTCGACCGCTTTCAGCCCACCCGCGGCAAGAATCAGCGGTATCGACAGCAGGAAGGAGAAGCGTGCGGCGGTCTGCCGGGTAAAACCGAGCAGCAGCGCGGCGGTCATGGTGATGCCCGAGCGGGAAGTGCCCGGAATCAGCGCCAGCGCCTGGGCGAATCCGATAATCAGCGCGCTTTTCCAGGTCAGGTGATCGATTTCAGCGACCCGTCGGCCCTTGATGTCTGCGTACCACAGCAGCAAACCGAAGATGATGGTGGTGGCGGCAATCAACAGCATCGACCGGGTGTACTGCTCGATAAAGTCCTCCAGCAACAATCCGATGATTGCCGCCGGCAGGGTACCAATGATGATCGCCCAGCCCAGACGGCTCTCCGCGCTGACCTGTCGTCTGAATACGTGAGCCAGCCAGCCGCGGCTGGTGGCAATCACTTCGTGACGGAAACAGATCAATACGGCTAGCAGCGTGCCGACATGAACCGCGACGTCGAACGCCTGGCCCTGGTCCGGCCAGCCGAGCACCTGGGACGGTAGGATCAAGTGAGCGGACGAGGAAATCGGGAGAAATTCGGTGATGCCTTGCACCAGGGACAGAATAATCAGGTGAAACCAATCCATTGCGAATCCTTACCAGAACGGGTCGTACGAAGTTGCGGCTCCAATCGAGCAGCCATGTGACTGACAAACGGGCATTTCATTCAGCGCCAGTTGGATTCGTTCCGCTCATGAGTAGCGGGCGACCTCAGCTGGGCGGAGCAAGCCGCCCTGATCGAATATGCGCTGAGTTGATGAACATCCGACACCTTCAGCGCAGCGCTACAGCCGCTAAGACGAAGACGCTGTCGTTAGCTGCGTCGGGCCAGCCGGTGATCAGTCCTTGCGGCGCTTGAGCTGGTCGGTCAGCTGCGTCGGGAGTTGGCGGATGATCAACATGTTGCGGGCTTCGTCATATTCGATCTTCGAGCCCAGCAGGTGCGATTCGAAGCTGATCGACAGCCCTTCGGCGCGGCCGGTGAAGCGCTGAAACTGGTTGAGGGTGCGCTTGTCCGCCGGGATCTCCGGCGAAAGGCCGTAATCCTTGTTGCGGATGTGCTCGTAGAAGGCTCGTGGGTGCTCCTCGTCAATTACGCCGGACAGTTCTTCCAGCGACATGGGTTCGCCGATCTTCGCCTGGCTGCTGGCGTAACCGACCAGCGCGCTGGTTTTCTCGCGGGCCTTTTCTTCCGGCAGGTCTTCGCTTTCGACGTAATCGCTGAAAGCCTTGAGCAGCGTGCGCGTCTCGCCAGGTCCGTCGACACCTTCCTGGCAGCCGATGAAGTCGCGGAAATACTCCGAGACCTTCTTGCCGTTCTTGCCCTTGATGAAGGAAATGTACTGTTTGGACTGCTGGTTATTCTTCCATTCGGACAGATTGATCCGGGTGGCCAGGTGCAGTTGGCCGAGGTCAAGGTGTTTGGCTGGCGCGACGTCCAGCGAGTCGGTGACGGTCACGCCGTTGCTGTGGTGGAGCAGGGCGATGGCCAGGTAGTTGGTCATGCCTTGTTGATAGTGAGCGAAGAGCACATGGCCACCAGTGGAGAGATTGGATTCCTCCATCAACTTCTGCAAATGCTCGACGGCTTGGCGACTGAATGCGGTGAAATCCTGGTTGCCTTCCATGTACTGACCCAGCCAGCCACTGAAAGGGTAGGCCCCCGACTCTTCGTGGAAATAGCCCCAGGCCTTGCCCTGCTTGGCGTTGTAGCTTTCGTTGAGATCAGCCAGCAGATTCTCGATGGCCTGTGATTCGCCAAGCTCCGAATCGCGGGCGTGAAGCACGGCAGGGGTGCCGTCGGGCTTTTTCTCAATCAGATGAACGATGCAGTGGCGAATCGGCATGGTTTACTCGCGGCGGGTGAGGCGGACAGGCCGCAGTTTACCCGAGCAACCGTGCCCGTCGCAGGGCAAAAAGTGGATGTGGTTAGATGGAGGTATGCGGGTAAGATGGCTTCCCCTTGTTTTACTAAGTGTGTCGGCGATGAATGCGATATGGCGCAACAGTGCTTGGATCCTGTTGGGTGGCTCTCTGATCCTGGCCGTTTCCCTGGGGACACGGCACGGGTTTGGTCTGTTTTTGCCGCCGATGAGCGCGGAGTTCGGCTGGGGACGTGAGGTCTTCGCCTTCGCCATTGCCTTGCAGAATCTGATCTGGGGGTTGGCGCAGCCGATTACTGGCGCGCTGGCAGATCGCTTTGGCGTTGCCCGAGCGGTATTGCTTGGCGGAGTGCTCTACGCGGTCGGCCTATTACTCATGGCTGGCGCGGATTCGCCGGTCTCGCTTTCGCTGAGCGCCGGCCTGCTGATCGGGTTGGGGCTGTCCGGTACCTCATTTTCGGTGATTCTGGGCGCGGTCGGACGCGCCGTTCCGGCCGAGAAGCGCAGCATGGCGATGGGCATCGCCAGTGCCGCGGGCTCTTTCGGCCAGTTCGCCATGCTGCCGGGGACGCTCGGTCTGATTGGCTGGTTGGGTTGGTCATCAGCCTTGCTGGCGCTGGGACTATTGGTTGCGCTGATCATGCCGCTGGCGTTGATGTTGCGCAGCGGTCCGCCGGCTCCCGTGACCGGCCCGCAGCAGTCCTTGGTCGAGGCGCTGCGTGAGGCTGTTGGTCACTCCGGCTTCCGCCTGTTGGCGCTGGGCTTCTTCGTCTGCGGGTTCCAGGTCGTATTCATTGGCGTGCATCTGCCGGCGTATCTGGTGGATCAGCAATTGCCGGCGATGGCGGGCACCACGGTGCTTGCGCTGGTCGGCCTGTTCAATGTGGTGGGTACTTATACCGCTGGTTGGTTGGGCGGCTGTTACTCGAAACCCAAGTTACTGACGGCGCTCTATCTGCTTCGGGCTGTTGTGATCAGCGCGTTCTTTTTCGCCCCGCTTACGCTCTGGACAGCCTATGCCTTCGGCATCGCGATGGGTCTGCTATGGCTGTCCACGGTGCCGCTGACCAATGGAACGGTGGCGACGTTGTTCGGTGTGCGCAACCTGTCGATGCTTGGCGGCATCGTCTTTCTGTTTCATCAAATCGGCTCATTCTTCGGCGGCTGGCTGGGCGGGTGGGTTTACGACCAGACCGGCAGCTATGATCTGGTCTGGCAAATATCCATCGCTCTCAGTCTGATGGCCGCGGCGCTGAATTGGCCAATTCGTGAACAACCGGTCGAGCGGGTGCGTCTGGCCGGGGGCGTTGCGTAATGCGCAGGGGCTGGTTGTGGGCAGGCAGCGTTGTTCTGGCGCTGCTCCTGGTTATGGCTTGGTGGGGCTGGCAGCAGGGCGGGCTGGCCCTGCTGCAGCTGGGCGTAGGCATTTGCTGATCTAGGGTCTGTTGACGTTTCGTCGCGAGCCGCGTTGCTGCGCCAAATGGAGTTTTTACGGGTGTTACGGAATCAATTCACGGTAGATGGCTCCAACAAGCGAGACGATTGAAAGCTGTCGCAGAACCGTAACCAAAGCCCTGTAAAAAGCTGCGGCATGCAGTTATTGGAGCTACCGAACATGTCCACTCTTACCGAACTCGCCCAACAGATCGCCCAACTCTATCCTTTGCAGGACAAGCGCGTCGGCAAGCGCTACCGCGTAGTCGGCGAGCTCGCTGGCATGACTGAGCTGGAAGAGATCAATGGCGAGCCGCGTTACATTCAGACCATGGTCTTGAAAAACAAGCAGCTGTGGGACATGGCGGTCTGAGCCATACCTTGCGTGCGCAAGGCGCGCCGCGACGACGCTGTAACGACTCGCCTGCTGGGTCAGCTTGGTTACCCGGCAAGCGATGAGCGCAGTTGACCCTTGAGGGCGATTTCCGCCGGTTCAGCTATCTCTATGTTGGCTCGATGACGCGCGGATCGGTGAACTGCTGGTGCAGGCAGCCGAGCAGCGTGCCCGAGCCCGCGGTTGTGGTTGCATGGAACTTGAATGCAATGTTCGGCGCGACGCGGCCCATCGCTTCTATGCACGACTGGATTATGAAGATGCGCCTGGTACTTTAGCTGTTCGCTAAATCGAATCAGCCTGGCTGGCGTTTCCAACGTTTCGAGCGCCACTCGTTCTGCTGCGCTTCGTTCAGGAAAGTCCAGGCGACAAAGCGGCTGCGCTTCTGTCCTTGAGACATGTCAGAGACCTGTATCTGTTGGGCGCCGAGTTTTTTCAGCCGTGCCTGCAGCGGTTGCACATTACCCGCCTTGGATACCAACGTACTGAACCAGCAGACTTGCTCTGCCACGCCACGGCTTTCGTCCGCCATTCGAGCGATAAAAGCCGCTTCCCCGCCTTCACACCAGAGCTCCGCTGCCTGGCCGCCGAAGTTCAGTGCCGGAAGCTTGCGCTTCGGGTCGAGCTTGCCGAGGTTGCGCCACTTGCGCTGGCTGCCGCTGTTGGCTTCGGCCTGCGAGGCATGGAAAGGCGGGTTGCAGAGCGTGATGTCGAATCGGTCGTCAGGCTGCACGAGGTTTTCGAAGATGTGTCGCGAGTCCATCTGTTGGCGCAACGTGACGCTTTTGCCGAGCCCGTTCGCTGCGACGATGGTGCGCGCCGAAGCCAGGGCGATCGCGTCGATATCCGAGCCGGTGAAGCGCCAGCCGTATTCGCGTAGACCGATCAGCGGATAGATACAGTTGGCGCCAGTGCCGATATCCAGTGCGTGGATTCTATCGCCGCGGGGGAGGTCACCAGCGTTCTGAGCGGCCAGCAGATCGGCCAGGCCATGCAGGTAGTCGGCCCGACCGGGAATTGGCGGGCACAGGTAGCCCGCCGGAATGTCCCAATGGACGATGCCGTAGAACTGCTTGAGCAAGGCTCGGTTGAACACGCGCACCGCATCCGGGCTGGCAAAATCAATGCTCTGTTTGCCGTATGGGTTGAGAATCACGTACTCGGCCAGCTCCGGACTGGCAGCAATCAGCGCAGGAAAATCGTAGCGCCCGATGTGGCGATTGCGTGGATGCAGGGTGGCTTTGCCACTGGCCAGCTTGGCGATGCGTGATTGGCTATTGGCTTTGGGGGTGTTCATGTTCGGCTGCTGTAACGATGAAGTCGGCATTGTCCCACAGCTTTCAGGCGCGGCGTGGGACCAGCAGCATCCAGATCAACCCCCATAGCAGCGCGCCGGCGCCAAGCCAAAAGGCGCTGTGCAGGCTGCCGCCCATGCCCATCCAGACGCTGGTCAGCCAGGGAGCGGCGAGTTGCGTCAGGCCGTAAAAGGCGATCAGCGCGGCAGATAGGCGCGGGCCCTGATGTGGATGCAGCGTGCGCGCCAGCCGCTGGGTCAGCAGCACCGTGCCGAGAAACGTACCGCCGACCAGCACGGCGCAGAGCAAAATGCCCGGTGCCCCCGGCAGCAGCAGCGCTGCCAGCACGCCGATCAGTTGGGTGACATAGCTCAAACGCAGCGCCCGGACATCGCCAAGCAGGGCGCCCAACCGATTCCACAACCAGGGTGAGGGAAGCGTTGCGAGCGCCACCACCAGCCAACTGCTTTCGATGAGGAAGTCGCCGGGCTCCACCTGCAGCCGCGCCACCATCGGCAGAAAGGTCATCGGCAGGATATAGCCCATGCCAGCGCCGGCATAGGCCAAAAACAGCGGTATGCTGGCGCGATCCAGCAGCCGTCCGCTGCGGGTATGCGCGGCGTCTTCCGTCGTTGTGTCCTCGGGTATGTCCAGCCGCGCCAGTTGGCGCCAGCCCCACCAAGCCAGCGGAATTGAAAGCAACGCCGCCGGCCACCAACGATCGGCACCTGCCAGCACGCCGTTGCTCAGGCTTACCAGCAGACTGGAAAGGATCAGCCCAACGCAAACCCCCAGATACACCAGACCGCTGGATGACACGCGCCGATGCCGCGCAAGCCATTCCAGAACCAGCGAAGGGGCCTGAACGAACACTAACCCGTTGCTGATGCCATTGAGCAGACGCAGCGCCGAAAGCGACTCCGCTGACTCGGCCTGGGTCTGTGCCAGGGTGGTCAGCCCGTGCACTATCAACGCCCAAGGCAGGCTTCGGCGGATCTGCGTCACCCGATGCCAGCGCAACGCCAGCAGCGCGCCGATCAGGTAGCCGAGGTAGTTCCAACTGGCGATGCTCGCGCCTTGTTGCACGGTTAACAGCCCGTCTTCCACCAGCCACGGCAGTAGCGGCGTATAGACGAAACGACCGAGGCCGTGAACGACGAGCAACAGCGTGGCTCCGGCCAGCAGGACAGGGAATAGGGCGGGGCGTTGGGTCATTGATTCGGACCAGGCGAGCGTGGAGGGCGTCAGCTTAACGGCAGCATTGGTCAGGCGACCACGCTACGGATGGCTGATAGAAATTTCAAAGCGGGAAGAGCAGCGGCACCATTAACACCGATGTCAGCATGACCAACAAGGTGAAGGGCACACCGATGCGCACAAAATCCGCGAAACGATAGTTGCCTGGGCCAATCACCAGGGTATTCACGGGCGAAGAAATCGGCGTCATGAACGCGGCTGAGGCGGCCAGTGCGATGATCATGGCAAAGGGGTAGGGCGATGCGCCAATCTGCTCGGCCGTAGAAATCGCCACCGGCGCCATCAATACCGCGGTTGCGGTGTTGGAGATGAACAGGCCGATGATGGCCGTGAGCAGAAACAGGCAGGCCAGCAACGCCTGAGGGCCGGAGTCGCCAAACAGGCCGATCAGCGCCGATACCGCCAGTGCTATCCCTCCTGCCTTTTCCAGCGCAAGGGCGAACGGCAGCATGCCGACGATCAGCACCAGGCTTTGCCAGTGGATGGCCTTGTAGGCGCTGTCCATGTCGATGCAGCGGAACAGTCCCATGACCAGGCAGCCGATCAGCGCGGCGAGCACGTTAGGGACCACGCCGCTGACCATCAGCACCACCATCACGGCAAGCCCCAGCAACGCGAAGGGCGCCTGATTAGCGGCGGGCGCTACGTCATCAATCTCGGCGGGCAGGCTCAGGACCAGGAAATCACGGCGCATGCCTTGCAGGCGATGTATGTGTTTCCAGCCGCCGGCAACCAGCAGGGTGTCGGCGGGTTTGAGTTTTTCATCGACCAGCAAGCCTTGCAGCGCCTCGTGGTTGCGCCGCAGACCGACTACGTTGAGCTTGTGCTTTGAGCGGAAGCCCAGCTCCTGAATGGTCTTGCCGGGCAGACGCGAGTCCGGCGGCAGCGCCACCTCCGCCAGGCCCAGCTCGCGGGAATGATCGCCATAGTAGGAAGTGTTGAGCTGCAGCGGCTCGAGCCCCAGTTCGTCGTAAGCGCCAAGCAGCCCGATCGCCGGGCTCGCCAGGTCAACCAGCAATACGTCCCCCACAAGCAATTGGGTATTGCCAGTGGCGATCAGCAACAGGCGGCGGAAACGCTGTTGGCGTTCGATGCCAATAACATTGATGCCGTACTGGGAGCGAAGTCGCAGCTCGTCGAGTGCCTGGTTGGCCAGCGGCGATGCGGGCAGTACGCGAAGACGGCGTTCTCGTTCGGGTAGCCGGTAGCGTTGGGCCAGGGCCGCGAGCGTGTCGCGGGGTTCGACAGTGCTGTCAGGATCGCTCGACTGCCCAAGCCAGCGCCGCGCCAGCAGCATGTAGGCGATGCCTAGCAGCAGGATGGCCAGCCCGATGGGCGCAAAGCTGAAAAAGGCGAAGCCATCCAGGCCGGCGCGTCGTAGCTCACTGTGCACCACCATGTTCGGCGGTGTGGCGACCAGCGTAAGCATGCCGCTCATCAATCCGGCGAACGCCAACGGCATCATCAGGCGGCGCGGCGATACATTCATCTTTGCAGCGATGCTCAGCACCACCGGAATGAAGATGCGACCACGCCGGTCGAGCTCATCACCGAGCCCAGTCCGGCAACGGCAAGCATCAGCAGTACCAACAGGCGTGTCTCGCTGCTCCCTGCCGAGCGCATCAGCCACTCGCCCAGGCGATAAGCGATGCCGGTGCGGACCAGACCGTTGCCGATCACGAACAGCGCGGCGATCAGTACGATGCTTGGATCGCTGAAACCGGCCAGTGCTTCGGAAACGCTAAGGATTCCGGTCAGCGGAAGGGCGATCATGGCCAGCAGCGCGACGACATCCATCCGCGGCCGGTTGAGGAGGAACAGTCCGACGCAGGTGGCCAGCAACGCCAAGACCAGCAACAGATCGACATTCATGCTGAACGGCGGTCAGGGGTAGCCGAGAACTGATTTGAGCTGGTGCAGGTTGCGCTCGATCCAATGGCGGTCGATCGCGCCCCAGTCATGGATGCGGTATTGACCGGCGTTATGCCGCTCGCCGTCCTCCTGGGCGAAGCGGCAGTCGATATCGAGATCGGCCAGTGCGGTCAGGGTGTCTTGGGCTGTGCGCCTCGGCATCCCGGTAGCGGCGACCAGCGCGGGCACGCTGGTGGCTGCACCGGTATCGATCAGCCAGGCGACGTAGAGTCGACGGTAGAAACTGCTTCTGGTTTTGCTGACAGTCATCACGGTTCCATGACAGTAGTTCTGTGCTGTTGAGCCTGTGCGAAGGCTTCAACGGCACAGAACGAGGCGTATCGATTAACAGGCCGTTGAAGAACGTTAGCTAGGCAGGCAAGACAAGGCAAAAACAGGCGAGGAAGCGGACCGGGCTCGCGTACGAGCTTAGGTGTTCTAAATGAGCATTACTCACTTCGTTCGCCCTTCGGGCCGCGCTGAAGCGCGTTAGCCGCAAGCGGCTTGCCGAGCCTATTTTTAACGCAGTCTTGCCAACGCAGGTAGTTTTCAACGGCCTGTTAACGCAGCGCGAGCATCCCGATGTAGGTAACGGCGCCGGCCGTATAGCCGATGAAGGCCAGCAGGCTGACCCGCCTGATATACCAGGTGAAGCTGATCTTCTCCATGCCCATCGCTGCAACACCCGCCGCTGAGCCGATGATAAGCGTGCTACCGCCGGTGCCGGCGCAGTAGGCGAGCATTTCCCAGAAGTTGCCATCGACAACAAATTGCGAGAGCCATGCCGTTTCGTCAGCCGCGGCTTCTGCAAGCATAGCCGGGCTGACAAGCGGGTACATTTTCATCGAGCCGGCAACCAGCGGCACGTTGTCGACTACAGCCGATAGCAGGCCGATGGCGTAGTTGATGGGGTAGATGTGGCCCATCGTTTCGCGTAGCGCCGTAGCGACCTGGGTCAGGTGACCGGCAGTCGCCAGTGCCGCGACCGCCAGGAGAATACCGAGGAAGAACAGCACGCTGGGGGTATCGACCTTGCGCAGCACGCCGACGACCGAGAGCGGATGTTTGTCCTCATCGTTCTTATGGCGATGGATGAACTCCGTGATGATCCAGAGCACGCCCAGGCCGAAGAGGATGCCCATATAGGGCGGCAGGTGTGTCACGGTCTTGAAGATTGGGACGAATAGCAGGGCACCGAGGCCGAGCGCCAGCACCAAGTTGCGCTCGAAGGGAGTGGTAGCGGGCGGAACCTTCTCGGCCAGGTGGGCGCGCGCACGTGGCCGCGGCGCCTCGCCACGCAAGCGGAAGCTGAGGATGATCAATGGCACCAACAGGCAGACTAGACTCGGCAGGAACAGGCCCGTGATGACGCTGGAGGCGGTGATCTGGCCGCCGATCCAGAGCATGGTGGTGGTCACGTCGCCAATCGGCGACCAGGCGCCTCCGGCATTGGCAGCGATCACCACGATACCTACATAGAGCCAGCGCTCGGGGCGGCCGCGGATCAGTTTGCGTAGCAGCGACACCATAACGATCGTAGTGGTCAGGTTGTCCAGCGCCGCAGACAGGAAGAAGGTCAGGAAGCCGACAATCCACAGCAGATGCACACGCTTGCGCGTCTGGATGCGATCGGTGATCGCCTTGAAGCCCTCGTGGGAGTCGATCAACTCAACGATGGTCATCGCGCCAAGTAGAAAGAAAAGGATTTCCGAGATTTCGCCGAGGTGGTGGCGCAACGATTCGACCACCACGGCCGATGAGTCGCCTGGATCATGACTGCCTGGTTGCAGCAGCGGCAGAATGCTGTCCGCGCCCAATATCAGTACGGTCCAGGTCAGCACTGCGGTGAGCAGCGCGGCGGCGGCTTTGTCGATCTTGAGTGGGTGTTCGAAGGCTATACAGAGATAGCCCAGAACAAACACAACAGCCATGAGTGCATACATCGGAGGGGCTCCACCTTTGAGAAACCGGACCGGCGGTTCGGAATGCCGAATGGCTCGGTCACTGGCAGGCTCAAAATGGCGATGGGCTTTAGCGAGTGAAGTAAGTTAGAAACCGTATACGGAAAGGTAGTTACCTGCGTTTGACGGTCGCGTACGGCTGCCCGGTAGGGGCTGGCTGTGCTGCGGGCTTAGTTCATGTCGTAGAGCTTCTGCGTTGGCTCGGCCTGCCAGTTGTTATTCGGGATTTTGTTGTGAGACATATTGTACCGGCGGTGCCGGTTATAACTTGTCACTGATCAAGCGCGATTCAACCGGCTGGCGTTCGGTTTACGGTAAGGCTGAAGATGAAAGTGGCGCTCAAGACGAAGAGCGCTAGCAGGTGCCAGCGCACTCCGTTTTGCTACTGATCGCAACGGCGAGCCGCTGCGATCAGCTATCCATCACAGCCCGGCGATGCGCTCGCGCTGTTCCACCAGTCGGGCTTTTGCTTGCTCGGCTTCGGCCAGTTTGGCGCGTTCCTTGTCGATCACCTCGGCCGGCGCCTTGTCGACGAAGCCGGCGTTGGAGAGCTTGCCGCCGACGCGCTTGACTTCGCCGTCGAGGCGGCCGATTTCCTTGTCCAGGCGAGCCAGTTCGGCGTCCTTGTCGATCAGGCCAGCCATGGGCACCAGTACCTGCAGGTCGCCGACCAGGGCGGTGGCAGACAGCGGTGCCTCTTCGCCTTCGCTAAGCACACGGACGCTTTCG
Source organism: Stutzerimonas stutzeri (assembly GCF_024448985.1). Classification (GTDB taxonomy): domain Bacteria; phylum Pseudomonadota; class Gammaproteobacteria; order Pseudomonadales; family Pseudomonadaceae; genus Stutzerimonas; species Stutzerimonas stutzeri_AP. The sequence goes on from NZ_JAMOII010000006.1 coordinate 86,338, forward strand.
AGCTTGGCCAGCTTCTTCAACAGCGGCTCGTTCTCGCCGAGGCGGCGCAGGTCCGTTTCCGAGGCATTGCCCAGCACCACGTCGATGCGCTTGGCCATGGAGATATTCATCTCGCCACGAATCTGGCGAATGCCAAGCATGAACGCCTTGACCCACTCGATATCGCCTTCCGCTGCATCATCGAAGCGCTCGGGGTTGTATTCCGGCCAGGGTTGCAGCATCAGGGTCGGACCGGTCTTGCCCGCCAGCGGCGCGACGCGCTGCCAGATCTCTTCGGTGATGAAGGGCATGAACGGATGCGCCAGGCGCAGTGCGGTTTCCAACACGCGTACCAGGGTGCGGCGGGTACCGCGCTGGCGTTCGGCGCTTGCGGTTTCGTCCCAGAGTACTGGCTTGACCAGTTCCAGATACCAGGCGCAGTACTCGTCCCAGACGAATTCGTACAGGGCTTGCGCAGCCAGGTCGAAACGGAAGTTTTCCAGCTGGCGGGTCACTTCGGCTTCGGTGCGCTGCAGTGCGGAGATGATCCAGCGGTCCACGGAGGACAGCTCGACAGCCTCGCCATTGACGCCGGTGTCCTTGCCCTCGGTATTCTCGAAGACGAAGTTGGCAGCGTTCCACAGCTTATTGCAGAAGTTGCGGTAGCCCTCGACGCGGCCCATGTCGAACTTCACGTCGCGGCCGGTGGAGGCCAGCGAGCAGAAGGTGAAGCGCAGGGCGTCGGTACCGTAGCTGGCGATGCCTTCGGGGAATTCCGCTTTCGTCTGCTTGGCGATCTTCTCGGCCAGCTTGGGCTGCATCATGCCGCTGGTGCGCTTTTGCAGCAGCTCGTCCAGGGTGATGCCGTCGACGATGTCCAGCGGGTCGAGCACGTTGCCCTTGGACTTGGACATCTTCTGGCCTTGGCCATCGCGGACCAGGCCGTGCACGTAGACGGTCTTGAACGGGATCTGCCCGGTCAGGTGGGTCGACAGCATGATCATCCGCGCGACCCAGAAGAAGATGATGTCGAAGCCGGTGACGAGCACGTCGGTGGGGTGGAAGGTCTTGAGGAAGTCGGTCTGCTCGGGCCAGCCGAGAGTGGAGAAGGTCCACAGGCCGGAGCTGAACCAGGTGTCCAGCACGTCCTCGTCCTGACGCAGTTCGACGTTGTTGCAGAGGTTGTACTTGTTGCGCACCTCCGCTTCGTCGCGCCCAACGTAGACGTTGCCGGCTTCGTCGTACCAGGCCGGAATGCGGTGGCCCCACCAGAGCTGACGGCTGATGCACCAGTCCTGGATGTCACGCATCCAGCTGAAGTACATGTTCTCGTACTGCTTGGGCACGAACTGGATCTCGCCGCTTTCCACCGCGGCGATGGCTTTTTCGGCCAGCGGCTTGGTGGATACGTACCACTGGTCTGTCAGCCAGGGCTCGATCACGGTGCCGGAACGGTCGCCGCGTGGGACCTTTAGGGCATGGTCGTCGATCTTTTCCAGCAGGCTCATGGCCTCGAAGGCTGCGACGATGGCCTTGCGCGCGTCGAAGCGATCCATGTGTGCGTAGCCATCCGGCAGGATCGCGTCGACCCGGTCGTTCGGCGTGCCGTCGAGGTTGAATACCTGGGCGCGTGCGAGAACGCAGGCGTTTTCGTCGAAGATATTGATCAGCGGCAGGTGGTGGCGCTTGCCGACTTCGTAGTCGTTGAAGTCGTGGGCCGGGGTGATCTTCACGCAGCCGGTGCCGAACTCCAGATCGACGTACTCGTCGGCGACGATGGGGATCAGGCGGTTGACCAGCGGCAGCATGATGTGGCGACCGATCAGGTTCTTGTAACGCTCATCCTCGGGATGTACCGCGACGGCGGCGTCACCGAGCATGGTTTCCGGGCGAGTGGTGGCGACCACCAGATAGTCCTTGCCGTCGGCGGTGCGCGCGTCGTCGGCCAGCGGATAGCGCATGTGCCAGAGATGGCCTTTCTCGTCGTGGTTCTCCACTTCGAGGTCGGAAATGGCGGTGTGCAGCTTGGTGTCCCAGTTGACCAGGCGCTTGCCGCGATAGATCAGGCCGTCCTCGTGCAGGCGCACAAAGGCTTCCTTGACCGCTTCGGACAGGCCCTCGTCCATGGTGAAGCGTTCGCGCGACCAGTCCACCGAGGAGCCCAGGCGGCGAATCTGCCGGGTGATGTTGCCACCGGACTCGTGCTTCCACTCCCAGACCTTCTCGAGAAACTTGGCGCGGCCCAGGTCGTGGCGGTTGACGCCTTGGGCGCCCAGCTGGCGTTCGACCACCATCTGCGTAGCGATGCCCGCGTGGTCGGTGCCCGGCTGCCACAGGGTATTGCGGCCCTGCATGCGGCGGAAGCGGATCAGCGCGTCCATGATGGCGTTGTTGAAGCCATGGCCCATGTGCAGGCTGCCGGTGACGTTCGGCGGCGGGATCATGATGGTGTAGGGCTCGCCCGAACCCTGGGGTGCGAAATAGTTGTTCGATTCCCAGGTCTGGTACCAGGAAGTCTCGATGGCGTGGGGCTGGTAGGTCTTGTCCATTCGGCGGGACCCTTAGAACGGCTGGTCGGAAAAACCGGAGAGTATAAAGGTAAGTACGCGAGCGGCAGAACCGCAATGGCACTTTTATCGCGCCGCGATCGAGGTGACAGCTGGTCTGGGCTGGGTTGGAAGGGTGCTATCGAAAGGCGACCTGAGTTGTCGTATCGGCAGCTCAGGAGCGGTGGGTCTTGATCAGTTGCTCGGCTCGAGCTTCCAGTCGATGTCGCAGCTCGGCTTCGATCTGCGGAACGAAGTCGTCGATCACTTCTTGCAAGATCAATTGTGCAGCGGTGCGCAATTCGAGATCGAGATGGCGCTCGGCCAGGGTACGAAACGCCGTACGGACGGCGGGTTCGCGGGGCTCCGGCTCTGGCTGGCTTGTCGCGGAAGCTGCGGGTTGGACTATTTCCGAGAGCACAGGGATGCTGTCCGGATCCAGTGTCTCGCTCAACACGGGCGGGTCCTGATCTCCTAGCAGCGCACGGATGGACTCCAGGTCGTCGAGTAGATGGGTGGGTTTCGGCGTTTGCGTCATGTACGGTGGTTTCCGGAGATTAAGCGCCCAGGTGATCGTGGCGCTCCTTAAACTGGATGAGCCCGATGCCTATCGTTGTTGACTCGTCGATAAGGCGATGAGTTCGCCGAACCCAGCGGCACTGGCGCTACAGTTCGACTCGCTTCGGTTCATAGCCACGTTGCCGATAGAGGCGGAAATTGTCCCGGCAAAGCTCTAGTAGCTCCGGTTGCTGGTTGACGATCTCGATCACACGGCTGAATTGATCAGTATGTGGCGACAGCGTCGGTGCCAGATTGATCAGCAGACCTTGCGCGGTGGCGGGTGGTTGCTCCGTACCGACCACCACCGGCGCATGCGGATCGTCCTCATGCAGCTCGTGCGGTATGAAGCGTTCGGCGCGAAAGCTCCAGAGCAACTCGTCCAGCTCGCCGCACTGCTGGCTGTCGTCGCAACGAATGAACACCGGCATTCCGTGCTGCCAGCCCTTGCTCGCCAGCAGGCAGGCCGCCCTGGCACGGCCTGCCGGTTCGCTATCGGGCAACACGTAGAACTCGACCCGTGTCATGTCCTGTTCCCGCTCGCCTGTCTCATGCCTGCTCGGCTCGGTCCAGCAGGTACTGGGTCAGTAGGGGGACGGGACGGCCGCTGGCGCCTTTTTCCTTGCCGCCACTGATCCAGGCGGTGCCGGCGACGTCCAGGTGCGCCCAGGGGTAAGCCTTGGTGAAGCGCGAGAGGAAGCAGGCGGCGGTAATCGTGCCGGCCTTGGGACCGCCAATGTTGGCAATGTCGGCGAAGGGGCTGTCCAGTTGCTCCTGGTATTCGTCGAACAGCGGCAGTTGCCAGGCGCGGTCATCGGCTTTCTGGCCGGCGCCCAGCACCTGCTGCAGCAGCGCGTCGTCATTGCCCAGCAGGCCCGAGGTGTTGCTGCCCAGGGCAACGATGCATGCGCCGGTCAGCGTGGCGACGTCTATCACGGCGCGCGGCTTGAAGCGCTCGGCATACGTCAGGGTGTCGCAAAGGACCAGACGGCCTTCGGCATCGGTGTTGAGTATCTCGACCGTCTGACCGCTCATGGTGGTGACGATGTCGCCCGGGCGCGTGGCCTTTCCGCTGGGCATGTTTTCCGCACAGGCCAGCAAACCGACCAGGTTGATCGGCAGCTGCAGTTCCAATGCCGCGCGGAAGGTGCCGAGCACGCTGGCCGCGCCGCACATGTCGTATTTCATTTCATCCATGCCGAGGCCGGGCTTGAGGCTGATGCCGCCGGTGTCGAAGGTAATACCCTTGCCGACGAGCGCGTAGGGCTGCTCGCCTTTCTTGCCGCCGTTGTACTGCATGACCACGATACAGCCTGGCTGGTCGCTGCCCTGGGAGACGGCGAGGAAGGCGCCGGCACCAAGTTCGCGTAGCTTCTTCTCGTCCAGCACCTCGACTTTAAGCCCCTTGAATGCCCTGCCGAGCTGCCTGGCCTGTTCGGCCATATAGCTGGGGTGGCATATGTTCGGCGGCAGGTTGCCCAGATCACGGGCGAAGCTCATTCCAGCGGCGATTGCGGTGGCGTGGCGTGCGGCTTGCTCAGTCTGAGTCTGGCTTGCTTTGTCGGCGAGAAGAGTGATTTTGCTGAGCGCCGATGCGTCGCTCTTCTTGCTCTTGAATTGATCGAACCGGTACTGACCATCAGCCAGCACTTCGACCAGCATGCGAGTGCGTTCGTATAGATTGCGATCTTTGACCTGAACGTCTTGCACGGCGAGGGTCGCGTCGTTGCCACCGAGGCCCTTGAGAACCCCGAGGGCTGCGCCTGCGGCTTTTCGCCACTGACGAGCGTCGAGTTCGTCCCCCTTGCCGATGCCAACCAGCAACACGCGTTCGGCCTTGAGGCCCGGGACGCTGTGCAACAGCAGGGTCTGGCCCGGCTTGCCCTGCAGATCACCGCGCTTGAGTACCGTGCTGATGGCTCCGCCGCTGGCCTGATCCACGCTCTGCGCAGTAGCCCCGAGCAGTTGCCCCTCGGCAACTGGCAGAACCAGGGTGGCTGTTTTGGCCGCAGCGGCTTTGGTTGTTTTAACAACGAATTCCATGGCGTCGAGTCCCCAAGACAAAGAGTCGGGTTTGCAGGATAATGCCGGGCCTATTTTCCGGTGGTTCGTCCACCTGGGCGTTGAGTCTGCGTGAATCCAACGTCCTGTTGCGGGCGGACCGGCTGTCGGCGGCTAGTTTGAGCGTAGCCGCCGGAGCCTGACAACCCTGGAGTGTCCGGTTTGATCGTCTTTCGTTACCTGTCCCGTGAGCTTCTGGTCACCTTGAGCGCCGTCAGTGCCGTGCTGCTGGTGATCATCATGAGTGGACGCTTCATCAAATACCTTGCGCAGGCTGCGCAGGGGCTTCTCGATCCGGGCGTGCTGCTGATGATCATGGGATTCCGCCTGCCCGGGTTTCTACAACTGATTCTGCCGCTGGGCCTGTTTCTCGGCATTTTGCTTGCCTACGGCCGGCTCTATCTCGATAGCGAGATGACCGTTCTTTCCGCCACCGGCATGAGCCAGCGTCGCCTGCTGGTTTATAGTCTGGCGCCGGCCGCGCTGATCGCCGCGCTGGTTGGCTGGCTGAGCCTCGGCCTGGCACCGCAGGGGGTGGCTGAGGTTGATCGAATCCTCAATGAACAGGACTCGCTGACCGAGTTCGATACGCTGGTGCCTGGACGTTTTCAGACCTTGCGCGACGGAACCCGTGTGACCTATACCCGCGAGCTGACCGATGATCGCACTGAGCTGGCCGGCGTGTTCATTTCAGAGACCAATCTTTCCAGCGCAACCGGTGAGAAGCGTGGCCTATCCGTGCTGGTTGCTGAAAGTGGTCGGCAGGAGATCCAGCCCGATGGAAGCCGTTACCTGATTCTGGAAAACGGTTACCGCTATGACGGCAATCCGGGGCAGGCCAATTACCGCGCGATCCAGTACGACATTTACGGCGTGCTGCTGCCCAAGCCGGAGGTCAGCGTCGAGCTGAGTGAGCGCGAGGCAATGCCTACCAGCGAATTGCTCGGCAGCGACGACATTCGCTTGCAGTCCGAGCTGCAATGGCGTCTGTCGCTGCCGTTGCTGGTCTTCATCGTAACCCTGCTTGCGGTGCCGCTGTCGAAGGTGAATCCGCGTCAGGGGCGCTTTCTCAAGCTACTGCCTGCAATTCTCCTGTACATGACCTATCTGGCGCTGCTGATCGCTGCGCGTGGTTCCCTTGATAAGGGACGGATCCCCGTTGCATTGGGGCTCTGGTGGGTACATGCAATCTTCTTTGCGATAGGAATGTTGATGCTTTACTGGGAACCGCTGAGGCTCGCCATCAGCAAGCGTCGGAGCAGGTCGGGGGTCGCTCATGCGTAAACTCGATCGGTATATCGGCAGCCATGTATTGCTGGCGATTCTTACGGTGCTCGGCATTATCGTCGGGCTGGCGTTGCTGTTCGCTTTCATCGACGAGCTGGGGGACGTAAAGGGGAGTTACGGCACGTTGAATGCCGCTGTTTACGTCCTGCTCACAACGCCGTCGCGAATCTACGAAATGCTGCCGATGGCGGCACTGATCGGTTGTCTCATCGGCCTCGGCACGCTTGCCAGCAGCAGCGAGCTGACCATTATGCGTGCCGCTGGCGTATCGCTCGGGCGTATCGTGGTTGCCGTGATGAAGCCGATGCTGCTGCTGATGCTAGTAGGTATTCTGATTGGCGAATATCTGGCGCCGTGGAGCGAGAATATTGCTCAAGCCAACCGGGCGGCGGCGCAGGGGGCAGGTGAGGCGCAAAGCAGCAAGCGCGGCCTCTGGCATCGTCAGGGCGACGAATTCGTACACATCAATGCGGTGCAGCCAAGCGGTCTGCTGCTGGGTGTCACGCGCTACCGCTTCGATGAGCAGCGGCAGCTTCTCTCGGCAAGTTTTGCCCGCCGGGCACGCTACGATGGCGATCACTGGCAACTCAGCGGCGTCGCTACCACGCATTTCCGCGGCGACCATACCGAAGTGGTCAAGGTCGCCGAGGAGCGTTGGGACGTGCTCTTGACGCCGCAGTTGGTCGGTACGGTGGTCATGGAGCCTGATGCCTTGTCCATCACCGGTTTGTGGCGCTATATCCATTACCTTGGCGACCAAGGGTTGAATAACGGGCGCTACTGGTTGGCGTTCTGGACCAAGGTGTTGCAACCGATGGTGACGGTGGCGCTGGTGCTGCTGGCCATCTCGTTCATCTTCGGGCCGTTGCGCTCGGTGACCCTCGGGCAACGCATCTTCACCGGTGTGATCGTCGGCTTCGTGTTCCGCATTCTGCAAGATCTGCTAGGCCCGGCGAGCCAGGTGTTCGGCTTCTCGCCGCTGCTGGCGGTGGCGGTGCCCGCAGGCATCTGCGCGCTAGCGGGCGTCTGGTTGTTGCGTCGGGCGGGGTAGGGTGGCGGCAAGCTTCAAGCCATAAGTATCAATGCATGACAAATATTTAGCATCCGCCCGCACGCTGATCAGCTTGCAGCTATTTCTTATGAATATTCTTTGGTAGCTGAACGACCTGGCTTTCCGAATAGATGTCATGCCAGGTGCGGTGCTGCTTGTCCCAAAGCATCCACCAGTAGCCCAGGCCCAGCGCCAGCAAGGACATGATTGCAATCAGAAAGCGCAGCAGCGCCTGCCACAGGTCGATGGCGCTGCCGTCGGCGTTCTGGATGCGCACGCCCCAGACCTGCATACCAAGCGTCTGGCCATTGTGGGTCCAGAACTTGGCGAAAAAGCCGAACAGGCTGAACAGCAGCAACGTGGACAGGATCGGATCAATGTCCAACCCGCCAGCTTCAGCTAATGTTTGCAGGCCTTCGCTGCCGTAAATCAGGCGAAGCACGCCCTGTTGGTAGAGCAGTGTGACCACCATCATCAGTGCGATGGAAAGAAACGAATCGTAGAAGATTGCGGCGAGTCGGCGAAGTAGGCCGGCTGCAGGAAACTGGCCCTGCGGGCTAAGCAGATGGTTGCGCATGGGTGTCTCGCTAAAAATGGCAGTGCGCATTCTACGGAATCGCGCGCATAAAAAAGCCCCTGATGTTGCCATCAGGGGCTTTTCGGAGCGAGGGCTTATTCCTGGATTTGAACCTGGTCCGCCTGCATGCCCTTTTGACCTTGCACAGCGATGAAGCTGACTTTCTGGCCTTCTTTCAGGCTCTTGAAGCCGTTGCCTTCGATCGCGCGGAAGTGCACGAACAGATCCGGACCGCTCTCGGGAGTGATGAAACCAAAACCTTTCTCGTCGTTAAACCACTTGACGGTACCGTTCTGACGATTCGACATGTCTTTGTATCCTTGAAACTCAATAGTAGAAGCGCCCCTGCGTAGGGCAGGAAGCGGAGACTGGTTGCAAGGAGTAAAGAGTCGAACGGGATGTAGCGGATCTGAAGATCTACTGCACCAGGTCACGATTCAACGGCGACCCATGCAAACACAGTGGGCACACTCTACGATAACTCGCCGGCCAATGCCAAGCCCTCGGAGTCATAGAGTTTGCCCACTACAGACGGCGCCATTTCGGCGCGCTTTAGCGTTGCTTGCGTTCTTATGCTGTCGCCATGGAGCGAGATGCGCTGCGCCGTTACGAAGCTCTCGATGAGCGCTTCAGAGCGTGCTGCGATATAGCCCGATAAAGCATGTCGCGCTTGCTGATGCGCGTGGCGCATCGATACTGCTGGGGCGATGCCGCTACTGCTGCGCGGTTCCCCTGTTCCAAAGGCGATCGGTTGCCTGTGGCTTCTGATTCATGGTGCCTCGAGAGAGACTCGAACTCTCACGTTGTTACCAACGGCGGATTTTGAATCCGCTGCGTCTACCGATTCCGCCATCGAGGCACAGTGGCGGCGCAGTATAGGGATGCAATGCGAGTCGGTCAATCGTCTGGCGTGGTCAGATTGAGGCGTTTCCGCTAAGCTTTGCGCCCCCAAAGCCTCGTGCTGATCATTTTCAATGCAAGTTTCCGATTTCTCCTTTCAGCTCCCCGATTCGCTGATTGCTCGCCACCCGCTGGCCGAGCGCCGGGCCAGCCGGCTGCTGGTGCTCGATGGAATGACCGGGCGGCTGGAGCATCGTGGGTTCGCCGAGCTGCTCGACTACCTGTTGCCTGGCGATCTGATGGTTTTCAACGACACGCGGGTGATTCCGGCGCGTCTGTTCGGCCAGAAGGAAACGGGCGGCAAAGTCGAGGTGCTTGTCGAGCGCGTGCTCGATGGTCGTCGCGTACTGGCACATATCCGCTCCAGCAAGTCACCGAAGCCGGGAACAAAAATTCATATCGAGGGCGGTGGTGAAGCGCTGATGCTGGCGCGCCATGACGCCCTGTTCGAGTTGGAATTCGCGGAAGACGTGCTGCCCTTGCTCGACCGCGTCGGACACATGCCGCTGCCTCCTTATATAGATCGACCGGACGAAACCGCTGATCGCGAGCGCTATCAGACGGTTTATGCGCAGCGGGCAGGCGCTGTTGCTGCGCCAACGGCGGGATTGCACTTCGATGCGCCGCTACTGGCGGCACTGGAAGAGAAAGGTGTAGAGCGTGCTTTCGTCACGCTGCATGTGGGTGCTGGGACCTTTCAGCCGGTGCGTGTCGAGCGCATTGAAGAGCACCATATGCATCGCGAGTGGCTCGAGGTCGGCCAGGATGTGGTCGATGCCGTCGCGGCCTGCCGTCAGCGCGGTGGTCGTGTCATCGCGGTGGGTACCACCAGCGTGCGTTCGCTGGAGAGCGCGGCGCGCGACGGCACGCTTAAGGCTTTCAGTGGCGATACCGACATCTTCATCTATCCAGGCCGGCCCTTTCATGTGGTGGACGCCCTGGTGACCAACTTCCATCTGCCTGAATCGACCCTGCTGATGCTGGTCTCGGCGTTCGCCGGCTACCCGGAAACCATGGCTGCCTACGCTGAAGCCGTCTCCGAGGGTTATCGCTTCTTCAGTTACGGCGATGCCATGTTCATCACGCGCAACCCGGCCCCGCGCGGCCCCGAGGAAACCCCATGAGTCGTACCTGCCATATGTCCTTCGAACTGCTCGCCACCGATGGCAGGGCGCGCCGCGGACGCCTGACCTTTCCGCGCGGCACGGTAGAGACGCCGGCGTTCATGCCGGTGGGTACCTACGGCACGGTCAAGGGTATGTTGCCGCGCGATATCGAGGAAATCGGTGCCGAGATCATTCTCGGCAATACCTTCCACCTGTGGCTGCGTCCCGGTACCGAAGTGATCAAGGCTCACGGCGATCTGCACGATTTCATGCAATGGAAGGGGCCGATCCTGACCGATTCGGGTGGCTTCCAGGTGTTCAGCCTGGGGGCGATGCGCAAGATCAAGGAGGAGGGTGTCTACTTCGCTTCTCCGGTAGATGGCGCAAAAGTGTTCATGGGCCCGGAGGAGTCAATGCAGGTCCAGCGCGACCTGGGCTCCGATATCGTGATGATCTTCGATGAATGCACGCCCTATCCGGCCGACGAGGAGGTGGCGCGGCGTTCCATGGAGTTGTCGCTGCGCTGGGCCAAGCGCTCCAAGGAGGCGCACGGCGACAGCGTTGCGGCGCTGTTCGGCATCGTTCAGGGCGGTATGCACGAGTCGCTGCGCATGCGCTCGCTGGAAGGGCTCTGCGAGATTGGTTTCGACGGTCTGGCGATCGGCGGGCTGTCGGTGGGCGAGCCGAAGGAAGAGATGATCCGGGTGCTGGATTTCCTGCCGTCGCGGATGCCGGCCGACAAGCCCCGCTATCTAATGGGGGTAGGCAAGCCCGAGGATCTGGTCGAGGGCGTGCGGCGCGGCGTGGACATGTTCGACTGCGTAATGCCGACCCGAAATGCCCGCAACGGCCATTTATTCACCGACACTGGCGTGATCAAGATTCGCAATGCGGTGCATCGGCACGATGATTCACCGCTGGATGCCGGCTGCGATTGTTACACCTGCAAACACTTCTCCCGCGCCTATCTGCACCATTTGGACAAGTGCGGCGAAATGCTGGGCAGCATGTTGAATACAATCCACAACCTGCGTCACTACCAGCGTCTGATGGCCGGTTTACGCGATGCTATCCAGCAGGGTACATTGGCGACCTTTGTCGACGCCTTCTATGCCAAGCGCGGTCTGCCAACCCCGCCGCTTGCGTGACGAATTCATACCAACTTATCTCTGCAACAGGAGTGCTACATGAGCTTTCTGATTCCCGCCGCCTACGCACAAGAGGCTGCTGCTGGTCCCGCTGGTAGCGGTTTCGAGTGGTTGTTCCTGGTCGGCTTCCTGGTCATCTTCTACCTGATGATCTGGCGTCCCCAGGCCAAGCGCGCCAAGGACCACAAGAACCTGATCGGTGGCCTGCAGAAGGGTGATGAAGTGGTTACTTCCGGTGGCATCGCCGGCAAGGTCACTAAGGTAGCTGACGATTTTGTCGTTATCGAAGTTTCCGACAACGTTGAGCTGAAGTTCCAGAAGGTCGCGATTGCCGCGACGCTGCCCAAGGGTACTCTGAAAGCCATCTGAGCCGAGTTCAATTCAATACCACGACGGGGCGCGCAAGGCGCCCCGCGTCATTAGACGGGCTGCGTCATGCTCAATAGATTCCCCCTCTGGAAATACCTGCTGATACTGGTGGTGCTGGCGGTTGCTTGCATTTATTCGGCCCCCAATCTTTATCCCGACGACCCAGCTGTGCAGATCACTGGCGCAACCACTTCGCTGAACGTGACCGAGGCTGACCTTAGCCGAGCCAGTACAGCGCTCGAAGAGGCTGGAATTGAAGTCAAGGACGTCTCGCTGGACGAACAGGGTCGCGGCGGTCTGCTGCGCCTGCTGCACCAGGACGATCAGCTGCCGGCCAAGGACGTGATCCGCCGCGCTCTAGGTGATGCCTATGTTGTTGCTCTCAACCTGGCACCGACCACGCCCGACTGGTTGCGCAGTCTCGGCGCAAGCCCGATGAAGCTCGGCCTGGACCTGTCCGGTGGCGTGCACTTCCTGCTCGAAGTGGATATGGACAAGGCCATCGAGACTCGGTTGAACGTCTATGAAGGGGAGGTCAAGAGCCTGCTACGCAAGGAGCGTGTCCGCTACCGCAGCCTGCCTACCCAAGGCGATGCTGTGCAGCTGGGCTTTGCCGACGAGGCTACGCTGTCAGCGGCGCAAGCCCTGATTCGCAAGAATTTCAACGATTTCGACATTACCTCCAGTGAGCGCAACGGCCAGCAGGTGCTGCGCCTGGCTCTTACCGAGGCGAAGCTGGCGGAGATCCGCGAGTACTCCATCAAGCAGAACCTCACCACGGTTCGCAACCGGGTCAACGAACTGGGCGTTTCCGAGCCGCTGGTACAGCGCCAGGGTGCCAACCGCATCGTGGTCGAATTGCCGGGCGTACAGGACACCGCGGAAGCCAAGCGAATCCTCGGCAAGACCGCCAATCTGGAATTCCGCCTGGCAGCCGAGATGGATGCCCCTCGCGCCACCACCGAGACCTTCGAGTTCCGCCAGGAGGGCCGTCCACCGGCGCAATTGGAGCGGACGCTAATCATCACCGGCGATCAGGTGACCGATGCCCAGGCCAGCTATGACGAGAATGGTCGTCCGCAGGTCAACATCCGTCTGGACGGGCATGGTGGTGAGTTGATGAACCGGGCCACGCGCAACAACGTCGGGCGCAGCATGGCGGTGATCTTCATCGAGCAACGGCCGCAGACCCGTTATGTGAAGCAGATGGTCGATGGCGTCGAGCAGGAAGTGCGCGTCGAAACCTTCCAGGAAGAGAAAAGAATCATCAGCCTGGCAACCATCCAGTCGCCGCTGGGTAGCCAGTTCCGCATTACCGGCCTCGATGGGCAGGGTGAGTCTTCGGAACTGGCGCTGCTGCTGCGCGCAGGTGGTCTGGCGGCACCGATGTACTTTGCCGAAGAACGTACCATCGGCCCAAGCCTGGGAGCCGAGAATATCAAGCTGGGCGTCGAGGCGGCTCTGTGGGGCTTCCTGTTCGTCGCGATCTTCATGGTGCTGATCTACAAGTTTTTCGGTGTGCTGGCGACCGTCGCGCTGCTGTTCAACATGGTGGTACTGACCGCGCTGATGTCGATGCTGGGTGCGACCCTGACACTGCCGGGCATCGCCGGTATCGTGCTGACCATGGGTATGGCGGTGGATGCCAACGTGCTGATTTTCTCGCGAATTCGCGAGGAGATTCAGAACGGCATGTCGGTGCAGCGCGCCATCCACGAAGGTTTCGATCGGGCTTTCTCGGCGATCATCGACGGCAACCTGACTACGTTGCTGGTTGGCGGCATTCTGTTTGCGATGGGGACTGGTCCGATCAAGGGCTTCGCCGTCACGCTCTCGCTCGGAATCCTGACGTCAATGTTCACGGCAATACTCGTGACCCGCGCCATGGTCAACGTGATCTACGGCGGCCGCGATCTTAAGAAGTTGTGGATTTAAGGGGCTAGCACGATGAAACGCGTAATCAATTTCATGGGTGTACGTCATGTGGCTTTCGCCCTGACGGTAATACTCACGCTTGCTTCTCTCGGTAGCCTGGCGGTAAAGGGGCTGAATTTCGGCCTGGACTTTACTGGCGGCACGTTGATCGAGTTGTCCTACGAGCAACCGGTCGCGCTGGATGAAGTGCGGGCGCAGCTTTCCCGCTCCGATTTCGGTGAGGCCGTGGTTCAGAGCTTTGGGGCCACGACCGACGTGCTGGTGAGAATGCCGGGCGACGATCCTATGCTGGGCGAGCGTATCGCCGAGGCGCTGCGTGGCCATGAGGCTGCCCGCGCCGTCACCGTCAAACGCGTCGAGTTCGTTGGGCCGGCGGTAGGTGAGGAGCTGCGCGACCAAGGTGGGTTGGGCATGCTGCTTGCCCTTGGTGGCATCCTGATCTACGTCGCGTTCCGCTTTCAATGGAAGTTCGGTTTGGGTGCAGTGCTGTCACTTTTCCACGACGTGATTGTGGTGCTGGGCGTCTTTTCATTCTTTCAGATCTCGTTCGACCTGACCGTGCTGGCTGCGGTGCTCGCGGTGATCGGCTATTCGCTCAACGATACGATCGTGATCTTCGATAGGATCCGCGAGAACTTTCGCATGTTGCGCAAGGCGGAGCTGCTCGAGAACATCAATATATCTACTACGCAAACGCTGCTGCGGACCTTGGCCACCTCGGTGTCCACCCTGCTTGCGGTAGGTGCGTTGATGTTCTTCGGTGGGGAAAACCTCTGGGGCTTCTCGCTGGCGCTGCTCATCGGGGTCGGTGCGGGTACCTACTCGTCCGTCTACGTGGCTGGCATGTTGCTGGTGTGGCTGAAGCTTACTCGTGACGATCTGATTCCTCCGGTCGTGGAAGAGGTCGACGAGCGTCCCTGAAGCGAACTTCTGACGGGTTCGGCTGCCCAAGCCGCCGCAACGGGGTCTTGCCCGTCGGAAGAAGGAAGACGCAATGAATAAGTCGATGCTGGTGGGTGCGGTACTAGGAGCGGTAGTGGTAACCGCGGGTGGCGCATTTGCCACTTACACGCTTGTCGATCGCGGGCCGGAGTTCGCTGAGGTCCTAAACGTGGAGCCTGTCACGGAAACCATCAAGACGCCTCGGGAAGTCTGCAAGGAAGTGACGGTTACGCGGCAGAAGCCGGTACAGGACCAGCATCGCATCGCTGGCACGGCGGTAGGAGCTGTGGTCGGCGGCTTGCTCGGCAATCAGGTCGGCGGCGGCACTGGCAAGAAGATCGCGACGGTCGCCGGGGCGGTGGGAGGTGGCTATGCCGGTAATCAGGTGCAGGAGCGGATGCAGGCCAACGATACTTACACCACCACCGAGACCCGCTGCAATACGGTCACCGACACTCATGACAAGGTGGTTGGCTATGAGGTCAAGTACGATCTGGATGGCAAGGTCGGTACGGTGCGGATGGATCGCGATCCCGGTAATCGTATCCCCGTGCAGGACGGTCAGCTGATGCTGACGCAGCAGTGAGTGGTTTTTGGCTTGAATAAAAAAACGCCCCGCGGGGCGTTTTTTTGTGCTGCCGCTAGCTCAGCGTTTCAGTGACGGCGTGAGGTGCGGCTGGATAGCAGTCAGTACCGCTTTGAAGCATTTGGTGTTGCCCGCGACGATCTGGCCCTTCTCGAGGAAATTGTGACTACCGTTGAAATCACTGACAAGGCCGCCAGCTTCCTGGATCAGTAGTGCGCCGGCGGCCATATCCCATTCGGAAAGTCCGAACTCCCAGAAGGCGTCATAGCGGCCGGCGGCGACATAGGCCAGGTCCAGACTGGCGGCGCCGGCGCGACGTAGCCCGGCGGTTTGTCCCACTAGGCTGCGGAACATGTTCAGGTAGCTGTCCATGTTGTCCATTTGTCCGTCGCGGAACGGAAATCCGGTACCCAGCAGGGCGCCGTCTAGGCTCTTGCGCGTACTGACGCGCAGGCGGCGCCCATTGAGTGCGGCGCCACGACCACGGCTCGCGGTGAATTCTTCCTGGCGAACCGGGTCGAGAACGACGGCATGCTCAAGACGGCCACGGTATTTGCAGGCGATGCTGACAGCATAATGTGGGACGCCCCGCAGGAAGTTTGTCGTGCCATCCAGCGGGTCGATCACCCAGAGATAATCCTTGCCGTCACCGCTGCCTTCCAGCAGTCCGCCTTCTTCACCCAGAATGCCATGATTCGGATAAGCCTTGCGCAGCGCGGCAATGATCAGCTGTTCGGCTGTTCGGTCGATTTCCGAGACGTAATCGCGCGCATCCTTTTCGCTAACCGAGATCACGTCCAGGCGCTCGGTGGAACGAACAATCATTTCGCCGGCGCTACGGGCGGCGCGCAGCGCGATATTCAGCATGGGCTGCATCGATCAAATACCTGGTCGTTTAAAGAAAGCCGGCAATTCTATCAGAAAGCTGGCTCGGGTGTATGAGGAAGGACGCCGTCGGGACGGTAATAGCGAAGGCGTAATCCCTTCCTGTAAGCTTTCGGTTCGCTTTTTGGTCGAGAATGACAGTGTCGCTTCAAAACATTCGTGTGGTGCTGGTCAATACGAGTCATGCCGGCAATATTGGTGGCGCGGCCAGGGCCATAAAAAATATGGGCTTGTCCCGATTGGTTCTGGTGGACCCGGTGGATTTTCCTAGTCCGAGCGCTATTGCCCGGGCGTCGGGCGCAACGGATATCCTCGATTCGGCGCAGGTCGTGACAACGCTCGAAGAGGCGTTAGTGGGCTGCAGCTTGGTAATGGGGACCAGTGCGCGTGATCGCCGCATACCCTGGCCGCTGTTGGATCCGCGCGAAACCGGTTCAGTTTGCCTGGAGCAGATCGAGCGCGGCGGTGAGGTCGCATTGGTATTCGGGCGCGAATATGCCGGCCTCACCAACGAAGAGCTTCAGCGCTGTCAGTACCATGTGCATATCCCGTCCGATCCGGATTTCAGTTCGTTGAACTTGGCCGCGGCGGTGCAGGTTCTCGCGTATGAGGTGCGCATGGCCTGGCTCGCGGCGAACGGCCAGCCAAGCAAGCAGGAGAAGCTCGAAACCACTTCGATGCTCAATGCGCAGCCCGTGACCGCTGACGAGCTTGAGCGCTATTACGGGCATCTCGAGCAGACCTTGATCGATATCGGCTTTCTCGACCCGCAGAAGCCTCGTCACCTTATGCCGCGTCTGCGCAGGCTTTACGGGCGTAGCGACATCAACAAGCTCGAAATGAACATCCTGCGTGGAATTCTGACCGAGACGCAGAAAGCCGTCCGCGGCGAGCCCCACAAGCGGAGATCTGATTGATGTTCGAACGCATGCGCGAAGATATCCAGAGCGTTTTTCATCGCGATCCGGCGGCGCGTAACGCATTCGAGGTCGTCACTTGTTATCCGGGGCTGCACGCCGTCTGGTTTCATCGGGTTTCGCATTGGTTGTGGATGAAGGATTGCAAGTGGCTGGCGCGAGTGAACTCAAACCTGGCGCGGTGGCTGACGGGTATCGAGATTCATCCGGGGGCGCATATCGGTCGGCGTTTTTTTATCGATCATGGGATGGGTATCGTGATTGGCGAGACGGCGCAGATCGGTGATGACGTGACGCTCTATCATGGTGTCACGTTGGGTGGGACTAGCTGGAACAAGGGTAAGCGCCACCCTACGCTCGAAGACGGTGTGATTGTTGGAGCAGGCGCGAAGATACTCGGCCCGTTCACAGTGGGTGCTGGCGCCAAGGTCGGCTCCAACGCGGTGGTCACCCGCGCGGTTCCGGCGGGTGCTACCGCGGTCGGCATTCCGGGGCGCGTAATCGTCAAGTCGGATGAGAAGCAAGAAGCCAAGCGCAAGGCGATTGCCGAGAAAATCGGCTTCGATGCTTACGGGGTGACCGAAGATATGCCAGACCCGGTGGCGCGCGCCATTGGCCAATTGCTCGATCACGTCCAGGCTGTCGAAGAGCGGATGGAGGGTATGTGTCAGGCGCTGACTGCGCTAGGCAGCGACTATTGCGCCAAGCAGATGCCCGAGCTGCGTGAAGAGGATTTCGCTGAGGTTAAAGATCCTGGCGATGAGGCTCGCCCCTGAGGGCTGGGTGCGATAGGCGGGGCGCGCCTGTTATGATGGGCGCCTTTTGCGGATGCGGACTCCGTTCCGGCCTTCGCTTTGCTCAGCAGCTAAAGTCCGAGTGGTTTGATAGGTCTTATAGTTGATCTAAATAGTCGGGTATTGCATACTTGCGCCAAACCATGATGCTTGGTGCAAACCGATGCGATTGACTACCAAAGGCCGTTACGCCGTCACTGCGATGCTCGATCTGGCGCTGCATGCGCAACATGGGCCGGTGTCTCTTGCCGATATATCCGAGCGGCAGGGCATCTCGCTCTCTTACCTTGAACAGCTATTCGCCAAACTGCGCCGTGGCAGTCTGGTTACCAGCGTTCGGGGGCCGGGTGGCGGTTATCAACTTTCCCGCGAAATGGCCGGTATTCAGGTTGCGCAAGTCATCGACGCAGTCAACGAGTCGGTCGATGCCACGCGCTGCCAGGGGCTGGGTGACTGTCATTCGGGTGATACCTGCCTGACCCACCATCTGTGGTGCGATTTGAGTCAGCAGATCCACGAGTTTCTGAGCGGCATCAGTCTGGCGGATCTGGTAATGCGTCGCGAGGTTCAGGAAGTGGCTCTGCGCCAGGATATGCGGCGAGCCAAAGGCCAGATTTCGCAACTGGATAAGATTGAAGCGTCCGCCGTCGAGTGAGCAGGACGACTGCCTGATAGGAGATACCTGATGAAGTTGCCGATTTACCTTGATTATTCCGCTACCACACCGGTCGACCCTCGCGTTGCTGAGAAAATGGTCGAGTGCCTCACTGCTGAAGGTAACTTCGGCAACCCGGCGTCACGCTCCCATGCCTTTGGCTGGAAAGCCGAGGAGGCTGTGGAGAACGCTCGCCGCCAAGTCGCCGAGCTAGTCAATGCGGACCCTCGCGAAATCGTCTGGACCTCGGGTGCCACCGAATCTGACAACCTAGCGATCAAAGGCGTCGCGCATTTCTATGCCTCTAAAGGCAAGCACATCATCACCAGCAAGATCGAGCACAAGGCCGTTTTGGATACGACCCGCCAGCTTGAGCGTGAAGGCTTCGAAGTGACCTACATCGAGCCAGGCGAAGACGGTGTGATCACCCCCGCAATGGTCGAGGCTGCCCTGCGTGATGACACCGTGCTGGTTTCCATCATGCACGTGAACAACGAGATCGGAACGATCAACGATATTGCTGCGATCGGTGAACTCACCCGCTCGCGCGGTGTGCTGTTCCATGTCGACGCCGCTCAGTCCACCGGCAAGGTGGAAATAGACCTGGAGAAGATGAAGGTCGACCTGATGTCCTTCTCCGCACACAAGACCTATGGCCCCAAAGGGGTCGGTGCGCTCTATGTTCGCCGCAAGCCACGTGTGCGCCTCGAAGCGCAGATGCATGGTGGTGGCCATGAGCGCGGCATGCGCTCGGGCACACTGGCAGCACACCAGTCGGTGGGCATGGGCGAGGCGTTCCGCATTGCCAGAGAGGAAATGGCTACCGAGAACGAGCGCATCACTCAGCTGCGTGACCGCTTCTTCAAGCAGGTCGAGCACCTGGAAGAGTTGTATGTAAACGGCAGCATGACGGCGCGGGTTCCGCACAACCTGAATCTGAGTTTCAACTACGTCGAGGGCGAGTCGCTGATCATGGCGCTCAAGGATCTGGCGGTTTCCTCCGGCTCTGCCTGTACCTCTGCCTCACTGGAGCCGTCCTATGTGCTCCGCGCGCTGGGCCGCAACGACGAACTTGCGCACAGCTCGATCCGTTTTACTTTCGGCCGCTTCACTACTGAAGAAGAAGTCGACTACGCCGCGCAGAAAGTCAGCGAGGCGGTTATCAAGTTGCGTGAGCTATCGCCCCTGTGGGACATGTTCAAAGACGGCGTCGATATCTCGAAAGTCGAGTGGGCTGCCCACTGATCCACCGAGCTCCGCATAGCCTGATTCAAAGAGGATTGCACCATGGCATACAGTGACAAGGTCATCGACCATTACGAAAACCCTCGCAATGTCGGCAAATTCGACGCTGAGGACCCATCCATCGGCACCGGCATGGTCGGTGCTCCGGCATGCGGCGACGTGATGCGCCTGCAGATCAAAGTCAACGAGCAGGGCGTCATCGAGGATGCCAAGTTCAAGACCTATGGCTGTGGTTCGGCCATCGCTTCCAGCTCGCTGGCTACCGAGTGGATGAAGGGCAAGACGCTGGAAGAAGCAGAAACCATCAAGAACACTCAGTTGGCCGAAGAGCTGGCGCTGCCGCCGGTGAAGATTCACTGCTCGGTACTGGCGGAAGATGCCATCAAGGCCGCCGTTCGCGACTATCGCGAGAAAAAAGGGTTGCCACAGGTCTAAGGAGGTATCGATGGCTATCAGCATGACAGCCGCTGCTGCCAATCACGTACGTCGCTCCCTCGAAGGGCGCGGCAAAGGGTTGGGCGTCCGATTGGGTGTGCGCACCACCGGGTGTTCCGGTCTGGCCTATGTGCTCGAGTTCGTTGACGAGGCGGCAGTAGAGGACTCGGTGTTCGACAGTCACGGCGTGAAGGTCATCATCGATCCGAAAAGTCTCGTGTACCTCGACGGCACAGAGCTCGACTTCGTTCGGGAAGGGCTGAACGAAGGCTTCAAGTTCAATAATCCCAACGTGCGCGGCGAATGCGGCTGCGGCGAGAGCTTCAACATCTGAGGACGCTGTGGGAACTCTCTGTCACTACGCGCTGTTCGAGTTGCAGCCGGCTTTCGATATTGATGTCGAGGCGCTCTCGTCCCGTTATCGCGAGCTTGCACGCAAGGTTCATCCGGATCGGTTCGCTGATGCTGGAGAGAAAGAGCAGCGTTACGCCATAGAGCGCTCGGCGAATCTGAACGAGGCCTATCAGACGTTGAAAAGCCCGTCGCGCCGGGCCCGTTATCTGCTGACGCTGGAGGGGCGAGATATGCCGCTTGAGGCTACCGTCCAAGATTCCGCCTTTCTGATGCAGCAGATGCAGTGGCGAGAAGAGCTCGAAGAGTTGTATGACGATGGGGATCTCGATGGCGTCGTGTCCTTCAAGGCTCGCCTGAAAGCCGCTCAGCAGCATCTCAATGATTCGTTCGCCCACATATGGCGCGATGAATCGCAGCGCGAGGAGGCGGAACGGCTGGTGCGCCGAATGCAGTTTCTCGACAAGCTGTCGCAGGAAGTGCGCCAGTTGGAAGAGCGCCTCGACGATTAACCCCGCGTAGCGCCAGGCGCTGCGCCCGATATCAGACAGACATGGCCTTACTTCAGATAGCTGAACCCGGACAAAGCCCGCAGCCTCACCAGCGCCGCCTGGCAGTTGGCATCGATCTCGGAACCACCAATTCTCTCGTGGCGGCCCTGCGCAGTGGCGTTACTTCGCCACTGGCCGACGCCGACGGCGAGGTGATTCTGCCTTCCGCGGTGCGTTATCACGCTGATCGCGTTGAGGTGGGGCGCGCAGCTAAGGGGGCGGCCGCCAGTGACCCGTTGAATACCATTGTGTCGGTCAAGCGTCTGTTGGGCCGCGGTATAGGCGATGTGAAACAGCTCGGTGAGCAGTTGCCTTATCGGTTCAGCGAAGGGCAATCGCAGATGCCGTTTATCGAGACGGTTCAGGGCGCTAAGAGTCCGGTTGAGGTATCTGCCGAAATTCTTCGCGCCTTGCGCGAGCGCGCTGAAGCCGTGCTGGGTGGCGAGCTGGTTGGCGCTGTGGTCACGGTTCCGGCGTATTTCGATGATGCGCAACGGCAAGCCACTAAAGACGCCGCGCGGCTGGCCAATCTCAATGTGCTGCGTTTACTCAACGAGCCGACCGCCGCTGCCGTTGCTTATGGTCTTGATCGCGAGGCCGAGGGCGTCGTGGCTATCTATGATCTGGGTGGCGGGACCTTCGATATCTCTATTCTGCGCCTGACGAAAGGTGTGTTCGAGGTGCTGGCGACCGGGGGTGATACCGCGCTTGGCGGTGATGACTTCGACCATGCGGTCGCCGGCTGGATTCTCGCCCAGGCGGGGGCATCCGCGGATCTAGATCCAGGCGCGCAGCGCGCATTATTAAAAGTCGCCTGTGACACCAAGGAGCGGCTCAGCGATGCCGAGTCCGTCGAGGTGCGTTATGGCGGTTGGCAGGGCGTTCTGACGCGCGCGACCTTCAACGAGCTCATCGATCCGATGATTGCTCGCAGCCTTAAGTCCTGCCGGCGCGCGTTACGGGATTCGGCTGTCGAGTTGGAAGATGTTCATGCTGTAGTCATGGTCGGCGGCTCCACTCGGGTGCCGAGAGTCCGTGAACGGGTTGGCGAGATGTTCGGTCGAGATCCGCTGACCGATATCGATCCCGATCAGGTCGTTGCCATCGGCGCGGCGATCCAGGCCGAAACCCTTGCAGGCAACAATCGTGATGGCGAGGAGCTTCTGCTGCTCGACGTGATCCCGTTGTCTCTGGGGCTGGAGACCATGGGTGGTCTGATGGAGAAGATTATCCCGCGCAACACCACGATCCCGGTTGCGCGTGCGCAGGAATTCACCACCTACAAGGATGGTCAGTCGGCCATGATGATTCACGTCCTGCAGGGGGAGCGCGAGCTGATCGCCGACTGCCGCTCGCTGGCTCGCTTCGAGTTGCGTGGCATACCTTCGATGGTGGCGGGCGCGGCGAAGATTCGCGTGACCTTTCAGGTCGATGCCGACGGGCTGCTCAGCGTATCGGCTCGTGAATTGGCATCCGGTGTCGAGTCGAGCATTCAGGTGAAGCCCTCGTATGGGCTGACCGATGGCGAAATCACCCGCATGCTGGAAGATTCTTTTAACAAGGCCGGCGAAGACAAGGCCGCTCGGGCGCTACGTGAACAGCTGGTCGATGCGCAGCGGCTGCTCGAGGCGGTCGACGCTGCCTTGGCTGCAGATGGCGACCGTCTGCTCAGCGATGAGGAGCGCGTCGCGATCGAATCGCAGATGCAGGCGCTGCGTGAGCTGCTTGATAGTCACGACGGCATTGCCATCGAGCGCCAAATCAAGCGCCTGAGCCAGATTACCGATGCCTTTGCCGCGCGCAGGCTAGATTCCACCGTCAAGGCTGCACTGGCTGGACGGCGGCTTAACGATATCGAGGAATGACCCAGATGCCGCAGATTGTTTTCCTGCCCCATGCCGATCATTGTCCGGAAGGGGCTGTGGTGGATGCGCAGCCCGGTGAAACGGTGCTCGATGCCGCGCTGCGAAACGGTATCGATATTGAGCATGCCTGTGAAAAATCCTGTGCATGTACCACCTGCCACGTTGTGATCCGTGAAGGATTTGCCTCTCTGGAAGCTTCCGATGAGCTGGAAGACGACATGCTGGACAAGGCCTGGGGACTCGAGCCCAACTCTCGGCTGTCCTGTCAGGCCGCCGTTGCGGATGCCGATCTGGTGGTCGAGATTCCGAAGTACACCATCAATCAAGTTTCCGAAGGCCATTGAAGGCGAGGTGAACCATGGCGCTTAAATGGGCCGATGTGCTGGACATCGCAATCGAACTGGCCGAATGCAAACCGGATGTGGATCCTCGCTATGTGAATTTCGTCGAGCTGCATCGTTGGGTGGTTGAGCTGCCGGATTTCTCGGACGATCCGAATCGCGGTGGCGAGAAGGTGCTCGAAGCCATACAGGCTGCCTGGATCGAAGAAATCTAGATCAGCAGCAGTTGCAAGCTTTTGGGTAAGGTAGGCTCCAGCCACACCGACAGGGCTCTGGTGGGCTGAAGCCCAACCTACGGTGCTTGAGGCGTCCGTTTGGCATTCAAGCTTCCAGCGCTGTTATCGTCTTCCGCTCCTCCAGCGCTCTTATATTTTCCTTCCCGACCCGCGTATAATTCGCGGGTTTACTCGTTTGCTTTAACCTGTCGATTTCTGGAGTTTTCAAATGGCCCTGCAACGCACTTTTTCCATCATCAAGCCTGACGCTGTCGCCAAGAACGTAATCGGTGAAATCACCTCCCGTTTTGAGAAGGCTGGTCTGCGCGTCGTCGCTTCGAAGATGGTCCAACTGTCCGAGCGTGAAGCTGGCGGTTTCTATGCCGAGCACAGCGAGCGTGGCTTCTTCAAGGATTTGGTTGCTTTCATGGTTTCCGGCCCTGTCATCGTTCAGGTGCTGGAAGGTGAAGACGCCATCGCCAAGAACCGTGAGCTGATGGGTGCCACCAACCCGAAGGAAGCCGCTCCGGGCACTATCCGCGCAGATTTCGCTGTCTCCATCGACGAGAACGCCGTTCACGGTTCTGACTCCGAAGCGTCCGCTGCTCGCGAAATCGCCTATTTCTTCTCCGCCACCGAAGTGTGTGCCCGCATTCGCTGATCAGGCGAAGGTGAATTCAAATGACTGTTACGACCGGTAAAGTAAACCTGCTGGGGCTGACCCAGCCTCAGTTGGAAAGCTTCTTCGATTCAATTGGGGAGAAGCGCTTCCGTGCCGGTCAGGTCATGAAGTGGATTCACCACTTTGGCGTCGATGATTTCGACGCCATGAGCAATATCGGCAAGGCCCTGCGCGAAAAGCTCAAGGCCTCTGCCGAGATACGCGGCCCGGAAATCGTCAGCGAGGACATTTCCAGCGATGGCACCCGCAAGTGGGTGGTTCGCGTCGCCTCGGGCAGTTGTGTCGAAACCGTATACATTCCGCAGAACGGGCGGGGCACGCTGTGCGTCTCTTCGCAGGCTGGCTGCGCGCTGGACTGCAGTTTCTGCTCTACCGGCAAACAAGGTTTCAACAGCAACCTCACGGCCGCCGAGGTGATCGGTCAGGTGTGGATTGCTAACAAGTCGTTCGGCACCATACCGGCGAAAGTCGATCGCGCCATCACTAACGTGGTGATGATGGGCATGGGCGAGCCTTTGCTGAACTTCGACAACGTCGTCGCCGCCATGCAGATCATGATGGATGATCTGGGATATGGCATTTCCAAGCGCAAGGTGACGCTCTCGACATCTGGTGTCGTACCGATGATCGATGAACTCTCCAAAGTCATCGACGTGTCGCTGGCGCTGTCGCTGCATGCGCCGAACGATGCGCTGCGTGACCAGTTGGTGCCTATCAACAAGAAGTACCCATTGGAGATGCTGCTTGCTGCTTGCCAGCGCTATATCTCGAATCTGGGTGAGAAGCGCGTGCTCACCATCGAGTACACGCTTTTGCAAGGTGTCAACGATCAGCCCGAGCATGCCGAGCAAATGATCGCGTTGCTGGCGAAAATCCCCTGCAAGATCAATTTGATCCCTTTCAACCCCTTCCCGCATTCCGGATATGAGAGGCCGAGCAACAACGCCATCCGCCGTTTCCAGGACATCCTGCATAAAGCTGGGCACAATGTAACGGTGCGTACCACTCGCGGCGAAGATATCGATGCAGCCTGCGGCCAGCTGGTGGGTCAGGTGATGGATCGGACGCGTCGTAGCGAGCGCTATATCGCGGTGCGCGAGTTGCAATCCGAGCCAGTGACGGCGTCCGTTGCTTCCAACCGTTCCTGAGGAGGGGATATTGCTGATGACCGTGCGCGTTGCGCTGCTGTTTGTCTTTGCCGGCTTCATGGCTGGCTGTGTATCTTCCGGGACGGGTAATCCGTTGCAAACCTCTGAAGGGCGCAACGAAGCGCGAGATGCCTATATTCAGCTTGGCATCGGCTATTTGCAGCAAGGTGAAGGCTCGCGTGCCAAGACGCCGCTGCGTAAGGCGCTCGAGCTGGATCCAGGTAGTGCGGACGCCCATGCGGCGCTGGCTCTCGTATTTCAGAACGAGATGGAATACCAGTTGGCCGACGAGCATTACCGTAAGGCACTATCCAGCCGCAACGATGCACGTATCCTGAACAACTACGGCAGTTTCCTGTTCGAGCAGAAGCGTTATCAAGAAGCCATGGAGCGTTTTGCGAAAGCGTCCGAGGATAACCTCTACCCCGAGCGCTCGCATGTCTTCCAGAACATGGGCATGACTGCGCTGAAGCTCGGCCAGCGCGAGCAGGCCGAAGCCTATTTCACCCGCGCTCTTCGCCTCGACAGCCGTCAGCCACGGGCTCTTCTCGAACTTGCACTATTGGCCTACGAGGCCCAGCAGTACGTGCCGGCAAAACGTTATTACGACGGATTCAGTAGTCTTTCCGAGCAAAACGCCCGCAGTTTGCTGCTGGGTATTCGTCTGGCAAGGATTCATCAGGACCGGGATCAGGCAGCAAGCCTCGGCCTGCAACTCAAGCGCCTGTACCCAGGTACGCCTGAATATCAACAGTTTCTTTCGGAGCAACGATGATAGCGCCACATTCAGAAGCCGCTGCCCCGACACTGGCCAACCCAGGCGAGACGCTCCGCGCCGCGCGGGAAAGCAAGGACTGGTCGCTTTCTTCGGTGGCGAAGCAGCTCAATCTGTCGGAGCGCTCGCTCATCCAGATCGAGGCCGGTGATTTCAGTCAGCTGCCTGGCCATACTTTTGCGCGCGGCTACGTTCGGGCATATGCCAAGCTCCTGGGGCTGGATCAGGCTCTGTTAGTGCAGCAGTTCGATCAGCATACTGGTACGGATGCGAGTGGTAGCAGCGTCAACAGCCTGGGTCACATTGATCAGCCCGTGCGCTTGTCGCGCAGCATGGTGCGCTTCTTCACGTTTCTTCTGACGCTTGTAATTGGCGCCGGCGCTTTTTTCTGGTGGCAGGACCGATCGGCTCGTAACGAGTCCGGCCCATCGGTCACGGCACTGGAGCGGATCGAGGTCGAGGCGGCCGACGGTACCACTGAGATTCATTTGCTGGATCGAGCCGAGGATCCGGTTGAGCTTGCTATCGACGAGCCGACCGATTCAGTGCCGCCTACGGTGAGTGACCAAGGGCAAAGCTCTGAAACTGTAACCCTCGCGTCGGACCAGCAGCCGGCAGCCGAGATGCCTGCCGAGATGCCTATTGAAGCACCTGCGGAGCAGGGCGAGCCTGTTTCTTCCGCTGAAGTATCCGCGGCGCCTGCCCAATCAGCCGATGTTGCAGTGGCTCCAGTGGCCGAAGCGGAGTCGATCGTGCCGGGAGAAGGCCGCCTGACGCTTGAGTACACCGCTGACTGCTGGACCCGAGTAACCGATGCGAACGGCAAGGTACTTTACAGCGGGTTGGAAAAGGCTGGCAGCAGTCGCACTTTGGTTGGCGAGACCCCGCTGGACCTGCACCTGGGCTTTGCCTCCGGTGTGCAAGTCAGCTTCAACGGGGAAGCCGTCAATCTTTCTGGCAAAACGCGTGGCGAGACCGCGCGCCTCAAGCTCGGACCGTAATTATGCACAGTGAATCCCCCATCAAGCGCCGCCACACCCGAAAGATTTGGGTTGGCGGCGTACCGGTCGGTGGCGACGCGCCTATCGCCGTGCAGAGTATGACCAATACCGAAACCTGCGACGTCGACGCGACTGTCGCACAGATCCAGCGGCTGCAGGATGCGGGTGCGGACATCGTTCGGGTCTCCGTGCCCTCGATGGATGCGGCTGAGGCGTTCGGCAAGATCAAGCAGCGCGTCGGTTTGCCGCTGGTGGCAGACATCCATTTCGACTATCAGATTGCCCTGCGGGTCGCTGAGCTTGGCGTCGACTGCCTGCGCATCAACCCCGGCAACATCGGTCGGGAAGATCGTGTGCGGGCCGTGGTCGAAGCCGCACGCGACCGCGGAATCCCGATCCGCATTGGCGTTAATGCCGGGTCGCTGGAAAAAGACCTGCAGAAAAAATACGGCGAGCCGACACCCGAGGCATTGGTGGAATCGGCTTTGCGCCATGTCGAGCATCTCGACCGGCTGAACTTCCCAGACTTCAAGGTCAGCGTAAAGGCTTCCGATGTGTTCATGGCCGTTGCCGCGTACCGGCTGCTGGCAGACAAGATCGAGCAGCCGTTGCACCTGGGCATCACTGAAGCAGGTGGCTTGCGCTCCGGGACGGTGAAGTCTGCGGTAGGGCTGGGCATGCTGCTGGCCGAAGGCATCGGCGACACCATCCGTATTTCGCTTGCGGCCGACCCGGTGGAAGAAATCAAGGTCGGTTTCGATATCCTCAAATCGCTGCGTCTGCGTTCGCGTGGCATCAACTTCATCGCCTGCCCGAGCTGCTCGCGGCAGAACTTCGATGTGGTCAAGACCATGAACGAACTCGAAGGGCGGTTGGACGATTTGCTGGTGCCGATGGACGTGGCGGTGATTGGTTGCGTCGTGAACGGTCCCGGAGAAGCCAAGGAAGCGCATATCGGTCTGACCGGCGGCACGCCCAACAACCTCATCTATATCGACGGCAAGCCGGCGCAGAAGCTGAACAACGAAAATCTGGTCGACGAGTTGGAACAGCTGATTCGTCGCAAGGCCAGCGAGAAGGCCGAGGCCGACGCCGCTCTGATTGTGCGTGGCTGATTAAGGAACCGAATTGAGCAAGTCCCTGCAAGCCATTCGTGGCATGAACGATATTCTGCCGGCGCAGACGCCGGTGTGGCGCTATCTGGAATCGACCTTTGCGCGTCTGCTCGACAGCTATGGTTACAGCGAGATCCGCCTGCCCATCCTCGAGTTCACCGACCTGTTCGCCCGCGGCATCGGCGAGGGAACCGATGTGGTCGATAAGGAGATGTACACCTTCCTCGATCGTAACGAAGAGTCGCTGACCCTGCGCCCCGAGGGCACGGCCGGCTGCGTCCGCGCCGTGCTCGAACATGGCATGACCGGTGGCGGTCAGGTACAGAAACTCTGGTATGCCGGTCCGATGTTCCGTTATGAGAAGCCGCAGAAGGGCCGCTATCGTCAGTTCCACCAGATTGGCGTGGAGGTGTTCAATCAGCCCGGCCCCGACGTCGATGCCGAATTGATCGTACTCACGGCCCGACTGTGGAAGAAGCTCGGCATGTCCGATGCGGTCACGCTGCAGCTGAACAGCCTGGGCTCCAGCGAGGCGCGCGCAACCTATCGAGATGCCCTTGTCGCTTATCTGCAGCAGCATTTCGAACAGCTAGACGAAGACAGCCAGCGCCGTTTGACCAGTAATCCCTTGCGCATTCTGGATAGCAAGAACGCTCAGACTCAGGCTTTGCTGGCTGATGCGCCGACATTGCATGACTACCTGGACGACGAGTCGCGTATTCATTTCGAAGGGCTCAAGGCCCGCCTCGAAGCGGCAGGAATCGCCTATGAGATCAATCCGAAGCTTGTCCGTGGCCTGGATTACTACGGCCGCACCGTATTCGAGTGGGTGACCGATAAACTGGGGTCGCAAGGCACGGTGTGTGCGGGTGGCCGCTACGACGGCCTGGTCAGCCAGTTTGGCGGTAAGCCAACGCCGGGCGTGGGCTTTGCAATGGGTATCGAGCGCCTGGTGCTGCTGCTGGAAACGCTTGAGCTGGTCCCGGAAGAGCTCAACCAGCCGGCGCACGCATTCATCTGTGCGTTCGGCGGGCCGGCGGAGCTTGCGGCACTGGCCCTGGCCGAACGCCTTCGTGACGCTTTGCCTGGTCTTCGTCTGCTGGTCAACGCCGGCGGCGGCAGCTTCAAAAGTCAGTTCAAGAAGGCTGACAAGAGCGGGGCACGTTTCGCGCTGATTCTGGGTGACGACGAACTGGCCGCGCGCGTGGTAGGTTGCAAGCCGCTGCGCGACGACAGCGAACAACAAAGCATTGCCTGGGATGCTCTACCCGAGCGTCTGGCTGCCTGTCTCGATTGATCGGACAGGTCTGAATTCAGCGATTGAAAGGAGTGACGGTGTGACCTCGGGTACCGAAGAAGAACAGCTGGCGCAGATCAAGGACTGGTGGCAGCGTAACGGCAAGCCTTTGCTGTTGGGGGGCATACTCGCGCTGGTGCTGGTGTTTGGTTGGCAGTTCTGGCAAAAGCATCAACTCAATCAGGCACATAACGCCTCGGCCGTCTATCAACAGTTGCTCAATGCCGCGCTGAATGAGGGTGCGGTGGATAACGCCGAAGTGTCGCGCCTGGGCAATCTGCTGCAGAAAGAATTTGCCGGCACGCAGTACGCGCAGTACGGCAGCCTCTTCGTAGCCAAAGTGGCGGTGGAGTCCGGCCGTCTCGATGAAGCCGCAACAGAGTTGCGGAGCGTGCTGGACAAGCCCGCTGACAAGACGCTCGAAGAACTGGCCCGCCAGCGCCTCGCTCGCATTCTGGCCGCGCAGGATAAGGCTGAAGAGGGACTCGCATTGCTGCAAGGTGAGGCTCTCGAAGCATTCGCTGCCAGTCGTGAAGAGTTGCGAGGCGATCTGCTGGTCAGGCTGGGGCGGTATGACGAAGCCCACGCTGCCTATACCAAGGCCAAAGAAGTGCTGTCACAAGACGCCGCAATCGGCGGTCTGCAGCTGAAACTGGACGACCTGGCTCGTGGAGAGGCATGAATTGATGCGTTGGAAGACTGCCGCACTGCTGACCCTGGCCGTCCTGACTGCCGGTTGCAGCAGCAATGACAAGAAAGAACCCGAACCCGCCGAGTTGGTCAAGTTCGATGCCGAGATCGAGCTGAGCAAGCAATGGAATCGTTCGATCGGTGAAGGCCAGGGTGAGACCTACAATCTGCTAACACCTGTCGTCTACGGTGATGAGATATTCGCCGCTGACGTCGAAGGGCTCGTCGTAGCGATGGATCGCATGACCGGCAAGGTCAACTGGAAAAGTGATCTGGAGATGCCGATATCCGGCGCGGTGGGTGCCGGTTACGGCTTGGTGCTGGTTGGCACCCTGCGTGGCGAAGTCCTGGCGCTCGATGTCTCGACCGGAGAAGAGCGTTGGCGCAGTCGGGTTAGCAGCGAGATTCTCGCCGCACCCGCCGTCAATGGTGACGTGGTGGTCGTTCAGACTCAGGATGACCGTGTCATCGCGTTGGATATCGACACCGGTGAGCAGCGTTGGAGTTACGAAAGCTCCCCGGCGGTGCTTACTCTTCGTGGTACCGGCGCTCCGCTACTGACCAATGAACTGGCCATTGCCGGGCTTTCCAGCGGCAAAGTCGTGGCGCTGGACACTCGTCGTGGTCTGCCTGTCTGGGAGCAGCGTGTCGCTATTCCGCAAGGCCGCTCCGAACTCGAGCGCGTCGTCGATATCGATGGCGGTCTGCTGCTTTCCGGCGAAACCTTGTATGTCGCCTCCTTCCAGGGACGCGTCGCTGCGCTGGATCTACAAAGCGGCCGTATTCTCTGGCAGCGCGATGCCTCCACCTCGTCCGGTGTGGCGATGGGCTACGGTAGCGTCTATCTCAGTCAGGCTGATGGCTCGGTTATCGGAATCGATGAACGTTCGACTACGGTGCTTTGGACGAACGACGAGCTCGCTCGCCGCCAGCTATCGGCGCCAACCGTGTTTTCCAGCTATGTGGTGGTCGGCGACAAGGAAGGTTATCTGCATTTCCTGAGTCAGGTCGATGGTCGCTTCGTGGCACGCACTCGCATCGATAGCAATGGCGTGCGTGCGCGGCCTGTGGTCGAGGGTGACTGGCTGTATGCCTACGGCAATGGCGGGAAGCTGGTCGCGTTGACTATTCGCCAGGCGGATTGACCGCCCGGGTCATTCGTCTGCTGTTCCGCTTGGGCGGAACGCTTAATATCCGGCCGCTGCCTTGCAGCGGCCTTCGTGTTTTCTGAAATATCGCAGTGGAGAGCCGTATGGTTCCCGTAATCGCCCTGGTGGGCCGCCCGAACGTCGGTAAATCCACCCTTTTCAATCGCCTGACCAAAAGCCGTGACGCCATCGTCGCGGAGTACGCCGGTCTGACCCGAGATCGCCAGTACGGTGAGGCCAAATGGCAGGGCCGCACCTATATCGTTATCGATACCGGTGGTCTGACCGGGGATGAAGAAGGTATCGATGCCAAGATGGCCGAACAGTCGCTGCAAGCCATGGAGGAAGCCGATGCGGTGATGTTCATGGTCGACGCGCGCGCCGGCATGACACCGGGTGATCAGATGATCGCCGAGCATCTGCGCAGGATGAATAAGCGCCACTTCCTGGTGGTGAACAAGGTCGACAGCATCGATCCGGACATCGCACGGGCCGAATTCAGCCCGTTGGGCCTCGGCGATGCGCTGCCGATCGCAGCCGCCCATGGCCGCGGTATCAGCCATATGCTGGAACAGGCGCTCGGCGCGTTTCCGAAGGACAACGCAGAAGAAACCGAAGGCGACGAGGGTGAGGGCGAGACGGTTGCCGAGGGTGAGGAGCTCAAGCGTATACCCGGGCCGAGCGAAAAGGATGGCATCAAGATCGCCATCATCGGTCGCCCCAATGTCGGCAAATCGACGCTGGTCAACCGCATGCTTGGTGAAGAGCGAGTCATCGTGTATGACCAGGCCGGCACCACCCGCGACAGCATCTATATTCCCTTCGAGCGTGGCGAGGAGAAGTACACCCTGATCGACACCGCAGGCGTGCGGCGTCGCGGCAAGATCTTCGAGGCGGTGGAGAAATTCTCCGTGGTCAAGACACTGCAGGCGATCCAGGACGCCAACGTGGTGATCTTCGTCATGGATGCGCGCGAAGGCGTGGTCGAGCATGACCTCAACCTGCTCGGCTTCGTGCTGGACAGCGGTCGGGCGCTGGTCATCGCGCTGAACAAGTGGGACGGCATGGAGCCCGGCGAGAAGGATTACGTGAAGAAGGAACTGGAGCGCCGGCTGTTCTTCGTCGAGTTCGCCGACATCCATTTCATTTCCGCCAAGCACGGTACCGGCGTTGGCAATCTGTACAAGTCGGTGCAGGCCTCGTTCACTTCTGCCGTTACGCGTTGGCCCACCAGCCACCTGACCCAGATCCTTGAAGATGCCGTGCGCGAGCATGCGCCGCCGATGGTCGCTGGCCGTCGAATCAAGCTGCGCTATGCCCACCTCGGGGGCGCCAACCCGCCGCTGATCGTGATTCACGGCAACCAGGTCGACGCGATTCCCAAGTCCTATACGCGCTATCTGGAAAATACCTATCGGCGTGTTCTGAAGCTGGTCGGCACACCGATCCGCATCGAGTACAAGGGCGGTGAAAACCCGTTCGAGGGCAAGAAAAACACTCTTACCGATCGTCAGGTAAACAAGAAGCGCCGTCTCATGTCGCACCACAAGAAGGCCGAGAAGAAGCGCCGGGACAAAAAGCGCTGAGTCCATAGGGTCGGTTGCCGTTTCGTCGCGAGCCGCGTTGCTGCGCCAAATCTCGCCAGGCCGGGCGGCGCTACGCAAGGCGTGGGACGCAGGTAATGCGCTGGGCCGGCGGCCGAGCCAAGTCCCGCAACGCCGCCTGGCGAGATTTGCCGCGCGACCCTTCGGGCCGGGCCTGTTTTTGCGCGATGCGGCGTTTCTTGACGCTCATTAGGAACGACTAAACGTCGCTTCTCGTGCGATCTCCATGATGGAGTGAATGCCGCAAGCCCGCCGGGAGCGGGCGCGGCCTTGCCTCGCACAAAAACAGGCTCCGGCGCGGCCGCCCACGAACTGGCAACAGACCTAGCCCTCGTCGAATGACTGGTCCATATTCAGGGCTGGTCGTGCGTGCCTCGGCTTGCCAACCTGGCGAGCCGGGTTGCCCACCACGGTTGTGTGGGGCGCAACGGGATGCAGTACGATGCTGCCCGCGCCGATTTTGGCGCCTTCGCCAATTTCAATATTGCCCAGGACTTTCGCGCCCGCGCCGATCAGCACTCCGCTGCGCACCTTCGGATGACGGTCGCCGCTTTCCTTGCCGGTTCCGCCCAGCGTCACGCCTTGCAGGATTGAAACGTCGTCGCCCACCTCGGCCGTTTCGCCGATGACGATTCCCGTACCGTGGTCGAGCATGATTCCGCTGCCCAGCCGGCTGGCCGGATTGATGTCGATGCCCAGACGTTCATTGCAGCGTGCCTGGATGAGCATCGCCAGCATTCGCTCATCCTGTTGATGCAGCCGATGCCCGATACGGTATGCCTGTAGGGAAAGGAATCCCTTGGAAAACAGGAGCACTTCCAGCGCGGTGTCGAAAGCAGGATCACGACTGACGATCGCCTGCAGGTCGCGCCAGGCCATTTCGCCCAGCAGCGGAGCCATTCGATGCTCGCTGGCGAAGCGGTCGAACAGCGCATTCGCTTGTTCCGACGTATCTGCCAGTGTGCGGCTGACGCGATAGGCGAGTGCGCAGCCGAAATCCGGATGATCGAGCACGACCTGCTGAACAATGCTTTCCAGGATCGGCTCCTTCCTAAGCGCCTGTTCGGCCTGGTCGCGCAGGTCGTTCCAGGAATGGCTGGCAGGTTGGATAGGCATAGCGGACTCCTTGGTGAGTATCAGCAGGCAACGGGCGCTGTGGGACTGGCGTTGCGCGCGGTCGCACCAACTGTACAGCCGAGGTTGTCGTTCTGGACACCCTCGTCTCGAGCGGCCTTGATCGGCTATGCTGTTTCCCCCTGTCGAAGCCCCGTACGGCAGGCCTGTTGGAAGCCCGTCATGCTCATCAGTAAATTGCCCAACGTCGGCACCACCATCTTCACCACCATGTCGCAGCTTGCGGCTCAGACCGGTGCGCTGAATCTGTCTCAAGGTTTCCCGGATTTCGATGGGCCCGATGCACTGCGCGAAGCGGTGGCTCGTCACGTCATGGCCGGACATAACCAGTACGCACCGATGACCGGTTTGCCGGCATTACGCGAGCAGGTGGCGTTGAAAGTCGCACGTCTGTATGGACGGCAGGTGAGCGCCGATAGCGAAGTCACCATTACGCCGGGCGCGACCCAGGCGATCTTCTGCGCTATTCACGCGGTGGTGCGCCCGGGGGACGAAGTCATCGTTTTCGATCCCTGCTACGACAGCTACGAGCCGGCAGTGGAACTGGCCGGTGGCATCTGCATTCATCAGCCGCTGAGCCTGCCGAAGTTCACCATCGATTGGCAGAAGTTGGCCGAAACGATCACGCCACGCACCCGCATGATCGTGCTGAATACGCCGCACAATCCGAGCGGCGCGCTGATCGAAGCCGCAGATCTGGACCGTCTGGCCGAGTTGATGCGCGACAGGGATATCTATCTGCTCAGCGATGAGGTCTATGAGCATCTGGTATTCGATGGCCGCGAACACGCCAGTGTGTTGCGTCACGAAGAGCTGTATCAGCGCGCGTTCGTCGTCAGTTCCTTCGGCAAGACCTACCACGTCACTGGCTGGAAGACTGGCTATGTAGTGGCGCCAGCCGCGTTGAGCGCCGAACTACGCAAGGTGCATCAATACGTCAGCTTTACCGGCGTCACGCCGCTGCAATGGGCGCTGGCCGACTTCATGGCCGCGCATCCTGATCACCTGAGTGAGCTGCCAGCCTTCTACCAGGCAAAGCGGGATCTGTTCTGCGATCTGCTGGCTGGGTCGCGGTTCAGCTTCACTCGCGCGGCGGGCACTTATTTCCAGCTGGTCGACTATTCGGCGATTCGTCCGGATCTAGACGACGTCGCCATGGCCGAGTGGCTCACGCGTGAACACGGCGTGGCGAGCATCCCGATTTCGGTTTTTTATCAGACGCCTCCAGCCCAATCGCGGCTGGTCCGCTTCTGCTTCGCCAAACGAGAGGAGACGCTGCGCCAGGCAGCCGAACGACTATGCGCGATCTGAACGACTTGCCCAATCTCGAACTGGCGCTGATCCAGACCACACTCGTCTGGCAGGACGCCAGCGCCAATCGGGCGCGTTTCGATGAGTTGCTGGAGCAGGCGCGCGGTGCCGATCTGATCGTATTGCCGGAAATGTTCACCACGGCCTTTTCGATGAATTCATCGGAGCTGGCCGAGCCGGAGGAAGGGCCGACATACACCTGGCTGCGAGAGCAGGCGGCACGTATGGACGCGGTGATCACCGGCAGTGTCATCATCGAGGCCGCGGACGGCAGTCACCGCAATCGCCTACTCTGGGCGCGACCGAACGGCGAGATATCGCATTACGACAAACGCCATCTGTTCCGCATGGCTGGCGAGCACAAGCACTACACCGCTGGCGACCAGCAGGCGCTATTCGAGCTCAATGGTTGGCGTGTGCGACCGTTGATCTGCTACGACCTGCGCTTCCCCGTGTGGAGCCGTGATCCTCACGACACCGATTTGCTGCTGTATACGGCCAACTGGCCCGCTGCGCGCCGCAATGCCTGGAATCGGCTGCTTCCGGCTCGTGCCATCGAAAATCTTTGCTACGTCGCGGCGGTGAATCGTGTTGGAAAAGACGGCAATGGCTATCCGTACAGCGGCGACAGCCAGGTGTTGGATTATCTAGGCGATCCGGTGCTGGAGGCGGGTGACTCCGAAGGCGTATTCCGTACGACATTGCGCGCACGAGATCTGGCGGTGTTCCGAGAGAAATTCCCTGCGTATCACGACGGCGACGTGTTCGAATTGAAGTTCTAGCAGCGCGGGCCCGGCGTCTTCGTGGTGCTGCGCCGCCAGCGCGCCATCAACCAGCCATAGATCAGCACATTGGCCAGCACCACCACGGAAGCCAGTAGGTATTGCACGGGTACGCTCAACCAATCCGGGTAGATCAACGGCAGCAAATAATGCTCTACGAAGCTCGCCTCATACCCGGCACTGCCCGCTAGCCGCCGCAGCAGATTCTCCCAATGGGTCAAAGGGCAGTGGCCGCCCGTCAGCTCTACGAAAATGCCCCACGCTACGGCCGGAAAATGCAGCACCAGGAAGCCGCGCTTCCAGGCGACCAGTAGGCCTCCCAACAACACGAAGATGATGAAACCCAGGTGCAGAAGCAACACTGCATCGGCGCCGAGTCGATAAAGCATGACGTTTATCCAGCCGTTTTCCGGAATTTTGAGGCACGCAGTCTGATTGTGTTGTAGAGCCGCCGTGCACGGAACCGGCAGCAGCGCACCGAGCCGAGCCGATCGAACAAGGCTAGAGAATGCGGTGCCCGCGTGGCGGCGCGCAATATGCGTGCTGTTTGCTCCAGCGAAGCATAACGCTTGCTACCGAGCTAACCGAGCTAACCGAGCTTCCGGCTAACGCACGCCGCGCTGATCTAGCCTCGTTTGCCGCCTACCGTTGCCGAGCGAGAAATCGACTTCGCGCAGCGACGTAGGTCGACGGAACCGACATAGCGATTAGCATTGCCCTGTACACACGCGACGCTGTTGTTACGCCATCGCTCCCACTCGCTCACCGGGTACTGGCGATTCCATATGTCGAAGAGGCGCCGGTCCTGTTTCGACAGGCGCAGACCGTAGCGCTCACTCATATAGAGATAGGTTCTGGCGATGGTGCCACGGCTATAGTCCGGCGGCATCGCGGTGCGTTGCTTGAAATTAACTACGAACCGGCAAGCGCCGTACTGGCTCGGCTTCTCGCTGAGCATGCCGAAGCCGTAGTTGCTGCGGTCTCCGTTGACCTCGCCGACCACCGGAACCAGATTGTGCAAATCGGCCTCGGCCTTGCTGAAAGTCGGATCGGTCGATGTGCAGCGCTTGCGTCCGCCTTGCTGCCAGCATTGACGTTGATGGCCGATCACCCAAGCGGGAACGATGTGTTCCCATTCGACGCGTGCGGCGCGCTTGGGCTGCTTGCGTGGAATGTAGCCACAGCTCGCCAGGTCGATCTGCTTGCCTTTGAAGGCGCAGCGGCAATAGAAATCCACCGGTCGCTCAGCATAGATGGTCCAGGCGATCTTCTTCGCCGCGTAGAAGGTTCGCGGCGCTTCGGCATGAACGACAGTGGATAAAAGAAGGGCAAGCAGAAGCAGGGTGTAACGACGCATGGGAATCTCGACGACTGGCTGAGAGTCGCATCCATGCGGGGCGCGTTATGTTACCTGAAATTCATAAAAAATCCATATAGAACAATAAGTTACATAGTGACACTAAGCCTGCGTCGACCCAGCCGATTGATCCAGAGAGAGGCGAGGATGATCAGCCCGCCGACGGCAAGTAGCAGCAGATTTGTCTCCGTACCCCAGATCAACAGATTCAGAACCAGCCCCACCGGTACCGCCAGATTGTTCATCACTGCCAATGTGCCGGCGTCCACCAGCGTAGCGCCCTTGTTCCAGCAGAATTGACCTAACGCCGTGGCCAGTACACCCATCCATACCAGTACTCCCCATTGGCTTGCCGTTCCAGGCATTTTTTCGGCATCGCCGAACAGCAGCCAGGCCGGCAGCACGATTACCAATGCACCGAGGAAGAAATAGCCAAAGCGCCGATAGAGCGGGACATCAGATGGATAGCGTTGCGCCAGGTGCTTATAGCCAACCTGCCCGGCGGCAAAGGTGAAATTGGCCAATTGCATCAATAGGAAACCGCCGAGAAAATCGCTGGAAATCCCGTCATAGCGGATCAGGCCCGCACCGAGTACCGCGACCGCCGCGGCCAGCAGCGCCCAAGGATTGAAGCGTCGATTGAGCGCGTCATCGATCAGCGTGACATGCAGCGGTGTGAGGACCGTGAACAGCAAAACCTCGGCCACCGTCAGGACGTTGAAGCTCAGATACAGGCACAGGTAGGTCACGCCGAACTGCAGCGCACCGACCAGCGTTACGCCTGCGATGAAGCCCGGCGCAACGCCGCGCCAACGGGTGAGCGGGAGAAACACGAGTCCGGCGATAACCACGCGGGTAAGCACCGCGAAATAACTGTCCACTTGGCCGGCCAGGTAAGCGCCGATCAGGTTGAAAGAAAACGCCCAGAGCAGGGTTACGAAGATCAGGTAAAGCATGCCGGCTCCTCAGCAGAAGGCCGGCGACCTTAGCGGCTCGGCTGCAAAGAGGGAAGACCCAGCGTGCGTTCGGTGGCTGGCGCGCTCGGGCCCGGCGCGCCAGCGTAGGCTCAGGCGGACTTGAGCGAGGCCATGTCGATGACGAAGCGGTATTTCACATCGCTCTTGAGCATGCGCTCGTAGGCTTCGTTGATGTCTTGCATGCGGATCATCTCGATGTCCGAAACGATGCTGTGCTCTGCGCAGAAATCCAGCATCTCCTGAGTCTCGGCGATACCGCCGATCAACGAGCCGGCCAGCCGGCGGCGCTTGAAGATCAGCCCGAAGACGTTTGGCGACGGGTGGGGCGATGCCGGTGCGCCCACCAGGGTCATGGTGGCATCGCGCTTGAGCAACGCCATGAAGGCATCGAGGTTGTGCGGTGCGGCCACGGTGTTGAGGATGAAGTCGAAGCTGTTCAGATGTGCAGCCATCTCGTCTTTGTTCTTCGATACCACGACTTCCGACGCACCCAGGCGCAGGGCGTCTTTCCGCTTGTCCGGCGATGTGGTGAATAGCACGACCTTCGCGCCCATCGCGTTGGCGATTTTCACCGCCATGTGGCCAAGGCCGCCGAGGCCGACCACACCCACTTTCTGGCCGGGGCCGACTTTCCACTGGCGCAGCGGTGAATAAGTGGTGATGCCGGCACAGAGCAGGGGCGCGACGGCGGCCAAGTTGGCGGTGTGGCTAATGCGCAGCATGTACTTCTCGTCCACCACGATGCTGTCCGAGTAGCCGCCGAGTGTGTTCTCGCTGCCGCCGAACGCCGAGCCGTTGTAGGTGCCGATGAAACCGTTCTCGCAGTACTGCTCAAGGCCTTCGCCGCACGACGAACAGCTGCGGCAGCTGTCGACCAGGCAGCCGACGCCGGCCAGATCACCGGCTTTGAAGCGCGATACGGCCGAGCCGACCGCGGTAACGCGGCCAACGATCTCGTGGCCTGGTACGGATGGATAAAGGGTGTTGTTCCATTCGTTGCGTGCGGTGTGCAGGTCGGAGTGGCAGACACCGCAGTAAAGGATGTCGATCTGTACGTCGTTCGGCCCGACTGCGCGGCGCGAAAACGAATGAGGGGCGAGCGGTGTGCTCGGGTCGAGGGCGGCGTAACCGATGGCGTTGCTCATGGCGGCTCCTGTGTTTGCATGTCCGGGCTGGAGGCCAAGCTTATACCGATGGCGGCGACGTCGTTTGCACGATTCTCGCGATGAATGACAGATTACTGTCGAAAGGATTTGGAAAGTAATGCTGAGATGGGGTGTCTCGGATGCTCGGCGCTATTGGGAGGCATTGGCCGGGGGTTGGTTCACTTGGTTGCCACCGCTAAGACTATTGACGCGACGCTTTGCGCAAGAGGGCTGGATGCCGGAAGGGGTGCTTTACAGTTTCGAAAGTAGGGTGGGCTTTAACCCGCCGGCAGGGGCAGGTTTTGGTGGGCTGAAGCCCACCCTACGGTGCTAGACCATGAGGCGACGCTTGACACTCCATAATCGCCCATTCGTAGGTGGGCCGAATACCGGAAGCGGGTTGCTTCACAGGTACGGTCCGTGGTCGAAAGTAGGGTGGGCTTTAGCCCACCGGCTGGAGCGGACTTTGGTGGGCTGAAGCGGAGCCACTCTGGGTGTGTCGATGCACATCCATAGCTCGGGAGTGCACATCCTCCGGAGTGGAAAGCGGCGAGCCCGTCGGGGCTCGCCGGGCAGGATCAGGCTGCCTTCGCCTCGGCCTCTCGCACCGCACGGTTCAATGCGCTGAACAGGGCACGGATGCTGGCCGTGGTGATGTTTTCGTCGATACCAATGCCGTGCAGCGGGCGCTCGCCGTCCAGGCGCACCTCAATATAGGCCGCGGCCCTAGCATGGCTGCCGGCACCGATGGCGTGCTCGTGGTAGTCCATGATCTCCAGCTTGACCGGCAGTGCCGCGACCAGTGCCTCCAGCGGGCCCTTGCCGATGCCGCGCAGGTTCAGGGTTGTGCCTTCGTTGATGACCTCCACTTCCAGCGCGCTGGTGCCGTTCTCCTCTTGCAAACGATGGCCCTTGAGCGCGTAGGGCGTGACGGCTTGCAGGTATTCGGCTTCCAGCAGTGCATAGATCTGCGCGGCGCTCATCTCCAGGCCGAGGCGGTCGGTTTCCTTCTGTACCACCTGGCTGAACTCGATCTGCATGCGCCGCGGCAGGCTGATGCCGTATTCCTGCTCGAGCAGATAAGTGATGCCGCCCTTACCGGACTGGCTGTTGACGCGGATCACCGCTTCGTAGCTGCGGCCGATATCGGCCGGGTCGATCGGCAGGTAGGGCACTTCCCACAGCTCGTCGGCCTTCTGCACGGCGAAGCCCTTGCGGATCGCATCCTGATGCGAGCCGGAGAAGGCGGTGTGTACCAGATCGCCGACGTAGGGATGGCGCGGGTGCACCGGCAACTGGTTGCATTCCTCGACCACCTTGCGCA
Source organism: Stutzerimonas stutzeri (assembly GCF_024448985.1). Lineage (GTDB taxonomy): Bacteria > Pseudomonadota > Gammaproteobacteria > Pseudomonadales > Pseudomonadaceae > Stutzerimonas > Stutzerimonas stutzeri_AP. The sequence continues at coordinate 127,127 of NZ_JAMOII010000006.1, forward strand.
CGGCGTCGATGTCGGAGAAATCCAGCTGCGGATCGACACCCTGGGTGTACATGTTCAGCGCCACTGTCACCAGATCGACGTTGCCGGTGCGCTCGCCATTGCCGAACAGGCAGCCTTCGACGCGATCGGCGCCGGCCATCAGGCCCAGCTCGGTGGCGGCCACGCCGGTGCCACGGTCGTTGTGGGTGTGCAGGCTGATCAGCACGCTGTCGCGCTTGGCAATGCGGCGACCGAAATATTCGATCTGATCGGCATAGATATTCGGAGTGGCCGCCTCGATGGTGGCCGGCAGGTTGAGGATCAGCTTCTGCGCCGGCGTCGGCTGGAACACCTCGATAACTGCGTTACACACCTCGACGGCGAAATCGGTCTCGGTGGAGCTGAACACTTCGGGCGAGTATTCGAAGCGCCAGTTCGTTTCCGGCGCCGCAGCGGCTAAACGCTTGATGACTTGCGCCGCACTGACCGCGATGTTGACCACACCGGCCTTGTCCTGATTGAAGACAATGCGGCGGAAGCTCGGCGCTGTGGCGTTGTAGTAGTGGACAATGGCCTGCTTGGCACCTTTGAGCGATTCGAAGGTACGGGTGATCAGATCCTCGCGCGCCTGGGTCAGCACCTGGATGGTGACGTCATCGGGAATGTGCCCGCCCTCGATCAGCTCGCGGACGAAGTCAAAATCGGTCTGCGAGGCCGAGGGGAAGCCCACTTCGATTTCCTTTACGCCCACCGCGACCAGCGTCTTGAAGAACCGCATCTTCTTCGCCGCGTCCATCGGCTCGATCAGCGACTGATTACCGTCACGCAGGTCGGAGCTGAGCCAGATCGGCGCCTGGGTGATGGTCTTCGATGGCCAGGTGCGGTCAGGGATATCAATGGGGGTAAAGGCGCGATATTTTTTCGACGGATCTTTGAGCATGGTCATGGCGTTTCCTTGGGGCTCGCTCGTGGCGACAGCAGTCGGGACCGGTTTTGCCGGCTGGTTATGGTGAAAACTTAGTCCTTTCTGGTGGAGTCGTGCAACAGTTGAAAAAAAATTGGTATGAACTGCTTTGATGAATAAGTTTGTCGAGATTTACTGCTGGTAATTTCGTTCTTGCTTGCGCTTGCTTGCTCGAAACTTTTGCGGCTTCATGTCGCAGCCGCTTTGGCAAACCGAGCGTGCGATCATCAGGCACCGGTTCAGCAGAGCCAGGGCACTGTTAACAAGGATTTGCCGGTGACACGCAAACGGCTTTCGACATCGAGTATCTGGCTTGGCCTGTTCGCCATGCTGATGATCCATGTCGGCCCGTTGTACTCGGCAGTACAGGCGGCGCAAACCACCGCTGCGCCGATCGGCGAGCACCATCAGCATGCCGGCCATGAGTCCACGCCGGCACACGGTCATCACCGGCAGGCATCGGGCACTGAACCCGCCTGGTTGGCGGCGCTGGAGCTCTGCGGTTATTGCGAACTGCTGACGCTCAACCCGCCGCTGACGCTTGCCCTCGATCTGGCCTTGCCTCGGCATGAGCCTGAGCATTTTCTCTCCCTTCCCGACGCGCCGCTGATCCCGGCGCTGCGTCGCAGCAGCGGCTACGCTCGCGCTCCTCCGTATTTCCACAGCTGATGCCTGGAGCCGTGTTGCACGGCTGTATCCAAACATGAAGTGGAAATTCACATGACCCGTAATACTCATGGCCGTCAGGCCCGCGCCTGCCTGTCCTATAGCTTTTCTATCCGATCATCTCGCCTGCGTTGGCAGGCTGCCCATGCCGCTCTGCTGGGCGTGCTGGCCAGCGGCGCGCTCGCGGCCGAGCAGGGTGATCATGCTCATCACCATGGTTCCGTCGAACTTACGCCGATGGTCATCACTGGCGTCGCCCAGCAGTCGCCGCTGACGGTGGTCACCGATCCGAAGATACCGCGCCAGCCGGTGCCGGCCAGCGATGCGGCCGATTACCTCAAGACCATCCCGGGGTTCTCTGCCATTCGCAGCGGGGGCAGTAACGGCGATCCGGTGCTAAGGGGGCTATTTGGTTCTCGCCTGCTGCTGCTAACCGACGGTGGTCAGATGATCGGAGCCTGCCCTGCGCGGATGGACGCCCCAAGCTCTTACATTTCTCCGGAAACTTATGATCTGCTGACCGTGACCAAAGGCCCGCAAACGGTAATCTGGGGGCCGGGTGCGTCGGCCGGGGTGGTGCGCTTCGATCGCGAGCCCGAGAGTTTCGGTGAGCTTGGGGCGCGTCTGCAGGCCAGCGTACTGGTTGGTTCGAATGGTCGTTTTGACCGGCTGCTCGACGGTGCCGTCGGCGGTGAGCAGGGCTACCTGCGGGTAACCGGCAATAGCTCGCGTTCGGACGATTACGAAAACGGTAACGGCCTGACCATTCCCTCGCGCTGGGACAAATGGAACAGTGATGTGGCGCTGGGCTGGACGCCGGATGCTGACACCTTGATCGAACTAACTGCCGGTCGGGGTGATGGTGAGGCTCGTTATGGCGGCCGCGGTATGGATGGTTCGCAGTTCAAGCGTGAAAGCCTGGGGCTGCGCGTCGAACGCAGCAATCTCGGCGAGGTGCTCGACAAGATTGAGGCCAAGGTCTACTACAACTACGCCGACCACATCATGGACAACTTCCGCCTACGCGTACCAGACCCAACCAGCATGATGAGTGGCCCGATGGCTGCACAGGTCGACCGCCGTACCCTCGGCACTCGAGTGGCCGCCACTTGGAAGTGGGACAGCGTCGAGCTGATCACGGGTATCGATGCCCAGCGCAGCGAACACCGCCAGCGCAGCTCCACGCTGAGCATGATGGGGGATTACACCGACGCCGATCAGTATCCGTGGGATAAGGATGCGGTGATGCACAATTACGGTGTATTTGCCGAAGCCACCTGGGGCCTGGCCGAACGTGATCGGCTCATCTCCGGCGCACGTCTCGATCGCTCCTCGGCCAAGGATTTCCGGCCAAGCTTCAGCAGCATGATGGGCATGGGCATGCCGATCCCCAATCCGACCGCCGGCGAGACCCGCGCCGATACGTTGCCCAGCGGCTTCGTGCGATACGAGCATGATCTCGATGGCTCGCCGACCACCTTTTATGCCGGTATCGGCCATGTCCAGCGTTTCCCCGACTACTGGGAACTGTTCTCTGCCGGCCTCAACGGTCCTGCGGGTTCGGAAAACGCATTCGACGGCATCAAGCCGGAGAAGACCACGCAGCTCGATATCGGTATCCAATACCAGGGCGAAGCCCTGCAGGCATGGGCTTCAGCCTATGCCGGCCAGATCCGCGATTACATGCTGTTCGACTACCGTGGCATGGGCACTCGTGCCGATAACATTGATGCACGCATCATGGGCGGGGAGTTGGGCATGACCTATGCTCTCACCGGTAATTGGAAGACGGATGCCAGCCTGGCCTATGCGTGGGGCAAGAACAGCTCCGATGGTGAAGCTCTGCCACAGATGCCGCCGCTGGAAGCCAGACTGGGCCTGTCCTATCAACGTGACGACTGGAGTATGGGTGCGTTATGGCGCCTGGTCGATGACCAGAGCCGCATCGCCGAAGGCCGCGGCAATGTGGTGGGGCAGGATCTGAACGATAGTGCCGGGTTTGGCGTGTTCTCGCTCAACGGTGCCTATCAGGTAACCAAACAGGTCAAGCTCAGTTCCGGTGTCGACAATCTGTTCGACAAGAACTACACCGAGCATCTCAACTTGGCCGGCGATGCCGGTTTTGGTTTCCCTGCCGACGAGCGCATCAACGAGCCCGGCCGCACTTATTGGGCGCGGGTCGATATGAGCTTCTAATAAAAAACTGCGGTAGCAGGGGCGAGGGGTACCTCGCTCCGGACGTAGGTTCGCACTGAGGTGCGCGATACAGGGCAGCCCGCGGCGCTGGCATCAGGGTGAAGCAATGGACCATGCCAAAGGCCACCCATGTGCTTCGTGACTCAGCGCTAACCTACAATTAACTTGTCACTTCGGCCGGAGGCTCTTCCGGCTGCTGCAGCGCCGGTGCGCCACGCTGCGTCAACGACTCGCTCCATCCCCGCATGTCCGCTCCGCTCGGATGCTGGAACACCCGCAGGCCGAATTCCGGCAGGATCGATAGCAAGTGGTCGAAAATGTCCGACTGAATCGCCTCGTAAGGCACCCAGCTCACGGTGTTGGTGAAGCAGTAGATCTCTAGCGGTAACCCATCGGCCGTGGGTGACATCTGACGCACGATGAATGTCATGTTCTGATGAATGCCGGGGTGGCTGCGTACATAACGTTCGACGTAGGCGCGGAAGGTGCCGATGTTAGTGATGCGCCGGGTATTCACCGGCTCCTGCCCACGCTCGGCCAGTTTGGTATTCCAGGCATCGATATCGCGCTGCTTCTCGGCCAGATAATCTTCCAGCAAGCTGAAACGATGCAGGTGTTTGCATTCCTTTTCGCTGAGAAAGTGCACGCTTTGCTGGTCAAGGAAGAGGCTGCGTTTGATCCGGCGGCCGCCACTTTCCTGCATGCCGCGCCAGTTCTTGAATGAATCGGAAATGAAGCGCTTGGTCGGGATGCTCGTGATGGTCTTGTCCCAGTTCTGCACCTTGACCGTGTGCAGGGCAATGTCGATCACGTCGCCATCGGCGTTCAGCTGCGGCATTTCGATCCAGTCGCCGACGCGGATCAGGTCGTTGGAGGTGATCTGCACGCTGGCCACCAGAGACAGCAGGGTGTCCTGGAAGATCAACATCAGCACCGCCGCCATGGCACCGAGACCGGACAGCAGGATCAGCGGCGAGCGATCGATCAGGGTGGCGATGATCAGGATGGTGGCGATGGCGTAGAGCACGATCTTGACCACTTGCAAGTAGCCCTTGATCGGGTGCAGATGGGCGTCGGAGCGGCGCTGGTAGAGCAGGTTGATGATGTCCATCACCGCGCCCAGAGCGAGGGCGATGGTCAGCACGATAAAACCGCCACAGACGTTGCGCACCACGGTCACTGCGGCTTCCGGAAGCCCCGGCACGGCATTGATACCGACCGACAGCACCAGTGCCGGGACGATATTGGACAGCCGTTTGATGATGCCGAAATCCTGCAATTCGGCATCGCGCGCATGGCGCAGCAGACCATAGAGCCCACGCACCAGGATGCGCTTGACGATCCAGTTGGACAGCCAGGCGGCAAAGATCAGCGCGGCACAGGCGACCAGCGTTTGCAGTTCGGGGTGGGCTCTGCGCCAGTCCAGCCAGCCGGCAAACTCGTCAGTCATTCAATACTCCATCGGTACTTGATACAGCGGGACGTGCTGCAAGGAGGCGGACCTTAACAAAATCCGCCAGTGCAGTCCCGGCAGTGGATGGGTACGAACTGCCGTTCGGCTCAGCGAATGAATTCACGGCTGATGGACTTGAACAGGTCGGTGCCGGCGCGCTCCATCCATTCGAAGGCAACCATCTCACGCGAGACAATCTGCGCACCGGCCTGGCGCATGCGCTGCAACGCCAGCTCCTTGTCGGAGGCGCGGCGCGAGCTGACCGCTTCCTCGACCACGAACACCTGGCAGCCGTGTTCCAACAGGTCGAGCACGGTCTGCATGACGCAGACATGGGTTTCGCAGCCGCAGATCACGAACTGCTTGCGATCCCCGCCGGGACGCTTGAACAGTTCGCCGTCGGCAGCCGAGGAGAATTCCATCTTTTCCAGAATGGAGTCGGCGTCCACGCCTTCGCGAAGTACGGCTGCGGTCGGCCCCAGCCCCTTGCTGTACTGCTCGGTGATCAGAGCGGGCACGCCGACCCGCCGCGCGATCTGCTGCAGCCAGGCGGTGTTCTCGATCATGGCGGCGCTGTCGAGGATGGCCGGCAGCAGGCGCTCCTGGATGTCGATGATCAGCAGGGTGGATTCCGTGGCTTTGATACGCATGTCGGTAGATCCTTTTATTGTGGTTCAGGGTTTGAATGCGCCGATGAAAATCGACGGATCGACACGTGTGTCGTTTAGGCTGACGTTCCAGTGCAAATGCGGCCCGGTGGCCCGGCCGGTGGCGCCGACCTTGCCCAGTATTTCGCCGCGACCGAGCGGGTCGCCGACCTTCACCCCGATCTCGGACAGGTGGCAGAACATGCTGATCAGCCCCTGGCCATGATCGACGAAGACCGTCTTGCCATTGAAAAAATAGTCACCAGTGAGGATCACTTTGCCGGCCGCCGGTGCCTTGATCGGCGTACCGGTTCTGGCTGCGAAATCCAGCCCGGAATGCGGGTTGCGCTCCTCGCCATTGAAGAAGCGGCGCAGGCCGAACGGCGACGACAACGGGCCATCGACGGGCTTGTCGAACAATAGGTTGCTGGGCTGGTTGGGGCTGAACTGGCGGTAAGCCTCGGTCTGCTCGGCCAGTTCCCGCTCGATGCGCTTGAGGTCCTCGGGGTTCGGATTGACCTGGCGCTGGTTCTTTAGAGTGATGTGCTGGGCGCGGTATTCGCGGTGCTCGACCTTAAAGCTGCTCGGGCTGCCATTGACTTCCACTTGCTGCGTTCCGGGTTTGATCGTGAGCGGGATGCCGAGAATGGCAATCCAACGCTGGCCGTCCTCCCTGATCACCAATGCCGGTTTGTCCTGGTAGCGCACCTGCGGCACAGTGGGGGTGTCGCCCAGTGCGATTACAGCCACACCGCCTGGCACGGGCTTGTTCAACAGGCGGGTGATGAAGCCCTCGGCGTGGGCGGGAAGTGTCAGGGCGAGTGAAAGCAGTAGGGCAACGACGCGAGGCATGAGCGGTTCCGCTTGAAAAGAATGGCTCATCCTCGCGTAAACACCTGACGAGGGAAAGCCCAGTGGCTGCTCATGGCTCAGCTGCTAGACGCTCGTTCAAAGCAGGGGCAGCGTAACCGGTTCGAGGTGGTTGTCTTCCACTCGTACATCCAGCTCGCCTTCACCCAGTCGGGCCTTGAGGCGCTGACCGGGCTGTGTCTGGTCAGCGCGGCGGACGGCATGGCCGTGTTCGTCCAGCAGAATGCTGTAGCCGCGCGACAGGGTTGCCAGCGGGCTGACGATATTGAGTGTCTGCGCCAGACTTTTCAGCTGCTGGCGTTGGTTTCTTAGCGATTCCTGCATGGCGCGGGGCATGCGCTCGGACAGATGCGCCAGACGCTGGCGCAACAGCTCTAACGTGCGTCCCGGATGCTGTGCGGCCAGGCGCGTGTCGAGCCGAGCCAGACGCTCCTGACCCGCGCAGAGACGACGGTCGATGCCGCGCAGCAAGCGCTGTTCGAGGTCGTCGATGCGCTGGGCTTGCTGTTGCAGGCGTTCGCCGGGATGGCGCAAACGCTTGGTCAGGTTCTCGAGCCGTGAACTGTCGCGGTGAAGCCGGTCCTGCATGCGCAGCAACAGGCGCTGGCGCAGGCTTGTCAGGCGCTGGGAAATATCCGTGCTGCTGGGCGCCAGCAATTCGGCCGCGGCAGAAGGCGTCGGTGCGCGCACATCGGCGACGAAGTCGGCGATGGAGACGTCGGTCTCGTGGCCGACGGCGCTGACGATCGGCGTCTGACAGGCGGCCACGGCGCGGGCGATGACTTCTTCGTTGAAGCACCAGAGATCTTCCAGCGAGCCGCCACCGCGGGCCAGAATCAGCGCATCGAAACCGCCGCGATCGGCCAGCTCTAGGGCGCGCACGATTTGCGGCGTCGCCTCGCGACCCTGAACGGCAGTCGGCACCAGCGTCAGCGCCACATGAGGTGCGCGGCGGCGAAACACCGAAATGATGTCGCGAATCACCGCGCCAGTCGGCGAGCTGACGATGCCGATGCGCTGCGGATGGGCGGGGAGGGCGCGTTTGCTGCCAGCGTCGAACAGCCCTTCGGCGGCCAGTTTCTCCTTCAGCGCCTCGAAGGCCAGGCGCAGGGCGCCATCGCCGGCCGGCTCCAGCGAGTCGAGAATCAGCTGATAATCGCCACGGCCTTCGAACAGCGACACCTTGCCGCGCACCTTGACCGCTAGGCCGTCGCGCAGCGCCTGGCGCACCCGCAGGGCGTTCTGGCGGAACAGCGCGCAGCGCACCTGGGCGTTCTTGTCCTTGAGGGTGAAATAGATGTGGCCGGAGGCGGGCCGGGCAAGATTGGAAATCTCACCTTCGACCCAGACCTGGGCGAACACGTCTTCCAGCAACAGCCGGGCACGGCCGTTGAGCTGGCTGACGGTGAGGACCTCGCGGTCGAGATTCAGACGCTGGAAGGGATCTTTGAGCATGGCGGCGATGATACGGGAAAAGGCCGCAAAGAGTGCTGAAGGCCAAAAGGTTGGGCGGAGGGCGTGGCTCCGGCTCCGACCGGGCGCGATTGACCTGAGCGGCCAGCGCATTAAGCTGCGCGGCTTCCTTATCTGCGCCTTCGTCCATGTCATGAACCACAGCCAAGCCATCGTCGTGCCACGCATTTCCACCTTTCCTGGGCATGAAGCCAGGGCGCGAAAGATCCTGCGCTGGCTTGTTGAGCGGCGCATCGTCGAGGCGCTGCCGACCACCTGCGGTCGAGGCGTCGGCGGCATGGCCTATGCGATTGCGTCGGGCGCACGCGCCGTGGTCCGGCATCCGGAGCGGTTGCCGTTCGGTCAGCCGATCAATGGGCTGGAAATCGTGACCAAGCGCTGCATCTATACGCCGACACGCGATTTTGCCGAGGAGGCCGGCTGTCCGGAATGTCGCCAGGAAATCGGCGAGGCATTGTTCGAGAGCCTGGAAGACTGGATGCCCGGCCAGACCGACAACTTCACCTGCCCTCAGTGCGGCTTCGAGGACGACATCAACGGTTTTCTTTTCATCCCTGCCTGCGCCTTTTCCAACCTGGGCTTCATCTTCAATGGTTGGGGCGCTGCCGGACTGCGCGAAGATTTCCTCGATGCGTTCGCCGAGCGCCTGGGCTTCCCCTGTGCGCTGGTTGAGGTGGACGACTGACACCGTCCGTGCGGCGTCCTCATTGAGCCGGGCGGAGGGGATGGGTATAATGCCGCGCTTCCTTTTTCCCGCCTGGGAGCCCCCGCCATGCTGCGTATCAGCCAAGAAGCCCTGACATTCGATGATGTTCTCCTGATCCCGGGTTATTCCGAGGTTCTGCCGAAGGATGTCAGCCTGAAGACCCGCCTGACCCGCGAAATCGAGCTGAATATTCCACTGGTTTCCGCAGCCATGGACACCGTCACCGAAGCGCGCCTGGCCATCGCCATGGCCCAGGAAGGCGGCATCGGCATCATCCACAAGAACATGAACGTCGAGCAGCAGGCTGCCGAAGTGCGCAAGGTCAAGCGTCACGAAACGGCGATCGTTCACGATCCGGTTACCGTCACGCCTGAGACCAAGATCAGCGAGCTGTTACGCAAGGCCCGCGAGTTGGGCTTCTCCGGCTTCCCCGTGGTGTCGGGCAAGGAACTGGTTGGCATCGTTACCGGTCGTGACCTGCGCTTTACGCCGAACGCAGGTGACTCGGTCGCCGCGATCATGACGCCCAAGGCGGAGCTGGTCACCGTTCAGGAAGGCACCGGCCTGGAAGAAATCAAAACCAAACTCTACGAACACCGCATCGAAAAAATGCTGGTGGTGGACGGCAATTTCCATTTGCGCGGCCTGGTCACCTTCCGCGATATCGAGAAGGCCAAGACCTACCCGCTGGCCTCCAAGGATGACCAGGGCCGCCTGCGTGTAGGTGCCGCGGTTGGTACCGGCGCCGACACTGCCGAACGTGTCGAAGCGCTAGCTGCAGCCGGTGTCGATGTCATCGTCGTGGATACCGCTCACGGCCATTCGCGCGGTGTGCTCGACCGCGTGCGCTGGGTCAAGGACAACTTCCCACAGGTGCAGGTGATCGGCGGCAATATCGCCACTGCCGAAGCCGCGCTGGATCTGGTCAAGGCCGGCGCCGATGCAGTCAAGGTCGGCATCGGCCCGGGCTCGATCTGCACCACGCGCATCGTCGCCGGTGTCGGCGTGCCGCAGATTTCCGCCATCGCTAATGTTTCCGCTGCGCTGGAAGGCACTGGCGTGCCGATGATCGCCGACGGTGGCATCCGCTTCTCAGGGGACCTGTCCAAGGCCATCGTCGCCGGCGCCAACGCGGTGATGATGGGCTCGATGTTCGCCGGTACCGAAGAGGCGCCGGGCGAGATCGAACTGTTCCAGGGCCGATCCTACAAGGCCTACCGCGGCATGGGCTCGCTGGGCGCCATGTCCCAGGCCCAGGGCTCCTCTGACCGCTACTTCCAGGATTCCTCTGCCGGTGCCGAGAAGCTGGTGCCCGAAGGCATCGAAGGCCGCGTGCCGTACAAAGGCTCGCTGTCGGCAATCATTCATCAACTGATGGGCGGCCTGCGTGCCTCCATGGGCTACACCGGCAGCGCCACCGTCGACGAGATGCGTTCGCGGCCGCAGTTTGTGCGCATCACCGGCGCCGGCATGGCCGAGTCCCATGTGCATGACGTGCAGATCACGAAAGAGGCGCCCAACTACCGGGTCGGTTGATCCAGCCTCGATTAACAGGCGCTGGGAGCTGGAAGCTGGAAGCTGGAAGTCACGACTTCGGGCCTCTGCTTCCAGCTTCTGGCTTTCAGCTTCAAGCTTTTTCCGAAGGAAAGCCCCATGTCCCATCCCGACATTCACGCCCACCGCATCCTGATCCTCGACTTCGGTTCGCAGTACACCCAATTGATCGCCCGCCGTGTGCGCGAGCTCGGGGTCTATTGCGAACTGCATCCCTGGGACATGAGCGACGAGGACATCCGTGCCTTCGCCCCGCGCGGGATCATTCTTGCCGGTGGTCCCGAGTCGGTGCATGAGGAGGGCAGTCCTCGTGCGCGGCAGGCGGTGTTCGATCTGGGCGTGCCGCTGTTTGGCATCTGCTATGGCATGCAGACCATATCCGAGCAGCTGGGCGGCAAGGTGCAGGGTTCGGATGTGCGTGAGTTCGGCTATGCGAGGGTCGACCTGGTCGGCAAGTCGAAGCTGTTCGACGGCATCGAGGACCACATGGACGACGACGGCGTATTCGGCCTCGACGTCTGGATGAGCCACGGCGACAAGGTCACCGATATCCCGGAAGGCTTCCACATCATCGCCAGCACGCCGAGCTGCCCTATCGCGGCGATCGGTGACGAGGCCCGCCGCTATTACGGTGTGCAGTTCCACCCGGAAGTGACCCATACCAAGCAGGGCGGGCGCATCCTGTCGCGCTTCTTGTTGGAAATCTGCGGCTGTGAAGCCCTGTGGACACCTTCGAACATTGTCGAAGATTTGGTTGAGCAGGTCCGCGCCCAAGTGGGCAGCGCCAACGTACTGCTGGGCCTGTCCGGCGGCGTCGATTCCTCGGTAGTCGCCGCACTGCTGCACAAGGCCATCGGCGAACAGCTGACCTGTGTCTTCGTCGACAACGGCCTGCTGCGCCTGCATGAAGGCGACCAAGTGATGGCCATGTTCGCCCAGAACATGGGCGTCAAGGTGATCCGTGCCGATGCCGAAGCGCAGTTCCTGGAGAATCTTGCCGGCGAAGCCGACCCGGAAAAGAAGCGCAAAATCATCGGCCGCACCTTCATCGATGTCTTCGATGCCCAGGCCAGCAAGCTCGAAAACATCCAGTTCCTCGCCCAGGGCACCATCTACCCGGACGTGATCGAGTCGGCCGGCGCCAAGAGCGGCAAGGCCCACGTGATCAAGTCGCACCACAACGTCGGTGGCCTGCCGGAGGAGATGAACCTCAAGCTGGTCGAGCCGTTGCGTGAACTGTTCAAGGATGAAGTCCGCAAGATCGGCCTCGAGCTTGGCCTGCCCTATGACATGGTCTATCGCCACCCATTCCCGGGCCCGGGCCTGGGAGTGCGCATCCTCGGCGAGGTGAAGAAGGAATACGCCGACCTGCTGCGCCGCGCCGACCATATCTTCATCGAAGAGCTGCGCAACTTCGACTGGTACCACAAGACCAGCCAGGCCTTCGTGGTGTTCCAGCCGGTGAAATCGGTAGGTGTGGTCGGCGATGGCCGTCGCTACGCCTGGGTCGTCGCGCTGCGCGCGGTGGAAACCATCGACTTCATGACAGCGCGCTGGGCACACCTGCCCTACGAGCTGCTCGAGAAGGTCTCCAACCGCATCATCAACGAAATCGAAGGCATCTCCCGCGTCACCTACGACGTGTCGAGCAAGCCGCCGGCGACGATTGAGTGGGAGTGATCGGCTAGCCGATTGATCAAAGACGAAGCCCCAACCATACCGGGGCTTCGTCTTGCTGGGGGCGGTTAATGGATGACTGCTGGCATGTCGATACGTCGCCAGATCGCTTCTGAGAAGCTGTATACGGCGAAGGCCACCAGCCCGAGTCCGATCAGGGATAACCAGAAGGTGCCGAATGGCAGGCTCTGCAGCGCGTTCAGCGCATCGTCCAGGCCAGGTGGGTCAGTTGGTTCGTAGCGTGCTCCGCCGCTGAAAAGCATGCCGGCAGTGATCAGGAAAGCGACACCACGGGCGATCAGCCCCGCGCGTGAGATCGGGCGAACCCAGCGCATGATCTCTTCGGAGGCATAGAAATACTTTTCGAACTTGGCTTTCCAGCCTTTGATGATGTGCGCGATACCCACGCCAAGCGGAACCAATGCAACGGCATAGACCAGATAGTTGGAATGTTTCCAGCCGAGCAGGCTAGAGAGAAAGTCACTACCGGAGCTTCCTCCACCGCCATTGGCGGATTCGCCAATGGAGCTGCCGAGCAGGCCAAGAGTGAACAGCGTCAGGAGGGTATAAGCCACGGCGCTACCGATCAGCCCTGCTCGAATCAACAGCCCTTTGGCATCGGTGCCGTGGCCCTCCGGATCAGTGATTGCCTGAGTCAAACGCCATGCGGCATAGGCCAGGAGCCCTACAACCATGATCCAGAGCAAGACCTCGCCAAAGGGTTGCCCCAACAATTGCTGGACCGCGCCCTTGGTTCCCACGGTATCACCGCTGCCGAGGCCGGCCATGAAGGCAAAGGCGCCGATAATGGTGTAGACGACACCTCGTGCGGCGTAACCGCTGCGGGCGAGCCAGACGATGCCTGTGCTGACTTCGTCTTTGGCATGGGCTGCGGTGCTCTGCATGGAGCCTCCTGTCAACTTCTGATGATTGTTAGATAAGTAGACGAGGCCCGAGCGATAGGGTTCGCTTCGACGTACGGACGGCTGGTTGCGATGGCGTCAGATGTTCGAGGTGCCGGGAAGCTGTAGCATGACGCAAATGCGAGTTATCTATTTTTTGCTGTAAAGCTAGGTTAGCTCGTAGCTGTTTTTATGGGATTCACGATGACCTATACCCGAAGAAAGATACTGGTGGGCCTAGCTGGTTTGGGTGCGCTGGGTGTCGTCGGTGGCGGTGCACGCTATTGGCTTGGGCGCCCGGCCGATCCGGCCACCCACGACTACGAACTGATTGCCGCTCCACTGGATGTGGAGCTGGTTTCCGGGTATCGGACGCCCGCCTGGTGCTATGGTGGGCAAGCACCTGGCCTTGAGTTGCGCGCCCGACAGGGTGATTGGTTGCGAGTGCGCTTCATCAACCAACTGCCGGAGCCGACCACCATCCATTGGCACGGCATCCGTCTGCCGTTGAACATGGACGGGGTCCCCTATGTGTCGCAGTTGCCCGTTCTGCCGGGTGAGTCGTTCGACTATCTATTTCAGGTGCATGATGCAGGCAGCTTTTGGTACCACCCGCACACCACCAGCGCCGAGCAGCTGGGACGCGGGCTGGTTGGGCCGCTGATCGTCGAGGAGCGCGAACCGAGTGGTTTCCGCCATGAGCGCACCCTGAGCCTGAAGAGCTGGCATGTGGACAAGCAAGGCGCCTTCACTGATTTCAGCGTACCGCGCGAGGCCGCCCGCGGCGGCACACCGGGCGTCCTCTCGAGCGTCAATGGCGAGCATGCGCCGACGCTTGAATTACCCGCCGGTCAGGTGGTGCGCTTGCGCATTCTCAACCTCGATAACACCCTGACCTATCGACTGAATCTCTCCGCTGGCGAAGCACGTATCTATGCGCTCGATGGCAATCCGATCAAGCCGCGTCCGTTCGGTAAGGATTACTGGCTGGGGCCAGGTATGCGCGTGGACCTGGCGTTGAAGGTGCCGCCTGTAGGGGAGCAGCTGTCGCTGCGCAACGGGCCTCTGCGGCTGGCGACTCTTGCTTCGGTCAGCACTGGAGAGGCCGAAGGAGAGTGGCCCGCTCCGCTTCCGCCCAACCCGATTGCCGAGCCGGACCTGCAGCAGGCAGAAACCCTGCGCTTCAATTTCGAGTGGGCCGGTACGCTATCCAGCGATGCAGGACAGGGCGATTCGTTCACCTTCTGGCAGGTCAACGGTCAGGCTTGGGACATCAACGACAAGACGTGCGCCGATCGGCCCATCGCGACCTTGAAACGCAACGGCCATTACATCCTCGAATTACGTAATCTCAGCCAGTATCAGCACCCGGTTCATCTACACGGTATGACTTTCAAGGTCATCTCATCCAATCGTAAGAAGATCGAACCCTGGTTCACCGACACCTATCTGCTGGGCAAGAACGAAACCGCCCGCGTCGCGCTGGTGGCCGATAACCCGGGCGTTTGGATGTTTCACTGCCATGTGATCGACCACATGGAGACCGGGCTGATGGCGGCGATCGAGGTGGTATAGACGTTCTTGCAGTTTGAAGTCTAAGCAGGCTGTAGACTCTAGCCAGCTCTCAGCTCTTAAAACCGAATCATGAAAAAACCACAAATCATCGACCGCTCGCGCGACGAGTATTTCATGCGCGAGGCGCTTGCACTGGCAGCACAGGGCGTTGCTCTGGGCGAGGTGCCGGTGGGCGCAGTGCTGGTGCAGGACGGTCAGATCATTGGGCGGGGCTTCAACTGTCCGATATCCCGGCACGACCCTAGTGCTCACGCTGAAATGGTGGCGATCCGCGACGCGTCATCACGCGTGCAGAATTACCGTCTGCCAGGCAGTACGCTATACGTGACGCTGGAGCCCTGCAGCATGTGCGCGGGACTGATCGTGCACTCGCGCATTCAGCGCGTAGTGTACGGCGCTACGGAGCCCAAGGCGGGCGTCGCGATCAGTCGCGGCCAGTTCTTTTCTCAGGATTTTCTCAACCATCGGGTGCTGGTCGAAGGTGGCGTGATGGCGGAGCAGTGCAGTGAGACGCTGAGCGACTTCTTCCGGATGCGCCGCAAGACGCGTGGTGGCGAGGCTGTGAAGTCGCTGGACGGCTAATCGGCGCGCCTGAAGGTCAAATGCCGCTGCTGTAACGGCGCACGCCTGCTTCCGGCAGCTTTTCATGAGCAGCGATACTGCCCTGCGCGGGAAACACCACCAAGTGATCGGCAGCGATGCCGATACCGACTTCCTGCCCGGTCGGGTAATCGGCATGGCTGGGAAAAATGCCTTCGAGTTGATTGCCGGTCGGCAATTGCAGGCGATACAGGGTCGAGGCGCCGAGGAAGGTCTTACCGACGATGAGTCCCTTGAGCGCACTTTGCGGCGAGTAAACGATGTCATCCGGGCGCAGCAGGACATCCACGGAGCTGCCGGCCGGCATGGTGTAGGCACGGTTGCCGCGAATGACGCCGAGTTCGGTCTGTACCGTTTCGGGGTCGATCAACTGACCGCGGATGAAATAACCCTGACCAATGAAGCTCGCGACGAAGGGCGTCAGCGGCTCGTGATAAAGGTTGTACGGCGTGTCCCACTGTTCCAGGCGACCATCTTTGAATACCCCGACCTGATCGCTGACCGCGAAGGCTTCTTCCTGGTCGTGCGTGACGAGGATGGCACTGGTGCCGCGAGCTTTGAGGATCTCTCGCACCTCATGACTCAGGCGACGCCGCAGGTCGCCGTCGAGGTTGGAGAAGGGTTCGTCGAGTAGCAAAAGCTCCGGCTCGGGTGCGAGTGCGCGGGCGAGGGCGACACGCTGCTGCTGGCCACCGGATAGTTCATGCGGATAGCGCTTGCCGAGCGGTGCCAGATGCACAAGGTCGAGCATTTCACGAACGATACGGGCGTGGTGCGGATGCTTGCGGATGCCGAACGCGATGTTCTCGGCAACGGTCAGGTGCGGGAACAGGGCGTAGTCCTGGAAAACCATGCCGATCCGGCGCTTCTCCGGCGCGAGCGTGAAGCCTTGTCGCGAAATGACGGCGTCGCCCAGTTGGATCTCGCCTTCGTTGACATGTTCGAAGCCGGCGATAGCTCGTAGCGTGGTGGTTTTGCCGCAGCCGGATGGCCCTAGCAGGCAGCCAATATCACCGCGCTTGAGGTGCAGGTTGAGGTTCTGCACGACGCTTTGGCCGCCATAGCCGCAGTCCAGATTGCGAAGGTGCAGAAGCGGTGGAGAACTCATGCGTGGTGATAGGCCGGCTCGACAAGGAATTCAAGCAATGCCTTCTGGGCGTGCAAGCGGTTCTCGGCTTGGTTCCAGGCTACCGAGCGAGGATCGTCGAGCAGGTCATGACTGATCTCTTCACCGCGATGGGCGGGCAGGCAGTGCATGAACAGTACGTCTTCGGCGGCGACGTCGAGCAAGGCACGGTCGACCTGATAAGGGCGGAAGGTGGCGATACGTGCGGCCACTTCATCCTCCTGTCCCATCGACGCCCAGACATCGGTGCTGATTAGATGAGCGCCAGCGGCGGCTTCGCGCGGATCGCGGACGAGCTGGACGCGATCACCGGCCTGCGTCAGCAATTCGGCTTCGGGCTCGTAGCCCTCCGGGCAGGCGATACGCAGCTGAAAGTCGAACTGAATGGCCGCTTCCATATAGGAATTGCACATATTATTGCCATCGCCGATCCAGGCTACCGTCTTGCCGGCGATGCTGCCGCGGTGTTCGTGGAAAGTCTGCATGTCGGCCAGCAACTGACAAGGATGCAAATCGTCGGACAGCCCGTTGATGACTGGTACCGTTGAATGAGCGGCGAACTCAGTGAGCGTGGCATGGGCAAAGGTGCGGATCATGACCGCATCGAGCATGCTGGACATGACGATGGCCGAATCACTGACCGGCTCGCCGCGGCCCAGTTGGGTATCGCGGGGCGAAAGAAAGATCGCCTGGCCGCCGAGTTGAATCATGCCGGCCTCGAAGGACAAACGGGTCCGTGTCGAGGCCTTCTCGAAGATCATCCCCAAGACGCGGTTTTTCAGCGGCTCGAACAGAATGCCGCGCTGGCGCAGATCCTTCAGCTCGATGCCGCGACGGACCAGGCCGAGTAGCTCCTGGGACGTGCAATCCATCAGTGAGAGAAAGTGTCTTGCGCTCATATCAACTACCTTTATTGCCGCAGTCGAGGCCGGAGAGTTTTCTACGGAAAAGAGAAGGCCTACGACAGGGGTCGCACGGGAAGCGACGAAACGGGAAAGGCGCGATCTTATCCAGAAAGCCTTCGCGGGCGCAAATCGGCCTGGGCGCGCCAGAAATACGGGCTACAAGCGAACGTTCGCAAGCGATTGGGGATAAAAGCCGAGCCCGCGACTCGGCTTTTATGGCGCTGTTCTGTACAATGCGCGCCAACCGTGACTAGCCGAGGTGCCCCATGGATATCATCGAAACCATCAAAGAGCAGATCGAAAAGAACCCGGTGCTGCTGTACATGAAAGGCTCGCCCAACGCGCCGCAGTGCGGCTTTTCCGCCCGCGCGACACAGGCCGTTATGGGCTGCGGCGAGAAGTTCGCTTACGTCGACATCCTGCAGAATCCAGAGATTCGCGCCAACTTGCCGAAGTACGCCAACTGGCCGACCTTCCCCCAGCTGTGGGTCGATGGCGAGCTGGTCGGGGGTAGCGACATCATCCTCGAGATGTTCGAGAAGGGCGAGCTGCAGCCGCTGATCAAGCAGGCTGTGGAAAAAGCCGGCGCCTGATCGCGATGCGTTGTCAAACCCGCCAAACGGCGGGTTTTTTGTGGCTGCAACTCTGTATTTCGAGGCGCTGGAAGCTTCGGTATCGCCACCGGACAAGTCTTGGGGGCCTGCGCCAAAACGAAAACGAGAGCCGATGGCTCCCGTTTTTTACAGCATAAGGATGGGTTACTCGTCCATCTGGGACTGCAGGTAATTCTCCATACCGACCTTGTCGATCAGACTCAGCTGGGTTTCTAGCCAGTCGATGTGCTCTTCCTCTGACTCAAGAATGTCTTCAAGCAATTCGCGGCTACCGTAGTCGCCGACGCTTTCGCAGTAGGCGATGGCGACCTTGAGATCCTGCACGCCGCCCTGTTCCAGCTTGAGGTCGCAATCGAGCATTTCACGGGTGTTTTCGCCGATCAGCAGCTTGCCCAGGTCCTGCAGGTTGGGCAGGCCTTCGAGAAAGAGGATGCGCTTGATCAGCTTGTCCGCATGCTTCATCTCGTCGATGGACTCTTCGTACTCGTGCTTGCCGAGCTTGCCCAGCCCCCAGTCTTCGTACATGCGGGCATGCAAAAAGTACTGGTTGATAGCGACCAGTTCGTTGCCGAGAATTTTGTTCAGGTGCTGGATGACTAGCTTGTCGCCTTTCATGTCGGTGTCCTGCGTCGAATCATGTGCGTATTGCGCGCAGTCTGGCCACGAACATAGGTCCTGTCAAACCTAAGTCATTGAATGTTAAAGGGTAAAGCGGAATAAGAATAAGTCTGTTCCGCGACTCGATAGCAACATCTTGATTTGCAGGCATAAAAAAGCCGGGCATGTGCCCGGCTCGGGGAAATTAATTTGTATCAGGCGGGTGCGAAGCCGGCCGGATAGGCGAGGGAGGCGTTGGCGCTCTGGATATCGCTCAAGGTCTCGCGAACAACCTGCTTGGCGACGCAGGCGCATTTTCCGCATTGAGTCGCTACGCCCGTGGCTTCACGCACTTCACGATAGCTGCAGCAGCCATCGTAAATGGCGTCACGGATCTGACCGTCGGTTACACCCTGGCAAAGACAGACGTACATAAGAGCTACCCGTTGAGCCTGTTTGATGTCGGCGATGCTAAACAGAATGAGAATGATTGTCAAAGCATCTCGGCCGAGCGGTTTTTCCCAGACGGTTAGCTTTTGCCTTCCCGATTGCAGGACATTGCCATGGCGAGTCGCTAAAATTGCGAAGTTCTTCGCGCTTTAGAATCTGGGTCGATCGACCGGGTGGGCGCTAGGCCGGTGCCACCATGCAGTTAAGCGTCCCAACCCTCATCGTCGCCGACATCTATGTGATGCTACTGGTGGCGCTCCTGATGTTCCTGGCCTGGCGTAGCGGCCGTCGCGAGCCGACGCTCGGTTATCTCTGCCTGACGCTTTTTCTCGGCGTCGTCTCCACGGCGCTGGGTGCGCTGCGCAATATGGGCATCGACTGGGTGCCCATCGTCTTGGGTAACTCGCTGCTGGTGCTGGCGCTGGCCTTCAATTGGACGGCGATGCGCGTGTTCGCCGGTCGCCAGCCACACTGGCAAGGGATCGTTGCTGCTCCGCTGATCTGGGCGGGTCTCTGTCTTTTTCCGGCCTTCTTCGAAGCGGATGCGCTGCGGTTGCGGATCGCTACGCTGTCGCTGTTCACCATCATTTATATAGGCCTGGCCATGGCGGAACTGTGGCGTAGCCGGAAGGTGATTCAGGTGTCCCTGCATCCGGCCCTGGTGCTGATGGCGGTACATATTGCGGTCTATACCTTGCGTATCCCATTCGATCATGGCCGTCCCTTCGAGGCGTCCGGGCAGTTCAATTTCTTCGCTCTGGTGATCTTCGAAACCATGCTCTACGCAGTGGGCATCGCCTTCGTGACGCTGGCGATGGTGCGCGAGCGGGCCGAGTTGGAGCATCGCCAGGCGTCGCTCAGCGATCCGTTGACTGGAATCGGCAATCGGCGGGCCTTCGTCGAGCATGGCGAGCGGCTGTTGCTGCGTTGTCGCGACGCCGGACAGCAGGTGACGCTGCTGCTCTGCGACCTGGACCAGTTCAAGCGCCTCAATGACACCTTTGGCCACAAGGTCGGCGACCATGCGCTGATCAGCTTTTGTCAGGTAATGAAGTCGCGCATGCGCCGGCAGGATGTCTTCGGACGAATAGGCGGTGAAGAGTTTGCCTGCCTGTTGGCGGATGCCAATGCCCGGGTCGCCCGCGACGTGGCCGAGCGTATCCGCAGCGAGTTCGCCAACTTGCCATTCAGTCAGTCCGGCATCCTCAGTGTCAGCATTGGTGTGAGTGATACGACGCGTGCCGGCTACAGCCTCGACCGCCTGATGGGCGAGGCAGATCGGGCCCTTTATGAGGCCAAGGCGGCGGGGCGTAATTGTGTCCGGGTGGCCATTTAACAGGCCGCTGGAAAACTACCTGCGTTGGCAATACTGCGTTAAAAACATACTCGGCAAGCCGCTCGCGGCTAACGCGCTTCAGCGCGGCCCGGAGGGCGAACGAAGTGAGTACTGCTCATTTAGACCACTAAACTCCGCGTGATTCGCTACGCTCACCCTTCGGGCCACTGCGGCTGTTACTCCGTTGGTCGTTGCGCTTGTCTTGCCTGCCTCGCCTACGTTTTCCAACAGCCTGTTAAGCCAGCAGCCTGCCGCCGCGGTTTGCTAGACTGCGCCCCTTTTTCCAGGTGACGCTCCCATGGCCCTGCAAGCGACTCCCTATAAGGTCGAACTCAACCTGACCGATCTTGATCGCGGCGTTTACGAAAACCTGCGCTTCACCGTGGCGCGTCATCCGTCCGAAACCGAGGAGCGCCTGGGTATCCGGTTGATCGCCTATGCGCTGTGGTACAGCGAGCAGCTGGCGTTCGGCCGAGGGCTTTCCGATGTGGACGAGCCGGCGCTGTGGGAGAAGAGCCTGGATGGCCGCGTGTTGCACTGGATTGAAGTCGGCCAACCGGATGCCGAACGCCTGACCTGGTGCTCCCGGCGTGCCGAGCGTGTCAGCCTGGTGGCCTACGGCAACCTGCGGGTCTGGCAGGGCAAGGTGGTCGATGCGGTGAAGGGGTTGAAGAACCTGTCCATCGCTGCCATCGAGTCGGACAGTCTCGCCGAGCTGGTCAAGGACCTGCCGCGCAGCCTCCAGTGGGGCGTGATGATCAGTGACGGCACCCTGTTCATCACCGACGAGCGCGGCCAGTTCGAAGTTTCCCTGCAATGGCTGCTCGGCGAGCGTTGAGTTTTTCTGTCCCTTCGAGTTGTTGACCGAAAATGCGTATAGAACACCGATCTTTGCCTGCGACCCTGCCTGACCTGGGCGACCTGCCGCCTCTGCTGACGCGCCTGTATGCGGCGCGCGGCGTACAGTCGGTGGCCGAACTGGACAAGGGTCTGGCGCAGCTGATTCCCTACAGCCAATTGAAGGGCATCGATGGGGCCGTGTCGCTATTGGTCGAGGCGCTTGAGCAGCGTCAGCGTATTCTGTTCGTCGGCGATTTCGATGCCGACGGTGCCACCGCCAGCACGGTTGGCGTGCTCGGCTTGCGTCAGCTCGGCGCCGCCCACGTGGATTATCTCGTCCCCAATCGCTTCGAATATGGCTACGGCCTGACGCCTGAAATCGTTGCCGTGGCGCTCAAGCGTCAGCCCGATCTGCTGGTGACGGTGGATAACGGCATTTCCAGCGTGGACGGCGTGGCTGCCGCCAAGGCGGCAGGGCTCAAGGTGCTAGTGACCGACCATCACCTGCCGGGGCACGAGCTACCGACGGCCGATGCCATCGTCAATCCCAACCAGCCGGAGTGCGCGTTCCCCAGCAAGTGCATCGCGGGCGTCGGGGTGATCTTCTACGTGCTGTTGGCTCTACGCGCGGCGCTGCGGGAAAAGGGTTGGTTCAACCGCAATGGTTGGGCCGAGCCGAACCTGGCCGAGCTGCTTGATTTGGTAGCGCTGGGCAGTGTCGCTGACGTCGTGCCGCTGGATGCCAACAACCGCATCCTGGTACATCAAGGTTTGGCGCGGATCCGCGCGGGGCGGGCGCGCCCCGGCTTGCGTGCGATTCTTGAAGTCGCCGGACGTGACCACAAGCGCATCACTTCAACCGATCTTGGTTTCATCCTCGGCCCACGGTTGAACGCGGCGGGGCGCCTGGACGACATGGCGCTGGGCATCGAATGTCTGCTTTGTGAAGACGAAGCACTGGCGCGCGACATGGCCGTGCAGCTCGACCAGCTCAATCAGGACCGCAAGGGCATCGAGCAGGGCATGCAGCGCGAGGCGCTGGCGCAGCTCAAGGATTTGCCGCACGACGATATGCCGTTCGGCCTTTGCCTGTTCGAGCCAGATTGGCACCAGGGTGTCATCGGCATCCTCGCTTCGCGGCTGAAAGAACGCTATCACCGGCCCACCATCGCCTTCGCCGATGCAGGAGAAGGGATTCTGAAAGGCTCGGCGCGCTCGGTGCCGGGCTTCCATATTCGCGATGCGCTGGATGCAGTCGCAGCGCGCCACCCCGGTCTGATCAGCAAGTTTGGCGGCCATGCGATGGCGGCCGGTCTGTCGTTGCCGCAAGCCAATTTCGATACCTTTGCGGCGGCGTTCGATGCCGAGGTCCGGCGCCAGTTGTGCGCGGACGATCTCACTGGTCGATTGCTGACCGATGGTCAGCTCAGCATCGAAGAATTTCATCTGGAGCTGGCCAAGGCGCTACGTAATGCGGGGCCCTGGGGGCAGCATTTCCCCGAGCCGGTATTCCATGGCGTGTTTCAGTTGGTGCAACAGCGCCTGGTCGGCGAAAAGCACCTGAAGTTGGTGCTCAAGAGCGAATGCGGCTCTCTGACCCTAGATGGCATCGCCTTTAATATCGACCGGGACGTCTGGCCCAACCCAAATGTGCGTTGGGCCGATCTGGCCTACAAGCTGGACGTCAACGAATTTCGCGGTCGCGAAAGCGTTCAGTTGTTGGTCGCGCATATCGCGGCGCGTTGAGTGTTGCTTTTTTGATGCGTGGGGCATCCGCCGCCTGGGTGTCGTGACGACCTTTTCCTCTCACCCTGGCCCTCTTCCTCAGGGAGAGGGGACTGGACCGAGTTCGCATGGCCTATAGCGATGGACCGAACCGAGACAGTAAGCAGCCGCACAAATTGTTCTCACGCGAAACGACGGCTCCAGCATAGTCAGGCTAAACACGCAGCCGCTCGAAACAGCATCAATCTAGCTCCCGCCCTCCGTGGAGAGGGCTGGGGTGTGGGGGCGCGGCAAACCACTACACGGAGCTCGCACTAACACGCGTGTGCTACTAGCCCACAGCTACGTCCAGCCCACCATCAACCTCGCAACACGCCGTCACCCATTCATACACCAAGCGCAGCCGTGACCAGGCAAGATCGTCGAAACAGTCTGTACTGAGGGATGTCCAACCCGCATCCAACGCAGTCGAGGTTTCCATGACACAGCTTTTCCAACCACTTACTCTGCGCCAGTTGACGTTGCCCAACCGCATTGCTGTTTCGCCCATGTGCCAATATTCGGCCAAGGCCGGTATGGCCAACGACTGGCACCTGGTGCATCTGGGTAGCCGCGCGGTAGGCGGTGCGGGCCTGGTCATCATCGAGGCGACCGCCGTTATCGCCGACGGGCGTATTTCGCCGGAAGATCTTGGCATCTGGTCTGACGACCATATCGAGCCGCTGCGCCGAATCACGCGCTTCATCCATGCTCAAGGCTCGGTTGCCGGGATTCAGCTGGCCCATGCCGGACGCAAGGCGAGCACCTGGCAGCCTTGGCTTGGGCGGCACGGCAGCGTTCCGATCGCTGCTGGCGGCTGGACGCCGGTCGGCCCGTCCACCATCGCCTTCGATCCGGAGCATGCTGTGCCTACTGCGCTGGACGAGGTGGGAATCAAAGGCGTCATTCAGGCCTTCGTGCGCGCCGCTGAACGCGCACTGGCGGCGGGTTTCAAGGTCGCCGAAGTGCACGCCGCCCACGGCTATCTGCTGCATCAGTTCCTGTCGCCTTTGTCCAACCAGCGCCAGGATGGCTACGGCGGCTCGTTCGACAACCGCATTCGACTGCTGCTGGAAGTGACTCAGGCGGTGAGAAGCGTGTGGCCGGAAGAGTTGCCGTTGTTCGTTCGCCTGTCCGCCACCGACTGGGTTCAGGACGGCTGGAATCCCGAAGAAACCGTCGAACTGGCCCGCCGCCTGAAAGCCGTAGGCGTGGATCTGATCGACGTGTCTTCTGGCGGCACCGCCGTCAATGCCGAGATTCCAGTTGGACCCGGTTACCAGACGCAGTTCGCCGAACAGGTCCGACGCGAGGCGGGTATCGCCACCGGAACGGTCGGCATGATCACCGAAGCGGTCCAGGCCGAGCACATTCTGCGCACCGGGCAGGCCGATTTGATCCTGCTGGCCCGCGAGTTGTTGCGCGATCCCTACTGGCCGCTGCATGCCGCCGAAGATCTGCGTGACAACTCAGTGCCGTGGCCTGCGCAATACGTGCGCGCCGCCCATCGAAATACGCCGATTCGGCAGGTTCCCGATTCGCTCGATTGAATCCGGTTCATTCTTTTTTGCAGGAGACACTCATGAAAACCAGCGGTTTGCTCGATCAGTTGCTTAAGTCCGGTCAGGACCTGCTGCAGAAGCAGCAGGGATCGATTTCGCGGCAATCGAATCCCGGGGGCAGCGGTTCGCTCGGTGGCATTCTCTCGGGAGCGGGTGGTTCCCTCGGTGGCATTCTAGGTGGCCGCAGTGGCGGCAGTGGCGGCAGTGGCGGCAGTGGCGGCAGTGGCGGGCGTGGCGCGATGGCGGCCGGAGCACTTGGGATGTTGCTGGGAAGCAAGAGCGGGCGCCGCCTGGGCGGTAAGGCAGTCACTTACGGCGGCTTGGCCGCGCTCGGCATGCTGGCCTACAAGGCCTATGGCAACTGGCAGGCGCAGCAGGCTGGCGCGGCGCGAACGAGCACCGCGCAGGCCGAGCCGAAGACGGTCGATCGGCTGCCGCCAGAACAGGTGGAAGAGCACAGCCGCGGCATTCTCCGGGCGCTGGTCGCCGCGGCCAAGGCTGATGGTCATGTTGACGATCAGGAACGCAAGATGATCGAGGCCGAGTTCGCACAGATGACCGGCGACCCCGAGCTGCAACGCTGGCTGGAAACGGAGCTGAACAAACCGCTGGATCCGGTCGAGGTCGCCGCTGCCGCCACCACGCCGGAAATGGCCTCGGAAATGTATCTGGCCAGTGTGCTGATGGTCGACGAAGAGCATTTCATGGAACGTGCCTACCTGGACGAGCTGGCCCGTCAGCTCAAGCTCGACGCAGGGTTGAAAGCCGAACTGGAAAGCCAGGTGCGCGGCGTCTCGGCCTGATGCCGGTCAGGGGGCTTGATCATAGCCCCCGCCATTCTGGCTTTTTAACCGAGCTTGACATTCATCGCGCCAGCGATCCCGCACGGGCTGTCAGCCGCAGTCTGCTGCGCTATAATCGTCGGCTTTTCAAAACGTCCGCTTGAGAGCTGCCTATCTATGGAAATCAACCCGATCCTTAACAGCATCAAGGACCTGTCCGACCGCACCCAGTCAATTCGGGGGTATCTTTGACTACGATCAAAAGCATGATCGCCTCGTCGAAGTAAACCGCGAACTCGAAGACCCCAGCGTCTGGAACAACCCCGAATATGCCCAGAATCTGGGCCGTGAGCGCGCCACGCTGGCCCAGATCGTCGAGACCATCGATGACCTTGAGGGCGGCCTGGCCGACTCGCGCGACCTGCTCGACATGGCCGTCGAAGAAGACGACCAGAGTGCCGTGGACGACGTAGCCGCCGAGCTTGAGCGACTGCGCGGTATTCTCGAAGGGCTTGAATTCCGCCGCATGTTCAGCGGCGACATGGACCCCAATAACGCCTACCTTGATATCCAAGCCGGCTCCGGCGGCACCGAGGCTCAGGATTGGGCCAACATGCTGCTGCGCATGTACCTGCGCTGGGCCGACAAACACGGCTTCGACGCGACCATCATGGAGCTGTCCGAGGGCGAAGTCGCCGGCATCAAGGGCGCCACTTTGCACATCAAGGGCGAATACGCCTTCGGCTGGCTGCGCACCGAGATTGGTGTGCATCGCCTGGTGCGCAAGAGCCCGTTCGACTCCGGCAATCGTCGCCACACCTCGTTTACCGCAGTATTCGTCTCGCCGGAAATCGACGACAACATCGAGATCGAGATCAACCCGGCCGACCTGCGCATCGACACCTACCGTTCTTCCGGTGCCGGTGGTCAGCACGTAAACACCACTGACTCGGCCGTGCGGATTACCCACGTACCGACCAACACTGTGGTCAGCTGCCAGAACGAACGTTCCCAGCACGCCAACAAGGACACCGCCATGAAAATGTTGCGGGCCAAGTTGTACGAGCAGGAGATGCAGAAGCGCAACGCGGCGTCCCAAGCGCTGGAAGACACCAAGTCGGATATCGGCTGGGGCCACCAGATCCGTTCTTACGTGCTCGACCAGTCACGCATCAAGGATTTGCGCACCGGTGTCGAGCGCAGCGATTGCGACAAAGTGCTTGATGGGGATATCGACGAGTATCTCGAAGCGAGCTTGAAACAAGGCCTTTGACCCGGCCCGTTGTTTTGACGTCGCCACTTAACGTGTAGGAGCGAGCTTGCTCGCGAATGGGCGCTCGATAGGCACTGCCCGAGTCGTCCGGCGCAGGCAGCCTGATTCGCGAGCAAGCTCGCTCCTACAAACAACACACCGCACCACCCGCTAGGCACTTGAAACCATGAGCGAACAACCGCTGAACCAGCACGCCATCCAAGAGGAAGAAAACAGCCTGATCCTTCAGCGCAAGGAAAAACTGGCCGCCGAGCGCGCCAAGGGCGATGTTTTCCCCAACGACTTCCGTCGCGATAACTACTGCAATGACTTGCAGCAGAAATACGCGGACAAGACCAAGGAAGAGCTGGCAGAAGCGGCGATCCCTGTGAAGGTGGCCGGGCGCATCATGCTCAACCGCGGCGCCTTCATGGTGATCCAGGACATGACCGGGCGCATCCAGGTCTACGTCAACCGCAAGACCTTGCCGGCCGAAACTCTTGACGCGGTGAAGACCTGGGATCTGGGCGACATCATTGCCGCCGAGGGCACATTGGCGCGTTCGGGCAAGGGCGACCTCTACGTCGAGATGACCGATGTGCGGTTGCTGACCAAGTCGCTGCGTCCGCTGCCGGACAAGCATCACGGCCTGACAGATACCGAGCAGCGCTACCGCCAGCGCTACGTCGACCTGATCGTCAACGAGGAAACCCGCCACACCTTCCGTGTGCGTTCCCAAGTAATCGGCCACATCCGTAAGTTTCTCAACGAGCGCGACTTCCTCGAAGTCGAAACGCCGATGCTGCAGACCATTCCGGGCGGCGCAGCTGCGAAGCCGTTCGAAACGCATCACAACGCGTTGGATCTGCCGATGTTCCTGCGCATCGCGCCGGAGCTGTACCTCAAGCGGTTGGTAGTCGGTGGCTTCGAGCGCGTCTTCGAGATCAATCGCAACTTCCGTAACGAAGGCGTTTCGACCCGGCACAATCCCGAGTTCACCATGCTCGAGTTCTACCAGGCCTACGCCGATTACGAAGACAACATGGACCTGACCGAGGAGCTGTTCCGCGAGTTGGCGCAGCTCGTTCTGGGCAGTACTGACGTGCCGTACGGCGACAAAGTGTTCCATTTCGGCGAGCCGTTTGCGCGTCTGTCAGTATTCGATGCGATCCTGAAATTCAACCCCGAGATCAGCGCCGCTGACCTGCAGGACGTCGATACCGCTCGAGCTATCGCCAAGAAAGCGGGAGCCAAGGTGCTCGGCTTCGAAGGCCTGGGCAAGCTGCAGGTGATGATTTTCGAGGAACTGGTCGAGCACAAACTGGAGCAGCCGACGTTCATCACCCGTTATCCGTTCGAAGTGTCCCCGCTGGCCCGTCGCAGCAACGACGACCCAAGCGTTACAGACCGCTTCGAGCTGTTCATCGGTGGTCGCGAGATCGCCAATGCCTATTCCGAGCTTAACGACGCTGAAGACCAGGCTGAGCGCTTCCACGCGCAGGTGCGTGACAAGGATGCCGGTGACGACGAAGCCATGCATTTCGATGCCGACTTCGTACGCGCACTTGAGTACGGCATGCCACCGACAGCGGGCGAGGGCATTGGCATCGACCGCCTGGTGATGCTGCTGACCAACTCGCCGTCAATCCGCGACGTGATTCTGTTCCCGCATATGCGTCCCGAGGTCTGACCTCGGCTGTTCCCGCTCGGCGAGACTTGCCGAGCGGGTAGCCGTTCCCGCTGCGTGCATCTGGCAGTCGCGCTGGAACCGGAGCTGCACCGCACCGAACGCCAACCTCCGCATCACTGCAGTTGCCGCATGGTGCCTGCACCTATCACCACCGGCTCGATGGCTTCAGATCGGTCACCGGCTGCCGACAACTTTATACCGCCGGCGCGGCTGTTCGCGAACCGGACACGGATCGCGAGGGTCCGCTGATGTATAAGTTGAAGGCTACGGATCACTGACGAGGTACGGATGAATACCCGTAACAATCTCGATGAGTACCAAAGCACCGTTCGTGCGCTGTCCGACCGCATCGTGGAAGCGCAAACTCCAGTGCGGGTGCTCGATGCTGTGAAGTGGGACGAGCATGTCCGCCAAGGCTTTTTCGCAGCAAACGGGCGCGAGCTGCCCAAGGTCGACCGCGCTTATTACGAAGGTCGTCCGCTGGCCTTCGACTCCAGCGCTAAGAAGGAAGAGTTCCAAAACATCGAGCGTGACATTACCCGTCAGCTGGGGCAGTTCAACCCGGTCGGGCAGATCATGCGTCGGATGTGCAAGGAATATCGCATGGTGATCCGCATGCTCGAAGCGCGTGGAACCGCTGACTTCGGTCTGATTTCTCAGGAGCTTTACGGCGCCGCTTCGGATGCCTTCCATGCCGGCGACCCGACCTTGTCCGACCTCGGCCTGATGCTGTCGGACTACTTGAACAACATCGCCGACCGGGGTGATCTCAAGGACGAAGCCAAGGTACTGACCGCCCCGCAGGCGGTGGAGATGTTGCAGCGGCGCTTGGACCTGGTGTTCGGCGAAGGCGAGGGCGTGATCCGCGTGTTCGAGTCCGATGGCATTCTGGCCGACGCCGCAGCCGGCGCCGATTACATCAAGATTCGCAGCGATGCGATGTTCAACGAGCGCGACGTACGTGCGCTGGAAGTTCACGAAGGGCTGGTGCACGTCGGCACCACGCTCAATGGACAGAACCAGCCGATCTGTACTTTCCTCGCCAAGGGACCGCCGTCGTCCACCGTGACTCAGGAAGGCCTGGCGATCCTGATGGAAGTGATCGCCTTCGCGTCCTATCCGACGCGGCTGCGCAAGCTCACCAACCGCACCCGCGCCATCCACATGGCCGAAGAGGGCGCGGATTTCCTCGATGTGTTCGCCTTCTTCCGCGACCAGGGCTACGCCGAGGACGAGTGCTACAGCAACGCCAGCCGGGTATTTCGCGGCTCGCTCCCGAATGGTTTGCCCTTCACCAAGGACCTGTCCTACCTGAAGGGTTTCATCATGATCTACAACTACATCCAGCTAGCGGTGCGCAAGGGCAAGCTGGAGCAAATCCCGCTGCTGTTCTGCGGCAAGACCACTTTGGAAGACATGCGCACGCTGCGCCAACTGGTGGAGGAGGGAATGGTGGTTCCGCCCAAATACCTGCCACAGCAATTCCAAGACCTGAACGCGCTTTCAGCCTGGATGTGTTTCTCCAACTTCCTCAATCATCTCAGCCTGGACCGCATCGAGGCTGACTACGCCAACATCATCTAATCGATACGCAAGAAAAAGCCGGAGCATCTGCCCCGGCTTTTTCGTTCTCAGTGCAGGCAATCAGAACAGCAGGTTTGGCAGATACGTGGCAATCTCTGGGAAGACCATGATGATGCCTAGCCCAATGATGTTGACGATCACGAAAGGTATTACCGACCAGTAGATGTCGCGCATGGTAATGCCCGGCGGCACGATGCCCTTCAGGTAGAACAAGTTGAACCCGAACGGCGGCGTCATATAGCCGATCTCCATGTTGATCACAAAGAGGATGCCGAACCAGATCGGGTCGAAGCCCAGCGATGCCACGATCGGCAAGAACACCGGGAGGGTGATCAGCATGATGCCCACCGGGTCGAGCAGCATCCCCATCAGGAACACCACGGCCATCATGGTGATGATGATGCCCCAGCGTCCGCCTGGCAGATCCATCATCAAGCCTTCGATCAGCGACTGCGCGCCCATTCCCTGATAAGCCGAGCTGAACGCATGGGCTGCGAACAGAATCCAGGCGATCATCCCGGTCAGCTTGAAGGTGCGGATGGCAGCTTCCTGAACGATTTCCCAGTTGAGCTTGCGGTAAACCGCAGCGGAGATCAGTGCGCCGAGCACGCCCATGGCGGCGGCCTCGGTAGGTGTGGTCATGCCGCCGATGATCGAGCCAAGCACCATCACCACGATGCCGATGGGCAGGATTACCGCGCGGACGGCATGTAGCTTGTCGCTCCAGCTTCCGCGTTCCTCTTTCGGTAGCGCTGGTGCCAGATGCGGCTGGAAAAAGCAGCGACCCAGTACATAGATAACGGTCAGAGCCACCAGCAGGATGCCTGGTAGCACACCCGCGGCGAACATCTTGCCTACCGAGACACCACTGATCATCGCGTAGAGGATCATCATGATGCTCGGCGGAATCAGAATGCCCCAACCACCGCCAGTGTTGATGCAGCCAAGCACCATGCGCTTGTCATAGCCGCGCTCGAGCATGGCCGGCAACGCGATGGTGCCCATGGCCACTACCGCTGCACCGCTGATGCCGACCATCGCGCCGAAGACCGCACAGATGCCGAGCGTGCCAACCGCCAGGCCGCCACGCATGCCGCCGCACCACAGATGCATCATGCGATAGAGGTCGCGGGCGACGCCGGTGCGTTCGAGCAGCATCGCCATGAAGACAAACAGCGGGATGGCCACCAGCGTGAAGCTGCCCATGGTGCCCCACATTTGCGAGGCCACCATGTAGAAGGCGTCGACGCCCCAGGTGAAATACAGAAACAGGACCGAAACTCCGCCGAGTACGAAGGCCAGCGGCAAACCAAGAATCAGGAAAAAAATAAGCGATAAGAAGAACAGCAGGGTGGTGATCTCGATGCTCATTCTTGCCCCTCCTTGGATGATTCAGGCAGATCAAGACCAGGCTCGAGATTCAGCGCGACGAGTATGTCTTCAAGCAGCTTTGCCACACCTTGCAGAAGTAGCAGTCCGACTGCGATTGGGATGGCCGCTTTTATCGGCCAGATCGGAGGATTCCAAGCCGAGTAGGAGGTTTCCATGCTTTGAATCGACTCCCAGGCCATAGAACTACCGAAATACAGCAGGGCCGCCACGAAGAGGAAAAACATTACAGAGGTGAAGATATCCAGCCAGGCCTGGGTGCGCCGCGACAGTGCGCTATAGAGCAGATCGACACTGACATGGCCGCGATGGGCCAGGACGTAACCACCGGACAGGACGATGTAGAGGCCGAACAGCATTTGCCCGAGCTCGTTAGTCCATGAGGTCGGCGAGGCAAATAGGTATCGCATGAACACTTCGCCAATCAGCAATAGAAAAATGACGAAGATCAGATACGCCGCCCAGCGACCGATCACATTGTTCAGCCGCGTAATGCCGTTTATGTACGCATGAATTAAGCGCATCGCTAACTCCAGGACAGCACGGAGAATCGGGAGCGAACCCGCACCGGGCGCCCGTGATGGCAGGATTGAGTGGCGCCATCACGAATGCCGGGTGCGCTGGTGAGCTTGTCAGGTCAGAGGTAGCCGAGATCGCCAAGCATGGTCTTGAGCATCTGTAGCGCCTTGGCCGCGTTTTCGCTGCGCTTGCCTTCGGCGTCCCAAGTCTTCTGCGCGACTTCGGTCAGGCGCTTCTGAACGTCATCGGGTAGCGTGTTGACCTCAACACCGTGTTCCTTGATGGCGTTGGAGAGGGCAATCTGCTCCTGATACAGGTACTCGTTGGTACGGAACCAGAACTGCTCGTCCAGGACCTGCTTGACGACTTTCTGATCTTCCTCGGACAGCGCGTCGAGCGCCTTCTGGCTGACAATGATCACATCGGTACCGGCAATGTTTAGTGCCGGTTTGACGTGGTACTTGGTCACTTCATAGAAGCTCATGCTCGCCGCACCCTGGGCGGCGCCCCAATGCGCAGCGTCGACCACGCCGGTGTCCAGCGCAGGATAGAGTTCGCTACCCGGCAGGAAGGTGGTTGAAGCACCGGCTTCACTGAGGAATTTCTGCAGCGCGCCCGAGGAGCGGATCTTCAGCTTGGTGAAGTCTTCCCAGCTGTTGATTGGCTTCTTCACAACCATCTCGGTGGGGTAAACCTTGTCAGTCGACCAGTACACGTTGTGCTTGGCCGCTTCCTCGCGAAGCATGTCTTCGAAGCCCATGTGCTTGTGGAAATACGCGGCTTCCCAGACGTTGCGGAAGGCGAAGGGCAGACCGGAGGCGATACCGGCCAAGATTATTTTGTCCTGGGCGTAACCGGGGGAGATCGTGCCCATCTGCAAGATACCGCGGCTGACCGCGTTGAAGGTTTCCGTATCTTTGAACAGAGCGCCGGCCTCGAACAGCTGCAATTGCAGGCGGCCTTCGGTACGTCGTTCGAGCTCAGTCTTCAGGCGAACCAGACTGTCTTTATAGGAGCTGCTGGCGCTCGGCCAATGGGACTGGACACGCCATTTGGCGACGTCCTGCGCGGCGGCCATCTGCGGTGCAACCGCACCGATCGCCAGCGCGACCAGGCTAGCGGGTACGAGTAACTTCTTGAGCATGGATTTCATAACGCGTCCTCTTGTTGTAATTGTCTGGCTGACGGCCACTTTCTTGCACTTGCATCGCTCTCTGTTTCGCACAGCAAAACTAATTTCTGCATAGTTATCCGAAAGCTAACATAGCGTGCAGCTTTTTCAACCACCAGCAGAGCGCTATCGTCATCTTTCATATCTTTCCCAATATGTCCAACCGCTTGGCTGAATGGCGCTATGGCACTTCGACATTGAGCTTAGACGGTTCTGTTTGTGGGTCGTCATAATTCTGCCTGATGGAACTGGATTTCGAATTGACGCATCGTTTCAGGCATGCCAGCTTCAAAAGGAAGCGGATTCGTCATAAAAACAATCCAGAGGACACGCTATGCGGCTCGACATCAGAACTATCGGGAAGGAATTGAGGCATGCCTGGACGCCCACCACGACCTTACGCCCGAAACCTGCCCGATGAACGGAGTGGACGTGGATCAGCTGACGAGCGAGGCCCCGAGCGATCACCAGCCGATTAGCGGAGGCAAGGATTTGCCGGGCTTTCATCAGGTGCTTGGCTATCGTCAGGTGTCTTGGTCTGAAAACGAGGCGGTTATTGAGTTGGATGTGCAGGCTTGCCATCTGAACATGGCAGGTGTGCTCCATGGCGGGGTGCTGACATCGCTACTTGATGTGGTACTGGCCGAGGCAGGCACCTACTGTCCTTACCCAGGGCGCGTGCGCAAGGCCATGACGTTGGTACTCAACACGACTTTTACCGGCCAGTGTTCAGGCGGCGTCATCCGCGCCATCGGTAAGCGGCGTGCCGGTGGCAACCGAATTTTCAACAGTTCCGGCGAAGTACGCGACCAGGATGATCGTCTGCTGGCGATCGGCGAAGCGACTTTCCGCCTGCGCTCCGGCAGCGAGCATCCGCAAGGGGTGCCATTTTCGTTGCCCTCGCAAAACAACAAGAAGGAGAACGGCGATGTATGAATTGACTGGTAAAGCGCTCCAGATTCATGAACAGCTGACGGCTTTCATGGAAGAGCATGTCTATCCCAACGAACATCTCTTTCATGAACAGGTCGCCACCGCAGCGGATCGCTGGGCGCCGCCGCCGATCCTCGAAGAGCTCAAGCACAAAGCCAAGGCGCAGGGGCTATGGAACCTGTTCCTGCCAGAGAGTGAGTTTGGCGCCGGGCTGACCAATTTCGAATACGCCCATCTTTGCGAAATCATGGGGCGCTCCCACGGCGCTGCTGAGGTCTTCAACTGCTCGGCGCCGGACACCGGCAACATGGAGGTGTTGACGCGCTATGGCACGCCGGAACAGCAGGAGCAGTGGCTCAAGCCTTTGCTCGATGGCGAGATCCGCTCCTGCTTTTCCATGACGGAACCTGACGTGGCCTCGTCCGACGCCACCAATATCGCCTGCGAGATCCGCCGCGAAGGTGACGAGTATGTGATCAACGGGCACAAGTGGTGGTCGTCCGGCGCGATGGCAACCTCCTGCAAGATCGCCATTGTCATGGGTAAGACCGATCCCACGGCCGAGCGCCATCGGCAGCAGTCGATGATCCTCGTGCCGCTGGATACGCCCGGCGTGGAAATCACCCGCGCGCTCCACGTATTTGGTTACGACCACGCGCCTCACGGTCATGCCGAGATTCACTACAACAATGTCCGCGTCCCGGCGAGCAATATGTTGCTGGGCGAGGGCCGTGGTTTCGAGATTGCTCAGGGTCGTCTCGGCCCAGGCCGCATCCACCACTGCATGCGCACCATCGGTGTGGCCGAGCGCGCGCTGCAAGCCATGTGCGAGCGCGTTCATTCCCGCGTGGCGTTCGGCAAGCCGCTGGCGGATTTCGATTCGATCCGCAAGGACATCGCCCGTTCGCGTATCGAAATCGAGCAGACCCGCCTATTAACGCTCAAAGCGGCGCGCATGATGGACACGGTCGGCAACAAAGTGGCGCGGCAGGAAATTGCCATGATCAAGGCCGCCGCACCGAGCATGGCGTTGCGGGTGCTTGATCGCGCCATTCAGGTTCACGGCGCCAAGGGCGTCTGCCAGGACAGCTTCCTGGCGGCGGCCTGGGCTCATCAGCGGACCCTGCGGTTGGCGGACGGCCCGGATGAGGTGCATCTGGACACCATCGCCAAGCTGGAGCTGCAGAACTACTCCAAAAAGCGCTGAGCCTCCGACAAAACCTATAAGAAGGATGCAGTCATGAATAATCCGCTATTTGATCTGACCGGAAAGGTGGCGCTGATCACCGGTTCCACTCGCGGTATTGGCCGCTCCATCGCCGAAGAGATGGCCCGGTGCGGCGCCCGCGTCGTCATTTCCAGCCGCAAGGCCGATGCCTGCGAGGCGGTGGCGGGCGAACTCAACGCTGCCGGCTACGAGGCCATCTCGGTACCTTGCCACGTAGGCCGCAAGGAAGACCTGCAGCGGTTGGTCGACACCACCCTGCAAACTTGGGGGCGCATCGACGTACTGGTCTGCAACGCGGCCACCAACCCTGTCTATGGTCCAACCAGCGAGCTGACCGACGACGCCTGGGACAAGATCATGGACACCAACGTCAAGGGCACCTTCTGGCTGTCCAACATGGTCCTGCCGCAGATGGCCGAGCGCGGTGAGGGTGCGGTGATCATGCTTTCCAGTATTGCCGGCCTGCGAGGCAATACCGTGATCGGCACCTACGGTGTGTCCAAGGCAGCCGAAGCGGCGCTGGCACGCAATCTGGCTGCCGAGTGGGGCCCCAAGGGCATTCGCGTCAACGCCATCGCGCCGGGGCTGGTGCGTACCGATTTTGCAAAGGCACTGCTCGATGATCCGGAGCGGGTACGCCGCGCCGCCGAAAAGACGCCACTACGACGTATCGGCGAGCCGGTGGATATCGCCGGTTTGGCGGTGTTCCTTGCAGCGCCGGCCAGTGCCTATATCACCGGCCAGGTAATCGTCGCCGATGGCGGCGAAACCGCATGCTGAGGGGCCGGTAATGAGCGAACCGGAACTGATTGAGGTCCTGCCGGCACATCGCTTCGATGAGGTCGCGCTGGCTCGGTATCTGCGCTTGCACGTGCCGGAGATGGGTGAAGAACTGAGCATTCTTCAGTTCCAGGGTGGTCAGTCCAACCCTACCTATCTATTAGAGAGCGCCGGGCGCCGTTATGTGCTGCGCAAAAAGCCGCCAGGCAAGGTGCTGCCTTCCGCGCACATGGTCGAGCGCGAATACAAGGTGATCCGCGCGCTGTCCGAGCACACCCGCGTGCCGGTGCCGCGCGTGCATCTGCTGTGCGAGGACGACAGCATCATCGGCACCGCTTTCTACCTGATGGATCATGTGACAGGCCGGATTTTCAGCCACCCGGCGTTGGAGGGCATGAGCGTCGAGGAACGACAGCCGATCCATCTCGCCGCTGTCGATACGCTGGCCGAGCTGCATCAGGTGGATGTAGAAGCGGTCGGGCTTGCCGATTTCGGCAAGGCGCAGGGTTATTTCGCCCGGCAGGTAAAGCGGTGGTCCGGCCAGTATCAGGCGTCCCGCACAGGCGACATGCCTGAAATGGAACGGCTGATGCAGTGGTTGCCTGAGCAAGTGCCGCAGCACGATGAGTGCGCTATCGCTCATGGCGATTACCGCCTCGGTAATCTGATCTTCGAGCCGGGGCAGGCGAAGGTAGCGGCAATTCTCGACTGGGAGCTGTCCACCGTGGGCCATCCGCTGGCCGATCTCGCTTATTTCTGCCTGCCTTATCACCTGCCAGCCGGTGTCGATGGCCTGCGTGGATTGGTTGGCACCGACTTGCACGCGCAGGGCATCCCATCTGAGCAGGAGGTTCTTGAGCGCTACTGTCGGCAGAGCGGGCGCGCTGATGTTGCGCAGTGGCATGTCTTCGTGGCCTTTTCGCTATTCCGGCTCGCGGCGATTCTGCAAGGCGTTTACGCCCGTGCGTTGCAGGGCAATGCCAGCAATGCCGATGCGCTGCAGGTCGGCCAGCGCGCCGGTTTGCTTGCAGAAGCCGGCTGGCGCATCGCCCAGAGCGGTGACAAGGGAGCACTGTCATGACCGGTCCATTGCTGCGGCGCGTGCTGCTGACCAACGATGACGGCATCGCCGCACCGGGGCTCGCACTGCTCGAGCGGATCGCTGCGCAACTGGCCGAAGAAGTCTGGGTTGTGGCGCCCGAGCACGACCAGAGCGGCACTGGCCAGGGCATCTCAGTGCATTCGCCGTTGCGGGTGTATCACCATGGGGAAAGGCGCTTCGCCGTCTCCGGTACACCGTCTGACTGCGTCATGTTCGCGATGGCTGAATGGCTGCAGAATTCACCGCCGGAGCTGGTCCTGTCCGGCATCAACAGCGGGGCGAATATCGGCGACTCGGTGCCGTATTCCGGGACCTTGGGTGCGGTGCTCAGTGCCGACCTGCTGGGGCTACCCGCCATCGGGCTGAGCCAGGCCTTTCTCGACCGCACCAGTATCGACTGGTCCTGTGTCGAAACTTATGCTGAAACCACGATCCGTGCGCTCTGGGCGCGTCGGGAGGAGGGCGGTTGCTGCTGGAACCTCAACTTTCCGGCCTGCCCGGCTGATGCGGTCAGCCACTTGCGGATGACCAAGCAATCACGCGGCTCGATCGCCCGCCCACGGCTGCAGGCGGGCCGGGACGGTCGAGGCTTACCTTACTGGTGGCTCGGTTTCGAGCACTCTTCGGCGCACCTCGTCGATCCCGAACTCGATGTCACCGCGCTGCGCGAGAAGCGCATCGCCATCACTCCCTTGCGCGACACCCGGGGCTGGCTCGAGTGGGGCGAAGAACGGGCCATGGCCGAACTGGCCGTCCATAGCGATTCAGGAGTTCTTTAATGTTCACTCGTCATCACGCGGTCTGGCCCGATGATTTGCCGAAACATCTGACGGTGCCGGAAACCAGTCTGTTCGCCAATCTGGAAATATCCGCGCGGCGTTTTCCGGACAAGACGGCGATCATCTATTACGACACCCTGATCACCTACACCGAGCTGCTGCGTGAAGTGGAAGCGCTGGCCGGCTATCTGCAGGACCTGGGGGTCGCCAAGGGTGATCGGGTGCTGTTGTACATGCAGAACTCACCGCAGTTCACCATCGCCTACTACGCGATTCTTCGCGCAGACGCGGTGGTGGTGCCGGTCAACCCGATGAACCACAGCGCCGAGCTGGAGCATTACCTGCACGACACCGGCGCTACGGTGAGTCTCTGCGGGCAGGAGCTGACCGGCTTCATCGCGCCGCTGGTCGGCACGGCGCAGCTGCGCCATGTGGTCGTCGCGGCCTATTCCGAATACGTGCGGCAATCCACCGACCTGGCCCTGCCGGCTGAAGTCCAGGCAGCAGCGGTCACACCGAGCTTCACTGGCGGCATCGGCTGGAATGAGGCCATCCGTGCTGGCCATACACCGGGCCCCCACACGGCCGGCCCCAACGATCTCTGCGTGTTTCCCTACAGTTCCGGCACTACCGGCGCGCCGAAGGGTTGCATGCACACCCATCGCTCGGCCATGGCGACGATCATCCACCGCGTGGTCTGGACCAACAGCACCAGTGAATCGGTGATTCTCGCGACGCTGCCGTACTTCCATGTGACCGGCATGCAGGGCGCCATGAGCGGGCCGATCTATAACGGCGGCACCGCAGTGATCATGACCCGCTGGGACCGCAAGGTGGCGGCAGAGCTGATCGAGCGGCACAAGGTGACCGGCTGGGTCAACATCGCCACGATGGCCATCGACTTTCTCTCCGATCCGGATCTGGAGCGCTACAACCTGTCCAGTCTGGTCAGTGTCGGCGGCGGTGGCGCGGCGATGCCCAAGGCGGTGGAGGAGAAGCTGCACCGGCTCACCGGCCTGCGCTACATCGAGGGCTACGGGTTGTCGGAAACCATCGCGGCCACCCATATCAATCCGGTGCCGCGGCCCAAGGCGCAGTGCCTCGGCATTCCGGTGTTCGATGTCGACAGCCGCGTCATCGACCTGAACACTCAGGCCGAACTCGGCCCCAACGAAGTGGGAGAGATCATCAGCTATGGACCACAGCTCTTTGCCGGATACTGGAACCGGCCAGAGGAGACCGAGCGCGCCTTCATCGAACTGGACGGCAAGCGCTTTTTCCGCACGGGCGACATGGGCTACTACGACGAGGAGGGCTATTTCTTCCTGGTCGATCGGGTCAAGCGCATGATCAACGCCTCGGGTTTCAAGGTCTGGCCGTCTGAGGTGGAGAGCCTGATGTACCGCCACCCGGCAATCCAGGAGTGCTGCGTCATTTCGCGTCCCGACCCCAAGCGCGGCGAGACGGTGAAGGCCTGCGTGGTGCTGCGTGACGGTCAGGTTGGACAGGTTACCGAGCAAGACATCATCGACTGGTGCAAGGCGGAGATGGCCGCCTACAAGGCGCCTGTCTATGTGGAGTTCGTCCCGTCACTGCCGCGTTCATCCACCGGCAAGCTGATGTGGCGCGCCTTGCAGGAAGAGGAAAACCGCAAGCATGCCGCCAGCGCGCAAGAGGCCTGACGACTGCGTACCGATTGCAGGCCATGCGCCACTGAGCGCCTTCGAGACCAATGGAGAGGATGCTATGCAAGATTCAACTTCGACGAATCGGAACAATCGGGACGCGGAATGGCAAGTGCGCAAGGACCTCGCCGCGGCCTATCGGCTGGTGGCGCACTTTGGCTGGGACGACTTGGTGTTCACTCATCTGTCGGCCCGTGTGCCGGGGCCGGAACATCACTTCCTGATCAACCCGTACGGCCTGCTGTTCCAGGAAATCACCGCCTCATCGCTGGTGAAGGTCGACCGTGAAGGCCAAATCGTCCAGAGCGGCAGCCTGCACCGGGTCAATCCAGCCGGTTTCACCATTCACAGCGCCATTCACATGGGACGCGAAGACGCCGGAGCGGTCATGCACCTGCATGCGGCCGATGGCACGGCGGTCTCGGCGCATCGTGACGGCCTGCTGCCGCTGAGCCAGACGGCCATGCTCTGTCTGGATCACATTACCTATCATGAATATGAGGGTGTAGCGCTGGACCTCAGCGAGCGTGAGCGGCTGATCGCCGATCTTGGAAGCAAGCAGATGATGATCTTGCGCAACCATGGGGTGCTTACCGCCGGGGCAACCGTAGCCGAAGCCTTCACTTACCTCTACTTCCTGATGAAGGCGTGCGAGATCCAGGTGCGCGCCCAGTCCTGCGGGCCGACCCACATGCCTTCTGCCGCTGCCATCGAGACCACTCGCCAGCAATCGGCTGGACTGGGCAGCGCCGCCAAGCTGACCTGGCCGGCGCTCTTGCGTCTGCTTGAGGCTAAAGGCCACGTTTACGCGATATAGCTTCGATTGGCGCTATGACCTGTCTGCCGTCGTGCAGACCAAATCCTTTCAGAAGAGTGGAAGCTGAGTGCCTATGAAAATCCTGTTTGTTGCCGCCGATCCCAAGCCCGAACGCTGGACCAACTTGATCCAGCAGCATCTGCCGAATGCAAAGATTCAGGTCTGGCATCCGGACATGCCGAGCTGCGGCGCCGACTACGCCATCGTCTGGCATCCGCCGGCCGCGTTGTTTGAAAAGGAGCCGCAGCTCAAGGCCATCTTCAATCTCGGCGCAGGCGTAGACGCCCTGGTCCAGGTGCCGAACCTGCCGCGTGATGTTCCGGTGGTGCGCCTGGAAGACGCCGGCATGGCCGTGCAGATGGCCGAGTATGTTGCCTATCACGTGATCGGCATCAGCCGCGACATGGATGCCTACCGCGAGCAACAGACTGCAGGGCAATG
Organism: Stutzerimonas stutzeri; assembly: GCF_024448985.1. GTDB lineage: Bacteria > Pseudomonadota > Gammaproteobacteria > Pseudomonadales > Pseudomonadaceae > Stutzerimonas > Stutzerimonas stutzeri_AP. The sequence goes on from NZ_JAMOII010000006.1 coordinate 167,735, forward strand.
GAAGTTGCGCCGGCCAATCGAACGCAGCGGGTGGCCAGTGGGCGTGCTCGGGCTGGGGCACATCGGCCAACGTGTCGCCCGCACACTGGCGGGACTGGACTATCCGGTTTGTGGCTGGGCGCGCTCCACCTACGCCATAGACGGCGTGCGTAGTTTCGCTGGTGAGTCGGAGCTTGACGGATTTCTGGCCGAGACCCGAGTGCTGGTCAACACGCTGCCATTGACCGACAGCACTCGCGATCTGATCGACTATTCGCTACTGGCCCGGCTCAGACCCGATGCGGTGGTGATCAACGTCGGTCGCGGTGAGCACCTAGTGGATCAGGATCTCTGCAGCGCCATCGAAGAAGGCCGCGTGGCCCGCGCCGTGCTCGACGTGTTCCGTGAGGAACCGCTACCCACAACGCATCCATTCTGGAATATGCCGCAAGTGACCATCACGCCGCATGTCTCGGCGCGCACCCTTCGCGAAGCGACCATCGAGCAGATCGCCGGCAAGATCGCGGCGCTGGAGAGGGGGCAATCCATAAGCGGCGTTATCGATATCCAGCGCGGCTATTGAGGAGCCTGGCACGGGCTCGCTCCGGTGGGAGGCGCGGCCCGTGGCGAAAGCGGATTGTCTGCCGGCTAAAGAGCTTCGCCCTGAGGGCGGGCCTCCAACAAAAGCACACTCCGAGCTTCGCGCCGGATTAGCGGGGTTTTGTCATCCACCGGCCGTACGGCCGGCGTTGCCGGTCCGCTCAGTCCGCTATGCCATGCTCGGCTAGGTAGCGATCACGTAGCTCGCGCTTGAGCACCTTGCCAATGGCGCTGCGTGGCAGCTCGTCAGTCAGTTCCAGGCGGGCCAGCCGCTGGGTTTTGCCAACACGGCTGTTGAACCCGTCCAGTAGCGCTTGCGGCGTTTCCGTCGCGCCGGGCTTCAGCACCACGAAGGCCACCGGCGTTTCGCCCCAGCGGGTGGATGGCATCCCGACCACGGTTGCGTCCGCTATCGCAGGGTGTTCGCGCAGGATCGCTTCGAGATCGCTCGGATACAAATTGAAGCCGCCGGAGATGATCATGTCCTTCTTGCGATCGAGCAGGGTCAGGAAGCCGTCATCGTCGAAGCGCCCGATGTCCCCCGTGCGGATGAAGCGCTTGCCGCTGGCGTCGAACCACTCAGCTTCGGCGGTTTTCTCAGGCTTGTTCAGGTAGCCGATCATCATCGCTGGCGAGTGCCCGACTACCTCGCCGATAGCGCCAGGGGGCAGCTCGTTGCCCTCATCGTCGATCACGCGAATGTCGTGCCCTTCGGCCGGCTTGCCGACGGTGTGCAGTTTGTGCGGATATTCATGTGCAGAAAGGATGCAGGTGCCGCCGCCTTCGGTCATCCCGTAAAAATCCATCAGTGCACCCGG
>NZ_JAMOII010000007.1 GCF_024448985.1 Stutzerimonas stutzeri
CTTGGGTTTTGAGAAAACCCTAAACTTGGCTCAGCAATCGCAAATCTCTTCCCAAGTAAACTCAAGAAGAGCACTCAATGATTTCTCGTTGAGTATTTGTGATGCTGATAATCTTGCTGACTACCAGTCTTACCTCACAAGCACCCACACGAATTGCTTGATTCAGTTGTTAAAGAGCGTTTCGATCAAGTCTTTCGTCTCAACCGAGGCCGCGCATTCTACAGCAGCCCTGTGTCTCGTCAAGCTGTTTTTGAAGAAGTTTTTCTTTCTTCTCAACCGCTTGCGCTTCCGATCAACCTAGCGTCTCTCGTCAGCGGGAGGCGAATCATACAGCGTTCAAACTCACTGTCAACCGCCTCGCAAATCCGCTTTCGATCAACCTGACCGAAGCCACCAACAGGACTCAATCGCCACCCTGTCAGCCCGGCGCATTCTACTTGAATTCGCCGTCCGTGCAAGCCTTAATTTTTGCTAACTTCTTGATTTACAAGAGGTTTCGCCTAAGGCCTGCGCCGGAGAAGGTGCGCATTATAGGCACTCAGAAATTCATGTCAACGGGTATTTAGCCTTAGCACCCTCGCTGCGAAGTGCTTATATATACAGTCGGCTTCGGGGTTCTCTTCATTCTTCAAACCAAGTTCGACAGGCTTTACACTGGCGCTCCTCTCAGTCCATCAGATGGAAGATATGTCTTATACGCCCGCTGACCAGCTCGACTTGATGCTGCTTCCTACTTGGCTCGTTCCAGTCGAGCCAGCGGGTGTTGTGTTGACAAACCATGCGCTAGGTGTCCGCGACGGACGAATCGTCCTAATAGCCCCCCGTGAGGACGCCGCCAAATATACCGCTAAGGAAACACGCGATCTTTCCGGAATGTTGCTAGCGCCCGGATTGGTCAATGCGCACGGCCACGCTGCGATGACATTGTTTCGAGGGCTGGCAGATGACCTGCCGCTGATGACCTGGCTACGCGAGCACATCTGGCCGGCGGAAAGCAGATGGGTCAACGAAGCGTTTGTGACGGCAGGCAGCGAGTTGGCAATCGCGGAGCAGTTGCAGAGCGGCATCACCTGTTTTTCCGATATGTATTTCTTTCCCGAAGTGGTCAGCCAACTTGTGCATAAGCACGGAATTAGAGCGCAGATAACGATTCCAGTGATGGATTTCGCTATCCCCGGAGCGCGCGACGCTGATGAGGCGCTTCGCAAGGGGGTGGCACTGTTCGATGACCTCAAGCACCACCCGCGCCTGAGCATCGCTTTCGGACCGCATGCGCCTTATTCGGTATCAGACGACAAGCTGGAAAGCATTCGGACATTGGTGGCTGAGATGGATATCGGCATTCATATGCACGTCCATGAAACCGCACATGAAGTAGAAGAGGCGCTGAAGCAGCATGGCGAGCGTCCCTTTGCCCGCCTGGCTCGCCTTCAGCTCCTGGGGCCACGCTTCCAGGCCGTTCACATGACTCAGATAGATGATGATGATATTGCCCTGCTGGTTGAGCACAACTGCAGTGTAATTCATTGCCCTGAATCGAACCTGAAATTGGCCAGCGGTTTTTGCCCGGTCGAACGTCTATGGGAAGCAGGGGTTAATGTCGGGATAGGTACCGATGGCGCAGCCAGTAACAATGACCTCGATTTGTTGGGCGAAACTCGCACTGCCGCCCTGCTTGCAAAAGCGGTCGCGAATTCGGCTACCGCCCTCGATGCCCACCGTGCACTGCGCATGGCCACGCTCAATGGTGCTCGTGCACTTGGGCTCGATGATCACACCGGATCGCTGGAGATTGGAAAGTTTGCAGATATGGTCGCATTCGATTTGTCCCGCCTTGCGCAGCAGCCCGTCTACGATCCAGTGTCTCAGCTAATCTATTCCAGCAGTCGCGACTGCGTACGCCATGTATGGGTGGGCGGCAAACAGCTACTCGATGATCGTCGGCTGGTGCGTATGGACGAAGAACGTCTAATCACCACCGCCAAGGAATGGGGGGAGAAAATCCGTTCCAAACATTGAGCCGGGTACGCTCCCACCGCTCGCCGCGACAAACTTACGTATACGAAGCGCGCCATCAGAGCTTTTTGCTGACCGAAGCTGGCGACATCAGCAACTCGGACAAGCCTCTCATCCAAGCTTTCAAACGGAACAGATCATGAGCAACGTCGACCACGCCGAAATCGCTAAATTCGAAGCACTCGCCCACCGCTGGTGGGACCGCGAAAGCGAGTTCAAGCCGCTGCATGAAATCAATCCACTTCGGGTCAACTGGATCGACGAGCACATTTCGCTGGCTGGCAAGCGTGTTCTGGACGTTGGCTGCGGCGGAGGGATTCTCAGCGAGGCCATGGCCCTGCGCGGCGCCACGGTGATGGGAATCGACATGGGCGAGGCTCCACTTTCCGTTGCCAGACTGCACCTACTCGAATCAGGCCTGGAAGTTGACTACCGGCAGATCACCGCCGAGGCGTTGGCCGAGGAGATGCCGGAGCAATTCGATGTCGTGACATGCTTGGAAATGCTCGAACATGTACCCGACCCCGCTTCGGTCATCCGGGCCTGCTACAAAATGGTGAAACCTGGCGGACAGGTATTCTTTTCGACCATCAACCGCAACCCGAAGGCCTACGCATTTGCCATCATCGGCGCCGAATACATGCTCCAATTGTTGCCGCGTGGCACCCACGACTATCGCAAGTTCATTCGTCCATCGGAACTAGGAGCTTGGAGCCGCGACGTCGGGCTCGCCGTCAAGGACATCATCGGCCTGACCTACAACCCGCTGACGAAACACTACAAGCTGTCACCAGATGTAGATGTGAACTATATGATCCAGACACTCCGGGAGGCATGATGCGTCTGCGCGCGGTGTTATTCGACATGGACGGTACGCTGCTCGATACCGCTCCGGACTTCATCGCGGTTGCACAAGCGATGCGTCTGGCACGAGGCCTCGCTCGGGTTCCGGACCAAGACGTGCGCGATGTCGTTTCCGGTGGAGCACGGGCGATGGTGCTCAGCGCCTTCGACGTTGATCCGCTATCGGATGAATTCGAAACTCTGCGACTGGAGTTTCTGGATCGCTATCAGCACCATTGCGCGGTCGAAAGTCAGCTCTACGACGGCATGTCGGAACTTCTGACTGATATCGAGCAAGCGAACCTAATCTGGGGAGTCGTCACCAATAAGCCGGTGCGTTTCGCTGAGCCGATCATGCATCAACTAGGTCTTGCATCGCGCTCTGCCGTGCTTGTCTGCCCTGACCACGTCAGCAAGAGCAAGCCCGACCCGGAGCCGATGCTTCTGGCATGTAGTCAGCTAGATCTGGATCCTTCCACCGTGCTGTTCGTTGGCGATGACCTGCGCGACATCGAATCCGGGCGTGCAGCGGGTAGCCGCACAGCCGCAGTGCGTTATGGCTACATCCATCCTGATGACGATCCCGACACATGGGGCGCGGACGTGGTTGTCGATCACCCTCTGGAACTGCGCGCCTTGCTGAATCGCACGACTTGGACCAGCTGACAGCGCTAGCCTGGCTATTTTCTTTCGATCACTATCGATGGGCAACTGCCCACATCCTTTATATGAGGCTTCAGATGTTCGAGTACTCAGCCCGCCCCGACCTGCTCAAGGATCGGATCATCATGGTCACTGGTGCCGGACGCGGAATAGGCGAAGCTGCAGCCAAAGCCTACGCAGCGCATGGTGCAACCGTTCTGCTGCTGGGTAAAAGCGAGGAAAACCTCAACCGGGTATACGACGAGGTCGAAGCCGCCGGCTGGCCGCAACCAGCAGTAATCCCTTTTAATCTGGAAATTGCATTACCGCATCAGTACGACGAGCTCGCGGCAACGGTCGAACGAGAGTTCGGACGATTGGACGGCCTGCTGCATAACGCGAGCATCGTTGGTCCGCGTACACCGATCGAACAGCTGTCCGGCGATAACTTCATGCGAGTCATGCAAGTAAACGTCAACGCCGCCTTCATGCTCACCAGCACGCTGTTGCCGCTGTTGAAACTGGCAAATGACGCCTCGGTGATATTCACATCGAGTAGCGTCGGGCGTAAAGGTCGGGCTTACTGGGGCGGTTACGCCGTATCGAAGTTCGCGACCGAAGGATTGATGCAGGTCTTGGCGGACGAGCTCGACGGCACTGGCTCAATCCGCAGCAACAGCATCAATCCGGGAGCGACACGCACCGACATGCGTGCCAAGGCCTATCCCGGCGAGAATCCGGCCGTCAATCCCTTACCGGCCGACATCATGCCGGTCTATCTCTACCTCATGGGGCCAGATAGCGCTGGCATCAACGGGCAAGCGCTCGACGCGCAGTAATAACTAGCCAGAAACGCCTGTTTCCCGTCGCAATGACAACGGCAGGCATGCCAAATTGGCATCATCCTGCCGTTTCGCTGACAGCTACCGCCTCCCGCATACCCCTCATTTTTATAAGCTCTTGATAAACATCATCTTTTTTCTTTGGCATTGAATTCGCATAGCACCTCTATCAGCGCAGTTTGCGTCCGAGGTTTCTTCCATGCTGGCAGACAAACAGAACAACACCACCGTCGATATCGGGACTGCCCGTGCAAGACGTCTGGAAATCAGCTTCAACGAAGCCTTTTCCATACCGCGACCCAACTTTTCCAGCCTGGACAATCTGGCGGCACGCCTGCAGACCAGCCTGGAGATCGATCGGTTGTGGGGATTCTTTCTGGATGAAATCCGCCACCTGATCCCGTCGTGTGCCCTTGCCTACCACCACGCTGACACCGATTGCCATCTTCAGCTTGGTGAGACGGCGGGTTTCGATATGAGCTACTCACTCTCCAATCAAGAGGATTGCCTCGGCGAACTGCGCGTGTTCAACCATGCCCCCTTTTGTGAGTGGACGCTGAGCGAGTTGGAACGCGCCATTGGCTGCATGCTGTTCCCGGTACGTAATGCGCTGCTGTATCGACGCGCCATTCAAGCATCACTCAGGGATCCGTTGACGGGTACGGGAAATCGTGCGGCACTGGAGCAAAGCCTGACACGGGAAGCCGAACTGTCCCGGCGCCATGGCCAAGCCCTGTCGGTCGTCATGCTGGACATGGACCATTTCAAGGATCTTAACGACCGCTACGGACACCAGGCCGGGGACGCCGCGCTCAGGGCAGCTGCGCTGTTGCTCAAGGAGCAGTTGCGTAACGTCGATATGGTTTTCCGGTTTGGTGGCGAGGAGTTCGTGCTCGTGCTATCCAATACTGGCCTCGAAGCAGCTGCCATCGTAGCCGAACGCATCCGAGCCGCAATCCAAAACCTGCTTTTTCTCATTGGAGAAAAACAGGTTCGACTATCGGCCAGCCTTGGTTGCGCAACCTATCGTCCGTACGAATCTCAGGAAGACTTGCTATTGCGAGCCGACCAGGCGCTTTACCAGGCCAAACGCGACGGTCGCAACCGGATCAGAGCCGCTGCTGTCTAACAAAGACATAGGATTGGCCAAACAAAAAGGGTGAGTCATTACGATCTCACCCCTTCATTGCGTCACGCTCTATTCGTCACGGACGCTTGGGACGGTCACCGCGTCCAAAACCAGGACGTTGTCCCTCGGTATTGGGCGGGCCATTGCGCTTGGCTGGCGATGGCTTGCCGCGATTGCGACCCACAGCGCTTGGGCGCTCCGCCACGGGGGTACCGCGGCCAGGTTTGCTGCGCTCGTCTGCATCACGCGGCTTGCGTGCAGGCTGGTCATCACGCAAGCGGCGTCCTTTGTCGCCGCTACTCGGCACATCAGCGTCATGGGCCGAACGCAAGACTCGTGGACGACGCTCGCCGCGACCAAGAGGCTTGGCCACCTTGCGCTGCATGCGGTCGAGCTTATCCTTGGTCTTGGCCTTCATGCCCGGCAACGCCACCGGCTTGAGACCGACCTCTTCGCTGAGGATGTCGACTTCGCTCTGAGTCATCTCCCGCCAGCGACCCATAGGGAGATCCGAAGTCATGAACACCGGCCCGAACCGTACACGCTTTAGTCTGCTGACAACGAGCCCCTGCGATTCCCACAGACGGCGCACCTCGCGGTTCCGGCCCTCCATCACCACGCAGTGGTACCAGTGATTGAAACCCTCACCACCGGGTGCCTGCTGGATATCGGTGAAACGCGCCGGGCCGTCTTCGAGCATGACGCCTGTTTTCAGGCGCTCAATCATTTCCTCGTCGACCTCACCGCGTACCCGAACCGCGTACTCGCGGTCCATCTCGTAGGAAGGATGCATCAGACGGTTGGCCAACTCGCCATCCGTGGTGAATAGCAGCAGACCGGTCGTATTGATATCGAGGCGTCCGATATTGATCCAGCGCCCCTCTTTCGGACGGGGCAAGCGATCGAACACAGTCGGACGCCCTTCCGGATCGTCGCGGGTGCAAATCTCGCCGTCCGGCTTGTTGTAAATCAGGACGCGGCGGACCACCTCGGTGGCTTCTTCGCGCTTGAGCAGACGGCCATCCACGGCGATCGCATCATGCAGATCGACACGCTGACCGAGGGTTGCGATCGTGCCGTTAACCTTGACTCGGCCAGCGGCAATCCAGCTTTCCACGTCACGGCGCGAGGCCAGGCCAAGGCGGGCCAGAACCTTCTGTAGTTTTTCGCCGTGGGCAATATGAGGGGTCGTATCTTCGTGCTCGGTCATCTAGGCACCTCCCGGTGTGGCAGTTCCGATTGAAAGGCCGCGCACTATACGCGTACCGATTCGCCAAAGCACTAGGAAGCTTAGCAGCCAGAATCAGGCGCGCACAGAGCGTGGCGCGCCGAGCGGTCAGGCGGCTTAGCGTTTGTCTAGCGCAGCTAGCGCGTCAGCCGTGGCTTGCTGAATGAGGCCCCAGTCGCCGTTCTTCAGCGCCGTGCCGTCGATCATCCAGGTGCCGCCCACGCACATTACGTTGGGAAGTGCTAGATACTGGGGGGCGTTGGCAGCGTTGACGCCTCCAGTCGGGCAAAAGCGCACATCAGCGAAGGGACCACCAAGCGCCTTGATGGCAGCTACGCCACCGCATATTTCAGCTGGAAACAATTTGAAGCGGCGATAACCAAGTGCATAACCACGCATGATGTCCGATGCGTTGCTGATTCCGGCCAGCAGCGGTACGGAACAGTTGACGCCTGCTTGAAGCAGTTCGTCCGTGCAGCCCGGCGAGACGATGAACTGCGCTCCCGCGGCTTCGACGTCATCCATCATGCGCTTGTCGAGTACCGTGCCAGCCCCTACGCAGAGGTCGGGCCGCTCCTCGCGCAACCGGCGTATGGCGGTGAGCCCATGTTTCGAGCGCAAGGTGATTTCCAGCGCGGTCAGTCCGCCTGCAGCGAGCGCGTCGGCCAGTGGCAGGATCTGCTCTTCGCTGCCGATGGTGATTACCGGAAGGATGCGCGCTTCGGTACAGATCTTTTCGATCAGTGCGTTTTTCTGGTCCATGGTCATGGAAAGTCCTCGGGCCTCAGGGGCACCAATAGATCTCTAGAGGGGAATGCAGGAATGCACGGATGGGCATTTGCATGGTTTCGAGGCGCATTGCCTGACGCAGCGTCTCCAGCTTGGACGAGCCCTGGATCGCCAGACACTGAACCCGAGCGGATGCCAGCAACGGGTAGGTCATGCTGAGGCGCTGCATCGGCGGAGTGGGCGCGAGCATCGGCAGGCAACGATCACTGCCGCTGGGCTCAAGCCCTTGTTCCAACAATGGACTGTTAGGAAACAACGAAGCGGTGTGCCCATCGTTACCCATGCCTAGCACCAGCACATCAATAGGCTGGCCGAGGTCAGCCAAACGATGATTCGCCAACTGCGCGGCCTGCTCCAGCGTCTCGGCCGGCTGATAAAGGCCAAGCAACTGCGCATCGGCCGCGGCGCTCTGCAATAGATGGCGCCGCACCAAGCCTTCGTTACTGTCGGGATCGTCGACGTCGACCCAGCGTTCGTCAGCGAGACTGACCTGCACCTTTGCCCAGTCCAGCCGACGCGTCGACAGTGCTTCGAAGAAAGCAATCGGGCTACGCCCGCCGGATACCACTAGGCTAGCGCTGCCGTGAGTATCGACAGCGTAGCTCAGCGCCCCGGCAACGCGGTCAGCCAATACCTGCGCCAACTGGTCGGGATCGGGCAGGCTATGGGCAACCACCCCCGACGGCAGTTCCAGTTCAGAGATCGCCATACCAGGACCTCCCATCACGTGTAATCAGGGCAACGGACGCTACCGGGCCCCAGGACCCAGCAGGATAAGCCTTCGGCGCATCGCCAAGGCGCGACCAGCCGTCGATCAGTTGATCGCACCATTTCCAGGCGTACTCGATCTCATCCTTGCGAACGAACAGGTTCTGATTGCCTTGCATCACTTCGAGCAACAGGCGCTCGTATGCATCCGGAATCCGCGAACTCTTGTAGGTCTCGGAGAAATTCAGCTGCAACGGCCCGCTACGAAGGTGCATGCCCTTATCGAGCCCCTGCTCTTTGGTCATGACCTGCAGCGAGATGCCTTCATCCGGCTGCAGGCGGATGATCAAGCGGTTGCTGATCAGCGAACGTTGCTCAGGCGCGAAGATGTAGAACGGCGGCTCCTTGAAATGGATGACGATCTGCGAAACCTTTTCGCCCATGCGCTTGCCGGTCCGCAGATAGAACGGCACACCGGACCAGCGCCAGTTGCAGATATCGGCACGCAGCGCGACGAAGGTTTCGGTGCTGCTTTCGGCGTTGGAGTTTTCCTCTTCCAGATAGCCCGGCACAGCCTTGCCGCCGACCGAGCCAGCCACATACTGACCGCGCACCACTTGTTTACCCAGACGCTCCGGCGTGATCGGCGCCAACGCCTTGAGCACCTTCACTTTTTCATCGCGAATGCTGTCGGCGGTGAGGTCGCTCGGCGGATCCATCGCAATCAGGCACAGCAGCTGCAATAGATGGTTCTGGATCATGTCGCGTAGCTGTCCGGCCTGATCGAAATAGCCCCAACGCCCTTCGATACCAACAGTTTCCGCGACAGTGATCTCGACGTGCGAGATGTGATGCTGGTTCCACTGCGTCTCGAACAGGCTGTTGGCGAAGCGCAGCGCAATCAGGTTCTGCACCGTCTCCTTGCCGAGATAGTGGTCGATCCGGTAGATACGCGTTTCGGGAAAATACTGCGCAACCGCGTCGTTAACCACCCGAGATGATTCGAGATCATGGCCGATCGGCTTTTCCAGCACCACACGGGTTTGCTCAGCCAGCCCGACCGCCGCGAGGTGCTCGCAGATCGCGCCATAAACCGCCGCCGGCGTAGCAAAATAGGCAATCAGCGGCATGTCGCGCGACACCGTTTCGGCCAGCGCTGCGTAATCCTCGGCGCTGCGGAAGTCCATCGTGATGTACTCCAGCCGTGCTTGAAACCGTGCCAGCGCCGTTTCGTCCAGCTGCGCAGCAGGAATGTATCGGCGTAACGCCTGATCGATCCGCTCCAGATGAGCCGAAGGCTCTCCTTTATCGCGAGAAAGCGCCAATATGCGCGTATCGCTGTTGAGGAGTCCCGCTCGATCGAGCTGGTAAAGTGCCGGGAACAGCTTGCGCAGCGCCAGGTCGCCCAAGGCGCCGAACAAAGCAAAGGTAGTTGCGTCAACGGTAATAGCAGGCATGTTTTTTGTATTAACCAAATTAGGCTGCGTTACAGGTTTTGTAAGCGCAGTTTAAGCAGATAATGTTGTCATTAAAACAACATAACCCGAATTTTTTCGCGCTTCGCATCAGCTTTTCGAAGAGTTGCAGGCGCGCGCCCTTGAAAGAAGAGACATGGATCGCATGAAAAATCTCTTGGAACAGATAAAAAATCAGCTCGACGAGCTGAACAAAGCGGAGCGGAAAGTCGCGGAGGTGATACTGAGCGATCCGCAGCAGGCCACTCGTTACAGCATTGCGGCACTGGCCCAAACGGCCAAGGTCAGTGAGCCTACGGTAAACCGCTTCTGCCGTTCCTTCGGCGCCGCAGGTTATCCCGCACTCAAGATCCAACTGGCTCAGAGCCTGGCGAGCGGCGCCGCCTATGTCAGTCGCGCAGTAGAGGCTGACGACGGCCCCGAAGCCTATACGCGGAAAATCTTCGGTAGCACCATCGCTTCGCTCGACAGCGCCTGTCAGGCCATCGATCCGCAAGCGATCAGCCACGCTGTGGATCTAATGATTCAGGCGCGCCAGATTCATTTCTTCGGACTCGGTGCGTCTGCATCCGTCGCGCTGGATGCGCAGCACAAATTCTTCCGTTTCAATCTGCCGGTGACCGCCCACAGCGACGTGCTCATGCAACGTATGCTGGCGTCGGTGGCGCATACCGGGGATCTCTTCGTGATCATTTCCTATACCGGGCGCACTCGCGAACTGGTGGAAGCTGCAACCATCGCCCGCGACAACGGTGCTTCTGTGCTGGGAATGACCGCGGCTGATTCCCCGCTGGCCAGGGTCTGCACGCTGAGCCTCGACATACCGCTACCTGAAGACACCGACATCTATATGCCGATGACCTCACGGATCATTCAACTGACCGTACTCGACGCGCTGGCCGCCGGCGTGACCTTGCGCCGGGGTGTCGACTTCCAGCCGCACCTGCGAAAGATCAAGGAAAGTCTGATGGCGACCCGTTATCCATCTGAAGAAAGCTGATCACTTCTTCTTCCTTACCTTGCCCAGCGCTTTCAGCCGCTCGGCGGCCAACACGTTGACCGCCTTGCGTTCCTTGTTCTTCATGCCCTTCCAGGCCTTCATCTCGTCTCGGCTGCGTCCACAGCCGATGCAGATGTCTTCCTTAAGTTTGCAGATACTGATGCAAGGGTTCTTCGCCTTATCGCCCAAATCCACCTCCGGGTCAGTCGAGGACTCTACCGCTCCTGCCAGTAGAAGCCCTCTTCGCCCGAAGGTTCTAACGGAATCAAACTATAGCCGTGATCAATTCCACCAGTATTCGACCTGCACACCGAAGTTCGAACCATGCTGGTCGCCACCAAAGGCTCCGGTGTCCGACAGCGCGGAGCCAGCAGCCATCAGATTGGCCGCATCCTGCGCCGCGTCGTTCCACTGGGCATAGGTGTAATACAGGCGCACCTCCGGACGAGCCCAGAACTCAGGGCCTGCCGGTGACCAGGTCGGAGCCACGGTGAATTTGGTTAGCTTTCGGGTGCCTTCCGGTGCGTCGATTTGATCATGTCCGACTTCGGCGACCAGCTTGAATTGCTCAGTCAAGGCATAGACCGGGCGCACGCCAACCGATATCCAGTCTTGATCGCCGCCGTTCTGGCGCTTGTCCTTCTGGTACACCGCCTGGAACTGCCCACCGAAACGCGGCGTCATTTGCCAGTCGAAGAACTCAACCACTCGCCAGCTCGTGTCGCTGCTGCCCAGCGTCACGTCGCCGGTATACCCAAGACCGGTGCCCGGCCCTTCCCCGTATTGAACAGCGAAGGTATTGCTGCCTCCCAGGAACCCGATCTGCTTGTGCTGCACGGTAACGGCCCAGCCACTATTGGCCTCGTCACGGTCAGGCTCGTCGATGTAGCTGACGCCGAACTCCAATTCGCCGCCCGGATTGCTGTCGAAGCCGCCGACGTTGAAATCGTGGCGATTGATGTAGTTGTCCTGGAACACGCTGTCCTTGCGTGAGAAGGCGTAGCTGTATTTCAGCCCGCCGATTTCCATATCCTCGATGCCGGCACCAGTGGCGCTCTGATTCCAGTAGTAGAAATCGGAGATGTGGATGTCATTTCGCTTGTAGAAACGACGCCCTGCCCACAGCGAACCGCCGTTGAGTGCCGGCACTTTGCTCCACTCGGCATACGCCTGCACCAACCTTGCCCAACCATGATCGCCGGTGAATTTCGGCGTATGGTCATATTCGTTATAGAGCGCAGCCATGCCTTCCACGCTCAGCACCGAACCATCGTCGAGCGTGAACAAGTCCTGCCTTAATCCAAGCTCTGCATACTGTTCGCACTCGTTGCCGAGGCGATACTTGGACGGGGCTCCAGGCAACTGGAAACAGGCTTGCGAATCGCTACCGCTCGACTCTCCGATGCCGCTGCGCACGTAACCATTGAAATCCAGTGCCTGAACGGTAAACGAAATGGTGAGACTGCCCAGCGCTACCGCGAGACCCAGGCGTGTGGTTTTTTTCATATCCGCTCCAATTAGCTCTTATTGTTGTTACTGCCGTTGGATTGAGCCGGTGAAGGCTCTCCTTTCCGACCCGCATTTCAGCTTCATGCTCACTGCGGTTCGAGTCGTCATGCCCAGCGGTGTTCGCTGCAACCGCTGGAGCGATGCATAAATAACATCTGAACGCGTTCGGCGCCGGTACGCAGACACCCCGCCACCGAGCTTTTTTCATCCGAGCGAAGTGCCACTCAGCGGGCAGCCAGCCGTGTAACCGTTCCGTTGCGCCCCGCCGCTCCATTCCCCGGCGCGACACCCAATCGCTCCCCCGTCTGCGCATCGAACAGCAGGACCTTGTCCGGCTCGAACTGCAGCGTCAATGTTTCGCCGGGGTTTGGCGCTGCGTCCGGTGCGAGGCGGCAACATACTTTCGTCTGATTGAGGCTTACGAAGATCATGGTGTCCGGCCCGGTCGGCTCGATCACCTGTACTTCTGCACGCAGCGAAGGCAAATCACCTGCGGCACCAATACCTATTTGCTCGGGCCGGATACCCAGAATCACATCCCGCCCTTCCAACGATTCGCCGTCGGCGAGCTTCAGCGGCAGTTCGCAGCGATCCTGACCGCTTTCCAGCAGCGCACTCCAGCCACCGCCCTGCTTGCTCAGACGCAGCGGCACGAAGTTCATCGGTGGCGAACCGATGAAACTCGCCACGAATAGGTTGGCCGGGTTGTTATAGATGTCCTTCGGCGTACCGAACTGCTGGACGACGCCGTCTTTCATCACCGCGACCTTGTCGCCGAGCGTCATCGCCTCGATCTGATCGTGAGTGACATAGACCGTCGTCGTCTTCAATCGCTGATGCATCAACTTGATTTCCGTGCGCATCTCGACCCGCAGTTTTGCGTCGAGGTTGGACAAGGGTTCATCGAACAGATAGATCTTTGGCCGCCGCGCCAGCGCGCGTCCCATGGCCACACGCTGCTGCTGGCCGCCGGACAGTTGCGAGGGTTTACGCTCAAGAAGGTGCTCGATCTGTAGCAACTGGGCAACGCGGGACACTTCCTCTTCGATCTTGGCCGCCGGTACCTTGCGCATCTTCAGGCCAAAGGCGATGTTGTCCCGCACCGTCATGGTCGGGTACAGCGCATAGGACTGGAACACCATAGCGATGTCCCGGTCCTTCGGACTGGCGGTACTGATGTCAGCGCCATCGACGCGAATCTCGCCCCCCGTGATGTCCTCCAGCCCGGCAATGCAATTCATCAGAGTGGATTTACCGCAACCCGAAGGCCCGACGAGGATCAGAAATTCCCCGTCACCGATCTTCAGGTCGATGTCTTTCAGGGTGTCATGTGAACTCCCCGGATAGCTCTTGCGGACGTTGCTGAGTTCGAGTGCAGCCATGGTTGTTCGTCTCCTAACCCTTGACCGCGCCGGCCGTAAGCCCGCGCAGGAAATACTTGCCGGCGAGGATGTACACCACCAGCGTTGGCAGCCCGGCGATCATCGCCGCAGCCATATCGACGTTGTATTCCTTGGCGCCCGTACTGGTGTTGACCAGGTTGTTCAGCGCCACGGTAATCGGCTGGGTATCGCCACTGGCAAACACCACGCCGAACAGGAAGTCGTTCCAAATTTGGGTGAACTGCCAGATCAGGCAGACCATGATGGTCGGGATGGACATGGGCAGCAGAATCCTGCCGAAGATCGTGAAGAACCCCGCCCCGTCCAGCCGCGCGGCGCGAATCAGGGCATCCGGCACGCTGACGTAGAAGTTGCGGAAGAACAGCGTCGTGAAGGCCAAGCCGTAGACCAAGTGCACCAACACCAACCCCGGCGTCGTGTTGGCCAGGCCGAGTTGGCCCAGCGTGAAGGACGCCGGCAGCAGAATCACCTGAAACGGCAGAAAGCATCCGAACAGCAGAAGGCCGAAGAACAGCTGCGAACCGCGGAAGCGCCACATCGCCAGCACGTAGCCGTTGAGGGCACCAAGCAGCGTGGAGATGATGACGGCGGGCACCGTGATCTTTACCGAGTTCCAGAAATAGCCCCCAACCGCATCCCAGGCCTTGACCCAGCCGATGACCGTCATCACGTCCGGCCAGGACAGCAGATTGCCGGTACGGATGTCGTCGGGCGTCTTGAAGCTGGTCAGCAGCATCACCACCAGCGGCACCAAGTACATCGCGACCGCCACCAGCAGCGTCGCGTAGATCGCCACCCGGCTGAATGTCAGGCGCTTTCGCCCTACGAGGCTAGTCATGGCGCTTGTTCCTCAGTTCCGAATAGAGATAGGGCACGACGATCGCCATCACCGCACCGAGCATGAGAATCGCACTGGCCGCGCCCAGCCCCATCTGCCCGCGGGTAAAGGTATGGGCATACATGAACATGGCCGGTAGGTCCGAGGCGTATCCCGGCCCGCCCGCCGTCATTGCGGCCACCAAATCAAAAGCCTTGATCGCAATATGCGCGAGGATCATCAGGGCGCTGAAGAACACCGGTCTCAGACTCGGCAGAATGATTCGTAGATAAATACTTGGCAGGCTCGCTCCGTCGATCTGCGCCGCCCGCACGATGGATTGATCGACACCGCGCAGCCCCGCCAGGAACAACGCCATGACGAAGCCGGAAGCTTGCCAGACCGCGGCGATTACCAGGCAATACACGACGCGGTCTGGATCGACCAGCCAGTCGAAGCGAAACCCTTCCCAGCCCCAGTCGCGCAGCATCTTGTCGATCCCGAGCCCGGGGTTGAGCAGCCATTTCCAGGCCGTACCGGTGACGATCATCGACAAAGCCATTGGGTACAGGTAGACGGTGCGAATGAAGCCTTCGCGGCGAATGCGCTGATCTAGCAGCACTGCCAGTAGCACGCCGATGACTAGGCTAATAGTGATGAACAACCCGCCGAACACCAGCAGGTTTTTACTGGCCACCCACCAGCGATCGTTGTTCCAGAGACGTTCGTATTGCGCCAGCCCAACCCATTTGTAGCTGGGCATGAAGCGCGAGTTGGTAAACGAGAGCAGGAACGTCCAGAAGATGTAACCGTAGAACCCGACCAGCACGATCAGCATGCTCGGCGCCAACACCAGTTTGGGCAGCCAGTTCTGCAAGGCGTCCAGCGGTGAGGCTTTGGTGAAGACAGCAGTTGAGCTCATGTCTGGCTCCGTGGGGGTACAGGATCCATAAAGCGGCTCCAATCGTTGTTCATGGGCACGACTTGCCCGTCACGACCAGTCGAGAGCTTGGCCGTTAGGTTCGATGCGTCAGTAAAAAAGGGCCGCCGAAGCGGCCAATACGCTATTGAACTGCTTGAATCGCCGCAGCCAGTTGCTGCGCCGCTTTCTTCGGATCGGCAGACGGATCGTTGAAGAAGTTGGTGACCACGTCGAATACCGCACCCTGCACATAGCTGGAGGCAGCCATGCCATGCGCCAGGCTCGGTACCAGACCCGGACCTTGCGCAGAGGCCTTGAAGTCTTTCATCGACTGTTGGGCGCAGACGTCGAATTCGCTCATGTCCTGGTCCAGACGCACGGGGATGGAGCCTTTGTTCTGGTTGAAGAACTGTTGGAACTCAGGCTCCAGAACCGTCCGAGCCAGGTCCTTCTGCGCCTTGCGGTCCTCGTCCTTGCTGAGCTTGAACATCGCCAGCGAGTCGATGTTGTAGGTGAAGCTGCCCTCGGTACCGGGGAACGGCAGGCATTGATAGTCGTCACCGGCTATTTTGTTCGCCGCGCTCCACTCGCTCTTGGCCCAGTCGCCCATGATCTGCATGCCGGCCTTGCCGTTCATGACCATCGCGGTGGCGCTGTTCCAGTCGCGACCCGCGGCGTTGTTGTCGACGTAGCCGCGCAGCTTTCTCAGAGCGGCAAAGGCCTCGACCATCTTGTCGCCGGTCAGTACATCACGATCAAGATCGACGAATGCTTTACGGAAATCCTCTGGACCGAGGACGGCCAACGCCAGATCTTCGAAGACCGTGCCGTCCTGCCAGGGCTGGCCGCCATGGGCCAGCGGCATGAAACCTGCTGCCTTGAGCTTGTCGGCGGCCGCAAAAAATTCGTCGAGACTCTTTGGAGGCTTCGCACCGGCTTTCTCGAAGACGTCCGGATTGATCCACAGCCAGTTGACCCGGTGCACATTGACCGGCACCGCCACGTAGTCGCCATCGTACTTCATTGCAGTCGAGACTTGCTTGGGGAGCAGCTCGTCCCACTTGGCCTGTTCGGCTACGTCGTTGAGATCGGTCAGCAGCCCCAGCTCGCCCCATTCCTGGATATCAGGTCCCTTGATCTGAGCGGCTGCGGGTGCGTTGCCAGAGACGGCGCGGGTCTTCAGGACTGTCATGGCGGCCTCACCACCACCACCGGCGACAGCAAAGTCCTTCCAGGTATGGCCCTGCTCTTCGACGAGTCGCTGCAGCGTATCAGCGGCGCGTTTTTCACCGCCGGAGGTCCACCAGTGCAGGACTTCGACCTCACCGGCGTGAGCGAAGGGAACGAGAGAAGCGAGGGAAACAGCAGTAACCAGACGATGGATCGTGTTCATTTGTGTTCCTTTTTCTTTTTGTTTTCGGTGCAAGTCTCTGCTTGCGCTGCACCGATTCTAGGCGCGCCAGAGCGTGCAGCAGGTAACGAAGGGATAGTGAATGGTCACCGATTCGTTACAAAGCGAGCAGCTCTGTAACGGCACCGGCAACCGTTGGCTGGCAGGTGCGCTCACTCGGCATGTCGCGGCAGGCTCAGGGTCACCCGCAGCCCACCCTCGGGAAGGTTGCGCAAGCTGATTTCGCCCCCATGGGCGTGTGCGATATTTCGGGCGATGCCGAGACCGAGGCCATACCCGGGCTGCTTGGCCGCCAGCCGAAAATTCGGCTCGAAGACCTGCTGCAGCCATGCCTGCGGAACGCCAGGCCCCTCATCGTCGACATGCAGCACGAAGGTCTCGCCGTCATCGTCAATATGCAAGTGCGCTCGCTCGCCATATTTCAGCGCGTTATCCAGCAAGTTGCCGATACAGCGCTTGAGCGCCAACGGCTTGCCCGCATAAGCCGAGACCGCCTGGCCTTGCACCGTGACACGGCCGTTGCCAGCGGGTGCGAGGTAAGGTTCGGTGACGCAATCGAGCAGCAGATTCAGATCCAGCGGCTCGATATTTTCGTGTATGTCGGTGTCCTTGACGCATTGCAGCGCACCCTTGACGAGCAATTCAAGCTCATCGAGATCACGGCTGAACTTGTCCTGCAGGGCTTGGTTCTCCAGCAGCTCCACCCGCAGACGCAACCGGGTGATTGGCGTGCGCAGATCATGCGAGATGGCACTGAACAGCTGGGCGCGCTCGGTCAAGTAGCGCCCGATGCGCTCGCGCATGCTGTTGAATGCCCGGCTGACCTCGACCACCTCGCTGCCGCCCGCCTCGGGCAACAGTTCCACTTCGCTGCCCAGCGACATTTCCCGCGCCGCCTGGGCCAACCGTTTGAGCGGGCGGCTCTGCCAATGCACGAGGATGCCGATGAACAACAGCAAAAAGCTGGTGGTGAGAACGATGAACCAGAGCTGTTGTTTAGGGATGCCCTCGTCCTCAAGGCTGACGTAGGGCGCCGGCATCAGCGACGCAAGATACAGCCACTCGCCAGGTGCGATTTGAATCTGCGTCACCAGCACGGGCGGGTTCAGGGGCTCCAGGCTCAGCGCGTAGTGCGCCCAGGATCGCGGCAACTCGTCGAGCTTCAGCCCGCCATTGAAAATGCGCAGATCGTCGGGGCTGACGAAATTGACCGACATGTCCGCGTCGTTTCCGAGGCGCTCGCGAAGTACCGCGTCCACTTCTGCCAGCACCGCCTGCTTGCGCTCGGTTGGCGGCAGAATTTGCATATCCAAAGGTTTGTCATTCAGCGATACGAAGAAGCGCGTACCGCCCATGCTGCGCAGTTGATCGAGCACCAGCGGTCGATAGCCCAGCGGCAGCGAGCGGAAATAGCTGACGCTGGCGGACATGGAATGCGCCAGGCTCCGAGCGCTGGTCAGCAGGCCTTCCATCTGGCTTGCACGCAGCTGCGACACCCAGATGAAGCTCGACAACGCCTGCGCCACCAGCACCACCAGCAGCGTCAAAAAGAGCATCCGGCCGAGCAGCGAGCGCGGCACCGGCAACCATCGGCGCTTAGCCGAGCGAGTCATGATGCGGCGCGACCTGGGCGGCGAGCAGATAACCACTGCCGCGAACGGTGCGGATCAATCGAGGGCACTTACCGGTGTCGCGCAGTCGCTGGCGTAGGCGGCTGACTGCCATGTCGACGATGCGCTCGAGCGGCAGCACTTCACGACCGCGCGTGGCATTGGCAATGGTGTCGCGGTCGAGAATCTGCTGTGGGTGATCGAGAAAGAGCTTCAACAACGCGAAATCGGCACCGGACAGCAGCACCTCTTCCCCGTCCTGATGAAACAGCCGGTGGCTGACCATATCCAGCCGCCACTCATCGAACGCCAGCACGTCGCCGGTGCGTTCCTGGCCGAAGTTGACGCGGCGAAGCAGCGCCTTGATTCGCGCCAGCAGCTCACGAGGACTGAAGGGTTTGCCCAAGTAATCGTCGGCCCCCAGCTCCAGCCCGATGACCCGATCAGCCTCATCGGAACTGGCGGTTAGCATGATGATCGGCATCTGGGCCAGACGTTGATGCCCCCGAACCCAGCGGCAGAGGCTGAAGCCATCTTCATCCGGCAGCATCACGTCGAGAATGACCAGATCGGCCGGATCGTCGGCCATCGCTTCTCGAAACTGCGCACCGTCTGCCACGGTGCGTACCTGAAAGCCCGATCGGCTGAGGTAGGTTTCCAACAGTTCGCGAATTTCCTGATCATCATCGACCAGCAAAATGGATCTTCCGGCCTGGTTCACTGGCATCCCTTCTCTTGTTCTCGTTTCGATGCGGCTCAGCGCTCGCCGGGCGTGCCCCCCAGCAATTGCTGCAAGGCAACGCCTGCGCCTTCCAGTCCCGGGTATTCAGCTGTCACCACCCAGACCGGGACGTCGTCAAAATACCGGCTCATACAGCCCTTGTCGCGAAAACTTTGGCTAAAGCCGCTACGCGCAAAGAACTCGACGAAGCGCGGCACGATGCCCCCAGCGATATAGACACCACCGCGCGCACCAGTCGTAAGCACATTGTCGCCGGCGATCCGACCCAGCCAGACACAGAATTGTTCCAGCACCGCCTCGGCGTACGCATCGCCCGCCAGCGCAGCGGCGGTAACCTCGGCGGGCGTAGTCAGACGAGGCGCCTCACCATCGAGCGCGCAACTGGCTCGATAGAGCTCCAACAACCCGCCCCCGCTGAGGATCGCCTCGGCATTCACATGGCCGAGCTTCTCGTGCAGATGCGCCCACAAAGCGGCCTCTCGGCTCGTGCCGATCGGCAAGCAGACGTGCCCGCCTTCACCCGGCAACGCTCGCCAATCTCCGTCGGCCAATGGCAGCAGAGTGGCAACGCCGAGCCCGGTGCCGGGCCCGATGACTAGACGTGTGCGGCCTGCCTCGGATTGACCGGGGCACACCTCGATCAGTTCGCCGTCGCGCAGGCGGGTCATGCCCAGCGCCATGGCTGTGAAATCGTTGATGAGCAGCAGATCACTCAGCCCAAGATCTTCGCAAAAAGCCTTGCGACTCAGGCGCCAGTGATTGTTCGTGAATGCGAACTCATCGCCGGAAACCGGACCGGCACAGGCCAGGCAGACTGCTTGAAGCGCCTCGACGCTCTGACCGACACCATGTAGATAGGCTCGGATGGCGTCTTCCGGACGCGGATACTCAACGGTCGGCAGCACCCGCACCGACTCGACTCGCTGGTCGCGCCAAAGTGCGAAGCGGGCATTAGTGCCGCCAATATCGCCTACCAGTGCCGTCACTTGAGCACCTCCAGCCCTTCGGTAAACGCACTCGCGCCTTTCTCAGCCGGACTGAAGGCCGCCCGCATGAAACCGAACAGCTCGCGGCCGCAACCGATCCCCAGATCGCTGGGCGCACTCACAGGTTCACGGCTGTCGAATTCGGCCTGATCGACCAGTACGCGCAATTCGCCCGTCTCGCCATCGACGCGGATGACGTCGCCGTCACGCAGGCGGCACAGCGGTCCACCATCGAGCGCCTCGGGACTGACGTGAATGGCTGCCGGCACCTTGCCCGACGCGCCAGACATGCGACCGTCGGTGACCAGCGCCACCTTGTGACCACGATCCTGCAAAACGCCGAGGAATGGTGTCAGCTTGTGCAGTTCGGGCATGCCGTTGGCCTTCGGTCCCTGGAAACGCACCACGGCAACGAAGTCTTTCTCCAGCTCGCCGTTCATGAACGCCTGGGCCAATTCGCTCTGGTCGCTGAACACTCGTGCCGGCGCCTCGACCACACGATGCTCCGGTGCGACCGCCGATATCTTGGTCACGCTACGGCCGAGGTTGCCTTCCAGCACACGTAGGCCACCTTCAGGAGAGAAGGCACGTTCAACCGGACGCAGGATCGCTTCGTCGAGGCTATTAGCCGGACCCTCCTTCCAAACCAGCGCATCGCCTTCAAGGAAAGGTTCTTGGGTGTAGCGCTTCAACCCCTGACCCACGACGGTGTAAACGTCCTCATGCAGCAAGCCGGCGTCGAGCAACGTGCGAACCATGAACGGCACGCCACCGCAGGCATGGAAATGGTTCACGTCGGCCTGCCCATTGGGATAGACCTTCGCTAATGTCGGCGTCACCGCAGAAATGTCAGCCATGTCCTGCCAGGTCAGTTGAATGCCAGCGGCCTGGGCAAATGCGGGAATATGCAGCGTGTGGTTGGTTGAGCCACCGGTGGCATTGAGTGCCACCACCGAATTGATGATCGCCTTCTCGTCGACGATCTTGCACAGCGGCAAGTAGTTACCAGACTGAGGTGTCAGGCGAGTCACCTGGCGCGCCGCCTCGCGGGTCAGTTCGTCACGCAGCGGCGTGTAGGGATTGACGAAGGACGAGCCCGGCAAGTGCAGGCCCATGATCTCCATCACCACCTGATTGGTGTTCGCCGTGCCGTAGAAGGTACAGGTGCCGGGGCTGTGGTAGGAGAGCATTTCCGACTCCAGCAGCTCCTCGCGGCTGGCCTTGCCTTCGGCGTAACGCTGACGAACCTCGGCCTTCTGCTTGTTGGGAATGCCCGACGGCATCGGCCCGCCCGGTACGAATACCGCCGGTAGATGACCGAAGCGCAAGGCGCCGATCATCAGGCCCGGAATGATCTTGTCGCAAATACCCAGGTAGAGCGCCGCATCGAACATGTTGTGTGACAGCGCGATGGCGGTGGCCATAGCGATCACTTCACGACTGGCCAGGCTCAGCTCCATCCCCGCCTCGCCCTGGGTGACGCCGTCGCACATGGCCGGCACACCGCCGGCGAACTGCCCGACCGAACCGACGTCACGCAACGCCTGCTTGATGATTTCGGGAAAGTGCTCGTACGGCTGGTGCGCTGACAGCATGTCGTTGTAGGCCGAGACGATGGCCACGTTGGCCTCATCCATCAGACGCAGCTTCTGCTTGTCGCCAGCGGACGCACAACCCGCCACACCATGGGCGAAGTTGGCGCACTGGAGCCTTCCACGTTGAGGCCCATCGCTCGCCGCGCCGGCCATCTGGGCAAGATAGCGCTGCCGGGTTGGCCGGCTGCGCTCGATCAAACGTTCGGTAACCTCTTGAATCCGCGGGTGCATGCCATCACTCCTGCATATTAATCTTTGGTTTTATCAACAAAACAACATGGGTACGGGCTTGATTTCTATTCTGACAGGAATAATCTTGTCATTCCCACAACAAAATCCAATCAGGACCCATTTATGACTATTCGCATCGCCATCAACGGCTTCGGTCGTATCGGACGCAATGTTCTTCGCGCTCTTTACAGCTCGAGCTACCGCGAACATATGCAGGTCGTGGCGATCAATGACCTCGGCAGCTCGGCGATGAATGCCCACCTTTTGCAGTACGACAGCGTTCACGGCTATTTCGACGCAAAAATTGAGGTCGGCGATGACCGTCTAGTGGTCAATGGCGATCCGATTGCCGTATCTGCGATCCGTAACCCGGCCGAGCTTCCCTGGCGCCAGCACGGGGTCGATGTAGTGTTCGAGTGTACCGGTCTCTTCACCTCTCGCGAAAAGGCAAGCGCTCACCTCGAAGCCGGCGCCGCCAAGGTCATCATTTCCGCTCCGGCTTCCGGCGCCGATGCCACCATCGTCTATGGCGTCAACCACGACATTCTGCGTCAGTCGCACCAGATCATTTCCAACGCATCGTGCACCACAAACTGCCTGGCCCCGGTCGCCCAGGTACTGTCACGGGAACTGGGCATCGAGCATGGCCTGATGACCACCATCCATGCCTACACCAACGATCAGAATCTGTCCGACGTTTACCACAGCGACCCCTACCGTGCCCGGTCGGCTACGCAGTCGATGATTCCAACCAAGACCGGTGCCGCCGAAGCCGTTGGCCTGGTGCTGCCGGAGCTGGCTGGCAAGCTGACCGGCATGGCGGTGCGCGTACCGGTAATCAACGTCTCGTTGGTGGATCTGACGCTGGAGCTCAGCCGCGAAACCAGTGCGGACGAGGTCAATGCACTGATGCTGGATGCCAGTCAGCACTCGCCGATACTGGCCTGTAATTCGCTGCCGCTGGTTTCCTGCGACTTCAACCACAACCCGATGTCCTCTATCTTCGACACCAACCACACCAAGGTTAGCGGACGCCTGCTGAAAGTGATGGCCTGGTACGACAACGAATGGGGATTCTCCAACCGGATGCTGGACACCTGCCGAGCGCTCTACGAAGCAGCATGATCAACGACCAGACCTCAGCATCGACTCGGTAGACCAGAGAAGAAAATGAATCGCATCGATTTCGTTACCGCGACACTGCCCGCCCGTAAGCGCATCGCGCTGGTCGCCCACGACCACTGCAAGGAGCGCTTGCTGGACTGGGCGAAGCGGCAGAAAGAGCAGCTGGCAAAGCACGAGTTGCTCGCCACCGGCACCACCGGACTGCTGCTCGGGCACCGCTTGGGCCTGCCGGTGGAGTGCATGATCAGCGGTCCGCTAGGCGGCGACCAGCAGATCGGCGCACGCATTGCTGAACGACGAATCGATGTGCTGGTGTTCTTCTGGGACCCCTTCGAGCCGCAGCCGCATGACCCGGACGTCAAAGCGCTGCTGCGGGTCGCCGCGGTGTGGAACATTCCGCTGGCGGCCAACGAAAGCAGTGCCGACTATCTGCTCTCCAGCCCGCTGCTCGATCAGGCCCACAGCCTGAGTATTCCTGACTACGGCAGCTACCTGGCAGGGCGCCAGTTATAGGCCCATTAACCCTACAGATTGCCGTCTGGAATGCGCTGATCTTCATCGACTTCGGCAGCGTCGCGCAGGTCGTCGAAGTCCGTCTTTAGGCCAGTCTCCATGCTGTCGAGCTCTGCCAGCAGGCTGCGGAAGCTGGTCTGCTCGCGCGGCGCTTCAGCTTGCAGTTCCACGTCGGCGCGCGCCTGCAACGCATCAGGCACGGGCGCCTCTTCGACGTCGACCGGCAGCGGGGCGGGTTCCATTTCGCGCAGCACCGCTAACGGCGGCAGCTCGTCGAGGCTCTTCAGATTGAAGTGGTCGAGAAACTGCCTGGTAGTGGCAAACATCGCCGGCCTCCCCGGCACGTCGCGATGCCCAACGACGCGCACCCATTCGCGTTCCAGCAGCGTCTTCACGATCTGGCTGTTGACCGCGACGCCACGAACGTCTTCGATCTCGCCACGCGTGATTGGCTGGCGGTACGCGATCAACACTAGAGTTTCCAGCAGCGCGCGCGAATAGCGCTGCGGCCGCTCCTCCCAGAGCCGACCCACCCAGGGCGAAAAACGCTCGCGGACCTGAAGACGATAGCCACTGGCGACTTCCTTGAGTTCGAAGGCGCGGTCCTTGCAGGATTTTTCCAGCACGCCCAGCGCCTTGCGCAGCAATGATGGCGACGGGCGTTCGGCTTCATCGAACAGCTCCGCCATTCGCTCGATGGACATCGGCTTGCCCGAGGCCAGCAGAAAGGCTTCGAGCAGCGAAGCGAGATCCTTGGGATCGGAAAGATTCAACCTGAATTACCTCGACTTATCCGTGCGCGCAGATTATTCGACCCGAGCCCGAACGTGAATGGCTGCAAAGGGTTCATTCTGCACCAGCTCAACCAGCGACTCCTTGACCAGCTCAAGCACCGCCATGAAAGTCACCACCACGCCGAGCCGGCCCTCGTCCAATGTGAACAACGCGACGAAAGGCACGAATGCCCCGCCCTTGAGGCGCTCCAGTACATCGCTCATACGCTCGCGAGTCGACAGCGTCTCGCGCGTTACCTGATGGCTTTCGAACATGTCGGCACGACGTAGCACCTCGGCCATGGAAATCAGCAGCTCCTCCAGACTGACCTCGGGCAACAGTTTGCGCGCCCGTGCATCCGGCGCGTCCAGCTGTGGCACGTGCAGCTCGCGACCAACCCGCGGTAGCTCGTCGAGATCCTCCGAAGCAGACTTAAAGCGTTCGTACTCCTGCAAGCGGCGTATCAGCTCAGCACGAGGATCGAGTTCATCCTCCTCCACTTCGGCCGAACGCGGCAGCAGCATGCGTGATTTGATCTCGGCCAGCATCGCCGCCATCACCAGATACTCAGCCGCCAGCTCCAGGCGCACGGCTTTCATCAGCTCGACGTAGCCCATGTACTGGCGGGTAATTTCCGCCACCGGGATATCGAGAATGTCGATGTTCTGCTTGCGGATCAGGTAGAGCAGCAAATCCAGCGGCCCTTCGAACGCCTCGAGAAAGACCTCCAGCGCATCCGGCGGAATATAGAGGTCCTGTGGCAGATCGTTGAAAGCCTCGCCGTAGACAAGCGCCAACCGCAGCTGCTCGCCGGGCGGGTCGATCGTCGC
Source organism: Stutzerimonas stutzeri (assembly GCF_024448985.1). GTDB lineage: Bacteria > Pseudomonadota > Gammaproteobacteria > Pseudomonadales > Pseudomonadaceae > Stutzerimonas > Stutzerimonas stutzeri_AP. Next base: position 25,141 of record NZ_JAMOII010000007.1, read on the forward strand.
TTCGGCCTGGGTTTCCTGCATGCTTTCTCCACGAAACGAAGGGGGATATCGGAAGCGGCGACAGCTTATGCCGGTCGCCCGGGCGCTGCGAGGCCGTTAACGACATAGTCGCCGCGCCAGATTTCAGCGGTAATTCAGACCCATCGCCTGACGCACGACCACCAAGGTTTCGCGGGCTTCATCGCGGGCCTGCTCGGCACCCTCGGCAAGGATGCTCCGCACCAGATCCGGATTCTGCTCGTAGTCCTGAGCCCGTTCCTGTAGCGGTGCTAGCTCGAGCTTGATCGCTTCGATCAGCGGCGCTTTGCACTCCAGGCAGCCGATACCCGCACTGCGGCAGCCCTGTTCTGCCCACTGGCAGACATCCTCCGCCGAATGCGAAAGATGCATCGACCACACTGGGCAACGCGTCGGTTCACCGGGATCGTGACGATGCACTCGCGCCGGATCGGTGGGCATGCGCTTGATCTTTTCCTCGATCTCGACAGGCGTGTCGCGCAGAAAGATGGAGTTACTGGCCGATTTGGCCATCTTGCCGCCATCCAGTCCCGACAGTTTCGGAGAGTCGCTCAATAACGCCTGGGGCTCGGGTAACAACAGTCGGCCGCTTCCTTCCAGATAGCCGAACAGACGTTCCTGGTCGCCGATGGTGATGGTCTGCTGGTCCTTGAGCAGCGCGCGGGCGGTATTCAGCGCGTCGAGATCGCCCTGCTCCTGATAGTTTCTGCGCAGGCTGGCGTAGAGTTTGGAGCTCTTTTTGCCGAGCTTGCGAATGGCCGCTTCGGCCTTTGCCTCGAAATCTTCTTCGCTGCCGTAGAGGTGATTGAACCGCCGCGCGACTTCGCGGGCGAATTCGATATGCGGCAACTGGTCCGCCCCCACCGGCACGACTCCGGCGCGATAGGCAAGAATGTCCGCAGCCTGGAGCAGCGGGTAACCGAGGAAGCCGTACGTATCGCCATCCTTGTGCTGCGAATCGAGCTGCTGCTCCTTGTAAGACGGTATACGCTCCAGCCAGGGCAACGGGCAGATCATCGACAACAGCAGATGCAACTCGGCGTGCTCGATCACCTGGGACTGGATGAACATGGTTGCCGAGCTTGGGCTGACCCCAGCCGCCAGCCAGTCGACAGCCATTTCCTGCACATTGCGCGCGATATCGCTACCCGCCGCATGATCGGTGGTCAGCGCATGCCAATCGACGATGCAGAAGAAACACTGATATTCATGCTGCATCCTTACCCAGTTCTTCAGTACGCCGTGGTAATGACCGAGATGAAGACGGCCGCTGGGCCGCATGCCGGACACCACACGTCGCTGCGATTCCATGGAACTCAAAAGGGTTTCCTTCGTTGATTTCGAAAAAGCGGGTCAGACGGTAAAGGGTGCGGGATCGCCGCAACCGACACGCAGCACTTCTGGATCACCATCTACCAGACTGATCACCGTTGAAGCTTCGATGCCACCGTAACCGCCGTCGATGATCAGGTCCACCTGATGCTCCAACGCATCACGCATTTCATAAGGATCGCTCATCGGCTCGGTTTCCCCCGGCAGAATAAGACTGACGCTCATCAGTGGCTCACCCAGCTCAGCGAGCAATGCCCGAGCGATCGGCTGCGCGGGGACCCGCAGCCCGATTGTGCGGCGCTTGGGATGCAGCAACATGCGCGGCACCTCGCGCGTCGCGTTGAGAATGATGGTGTAGGGGCCGGGAAGATGCGTCTTCAGCAGACGGAACGCCGACGTATCGACCTTGGCGAATAGCCCTAGCTGGGACAGATCGCGGCAGACCAGCGTGAAATTGTGCTTGTCATCCAGCTGGCGCAAGCGGCGAATGCGCTCGATCCCGGCCTTGTTGCCCATCGAACAGCCGATGGCGTAGGACGAGTCGGTGGGATAGATCACCACCCCGCCACCGCGAATGATCTCCACGGCCTGCTTGATCAGCCTAGTCTGGGGATTTTCGGGATGTATCTGAAAGAACTGGCTCATGAATACTCCATGCTCAGCTGGCAACAGATTCGCCTGGCTCATGATCGAAATGCCTCCAAAGTGGTTGCAGATCTTCCGGCAAGGTTCGATACAGCCCCAGCTCTGACCAGTCGCCGGGCGCATGAAAATCGCTGCCGATGCTGGCCATCAAGCCGAATTCGCGAGCCAGTATCGACAGCCCGCCAACCTGTTCGAGTGGCTGCATGCCATTGACGACCTCCAGCGCGTGGCCGCCAGCCTGGGCGAACTCGCTCACCAGACGTCGGCGCTTGCTCCGAGTGAAGTCGTATTGCCAGGGATGCGCCAGGCTGATCCAGGCCCTGGCGTCACGCAGCGTCGCCACGGTTTGCTCGAGGCTCGGCCAGTGCTGTTTGACGTCGCCGAGCTTGCCGGAGCCCAGCCACTTGCGGAACGCTTCGGCACGGTCACGCACATGACCGGCGCGCACCAGGAATTCAGCGAAATGAGGGCGTGCCGGGGCGTTGTCGCTATCGCCTAGCTCTTGCTGAAACGCCCGCGCACCTTCCATCGCCCCGGGCATGCCTTTGGCTTCCAGGCGCTGGGCAATGAGTTCCGCCCGCTGCCAGCGCCCGCTGTGCAATTGCGCAATGGCCTGCTGCAACGCGACCGCATCCCGGCGAAAGGCGTAGCCGAGCACATGGATGGTCGCGCCACCCCACTGGCATGAAAGCTCGATACCATTGACCAGCCGCACGCCCAGCGAATCCGCCACCGCACGAGCCGCATCGAGCCCTTCCAACGTGTCGTGATCGGTCAGCGCAAGCAGCTCGATACCGCGTGCATGTGCCCGCTCTACCAGCGCAGCAGGCGCCAGCGCGCCATCCGACGCGGTGCTGTGGCAATGCAGATCAACAATCATTCGGAACCTATATGTCAGTCAGGGCTGTCAGTCAGCGCTTGGCGGCTCTCTGTTCTGACCGCCATGCTCGGTGCTCGTGCCGTTATCGAGTTTGGCAAAAGCTTGCGCCGCGTCCAGGAAATGACCTGCGGGCAGCATTTCGCCAAAAGCGCGGTTTGTTATTATGCCGCCCACTTGCCGCTTCTGGCTCGCTCCGCAGAACATATCGTCGAGGTCAGACCGCAGTTTGGGTCTGACGCTGCCGGCACTCAGGTGGTCTACCCCGCCGCATGCAACCCGAACCTGAACAATCCTGGAGTCAACATGCTTTACGCCATCATCGCTACCGACGTACCCGGCTCGCTGGAAAATCGTCTGGCTTCACGCCCGGCTCATCTGGCGCGTCTCGAACAGCTGAAATCCGAAGGCCGCATGGTCCTGGCCGGCCCCCATCCGGCAATCGACAGCAATGACCCGGGCGCTGCCGGCTTCAGCGGAAGTCTTGTAGTCGCCGAGTTCGAATCGCTGCAAGCCGCCGAGGAATGGGCCGCGGCCGATCCGTACAAGGCTGCCGGCGTGTACGGCGATGTGGTCGTCAAGCCTTTCAAGCAAGTCTTCCCCTGAAACGTTCGGTGCAATATCTGTAAGCCGCAGGATTTCCGCGGCCCGTTGAAGAAAAGGAGTTCCGATGCGCCAAGGTTTGCCGTTCCTGCTGCTTGCCCTGAGTTTCGCCATGTCGTACGTGCATGCCGATGAAGGCTCGTCCGATCCAGCCGCCGCAAGGCCAGCCGGGCTGGAGCAACGCCTGCCCGAGGATGACCTACAGCGCGGAGAAGCGAGTGATGACTCAGGTATAACCTTTACCGATGCCGAACGGGCACAGCTGGCGCAGCTGCGCCGGCAAAACCAGCAACTGCGCACGCAACTGCAGCGCGTGCAGCCGCAGCAGACGCGATGGCTGAACGACCAGCAACAGTGGTTCGCCATTGGGGGAGGCGTCGGTGTGCTGGGCTTCCTGCTCGGCGTGCTGACCACCCGGGGTCGTCGCCGTCGGCAATGGCTCAATTGAAACGGATGCGAACGAAACATGAGTGAACTGCTGCTGATCGATGACGACGAAGAGCTCTGCGAGCTCCTCGTGAGTTGGCTGGCCCAGGAAGGATTCGTCACCCGCGCCTGCCATGATGGCCAGAGCGCCCGTGCGGCCTTGGCCGAACACCAGCCCGCGGCAGTGGTGCTCGACGTGATGCTGCCCGACGGCAGCGGCCTGGAATTGCTCAAACAGTTGCGCAGCGAACACCGCGATCTTCCTGTGCTGATGCTTTCGGGCCGCGGCGAGCCGCTGGACCGTATCCTTGGCCTGGAGCTGGGTGCCGATGACTATCTGGCCAAACCCTGTGACCCGCGCGAACTCACCGCCCGGCTACGCGCCGTGCTGCGCCGCACCCAGCCGGCGAGCGCGCCGACCCAATTGGAACTGGGCGACCTTTGTTACAGCCCCGCCCGGGGCATTGCCAATGTCGGCGAACATGAAGTGACGCTCACCCTTTCCGAAGGACGGATTCTCGAAGCGCTACTCAGCCAACCTGGCGAACCCCTGGACAAGCAGGCGCTGGCGCAACTCGCCCTCGGTCGCAAACTGACCCTGTATGACCGCAGCCTCGACATGCACGTCAGCAATCTGCGCCGCAAACTCGGCCCTCACCCTGACGGACGTCCGCGTATCGTCGCGTTGCGCAGCCGTGGCTACCTTTACGCTTCCTGATCGGCTTTACCGAGCCTTTACCCTGCCCTGACCGCTCTTGACCTTGCGCGCCCTAGACTGAGCTCATCCGGTCGAAGCCCGACGAGCACAAGCTCCACGGCGATCGGTTCCCTTAACCAGGAGAGACCTCATGATGCGCAAGACTCTAATCGCCGTGCTTTTCGCCTCTACCCTGCCCGCCATTGCCATGGCGATGCCCGACGGTAACCATCGCCACCACGGCGGCAAGCATGCCCCCTTCGAACAACTGGACCTGACCAAGGAGCAGAAGCGGGAAATGCGCGAGCTGATGGGCCAACAGATGAAGAATCATCGCGAGATCACCCAGCGCTACCTCGACAAGCTGCCTGAAGCCGAGCGCAAAGCCATGCAGGACGAGCTGAAGGCCAGCAAAGAGAACACGCACAAGCAAATCCGCAACCTGCTCAAGCCGGAGCAGCAGAAACAGTTCGATGAAATGCACGAGAAAATGGAAGCCAAGCGTGCCGAACGCGCCGAGTTCAAGCAGTGGAAAGCCGAGCGCGAAAAGAACAACTGACTCTTAGCTGAAACCAACCCGTCCGGCTCGCGTTATTAGTCGCTAGCCGGGCTTCGTCGTGGAGACTGACCGGTGCGATCACTGTTCTGGCGCATTCTTGCAACATTCTGGCTGGCCATCGCGCTGGTGGCGGGCCTCGCCATGCTGCTGGGCCATGCGCTGAATCAGGACACTTGGATCGTCAATCGACATCCGGGCGTGACGGGGCTCGCCGAGCTGTGGACGAAAGTCTATGAGCGCCAGGGCCCGCTTCACGCGCAATTTCTCCTCGAACGCCATCGGCAACGCTTCCATATCGACATACAAGTGCTGGCCGAGAATGGTCAGCCAGTCATCCGTGGGACGTTTCCGGCGCGTGCCGCAGCGTTCGAAGCCCGTCAGGAACATCGCTCGGGGCGTTTGCCATGGCGCAGGCTGACGACCGACTACACCAGCCCGCTCAGCGGCGAAACCTACCTGTTCATTTACCGCATTCCCAACTCGGAATTGCAGGCCTGGCATCGCGGCAGCCTGTTCTGGCCGTTGAGTGCGATAGCCATCGCGCTGGTCGTGCTGACTGGCTTCAGCCTGTTGCTCACGCTGTCGATCACCCGCCCGCTCGATCGTCTGCGCGGCGCCGTGCACGATCTCGGACAGACCGCCTATCAACAGAACTCGCTTGCTCGCTTAGCCACTCGGCGCGATGAGCTTGGTGTGCTGGCCAAGGACTTCAACCGCATGGGCGCTCGGCTGCAGAGCCTGATCGGCAGCCAGCGACAGCTGCTGCGTGACGTCTCCCATGAATTGCGTTCACCGCTCGCACGCCTGCGCATCGCCCTGGCGCTCGCTGAACGGGCAACCCCGGCGGAACGGGAAGTCATCTGGCCACGGCTGACCAAGGAATGTGACCGGCTGGAAGCGCTGATCAGCGAAATTCTCGAACTGGCACGTCTGGACGCCGAACCGGGCATGACGTCGGCCATCGATCTGCCGCTGGTATTCGAACAACTGGAAGAAAACGCACGCATCGTATCGCCAGCCCAGCGCATCGAGACCTTGATGGAAACCGATAAGGAGCTGCACGGCTGGCCGAGCATGCTCGAACGTGCGCTGGATAATCTGCTGCGCAATGCGCTGCGCTTCAATCCAGAGGGCTCACCGATCGAGCTACGCGCCCGCATCGAGGGCGACTGCCTGCTGCTGAGCGTTCGCGATCACGGCCCGGGCGTCGACAAGGCGCATCTGGCGCGCTTGAGCGAACCGTTCTTCCGCGCTCCGGGACAGACCACCGCCGGCCACGGGCTGGGCCTGGCAATTGCCCGCCGCGCCGCCGAACGGCATGGTGGCGAGCTCCTGCTGGACAATCACCCCGATGGTGGTTTCATCGCCAGCCTGAAGCTTCCGCTGGACGCGCCAGGACCAAAGCTACCGCGTCCCGATTGACGCTATTTCGCCCCGCTCCACTGGCTAACGAAATCTCGCGGGGCCAGCTCGGGCGGGGTTCGCGTACCGCCTTCCGGCGTTCCCAAGTAGATGAAGCCGAGCACCTGCTCGTTCTCCGTCAGACCCAATTGCCGAGCCACGTGCCGGTCGTAGGCAAGTTCGCCGGTACGCCAGACCGCGCCCAGGCCCTGGGCATGCGCCGCCAACAACAAACCGTGCGCCGCGCAGCTGGCTGCAAGTAGCTGTTCGGAGTCGGGGACCTTCGCATGGGAGAGAACACGGGCAACCACCACCACCATCATCGGCGCCCGGAGCGGCATCTTACGCGCCTTACGTAACGCCTCTTCGGCAGCGTCCGGATGGCGCAAGCCAAGCGCCTCGGCGTATAGCTCACCCAGGCGCTCGCGCGCCTCTCCTTGAATGGTCAGGAAACGCCACGGGCGAAGCTGGCCATGATCCGGGGCACGTAGCGCGGCACGGAAAAGCAAATCCAGCTGGGCATCGGTCGGCGCCGGATCGACAAGTCGCGTAACGGAAACGCGGTTGAGCAGCAGGTCGAGAGCATCCATTGATCATCTCCAAAAAAGAGTCGGACATTCTAGAGGCTGTTTCCGTTTCGCTGCGAGCCGCGCTGTCGTATTGCCGTGACAGTGGGAGAACAGCCGAATGTAGGATTCGACTGTGATCGCGTTAGCGTCAGGCCACGCGATCGGGCGACAGATGCGGCTCCAGTGGCGGTGTCAACGGAGGCAGGCCATGGGCTGCCCGTGCCGCGTCGCAATGGGCGTTATGCTGACCATCAACCCAGGACGCCTCGAATTCGCGGCAGGTGCTAGAGCGTTGCTCATACATCGTGCAGCGCACCCCACAACCGACATCGCCCATCAGCCCCACGCACCGCGTGGGCCTGGATTCGGTGCCGAGCATCGCAACGAGAAACGGGCTGACCTGCACCGTCGCGCCATCAGGAACGGTACCGCCGGACGAAGCGCATTCGCCCCAGAAGAAAGACACACGAAAATGCGCGCAGCAGGCGCCACACGTAAGGCAGGGATTGTCGATTGACATGGAAGGTGAACACCCAGAAACCGGGAAAGGGCCGGCGCCCGGGCAGCTATTCTATTCATCGCAACGGACTTGGGAAGGGCTTCCCAACAAGCACCGTGAAAGATTTATCAGCAGGCCGATAGCCGGTTTACTGGCGATGTGAGCCGCGTAGAATGGCGGGTCTTGTTTTCGAGCCGAGCAGCATTACACATGGCCCTGCCGACACTGCGCATCATCGGTTTCATCCTCGGCATTTTCCTGATCACACTTGCAGTCAGCATGGTCGTTCCGATGATCACGCTGCTGGCGTTCGATCGTACCGATGATCTGCAGGCATTTCTTTGGGCCAGCCTGATCACCTTCGGCTCCGGCATTGGGCTGACCGCCCCCGGGCGCCCGAAAACGGCTCAGATGCGCCCGCGAGACATGTATTTTCTTACTACAGTCAGCTGGCTGGTGGTCTGCTGCTTCGCCGCGCTGCCAATGATGCTGATTCAGCATATGAGCTACACCGACGCATTCTTCGAAACGATGTCGGGCATCACTACTACGGGCTCAACCGTGCTCTCGGGGCTGGACTCGGCTTCACCCGGCCTGTTGATGTGGCGCTCCATGTTGCAGTGGCTTGGAGGCATTGGCTTCATCGGTATGGCGGTTGCCGTTCTGCCATTGCTGCGAATCGGGGGCATGAGGTTGTTCCAGACCGAGTCTTCCGACTGGTCGTCGCAAAAAGCGATGCCGCGCTCGCACGTCATGGTCAAGTGGATTCTGATCGTTTACCTCACACTCACGTTACTTTGCGGCACCGCCTATTGGCTGAGTGGAATGACGCCGTTCGAAGCCATCAACCATTCGATGACCACTATTTCCACCGCTGGCTTTTCCACCTCTGATAGCTCCATGGCCAAGTTCACGCCTGCGGCGCACTGGGTAGCCGTGGTTTTCATGATATTAGGTGGGCTCCCTTTCATCCTGATGGTCTCGACCATACGTGGAAACCGCTACGCCCTGATCCGGGATCAGCAGGTGCAAGGCTTCGTCGGCATATTGCTGATCATGTGCCTGGCGTTTGCGATCTGGCTGACGCTCAATTCTGACCACCCGTTCCTCGACGCACTGCGCATCGTCTCGCTGAACGTGGTTTCGGTGGTCACCACCACAGGCTTCGCGCTGGGCGATTACACGCTATGGGGCGATTTCGCGGTGCTGGCCTTCTTCTATCTGACCTTTATTGGCGGCTGCTCCGGCTCGACGTCTGGTGGCCTGAAGATCTTCAGATTCCAAGTTGCCTATTCCTTATTACGCGCCAACCTGGCGCAGCTCGTGCACCCTCGCGCCGTTATCAGGCAGCAGTACAACAGGCACACCCTCGACGAGGAAATCGTCCGATCGATCCTGACGTTCTCATTCTTTTTCACCATTACCATCGGCGCTCTGGCTTTGGCGCTCGCTCTGCTCGGCCTGGATATGTTGACGGCGCTCACCGCTGCGGCAACCGCCGTCTGTAACGTGGGGCCAGGTCTGGGACCTATAATCGGGCCGGCCGGCAATTTCTCGACCTTGCCGGACGCTGCCAAATGGCTGCTGTCAGGCGGCATGCTGCTCGGTCGTCTGGAAATCATCACCGTGCTGGTAATGCTGACTCCGTCATTCTGGCGCCACTAAGACACATCACGTCTCGCCGATGTCCTCGTTCCACAGCTCAGGACTGGTGGCGATGAAGTTGCGCATCATCTCGACGCAGCTTTCGTCCTGCAGCACCTGGACCTCAACGCCGCGACCGCGCAACAGCAGCTCCTCGCCGATGAAGGTCTGATTCTCGCCAATGATTACTTTCGGAATGCCGTACAGCAGGATTGCCCCGCTACACATCGAGCAAGGCGACAGCGTGGTGTAGAGGATCGATTCGGCATAGACGCTCGCCGCTTGTCGTCCGGCGTTCTCGAATGCATCCATCTCGCCATGCAATACGGCACTGCCCTGCTGAACCCGGCGGTTATGCCCGCGCCCTATGATCTGCCCTTTATGGACGATCACCGAACCGATGGGAATGCCACCCTCGGCCAGTCCCTTTCTCGCTTCGTCGATTGCCGCTTGCATGAACGCGTCCATTCACTTGCTCCTGTGCTTGAAAACTTTACCTGGCGCAAGCTCGCACCAGTCACTTGATCTACGGTCAGGCCGCGTCGCCCTTCCCCTTGAACAGCCGGCTGCCGAACGTCACCGCAACGAATACCAGCCCGCCGACCAGGATGCCGAAGGCCGCATCCAACAACGTCGGCAGCAGTCCGGCCAGTACCGAACCGATATAGGGCAGCGCCACCGTGTGCTCGGCGCTGTTCTCGATGAAGTGATGAATCGCATTGATGCCATGGGTCAGGATGCCGCCACCGACCATGAACATGGCTGCAGTACCGATCACCGACAGCGATTTCATCAACCACGGCGCCATCATCAGGATGCCCCGACCAATCGTCTGAGCGACACCGCTCCGTTTGCTCAATGCCAGCCCGGCATCGTCCAGCTTCACGATGCCGGCCACCAGCCCGTACACGCCAACGGTCATGATGGCCGCAATGCCTATAAGTACTGCCACCTGTTCGGTAAAGGTCGCGGCTGCCACCGTGCCGAGGGTAATGGCGATGATTTCGGCCGAGAGAATGAAGTCGGTGCGCACCGCGCCGCTGATCTTGTCCCGTTCGAAGGCGACCATGTCGACACTCGGGTTGGCCAGCGCCTCGATCTGCTGCGCATGATGATTGTCGTCCCGATGCAGAAAGCGGTGCGCAAGCTTCTCGAAGCCTTCGTAACAGAGAAACGCGCCGCCCAGCATCAGCAAAGGCGTTATCGCCCAGGGAATGAATGCACTGATCAACAGCGCAGCCGGTACGAGGATGAGCTTGTTTCGCATCGACCCCTTGGCCACGGCCCAGACAACCGGTAACTCGCGGTCGGCTTTGACTCCCGTGACCTGCTGAGCGTTGAGCGCTAGGTCATCGCCAAGCACACCCGCGGTTTTCTTTGCGGCGACTTTCGTCATGACGGAAACGTCATCCAGAACCGACGCGATATCGTCTATGAGAGCAAGCAGGCTACTGGCCAATGTACAGGCATCCTTTTGGAGTCATGCGGCGTTTGCAGGTCTGGAAATTAAGGCCATCGCGTCGCCGCACAAGTTCCAGTGTCACGAGGTCAACGCCGCGCCCGGTATTCGCCCGGAGTCATGGCGAACCAGCGTTTGAACGCCCGAAAAAAGTTGCTTGGATCGGCGAAGCCCAGCAGATAGGCGATCTCCAGTAGAGCCAGATCCGGCTGCGCGAGGTATTGCTCCGCCAGTACCCGTCGAGTGTCGTCCAGCAACTGTTGGAAGCTCGTGCCTTCATCACCCAGGCGCCGCTGCAAGGTGCGCTCGGACAGATGCAACAAGTGCGCGACGGCCTCACGCCGAGGTTCGCCCTGAGGCAACTGGCGACACAGAACCTGGCGTACCTGATGAGTTACCCGACTGTCATTGAATCGCGCCAGGTATTCGCCGGCGAAACGGTCATGCAATTGCGCGAGTTCGGCATTGGCTGTCGGCAACGCGATGTCCAGGTCCTCGTGACGCATCAGCAGCCCATAACAGCCGGCGTCGAAGCGCAACGGCGCATGAAAGACGTCGCGATAGGGCTCGATGGCCTGAGGCGGCGGCCCCTGAAAATACACTTCCACGGGTATCAACGGCTTGCCTGTAAGCCAACGACAGAACGCAAGCATGCTTGCCAGCGAACCTTCGGCACTTTGCCGTGCCGGCGGCAATTGGTCGCCGTGAATCGCCAGCGTCAGCATGTGCCCCCTTTCGGTCGGAAAGAAGCGCAGATCAGCGCCTTCAGCAATGATCCGCTGATAGCGCACCAGACGCAGGATGCTTTCCTTCAAGGTGCTGCTGGACATCAGCGCGTAGCCGACCACGTGCATCGCGCCGGGGCGCATCACCTTCGCCAGATTGAGGCCGATCGCGGGATTGCCCGTCTCCTCAACCGCGCGCTGCCAGAGTCGGGTCATACCATCCTGGGCGAAGCGGGCGTCCGCATCGCTCAGAGCCGCGTAGTCCAGGTCCAGTTCGTCGAATAGCGCGCGGCAATCGACGCCATCCAGTTCCAGAGCCTGGACGATACTCAGAGCCCAGTTTGATGAAGTGGTACGTTCCGTGATCAAGCGACTGCCCCGACCTGGCCTGCAATGAAAGTTGCTATGCGGATGATGCCGGGCAGTTTCAACCGCCGACTCGCGGCGCACAAGGGTACTAAACTGGCACTCATGGTCAGTGGTCGAGAAGCTACAGCGATCTACACTGCGATGACCACAACGACAGGAGGTGCGGCATGAGCACGCAAACCGCCGAACGCTTTACCCGCTTTGCCGATTTCTATCCGTTCTACCTAGCCGAACACAACAACCGAACCTGCCGACGCCTGCACTATGTGGGCAGCCTGTTGGTGCTGGCGATTCTTGCCTACGCGTTGCTCAGTCAGCAATGGCTATGGCTGCTAGCAATGCCAGTGGCTGGGTACGGATTCGCCTGGATCGGGCATTTCATCTTCGAGAAAAACCGGCCAGCGACATTCCAGTACCCGCTGTACAGCTTTCTTGGCGATTGGGTGATGCTCAAGGACATGCTCACTGGCAAGATTCGATTCTAGCTGGCTGTGGAAAGCTACCTGCGTTGGCAATACTGCGTTTCCTCGGCCTGCTAGTGACGGCCACGGCTCAGACCCGGCCAACAACTGCCGTCCGTCACGGATTGGACAGGCGGTTTGGCGCAATGGTGGCGACTTGGTTATGATCGCCGGGCCAGCGCCGGTCGATGCGCTGTAGCTCAATGGCGCACGTTAGAGCGCCGGCATCTCTCAGGGACAGTAACCAATGTCAACCGTGACCGGTGAACGGCGTAACGGCCTCGCGACTCGCCCATTGCGTGAGTATTACGCCCGGGTTCTCGCCTATCTGGCTTGCGCTGCTACCCTCGCCGCCGGTGTCTATACTCAGCAGTTTGCGGTCGGTCTGTTGTGGATGGTGCCCTACACCCTCCTCTATCCACACTTCGCTTACCACCTGAGCTATCGCTTCAAACGCCAATACCCCGAGCAAACGTCGCAGACCCTTCTGGGCCTCGACGCGTTGAATGCGGGCGCGGGAATCGTGCTCCTTGGCGCGCTGGTGCCGAGCCTGATGATCCTGCTGACGCTGGGTTTCAGCGCGCTGGTGATCGGTAGCCTGCGCCATTTCCTGATGACTCTTCTGATGGTCGCCATCGGTTTCGGGTTGACGAGCCTGCTGATACCTCTGCGCTTCGGTGGCACGCCTACCATTCTGGTAACGACGGTCAGCATTCTGTTCACCACGCTGTATGTGTGCATCACGGCTTATTACGTGCACCAGCAAGGGGTCCGCCTGGCGCAGGCGCGCAGGGAGATCGAAGCCGAACAGGCTAAGGCTGCGCGCCTGGCCCGCAGTTTGGCCAAGTACCTGTCGCCTCAGGTTTGGGAGTCGATCTTCTCCGGCAAGCGCAGCGTACGGTTGGAAACGCAGCGCAAGAAGCTCACCGTCTTCTTCTCGGATATCAAGGGTTTCACCGAACTCTCCGAAGAACTGGAAGCCGAAGCCCTTACCGACCTGCTCAACAACTACCTCAACGAAATGTCGAAGATCACCCTCAAGTACGGTGGCACCATCGACAAGTTCGTCGGTGACTGCGTGATGGTGTTCTTCGGCGACCCGACCAGCCAGGGTGCAAAAAAGGATGCGGTTGCCGCCGTATCGATGGCCATCGCCATGCGCAAGCACATGAAAGTGCTACGCCAGCAGTGGCGCGCTCAGGGCATTACCAAGCCGCTGGAAATCCGCATGGGTATCAACACCGGTTATTGCACGGTGGGCAACTTCGGCGCCGACACCCGCATGGACTACACCATCATCGGACGTGAAGTGAACCTGGCCAGCCGCTTGGAGAGTTCAGCTGAAGCCGGAGAAATTCTGATCTCTCACGAGACCTATTCACTGGTCAAAGACGTGATCATGTGTCGTGACAACGGGCAGATCGCCGTCAAGGGTTTCTCGCGCCCCGTGCAGATCTATCAGGTAGTGGATTTCCGCCGCGATCTCGGTGCGACCAACAGCTTCGTCGAACATGAATTGCCGGGCTTTTCCATGTATCTGGACACCAATGGCGTCCAGAACTTCGACAAGGAACGCGTGATTCAGGCCCTCAACCAGGCCGCCGACAAGCTGCGCGACAAGATCATCATGTAGCATCGACGGTGCGGTGGTTGCGGTCGAGACCGCAGAGCCGCCGCCCTTCACTGGATGCAGTCGAGGCCATCGATGCCACCTATCCTTTCCCTGCGCCACTACAACTGCGACCAGATCGTCCACAGCCATCAGCACACCCAGCTGGTGTTCGGTCTGCGTGGACAGCTGGATTTCGAAATCAACGGGCGCGGGAGCCGTATTCAAGCGCAACGGCTGGCCGTGGTGCCGAGTGATATCCGCCATGCCTGCGGCAGCGCGGCTGGTAGCCATTGCCTGATACTCGACGTTCCTGGCGACGGCTGGTTGCAGCAGCGGCTTGGGCACCACTCCGAGCCCGGACGGCGTTTGCTGGAACAACCCGCCGCGCTGCACCTGAGCCCGGCGCAAAGCCAGCTGGTCAGCTGGCTGGCGGCCAGTCCGATCAATGATCCGATCATCGGTGAACAGGGCGCCGCGCTTCTGTTGGCCAGCCTCGCCAGCGGTTGTGAGCCAGTCGTTCAGCACGGCCCGCTACCCCTCGCAGCGCTCTACGCCCATATAGATCGCCATTTGGCGTATCCCCTGGAGGTACGAGATCTTGCGCGTCTGGCCGGTCTTTCCGTCCCACGCTTTCATGCGCGCTTCGTCAGCGAGACGGGCGTGACGCCCATGGAATTTGTCCGACTCCGCCGCTTGGAGCGGGGCCGAGAATTGCTAGTTAGCACTCGGCTGGCAGTAGGCGATATTGCCGCCCGGGTCGGATATGCCTCGCAAAGCGCCTTCACCGCCGCGCTCAGCCGCGCGTTCGGAACTACCCCGAAGGCACTACGCCGCGAGTCGCGCGACAATTCCTAATAGTGACGCGACAGACCGCTCGCTCGCCCCGGCCTTACCATGCCGACGTATGCAGATTCCGACAGCGCCAGCATCACGAGGCCTCATGAAAGACCGCCATTTTTGTTCGGCCAGACCTTCTCGCCCGAGCAGCAATCCATGACGCATCGCAACGCCTTGCTGGCCATTCACTTCGGCGCGCTGATGTTTGGCCTCTCCGGCGTATTCGGCAAGCTGGCCGAAAGTCAGCCGCTGGTGATCACCTTTGGCCGGGCGATGTTTGCCGTCATCGCCCTATCAATCGCAGCTTGTGTATTGCGTGCCGGCGGCAATCGGCCGAGCTTGCGTCAAGCGGGCGGCCTGTTGCTGGGCGGTTTGCTGCTGGGTGGGCACTGGCTCACTTTCTTCATGGCGGTGAAGATCGCTGGCGTCGGCATCGCCACCCTGGGCTTCGCCAGCTTTCCGGCCTTCACCGTATTGCTGGAGGGCGTGCTGTTTCGCGAGCGCACGCGACCGATCGAGTTTGCCATGGTGGGCCTGGTTTGCCTGGGGCTATTGCTGGTCACACCGGATTTCGATCTCGCCAGCGAGAGCACCGTCGGGCTGCTCTACGGCGTGCTTTCAGGCCTGATGTTTGCGCTGCTCTCACTGCTCAACCGCGCCGTCACCCGTGGCATCGATCCGGTACAGGCCGCGCTCTGGCAGAACGGGACCATCCTGCTCTGCCTGCTGCCCTTCAGCTGGACTTCGCTGCCGACCGTCCCGGCGCTGGATTGGCTATGGCTGGCGCTGCTCGGCGTATTCTGCACGGGGTTGGCGCACAGCCTGTTCGTGGCGAGTCTCAAGGTACTGAAGGCACGGACCACCGCTGTGATTTTTGCCCTCGAACCGGTCTACGGAATCGCGTTCGCGTGGTGGTTGTTCAATGAGCAACCGACGCTGCGCATGCTGGCCGGCGGCACGCTGATCATCCTCGCCACGGTCATTTCCAGCCGCCTGAAAGCGCCGGCCGCGCCACCCGCGGAAATATCCGTAGCGCCTCGCCGGCTCTGACATGGCACCGTCGCGGCGCTCATGCCCGGTCGTTATGCCCCAGATTCCGCTGCGGATCGATACAGTCGCGCACCCGCTGCTTCAGTACCTTGGCCTCAGGGAAGCCGCCATCGAGCTTGCGCTCCCAGATCTGTTCACCGTCGCAGCTGATGTGAAAAGTGCCTCCGGTGGCTGGCACCAGCGAAACCTTGCCCAGGTCGTCGGCGAAGGTGGACAAGAGCTCCTGTGCCAGCCAGGCCGCACGCAGTAACCACTGGCATTGCGTGCAATAGGCTATGACGATCTCCGGCTTTGTCGCGGACATAAGAGGCGCTCGGTAGCAGATGTGGACGCCTATAATAACGGCCCTTTCGCAGACCTCCCGTTTCGGTGTTGCCATGTCCCGCCTCCTGCTTCTGCTGATCCTCTTGATACCGCTAAGTGGATTTGCCGATACCCAACCCAAAACCGGCCTGGTGCTTTCCGGTGGCGCTGCACGCGGGTTGGCACATATCGGCGTTCTGAAAGCCTTAGAAGAGCACGGCGTGCGCATCGACGCGATTGCCGGCACCAGCATGGGTGCGGTCATCGGCGGGCTCTATGCGGCGGGTTACAGTGTTGAAGAGCTGGAAAAACTGGCACTCAGTCTCGACTGGCAACAAGTGCTTTCGGACGATCCACCGCGTCAGGATGTGCCCTTCCGGCGCAAGCAGGACGACCGCGATTTTCTGGTCAAGCGCAAACTGAGTTTCCGCGACGATGGCAGCCTCGGGTTGCCGCTCGGCGTCATCCAGGGCCAGAACCTCGCCCTGCTGCTCGAGCGTCTCCTGGTACACACCAGCGACACCCGCGACTTCGACCGTTTGCCGATCCCCTTTCGGGCAGTGGCAACCGATATCGCCAACGATAAGAAAGTCATCTTCCGCAGCGGCCATCTGCCCCAGGCGATTCGCGCCAGCATGTCGATCCCGGCGGTGTTCGCTCCGGTCGAGATCGAAGGCCGGTTGCTCGTCGATGGCGGCATGGTCGACAACATCCCGATGGATGTCGCCCGTGACATGGGCGTGGATCGGCTGATCGTGGTGGATATCGGCTCACCGCTGCAGTCTCGCGAAGAGTTGCTCACCGTTGTCGATGTGCTCAACCAATCGATCACCATGATGACGCGGCGCAATTCGGAAGCGCAGCTCGCAACGCTGCGCTCGGAAGATCTGTTGGTTCAACCAATGCTGGCGGGCTTCGGGTCCACCGATTTCGGTCGCGCGCGGCAGTTGATCGATGCCGGCTACCGAGCCGCCAGCGCGCTGGATGGCCGCCTGGCCGGCATGCGCAGCGAGAGCGGCGGCAACCTCGCGCTGAGCCTCGCACGCTCGGCCGAGCCGCGCACGCCGATGATCACGGCGGTGCGGATCGAGAACGACTCTAAAGTCGGCGACGCGGTGATACGTCGACATATCCGTCAACAGGTCGGCAAGCGGCTGGACCTGCAAGATCTGCAGAAGGACATGGGCACGCTGTATGGACTGGATTACTTCGAGCAGGTCGAATACCGCGTGGTACATGGCAATCCAGGCAACACGCTGGTCATCACTGCCCGTGAAAAGCGTTCCGGCACCGATTATCTGCGCCTGGGCATTAACCTCTCGGATGACTTTCGCGGCGACAGCGCGTTCAACATTGGTGCCAGCTACCGCAAGAACGGCATTAATGAACTGGGTGCCGAATGGCTGACACGTTTGCAGCTCGGGGATCGCCAGGAACTGTTCAGTGAGTTCTATCAGCCACTCGATGCCGGTTCGCGCTGGTTCGTCGCGCCCAACCTGTTCGCCGAGACGCAGAACGTCGAGTCGATAATGGATAACGACCCCATCGCCGAATACCGCCTGCAGCGGTATGGCTATGGTCTCAACCTGGGGCGACAAATTGCCAATAACGGCGAAATCCGCTTTGGTGTCGGCCAGGCATGGGGCGAAGCGGATGTTCGGGTTGGCGATCAGCAGCTGCCGGATTTCACCTTCGAGGAAGGCTACTATCAGCTGCAATATTCTTTCGACACGGTAGATAACGTCGACTTCCCCCGTGAAGGCGAAGACATCGGACTGACGTTGCGCCAATACGACCGCAGTCTCGGCTCGGACGATCGCTACCGGCAGTGGGAATTCAACCTCGACAAGGCCGTCAGCTTCGGTCTCGACACCCTGGTTTTTGGTGGCCGCTACGGACGCACGTTGGATGACGCGGAGATCGTCACCTCGAGCTTCCTGCTCGGTGGCGCGCGTCAACTGTCGGGCTTCCGCCAAGACGCCCTGTCCGGTCAGAACATCAGCCTGGCTCGCATGATCTATTTCCGCCAGATGACGCCACGCTCGTTTCTGCCGCTTGATTTCCCGCTGTATCTGGGCGCGTCGCTGGAGCGTGGCCGCGCATGGAACAACGACAACGAGTTCGATAGCGGCTATATCAACGCCGGCAGTGTTTTCATCGGTTACGAAACCCCGCTCGGCCCGCTGAATTTCAGCTACGGTCTGAACGATGAATCCGAGCACGCGCTTTACATGAATCTGGGACGCAGTTTCTGATCGCTGCGTCCTTCGAACTCGATCAGCCGATTTGCGCGAGCAACTCGCTGACCCGGCGCCGCTGGTGTTCGTCGCCGTCAGTCGCCAGGTTTTCGAGGATGATGCAGGCGCTTTCCATATCGCCCTGCTTGATATAAGCAACAGCTTGATTGAGGCGAACGAGATGCTCTGGATTCGCCATCAGCGCATGTATTTCCTCAGCTGACGGCGTTGAGGCGAGGTTACCGGCATCATCGACGAGCGACGGCAGCTTGCTGAGCGCAACAGTCTCGTCGAAGTCATCCAGCCAGGACTGCGAATCAATGGAGAGCACCTGATTTGCCTCGATCGCATGATGTTGCTCAGCGGGTACGGACGCCAGATTATCCAACGGCGCTACCGATGTCTCGTTCAGCACAAATGTTACGTCCAGAACCGGTTGTGACAGTACCGGCGTAACTGCGGACAAAGCAGGATGCTGCGCAAGTAGCTGCTGCAGTTGAGCTTGGCTGCCGCCGGCCTGGAGGTAGTTCACGGCGGCGGCGCCGTACCCTTCGACATCGCCGAGTTCCGCTAGAAGCGCCATGTGACGCAAGCGAAGATCCAGCTGTTTGGGTGCTCGTTCGATTCCGCGCAGCAGCACATCGAGCGCCTCATCACGGCGGCCATAGGTGAGGTAAATATCCGCAGCTTCGAGCACTTCTGTTTCGCTGACTGAAGCGTGTGCTGGCTGAAGCGGCATCTCCGCCGCGACTGCGGACACTTCAAGGGGCACAGCCGCGGGAGCAACCACCACGGACGCGGCTTGCGGCAACACGGCCTGCAGCTTGTTGCGACGTGCGAACCAGAGACCGCCAAGCAGCAGTGACGTCAGTACCGCACCACCCGGCAGCGCCCAGTCCTGCCACCTGAACGACACAACAGGTTCGGCTACGGCCTGTTCGGTAGCAATGGGCTCAGTGACCATCTGAGGCGCGACGTCCGCTACCGGCTCCGCCCGCTCAGCCTGCAACAAGACAGCAGCCTGGGCGCTCTCCTGCTCGGCCAGTTGAGCGCTGACCGCTTCGAGCTGAAGCCGCATATCGTTCAACATCTGCTTGAGTTGCAGATTTTCCGCACGCCCGGCTGCCAGCTCGTCTAGCAACTGCTGGCGCAAAATCGCGTCGTTATCGTCGGGCAGCACCGGATCGGTCACTCGAGATTCGAACGTAGATTGATTCTGAGCGATGGCTTCCACCGCCGGCTCCGCCTCGGCAGGCGCAATATTCTCAGCCGCAACCGTCTCGGCCGTATCTGGCAGCAACAAGAACGCCCCGGCGCTAAGACGCGCAGGATCACCGCCTGCAAAGGCGTCCGGATTCAGCGCCAAAACGTCTCGCATGAACTGCGACTGGGCACCCTGCGCACTGCCAGCGACGTACTGACCCGCAATCGTCCAAAGACTCTCGCCGCTCGCCACCCGATGACGCTTGCCCTCCGACGCTTCCGGTAGCTCTGCGGGGAGCACGGAATGCGCCGGTTCGGCGCGCACCGGCGAAGCCACGGCTTGCGAGACGACGACCGCCGCCCTGCTGTCAGCCTCCGGCGTACTGGGCATCGGATCGAGCAGAACCGTGTATTCGCGCAGCATCCGACTTTTGGCGCGAGTGATCTCTACCAGAAAATTAAGGTAAGGCTCACGAACGGGTTGGCTGGATGCGACTCGAATACGGCTACGGTTGCCGTCGATCACTGGTGTAAAGCTGAGGTTCTGCAAGAAGCCCACGCGATCGACCCCTACGCGGGCGAAATCGCTGCTGGAAGCCAGCACGACACGGATATCTCCAGCCGACAACTCGCCCACATCGAGCAGATCGATGTCTGCGCTCAGTGGTTGGTTCAGCGCGGAATGAAGCCTTATATCGCCCATTCCCAGCGCTGATGCCATGCCAGAAAAGATCGATAAGGCAGTGAATAACAAGACACGACGGTCTAGCGTCATAACATCTCCGGCAATGACTCAGCGCACAAAAGAGGCGCTGGCCTACTGTTCGATTGTTGAACTGTGAAGTGGTTATCGACGGAAACGGGAAAGATTGAGGCAGTTCGTCAGCTAACGTGATAAGGCATTATGCCATCATTGGTAAATACTAGCCTAGCGCCAAAAGACAAACGATGCCCGGCCCTTGTGCCAAAGAAATGGCCGGAATGAGTTAATCCAACGCAGCGGCCACCGACGCGAATGGCACCGGTACCACAATCCGCTGGGATTAGCGGGAAGAGAGAGTGTCGAGAGGGTCGTTAACGCTTGACCGTAACCAGGTTAGCGAGGATGCGCTCATGCACCTGCTGGCATTTACGCAGGTCCTCTTCATCGATGCCGTTGAAGAGCTCCTCCCGCACCTGAGTAGAAATCGCCTCGATCTTCTGAATCAAGGGATGTGCGGGAGCGCCAAGTGTGATGAGCTTGGCCCGACGGTCACCCGGTGCTGGCTTGCGGTGAACCAGCCCCTGCGCTTCCAGACTGTCCAGCAGTCTGGCCAGAGTTGGTCCCTCGACCGCAACGCTCTGCGCGAGCTCGCGCTGGGTAGGGTCATGATCAAACCGGGCCAAATGCAATAAAACCAGCCATCGGGCCTGAGACAGGCCAAGATCCGCTAAACGCCGATCCAGCTCGGCGCGCCAGCCACGCGAAAGTTGCGCCAGCTGCATGGCGAAGCGGTGTTGGTCAGGGTACATGGAGCGCATTCCGGTAAAAACTAATTATTAGCGAGCTAACCACAGCATCGGAATGCTGGCAAGGCTACCATCGGCGCAAGAACGTAACGCTGCATTACAGCCCACCTGCCGAGACCACAGGATGGTAGCGGTTACAGGCGCGCTCCAGACGCGATCAAAGCTCGAACTCAGCTTGCAGTGAAGCCCGGACGCAGAACAGCACGGCTTCTGGCACCCGCCCTGCAAAATGCTCGGCCACGGCAGCAACGGGAGGCAGCTCGCCTTCACCATCGAGGAAAGCTTCCTGGATCTCGCCTAACAAGTCCTCCGGAAGGTCCAGCGCCTGTTCCAGACTGAGCTGCTGCTGGCCTATCGCTTCGGCCAACATGGCGTAAACATTCTTTTCACTGCATTCGAGCTGTCGCGCGATCTGGGCCGGCGTCATGCCGGCTCGGGCCAGCGTGATGAGCTCATGACGGATATCGGCGGCTGACCTGACGGTGTTCGCCGTGCCTTGCAGGACCTCCAGAAACGCCTGGCCGTAACGCTCCAGCTTGCGCGCGCCGACGCCGCTGATACGTGCCATATCCGCTAGCGACGCTGGTTGGCTGCGAAGCATTTCCAGCAGCGTCGCATCCGGAAATATCACATAAGGCGGCACGCCATGTTCCTCGGCCAGCTTGCGACGCAGGGCGCGCAGCGCTTCCCAGGTTTCTCGCTCTTCACTGCGCACCAGCTGACTCGCCGCGCTGGCGGAGGGCTTCGTCGTCTTGACAGCCAGTTCGCGACGCAGCTCCAGGGTCACTTCACCGCGCAACAGAGGGCGACAGCTATCGCTGAGTCGCAGCCCGCCAAAACCATCGAGATCGACGTCGACCAGCCCTCGCGCAACCAGTTGGCGGAGTAGCGAGCGCCACTCGCCTTCCGATAACGCCTTGCCAACGCCAAACACCGATAGCTGCTGATGACCGAGGCTGCGAACCTTTTCGTTATCGCGCCCCAGCAGGATGTCGACTAGATGCCCAACACCGTAACGCTGCCCGCTGCGATAGATGGCCGACAACGCCTGGCGTGCAGGTTCGGTAGCATTCCAGGTCTGCACGCCATCCATGCAATTGTCGCAATGCCCACAGGGCTCAGGCATCTGCTCATCGAAGTACGCCAGCAGGACCTGACGGCGGCAGCGGGTTTCCTCGCAAAGCGAGAGCATGGCGTCGAGCTTGTGTTGCTCGATGCGCTTGTGCCGGTCGTCGCCTTCAGAGTTATTGAGCATCTGCTTGAGGAAGATGACGTCCTGCAGACCGTACGCCATCCAGGCATCGGCGGGTAAGCCATCACGACCTGCGCGACCGGTTTCCTGATAGTAGGCTTCCAGCGATTTAGGCAAGTCCAGATGCGCGACGAAACGCACGTTAGGCTTGTCGATGCCCATGCCGAAGGCGATGGTCGCGACCATGATCAACCCTTCCTCGTTGAGGAAGCGCTTCTGATGGAAGGCCCGCAGGTCATTCGGCAGCCCCGCATGGTAGGGCAACGCGGGAAAACCCTGTTCGCTAAGGAACGCGGCAGTATCGTCAACCTTCTTGCGGGACATGCAGTAAATGATGCCGGCATCGCCGCGTCGCTCGGCCAGGAAAGCCATCAGCTGCTTGCGCGGCTGCTCCTTGGGCACTATGCGATAGAAAATATTCGGACGATCAAAGCTGGAGAGGAAGCGTTCGGCCTTTTCCAGATGCAGCCGTTGAACGATTTCCTCGCGCGTGCGCTTGTCCGCCGTGGCGGTCAGCGCAAGGCGCGGAACGCTGGGGAAAAACTCGGCGAGCTGTCCAAGTTGCAGGTATTCGGGACGGAAATCGTGGCCCCACTGCGAAACGCAATGGGCCTCGTCGATAGCAAACAAGCCAATCTGCAAGCGCTGCAGAAACGCCAGCATGCGTGGCTGCACCAGCCGCTCGGGGGCAAGGTAGAGCATCTTGATTTCGTTGCGTCGCAGGCGCTCGGCGATGTCGCGCTGCTGCTCGGGACTTTGTGTGGAGTTGAGCGCCACGGCCGCGACACCCAGTTCCTCGAGCGTAGCGACTTGATCGTCCATCAACGCAATCAGCGGCGACACTACCACAGCCAGGCCGTCACGAAGCAGCGCCGGGACCTGATAGCAGAGCGACTTGCCACCGCCGGTCGGCATCAGCACCAGCGCATCCTCGCCGCTGGACACGCGCTGGATGATCGCACCCTGGTTGCCACGAAACGCGTCGTAGCCGAAAACATCTTTGAGAATGCGCTGTGCCTGATCGAGCATGCCGGTCTCCGAAACAAGACGCGCAAGTATACGCGACACGGACGCAGCCTTCAGGCCGAACACCACCACGACGCGATAGATAGTCGGACGGCAATATGGTTAGCGGAACTCCAACGCGGTTTTCATATCTCTCGAAGACGACGGGCAAAGCTGACTCAGCACCGCAGCGAACAGCGTGCGGTAGCCGGAGGCCCACGGCTCGTCTAGAATCACCGCTGTTCTCTTTCCAAGGTAGTCATCGATGTCATTCGCCGAGCAACTCGCCCGCCTGCAAGTGTTTCTGGATGCAGATGATCTGCACGAAGAGGCACTGGATTACATCGCCGCGCATGGCTACCTGACCGCCCTGTGCATCTGCTCGGAGCAGGTGCCGGAGCGTGAATGGATCGACGCGCTGTTCTCCGAACCGCCCAAATACGCCGACGACACCGAGCGCGACGCCATCGAAGCGACGCTAGTCCAGCTCAAGGCGCATATCGCCCGGCAACTGGCCAGCGATGAAGACATGGATCTGCCTTGCGAACTCGATCTCGGCGACGAGCCGGACGAGTCCGACCTGCGCGGCTGGTGTATCGGCTTCATGGAAGGCGTGTTCATGCGCGAGTCGGTTTGGTTTGAAGAATCCGAGGAAGAAGTCAGCGAGCTGCTCCTGCCGATCATGGTTGGCTCCGGCCTTTTCGATGAGCAACCCGAGTTCAGCGACATCGCCGAAGACCGCGATCTGGTCGACGAGATGGTCGCTCAGATTCCCGAAATCCTTACTGCGCTGTATCTGATCTGCCACGCTCCCGAAGAAAAGCCGGCGCTACTCAAGCCGCGCCGGCATTGACTCGCGGATAGCCTCTTGGCCCATCGCGATATCCCGACGTATCGCAACCCGGTAGCGCGTTACGCGCTGCTGGTGGTGGGCTGGATATGCGTTGGTCTGGGAGTCATCGGTATCTTCCTACCGGTTCTGCCTACTACTCCTTTCCTGCTACTCGCCGCTGCCTGCTTCGTACGCAGCTCGCAACGTTTCTACGTTTGGCTGGTGATGCATCCAAGGCTCGGCCCGTGGTTTCGGGATTATCTGGAAGGCAACGGCATCCCGCTCAAGGGCAAAGTCTATGCGATCACCAGCATGTGGCTCAGCATCGGCGTGTCCTGTTGGCTGGTGCCGCTACTCTGGGCTCGGATCGGCATGCTGATCAGTGCGACCCTGGTAACACTTTATATCCTTCAATTGAAAACTCGTCCGCCGCGCTAAGGCACCGCGTCTTTACTGGCCGCCTCAACGGTGACCGCCATGATTGCGCTGAAAAACTTCCGCGCCCATGGCATCGATCTGAGTCTCGATCAGTGCCTCGAACGGCCTCAGCAACGCATCAAACCGCCCTGCGCCTTCCAGAGCATTCAAGGCGACCACGATTGCTTCGAGCGTGGACAATGCACCGGGCATCCGAGCCTTGCGCAGTCGATAGCGGGACATCAGCCCCTCGGGAAGCGCCACACGCGGTAGGCTGGCAAGCGCTGGGTTGAGATGGAGCAACTTGCGAGCCTTGCGCCAAGTGCCATCCGGAACGACGAGCCGCAACGACTTGTCCTCCGCCGCCAATTTCGTGAGCGGAACGGCGTGGTCCCCCGGGAACAGCAGATAGCTTTCTCGACTATCGCTCGCTGGCAGATCATCGAACCGCTCTCCCACTCGCAGTTCGGCGCTCGTCAGCCCCAACGCAGCGAGGCGTGCCGTATTCAAGGCATGCTCGGTTTCGCTGGGGTGCTGCAGGATTAGCACCTCGGTCTCGCTGACGAGCGAGGGGATCAGGGCGCAGAGGCATTGCTTTAATGGACGTTGGCAACGCGGGCAGCGCGGACGAGGCATGGCTTCTCCTTCAGGGGCGCGAAGTCTGCCATATCGTATCAAGCTGTAAAGGTGGACTAAGCTAGTCACCGTCACTGGACCGGACGAGGCAGCGCAGATGCTCACATTGCACCACTTGGACAATTCCCGCTCCCAACGCGTGCTCTGGCTTCTGGAAGAGCTCCAGCTTCCTTACGAAATTAAGCGCTATGCTCGAAACCCACAGACGATGTTGGCCCCTGCTGAGCTGAAACAGGTGCACCCGCTCGGCAAGTCACCGGTCATCACTGAGGGTGAGCTAACGCTGGCCGAGTCGGCCGCAATTTTGGAATACCTGATCGATCGATACGGCGATGGTCGCCTGGTTCCAGCAGCGAATTCGCCAGATTACCGTCGTTTTCGCTACTGGATGCACTACGCCGAAGGTTCGGCGATGCCGCCGCTACTGCTCAAGCTTGTGTTCGACCGGATTTCCGCGGGACCCATGCCATTTTTCATTCGGCCCGTGGCACGAGCCATCGCCAAAGGCGCCCACAAGGCATTCATCGGCCCTCAGCTGAAGCTTCATCTGGACTATATGGAAAGCGAGCTAGGCAAAAGCCCATGGTTCGCGGGAGAGGAATTCAGCGTCGCGGATATTCAGATGAGCTTTCCCTTAGAAGCCGCGCGAGCTCGCGCTGGGCTGGATGCCAGCTATCCGAGGCTGAGCGCTTTTCTGCAACGGATACATGACCGCCCCGCTTACCAGCGAGCCGTAGAACGGGGAGGCCCAGTCATGCCCGGGCGCTGAAGGCAACCCGAGCAAACTAAATCAGCGCTTTGGCGCCTTTGACGTGCACCGCTGGGAGCGAACCGGTATTGGTTGCAGGCGAGGCGGCTCAATGAAGCCAAGCGCCACAGCCAGATTCCAGCACACACGATTGAGCCATGCTTTCATGTTTGAACCCTCCTGCTTCGTTACGGGTCTTGGTGGAGCCGTGGGGCTTCGTCGTCAGCATAACCCATGAAGTGCGCCGCCGCCTGCGACAGATGTTGCAGATCATTCCGCCGCGGTGCTTTCGTCCGGCTCTATAAAATGCGACCTGCCGTGTCTGCAAGCGTTCACCTCGCGGCTCTTACTGAACGGCTCGTTCCTTGCGTCTGTATGGAAAAACATCAATGACCTTGCCGTCGCTTATCGCGCGTTGCAAACCCATCCAATAATCGGCGTCATACAGCTCGCCATGCAATTTAGCGAACAATCGACGCTGCTTGATATCAGCGAAGAGAAAACGCGGAAACTCCTCAGGAAACACGTCGTTCGGTCCCACCGAATACCAAGGCTCAGATGCCATTTCATCTTCTGGATAGCGGGGCTCGGGGATGTAGCGAAAATTTACCTCGGTGAGAAAGCAGATCTCGTCATAGTCGTAGAACACCACACGACCATGACGGGTCACGCCAAAGTTCTTCAGCAACATGTCACCGGGGAATATGTTGGCAGCAGCGAGTTGCTTGATGGCCAGCCCGTAGTCCTCCAGCGCCTCCTTCACCTGCTGCTCGCTGGCGCTTTCGACGTATATGTTCAGGGGCGTCATCCGTCGCTCCGTCCAGCAGTGACGCACCAGCACGGTATCGCCCTGGACCTCGACCGTAGAAGGAGCGACTTCTAGTAGCTCTGCCAGGCATTCCGGGTCGAATTTCGATATTGGAAAACGGAAGTCGGCGAACTCTTGGGTATCCGCCATACGCCCTACCCGGTCGACGTTTTTCACCAGCCGATACTTTTCGATAACCGTGGCGCGGCTGACATTCTTCGTGTGCGAAAACCGGTCTTTGATGATCTTGAATACGGTATTGAAACCCGGCAGCGTGAATACGCTCATCACCATGCCGCGCACCCCAGGCGCCATGATGAAACGGTCGTCCGTAACGGTCAGATGGTTGATCAGTGCACGATAGAACTCCGACTTCCCGTGCTTGTAAAAGCCGATCGACGTATAGAGTTCCGCGATGTGCTTGCCCGGCATGATGCGTTTGAGAAAACCGATGAACTCCGCCGGAATCGGCACTTCGACCATGAAATACGAACGCGTGAATGAAAAGATGATTGAGACTTCCGCCTCGTCGATGATCAGCGCATCGGCGACTATGCCGGCCCCCTCGGGATGCAGCAGCGGGATGACCAGAGGCCATTGCTCGTCGCGCGTGAAAACTCGTCCGACCAAGTACGCGCCTTTGTTGCGATACAGCGCCGAGGAAAAGACTTCAACTGCAAGATCGGGATCCTTGCATACCCAGTCCGGCAACGACTCCTGCAGTTGTGCCTCGAGCCGCCGCAGGTCGCCATCGAGATCGTCATAGGGCACGGCGAAAGCAAAATCAGCGAGGATCTGCGCCAACACTCCGTGTAGATCGCCGGCCGGCTGATAGCGACGGGTCTGGGCCATCCGCTCCTGGGCCCGATCCGTTGGCCGGGTCGAATGGATGAACATGGTGCTGTCGCTGATGCAATCGTGACTGAACAACACGCAGAAAATCGAGTTGTACCAGGTTTCGGACAACTCATCGTCGAAGCGCGGGTTGATCAGTACGATGTAATCACTCTTGACCTGGGGCCAACGCTCCACATCCAGCAGTACGCCTTCGGCGAACCTAGACCGTAAGTCCTTCCCGGTTTCGCCGACCTTCTGCTCGTAAAGAGCGATGCGTGCCGCCGAGGCGCGCTGGGCGTCCTGCCACTGGGCCTGCTCGAAGCGAGCCCGAGCGCCGGTCGTGATCATTCGGAAGTGCTCACGGTAATCATCGAAGCCCAGCAGAATCTGCCGCGCAATCTCAGCATCCGGCGATTTCGGCATCATTACGATTTGTCCCTGCAGCGGTGAGAACCCGAGCTTATCCAGCGGCTGTTTGCATTGGTTGAGCTGAGAGCTGGCGCGCCGAACGCAGCAAAGGGTCCGGCGCGACCACGCTTACTGTTGCAGTTCCTGCTCACCGAATATATCGGCGAACAACATGGTGGACAGGTAGCGCTCACCGGAGTCCGGCATGATGACGACGATATTCTTGCCCTGCATTTCCGGCTTCTCTGCCAGACGAACCGCCGCAGCCATCGCCGCGCCGCAAGATATGCCGCAAAGGATGCCCTCCTCACGCATCAAACGCAGCGCCATCGCCTTAGCCTCTTCGTCACCGATCTGCTCGACATGATCGACGACCGATAGATCAAGATTTTTCGGCACGAAGCCAGCACCGATGCCTTGAATCTTGTGCGGGCTGGGTTTGACCTCCTCTCCGGCGAGCGTCTGGCTGATCACCGGGGAACTGATGGGTTCGACCGCCACGCTGAGGATCTTCTTACCCTTGGTGTTCTTGATGTAGCGCGAAACCCCTGTGATGGTGCCACCCGTACCGACGCCGGAAACTAGGACGTCGATATTGCCTTCGGTGTCATTCCAGATTTCCGGCCCGGTGGTTTTTTCATGGATTTCCGGGTTTGCTGGGTTCTCGAACTGCTGCGGCAGGAAGTACTGCTCGGGATTCGATGCAGCGATTTCCATCGCCTTCTCGATGGCCCCCTTCATGCCCTTCGCCGGCTCGGTGAGCACGAGCTCCGCACCGAGCGCCTTCAAAACCTTACGCCGCTCCAGACTCATCGATGCCGGCATGGTCAAAACCAACTTGTAGCCCCGCGCCGCCGCTACGAACGCCAGGCCAATCCCCGTGTTTCCGGAAGTCGGTTCGACGATCGTCATGCCTGGCTTGAGGCGACCCGTTTTCTCGGCATCCCAGATCATGGCAGCACCGATCCGGCATTTGACCGAATGAGCGGGGTTACGGCCTTCGAGCTTGGCCATGATGGTGACGCCCTTCGGTCCCAGGCGGTTGACCATGACCAATGGGGTATTTCCGATGGTCTGCGCGTTGTCAGCAAAGATGCGGCTCATGACAGTGTCCCTGCGAGTGAAAAACCAGACTCATGAGCCTAAGCCCAGTCTCATGGCTCGTCCAGCCGAACTCACCGCTGCATGCAAAGGTCCACCCACAAGTGTGCAATCCATGATGAACCCGACCGAACCAGGCCTATCATGAAAAAACGCTACCGCTTCCCTATGTGGGTCCTCCTGTCGCTCATTCTGCTTCTGCTGGTCGTTCACCTCGCGTTGCCGCACCTGGTGCTCAATTACCTGAACGGCAAGCTGGCGGATATGGGCGAGTACCGTGGGCATATCGAAGATGTCGATCTGGCTTGGTGGCGTGGCGCTTATCGAGCCGATGGGCTGCTCATTGAGAAGAAGAACGAGCAAGTCCAAACGCCACTGTTCACCGCACGCTCAATCGATATCGGGGTGAGCTGGAGTGCCCTTTGGAGAGACCGAGCGCTGGTTGGCGAGGTGGTGCTGGAACAACCGCAACTGAACTTCGTCGACGGCGAAGCCGCCGATGACTCGCAAACCGGTGAGGGTGTCGACTGGCGTGACCAGCTAGAAGCGCTGGTGCCGTTCACGCTGAACGAGCTACGCGTCGTCGATGGTCAGCTGTCGTTTCGCAATTTCGACACCGACCCGCAAGTGCACGTCTATGCCAACGCGATCAATGCGAGCCTGTACAACCTGACCAATACGGGCGACCGCGAGCAAGGGCGCGTTGCCACGTTCGAAGGCAAGGCCAAGCTGTTCAATCAGGCCCCGATGGAAGCTACCGCGCACTTCGACCCCTACACCGACTTCGAAGATTTTGACATCGACCTGCGGATGACCGGCCTGGAGCTAACCAAGCTGAACGATTTCAGCAATGCCTACGGAAATTTCGATTTCGCCGCCGGCACTGGTGACCTGGTGATGGAAATCGAGGCCAACGACAGCCAATTGAGCGGCTACGTCAAACCGCTGCTGCGCAATGTGGAAGTCTTTGACTTCGAGCAGGACGTGAAGAACGAAGACAAGGGTTTCTTTCGCGGCATATGGGAAGCCGTGGTCGGCGGCGGGGAGGAAGTGCTGCAGAACCAGCGCAAGGACCAGTTCGCGACGCGAGTCGAGCTTTCCGGCAGTACTCAGAACACCGACGTAAGCCCGTTTCAGGCATTTGTCGCGATCCTGAGAAACGCTTTTGTCGAAGCCTTCACGGCTCGCTTCGAGCGCTCACTCAGCGAAGAGGACGAGTAAAAGCCGAACAGTAGATGAGGCCACGCCCATTCAGTGACTGAATGATCCGCTTGCGTTCACAGTAAAGGGCCCATCCCTTATAGTCGGTCTTTCAACTAAAACATGAAGCGCCTGCGTGCCAGGCCCGCCGAAGGAAACCCCGATGAAGTTCGAAGGCACCCAGTCCTACGTCGCCACCGACGACCTGAAACTTGCCGTCAATGCCGCAATCACGCTGGAGCGCCCTCTTCTGGTCAAAGGCGAGCCAGGCACCGGCAAAACCATGCTCGCCGAGCAATTGGCCGAGTCCTTCGGCGCAAAACTGATCACCTGGCACATCAAGTCCACCACCAAGGCGCATCAGGGCCTTTATGAGTACGACGCGGTCAGCCGCCTGCGCGATTCGCAGCTGGACTCCGACCGAGTGCACGACGTACGCAACTACATCAAGAAGGGCAAGCTGTGGGAGGCCTTCGAATCCGAGCAGCGCGTCATTCTACTGATCGACGAAATCGACAAGGCCGACATCGAGTTTCCCAATGATCTGCTGCAAGAACTCGACAAGATGGAGTTCTACGTCTACGAGACCAACGAAACCATCAAGGCCAAGCAGCGGCCAATCATCATCATCACCTCAAACAACGAAAAGGAGCTACCGGACGCCTTCCTGCGTCGCTGCTTCTTCCACTACATCGCGTTTCCTGATCGTGAAACCCTGCAGAAAATCGTCGACGTGCACTACCCGAACATCAAGAAGGATTTGGTGGCCGAAGCCCTCGATGTGTTCTTCGATGTCCGCAAGGTGCCGGGCTTGAAGAAGAAGCCGTCCACCAGCGAACTGGTCGACTGGCTGAAATTGCTGATGGCCGACAACATCGGCGAAGCCGTGCTGCGCGAACGCGATCCGACCCGCGCGATTCCGCCGCTGGCCGGCGCCCTGGTGAAAAACGAACAGGACGTGCAATTGCTTGAACGTCTGGCGTTCATGAGTCGTCGCGCCAGTCGCTGAACGGCGACGGCTCCAGGCGGAGCCGCCGCGTCACATTACTGGAGAAGAGCCATGCAAACGCATACCGGTAGTTGCCTCTGCGGCGTCGTGCGGTACCGCATCGACGCACCGATCAACGAGCTGACCCACTGCCACTGCAAGATGTGTCGTAAGGCACATGGCGCGGCATTCGCGAGCTACGCGAGCGTGCCGCTGGAGACCTTCCACTTCATGTCCGGCAAGGACCAGCTGGGTGTTTACCACTCTTCCGAACACGTGACGCGGACGTTCTGCATCCGCTGCGGCTCCAACCTGCAATTCGTCGACAATCGCGAGCACGAGGTCGGAATCGCGGCCGGCACACTCGACTCACCATTGCCGGTTCCGCCGCAGGAGCATATCTATGTCGGCTCCAAGGCTGACTGGTACGCGATCCGCGACGGGCTCGCGGAACACGACGAAGATCGCTGACCCATTACAACGCAAGGGTGCCGCCACGACGGCACTCCCTAAGGATTGCCATGCTGCTTGGCCTGTTCAATGAGATGCGTGCCGCAAAGGTGCCGGTATCGGTACGCGAGCTGCTCGATCTGATCAACGCGTTGAAACACAACGTGTTTTTTGCCGATATGGACGAGTTCTACTATTTGTCGAGAGCCATCCTGGTCAAGGATGAGCGCCACTTCGACAAGTTCGACCGTGCCTTTGGCGCCTACTTTAATGGGCTGGAAAATCTTGATCGGCACATCGAGGCGCTGATTCCCGAGGAATGGCTGCGCAAGGAGTTCGAACGCTCGTTGAGCGACGAGGAGCGCGCCAAGATCGAATCGCTCGGCGGGCTGGACAAGCTGATCGAGGAATTCAAGAAGCGCCTGGAGGAGCAGAAGGAAAAGCACTCCGGCGGCAACAAGTGGATCGGTACCGGTGGCACCAGCCCCTTCGGCTCGGGCGGCTACAACCCTGAAGGCATCCGCATCGGTGACGCGGGCAAACGCCAGGGCAAGGCGGTAAAAGTCTGGGATCAGCGCGAGTACAAGAACCTCGACGATCAGGTCGAGCTGGGCACGCGCAATATCAAGGTGGCCTTGCGCCGCCTGCGCAAGTTCGCCCGTCAAGGTGCTCAGGACGAGCTGGATCTGGACGGCACCATCGACCACACCGCCCGAGACGGCGGTCTACTCAACATCCAGATGCGACCGGAACGGCGAAACGCCGTGAAGCTCCTGATCCTGTTTGACATCGGCGGCTCGATGGATGCCCACGTGAAGGTCTGCGAAGAGCTGTTCTCGGCCTGCAAAACTGAGTTCAAGCATCTCGAGTACTTCTACTTCCACAACTTCATCTACGAGTCGGTCTGGAAGAACAACTTCCGCCGCACCTCCGAGCGCACCTCGACGCTTGATCTGCTGCACAAATATGGCGCCGATTACAAAGTCGTGTTCGTCGGCGACGCCGCCATGGCTCCCTATGAAGTCACTCAGCCAGGCGGCAGCGTGGAACATTGGAACGAAGAAGCCGGCTATGTCTGGATGCAGCGCTTCATGGAAAAGTACAAAAAGCTCATCTGGATAAACCCCTATCCGAAGGACACCTGGGGTTATACATCCTCCACCGGCATCATCCGCGACCTGGTCGAAGACCGGATGTATCCGCTGACGTTGAGCGGGCTGGAAGAAGGGATGAAATTCCTTTCGAAGTAACCCCGCCGACCGTTGCAAGGACGCACTAAATGAAAACCGCATGGATGTTCGGCGCAATGGTTGCGCTATCAGCGCTTTCAGCTGTGCCAGATGCCGGTTTTGCGCTGAATTACATCCAGAATGGTTCGCGCTACTCCGCGCTTACAGCCACATCGCCGTTTCATGGATTAATACTGGTACAGCACGGCCTGACATTTGCGCTGAGCAAACTTGCTTTCTCCACCTTCATGCTAGTTTCATGGCTGGCGGCGCTGCGAAAGCCTGCGCCACGGCCATGGCTTCAAATGGCCAATCGAGCTTTCGTCATATGGTTGTTGTTTCAGGTCGGATTGAGCTTGAGCGGGGTTGCGGCGGTACTGCAACAGGTAGCCGGAATTCCAATCGCACCCTTCAGCCTGAGCGGGCTGCATCTGCTATGGAATACTGAGCTACGCTGGCTGATTATGCTTTTCATCGCCCTTCCAATCCTGCAACTGGCGTTAGGCGAATGGGCATGCCGACTAGCCACACGACTTAATGGAGAACGGCCTGAACGAGCCCCAGCCAATGAACTTCAGCGGGTCACCCTCTGACGGCGACGGTGCCGAGGAAACACCGCCTGGCGCAGCAGCACAAAAATGCTTTCGGCAATCCACGCCAGCAGCAACGCACAGCAAAGGCCCCACGCAATTGCCTCAGGCGCCAGCAGAACCTGAAAGCGGTAACTGCTCCAGACCTGGCGCCTCAGATCCTGATCAGCACCTATCGACACATGCCAGGCACGCGCATACCAAGGCCCCTGCATGATTCGCCACTCACGATCAAGCAGTCGTGCGCGCTCGACCAGCGCCGCGACACTGCGCGCATCACTTTGTATAACGGGGTCGGCACTGGCGCGATAATGCTCCACCAGCGCGTTGAGATTGCCTTCGAAGAAACGCCCGGCGGTGTCCTGAAAACCTGCGAGACCTTGCTGAGCCTCGAGCCGGCGAGCCTCAACATGGTTCCCGTATGCGTGGATGAAGCCCGGCACCTGAACCCCGATCAGCAAGCCAAGGGCAAACAGGGTCAATCGCAAATAACTTCTCAGCATCCTTCCACCCGGCCCCGCGCGACGCATTCGCCCAGCCGCCAGAGCGTCCACTCCCCTGGCTGGTGGACATCCCATTGCTCGTTATCGGTCAGCGGCTCGGTTGCCAGCACAGTGACCACGTCGTCCGGTGTGGTCTCGGCAGTGAAATCCACGGTCAGGTCAGCGTCTTTCAGCTGAGCAGGGCCGAAAGGCGCGCGACGGGTGATTTGCGCGAGCTTCGTCGTGCAGAAGCTGAATAACCATTCCCCGTTGCTGAGCAGGCAGTTGAATACGCCCTTGGCACGATAATCGGCGCAGGCTTCGAGCAAGCAAGGCAGCAGATCTTCGGCCGCGACGCGTTCGGAAAAATCGATGCGTATCCGGTTGAGCAGGTCGCAGAACGCCGCTTCGCTATCGGTATCACCGACCGGCTGGTAAAACCCACGTTCCGGGTTGAAATCGGCAAGTTGCCCGTTATGAGCGAAGCACCAATGCTGTCCCCAGAGCTCTCGGACAAAGGGGTGGGTATTGACTAGCGCCACCTTGCCGACATTGGCATGGCGAATATGGCCGATCACCACCTCGCTTTTGATCAGGTAGTGCTGAAGCATCTTTGCCACTTCCGACTCGCAGCTGGCCACCGGGTCCTGAAACAGGCGCAAACCGCGGCCTTCATAGAACGCGATGCCCCAACCGTCCTTATGCGGCCCAGTACGGCCGCCGCGCTGCATCAGCCCGGTAAAGCTGAAATGGATGTCGGTCGGTACGTTGGCGCTCATGCCAAGCAGTTCACACATAGGCCATCTCCGATAGGTCCGCTGCAGGGCGGCGAGGTTCGCTCAGAGTCTGGGCTCGGTCCGCGTCTGATAGCGGTTCGCGGGCCGGTAACCCTCATCGTCTTCGAGGCGCTCGCGCAGAGTGCGAGGATCCTCTTCCTCAGCTGCCGATTCGGCACGGCGCTGTCGCAAGCGACGCTCGATCGGCCAGCGCACAGCGACAAACACCGCATACAACACGAATGCAACCAGCCCGTAGAGCGCCAGATCGGCGACGGCACGCCAGGCGTTGGTTCCCACTTTGAATAAAAGGTCCAGAGCGGTAATGGCGACGGCCGGTGCGAACAGCTCTCTGGCGGGATCGACGATGGTCGGTGTCAGCAATAACACAGCAACGATCAATCTCAGCGGCTCACGCAGCCAGCGCCACATCGAGCGTGTAATACGGAACCACACCAGCAGGCATCCAAACGCGGCAATCCCATAGGCTGCCCAGGCGAGCAAATATTCGTTGGCGAGTAAGAACATGAAAGTCTCTTGTAGGCCGGACGCGCACACCGGCGCTTGACGTCGCGAATGATAACAGCCAAGAGCCCTGCGACTGACATCAAGCGATGTAATGACATGCTGGTCATCATGCATGTAACGCCGTATAACGCTGAAAAACAAAAAGGGTCTGTGGCCACTCAACAGCGAGCCAAGAGGCCATACTTGTCACACGGACATAGCAGGAGAGCCATCATGACCTACCAGCATATTCTGGTCGCCACTGACTTGAACGAAGAATGCCATCCGGTCGTAGCGCGCGCTCAGGCGCTGGCGACAGCCAGCGGTGCGAAATTGGCGCTCGTCCATGTCATCGAACCCATGGCCATGGCGTTCGGCGGCGATGTTCCGATGGATTTGTCGATGCTCCAGCAACAGCAATTCGATCAAGCCCGGGACCGCTTGGCCGGCTTCGCCGACCGGTATCCCGGCCTGACCGCAGAACAACGTCACCTGGCCTATGGTCAGCCCCGCCAGGAAATTCACCGTCTGGCCAAAGAACAAGGCTGCGACCTAGTGGTGGTCGGTAGCCATGGTCGTCATGGTCTGGCGCTATTGCTCGGCTCCACCGCCAACGACATCCTTCATGGAGCACCTTGTGACGTGCTTGCGGTACGGTTGAAGAAGACCGACTAACCCTCTCGACTCCAGCGCCTGAGCCGTTGTCGGCTCAGGCCAGATCGGCACTTTCGCCAGCGCTCATCACCATCGGCCTGATCTTCTTCAGCTGGGTTTCCAGCGAATAGGTCAGGCTGGACGCCATCGAGAAGAAGGTCAGAAAGGCCTTCAGATTCGAATCGCCGTGGCAGGTGTCGTGGATGCGTTGCCAGAACGCTTGGTTGACCAGCTGCAGCTGTTGGAATGACCGCACCAGACCACGCAGCTCCCAGTCCGCATGCCGCCCTTCGCGCAGATTGAAATACTGGCGTGCCAGGTACAGCGAAACCGCGCGCAACACAAATTCCTCATTGCTGGCGAACGGTAGATGCTGATGTGCCATCGGCTTAAGCTTGCCCAGCACCGGGCAGGCGCTGGTCGCCATGATCACGCCGAGCAGCGCCCGCAGCCCCTCCTCCAGCCCTACCAGCTTGTTGTATTCGCGCTCTGGCGTGCGTACCCGCACCTGGGCTTTCTTGACCGCAGGCAAACCCTGAAAATCCTCGACGACACGATGCAGATCCACCGCGGCAGGGCAGTGACTGTAGTTGTCCCGGCTCAACGGACAGTTATTGCACTGCTGATGTTCCAGGCGTGTCCATTTGGGCGCCTGCATCGCTGCCTCGTGATCGTATGCGCGGTCCAGTTCGATCCGATAGCTGAACTCATGCTCTTCATCGAGGACGATGCGGTAATCAATTGCCATCTATGCTCCGTCCATTGCTGACAGATGTCGTTATGTCTTGGATGACAGTCCAGGTCCCGCCATATGCATCGCGTCACGCTGCCCAGTCATTCTTCCAGCTCGGCCCAACGCTCGAGCAACTCGTCGAGCTCCTTCTGCTGCGCCTCAAGGCGGGCTATCGTTTCGCCAGTACGCTCTGAAGTCTGCTGATAGAACGTTGGCTGCGCAATTTCCGCTTGCAACGCAGCGATAGTTTTCTCGACTGCGTCTATTTTTCCGGGCAGTGCCTCCAGTTCGCGCTGCACCTTGTAGCTGAGCTTCTTCTTTGCCGGAGCGGGTTCGGCGACGGGCGCCGCCGCAGGTTTGCTCGGAGGCATTTCGGCCTTCACCTCTTTCGCCTCGGCCACACCAAGCAGCCTGGGCGAGCCGCCCTGACGCAGCCAGTCCTGATAGCCGCCGACATATTCGCGAACGCCCCCGTTACCTTCGAATACCAGCGTGCTGGTGACCACGTTATCGAGAAACGCTCGATCGTGACTGACCATCAGCACCGTGCCCTGGAAGCCGAGCAGGACCTCTTCCAAAAGCTCGAGGGTTTCAACGTCCAGATCGTTGGTCGGCTCGTCGAGTACCAGAAGGTTGGACGGCTTGCTGAACAGCTTGGCCAGCAAGAGACGTGCCCGCTCTCCGCCGGACAACGCCTTTACTGGCGTGCGGGCGCGCTGCGGGCTGAACAGAAAGTCTCCGAGATAGCTCAGCACATGGCGGCTCTGGCCATCGATAGTGATGAAGTCTCGCCCCTCGGCTACGTTGTCGATAACTGTTTTTTCCAACTCAAGTTGGTGACGCAACTGGTCGAAATACGCCACTTCCAGACGCGTTCCAGCTTCGACCGTGCCGCTGGTGGGTTGCAGATCGCCGAGCAACAACTTGAGCAACGTGGTCTTGCCAGTTCCGTTTGCGCCGAGCAAACCGATGCGGTCACCGCGCTGCAGCACCATCGAGAAATCACGAATCAACGGCTCGCCGCCCGGATGGGCGAAGCTTGCGTGCTCTACGACAATGACCTGCTTGCCGGACTTCTCCGCCGCGTCGATCTGAATATTGGCCTTACCCTGATGTTCACGACGCTCACTGCGCTCGGCACGTAATGCCTTGAGCGCTCGCACACGCCCCTCGTTGCGGGTGCGACGCGCCTTGATGCCCTGGCGGATCCAGACCTCTTCCTGAGCAAGCTTCTTATCGAACAGCGCGTTGGCAGTCTCTTCTGCCGCCAGTTGCTGCTCCTTGTGCACCAGGAAGCTGGCGTAGTCGCCGTTCCAGTCGATCATGTGGCCCCGATCCAGCTCCAGGATGCGGGTCGCCAGATTCTGCAGGAACGCACGGTCGTGGGTAATGAACAGCACAGCACCGTTGAAGCCGGTCAAGGCCTCTTCCAGCCAGGCGATTGCGCCAATGTCCAAGTGGTTGGTCGGCTCATCCAGCAATAGCAGATCGGGCTCGGACACCAGCGCCTGGGCCAGCAGAACGCGCCGACGCCAGCCGCCAGACAGCTCGGCCAGGGTCTTGTCGGCCGGCAGTTGCAGACGGCTCAGGGTGCTGTCGACCAGCTGCTGCAGGCGCCAACCGTCCTTCGCTTCGAGCTCCTGCTGAACGTGCATCAGCTTGTCCAGATCGGCTTCGTTCTGGATGTTC
This sequence comes from Stutzerimonas stutzeri, assembly GCF_024448985.1. Lineage (GTDB taxonomy): Bacteria > Pseudomonadota > Gammaproteobacteria > Pseudomonadales > Pseudomonadaceae > Stutzerimonas > Stutzerimonas stutzeri_AP. The sequence continues at coordinate 63,518 of NZ_JAMOII010000007.1, forward strand.
TGACTAAGATGGTGATAATCGGCCAGCAGTTGGCCGACACCAGACAGCCCTTCAGCCACCACATCGAACACGGTGCGCTCGTCAGCGAGCGGGAGCTCCTGGGGCAATTCGCCAATCTTCAGACCTGGCGCGCGCCAGATTTCGCCGTCGTCCGGCAACTGGCTACCTTTGACCAGGCTTAACATGCTGGATTTGCCGGTCCCGTTACGGCCGATGATGCAAACCCGCTCACCCCGCGCAATCTGCCAGGACACTCCATCGAGCAATGGATTATTGCCATAGGCGAGGGACACATCGGTCAACTTGAGCAGGGTCATGACTACCTCCGGGAAACAGGGCGCGCATTCTAGCAGAAGGCGCCTGTCACACCGATGCCGCCGAGCATCGAGCCCGCTTGTCGATCACAGCGCCTGTACCGACACTCAACGCGACCTACCGTCACGCTGGGTAGCGATTCAGGGCCGCTTCGCTGGCACGTACGTACGTTCGTCGGAACCTCCTGCTTTGTTTGTTTCAAGAGCTTAATCCGCGTTTAACTGCCCGACCGGGCGAGCTAAGCTAGCTCCAGTTTTTCTCATACCCCGTCTTCGGAAGTCTCATGCGCGGTCGACTCTCCAGTATCTGTTTCTGCCTTCTGTTTACTGCTGCAATCGTCGAAACCTCTGAAGCCGCCAGCCTCCAGCAGCAACGTCAGTACTACGACGAAGCCAAGCGGGCATTGGCCAAGGGCGACAGCGGCCCATATCGACGTCACGCCAGCGCGCTTCGAGACTATCCGCTCGAGCCCTACCTGGCCTATGACGAGCTGACTGCACGGCTCAAGACCGCCAGCAACGACGAAGTGGAAAAGTTTCTCGCAGAACATGGTGACCTGCCGCAAGCCAGCTGGATGAAGCTGCGCTGGCTGCGGTTGCTGGCAGCCCGTGGCGATTGGCGCCCATTCGTTGTGCATTACGATCCAGCGATGAATTTCGCCGAACTTGACTGCCTTTTCGGTCAGTACCAACTGTCCAGCGGCCAGACGAAGCAGGGCTACGAGACGGCCGAACGACTCTGGCTGGTGGGCAAGTCGCAACACAACGCTTGCGACGCGCTGTTCGACCGCTGGCGCGACGGCGGCCAGCTCAGCGAAGACTTGGTCTGGCAGCGCACCAAGCTGGCGGTCGAGAGTGGTAACTACGGCTTGGCCAACTTTCTGGTGAAAAGCCTGCCGACGATGAAAAGCCAAGGCGAGCTGCTGGTCGAGGTCGTGCAGAAGCCGCAGATGCTGGGCCAGACTGATCGGTTCATGTCGCCGAATCAGGCCATGGGCGATATCGTCTCGATCGGCCTGCGTCGGCTGGCGCGCAAAGACCCGGAGAAAGCCCTTGGGCTGCTCGAAAGCTACGCCAGACGCCTTTCGTTTTCGACCAATGAAAAGGTGGCGATTGCACGCCAGATCGGCCTGACTCTGGCCAAGCGCTTCGATGCTCGTGCACTGACGGTGATGGCCGAATACGATCCTGAATTGCGTGACGATACCGTCAGCGAATGGCGGGCCCGGCTCTTATTGCGGTTGGGGCGCTGGGATGATGCCCATGCGCTGATCCAGCGCTTCACTGGGGAACTCGCCAACAGCAACCGCTGGCGCTACTGGAACGCTCGCAGCCTGGATCTGGCACAACCCAATGGCAAACAGGCCATCCCGCTCTACCAGCCGGTCGCCAGCGAGCGCGATTTCTACGGCTTCCTTTCGGCCGACCGTATCCAGGCGCCCTACAAGCTCAACCATCAGCCGCTCGCACTCGATCCGCAGCTGATACAGAAGGTCCGCAATACTGCGGGCATTCGCCGTGCCATGGAATTCCATGCCCGTGGCGAAATCGTCAACGGACGCCGCGAGTGGTATCACGTCAGCCGTCTGTTCAGCCGCGACGAACTGGTTGCTCAAGCACGCTTGGCCTACGACATGGAATGGTATTTCCCGGCCATCCGTACCATCAGCCAGGCGAAATACTGGGACGATTTGGACATCCGCTTTCCCATGGCCTACCGCAGCAGCCTGGTGAATGCGGCGAAGGCACGAGAGATTCATCCAAGCTGGGTATTCGCTATCACGCGTCAGGAAAGCGCGTTCATGGCCGACGCGCGCTCGCACGTCGGTGCCACGGGGCTGATGCAGCTGATGCCGGCCACCGCGAAGGAAACCGCCAGACGCTTCGATATCCCGCTGTCATCGCACCAGCAGGTGCTCAACCCCAACACCAACATCCAGTTGGGAGCGGCCTATCTCAGCCAGATCTATGGCCAGTTCAAGGGTAACCGGGTGCTGGCATCCGCTGCCTACAACGCTGGCCCCGGCCGGGTCCGCCAATGGCTACGGAATGCGGAACATCTGCCGTTCGACGTCTGGGTGGAAAACATTCCGTTCGATGAAACCCGTCAGTACGTGCAAAACGTCCTCACCTATTCGGTGATTTACGGCCAGAAGCTCAACGCACCGCAGCCGCTGGTCGAGTGGCACGAGCGCTACTTCGAAAGTCAGTGACGCTGGCGGCGCCATGGTTTGGCGCCGCTTCGTCAGCGAAGGATGCTTTTAATACTCGCCCGGTCGCGGTCGCGAGCGGCGGCTGGCCTATTCCAGTACCTCTACCGACATACCCACCTGCAGCACACCCCTGCCCTCTGCGATCAGATTCTGGCCGAAGAACACGCCGCCCTCGCCCTTGCGGTAACCAAGCAATGTGGCCAAGGGCTCGCGTGTCGGACTGTGCTCGGCGCTGAGCGGATCGATAGTGGGGATGATGCAGCGTGTGCAAGGTTTGACCACCCGAAACTGCATGTCGCCGATACGGATTCGGCGCCAGCCATCCTCGGCGTAAGGTGCCGCATCGGCGATGACCAGATTCGGCCGAAACCGCGTCGGTTCGAGGGGCTGCCCCACGCGGGCCGAAAGGTCATCGAGTGATCGCTGACCGATCAGCAGAAACGGAAACCCATCGGTGAACGCCGTCCGCTCGCCGGGGTCGATCTGGATGCCTTGCTCGGTGGGCAAATACACCAGCCTGCACGGGCGACCGAGCAGGCGCGTCAGCCATGCCGCAGCGGCGTCACCGGCATCAGGCGCCTGTAAACTTTCGCGCCAGATCAGCACACCTCGCACAGCGCTGTCCGAAGCGGGAACCGCCACCAGTAGATCATTCATGCCGGCGGCGCTCAGGAGCAGCGCCGTTTCGCCCTGCCACCGCGCGCTCAGCAACGCCATCCGAGGCAGTACGCGCTGCGTCAGGAATTTCCCGGTTGCGGCATCGACGACCATCCAGCGTCGGTCGCCGATCAGGCCGAGCGTGTCGCACCCTCCCTCTTCAACCAATTCAGCCGAGCCGGACTTGAGCGGAAAGCGATACAACGCGCAAAGATGCATCGTGGTGCCTCGATCGGATGAGCGGATCAGCGAGTTTCGTCAAGCAACAGACGCTCGCGGATAACGTCCACCAGTTTCTCCGGCTGGAACTTGGAAAGGAAGTTGTCGCACCCGACTTTCTGCACCATCGCCAGGTTGAAGCTGCCTGAAAGCGAGGTATGCAGCACTACATGCAGATCACGTAGGCGCGGGTCGTTACGGATTTCGGTGGTGAGCCGGTAGCCGTCCATCTCCGGCATTTCCGCATCGGTAAACACCATCAGCAGACGATCGGTGAGCACTTCCCCCGCATCTGCCCAGGCTTTGAGCTTGTTCAAGCCCTTCATGCCGTCGCTGGCAGTATGTACGGTGATGCCAAGCTGAGTCAGCGTCTCACGCAGCTGCGCCAGCGCCACGGTCGAATCGTCGACACAGAGCACTTCACGGCCCCGGGCGCGCTCGAGCAGCGGATCGGCCAAGCGCTCCGGTGAAATGCTGGTGTTGTAGGGGACGATCTCGGCAAGCACCTTTTCCACATCGATAACTTCGACCAGTCGATCATCGACCTTGGTGATAGCCGTCAGGTAATGCTGACGCCCGGCCGTGGTAGGCGGTGGCAATACTTCTTCCCAGTTGAGGTTGAGAATGCGCTCCACGCCGCCGACTAAAAAAGCCTGAATCGAGCGGTTGTACTCGGTCACGATGATAGTGCTGCGCTCATCCGGTACCAACGGACGCAGGCCTATGGCACGCGACAGATCGATCACCGGCAACGTCTGCCCGCGCAAGTTGACGACGCCGCATACGGAACCGTGGCGATGCGGCATGAGCGTCATCTTCGGCAGCTGTACGACCTCCTGCACCTTGAACACGTTGATAGCGAACTGCTGACGGCCGGAAAGCCGAAACATGAGAATTTCCAGACGATTCTGCCCCACCAGACGGGTGCGTTGATCGACTGACTCGAGAATGCCGGCCATTGCAGGCTCCTTGCTTGATAAGGGTTAGGAGGCTATCGGCAGCAAGTTTCCGCGCTTTATCTGTATTTGTCGCCATCCCGACGGTTAGTCTGCCCCTGCCGGTACGGCGCTGTCAGGTGGCCTCGTTATCGTTTCGGAGCAACGGCTCCTCGCGCAGCAGCGGACTATCCGCTGGAAGATGCAGACGCAGCGCCTGACGCCTGACCGTGAAGTGCATGCGTTCCGCCGTGAAGGGTTCGCCATCGAGGTTGATGGCAATCTCATTCGGCCCCTCGACTTCGAGCCAGGGCACACGGGCGGTTACCGAAACGGTGTCGATTCCTAGCAGCCCGCCACTCAACAGCGTACCCAGGGTACCCACCGTATCGGCAGGCGCCGGAACGATACAGATATCCAGCAAGCCGTCATCAATAGACGCCTGCGGACAGAGCTGTTGTCCTCCGCCGGACTGACGCCCGTTACCGATGCCTAGCGCGAGGAAGTCGCCTTCCCAGGCAAAGCCGGGCCCAACGAAGCGCCCCCATGCAGCATGCAGTTCATTGAAACGCGATAGGCCGGTCAGCAGATAGGCGCCGCCGCCCAGCACCCTTTTCAACTCTTCCGAGGTGCTTGCGGTCACCTTGGATCCGAAACCACCGGTCGCCATGTTGATGAAAGGGATACCGTTCATCTCGCCGACATCTATCGGCACCGGATTACGATCGAGCAATGTCAGCGCGTCGAACGGTGCAAGTGGAATCTCGGCGGCTTGGGCAAAGTCATTGGCAGTCCCGAGCGGGAGTACGCCCATGCTCGCATCGGAACCACTATCGAGCAGTGCCTGTGCCACTTCACGCACCGTGCCGTCGCCCCCGCCGGCGATCACCGTTCGATAACCAGCGGCGAGGGCTTCGCGCACCAGCCGAGCCGAGTCGCCGGCTTCCCAAGTCACCCGCACAGCCAACTCTTTTCCAAGCTCACGCCATTCCTTGACAGCCGCACGCACCTGCTCGTTGAGTCCTTGCTTGCCGTGAAGTACGAGCAGCGCCTTGGGTTCATTCATGCTTTCGCTTCCAGATCGGTAACCGCAGATAAGACACGTGGCAGAAGTGGAAAGTTGTGACGCAGCAAGAATCGATATGGGCTTAAGCCGAATCGGAAAAAGTGATGACCATCGGTCAGAAGCAACCGAGAAAAATCATCTAGAGCGGATGCTTTAGCAAGGTTTTTTCTTACTAATCAGATAATTACCACACCAATTTAATCCTTGGCGCTTCCTTGGCAGTTTGTACCCGTTTGATGAACTCATTTCTTTGGAGGCGGTCCGAGCAGGTGTCCAGGTGAAGGTTGCGATAGCGGCCTGCCATCAGAACCGCGGATCGCGGCTATCAAAACGAGTATTGAGAGCTAGCAATAGCCGAAGGAAGGAGCCTTGTATGCGCTTACAGTCCGTTGGGACCCTTGAATACGCCCACCCCAGTTTCGTCGATTACTTCCTTGCCAGCGTTCGCCTGATCCACGGGCTCACCGCTGTGTTGCCGGGCGTTCTGCTGCTGCTTTTTCTACCGCTCGACCTACCGGCGGGTGGTGGCACCTTCAGCACCTTCCTGATGTTCTTCGGCGTGATCAGCGTGGTTATCTTTCAATCGGTTGGCATCTACAGCGAGGAAGTGTTCAGCACCCTGCTCCGCTTCCGTACCATGCTGGTCGCCTGGGCCGCTGCGTTCAGCCTGCTGATCTTCATGCACCAGGGGCTGGGCATGTTCAGCTATCTGGAAGCCAAGCACCTGACGTTCTGGTTCGTCACCAGCATCATCCTGTTCGGCGCAGAGCGCCTGATGATGCTCGCACTGTTTCGCCGCCTGATGGCCAAGGGCGTTTATCTGCAGAATGCAGTGATTCTCGGCGGTACCGATAACGGCGTGCGCGTTGCCGAGTATCTTGCTCATCACCGCGACATCCGCACCGGCGTGCTCGGCTTCATCGATGACCGCCTGGAGCGCTTGCCCAAGACGCTCGCCGACCTGCCGCTACTGGGCAATACGCGTGATCTGGAGCAGATGATTCGCGAGGAAAAAGTCACTCAGGTGCTGGTCGCTCTACCCTGGTTCGCCGACAGCCGCATCGGTCAGGTGATCAACGAGCTGCGCAAGCTGCCGGTCAACGTGCTGCTGGTGCCCGACATGGTCGCCTTCCGCCATGCCAACAAGCGCATCACCGAAGTCGGCGGCCTGCCGACACTGATCGCCTCCGACTTGCCGCTGCGTGGCTGGTCGCCAATGTTCAAGCGCATCGAAGACATCATCCTCTCCAGCCTGGCCCTACTGGCCGCAGCGCCTGTAATGTTGCTGCTAGCGCTGGCGATCAAGCTGGACTCGCCCGGCCCGGTGCTGTTCAAACAAAAGCGCTACGGCTACAACAATCGTCTGATCGAAGTGTTCAAGTTCCGCTCGATGTACCACGCCAAATCGGACGCTAACGCCGAACGCCAGACGACGCGTAACGACGATCGCATCACTCGTGTGGGCCGCTTCATTCGCAAGACCAGCCTCGACGAACTGCCACAGCTGCTGAACGTGTTCCTGGGCAGCATGTCCATGGTCGGCCCGCGCCCGCACGCAACCGCAACCAAGGCCGCCGGCGTGCTGTTCGAAGATGCCGTCTCGGAATATTCGGCTCGCCATCGCGTCAAGCCTGGTATCACTGGCTGGGCGCAGATCAATGGCTATCGCGGCGAGACCGACACGCTCGAAAAGATTGAAAAACGCGTTGAATTCGACCTGGATTACATCGAACGCTGGTCGGTCTGGTTCGACATTTACATCCTCGCTCGGACCATTCCCGCTCTGCTGTTCAACAAGGACGTTTACTGACTGCGCGCGGCAGTACAGCCCATCACGGCAATCAGCCATATTTCATGCGCCAGAACAGCAGGAAGATTGAACTAATGAAGCGAGGCAATATCAGATTTGCGTTCTGTGATGCGTACGCCCAACCGCCCATGAATCCAGGGCTGCGAGGCTAAGCGACATGTTCCAGAACATCTTGATCATCTGTGTCGGCAACATCTGCAGAAGCCCGGCGGCTGAAGCGCTGCTGATGCACAAACTGCAAGGAAGAAACCTGACGATCAGCTCGGCAGGCATAGGCGCATTAGTAGGCAACCCAATGGATAAGACCGCACATGAGGTGCTTCACGATCACGGACTGGAACACCTGTCCCACCGTGCTCGACAGGTCGATAGTGAGATGTTGCACCAGGCGGACCTCATCCTCGCCATGGAGCAGAGCCACATCCAGCACATTCGCCAGATAGCCCCCGAAGTACATGGCAAAACCTTCCTGATGGGTAAATGGCTAGACGATACGGAAATCCCGGATCCCTTTCGTCAATCCAAACCCGCATTCGAGCACGTTCACAGCCTTCTGACGCAGTCCGTCGAAAGCTGGATTCCTTACCTGAAATAAGAAGAAGGAACTTCAATGACCACCATGCCCCGCCCCATCTACGAAACCAAAGAGGAGAAGGATATTGATCTGGCCCACCTCTTTGACACATTGCTCAACAATCGGGCTCTTATCCTCACCATAACCGGCTTCTTCGCGGCGCTTGGTATCGCCTATGCGCTGCTTGCCACGCCGATCTATCTCGCCAGCGCAATGATTCAGATCCAACCGAAAGGTGGGCTCCCCAGTCTTACCGACGTCGTGGGCGCCGCGCCGGCAGTCTCGCCAGCACAGACCGAGATCGCACTGCTCAAATCACGCACCGTTGTCGGTGGCGCTGTCGAAGCACTGAACCTCGACATCATCATCGAGCCCCATCACTTTCCTGTGTTCGGTGGCTACATATTCCGTAGCTTCGAACCCACCGAAGAAGGTGAGCTTGGCTGGTACCCGGAAGGTTTCGAATCATATGCCTGGGGTGGCGAGTCGCTGCGAGTCACTCGGCTGATCGTTCCGGACAACATGCATGGCGAAGAGTTGACGCTCGAAGCCGCAGAAAACAACGGCTTCATCCTGCGCGACACCGACGGTGAAGTGGTTGTGCAAGGCGTAGTTGGCGAGCCCATAGAAACGCCTGAATACGGCATTACCGTCGCAGAGCTGAACGCGCGTCCGGGCACTACCTTCAGCGTAATCAAAAACCGCACTTACGCCACCACCGAGGACTATCAGAATCGTCTGTCGGCGGGTGAGCGCGGCAAGCAATCAGGCATCCTCAACGTGACGCTCGAGGATGCCGATCCAGAGAAAGCCGTTCGAGTGCTGGAAGAAGTGGCCCAGCGCTACGTAGACCAGAACATCGCGCGCAACGCGGCCGAAGCAACACAGAGCCTCGAGTTCCTGAGCGAGCAAGTGCCGGAAGTCCGCAAGAAGCTCGACGCCGCTCAAACTGCGTTGAACAAGTTCCAGACCGGTAATCGCTCGGTGGACATCTCGGCGGAAACCCAGTCGGTACTAGATCGCATCGTTGACCTCGAGAAGCAGATTTCCGAGCAGAACCTCAAGCGCACCGAGATGGAACGTCGCTTTACCCGTCAGCATCCTAATTTCCAGGCGCTGATCAACCAGACCAACCAACTCCAGGTGCAGAAGACCGAACTTGAAAAGCAAATCGGCACCCTGCCCTCGACCCAGCAGGAACTGCTCCGTCTGAACCGCGATGTCGAGGTTTCGTCCGAAACCTATTCGATGCTGCTGAACAAGACGCAGGAACTGGACATCATCCGTGCAGGTACCGTTGGTAACGTGCGCATCGTCGACCATGCCGCTGCGGACATCGATCAACCGATCAAGCCAAACAAGCCCTTGATCGTCATTGCAGCGATCCTGCTCGGCGGTATCCTCGCGATCGCCTTCGTCTATGTCCGCGAAGCGCTCAAGCGGGGTGTAGAAAACCCCGAAGAAATCGAGCGCGTAGGTATCCCGGTATATGCCACGATTCCCTTCAGCGAGAAGCAGGAGTTGCTAGAAAAGCGTCTGGTCAACTTCAAGCGTGACAAGAGTAGCGCTTCATATCTGCTAACGATCAACGATCCGGCTGATCTGGCCACCGAAGCCATGCGCAGCCTGCGCACCAGCCTGCACTTCGCCATGATCGAGGCCAAGAACAACATCCTGATGATTACCGGTCCTAGCCCGGGAGTTGGTAAGTCGTTCGTCACAAGTAACCTGGCAGCGGTGATTGCGCAATCCGGGAAGAAAGTGCTGTTGATCGACGCGGACATGCGTAAGGGTTATTTGCACAAGGTCATGCGTTGCCAGGGCGAAAAAGGCCTCTCGGACATTTTGTCCGGCCGTGTCACGCTGTTCGATGCGATCCAGAAGACCCAACTCAACAACCTTCACGTAATCACTCATGGTCAGCTGCCGCCGAACCCTTCCGAGCTGTTGATGCACGAGAACTTTTCTCGTTTCGTCAAGGAAATCAGCGGCATGTACGATCTGGTGATCTTCGATACACCGCCGATTCTCGCGGTTACTGACGCTGCGCTGGTTGGTAGCCAGGCCGGCACGACGCTGATGGTGACCCGGTATGGTCTGAACGGGGTCAAGGAAATCGAATTCGCCAAGCGCCGCCTCGAACAGAACGGCCTGATGGTCAAAGGCGTGATATTCAACGCCGTCATCCGCAAAGTGTCGAATTACAGCGATTACGGCTACTACCAGTACGAATACCAACACAGCAAATAAGCGATGGGCGCCCGATGATTAGATATGCATCGGGCGTTCAATTATCACCGCCAATTGACCTGCACGCATCTGAACCGTTGATCATTTCGCAACGGGCCTACGATGAATCGTTACGTCGTGCGTTCAAAGGCAGTCATCGCGACATGCTTATTGGAGCTCAAGAATATGGAGCGTCGTTCTTTTTCGGCTTTGCACAACGCGAAACGTTTGATCGCCGGCCTGACCCTGGTCGGCTGCGTATCGCTTGTACACGCCACTGATCGTGTAGGTATCGACCTGATCGGCATCAATATGTCCGGCGCCAATTTTGCACCGCATATAACACCGGGCAAAGTTGGCACCAACTATTTTTATCCCGAGAAGAAGTACTTCAAGTATTATGCAGACAAGAACATTCGCTTGATTCGCTTCCCCTTCATCTGGGAACGCGTACAACACGATCTGAACAAGGGCGTCAACTTTGATCAGATACGCCTACTGAAAAGAACACTTGATTTTGCTGCACAGCATGACCAGAAAATCATTCTGGATATGCACAACTACGCCCGATACAAGGGCAAGCTGATTGGCTCACCCGAGGTGCCATACGAAGCGTACGCCAATGTCTGGCGCAAGCTCGCTGAAGAATTCAAAGATCACCCCGCCCTGTTGGGCTACGACATCATGAACGAGCCCCATTCGACCGATGGTTTGTGGCCTGCGGCGGCCCAGGCGGCGGTCGATGCGATTCGCCAGGTCGACATGAAAACCTTGATATTCGTCGAAGGCGACCGCTGGGCGAGTTCGTTTCATTGGCGAAAGGTCAACGAGAATTTCCTGATTGATGACCCTGCAGACAAGATCATCTACGAAGCCCACCTGTATCTGGACAAGGACTTCTCTGGACGCTATGCAGACGACGAAACGGTTGACCCCATGCTGGGCGTCGAGCGTGCCCGCCCGTTCGTGGAGTGGCTGAAAGAAAACAACCTGAAAGGTTTCCTGGGGGAATATGGCGTTCCCGGCCATTCCGAATCGATGCTCGTCGCCATGGACAATATGCTCGCCTATCTCAATGACAACTGCATGCCAAGCGCCTATTGGGCAGGCGGACCGGGGTGGGGCAAGTACGTTCTGGCAGTTGAGCCCATCGACGGCAAGGACAGGCCGCAAATGGCGGTCCTGCAGAAGAACATCGCAAACGATTGCTCGGAATACGGGCCAGCGCCAGGCTGAGGGATAGCTCCGCCATAAAATTTTGGCGAAATCTGAGATTTCTACGCAACACAACCGTTAGCGCGGTTGTCAAACGTTTCGACCGAGCACAGGGGAGCTAATCCAAGGGAACTTGATGAGCCTTCTGTCTATCAAAAGCGTTTGGTAACCGATGCCATGCGGGTGTATTCCGCGTCATCAAAGCATCAACATCGCAATGTTAAAGCTTGAGTTTGTTGCGGCGTAGTTATCTGGAAAATGGAAACGCACCTAAGGACCCAGGTGATGACAAGCATCAGCTCAAAATTCTTTTATTTGCCACTGACTATTCTGGCGCTCGTTCTGCATTTTTCTGTGTTCGGCGACAGTACGCATAACCCACTCGGCTTCAAGTTTCTCAACGAAGCCTACCTGGCGGCTTGCCTGGGTGCGGCGTTTCTGTTGATTCTGGCCAGCACGGAAGATGCCTCAAGAGAATTCCGCGTTCTCATGTACTACGCGTTTTACAGCGTTTTCGTATTTACCGTATTGCCTGCGATATTCTCGTTTTTTACGTTCGGCCAACCGATCGCTTATGGTCTGATCGAGGAACGCCGGATGCTGTTCGCGTTCGGGTTCGTACCCCTATTGCTGCTTGCCAAGCACATCAGCACGCTACAGTTCGAGCGCGCAATCATTTATGCCGCGCTCATCGCAGCGTTTCTGTCTTGGTGTTTCAAGTTCGGACTAGTCCCTGATCTGCGCGAAGAACAAACGGCGTGGGATCGCCCAGATCGGTCTTCTATCGGCCCCTTTCTGATTTGCTTTGCCTATTTCTACTGCATTCAAATCTGGGCAAAAGGCAAGTCACCAATCAACGGTGAGCAACGCCAAAAAATCTTCTATTTGATCATCGCTGCGATCTTGCTGCTCACCTTGGTATTTGCCACGCAAACTCGCCAACTTATCGTTCTATGTCTGGCGTTTACCCTTTTTTCATTGAGGGTCAAAGCTGTCGCCTGGGCGGCGTCGCTCTGCGTTCTGCTATCGCCGTTCTACTTCTATCCTGAATTACTCGAAATTCTCGGATTGAACATGGAGTTCTATGGGAGCAGCCTGGACGGCAACGTGGAAGACGGCGTGCGCCCTTACACGATCGCATCCGTGTTCAACCATCTAGAACTGGTCAGCTGGCTCCCAAGCGGTTCGCTATCGCTCATGTGGCAGGACGGTTTTATTCCCTACTTCGGCGAGCATTTCTTTCTCTCCGATATTGGAATCATCGGCACACTGTTCCGCTTCGGCTTCCTTACCTTTCTGGTGGTTCCGCTGACACTTTTCGTTTATCAGCGCATCGCTCGGAATATCAACGCGGAGATGGGGTTCACCTATTCGGTAATCCTTGCGTTTTTCGTGATATGGCCGCTAAACGGCTTGTTCGAATATGTGCAGCCAGTTATTTGCATGCTTTTCGTTATTCACGCTCTAAGAGCACGCCATCTACGCAGCAAGGAACGAGTTCATGAACGTCGCACTTATTCTCAACTACAAAGCTGCTACTGAAACCATCAGCTGCGCTGAAAGCTTGCTCGCTCATTGCTCGACCATCGACCATATCGTTATTGTCGACAATGACTCTCAGGATGGATCGGCTCTTGCTTTTCAGCAGTGGCTGGATGAAAAGGCGTACCCACAGGTGACGCTGCTCTGCAATCCTGAGAATAACGGGTATGCCGGCGGCAATAACTATGGCCTTCGCTGGGCAATGGCAAATCTGCAACCGACGCATTTCTGGGTCGTCAACAATGACACCTATGTCGAGAGCGATGCCTTCTCGCCTCTTCTCGAAGCATTGCAGCGTAACGATCGGCAATTCGTTGGTTCGCTCGTCTTGAGCGCCGAAACCGGGCGTCTGGAATGTTATGGCGGCGGAAAAATGTATCCGATCCTCGGCAAGGCTCGCCTGCTCGGCAAAAATCAAAGCATCGAGGCCCTGCAACAACAGAATCTTCAACACGATCCAGATTACATAATGGGCTGCAGTCTGGCATTTTCAGCTGCGCTGACAGAAGAAATCGGGTTGATGGATGAAGATTACTTCATGTACTTCGAAGAAGTGGATTGGCAGTATCGCGCCAGGCGCTTTGGAGTATCGATAAAGGTCATCCCGGAAAGCCGCCTGTTTCATTACGGGTCACTTAGTCTGGGCAGCCGTTCCGCGTTCTATCACTATTACCGCAACCGCGCTGCCACACGATTCAACAAGCGCTTCTATGGTTCGATGTTTGCGGTCGTTTCCGCATTTCTCCTTTCGGCCGTTACGACGATCAAGGAATACAGGAACCCCACCCTCGCCTGGTCGGGTATCAAGGGCGCCTTCAAGGGAGTAGCAATGAGTGTCAAGTGATACTAATGCGTTCGGAATAGACTTCTATTCCGGCAATAAGAGAACTTTATTGTCCTGCATCCGCGAGGGCATCAAGCAGCCCTATTCGTTTGTGGTAACGCCGAACGTTGACCACCTCGTTCAATTGGAACATGACGCGCAGTTACGGGATGCTTATGCCAAGGCACGCTGGAGGCTCTGTGATAGCCGCATTCTGCTCTCGCTGCTCGACCGCTTGGGCGTACATCTCGACGAAGCCATTCCTGGCAGCGACTTGACGCTGGATCTGCTCAATTGGGCCGACGAGGAACGTCTGCGCGTGGTTCTGATCGGCTCGCTGCAATCGGAAGCCGACAAACTTCGATCGATATACCCCGGCATCGAGCTTTATCACTACAACCCGCCAATGGGCTTCATCAAAAAACCGGAAGAAGTGCAGCGCTGCCTGCAGTTCGTACGTGAGAACCCATCGGACTTGGTCCTCTATGCCGTCGGGACGCCTCGCGGCGAGGTCCTAGCCGCGGCGACTCAAGCGCATGAGCGTTCGGGCATGGGCTTTTGCATTGGCGCATCCATTTCCTTCGCCACAGGCACCATCAAGCGAGCCCCAAAATGGATGCGTGAGTACAAGCTCGAGTGGCTCCATCGCATGTGTTTGGAGCCTCGTCGACTGGCCAAACGTTATTTCATCGACGCGATATATATCGTGCCCGCTTATCTACGAGAGAGAAACTCCAGACAAAAAGGCAGTCCCGCGAAACAGCAGTCTTAATTGAAATTAGTGCTGACTATTTCGGTCACGGTGACGCTGTTCAACTGGAAACAAGCCTATCTAATAGTGCTTCGCTACTTTCCCAGCGCTATATGCCAGGTAGAGTGAAGTGAATGTACGTTAAACCTTGACCTCACACAGGGAAGACAATGAAAGCGATCATCACGGGTATTACAGGACAAGACGGCGCCTATCTGGCAGAGCTTCTCTTGGAAAAAGGCTATACCGTATACGGCACGTTTCGCCGCACCAGCTCGGTGAACTTCTGGCGAATCGAAGAGTTGGGCATCGACAAGCACCCGAATTTGCATCTTGTCGAATATGATCTTACCGACTTGTCCTCCAGCATTCGGTTACTGGAGAGCACCGGCGCAACCGAGGTCTACAACCTCGCCGCGCAGAGCTTCGTCGGAGTATCCTTCGAGCAGCCCCTGACGACGCTGGACATCACCGGCGCGGGCGCTGTGAACTTGCTGGAAGCCATTCGTATCGTTAACCCGAAGATTCGTTTTTACCAGGCGTCGACTTCCGAAATGTTCGGCAAGGTCCAGGCCATTCCTCAAGCGGAAACGACCCCGTTCTATCCTCGTAGCCCCTATGGCGTTGCCAAGCTTTACGCACACTGGATGACCATCAACTACCGGGAGTCGTACGATATCTTCGGTTGCAGCGGCATACTGTTCAATCATGAATCACCTCTGCGGGGCCGTGAATTCGTGACCCGGAAAATCACCGACTCGGTGGCCAAGATCAAACTGGGCCAACTGGATGTGTTGGAACTGGGCAACATCGACGCGAAACGCGATTGGGGTTATGCCAAAGAGTATGTCGAGGGTATGTGGCGCATGCTGCAGGCCGATGAGCCGGATGTTTTCGTACTGGCAACCAACCGTACCGAAACCGTACGCGACTTCGTGACGCTGGCATTCAAAGCAGTGGACGTAGAACTTCAGTGGGAAGGTTCCGGCGAGCAGGAACAGGCCATTGACATGGCAACCGGCAAAGTTGTCATGCGGGTCAATCCGAAGTTCTACCGCCCTGCGGAAGTGGACCTGCTGATCGGCGATCCGCAGAAGGCCAAAGATGTACTGGGTTGGGAACCCAAGACTTCACTGGAGCAACTGTGCCGCATGATGGTTGACGCCGACATGCGCCGTAATCAGCAAGGCTTTTCATTCTGAAGCCATTCGACCCGATTGGCGGGAAGCTATGCCGGAAGCCGTATGCGGCGATACGAGAATGTTCGATCCGGCAAACTGCACAGGGCAACCGGCCCTGCCCTGTGCACCCACGTCCAAATAGCCACCCGGTCGATAAGGCGGTACATACAATCGATTGTGGTCTACCGAGCCAACCACCCGCATAGCCAGTTCCACAGCACGTCGTGTGGTCACTCGATCAACCGTAATCGGGACGCAACATCCCATCTCTATACAGGGATAAAGCGCTCCGCAGAACTTGGAATTCATCCCGGAAAGATCATGCGCAAAGTGCTGATTACCGGCGTCACCGGTTTTACCGGCCGCTATATGGCAGAAGAGCTTGCAGCCCAGGGTTATGAGGTCCATGGCCTCAGCTACCGCCAACCCGTGGGAGAGCTGCCTACGGCAGTTTCAGCCATCCACTGTTGCTCGCTGAACGATGGCGAGACGCTGCGGACCTTGCTGTTGGAGATACGACCGACCTATGTCGTGCACCTAGCAGCAGTCTCTTTCGTCGCGCATACCGATGCTGACGCAATCTACAACGCCAATCTGCTCGGCACTCGTCACTTGCTCGAAGCGCTACGCACCTCAGCGACGAACCTCGAAGGCGTACTTCTTGCCAGCAGCGCCAACGTCTACGGAAACGCTACCGAGGGCGTTCTGCCCGAATCCGCCCCCTTCGCGCCAGCTAATGATTACGCCGTGAGCAAGGCAGCGATGGAGTTCCTGGCCGGGCTCTATCGCGGCCGTTTGCCGTTGATTATCAGCCGACCATTCAATTACACAGGCGTCGGCCAAGCCGAGCAATTTCTCATCCCCAAGATAGTCGCGCATATACGTCGCCGCGCCGAGGTCATCGAACTGGGTAACCTGGATATCGCGCGCGACTTCTGTGATGTTCGCCAGGTTGTACAAGCCTATCGACGGCTGCTCGAAACGCCCACCGCGATTGGTGAAACCGTGAATATCTGCTCAGGTTCCGCGTACACGCTTCAATATGTTCTGGAGCAGGCGGCGGCCATTTCGGGTCATCGCCTGGACGTCAGAGTAAACCCAGCCTTCGTTCGCAGCGCTGATGTAAAGAACCTGTTCGGCAGCAGAGCCAAGTTGGATTCCCTTATTGGTGATCTGCCTCAGCTTGAGCTGAAAGACACGCTACGTTGGATGATCGAATACCCCTCTGCAATTAATACTTGACGCAAGCAATCTCGCAGCGAAACAGCTGCCAGTTTCGATAATTCGCGACGCTACTAAGCGATGCAGATGGGATTCACAACCGGCATCGATGCCGATACGCCTCGCAGCAGAAATCTGCAGCAGCCCGCCCAGTTGAATGATTGCCGGTTCTAGACAGTCTCCTGTGTGGCGCGCGCTCTGTCTCTTTTTGCCAGGGCTTCATTTATGCGCATCGTCTTGAACCCCGCGTAAACGGAGCGGTCTATGGCTACTGTGAGCGGCAAAGCAGCTGTTCTCGGCGTGGTGAGATGCGCTAGCGGTTAAGCGGAACCTATCACTGGCTTCTCCACTTGGAGCCGAGGAATTGCATCAGAAGCTTTTGCGGTAACGACACCAAGAGAAGCAGTTATTGAATACGTTTCTACGCGTTTTTCGAGGAGATAACCTCGACGAACAGCAGACGAATCAATTTTCGCTCGCTCCCTTAAGAAAAAGTGAACCCGCAGTTTCACTTCGTAAAAACAACTACTCCGTCAAGGATGAAGAATCATGAAACCATTATTTGCTCTCGCTTTCACTTCCGTGCTGACGCTCCAAGGATGTGTGTTTTCGCCCGGCCAATACCTTGATCCAGATGAGTTCAAGGCTGGCGCAAAATCGGAGGATGGTACGGTACAGCTCATTCGCATCACGCCCGACATTCTCAAGGGCGAACTGTCTTCCGACAGGGGCACATCCAGCAAACAAGAGCTGCTCGGCTTCAAACCCGAGGCATATCGCATCGGCGCCAACGACCTTCTCTACATCACCGTATGGGATCACCCTGAACTGACCGCGCCGTCCGGCCCGCAGCAGCAGCTCGATGCCAACGGTCGCCTGGTTCGTCCGGATGGCACGCTCTTTTACCCTTACATTGGCAACGTCAATGCCGCGGGCCGCACCATCGAAGAACTGCGGTCCGAAATCGCACGCCGCCTCGCCAACTACATTGACAGTCCACAGGTCGACGTCAGCCTGCTGCGCTATGGCAGCCAGCGCATCGTACTCTCGGGCGCATTCAACACCGCCGGTGAAGTTCCGGTCACCACCGCGCCGATGACCATCGTTCAGGCGATCGGCCAGGCGAGCATCGACACCGAGAACGCAGACCTGTCCAGCCTGATGCTCAAGCGCGACGGCCGTGAGTACCTGCTGAACCTCGACGACCTGAACCGCCCGGATTCCTGGTTGCATCAGGTCTATCTGAAGGACGGCGACCAGCTGCACCTGCCTTACAACGATCAGAAGAAGATCTACGTGTTGGGTGAGGTTACTCAACCGCAGGCGCTCAGCTTCAAGACGACGAGCTACAACCTGATGGATGCCATCGGTACTGCTGGCGGCATCCGTCAGGAAACCGCAGACGGCGAAGCGGTATATGTCATCCGCGGCGCGGAAAACATCGCCACCGAGCAGGCCAAGGTCTTCCAGCTGAACGCCAAATCGCCGACCGCCTTTGCCTTGGCCAAGAGCTTCCCGCTCCAGCCGCAGGACGTGGTATTCGTCGGTCCGGCCGGTATCACTCGTTGGAACCGCTTCATCACCCAGTTGCTGGGGTCAGCATCGGTCGTTGGGACTGGCGCAGCGTTCAACCGTTAATGACGTGACAAATACCAGGCTGGAAACAGCCTGAGCACAAACCGCAGTCAGCCCGTTGGGCGGCTGCGGTTTTTTTTCGCACTACTACCAGGCTCCGCAGATTGATGCCCAACATCCGTAGCCCGATGCAACCGACTATCGCGTTACATATGGTTGGTAGGAATGCCCATAGCGCAATTCGGCGGGCATATTGTGCGGCTGTTGTACAGCCCGCTCGGGCTAGCGGCTGCGCCATGCCGAGTGCTGGCGCTGGTGTATGGCTGCGCAAGCGCGAGGAACGGCAGATTCGAGACGATCAAATCGTGCCTGCGCTCAACGTCGCGGTGTTCTTCGGCATGCCTATCGCTTCGCTCGCATTGCTATGGGCGAATCGTCTTCTACCCGACACGTTGGCTGAGCGCGGCGCTGCCGAAGCCTGGTGCTTCTCCGTGGCGTGGCCGTTTACTGCGCTGCTCCCCTTTCGATACACGCAAGCCGCACAGGCTTGCCGATGACACAGGTTTAAAGCATGACTGACAAACGTTCGCTCCGCCCAATGGTTCGGCAGCACAGCAAAGGGAGCGAATCCAAGTACTAATTCCGGGCCATCAGAATTTGAACCCTTCGATCTATACCGGCAGATAAACGAACCGACAACAATCTCATTGCTTCGCCTGTGATGTACGGAGCCCATCCATCATGAACAGGAGAGATTCCAGTGACTCGTATGACACCTCTCGCAGCAGCATTGCTGCTGGCGGCAAGCAGTAGCGTAATCGCCAGCGAACACATCGCCGAAATAAGCCAGACCGGTATTAACAATATCGCAGAGCAGCAACAGAGCGGCGGGCTACAACGCTCATACATCATGCAAAACGGCGCCGAGAACAGCGCACTCACCGAGCAGACCGGTATTAATGATCAAGAAAGCGAGGCGAGCATCGACCAGCTGGGCTCGCTGAACTCGGCCACTGTCTATCAGATACATGGCGACCGGTCGGGCATGGCCAGCATCGAGATCCATCAAACAGGCGACTCAAACAGCGCTCAGGTGGAGCAAAGTGAATACCTCGGCGAGTTGTCATCGACCGCAGCGGTTGACCAAGAGGGCACTGGCAATCGTCTCGACGCAACGCAGTCCTGGGTTGGCAACCAACTCGACGCGGTCTCGGTGGGACAGGACAACGTCATCCATGTGGAGCAATCAGGCTTCAGCACGGCAGACCTGCAACAGCAGGGAAGCGATAACCTGGTGCAGCTACAACAAGTGAGCTTCGGCATTGGTGGTGGTTTAGCCGTGGTTGCTCAGGACGGTAGCGCCAACCAGGCAGACATCTACCAAGTTTCTGGTCGCTACCCCGCTGGAGACGTTTTTCTTCAGCAGATCGGCGACGCCAACAGTGCACAGATCAGGTCCAGAGACGGGGACAGCTTTCTGGATTATCGGCAGCAGGGCATTGGGAATGAACTGGATGCCTCCTTCGCCGGCCACGGTTCGAGCATCACTGGCTACTCGGAGGGCGACTATAACCTTGTCGATATTGCCCAAGCGGGCGACGACAATAGCATTGAGATTGCTCAACTTGGCTCTGACAACCGGATCGAAGCCTACCAAGGGTTCCATGCTCACGAAGCGTTGATCAACCAGACGGGACACGGAAACCAAGCGTCTCTTTGGCAGGATACGCTGTCATATACCACCAATTCCGCCAGCATTATCCAGAACGGAAATGGCAACATCGCCAACGTCACCCAGCGATAGACACATCCCCAACGGCCAGCCGATCCTGCCCATGCGCCACAGACGCGTATGGGCAGACGCGAAAATGTCTTGAAGCCTGCCATATCCCCTCACGCGGACAATTCCACGCTGAGCCGCCCTTGCGCACTGCTCCGCTGATAGCAGCGACTTTTCTAGCCGCTCATCACCCTTTTAGCTGAATAGCTTGTTGGTCGAACGCCCCTAGACGACAAAAATGTCCTGGCAGACCTGCCGCTATTGATGCCTTGCTGTGTCAGCATCCATCACTCGAACGACAGCTTCACACCCGCATATAGCGTACGACCCGGCGCGGGCTCGTAATAACGACCGAAGTTGTCATTGATCCGCAAGTTGTCGTAGTAGTCGCGGTCAAAGAGGTTGTCCACGCCGACATAGGGCTCCCACAACTGACCGCCCTGCCCCAATCGCCAGCCGATGCGGGCGTTGGTTACCGTATAGCCGGCAACCCGGCTGTCGTTGGCGTTGTCCGCGTATTGATGCCCATGAGCGCTCAGATTGACTCGCGCGTACCAATCGTCGCGGTCGTAACTGGCCTCGGCAAACAGGCTCTGCTTTGGAACGCCAGGGACGCGGTTGCCGTTATACGTATCGAAATCGTCGTATTGGTACTCGTTGTAGCTCCAGGCACCGGTCAGGCGCCAATATTGGCCAGCAAACCACTGCGCACTGAGTTCTATGCCGTCGCGACTGGACCGCCCGGCATTGGTGTAGAAGGTGCGGCCGTCGACAACAGGCACCAGCTCATCCTCGATGCGCATGCTGTAAATCACCGCTTCGTAGCGTAGACCAGGGTATTCACCCTTGAAGCCAATCTCCCGGTTAGTCGCATGCGCCGGGCCAAGCGAGGGGTTGAAGCCACCACCTGCCGGGTTGGCCAGCTCGTTGATCGTGGGTGTCTCGAAGGATGTAGCGTAACGGGCATAGACCACATGGTGGGGATCGAGCTGTCGACTCAGCCCAAGGCTGTAATTCCAGTCCTCCAGCGTTCGGCTACCCGATGCATCACCGTCAGAAAGATAGCGATCCTTAGCCTCCAGACGAACACTGTCGTGACGCAGCCCGGCCGTTAGCAGCCAGGATTCACCTAGGCTCAGCTGATTCTCGATAAACAACCCACGACTGTCCGCTGATTCTCGCTGCCGCTGGGTCAGCGCGCCTGTAATGCCACCGCTCAGGTTGTCGTTTCGAGTGCGCTCGTCGCGCTGGCTTTCCAGATCCACGCCGATGGTCAGCTGATTGGGCAGTCCTGCCCACTCGCGGCGATATGTCCGCTGGGCACCCACGCCCGCGAACCAGCGGTCGTAAGCCGTCTGCCCATTGTTTAGCAGCGGAAGCCGGTTACTGAACTCACGCTGGCCATAGTAACTACGCAGCTGATAGGTGTCGTCGCCTGCGGCTTGGCCGTTCCAAACGATGGAGAGACGTTGCTGCCTGATGTCCTCGTCGGAATCATATTGCAGGCTTTGTGGCCGTGCCTGCGAGCGGTCTTCACGCACCTGTGCAAGCGTCAGGGCGCCCGGATCCTCGGCACGGTTATCGATCGCATGCAGTGTCACGCCGAGCCTGCCGCCCTCAGCCTGCCAACTCAGCTTGCCGGTGAGGTGATTGGTCTCGGCTGTCCCATGGGTACGATAGCCATCGAGTCGGGTGCTGCTGACCGCCAGCAATGCGCCGAGCGACCCAGCGGTACCACTGGTCTCCGCACGCATCTGACGATAGCCCAGCTCACCACCGCTGATTTCCAGTTGCGTGCGCGGTGTATCGCTTGGCTGCCTGGTTTCGACCGACAGCACCCCGCCTGCCGCGTTGCCGTGGATGGTCGAAGACGGCCCCCGAATCACCTCGATACGCTCGATCAACGACGAATCGAGGCCGTCCATCTCGGTCTGGCCGTCGGGCATGGTCAATGGCACGCCGTCGACCAGCACGCGAACGCCCCGCACGCCGAAGCTCGACCGGGTACCAAAGCCGCGAATCGACAGGCGCATGCCCTGAGCCAGGTTGTAGCGGCTCTGCGAAACCGTGCCCGGCACCCCTGCCAACAAGCTGTCAAGCGTCAGCAATTGCTCGCCAGGCCGCTCATGCGACGTTATTGCAGACACGGCCATTGGCAACGTAAGCCAATCGGACTCCGCTCGGGGCGAGTTGACCAGCAACGGGTCAAGAACAAGAGGATCATTTGTCTGGGCGAACGCTGGCCCAATCGTCAAAGCAAGCGATCCCGCGATGAACATTCGATACATTGGCGAAAAAACCTCATCTGGTGTCGCGTGATGCTGCGACGTCGCTCATGTCTATCAGGTACGGATACTGACTAGCCAGACGGTGCTGTCGTTCCGCCAGTTGAGCCAGCGCATCGCTCATGCATGAAGATAACTCTGGCGCGGAAGCCACTTCATCACCAACCGTGCTGATGGCAACTACCTTGTAGGTAAGCGCATCGGATAACGCGCTCTGCTTTCGGCAGCCGCCGCGATCTGAGCAATCATGCTGTTTATTTCGAAGACCACTGCGGCGATGGCTTTAGCGCGCTACACGCCTGTTCGGCCTACTCGGTTGAACCCAAGGTTCGCTGCAGACCTGCCTGCCACGTAGCGACCGAGTCATCAGTACCCGCACGCAGCCGCCCGGTCAACGATTAGTCCCTCGTGGCCTGGTTCGACCTCTGGCCTAAGGACCTCGTCTGCGACCGCGCGCGCCCCACGCAAGACGATGACTGATGGGACCGTAGGTGGCTGGCGTGAAGTTGTAGCTCACGGGATTTGCAGTTGCAGCAGAGGCCTCCAGTACAGGCCGACCGGTCTATGGTCGACATGGATCGCCCAGTTCACCGGAACGACGTGTTCTTGACCGAAACACCGCCGCGTTTTGCTTTCCCGCCGGCTCGGCCAGTTTTATCTCGCGCTTCTTTATCCACGCCTGCGCGGTTGCCTTGCGCTCAAAGGTCTAACTCTCGGTAAACTGTCACGCCCTTCTGCATGATGCGTATTTGCGCGGTATACCGGGTCGTCCCGTCCTTGCGCTAGCGTGTTGCGATGGTTCCCATTGATTTCGCTACCTGACCTGAACGGCTTGCCACGTGAGGCAACGCAGTTCAGAAACAAGCAAAAACGGCAGGAAATAGTAGTTAATGAGCGTAGCGACAAACCCCTCAAAACAGGGCACTACACAAGCAAACCCAGGCGACACGGTAGATAGAAGGTTTTCTGTCGCACCGATGATGGATTGGACTGACCGCCATTGCCGATACTTCCTACGTCAGCTGTCCCGACACGCCTTGCTCTATACCGAGATGGTCACGACCGGTGCGCTGATCAATGGCGATTCGGAGCGTTTCCTTCGCCATGACGAAGCGGAACATCCCCTTGCCTTGCAACTCGGCGGTAGTGTGCCGGCGGAGCTGGCAGCTTGCGCAAAGTTGGCCGAAGCGGCGGGCTACGACGAGGTAAATCTCAACGTCGGCTGCCCCAGTGATCGCGTGCAGAACAACATGATCGGCGCCTGTCTGATGGCCCATCCGGCGCTGGTGGCCGATTGCGTGAAAGCGATGCGGGACGCCGTCGGCATCGACGTGACGGTCAAACATCGAATCGGCATCAACGGGCGCGACAGCTACGCCGAACTCTGCGATTTCGTCGGTCAGGTTCGCGAAGCGGGCTGCCGCAGTTTTACTGTGCACGCGCGCATTGCCATTCTCGAGGGGCTGTCGCCCAAAGAAAATCGCGAGATTCCACCCTTGCGTTATGACATTGCCGCGCAGCTCAAAGACGATTTTCCGGACCTGGAAATCATCCTCAACGGCGGCATCAAGACGCTGGACGAATGCGAGGCGCACCTTCAACGCTTCGATGGTGTGATGCTTGGACGCGAGGCCTATCACTATCCTTATTTGCTCGCGCAGGTGGATGCCCTGCTGTTCGGCAGTCATGACCCAGTCATCAGCCGCGCCGAGGCACTAGCGCGGATGCGGCCTTATATCCAGCGGCATCTCGAAGCGGGCGGCTCGATGCATCACATCACGCGCCATGTGCTGGGACTTGGCTTGGGCTTTTCAGGTGCGCGGCGTTTTCGTCAGTTGCTTTCGGTCGATATTCACAAGACGAAGGAGCCTTTAGCCCTGCTCGAACAAGCGATCGGCCTGCTCGAAGGACGTTGATATAGTCTTGCGGAACACGCGGGATCATTTTCAATCCAAGTGCTGTCCGCCCGGACCATCCACTCGTCAAGTGGCTCGGTGGCCTCGGGTTCAGTCATGCCAACTCAGAGGATAGAGCGCCCCCATGACATCCAAGCTGGAACAACTCAAGCAATTCACCACTGTCGTCGCTGATACCGGCGATCTTGATGCTATCGCCCGTTTGCAGCCGGTCGATGCCACCACCAATCCGTCGCTGTTGCTCAAGGCCGCCGCCCTGCCCCGCTACGCCGAACATCTGCAGGCAGCTATGTCCCGTTGTGGCGGTGATATCGGGCTGGGCTGCGATCTATTTGCCGTCGCGGTCGGTCAGGAAGTGCTCAAGCTGATCCCCGGACGGATTTCCACCGAGGTCGATGCACGTCTTTCGTTCGATACCCAGGCGATGGTACAGCGCGGCGAACGCCTAATCGGCCTGTACGAGCACGCCGGCATCTCGCGGGATCGCGTTCTAATCAAACTAGCCTCCACCTGGGAAGGCATCCGCGCCGCCGAGCAATTGGAAAAATCAGGCATCCAGACCAATCTTACGCTGCTGTTTTCCTTCACCCAGGCGGTCGCCTGCGCTGAAGCCGGTGTGTTCCTCATTTCGCCATTCGTGGGCCGAATCTACGACTGGTATAAGAAACATAAAAGCCGTGATTACACCGGCAGCGAAGACCCAGGCGTGCTGTCGGTCAGCCGGATCTACGACTACTACAAGGCCCACGGCTACGACACGGTGGTAATGGGAGCGAGCTTCCGCAATACGGGCCAGATCGAAGCCCTGGCGGGCTGTGACCGTCTGACAATAAGTCCCGAGTTGCTCAGCCAGCTGGCACAGGAAGAAGGTTCGCTAGAACGTAAGCTGTCGCCAGGCCGCGCATCCGAGCCGCGCGTCACGCTGGATGAGAGCAGTTTCCGCTGGGGGTTGAACGAAGACCCAATGGCGACCGAAAAGCTGGCCGAAGGCATCCGCCAGTTCGCTCGTGATCAGGAGAAACTCGAGGCTCTGCTGGAAGCTAAGCGCTAGATCAGGAGCGCTCGAGCGCCGTCACGAGGTCGCGAAAGGCCTCGCGATTGGAGTCATTGAGGCTCATCAGAATACGGTGGGCCTCGAGCACTTTGTTCTTCACCACTTCTTCCGACTGATCCTGGCTAGGCAGGTCGGCAAGCTGCTCTGGCGACGGCAACGGCTGATCGACGATATTGAATACCTGATCGAAGCCCATCGACTGCAACAGACGCGTGATATCGGCATGCGTCGTAACCAGCGTAGGCAACATGCCGATCTTCTGGCTGGACAGAATCGACAGCTTGGCCAGCAGCCCCAATGTCGTGCTGTCGACGCTGCGGCTTTCGGTGAGGTCGATGACGATCGCCGAGAAATTCAGCGACGAAAAGATTTTTTCGATCGTTGCGTCCAATGCCGAGCAAAGCGTCAGCCGGATTTCGCCTACGAACTTGAGAACGAACGTGCCGTCCTGCTCGGCGAACTGGATCTTACCAGTGCTCATGCAAGGTTCCTGCTCAATACCAGCAACGCGATGTCATCGGGCATATCCTCGAGATCGGCAAGACCGAACACTTGCTGAAGACCATTCAGCGTACCCCCTGCTTCGGAAACCAGTCCGGGCAGTCCTGCTTCCTTTTCTTTGAGCGTATCACCCGGCAAAAGGTCCAGAATGCCATCGGAAAGTAGCGTGAGGCTGAAGGCCTCTGGCAGCTCGATTTCATAGTTATCGTAGGTCGCTTCGACGAACAGGCCAACCGGCAAACCCCGTCCCTCCAGATAGGTCGCAGCCCCGTCGGCGTACAGCACCGGCATCGGCAGGTGCCCACCGATGCTGTAATGCAGCACGTTGCGCTCCTGATCGATCACCCCGCCCAGCATGGTGACATGCTTGCCAAGCTTGCAATTGATCAGCCCTCGGTTGATGTGGTCGAGCACTTCGGACGGTTTGAACGCACGCGGTGCTCCCCTTCCCCGTCGAGACTCGTACAGTAGGCGAGTGGTCATGAACTTCAGCAAGGCCGTGACGAACGCCGAAGACGCGCCATGCCCCGATACATCAGCCAGATAGAAACCGATCCGATGCTCGTCCACGCGGAAGTAATCGACGAAATCCCCGGACAGATAAAGAGAGGGAATGATTTGGTGAGCGAACTGGAAATCATCGATGCTGTAGGGCGTAACAGGCAGCATGTTCATCTGCACCTGGCGACCGGCATTCTGATCTTCCTGCAACAGATGCAGGCTGGCTTGTAGATCGCGGTTGGCGGTTTCCAGTTGCTCGCGGTAGCGCCGGTTTTCCATCCGCAACCGTGACCGGTCGAGCGCCCGGCGAACCGAATGTTCGAGCATCGCCAGGTCTTCAAGGGGCTTGATCAGGTAATCGGCCGCCCCCAGACGCAGGGCTTCCACGGCATCGCTCATCACGCCGGCGCCGGACACTACGATAACCGGAAGATCGGCCTGGCGTTCGCTGATCTGGCGGATCAACTCCAGACCGTCCATCTGCGGCATGCGCAGATCGGAGATCACCAGGTCCGGCTGTTCGGCCTCGAACAGCTCCATGCCCACC
Organism: Stutzerimonas stutzeri; assembly: GCF_024448985.1. Lineage (GTDB taxonomy): Bacteria > Pseudomonadota > Gammaproteobacteria > Pseudomonadales > Pseudomonadaceae > Stutzerimonas > Stutzerimonas stutzeri_AP. The sequence goes on from NZ_JAMOII010000007.1 coordinate 90,427, forward strand.
GGCCCGCTAGGCGCCTGCAGGACTTTGAAACCGCTGTCATCCAGATAGGCGGCCAGGCTGGCTCGTACCACATCGTCGTCATCTATGATCAGCAGCGTCGCGCTTGGGTTGTGCATGTTCCTACCAGGCGGTATCGCCAGGATGATTGGCGAAAGCATCGGCCCCGCGCGAACGCTGGGCAAGGGATCTTTTCAAGGCGCAGACGGTACTCCCATACGATCTGCGTTTCAAGCCAGGCGCTGCCGCCCCGCCTGTGCTTTACAGGCTTAATTAACGGGCGTTATAAGAACCGGGTGCAACCAAACCCAGAGGACGAAAAATGAGCCAGAGTGATCGGGACTACAGCGAAAAGCGCGACTTCATCCGCATGCAGATAGAGACGGCGATCACCCTCATCCATAACGGTCAGCGCTACGACGCGATCTGCATGGATCTTTCGAGCACAGGCATGCAGGTGCTGGCCGGAACTAGCCTGCAGATGGGCGACAAGGTACGAGTGAATATCCCTTCGGAGCACGATCAGTTGAAGGGACTGGAAGCGGATACCGAAGTGGTGCGAGTCGGCACGCACGAAGATGGTCGGCAGAGCCTTGGTCTCGCCATTCTGTTGATGAGCTAAGAGGCGTTCGGCGCTGATGAGCGCCGGAGGGCTGCGAACGCCACGTCAGCCGCGTGGCGTCGCGGACAGCCATCAGAAGTCGTCTTCGACCTGCCCGTCCTGAGTGCGGAACTCGCGGTTCTGCAGATAGGCATTGCGGACGAAGATGTACTTGTCACCGGTGACCATCTTCTCAGCCGAGAGCAGACCGGCGCGCAAGTCGACCACATTCACCGCGCGCGTCACGTTGCGAGTCGGCACATGGTCCATGTGGGGATAAGGCTGCAGGAAGGCATCAGGCACACGTCCCGCCGCATCGCGTACGGTACTCGGTCCGAGCAACGGCAACACCACATAAGGTCCGCTGCCAAGTCCCCAGGCACCCAGCGTCTGGCCGAAATCTTCGTCGTTCTTCTGCAGGCCCATGCGGGTCGCCACATCGAAGAAGCCCAGCACGCCAAAGGTGGTATTGAACAGGATGCGGCTCGTGTCGATGCCGGCATCGCGAACCTTGCCCTGCAGCAGATCGTTCGTCAGCACCACGACATCGCCCAAGTTGCTGAACACGTTACCGATGCCGTCTTCGAGGAAATTCGGAGTGACCTTCTGGTAACCCTGCGCGAGCGGCTTGAGCGTGTAGGTGTCGAGCTTGTCGTTGAAATTGAACACCACTCTGTTCACGCCTTCCCAAGGATCCTCCTCGGCAGCCTGCAACGAAGACGCGCCAAATACCGTCAGCGCTGCGACGAGCGTGACCCTGACATATCCGATCCAATCCTTGCCGATCATTTGCATCGCGGCCTTCCTCTTATCCCGAATGGTGGCGTGCCCAACAAAGCGCAACAGTATAAATCCATTCTGAAGATTGCGGCAGCGAACAGACATGCGGCTACCAGCGAACTTCGCTGCACGACTCGCCCTCCAAGGGGGACAAGCCCGGGCCGCTGGCTTACTCCATCTTCACCGAGCTGGCGAATTCGTAGTCTGAAATAAGAGGGAAGCAATATGCCGGAACATGATCTGCAGACGCAGCTAGCAGAGTTGCGTAGTCAGCTGGCCCAGGACACGCCGCTGACCGAAGAGGAGCGCGCATCGCTACAGGCCATTGCGCAGGACATCGAGCTTCGCCTGGCGAACCAGGGCGTAGTTGATCAGAACGATTCGCTGGTCGATGGCGTCAACCTGGCGGTAGAGCGTTTCGAGGTCAGCCATCCCAATACCGCCATGACGTTGCGTAACATCATGCAGACGCTGGCGAACATGGGCATATGAAGAGCGAAAGCTGATAAAACTGCTGGGGGCCGGACGAAAACGCCTCCGGCCCGCCGGCTGCACTCACTGTCTGACGAGACGCCCGTTGTCTACGGTAACGGCCTCGGTACTGCGGTAGGGATTGATATCCAGCCCGCCGCGACGTACGTACCGCGCGTATACCGTTAGCCACTCCGGCTTCAGCAGCCGCTGCAGGTCGAGAAAAATGCGCTCCACGCATTGTTCATGGAAGTCGGCGTGCTGACGGAAGCTCACCAGATAGGTGAGCAGACTGCTGTGATCCAGCGCAGCACCACGGTACTCGATGACCACCGTGCCCCAATCCGGCTGGCCGGTGACGGGGCAGTTGGATTTGAGCAAATGGCTATAGACGCATTCTTCGACCTGACGACTCGGATCACAACTCAGCAGATCCGCGCGTGGTGAATCGTAGTGCTCGATGGCCACGTCCAGCTCATCGATGCAGCGTCCCGCCAGTGGTGCAACACCATCCTGAGCAACTTCGTCCAGCGTCCGTAGACGAACACCGACCGGCTTGCCCGCTGCGGTCGACAGGTCCCTGACCATGACATCAACCAGCGCTTCGCGGCTTTCGAACACCGACTGGTTCAGCGAATTCAGATAGAGCTTGAACGACTTGGATTCGATGATGTGCGGCGAATCCGCCGGGATGCTGAACTCACCGATGGCAACCACCGGCTTGCCGGACGGCAGCAGCCAGGACAGCTCGTAACAGTTCCAAATGTCCACGCCTCGATAAGGCAGGGTGTCGGCCGTCAGCCCCAGCTCGGCCCACTTTGGCGCGCGTGGGATCGGAAACAGTTGCTCGGGGCTGTAGGTCGCGACGTAGGCGCTGGTTTTACCCAGCGGTGAGCGTTCGGCGGGATGTTGCATGGCGGGAACCTGTACGAAAAATGACCGCAATTGTATCGGTTCCCCCCGTGTTTATCATCGCGAAATTGCCCCACCGTCCTACCGCTGGGCTCGCTCTCAACTTCTCACTGGCGCATTCCGCGGCCGCTATTGAGCAGCCGGATACACCATAGATACATCAGCACGGCCGCCACCGCCATGAAGCTGATGGCAATGCCGATGCGGATATCAGACACCCCGAGGATGCCGTAGCGGAACGCATTGACCATGTGCAGGATGGGGTTAGCCAGTGACAGCGTCTGCCAGAACGGCGACAGCAAGGTGATCGAATAGAACACGCCACCCAGGTAGGTCAGCGGCGTCAGCACGAAGGTCGGGATGATCGAGATATCGTCGAAATTTCGCGCAAACACCGCATTGATGAAGCCGCCCAGCGCGAAGATCGTCGAGGTCAGGGTGATGACCAGCAGCGTGACGCCCAAGTGATGAACCTGCAGATCGGTAAAAAACATCGACAGCACGGTGACGATCAGTGCAACGGCCAAGCCTCGCGTGATGCCGCCCAACGCGAAACCGATGAGAATGACGTGCGGAGAAACTGGCGAGACCAGTAGCTCTTCGATGGAACGCTGGAATTTGCTGCTGAAAAAACTCGACACCACATTGCTGTAGGAGTTGGTGATCACCGACATCATGATCAGCCCCGGCACGATGTACTCCATGTAGCTGAAGCCGCCCATCTCGCCGATTCGCGCGCCGATCAGATTTCCGAAGATGACGAAGTACAGCACCATGGTGATCGCTGGTGGCAGCAGGGTTTGCGGCCAAATGCGCGTGTAGCGGCGGATCTCGCGATGAACGATGGTTTGCAGCGCAACCAGATTGGGCCGAAATTCCGCGTTCATTTGGCCACCTTGGGCAGATTGTTCTCCACCATCGAAACGAACAGCTCCTCCAGTCGATTGGTCTTGTTGCGCAGGCTCAGCACTTCGATGCCCTGCGCTGCCAGCAGACGAAACAGGTCGGTAATACCCTGGCTCTTTTCCACCTGCACCTCGAGCGTGTGGTGATCGACCAGCCTCGCCGGGTAGTTGCCCAGCTCTGGCGGCACCAGCTGCGATTCCTTCAGATCGAGCAGGAAGGTTTCAACATGCAGCTGCTTGAGCAGTTCGCGCATGCTGGTGTTCTTGACGATCCGTCCGTGGTCGATGATGCCGATGTTGCGACACAGCTGCTCGGCCTCTTCCAGATAATGCGTGGTAAGGATGATGGTGATGCCCTCACGGTTGAGTTCGGTGAGGAACGACCACATCGAGCGGCGAAGCTCGATGTCCACGCCAGCCGTTGGCTCGTCGAGAATCAGCAGGCGCGGGCGATGGATCAGTGCGCGAGCAATCATCAGTCGCCGCTTCATGCCGCCAGAGAGCATCCGCGAGGACACGTCACGCTTGTCCCACAAACCCAACTGGTTCAAGTACTGCTCGGCGCGCTCCTTGGCCACCTTGGCCGGGATGCCGTAGTACCCGGCTTGCGTGACGAGAATATCGAAGGCCTTCTCGAACTGGTTGAAGTTGAACTCCTGAGGCACCACGCCCAGGCAACGCTTGAGCCTGGCGGGGTCGCGGTCCAGATCATGGCCGAACACATTGACCGCGCCGTCTGTTTTGTTCACCAGCGTCGAGAGAATGCCGATGGTGGTGGATTTGCCAGCGCCGTTGGGGCCCAGCAACGCGAAGAAGTCGCCTTCGGCCACGTCCAGATCGATCCCTTTGAGGGCCTCGAATCCGTTTCCGTAAACCTTGGTCAACTGCCGAATGGACAGAGCGGTACTCATATAAACATGCACACAACGCGGAGAGATTCAGACTAGATAAGGGCGCCGTCGTGCGATTGCAACCGCGCTGCCTGATCGCACCCACAACGCTCACCCGCGCTAAAGCGCTTCACCGCGCCTCTCTACGGTCATTTCAGAACTCATCCTCCCCGGCCCGGTCATTACTTGAAACCAAACGCATCGCCTGTTTCTGATCTCGATGCACATCCAGGACCTATGCTCAAGTAGGACGCCCTTCGCTCAACAAGGAAACCTCATGACCCTGCTCTGGCTGCTCGTGTTACTGCTCGGCATCGCCGTGATCGCCCATCTACGGGTTTCGCCCGTGCCCGCGCTGGCCATCGTGGCCGCGTACCTGGTGTTCATGGGAGTCGCCGATGAAACGCCGGCCTGGTTGATGGTCATCCTCTGGCTTCTGCTCGTTGGCGTTGCCGTCTTCCTGCTGGTCGAGGATTTGCGCATAAAGCATTTCAGCGGGCCGATGTTCGACTGGTTCAAGAAGGTCTTGCCGCCCATCTCCGACACCGAACGCGATGCCATAGACGCTGGTAGCGTCTGGTGGGATGGCGAGCTGTTCAGCGGACGGCCGAACTGGGACACCCTGCTCGGCTATCCCAAAGCCACGCTCACTGGCGAAGAACAGGCATTCATCGATGGACCCACTGAAACGCTGTGCGCCATGGTCAACGATTGGGACGTCGGCCAGCGTCTGGACCTCCCGCAAGAAGCCTGGGACTACATCAAGGCCGAAGGCTTCTTCGCCCTGATCATTCCCAAGGAATACGGCGGCAAAGGCTTCTCTGCCTATGCGCACTCGCAGATCGTGATGAAGCTGGCCACTCGCAGCGGCGACCTCGCCAGCACTGTCATGGTGCCCAACTCGCTCGGGCCGGCCGAGCTGCTGATGCACTACGGCACGGATGAGCAACGCAACCACTACCTGCCGCGCCTGGCCAACGGTACGGATATCCCCTGCTTCGCCCTGACCGGGCCCTATGCCGGCTCCGACGCCGGTGCGATGAACGACAGCGGCGTGATTTGCAAGGGCCAGTGGCAAGGCGAAGAAGTTATCGGTCTACGCCTGAATTGGGAGAAGCGCTATATCACCCTCGGCCCGGTCGCGACGCTGCTGGGTGTCGCCTTCAAGACCTACGATCCCGATCACCTGCTGGGTGACGAGGAAGAACTCGGTATCAGCCTGGCCTTGATTCCCACCGACACTGCCGGCGTCGAGATCGGTCGTCGCCACCTGCCGCTGGGCGCCGCGTTCATGAACGGGCCGAACTGGGGCAAGGACGTATTCGTCCCGCTGGAAGCCATCATTGGCGGACGCGACATGATCGGCAAAGGTTGGATGATGCTGATGAACTGCCTGTCCGTCGGTCGTTCCATCTCGCTACCGGCAACTGGCGTCAGTGCCGCCAAGGCATGCAGCTATGTCACCGGCCGCTACGCGCAGATTCGTGAGCAATTCAACGTGCCGCTGGCCGCTTTCGAAGGCATCCAGGAGCCCCTCGCCCGCATCGGTGGCAACGCCTGGTTGATGGACAGCGCGCGAATCCTGACGGCCAATGCGGTCGATCTGGGCGAAAAGCCCTCGGTGCTTTCGGCCATCCTCAAATATCACCTGACTGAACGCGGCCGCGAATGCGTCACCGACGCCATGGATATCCACGGCGGCAAGGGCATCATCATGGGTCCGAACAACTATCTGGGCCGCCTGTGGCTGTCGGCGCCGATATCCATCACCGTCGAAGGCGCGAACATTCTGTCGCGCAACCTGATGATCTTCGGCCAAGGCGCGATTCGCTGCCATCCGTTCGTATTGCGCGAGATGGAACTGGTCCATGAGCCGGACCGCGATGCCGCGGTGAAGAAGTTCGACAAACTGCTAATGCAGCACATCGGCTTCGCTGTTAGCAACACCGCCAGCACGCTGGTGCTCGGGCTGACCTTCGGCCTGCTCGGCAGCGCCCCCGGCAATGACCTCACCCGCCCCTATTTCCGCGCACTGAACCGTATCGCAGCGGCATTCGCCATGCTCGCCGATGTGTCCATGATGCTGCTTGGTGGTGAATTGAAGCGCCGCGAACGCCTGTCGGCCCGGCTCGGCGATGTGCTCAGCCATCTGTATCTGGCGTCCGCCGCACTCAAGCGCTACCACGACCTGGGTCATCCCGTGGAGCAGGCGCCGCTGCTGCGCTGGGCTTTGGAGGATTGCCTATGCAAAGCCGAGCAAGCGTTGGCCGGCACACTGGCCAACTTCCCCAACCGGCTCCTTGGCGGCGTGCTGCAGGTGCTGGTGTTCCCCTTCGGCGCGCGTCACCGGGGGCCGTCAGATGAACTCGACGCGGAAGTCGCCGCCATCCTCGGACGGCCGGAAGGCGACGCGGCGCTGGAGCAGATTCTTGATGGCGTTTATCGCCCGCTCGGCAGCGAGGAAGCCTTTGGCGCGCTGCGCGATGCGTTCGACACGCTGGCCGCTGCTCAGCCGCTGCAGAAGAAGCTGAATAAAGCTCTCAAGCATGGAGAGTTCAAACCGACCGCGGCGCAAGACCCCATCACTGCGGCTGTGGCAGCGGGCGTGCTCGACGAGGGCGAAGCGGCACAACTGCGCAGCGCCGAAGCCGCCAGACGTAAAGTCATCGACGTGGACGACTTCAGCAAAGAGGCGCTTGCATTGGAGCCAGGACGAATTCGATAGCAGCTCGGCCCGCCTCGGCAACGCAAACGCTTCACGCCGAGGCGAGCCGTCTATCTAGCCCTCTGGCGGTTCAATCGAACCCATGCTTGGGTCATGAGTCCACTGGATACGACCCAATGACTGCGCGCCGCCCTATAATCGCGCGCCCAATCCGACACAGGTGAACCAATGGCCAACGCTTATCACGATCACAACCTGGCTCTTCTGGCCCATCTGCGTGGCATTCTGCTTGCCATGGGTGAAACTGGACAGGTATCGGAAGAAAGTCATGCACTGTTTCTCGAGCGCTTCGATGAGCTGATCATGAACCTCAAAGACGTGCCGGAAGAGCGGCATATAGGTCAGGACATGATCTGTCAGGTCTTCCACCGCTATCCGCAGATCGCTCATCTGGTCCCACGGGATCTGCTGTGGTTCTTCGGTGGTGACTGCCTGCACTTCATGCCGGACGAAGAGATCGAAATTTTCCAGCGTCTGGAAGAGCGCCGCTACGAAGCCGAGCAAAACGAAGAGCCCTTCGACTGGAACATGGAAAGGCAGCTGCTGACCCTGCCGGAAGAAAGCCCTCGGCACTGACTAACCACCTTAGTGCTGATGCAGGGCTTTGTAGGAGCGGGCCGCGCCTGCGATTCACGCGCATGGTGCGCTCCTACAGAGCTTTTAGCGCTTATCTGAACGGCTGACGCACTGCTAATTTTTGTCTCTGCTCGGCAGCGGACTTGGCGCCTCGGCTGAGCGGGACGATTGCGACACAGCTGTTGGCAAGGCGCACCTGACCGCTTGCCATTGCAAGATCGGCGCGGCGCGCCATGTCATGACTCGTTCGGATGTCAGCAGGCGAGTCGCTTTTGCCGCCTCGATCCGCTCGAAACCGATCTCTTTCCGGCTCTCTGAGCGGGCGGCTCAGGCGTTCGGCAAGCCGAATTATTTTCGTCGTCACCTATTGCATTTATCGCAAGAATAGAAGCGAAGCCCCCGCTAACCGCCTGATGATGGTAGACTGCGCGCCGTTGCGTCGCCGTTCAGCAAAGACGCAACCTCATTCTGCCGGGAACGCACCCGGCACCGCCGCTGCAGGATCACAGCGATCGCCGCCCATGTGCGTGCCGCTTGTGACGCTTTCGGATCGCGCTTGTCGGTCTCTCTCCTGTCAGCTTCCAGTCTGCACCCCTCGAACACCGGTTCGATCATGCCTGCCTCGCGCAGTGATTCGGGTGCCATAACGCCATGCCGTGAATACGGCCCTGCGTCGTGCCAGCGATGCTTGAGGCTCATAAAAAGGAGACGTTGTGTACCAACTCGCCCTACCCACCGTTCTGCTTCTGTTGCTGGGCTTCTATGGATTGACGTTTTTTCTGTCGACCCGCATCGGCCAGAAGGAAGAGAACGTAGACAGCTACATGGTTTCCAACAACTCGGTGGGTTTCGGCATGTCTGCCGCCAGCATGACCGCCACCTGGATCTGGGCCGCCTCGTTCTACGCCGCAGCAAGCGCGGGTTACAAGTACGGCCTCTCCGGTGCGCTGCATTACGGATTCTGGGGCGCGCTGATGATTCTGTTCATCTACCCCTTCGGCAAGCGCTTCCGGCAGCTGGCGCCTAAGGCCCACACCCTCGGCGAGATCATGCAGGCGCGCCACGGTCGCTCCAGCCAGATGATCCTTGCAGGCTCCAACATCCTCGGTAGCTGCATCAGCCTGACGGTCAACTTCACCGCCGCTGGCGCGCTGGTCGAAGTGCTCTCGCCGCTGAGTTTCGTGCATGGCGTCCTGTTCGCCGGCCTTGGCGTGCTGTCCTACACGCTGTGGTCGGGCTTCCGTTCTTCGGTGCTGACCGACTTCGGCCAGCTGGTGGCCATGATCCTCGCGGCGGTCATCATCATTCCGATGATCTTCTTTCAACTGGGCGGGCCGGAACTGTTCGAGGCAGGCATGCCGCGTCTGGCGCCGGAACAAGCGAGTTTCTACTCGCCTATGGCGATCCTCGAGCAGGGCGCACCCTTCTTCGTCGCGGTGCTGGCCTATGCCATCGGCAATCAGACCATCGCCCAGCGCCTATTCGCCGTGCGCGAAGACCTGATCAAGCCAACCTTCCTCACCGCGACCGTCGGTTACGGCGCCATTGTCATCGGCCTCGGCATGCTCGGCCTGCTAGCGCTGCTGGCCGGCATCGAGCCCATCGACGGTGATCTGAACAACCTGATCCCGCAGATGGCCTCCAACTACCTGCCACCGTTCATGATCGGGCTGCTGTTCATCATGGTGATCGGCTCGCTCTCGTCCACAGCCGACTCTGACCTCTCCGCCCTGTCGTCCATCGTCATGACAGACATTTACGGCAAGACGCTGGCCAAGAACAAACCCAACCCGACCGTGATGCTCTGGGTCGGACGCCTGACCATGATCGTCGCGACCATGGTCGGCGTCGCCTTCGCCAGCCTCAAGCTCGACATCCTCACCATGCTGATCTTCGTCGGTGCGCTCTGGGGCTCCATCGTCTTTCCGGTGATCGCCAGCCTGTTCTGGGATCGTGTTACCAACAAGGCCTTCACCAGCGCGGTGATCGCGGCCTTCGCCATGTTCATTGTCTGCCGCTTCGAACTGGTGCCGCTGGACGGCGTATTGGCGGTGTTCTTTGAACTCTGCGCCTCCGTCGGCGGCGGCGTGGTGATCGGCCTCATGACCTTCGGCTTCTTTGGTCGCCGAGCCGGCATCCTGCTCGGCGTAGTTGCAACGCTGGCGCTGGCGCCGTTCGCCGTGGGCTTCCTGCGTGATTACACGGTTTTGCTCAGCTCGTTGACCGCCTATGGGGTCAGCATGGTGGTTTGCGTGGCCATCAGCCTGCGCAACCGGGAACGCTTCGATTTCGACCGGATCGGCGAGCAGGTCATCGCTTTCCAGACCGTACAACCCGAACCCAAGACCAACGAGAAGGAGAACATCCCATGTCCAGTATCGCTCTGACCGCCTATGTCCTCATCTGGCCCGCCCTGGCCACCCTTGTCCTCGGCCTGCTCTGCGCCGGCCTCCTACACGACATGCGCGAGGCCAAGCGCAAGGGAACGGATCTGGTCTGATCACGCCCAGGTGGGACTCCCTACCATCAACGAAAAGGCCCGCAGTTACAGACCGTGTGAAAACGTAGCGAGCGAAGGTTAGGCGGGGCCGCCCAGGCAAGAACTAGGCGTCCCCACAAAAACAGGCGAGGAAGCGGACTGGGCTCGCATCCGAGCCTGTTTTTAACGCGGCATAACCGAGCGCAGTAGTTTTCACACAGTCTGGTTACGCGGGCCTTTCTCATTGGGCGTCAGCGACTATCAGGACTCGTTGGTTGCCATGGCGGCTTCAATCAGATCCTTGCCGATCTCATTCTCGAACTTCTTCCAAACCGGCTGCATCGCCTCGCGCCACTTGGCGCGCTGTTCGGGGGTCAGTTCGATGATTTCACTGGTACCTGCCTTGGCGATGGCATCACGCGCTTCGCGGTTCAGGTCGTCGGCCTGGCGGTTCACTTCGACGGTGACCTCATCCATGATCGCTTTCAGCTCGCTACGAACGTCCTCCGGCAGCCCTTTCCAGAACTTGGTATTGGTGATCACCATGTAGTCGATCACACCGTGCTCGGAGTTGGTGAAGTACGGCTGCACTTCATGCACCTTCTGGCTGAAGTAGTTGGACCAAGTGTTCTCGGTACCGTTGACCACACCGGTCTGCAGCCCTTGATAAACCTCGGCGAAGCTCATCTTGCGCGGGTTGGCGCGTAGCGCCTTGAACTGCTCGTCTAGCACGTTGGAGGCTTGGACACGGAACTTCAGGCCACGCGCGTCCCTGGGCTCGTGCATCGCCTTGTTGGATGACAGCTGCTTCATGCCGTTGTGCCAGTAAGCCAACCCGGTGATGCCCTTGTCTTCCATGCTGCTCAGCAGCCCCTGGCCATGCGGGCTCGCCTGAAAGCGGTCGACCGCGGCGATATCGTCGAACAGGAACGGTAGATCGAAGATCTGGATGGGCTTGGCGTAATGCTCGAACTTGGCCAGCGACGGCGCCAGCATGTGAACGTCGCCCAGCAGCAGGGCTTCCATTTCCTTGCCGTCGCCGAACAGCGAAGAGTTCGGATAGACCTCGACCTTCACCTTGCCCGGCAGCCGTTCCTCGGCAAGCTTCTTGAACATCAGGGCGCCCTGTCCTTTCGGCGTGTTGTCCGCCACCACATGGGCGAACTTGATGGTGATCGGATCGGCGAAGGCCAGGCCGGCGGTGAGGGAAAGCGCGCAAGCGAGTGCTTTTACGGTGGTTTTCAGCATGGTGGTACCTCTGTTGTTTTTGTCAGATTTGGTACGAGTGCCGGGTGGATTGCCGTCAGGACACTCCTTGCCCGGCACGCTGCAGCAGACGACGGGCGCGACCGATGACGGGCGCATCGACCATCTGTCCGTCCACTACGAAGACCCCATCGCCGGACGCGCCGGCGGCGAGGATGCGTTGTGCCCAGTCGAGTTCTTCAACACTGGGCATCAGCGTTTCGTGCACCACAGCCACTTGGCTGGGGTGAATGCACAGCAGCCCGCCGAAGCCCATGTCGCGGGCATCGGTAACTGCCTGGGCGAGGCCGTGCAGGTCCTTAATGTCGGGGAAAACGCTGTCCAGCGGCGGCGCCAGGTCAGCCAGCCGGGACTGCAACAGCACTGCATAGCGGGCCTGGTCAAGGATGCGCTCGGCGCCTGCGGTGCCGCTCGCGAGCCCCAGATCCAATCCCAGGTCCAGGGCGCCGAACGACAGACGCTCGACACCCTTTGCATGGGCGATTTCCGCTAGATGAGCAAGCCCGCGGGCGCTCTCGATGATCGGCCACACCGGTTTGCCGCAGCCAACCGCCAGCGCCACTTGCACCGCACTTTCCACCTTCGGCAGCAGGACGCCGATCACACCGGCGTGCCGCGCGCAGAGGGCTAGGTCTGCGGCCTGTTCGGCGTGGGTCGGCGCATTGATGCGAACCAGCACGCGGGCCTGCGGATGGGTATGGAGAAACTCGTCGAGATTGGCGCGCGCCTCGCTTTTCTGGCTCTCGGCGACCGCGTCTTCGAGGTCGACGATCACCGTGTCGGCACCGGTCGCCAGCGCCTTGGGAATGCGCTCGGGGCGGGTCGCCGGGACGAACAGAGCGGTGCGGATGATGGCAGATGTCATGCTGCTTCCTTCTCGAATTGGTTTCGTAGGACGGTCACACCGCGCCCTGCTCATGCAGGCGCTGGATATCGCCGGCCGCATAGCCCAGCTCGGCGAGCAACGTGTCGGTGTGCTGGCCCAGCGCGGGAATCGGATCCATGCGCGGCTCAAAGGCGGTATTGCGACCAGGGGGCAGCAACGCGGGCAGCTTGCCGGACGGGCTGTCCACCTCGCTCCACCGCTGGCGGGCCTGAAGCTGCGGGTGCGCCCAGACGCCGGCCATGTCGTTGACGTGGGCGTTGGCGATCGGTGCGTTGTCCAGACGAGCGATCACCTCTTCGGCGGTTAGCCTGGAGAACGCCTCGACGATGATGGCGCGCAGCTCGGCACGGTTTTCCGAGCGTTTGAAATTCGCCGAGAAGCGCTCGTCCTGGGCCAGTTCCGGCTGCAGCAGGACCTTCTCGCAGAACAGCAGCCATTCGCGCTCGTTCTGCAGGCCGAGCATCACGGTGCCGCCGTCGCCGGTGGGGAACGGTCCGTAGGGGTAAATGGTGGCGTGGGCGGCGCCAGCGCGCGGCGGCGGTGTGGCACCCTGATAAGCGTAGTACAGCGGGTAGCCCATCCACTCGACGAGGCTTTCCAGCATGGAGACGTCCACGCGGCTGCCCTCGCCGGTCTTGTCGCGCAGCATCAACGCCGAGAGCACGCCGGTGTAGGCATACATACCGGCGGCGATGTCGGCGATGGAGCAACCGGCCTTGGCCATCTCGGTCTCACCCGGCCCGCCGGTGACGGAGAGGAAGCCCCCCTCGGATTGGATCAGCAGGTCGTAGGCCTTCTTCTGTTCGTAGGGCCCTCCTTCGCCGTAGCCGGAAATGTCGCAGACGATCAGGCGCGGGAAGCGTTCGTGCAGCGCCTCGAAGGACAACCCCATGCGCGCGGCGGCACCGGGCGCGAGGTTCTGCACCAGCACGTCGGCCTTGGCCAGTAACTGGTCCAGCACCTGCGAGGCGGCGTCCTGTTTGACGTCCAGGGTCAGGCTTTCCTTGGAACGGTTGGTCCAGACGAAATGTGAAGCCAGACCGTCGACGCGCTCGTCATAGCCCCGGGCAAAATCGCCAGAGCCGGGCCGCTCGACCTTGATCACGCGGGCACCGAGATCGGCCAGCTGGCGCGTACAGAACGGCGCGGCGATGGCATGTTCGAGGCTGACCACGGTGATGCCGTCGAGGGGCCGGGGTTTGGTGGTTATGTCGTTCATTTCGTTTTCCTGCAATTCGGTTCAGGCCAGACGGTGCGTTCGCGGGCCATGCTTGTAGGAGCGAGCTTGCTCGCGAACGCTTCGGCGATAATTCGCGACCAACGTCGCTCCTACGGGTTGTTTCCCTTTTCGTCTTTCGCCGTCCTGGTGGGCTGAAGCGGAACGCCACCCGGCCCACCCTACGAGTTGCCTTCAGCACATTGATCCAGCCCGTAGGGTGGGCTTCAGCCCACCAGCTATCGCAATCAGCGGAAAACGTTCAGATCGTCGATCTCACGCAGCCGCCACACCTGCTCGATCAAGGCACCCGCCTCGTCCGCGCTACGCGCACGGGAGAACTCCACCAGGCGGCGGAACTTGTCCTCCAGCTCCGCGCGGCTCAGGGTATTGCCCGGATCGCCCTTGGGCTCGTCAATGGCGCCGCGCAGGGTGCGACCGTTGGTGGTGGTCACCTCGACGCGGCCCAGCCAGCGCGCCGGATAGGCGCCATCCACCTCAGAATCGAGCGTCATCGAGACCTTCTCGCGGAACTGGCCGACACGCGGGTCGGTAAGGGCGTGGGTATGGAATTCGGTCAGCCCGGCCTTGCCATACAGAGCGATCAGGCCCAGCACCGTGCCCATGGAGAACTTGGCCTGGTGCACGGTCTGCGGAACGACCACGCGGCCCAGCACGTCGATGGCGCCCTGATGCACGTGGGTGGTGACGCTAGCGATGTCATCGGCGCTGAGCCCTTCGCGCTGCATCAGGTCCAGTAGCGCATCGGCGGCCGGATGGGTATGGCGGCACGAGGCATGGAACTTGAACGAGGTTTCCGCCAGCGCCCAACGGCTGCCGAGGCGATCGGAGAGCGCACTCGGATTGGCGTCCTTCGACATCCCGGCGGCCATGCCCTGCTCGCCTTCGAGAATGTTCTGCGCGCCCGTCAATCCTTCAGCGGTCAGGTAGGCCGCAAGCAGACCATCGGCGGCAGCCTTGGCGGTGTGCAGCTGCTTGGAGTCGGCGGCATCACGGAGGAATTCCCACAAGCCAGCGGCCTGAGTGCCGGCACTGCCCAGCAGATTGGTGAACTGCTTCTGGTCGAAATCCATCAACTTGCCCACCGCCACCGCGGCAGCGAGGGTGCCGACGGTCGCGGTGGTGTGGAAAATGCGGTAGTGCGAACGGCCGAGGAATTCGCCGATGCGAATGCCCGCCTCGTAGCCAGCGACCGAGGCAACCAGCAGGTCGCGACCAGACTTGCCCAAGTCCTGCGCCGCTGCGAGTGCAGCCGGGAACACCACGGTGGCCGGGTGCAGTACCGAGCTGTTGTGCAGGTCGTCCTGCTCCACCAGGTGCGAGCTGGCGCCGTTCACCAGCGCGGCAAAATAGGCGGAGCTGCTGCTGCGATTGACGAAGATGTGCGATGTACCGGACGCCGGACCCATTGTCTGCGCATAGCGCTCGAACAGAGGGATCGGGTGCGAACCGGCGCTGGCCAAAGCGGAGCCGAGCCAGTCGAGGAAAAGGTCTTCGGTGCGGGCAAGCACCGCATCGGGAATCTGCTCGTAGTGCAGCCCGGCGAGAAATTCGGTCAGCGCTTGGGTGTGCTGGCTCATGCGGTCGGCTCCAGTGAATTGGATAGTTCGATCAGGTTCAGGTCAGGGTCGCGCAGATAGACGGAGCGGATCGGCCCGGTGGCGCCGGTACGCTGGACCGGGCCTTCGAGAATGGCGACGCCTTGCCGCCCGAGGTGCGCGATGACTTCCTCCAGCGGCGTGGCGACGATGAAGCAGAGGTCCGCCGAACCCGGCATCGGGCGCTCGGCCTTGGGCTCGAATTCACGCCCGGCCTGGTGCAGGTTGATCTTCTGCCCACCAAACGCCAGCGCCTTGCGTCCTTCGCCGAAGGTCACCGCCTGCATGCCGAGCACGCGGCTGTAGAAATCCGTCGTGACGTCGAGGTCGGCAACGGTTAGCACCAAGTGGTCAAGGTGGTCGATGTGCATGGCGTCTCTCCTTTCGCTCCTTTGGTGGGCTGAAGCCCACCCTACAGTCCAGCGGTAGGGTGGGCTGGGAGCGTTAAAAAGAGCGCGGCAGCTCGAGCAAGTGCTCGGCCACGTACGACAGGATCAGGTTGGTGGAGATCGGCGCCACCTGATACAGCCGGGTCTCGCGGAACTTGCGCTCGACGTCGTATTCGTTGGCGAAGCCGAAACCGCCGTGGGTCTGCAGGCAGGCGTTGGCCGCTTCCCAGCTCGCCTTGGCCGCCAGGTACTTGGCCATGTTGGCCGCGGCACCCGCGTTGCGGCCGGCGTCGTATTCCTCGCAGGCGCGCCAGCGCATGAGATCCGCCGCTTCCAGCTCGATGTGTGACTCGGCGATGGGAAACTGCACACCCTGGTTCTGCCCGATGGGCCGACCGAACACCACGCGGTCGCGGGCGTACTGGGCGGATTTTTCGGTGAACCAGCGACCGTCGCCGATGCACTCGGCGGCGATCAGCGTGCGCTCGGCGTTGAGGCCGTCGAGGATGTAGCGGAAGCCCTTGCCCTCTTCGCCGATCAGGCTGCTGGCCGGGATTTCCAGGTTGTCGAAGAACAGCTCGTTGGTCTCGTGGTTGACCATGTTGGCAATCGGCTGCACGGTCAGGCCGTTGCCGATGGCTTCGCGCAGATCGACCAGGAAGATCGACATGCCGTCAGCCTTGCGCTGCACTTCGGCCAGCGGCGTGGTGCGCGCCAGCAGGATCATCAGGTCCGAATGCTGGATGCGCGAGATCCACACCTTCTGGCCATTGATGACGTACTTGTCGCCCTTTTTGACCGCGGTGGTCTTGATCTTGGTGGTGTCGGTACCGGTGGTCGGCTCGGTCACG
This sequence comes from Stutzerimonas stutzeri, assembly GCF_024448985.1. GTDB lineage: Bacteria > Pseudomonadota > Gammaproteobacteria > Pseudomonadales > Pseudomonadaceae > Stutzerimonas > Stutzerimonas stutzeri_AP. Next base: position 106,990 of record NZ_JAMOII010000007.1, read on the forward strand.
CCCATGGACTGCAAACGCAGCTCGCCACTGGCCAGCTTCGGCAGGTAGTAGCGCTTCTGCTCCTCACTGCCGTTACGCAGCAAGGTGAACATGTTGTACATCTGGCCATGCACGGTGCCGGAGTTGCCGCCGCAACGGTTCACTTCTTCAAGGATGATCGAGGCTTCGGCCAGGCCCAGACCCGATCCGCCGTACTCTTCCGGGATCATCGCTGACAGCCAGCCGGCTTCGGTCAGCGCGGTGACGAAGGCTTCGGGGAAGCCTTTCTCTTCGTCGATCTTGCGCCAGTATTCGGCCGGGAACTCGGCGCAGAGGGCGCGCACGCCTTCGCGGATGGCGTTGTATTCGTCGTTCAGGTACGGGTTCATGTTTCTGGTTCCTCGAATCTTCATGTACGGGTGCGGTTTTCCCCTCACCCCTACCCTCTCCCCTGAGGGGAGAGGGGGTTGGTCTGTGCTTGCTCTTCGGTTACGCAGCCCGGCGACTCTCTTCAAGGGAGGGCTCGAACTGCGTAGTCAAAGGGCTCAGCGGCGGTAGCAGCCCATCGATCTGTTCCCTCTCCCCAGGAGAGCGCTAGGGTGAGGGGCCGACGCCACCCGCCTCACTCAAATTCCACTTCGGCTTTCTGCGCCAGTCCGTTGTGGTCCCCGGCCCAGAGTTCGGCCTTGCCCGGCGCGACGGTGCGACCGCCAACCTCGAATGGCTGCGGCGCGATCAGCGGGCGCAGGCCGCGATAGGCGAAGCGCCGGGGACGCATATCGGGATTCGCGCGGCAGAAGGCGCGCAAATTGAGGGTGGCGATCAGCGGGCCGTGCACCACCAGCCCCGAATAGCCTTCGGTTTCGGTGACGTAAGGCCAGTCGTAGTGGATGCGGTGGCCGTTGAAGGTGACGGCGGAATAACGGAACAGCAGCGTCGGGGTCGGCGTTACCGCTTCGCGCCAGTCGCCGGCGACCATCGGTTCGCCGCTGACGGTTTTCGGCGGGCTGGGCTCGCGATAAACGATGTCCTGTTCTTCGCGGATGGCCAGGCGGTCGTCCTGCAGGTAATCGTGCTGCACGGTGACGAACAGCAGCTCGCCGGTGCGGCCGTGCTTCTCCTCGATGTGCTTGATGGTCGAAACGCGAGTCGCCTCACCGCCGGCCCGCAAAGGCTCGAAGAATTCCACGCGGCCACCGGCCCACATGCGGTTGCGATTGTCAGCCGGCGGCAGGAAGCCTCCGCGCGCCGGATGGCCGTCTTCACCCAGCCCGCTTTCGGCGACCGCATCCTGAAAGAAGCACCACTGCCAGAGCGGCGGCAGCGGCTCGCCATGGGCCGGCGTCGGTTCGCCGAGCGTCGCCGCGATGCGCTTGAGCATATTGCGGCTGAGCTGGTCATGGGTTTCTTCGGTGCGGCCAATCCAGGCTGATAGGTCGGTCATCGCGAGCTTCCGGCTGTGTTGTTTTGCCGCAGCATGCTCCGAAGCCGGCGTTCCGAGAATTTGTATTTACCGACACCGGCGTTCGGCTATCCTGAACGCCGTTTCTCCCAGCGAGCGCCCTCATGCACTTCGATCTGGCCGATCTGCGCCTGTTCATTCATATCGCCGAATCCCCCAGCCTGACCCAGGGTGCACGCCGTGCGCATCTCTCGCCAGCGGCCGCCAGCGCACGGATCAAGGCCCTGGAAAGCCAGCTCGACAGCCGCCTGCTGTACCGTGACAGCCGCGGCGTGGAGCTGACACCGGCAGGCAACCGGTTGCTGCAACACGCGCGGCTGATCATGCGCCAGGTCGATTACCTGAAAAGTGAATTCACCGAATACGGCGCGGACAATGCCGGGCACATCCGCATCTTCGCCAACACCACGGCGGTAACCGAATTCCTGCCCGAGGTGCTGGCGGGCTTTCTGGCCCAGCGCCCCGGCGTCACCGTCGATCTGCAGGAACGCCTCAGTCGTGACATCGTCCGTGGCGTGCTCGATGGCAGCACGGACATGGGTATCATCGCCGGCCCGGTGCGTGCACAAGGCCTGCAGGTGCTGCACTTCAGCACCGACCGCCTACTGTTGGCAGTGCCAGTCGGCCATCCGCTGGCGACCGAAAAGCGCGTCAGCCTGCGCCAGACGCTGGCCTACCAGCACATCGGTCTGCACGAGGGCAGCACCCTGCTGACCTTTCTGCGCGATCAGGTGGAAAAGCTCGGCGCCAGCCTGTCGCTGCGCATCCAGGTGTCCAGCTTCGAGGCGGTGTGCCGGATGATCGAGGCCGACGTCGGCATCGGCATAATTCCCGAGTCCGCCGCGATCCGGCACAGTCGGACGATGCAGCTGGCGACTGTAGAGCTGGACGAGCCCTGGGCGGTGCGCGAACGCAGCATTCTGGTGCGCGATCTGGAGGCGTTGCCGGGTAGCGTTCGCGCCCTGATCGCAACACTCCTACCGGGACAAAACGGAAAGCTTGAGCCAAGCTGAACGCTTGTGTGGACGGAGCCGCTCAGCCGTGACGGCTTTTCTGGTCTGGTCGGCACGTTAAGGCAGCGAGCCGCGCTGATACGCTTCACTGAGATTGCCGGGCGTTTTGAATCCTCGGCGCAAACTGCTGCCCAAACCGCATACGCTGAACGCAACGGTGAGGCAGGTTGTCACCCGTTCTGGATGCTTTAACGGTTAGCCGCTTCTAGTCGATCGGCTCGTCACCCCAGATCATTTGCATAAGGTTGTTCGCCATGACGTCGTTATTAGCCCCCATCAGCTCACTGCTGGGTGGCGTCGCATTACTACTGCTCGGCCACGGCTTGCTGAATACGCTGCTAACGCTTCGCGGCATCGCCGAGGGCTATTCCACCGGAATGATCGGCCTGCTGATGTCGGGTTACTTCGCTGGCTTTCTCGTCGGCACCTGGCTCGCTCCGTCATTGATCCGGCGTGTCGGCCATATCCGCACCTTCGCTTTTTACGCCGCACTGGCAGCGATCGCCGTGTTGCTGCACGTGATGATCGTCAACCCCTGGGTGTGGCTGGTGTTGCGTGTGCTTTATGGCGTCGCGCTGGTCACGCTTTACATGGTCATCGAGAGCTGGCTCAACGCCCAGGTCAGCGGTGAAAAACGCGGCCAGGTATTCGCCCTATACATGGCTGTGAACCTCGGCTCGCTGGCGGCTGCTCAGCAATTGCTGAGCCTCGATAGCCCGATGAATTTCACCCTGTTCGCGCTGGCCGCCATTCTGATCTGCGCCGCACTGATGCCGATCACGCTGACCCGCCAGGCGCAGCCCGCACAGCCCGACATGCCGGCGACCGACTTGCTGCAACTGGCTCGAATCGCCCCGCTCCCCTTGATGGCTGCGGGGATTTCGGGCCTGACCCTTGGCGGCTTCTGGGGGCTGGCGCCTGTCTACGCCTCGCAGAGCGGCTTCGATGCGTCCGGCGTGGGTCTGCTGATGAGCATCACCATTCTCGGCGGCGCCGTTCTGCAGTGGCCCATCGGGCTGTTTTCCGACAAGCACGACCGTCGTCTGGTGATGCTCTGGGTCGTCGCAATCGCGGCGGTCCTTGGCGGCCTGATTACACCGCTGACATCCGGCCCGTTGTTGTTGGGCATGATGTTTCTCTGGGGCGGTCTGGCCTTCTCGATCTACTCCATCGCCGTCGCGCAGATGGTCGACCAGTTGCACCCGGACGAAATTCTGTCCGGCTCCAGCGGCCTGCTGTTGGCCAACGGCTTCGGCGCCGCCTTCGGTCCGGTAGTCGCAGGCGGCCTGATGAGTTTTCTCGGCCCCAAAGCTCTGCCGGTGTTCTTCGCCGTCACGCTGGCGTTTCTCGCCATCTATTCCTACTTCCGCTCTCGCCGGGTAATCGATCTGGTCACCGAGCCGCATGGCCACTTCACGCCGATGCTGCGTACCAGCCATACGGTGCTGGAGTTGATGCCCGATACGCCTGAAGGCGATAGTACGGAGACACCCGCCACCGAGCAGGAAGCCGACGACGGCGTGCCCAACGATACGATCGACGAGCAGCGCACGGGCACGCACTGACACGCTTGAGCGGCGTCTGATCGCCGCCTAGCAGGCCGTTGAAAAACGTAGGCGAGGCAGGCAAGACAAGGCGCAACGACCAACGGGAGTAACAGCCGTAGGCTGGCCCGAAGGGGGAGCGCAGCGAGCAGTTTTGCCAACGCAGGTAGTTTTCAACAGCCTGCTAGAAATCCACCTTGCCACGCCCAGCCTTGATCGCCGCGCGTTTGCTCTTGCCTTCGAGACGGCGCTTTTTCGATCCCAGTGTCGGTCGTGTCGGGCGCCGCGTCTTTTCGACTTTCGCCACGCTGCGAATCAGCTCGGCCAACCGCTCGAGCGCATCGGCGCGGTTCTGTTCCTGAGTGCGGTATTGCTGGGCCTTGATCACGATCACGCCGTCGCTGGTGATGCGGCTGTCACGCAGCGCCAGCAGGCGCTCCTTATAGAACGACGGCAAGGAAGACGCGTTGATGTCGAAGCGCAGATGCAGCGCGCTGGAAACCTTGTTGACGTTCTGGCCGCCAGCACCTTGAGCGCGAATAGCGGTCAGCTCGATCTCGCTGTCAGGTAGCTGCACGCTATTGGATATGTCGAGCATCGGCCCTTCATAAATCAAAAATGAACAAGCATTGTCCACGAGCCGGGCGACGTGGACACGTTTTTATATGATTTCGAGCCGCTACAGGCGAGTCGGTTCGGCTACTGTAGCCCGCTCGCAACAGATGGATTTCTGCATGGACTCGATTACCCAGGCCCTTCTCGGCGCTACCGTTCACGCATCCCTGCTCGGTCGCTGGCAAGGACGTAAAGCCCTGCTGTACGGCGCGGTACTCGGCACGCTACCCGACCTCGACGTGGTAATCGACTACGGTGACGCAGTCGCCGACATGACCTATCACCGCGGCTTCAGCCATTCGCTGTTCGTGCTCAGCCTGCTTGCCGTAGCGCTGGCCTGGCTGGCTCGACGAATACGGCCGAATCCGAATTACACCGGCATACGGCTGTTTTTTGCGATCTGGCTGGTGCTGATAACCCACGTCCTGCTGGATGCGTTCACCAGCTACGGCACTCAGCTGTTCTGGCCCCTAACTCCGCCACCGGCGGCCTGGTCCAGCGTCTTCATCATTGACCCTTTGTACAGCGTGCCTTTGCTGCTTGCTGTGCTTGCCGGAGCCATATTCGGCTTGCAGGGGCGCAACGTCCGCGGGCCGGCGCTCGCACTGATCGTGTCATCGCTGTATCTGGGGTTCACCCTGGCGGGCAAGCAGATGGCCGAGCGACAAGTCGAGGCTGCGATGGCCAGCAACGGCATCGAAAACGCACGGGTATTCACCACGCCCACGCCCTTCAACAGCCTCCTGTGGCGGGTCATTCTGGTGGACGGCGACGTCTACTACGAGACGCTGGTCAGTTGGTTCGACGAGACGCCGCCGCAACTGGTGCGCATCCAGCGCGGAGAACGCCTCGCCGCGCATCTCACGAACTCGCCGCAACACACCCGCTTGCAGTGGTTTACCGGAGGCGTGCTGCGTTATGACGAGATCGACGGCCAGATTCTGGTTACCGACCTGCGCCTTGGCATGACCGGTTTCCACCCCTTCCGTTTTGCCCTGGCCGAGCACAACGGCGATGACTGGCAGCTGATCACGCATGTCGAGCGGCTGCCCGCCGAGCGTGGTGACATGGATCGTCTGAAGCAGATCTGGCAGCGTATCTGGCAACAGGAGCCGGGACTGCCACTCGCCGAGTGGGCGGCTGATCTCAACGCGCGCTAGCCCGACGATTCTTGTGCCAACGGCCAAAACCGTAGAGCAAGGCGCCAAGCGCCATCAACAATCCTGCTCGCAGCCAGGTGCCCGCGTCCTGCTGCGAAAGCAGTACCAGACAGGAGCCGATCGCCAGTATCGGCAGGAGAGTCGGCGTACGGAAGTGCGGCGCGGCCACATGATCCTTGCGCAGCACCAGGACCGCCACGTTGGTGCTCATGAACACGAACAACAGCAACAGCACCACGGTTTCGGCCAGCGCCGACAGCGTACCGGTCACGGTGAGAATCATCGCCAGCAAGGTGGTGACGATGATCGCCAGCCAGGGCGTACGCCGCTCGGGCAGCACGCGAGTCAACACTGACGGCAACAGCCCCTCGTCGGCCATGCCGTAGGCCAGGCGGCTAGACATGATCATGGTCAGCAGTGCGCCATTGGCCACCGCCACCAGCGCCACGGCAGCGAACAGCCAATCCGGTATGGCATAGCCGGTCGCGCGTACGACTTCCAGCAAGGGCGCGGAAGATTCGGCCAGCGTCGCTGGGGAAAGGATGGCTGTTGCCGCGACGCCGACGCCCATATAGACCAGCCCGGCCACCAGCAGCGCACCGAACAAGGCGCGCGGGTAGTTGCGCCGGACATCCTTGACCTCCTCGGCGACGTTGGCCGAAACCTCGAAGCCGACGAAGGAATAGAAGGCAATCAGCGCCGCTCCCAGCACGGCGATGGCCGGCGACACGCCCGGCGTGAATTCCATCACTCGCGCCGGCTCGCCCTGCCCGCTCAGAAGAAAGCGCGCAGCCAGCACGATGATGAACAGCAGACCCGAGACTTCGACGACGGTCATCACCGCATTGGCGCCGAGGGATTCCTTGATGCCGCGCGCATTGAGCAATGCAACGACCGTCAGGAACACCAGAGCGGTGGGCACCGCCGGGGTGTCCAGAAAGGCGCCGAGATAATCGCCGGCAAACGCCAGCGACAGCCCGGCTGCGCTGGTCACGCCGGCCGCCAGCATGCAGAACCCCACGAGAAAAGAGATTAGCGGCTTGCCGAATGCACGCTCCGCGAACACGGCGGCGCCACCGGCTTTAGGATATTTGGTGACCAACTCGGCGTAGGACGCCGCGGTCAGCATCGCAAAGCCCAACGCAACCAGCAGCGGCACCCAGACCGCGCCGCCCGCCTCGCCGGCAATCTTGCCCACCAACGCATAGACACCGGCGCCCAGCACATCGCCAAGGATGAACAGGAACAGCGCCGGGCCGGTAATCGCCCGTTTCAACCGGGATTCGCCTGCAACGAATGCGGTGGTTTTCATCGGCGGATCGCTCCCGGAACGGGAATGACGATAACGAGCGACAGGGTGTTCAATCGAGCATCTCCACAGCGTGCGGCGACGGCCGCGTTTCTTTCTAGAGAGGTGGAGTCTCAATGGAGTTCAGCGCCATGACCGACAAAGCCCCAGCGGGCCAGGGCTTCGATGCAGCAAGCGGGCGGAATCAGGTGCGGAAACGCGCCACCAGCCCCTGCAATTCGACGCCCAGGCGCGCCAGTTCCGCACTCGATGCGGCGGTCTGCTCGCTACCGCTGGCGCTCTGCTCACCGATGTCGCGCACCCGCGTCACGCTCTCGGAAATGTTCTCCGCGACCGCGCTCTGCTCCTCGGCAGCGGCGGCGATCTGCTGGTTCATCTGCTCGATGGTCGACACCGACTCGGTGATGCGTTCGAGTGCGGTACCGGCTTCGCTGGCCAGATCGACCGTGCGCTGGGTTAGCTCACGGCTGGTCTGCATCTGCTCGACGGCGTTTTGCGCAACCCGCTGCAGATTGCCGATCAGGCCTTCGATTTCTTCGGTGGAATCGTGGGTGCGACGCGCCAGCGCGCGCACTTCATCGGCCACCACGGCAAAGCCGCGGCCCTGCTCACCCGCGCGAGCCGCTTCGATCGCGGCGTTGAGTGCGAGCAGGTTGGTTTGCTCGGCGACCGCACGGATCACTTCCAGCACACTTCCGATGCGTCCACTTTCGGTATTCAGCTCTTCGATGGCATGGGCTGACTGCTCCACTTCGCCGGACAGGCTGTCGATCTGGCCGATGGCTTCCTTGACAACCAGGTCGCCCTGACGGGCCTGCTGATCCGCCTGACGAGCGGCGTGAGATGCCTGCTCGGCGTTCTGCGCGACTTCCTGCACGGTTGCGGCCATCTCGTGCATCGCGGTCGCGACCTGATCGGTCTCCTCACGCTGCTTCTGAACACCAACGCTGGTTTGCGCGGTGACGGCCGACAGCTGCTCGGCGGCGGCAGCAATTTGCCCTACACCGCCACCGATGCGCCCGATCAGGGTACGCAGGCTTTCGGTCATGCCAAACATGGCCTGCTGCAACTGGCCAAGCTCATCACGACGAGTGACCTGCTGCGATTGGGTGAGGTCGCCGTCGGCCACCCGCTGCGCCAACTGCACGGTGTAGCGCAGTGGCACGACGACCATCCGGGAAATCGCCGTGGCCGCCACCAGACCGATGATGACAGCCAGGGTCGTGATGATCGCGAGCAGCCAGTAGGCGCTGCTGCGTTGGTTCTGCATCGCGTGGTTAGCCACTGCCAGAGCCTGGTCGGCGGTATCGAGTATCCGCTGTGCCTGACCGACCATGGCCTCTTCCAAGGCTACCCGCTCCAAGCGATAACGCTGGAACTCGCCGAAGGCTTGTTCGTAGATGGCAAGCGCGGCTAGCGCGCCATCCATGGTGGCTTTCTGTTCGTCGTTGATCCAAGTCTTCAGACTGGCGCCAATGGTAGTGACATCGCCATAGGCCTCGTTCCAGGCGTCCTTAGCTTCCTGGGAGCTGTCGCTGATGAACAGGTTCTCGAAGGTGCGCAGATCGAGGATGCGCTTGGTCAGGCCCGATGCCGCCTCGGCGACCGTCAACGGATCACTGCCCTTGAGGTGATCGCCCTCAAGTCGCAGGACGCGCACCGCGTCGTACATGTCCAGTTCGATGTATTCGAATTCTTCACGGCTGGTCTGCGCGGCATCGGCCATGCGCTTACGCAGTTCCACGCCTTTGCTAATCAGGACGCCATAGTCGGCAAACTGTCGGGCATAGATCGCCGCGTCACTTCGGATCTGCTCAAGAGCCGCCTGTTCCTCAGCGCTAGAGACTTTGGCGAGATCGTCCAGGTCCCTGTTGAGCTGGTCCAGAATATCGCGCAGCGCAGCGGCCGAAGCGTCGCTGCGGGTCAGGGCGTAATCGCGCTCCTGACCGCGCGCGTCGAGAATCGCGGCGTTGATGGCCGCCAGCTGATCCGTCTGAGACGAGCGGGTCAGGATCGAATCCACGGCAAAGAAGCCGGTCCCGGCGACTCCCAGGGTCAGCAACAGCACCATGGCGAAGCCGAGCAACAGCTTCTTGCCCACGGAGAGGTTGGCGAATATATCGACAGACTGCATCAGAAAATCCCTTGAAAGATTAGCGCACGTCATGGAGTCGGCCGGTGCTGGCCAAAGTTGAGCGCAAAAACAACGCGATTTAACCAAGGTGAAATGGCTATTTGCCAGCGAACATTCCAAAGAATCGAACAAAACGCACAGCGGCAACGGCAAGCGCGGCTCAATGCTGCTGCAAATGTCCGTAAAGCTTGGCGTAGAGCCCTCCGTCAGCAATCAGCTGCTGATGATCGCCCTGTTCGGCGATGCGTCCTTCATCGAATACCAGAACCCGATCGGCCTGCTTCACCGCCGACAGCCGGTGCGCAATGATCAGCGTGGTGCGCCCATGCAGAAAACGGTTCAGTCCTTCATGCAGCGCATATTCGGTAGCGGCGTCCAGGGCGGACGTCGCCTCGTCGAGAATCACCACCTTGGGTTCGGCCAACACCATTCGCGCCACCGCCAGCCGCTGCCGCTGGCCACCCGACAGGCGTACCCCGGACCGACCGACGACACTGTCGAGCCCCGCCGGTAACTGGCGAATGGTCTCGGCCAGCTGGGCAATTTCCAGTGCCTGCCAGCAGGCCCGATCATCGCGCTCACGGCCCATCAGCAGATTGGCGCGCACGGTGTCGTTGAAAAGCGCGGGATGCTGCAGCACTACGGCGACGTTATCTCGAACAGTGCCCAGACCAATGTCCTGCACATCGATCCCGGCGAAGCGAATCTGCCCCGCCTGTGGCTGATACAGGCCCAGCAGCAGCTGGACCAGCGTGCTTTTGCCACCACCGCTGGCGCCGACTATCGCTACCTTCTCGCCCGCCGCGATGGACAGATCCAGACCGTCCAGCACCGGCTCGTCCTGATAGGAGAAGCACAGCCCGCGGACTTCGATATCTACCGTCTCCCGCCCGGCGAACGGATCCTGCCCGCCGGCATATTGAGGCTCATCGGCACGCGCCAGCAGCTGGTTGATCCGGCTGAGCGCGCCGCCGGCGGCATAGAAGGCGTATTGCAAATTCAGCAATTGCTCCACCGGCCCGATCATGAACCACAGGTAGCTGAACACAGCGAGCATCTGCCCGATCGACAAGTCGGAGAACAGCACCGTAAGCATCGCCGCGGCGCGGAAGATATCGATGCCGAACTGGAATAACAGACCACTGGCACGGTTGGAAGCGTCGGTCCGCCACTGCGAGGCCACCGCGTAGTCACGTACCTCGCGAGCGCGCAGGCCCAGGCGGCCAAGGAAAAATCCCTGACGGTTGCCAGCGCGCACCTCCTGGATCGCATCCAGGGTTTCGGTCAGCGCCTGGGTAAACAGCGAAGTGCTGTCGTTCTCCAGTTTTTTCAGGTGTTTGACGCGCTTGCCCAGTTGCACTGTGGCGTAGATCACCAGCGGGTTGAACAACAGGATCAGCAGTGCCAGCTGCCAGTGCATCCAGATCAGAATCGCCGCCGTGCCAGCAATTGAAAGCAGTGCCACAAGGAAACGGCTGAGGGTCTCGCCGATGAATTTATCGATGGTTTCCAGATCGGTGACCAAGTGCGCCGCAACCGTACCGCCGCCGAGGCTTTCGTACTCGCTCAAAGCAATACGCTTGAGCCGCTCGATCAGACGAATGCGGATGCGATAGACCAGATCCTTGGAAAGTCGCGCAAACAGCCGCGCCTGCAACACGTTGAAGATCAATGCGAAGGCGCGCAGCAGCAGCGTTGCGCAGAGCATCAGGCCGATATAGCCAATCGCCGTCTCCCATCCTGCGGGCAGCATGCGATCCATGATCTGTAAAGCCGTGTCGCCATGCCCCAGCAGCACTTCATCGACCAGCAGGGGCAGCAGCAACGGGATCGGCACGCTGCACAGCGTCGCCAGCACGGCCACCAGATTGGCGAGGACCAGCGCCTTGCGATGACGCAGCGCGAGTCGCCGGATTTCCGCCCAGCTAAGCTGATCAGGCAAGGACATTGTGTTCCAGCCAGCGATTCAACAGAGGCGAAAGCGCGTCGAGGGGCTGATAGCCGTTGGTCAGCAGAGCGAGCTGGCCGTCGTGCTCGGCAAGCAAGGTGGGAAAGCCGGCAATGCCCAAATTGCGCGCCCAATCGAAGTCGGCGGCAGTGGCATCACGAACGGCCTGGGAATCGAAGCGATCTGCGAACTCACCGCGTGCAATGCCAGCCGCCTCGGCCAGCTCGACGAGCTCCGGTGGCAAAGTGACGTTTCGCCCCTCGACGTAAAACGCTCGCTGAATCAGCCCGAGGAGCGTCCAGGCAGCTTTCGCCTCGAAGCCACGCGCCGCAACCAGTGCGCGACAGGCCGGCTCGGTGTCGTAGACCAGCCCGTCAGGCAAACCCGCCTCGAAGTTGAACGGCTGGCCGCTTGCCTCGTGGACCGCGTGCCAGTAGGACGCCGTGCGCTCGCGAGCCGGCTGGTCCATCGCCGTGCGCTCCCGGCGCAGGCCGCCGACGATCAGCTCGGCGCCTACGCCGCGTGCCTGCGCCTGCTCAACGAGTGCCTGCACCACCGGCGCGAAACCCCAGCACCAGGAACACATCGGGTCCATTACGTAGATCAGTCGGGTGCTCATCTGGGCTCCGGTTCTCTCGGGGAGCGCGAACTGCGCACCATCATCTATCCAGGCCGATTCGGCTACACACCCTGTTTGCGGTAGTTGTGACCGATCGGGTGCGGCTGGTTGCGCTTGAGCGCCAATTCGATCTGCTTCTGCCGCTCACGGGCGCTGTGGCGAGTCTTCTCGCTCAGGGTATTCCAGCAATGCGGGCAACTGATACCTGGAGCGTAGTGCTCCGATTGGCGGTCCTCCAGCGAGATCGGCGTGCGACAGGCATGGCACTGGTCGAAATCACCTTCGCTGAGGTCGTGGCGCACGGTCACGCGATTGTCGAAGACGAAGCAGTCGCCGCGCCAGCGCGTCTCGTCCTGCGGCACTTCTTCGAGGTATTTGAGGATGCCGCCCTTGAGGTGATAAACCTCCTCGAAGCCCTCGCCCAGCATGTAGCTCGACGCCTTTTCGCAGCGGATGCCGCCAGTGCAGAACATCGCGACCTTCTTGTGCTTGGCCGGGTCGTAATGCGCCTTGATGTAGTCCGGGAATTCGCGGAAGGATTTGGTCTGCGGATCGATCGCACCCTCGAAGGTGCCGATGGCCACTTCGTAATCGTTGCGGGTGTCAATCAGCAGCACTTCGGGATCATCGATCAGCGCGTTCCAATTCTTCGGCTCGACATAGGTGCCAACACGCTGGTTAGGATCGACGCCTGGTACGCCGAGGGTGACGATCTCTTTCTTCAGCTTGACCTTGGTGCGGTAGAACGGCTGCTCCTCGCAATAAGATTCCTTGTGATCGATATCGGCCAGGCGAGCATCGGTGCCAAACCAGGCGAGTAGCGCGTCGATGCCTTCACGGCTGCCGGAAACCGTGCCGTTGATGCCTTCTTCGGCGAGCAGCAGCGTGCCCTTGATGCCGTTGGCGTTGAGTGTTTCAAGCAGGGGCTCACGCAACGCGACGTAGTCCGGCAACGAGACGAACTTGTACAGCGCCGCGACGACGATGTTCTGGGTCATGCGGTTACTTCCTCCAGTGGTCACCCTCGTAAGGGGCGGACCGGGAATACGAAAACGACAACGCCGGCGTGAGCCGGCGCGGCGCGCATTCTATCAATAAACGAGCAATGGGCTTCAAGCGGCAGGCAGATGGCTACTTATGGCCACCGGCACAAACAGGCGAGGCCGGCGCCGCGCCCTGCTCTGCCCATTCTTCGGGGGTATAGGTGTGCAACGCGAGGGCGTGTATCTGCTGCATCAGTTCGCCCATCGCAGCGTATGCCTTCTGATGGCGCTTGACCGCATTCAGCCCGGCGAACTGCTCGCTGACGATCACCGCCTTGTAGTGAGTTTCCTGCCCGCGGCTATGCATGTGGCTTTCATCCAGCACCTGCAGATGCACGGGCTGCAGGGCCGACTGCAATGCGTTTTCGATGGTAAATAATTTGGTCATGCTTGATGCACTCCCTCAAGGGCTCTTCTGGGTGTCGAGTTCGGCTGTCATTTCAGCCAGCAATTTATTCACCTGCGGCACGGCACTTTCCAGCTTGGTCTGAGTGACCTGAGCCGAGCGCGCATTAAGCTGCGGTAGCTGGGTGAGCATCTTCTTGCCCAATTCGGATTCGTAGAATTCGTTCAACCGTGTGAGTTCGGCTTCGCTGAAGGCCTCGGTGTACAACGCGACCAGTTCGGGCTTGACCTCCTTCCAGCCGATGGCCTTTTCAAGCGCAGCATCTGCCTTGGATTGGTAGCTTTCCAGCAGCGCCCGTTTGCTCTCGGGAGCCTGGGTCTGGGCGAAGCGCTCGGCGAACATCTGCTGCACCTGGGCGTAGACCGGCACCGCAATGCGATCAGCGTTGACCAGTTCGAGAAAACGCTCGGCCTTGGCCGCATGGCTGGCGCTGTCGGCGTTGGCCTGGCCGCTCAGCAGCGCCATCGATAGGGCGCTGCACAGGCCGAGGGCCCGAAGCCCAGAGGTACGAAAAAAGTGCATTGGATGTTCCTTGGCGAACGATAGATGAGCCTCAATGGACTCATTCTGCGCGCGGAGTTCCAATCGCTCAAGAAACAGCGAGCCAGCCGATTGAACCTGTGTCCTCGGCGGGCGACCTAACAGGAAGACCTCATCGATGGAGCACGGCATGACCCGCACCGAAACCGACAGCCTTGGCCCAGTGGAAGTCCCGGAACAGGCGTACTGGGGAGCGCAGACCCAGCGCTCGCTGAGCAACTTCGCCATCGGCGAACAACGCATGCCGCTTGCCGTGTGCCACGCGCTGGCACTGATCAAGAAGGCGGCGGCAAGGGTTAATGACCGTATCGGCGACCTGCCGCCTGACATCGCTCGACTGATCGAACAGGCCGCCGATGAAATTCTGCACGGCCAACATGACGATCAGTTTCCATTGGTGGTGTGGCAAACCGGCAGCGGCACCCAGAGCAACATGAACGTCAATGAAGTGATCGCCGGCCGCGCCAACGAGCTCGCCGGTGGTGCCCGTGGCGGCAAGAGCCCCGTCCACCCTAACGACCACGTAAACCGTGCGCAGAGTTCCAATGACTGCTTCCCGACGGCCATGCACATCGCCGTCGCCCGTGCCGTTTACAATGACCTGCTCCCCGCTATCGCCGAGCTTTCGGGGGGCATCGCCGAGCAGGCTGCCCGCCACGGCCAATTGGTCAAAACCGGGCGCACCCACATGATGGACGCGACACCCGTAACCTTCGGGCAGGAGCTTTCGGCCTTTGTCGCCCAGTTGGATCTCGCCGAGCAGGCGATTCGCCACACCCTTCCTGCGGTGCTCGAATTGGCTCAGGGGGGCACGGCGGTGGGCACCGGCCTGAACGCGCCACATGGTTTCGCCGAAGCGATCGCTGCCGAACTGGCTGCACTGTCCGGCCTGCCCTTCGTCTCGGCACCGAACAAGTTCGCCGCGCTGTCCGGCCATGAGCCGCTCGTCGCTCTTTCCGGTGGTTTGAAGACGCTGGCGACTGCCCTAATGAAGATCGCCAACGATCTACGGCTGCTCGGCTCTGGACCGCGAGGCGGTTTTGCCGAAGTGCGTTTGCCCGCCAACGAGCCAGGCAGTTCGATCATGCCTGGCAAGGTAAACCCAACGCAGTGCGAGGCGCTATCGATGCTGGCCTGTCAGGTGATGGGCAATGACGTGACGGTCGGCTTCGCCGCGAGCCAGGGACATCTGCAGCTGAACGTGTTCAAGCCGGTGATCGTCCACAATTTGCTCGAATCGATCCGGCTGCTGGCCGATGGTTGCCGCAACTTCAATACGCACTGTATCGTCGGCCTGGAGCCGGACGCCACCCGCATGGCCGAGCATCTGGAACGTGGATTGATGCTGGTGACCGCGCTGAACCCGCATATCGGTTACGACAAGGCCGCGGAGATCGCCAAGAAGGCCTATGCCGAAAACCGCACGTTGCGAGAAGCGGCGCTGGAGCTCGGTTATCTCACCGATGAGGAGTTCGATCAGTGGGTGCGGCCGGAAACCATGTTGGAATCCAGTCGCAGCTGAGCATTCTCAGGCAAGGGGCAGGCGGACTGTTGGTTTTGTCGGCACACCGCGTAGTGCCGGATCGCCAGCAAGCTGGCTCCTACAAAGCGACACCACTGCGTCTGGGAGCGCAGCCACTACGTCCGAAAACCGGTTGTGTCTAAACAGAGAACCCGCGCCATTGGGTACGGGTTCTTTGTTATCGGGTCAGCGCAAGCTCAGCGCACCGCCTCGAACAGCCCCGAGGCACCCATCCCGCCACCAACGCACATGGTCACTACCCCGTAACGCAGGTTGCGACGCTGCAGCTCGCGGATGAGATGGCCAGTGGTGCGCGAGCCAGTCATGCCGAACGGGTGGCCGATAGAGATCGAACCACCGTTGACGTTGAATTTCTCGTTATCGATTTCCAGCGTGTCGCGGCAGTACAGGCACTGCGAGGCGAAGGCTTCGTTGAGTTCCCACAGATCGATGTCGCTAACCTGCAGGCCCTTGGCCTTGAGCAGACGTGGCACCGAAAAGACCGGGCCGATGCCCATTTCTTCCGGCTCGCAGCCAGCCACGGTGAAGCCACGGAAGAAGGCGCGCGGTTTGAGACCCAGTTCGAGGGCCTTGTCCAGGCTCATCACCAGCGTCATCGAGGCGCCATCGGACAGTTGCGAGGCGTTGCCCGCGGTGACCGAACCGTCTTCAGCAAACACCGGCTTGAGGCCCGACAAGCTTTCCAGCGTGGTATCCGGACGGTTGCAGTCATCACGATCAACCACGCCATCGTGCTCGGTGCGCTCGCCAGTGGCCTTGTCCTCGGTGAAATAGCGCACGTTCATCGGTACGATTTCGTCTTGGAACAGCCCCTCTGCTTGAGCCCGCGCCGTGCGCTGCTGGCTCTGCAGGGAGTAGATGTCCTGTTGTTCGCGAGTTACGTTGTAACGACGTGCAACCAGTTCCGCGGTCTGGCCCATGCTGTGATAGAGGCCAGGCACCCGCTCTTGCAGAATCGAGTTATACAGGTTGTCGGTGTTTTTGCTCTTCGCCGTCATGGTGATGGACTCAACACCGCCGGCGACGATGATGTCGCTGCAACCGGAGGCAATCTGGTTGGCGGCGATGGCGATCGACTGCAGGCCGGACGAGCAGAAACGATTGAGCGTCATACCGGCGCACTGGATACCCAGGTTCGACAGCACCGCTACGTTACGGCCGATGTTGTAGCCCTGCGCTCCTTCATTGGAGCCAGCACCGACGATGCAGTCCTCGACCAACTTGGGGTCCAGACCGTTGCGCGACAGCAGCGCGTTGACGCAATGGGCCGCCATGTCATCGGGGCGGGTCATGTTGAACTTGCCGCGGAAGGACTTGGCCAGGCCGGTCCGTACGCTGTCGACGATCACTACTTCACGCATGGCATACCTCGAATTGTTATGCAGGCCGCGATAACGGCGCCCTGTCTGTTGACGATTGCCCGAGCATAGTTCCAGCTATTTGCCGAAGGCGACGACCATTCAGCAGGGATATGGTCGACCATCGTTTGCCCCGCTCGCCATTCCTCAGCTGATAGCGGCCTCCAGCGCGTCGTTGAGGGTACGCAGCACCTTGATTCGGGCGAAACGCTTGTCGTTGGCCTCCACCAGGGTCCAGGGCGCAATTTCGGTACTGGTGCGGTCGACCATGTCTGCCACCGCATGGCCGTAATCGTCCCACTTGTCGCGGTTGCGCCAGTCCTCTTCGGTGATCTTGAACTGCTTGTGCGGGGTGTCCTCACGCTCTTTGAACCGCGCCAGCTGCGTTTCCTTGTCGATCGATAGCCAGAATTTGACTACCACCACACCAGCATCCACCAGTTGCTCCTCGAAATCGTTGATCTCGGTGTAGGCGCGCAACCATTCATCCGGCGTGCAGAAGCCTTCGACCCGTTCGACCAGCACCCGGCCGTACCAGGACCGGTCAAAGATGGTGAATTCGCCGCGCGCCGGCACGTTGCGCCAGAACCGCCACAGCCAGGGTTGGGCCAGTTCGTCCTGGCTGGGTGCGGCAATCTGTACCGTGCGATACAGCCGCGGATCCAGCGCACCCGTTACACGGCGGATGGCGCTGCCCTTGCCCGCAGCATCGTGGCCCTCGAACAACGCCAGCACCCCACGCTTGCGCAGACGGCGGTCGCGTAGCAGCTGGGACAGACGTGCCTGCTCCTGTACCAGCTGATGCTTGTATTGATCCTTGTCGAGCTTCTGATCGAGGTCGAGACTGCCGAGAAGGCTCAGGCGATCAGTGTTTAGCTCGACCGGCGCCGTATGCGGCTGTACAGGTTTCTGTTGGGCAGCGTCCAGCGCTGCAGTGAGCCCTTCGAGCAACAGACGCCCGGCTGTCAGGCTGCGATAACGCTCGTCGCTGCCCTCGATGACGTACCAGGGCGCGAAATCCCGGCTGCTGCGGCGCAGGATCAACTCGCCATGCTTCACGAACCGGTCATAGGTTTTCGACTGCTGCCAATCCAGTGGGCTGATCCGCCAGCTGTGCAACGGATCATCCTTGAGCGAGTCCAGGCGCTTCATCATCTGTTTCTTAGACAGATGAAACCAGAACTTGAAGATCAGCATGCCTTCCTTACAGAGCATGCGTTCCAAACGCTGAGCGCGGTCAATGGCCAGTTCCAGTTCAGACTTCTTTATGCGCCCGTGGACGCGGTCCTCGAGCATCTTGCTGTACCAGTTGCCGAAGAATATCCCGGTCTGACCTTTTGGCGGCAGGCGTCGCCAATAGCGCCAGGCCGGCGGGTGCGAGAGCTCCTCGTCAGTAGGCACGTCGAAGCTGTCGACCCGAATCAGCCGAGGGTCCATCCATTCACTGAGCAGCTTGATCGTCTCGCCCTTGCCGGCGCCCTCGATGCCATTGATCAGGATCAGCAGCGGAAACCGCGCCTGCTCGCGCAACCGGTACTGCGCGTCCAGCAAGGCCTGGCGCAAGGCGGGCACCTCGGCGTCATAGGTTGCCTTATCGATGGTGTGGCCGATTTCTGCGGATTCGAACATCGTGTTCTCCTGAACAGGTGACATCGCGACAATTCCGGCGGGCGGTGGACCGCGTCGGATGCCGCACAACGAAAGCCATATCGATGCGACAAACCGCGCCCGCGGCAGGTTTCGCAGCGCTGGTAGAATCGCCCCCTTTCGCTCCAGGAATCGCTCATGTCCTCTCAGGTCACCACCGGTTTCCAGCATGCCGAACTCGACTGGGACGAGAATGGCCAGCCGCAATCCCGGCAGTATGGTGATGTGTATTTTTCGCGCGCTTCGGGGATGGCGGAAACCGCTCACGTCTTCCTGCGGCCCAACGCACTCGCCGAGCGGTTTGCCGCGCTAGATGAAGCAGAGCGATTCGTCATCGGCGAAACGGGGTTCGGGACCGGGCTGAATTTTCTGTGCGCCTGGGCATTGTTCGAGCGCACCGCGCCGTCGACAGCACAGCTGCATTTCGTCAGCGTCGAAAAGCATCCGCTCACCCATGACGATATGCAGCGTGCACTGTCTCTCTGGCCCGAGCTGAAGCCTCAGGCCCGACAGCTGCTGGATCAGTACGTGGCGATCAACCCAGGCTTTCAGCAATTTCGTTTTGGGCGCGTGGTGCTAACCTTGTTGGTCGGCGATGCGCTCGATTGCCTGAGCGGCCTGGATGCGCAGATCGATGCCTGGTTCCTCGATGGTTTCGCCCCGGCCAAGAATCCCGAGATGTGGCAACCCGAGCTGTTCGCTCAATTGGCGCGCTTGTCGGCACCTAGCACGACCCTGGCAACCTTCACCAGCTCAGGTGCCGTGCGGCGCGGATTGCAGGACTCAGGATTCAAAGTCGAGCGGATTCCCGGCTTCGGCAAAAAATGGGAAAGCTTGCATGGCCGTTTCCTCGGCACGCCGCAGCCGGCCGGGACGCCCTGGTACGCCCGTCCTGCGTTCAAACCGGCGCAGCGCAAGGCATTGGTGATCGGCGCGGGGCTGGCCGGTTGCGCGACTGCGGCGAGCCTCGCCGCCCGTGGTTGGCAGGTGACGTTGTTGGAGCGTCACGGGGATATCGCTCAGGAAGCGTCCGGCAACCCCCAGGGCGTGCTCTACCTGAAGTTGTCTGCCCACGGCACCGCGCTCTCGCAACTGGTTGTGAGCGGTTTCGGCTATACCCGCCGCCTGTTGGGTAGCCTGCAGAAAGAGCGTGACTGGGACGATTGCGGCGTGTTGCAGCTCGGCTTCGATGACAAGGAACGCGCGCGCCAAGCCACACTCCGCGATGCCTTTGCGCCCAGCCTGTTGCGCGGCGTGGAGCGCACCGAGGCCGAGCAGCTGGCCGGTGTGGCGCTGGACAATGGCGGCCTGTTCTACCCCGATGCTGGCTGGGCGCACCCGCCCGCGCTGTGCCGGTCGCTGCTCGACCATCCCGCTATCGAGTTGATCCGGCACCGACAAGCTGTCGACCTGCGCCGCGTTGAGGGGCGCTGGCAGGCATGGAATGGCGATGAGATGTTGGCCGAAGCGCCCGTGGCGATTCTGGCAGGTGCGGGCGACGCCAAACGCTTCAGCCAGAGCGCCTGGCTGCCGCTTAAGCGCATTCGCGGCCAGATCACCGGGCTGCCAGCGACCGAACAAAGCGCGGCTTTACGTACCGTGGTTTGCGCCCAGGGTTATGTCGCCCCGCCACGCGACGGCCAGCACACGCTGGGTGCCAGTTTCAATTTCGCCGAAGACGACCCGGCCCCAAGCGAAGCGGAACATCGCGCCAATCTGGACATGCTCAAGGACATCTCCGCCGACCTGTATCAGCGTCTGGAAGCCGATACCCGCGCAATCGAAGACTTGCACGGGCGTGTCGCGTTTCGCTGCACCAGCCCGGACTATCTGCCAATCATCGGTCCGCTGGCCGATCCCGAACGATTCGCCGAAGCCTATGCCGTGCTGGGTAAGGATGCCCGTCAGGTGCCTGACACAGCGTGCCCCTGGCTGGACGGTTTATACGTCAATACCGCCCACGGCTCGCGCGGTTTGATCACCACGCCGCTGTCTGGTGAACTGCTGGCCGCCTGGCTCGATGGCGAGCCGCTACCGCTGCCGCGCGCCATCGCCGAGGCCTGCCATCCGAATCGATTCTTGCTACGCAAGCTCATTCGGCGAACGGACTGAAGCGTCGAATCAATCGCGACGAAGGGGATCGTCCCAAAACGGTCGGTTCGCTTCGGTTTCGACATCGGCACGGCTCAGTCCGAGATCCTTGAGCATCTCGTCGCTCAGTGCGGCGAGCTGTCGACGCTGCCGGTACAACGCGTGCCAGCGACCGAGCCGCTGCCAATAAGTGAGCAGCAATGAGGCAAGCGACGCACTACGGCTGCGGGGCGAATATGAAGCCTTCAAAAACTCAGCATGGCTTTTCATCTGATGCACCTTCAATGGGGATGGCGTCAGTTTCCGGCCAGGATTATGATCAATCCAACGAATGTTTCTGATGACATTCATCTTGGAGATTGATGAATGGCCCACTATCCAAGTATCGATGCCGAACTGCTGCGCAGCTTCGTTGCCATCGCCGATCACGGCGGTTTCACCCGAGCGGCCGAAGCCGTCAACCGCACGCAGTCTGCCATCAGCATGCAGATGAAGCGTTTGGAAGAAGATGTGCTGCAGCGGGCCGTGTTCGAGCGCGACGGACGTCAGGTTCGGCTTACGGCGGAGGGGCAGATTCTGCTCGGTTATGCGCGGCGGATTCTCAAGCTGCACGGTGAAGTGCTGACTACATTGCGCGAGCCACACATGGTTGGATCGGTGCGCATCGGCACGCCGGATGATTATGTGATGCGGTTTTTGCCCGGCATCCTTTCGCGCTTCGCCCAAGCCTATCCGCTGGTGCAGGTGGAGGTGCACTGCGAGCCGTCCTATCAGTTGCTCCAACGCCGCGATCTGGACCTGACCATCGTCACCCGCGAGCCGGGCACGGAAATCGGCCAGTTGCTGCGTCGTGAGCGCTTCGTCTGGGCCGAAGCGCCGGGTTTCAATATTCACGAGCAACGGCCGATGCCGCTGGCGATGTTCAACACCAACTGTTTCTGCCGAGCCTGGGCATGCAACGCCCTGGACGGCCTGGATATTCCTTATCGAGTCGCCTATACCAGCCCGAGCCTGTCGGCGCTGATGGCGGTGGTCAACGCCGGGCTGGCAGTGACCGCGCAGCTGCAAAGCCTGGTGTCGTCGGATATGCGCCAGCTGGGCGAGGCCGAGGGGATGCCGGAATTGCCGCTGAGCAGCATCGTGCTGCTACGCAGCGAGCATAGCCAGTCGCAGGTGAGCGAAACCCTGGCCGAGCATATCGTCGAAGGGTTTCGTATCTAGGCCTTGGTGCGGTGAGCTGAAACCCACTCTACCGAGCTGAGTTACCTCCGTAGGGTGTGCTTTAGCTCACCAGATTCACAGATGGCAGCTACGCCGCGGTCAAGCCTCTTCGTCAACCAGCACCGAGGGATGGCAAGGCGGCGTTCCACTTCAGCCGACCGTAGCAAAGCACCGGCCTCGTCGATGGTGGGCTGAAGCCCACCCTACCGGAGCGTCGTCCGGCCTGCTCTTTCGCACGCCAGGTTTGACCTGAGCGCGCTGGTCTGTTTTGGTGTAAAGCCCGACTGACGCCGCAGGACGCGATCCGCGCGGTGCGGATTGCATCGACAAGCAGCACGCCAGAGCGGCGCACGCTGGTCCGAAAACCTGAACTTCGCAATCCGCGCGTCAGTCACACTCCCCAACGGCAAAACCGGTAAGGATCTTATGTGTGGCATAGCTGGAGAACTTCGTTTCGATAATCGACCCGCTGACCTGGCGGCGATTGAACGCATCACTCAACACCTCACCGCCCGCGGTCCCGATGCGAGCGGTTTTCATAGTGCCGGCCCGATGGCGATGGGGCATAGACGGCTGAAAATCATGGATCTCTGCGAGGCCTCAGGCCAGCCGATGATCGATTCCGCGCTGGGCCTTTCGATGGTCTTCAACGGCGCCGTCTACAACTACCCCGAATTGCGCGCCGAGCTCGAAGCGCTGGGCTACAGCTTCTTCTCCGGCGGCGATACCGAGGTCCTGCTCAAGGGCTTCCATGCCTGGGGCGAAGCCTTGCTGCCACGCCTCAACGGCATGTTCGCCTTCGCCATCTGGCAACGCGATAGGCAGGAGCTGTTCATCGCCCGCGATCGTCTGGGCATCAAGCCACTGTATCTGTCTAAGACTGGCGATCGTCTTCGCTTCGCCTCTGCCCTCCCGGCCTTACTCAAGGGCGGCGACATTGCCGGCGTGCTAAACCCAGTGGCGCTCAATCACTACATGAGTTTTCACGCGGTGGTGCCGGCACCGGACACGCTGATCGCCGGTATCGAAAAGCTGCCGCCAGGCACTTTCATGCGCGTCGATGCCAACGGCAAAAGCAGCCAGCATCGCTGGTGGCAGTTGGAGTTCGGCGCTCGTGCGGACGAGCAAAATTACACATTCGAGGACTGGCAGGACCGTACGCTAGCGGCACTGCGTGAATCGGTGGCGCTGCGCCAGCGGGCGGCGGTGGACGTGGGTGTGCTGCTGTCCGGAGGTGTCGATTCCAGCCTGCTGGTCGGGCTGTTGCGTGAAGCCGGTGCGGCGGACAATCTGCTGACCTTCTCCATCGGATTCGAAGATGCCGGCGGAGAACGTGGCGACGAGTTCAAGTATTCCGACCTGATCGCCGAGCATTACCAGACCCGCCATCATCAGCTGCGCATCCAGGAAAAGGAAATCCTCGAACAACTGCCCGCCGCCTTCCAGGCCATGAGCGAGCCGATGGTCAGTCACGACTGCATCGCTTTCTACCTGCTGTCGCGCGAAGTGTCCAAACACTGCAAGGTGGTGCAGAGCGGCCAGGGCGCCGACGAACTGTTCGCCGGGTATCATTGGTATCCGCAGGTCGATGGCGCCGCGGACCCCGTCGCGGCCTACCTCGCCGCCTTCCGAGACCGCAGCTACGAGGAATATGCCGACACGGTGCAGGCGCAATGGGCCAAAGGTGATTTCTCTGGCGACTTCGTACGCCAGCACTTCGCCCAGCCCGGCGCCGACGCGGCGGTGGACAAAGCGCTGCGCATCGATAGCACCGTGATGCTGGTCGACGATCCGGTCAAACGCGTCGACAACATGACCATGGCTTGGGGCCTGGAGGCGCGGGTGCCCTTCCTCGACCACAACGTAGCGGAGCTGTCGGCACGTATTCCGGCGAAATACAAATTGCCCGAAGGCGGCAAGTACGTCCTCAAGGAAGCCGCACGCAAGGTCATCCCCGCAGCAGTGATCGATCGACCAAAGGGCTATTTTCCGGTGCCCGGACTCAAGCATCTGCAGGGCGATACCCTGAACTGGGTTGGCGAACTGCTGACAGACCCGAGCCAGGATCGCGGCCTGTACAACCCGGCAATGATAGAGAAGCTGCTCAACGATCCGGAGGGGCAGCTGACACCGCTACGCGGTTCGAAACTGTGGCAGTTGGCGGCAGTCAACCTATGGTTGACCGAGCAAGGCCTATAGCACTCGATCGTGACGACGCCCGATCCACAGGCGGACCCAGTTCCGCCCAGTGTTCCGAAGCGTCATGACAAGCAAGGAAAAACACCATGCAGAAGTCTCAAGCTTACGGACAGCGATTGTTGCGCGGCCAGACACCCACCTACGAGCGGCTGCAGGCCCGTTTTGCCGAAGATGGCCAGGGCGAACCCCAGGGGCCGGTCACGCTGCATTGTGGCTGGGGCCGCATTCTGGTCGGCCACACCTATTCCGATCCGGCTGACTTGGCCGCAGCCCTGCTGGATGAGCAAGCCGGTGAACGCGATATCGCGCTCTATGTCGCCGCGCCCCATCAGGTGCTCGCCTATGCACCGCAGCAACTGTTTCTTGATCCGTCCGATACCTTGCGCATCTGGTTCACTGACTACCGCCCTGCCCACCGCAGCTTTCGCGGTTTCGGCATCCGCCGTGCGCAGAGCGAGGCGGACTGGAAGGCAATCAACTGTCTGTATCAGTCGCGCGGCATGCTGCCGGTCAACCCCGAGCTGTGCACGCCACGCGAGCAAGGTGGGCCGGTCTACTGGCTGGCCGAGGATGACGACTCCGGGCAGATCGTCGGCAGCGTCATGGGCATCAATCATCACACTGCATTCAACGATCCGGAGAACGGGTCAAGTCTCTGGTGTCTGGCGGTGGCACCGAGTTGCACACGTCCCGGTGTCGGCGAGGCGCTGGTTCGCCATCTGATCGAGCAGTACATGGGTCGCGGTCTGGCCTATCTCGATCTATCCGTGCTGCACGATAACAAGCAGGCCAAGGCGCTCTACGCCAAACTTGGGTTCCGCGATCTGCAGACCTTCACCGTCAAGCGCAAGAACACCATTAACCAGTCCCTGTTTCTCGGCCCGGGCCCGGAAGCCGAACTGAATCCCTACGCCCGCATCATCGTCGACGAGGCCCGGCGACGCGGCATCGAGATCAACATCGATGACGCCGAAGCCGGTCTCTTCACCCTGACCCAGGGCGGCCGGAAAGTACGCTGCCGCGAGTCGCTGTCCGACCTGACCTCGGCCGTGAGCATGACGCTGTGCCAAGACAAATGCCTGACCCATCGCACCCTGGCCCGAGCGGGCTTGAAACTTCCTGCGCAACAACTGGCGAACGATAAGGACAGCAATGCGGCGTTTCTCGCGGAACATGGCAGCGTGGTGGTCAAGCCGGTCGATGGCGAACAGGGCCACGGCGTATCGGTGGACCTGCGCCGCATCGAAGACGTCGAGGAAGCCATCGCCCGGGCACGTCAGTTCGATCAGCGGGTACTGCTCGAGAGCTACCACCCGGGATCCGATCTGCGCATCGTGGTGATCGGCTATGAAGTGGTCGCAGCCGCCATCCGCCGTCCTGCCGAGGTCGTCGGCGACGGTAGTCATAGCATTCGCGAGTTGATCGAAGCCCAGAGCCGCCGACGTCAGGCCGCCACCGGCGGCGAAAGCCGTATCCCGATAGATGAAGAAACCCAGCGTTGCATCGAAGATGCCGGTTACGACTACGACAGCGTGCTGCCGCGAGGCCAGCATCTGGCAGTCCGTCGCACCGCAAATCTGCACACCGGCGGTACGCTCGAGGATGTCACCGATCAGCTGCATCCCGAGCTGATCGATGCCGCCGTTCGCGCGGCGCGCGCGCTGGATATCCCAGTGGTCGGACTGGATCTGTTGGTTCCGGCGGCAGACCAGCCGGAGTATGTCTTCATCGAGGCGAACGAGCGTGTTGGGCTGGCCAACCATCATCCGCAGCCGACTGCGGAGCGGTTCATCGATCTGCTGTTTCCACTCAGCCATAACACTCACTGACGGCAATTCCCGAGAGGCGGACAGCCGCCTCTCGGGGCGCCATGCTCCCCCGCGGCACCCATACCCGCATTCATTCAACCGCATGGCGGCAGCCTTTTGCCCCACAAGGAATGACCATGACTGCAAAACTTCCAGAGCCCGATCTCAACTACCTGCAACGCGTGTTGCTGGAAACGCTGGCCATCCCAAGCCCCACCGGTTTCACTGACACCATCGTGCGATACGTCGCCGAACGCTTGAAGGAGCTCGGGATTCCATTCGAGCTGACCCGTCGCGGCACCATCCGCGCGACGCTCAAAGGTCGCCAGGACAGTCCGGACCGCGCCATCGCGGCGCACCTCGACACCATCGGCGCCAGCGTTCGTGAAATTCACGCAACCGGCCGACTGGGGCTTTCACCGGTCGGCTGCTGGTCGAGCCGCTTCGCCGAAGGCAGCCGCGTCAGCGTCTTTACCGATACCGGCGTCATTCGCGGCAGCGTATTGCCATTGCTCGCGTCTGGGCATGCGTTCAATACGGAGGTCGACAAGATGCCGATCAGCTGGGATCACGTCGAGCTGCGTCTGGATGCCCATACCACCTGCCGCGCCGATACCCTTGCGCTGGGGATCAATATTGGAGATGTCGTCGCGTTCGATCCGATGCCGGAGTTCACCGACAGTGGCTACATCAGCGCACGGCATCTGGATGACAAGGCTGGAGTGGCTGCCCTGTTGACGGCGTTGAAGGCGCTGGTCGAGAGCGGTCAGGAGCTGCCAATCGATTGTCATCCGCTATTTACCATCACCGAGGAAACCGGCTCCGGTGCTGCGGGCGCGCTACCTTGGGATGTCAGCGAATTCGTCGGAATCGACATCGCTCCGACCGCCAAGGGTCAGGAGTCCAGCGAGCACGCCGTCACGGTCGCGATGCAGGATTCCGGCGGGCCTTACGATTTCCATCTGTCTCGGCATCTGATCAGGTTAGCCGAAGCCCATGACATACCGGTGCGCCGCGATCTGTTCCGCTACTACCACAGCGACGCCCAATCGGCGATCGCCGCCGGACATGACATCCGCACCGCGCTGCTCGCGTTCGGCTGCGATGCGACACACGGCTACGAGCGAACCCATATCGACAGCCTGGCTGCGATGAGCCGTCTGATATGCAGCTATCTGCTCAGTCCGCCCGTCTTCGCCAGCGACGCCCACAGCGGCCAAGGGACTCTGGAAAGTTTCAGTCATCAGCTCGAACACGAGACCCAGATGGAAAATGACACACGAGTACCGCCAGTCGACTCGATTCTCGACAAGCGAACCGACGATTGACGTCCGGGTTTCATGATGTGCCGCCAAGTTGAGGCGTTTGCCAATTGCGATGAATCGGCGATACGGGCAAAGTCGCAAGCCACTGATATTCATGGATCTGCAAACCAGCCGGACAATGCTGGTTTTGCCATTTGCGTATAAACCGCGCACTGTTCGCGATTGGACTGCTTCGCTTGATCCGCTGCGACTTGCACCACTCCGGGTCCCTACATGCTGCCGCGTCTTTGCCTGGCCATCTTCCTGTTCTGCCTGTCTGCCCAGGTCTGGGCTTCCACCCCGGTCCCAGTGGGCTCGGACGAATTCCGCCAACCGCTTGGCAACTGGACCTATTTCCTGCGCGATCCGGCCGCAGAGCTGGACGTCGCCGAAGTGTTCGAGCTGGCGGACAAGACTTTCGAACCGGTCACCGGCATCCACCCCAACAAGGGCAAGAACAGCGCCGCATGGTGGTTTCGGGTAGAACTTGACAACCAGCTGAGCGAGTCCATCGGCGGCTTCTTCGAAATCAACTACCCCCTACTCGACCACATCGACCTGTATCTGCGGCATCCCGATGGCAGCATAAGCCGACAGCAATCCGGCGATAGTCACCCTTTCAGTGAGCGAGCGGTCAAGGTCAGCAATTTCTGGTTCCCGGTCGATCTGCAGCCCGGCACATCGACGCTGCTCCTGCGCGTGCAGAGCACCAGCACGCTGTATGTCCCGCTTTACTTCAGTAGCTATGCAGCGAACGCAGCCGCAGCCGAAGAGACAATGGGCCTCGCCGGAGCCTTCTACGGCGTGCTTTTCGCGATGTTCTGCTACAACTTCTTCCTGTTTCTGTCGCTTCGCGAGCCGGCCTACTTCTGGTACCTGGTCTACAACCTCAACGTCGGGCTGTTCACGCTCAGCTTCGACGGCATGCTGGTCAAATGGCTGAGCGGTGACGGCGGCTTCGTCACCCAGGGCATCTATGCGCTGATGCTCAGCCACTGCCTGGTCTCGATCCAGTTCAGTCGCCACTTTCTGCATACCCGCGAGTACTTTCCGAGGCTCGACCTCACGCTGCGTGTGGCGCTCGTGGCGTCACTTGGAGCGCTCCTGTCCGGGCTGGTGCTCGACATGCGAACCTGGAGCATCCTGTCCAGCGTCATGGTGATCGGCTCCTCAATCGGCCTGTTGCTGACCGGAGCGTTCGTCTGGCGCCGCGGTGTTCGCTATGGTCTCTATTACACCCTGGCCTGGGGCGTGTTGCTGGCGACCTTCGCGATCGTCACCGCCGGGTCCCTGGGCTTCAACCTGTTCGGTCTGTACGGCTCCTCGGTGGTCAAGGTCGGCATCGCCTTCGAGCTGATCACGTTGTCCATCGGCCTGGCCGACCGAATCAATCTGCTCAAGGAAGAAGGCTTTCGGTCTCGCCAGGCCGCCGCGCGGGCCGAAAGCGAGAATCAGGCGAAAAGCCGCTTTCTGGCAAAGATGAGTCACGAGATCCGCACCCCACTCAACGGCGTAATCGGCATGCTGCAGCTGTTGCGCGGCACCTCGCTGGATCGCAAACAGCGCTTCTATCTCGACACCATCGCCAGTTCCAGTTCCTCGTTGATGTCAGTGATTAACGACATCCTGGACTATGCACGGATCGGCGCTGGCAAGCTGGTCCTCGAAGACATCGAATACGATCTGGAAGCGCTGATATCAGAAACCATCAGCCTGTTCACGGCCCAAGCGCTGGACAAGAAACTCCGGCTGCACGTCGGCCTCTCCCCTGGCGTACCCAGGCGAGTACGAGGTGATCCAACCCGGCTCAAGCAGGTATTGATGAACCTGCTGAACAACGCACTGAAGTTCACCGAGAGTGGCTGCGTCATGCTCGAGGTAGAAGCCCAAGGCCCGACCGATGCACGACGGCTGGTATTTTCGGTGACCGATAGCGGCATCGGCATGCGCACCGAAGTGCTCTCGCAACTGTTCGTTTCTTTCGCGCAGGCCGATTCGAGCACTACCCGGCGCTACGGTGGAAGCGGCCTGGGGCTGGTAATCAGCAAGGAGCTGGTGGAAATGATGGGCGGCCAGATCGATGTGCAGAGCGCACCTGGCCAGGGCAGCCGCTTCAGCTTCGACATTGCACTGTGCGATGTCGGCGACAACCATGACCCGCTCACCGCCCTGCTCGAAGGTCGAACCGCGGTGATCGCGTCCCAGGACGCCCATGGGCTCGATGCCATGAGCAATTTGCTCATGCGCTGGGGCATGCGTGTACTGCGCTGCGAAGAGCCGCAACGGCTGTCCCGCTACCTCGACGACCATGCCGTCGCACCGTTGGTGGTCGTGATAGCGCCATGGCCCGGCAAGCCGCGGGATTGGCTGGCGACGCTGAGCAACCAGCTCGAGCCGAACCAGCGGGTCATGTTTCTCTACCCACCGCAGAGCGAGTATCCGGTTCTGGCGCCCGCGCTCCGGCTGGTCAACCTGTCATTGCCGCTCCCACTCGGCCCGCTACGCGAGGCGCTACATCGGCTCTACCAGCCCACGAACCCTGCGATCGAGGCGGTCGCGCCCCACGTAAACGAGACGAAACCGTGCTCGCGTGTCCTCATTGCCGAAGACAATCCGGTCAGCCAGATGGTGGTGTCGGGTCTACTGCGCAAACGCGGTTACGAAGTGCTGATCGTCGAGAACGGACGCCTCGCCGTAACGACCTACCGCGAGAACCCTTCCGCCATTCAATTGATCCTGATGGACTGCGAGATGCCGGAACTGGACGGCTTCGAGGCAAGCCGGCAGATCCGCCGTATCGAGGCCGAACAGGGCTTGGAGGAAGTGCCGATCATCGCACTTACCGCTCATGTCCTCGACGATCATCGCCAGCAAGGCCGCGACGCAGGGATGAACGACTTCATCGGTAAGCCGCTGGAGAGTGAGCAGCTGTATGCTTGCCTGGATCGCTTTCTCAACGAGCCGATCACCGAACCCGACCATCCAATCTGATCCGACTCCATGCTCATTCCTTACGACCAACTCGAACCCGACACCCTGACCCGCCTCATCGAGGACTTCGTGACCCGCGAGGGCACCGACAATGGCGACGAGACGCCGCTGCAAACCCGTGTCGAACGGGTACGCCGGGCGTTGAGCAAGGGTACGGCGGTGATCGTGTTCGATGCCGACCACCAACAGTGTCAGCTGGCGCTCAGAAGCGACGTGCCAAAGGAGTGGCTGGAGGACTAGACAGACTCCCAAGCCAACCTGTGGGGCCTAATTCATTCGGCTACAGCGCGGCCAAGGCCGAACAAGTTCAGTCCTACGGTCTTCGAATCAAGGGCCGTCGCGACAACCAGCGAGCCGGGATCAGCCCAGCACACCGCCGTCACGCTCCCAGGCGCAACGCATCCGCAAATCGCGTTGATGAGGGCTGTGCGTGCCGCTTTCGGTTTCCCAGCGGAAGGTGTGCGTACCGTTAAGTTCGGTTTCCAGATGGACCACCGCGCTGGTCCAGTAGAGTTCGCCGAGCAGCGCCTCGAAGTTGCGTACCCATAACGCCCACTCGTACTCGACCGCGCGATAGCTGGCGCCGAAATGAATGACCTGGGTCTGATAGACGCCTTCATCCGTGCAGCAGGAAAACATTTCCCGCCCGATGAAGGGCCAGCCTTCGCCTTGCGGCAGGTTGTCCAGCGCCCGGCGATTGACGGCGCGGCGAAGGCGACGCTGCTCGGCGTCGACCGATGGCCAGTCACGGATGCTGCCGTAGACGATGGATTCCGGCTCCACAAGGACACTCCAGACGAAAGCCCGACATGTTAACCAAATCCATCCGGCGTTCCAGCATCCACTAACGGCAACGCATCCTCATTCGATGTAGGGGTGACGTAGACCACACCTCGTCGCGAGATTCGAGTCTCAGCTCACCGTAGCCGCAGCCAGATCGCGCCGTGGAGCCAGACGCAAGGCAAGGACGCACATCACGGCGGACATGCCGGCCAGCACCAGGAACGGCCAGCGGTAGTCGCCGGCGAGGTCACGCCCCAGTCCGGTCAGCACGGGCGTGAAGCAGGCCAGGCAGTAACCGGTGCAGAGCATCATCGCAGTCAGGCGACTCACCGCCAGCGGCGTGCTTGCTTCGTACATCGGCAGCACCAGCGACATGGAAAAAGTGCCGTTCAAAGCCACACCCAATAGCATGCAGACCACCAGCGGCTGGACCTGCGGAACCCAGGCGATGATCAACAGACAGACCGTCGCCAGTAACCCACAACCCGACATCAGCAGGTGCCGATTGCCGAAGCGCTGAGCGAGCCAGGGCATGGCAAACGAGCTGGGCAAGCCAATCAGCATGAAGCCACTGAAGAACGCGTTGCTTTGCAGGACGCTGAAACCGGCTTCGTGATAGCGCGCCACCAACCAGGTGGCCAGGGCGTAAAACAGCCCCGCCTGTAGCGCGAAATAGATACTCACCAACCAGGCCCGCGGCTCGCTCCAAGGCAACCCGGCCTGGCGCTCGACGGCCGCTTCCGGCTGGCTCGGCAACCGCCACCACAGCGCCAGCGCCAACACGGCTGGAATGGCCCAGAGCGACAGGCCCAAAGTCCAGCGCTGGTCCAGCAATTGCGTCGCAGGCGCCGTCAGCACAACGCCAATGGTGCCGCCCACGGCCATGCTCAGTGAATAGAAGGCTGCGGTTTTGCCCATGCGATCGAGAAAATGACGCTTGATGAAACCCGACAGCAGCGGCCCTGCAACCGCGATGCCGGCGCCGACCATCGCCGCCGTACCGATCAATACTGCGGCACTCTCGCCGAACAGACGCAGCACCAACGCCACACCGATGACGCCCAGACACAGAGCAATGGTGCGCTCAAGCCCGAAACGCATGGCCAGACGCGGCGCGAGGGGAGCCAGCAGCCCCATCAAGAGAACCGGCAAGGCCGTGGTCAGGCTGATCAGGCCGCGGCTGAGGTTCAGCTCCTCGGCGATGCGTTCGATCAAGGGAGCGAAGGATGTGATTCCGGGGCGAAGATTGATGGCGGCGAGCACCAGAGCCAGCATGAGCAGCCAGCGGGATGGGTTTTTCACAAGTGAATCCATGGGTCGGACTGGGATCGGACCGGCAACCCTACTCCCGACCCCAGATCACGGCAAGCAAAACGGACCAGATGGTCAGGTTCTGCTCTTGTTACGCTTCTTCTCCGCCAGCGCAGCCATCTCATCATAGATGGCCTGCGGGTTCTGCTGCTTGATCTTCCAGGCCATGCGTCCTTCATCGTGCGGCAGAATCATAAACACGCCTTCTGCGACCTGCCGATACATATAGTCGGCGATATCCGCGGCTGTGATCGGCGATGCTTCGAGTAGCTTGCTGATCTGCGCCTTCATGTTCGGCGTCGGCCCGCGATAGGAATCCATCAAGTTGGTCTGGAAGAACGACGGACAGACCACATGAACGCCCACTTCCTGCTGCTTCAGTTCGACCAGCAGACTTTCCGACAACGCCACCACGCCGGCCTTGGCCACGTTGTAGTTGCTCATGCCTGGCGCCTGCATCAGCGCGGCCATGGAGGCGATGTTGATGATCTTGCCGCGGCTCTTCTGCACCAGCGGCAGGAACGCCTTGCAGCCCTTGACCACGCCCATCAGGTTGATTGCGATTTGCCAGTCCCAATCCTCCAGTGACAACTCCTCGAAGAAACCGCCGGACGCAACACCGGCATTGTTGACCACCACGTCGATACCGCCGAGCTTGCTCTCGCAAGCCTGCGCCAGTGCAGTCAGCTGACTGTAGTCGCGCACGTCGCAGCGCTGGGTGAAACCGTCCCCTCCCACTTCGCGCACCATTTTTAGAGTCTCTGCCAGACCAGCCTCGTTGACGTCGGAGAGCGCCAACTGCCAGCCCTCACGCGCCCAGCGCAGGGCGATTTCACGACCCAGGCCGGAACCGGCACCCGTGACCATCATGCGGTTCTGCATCGTTGTTGCCTTCTTGTTCGTTGAGTTGCAACGAGTCTAGCGAAAGCCGAGGCGCGCACCGGCCTCTATCGAAATGCTGAATGACGAGCATGTTCCGAGTCCGATTGACGCGGCCGATAGCCAGCCAGAGCTCTTTTGCCCGTACCGAAACGACGAAGGGCAGCCCTTGGCTGCCCTTCGTTCAATGCTCGATCAGCTATCAGTGAGCAACTGCACCACTGGAACCCAGACCGGTCTGCGACCGTACGAACTGCGAGAAGAAACGCTCGCGTTCGAGACCTGCTGACTTGGACTTATCAGTGATCGAGAAGAACCAGATCCCCACGAACGCGACGATCATCGAGAACAGCGCTGGATACTTGTAGGGGAAGATAGCCTCGGCATAGCCGAACACATCGACCCATACGGTCGGACTGATGATGGTCAGCACCAGCGCAGTAAGCAGCCCCAGCGAGCCACCGACCAGCGCTCCGCGGGTGCTAAGACCTTTCCAGTACATGGAAAGGAACAGTACCGGGAAGTTGCAGCTGGCCGCGATCGAGAACGCCAGACCCACCATGAACGCGATGTTCTGCTTCTCGAAGATGATGCCCAGCAGAATCGCCACGACGCCCAGAGTCAGAGTGGTGATCTTGGTGACGCGCATTTCATCTTCTTCCTTCGCCTTGCCCTTCTTGATCACGCAGGCATAAAGGTCATGGGAAACCGCCGAGGCGCCCGCCAGGGTTAGGCCGGCCACGACCGCGAGAATGGTCGCGAAAGCTACAGCGGAGATGAAGCCAAGGAACAGATTGCCGCCAACGGCGTTGGCCAAGTGGATGGCTACCATGTTGGTGCCGCCGACGATGGCGCCCGCGGCGTCCTTGAATTCGGGGTTGGTGCTGACCAGCAGGATCGCGCCGAAACCGATGATGAAGGTCAGGATGTAGAAGTAGCCGATAAAACCGGTGGCGTAGAACACGCTCTTGCGCGCTTCCTTGGCGTCGGCGACGGTGAAAAAGCGCATCAGGATATGCGGCAGACCAGCGGTACCAAACATCAGCGCCAGGCCGAGAGAGATTGCGGAGATCGGGTCCGAAACCAATCCGCCAGGGCTCATGATCGCTGCGCCCTTCTCGTGAATACTCACGGCCTCGGCGAACAGGCTGCCGAAATCGAAGTTAACCGCTTTCATCACCATGATCGCCATGAAGCTGGCGCCGGAGAGCAGCAGAACCGCCTTGATGATCTGCACCCAGGTGGTCGCCAGCATGCCGCCGAACAACACATACATGACCATCAGTACGCCTACCAGAACAACCGCGACGTAATAGTCGAGGCCGAACAACAGCTGGATCAGCTTGCCGGCACCGACCATTTGCGCGATCAGGTAGAAGGCCACCACGATTAGCGAACCGAACGCGGAGAGAATGCGAATCTGGGTTTGGCCGAGACGGTAGGACGCCACGTCGGAAAAGGTGAACTTGCCCAGATTTCGCAGGCGTTCGGCCATCAGGAAAAGAATGATGGGCCAGCCGACCAGGAAGCCGATGGAGTAGATCAAACCATCGTAGCCACTGGTGTAAACCAGCGCAGAAATGCCCAGGAAAGACGCCGCCGACATGAAGTCACCGGCAATCGCCAAGCCGTTCTGGAAGCCGGTGATGCTGCCGCCGGCGGTGTAGTAATCGGAGGTGGATGTGTTGCGTTTGGCGGCCCACTTGGTGATACCCATGGTGAACACGATGAACGCAACGAACATGGCAATCGCTGTGTAGTTGACGCCCTGCTTCTGCACTTCGCCGGTCAGGGCGTCGGCCATCAGCAAGGGCGAGGCGAGCAGCAGAGCGGCTGCCAGCAATGGACGCACAATCATTTTTGCTGAGCCTCGTTGAGGATTTCCTGGTTGATGCGATCGAATTCGCCATTGGCACGCTGGACATAAACGCCAGTGAGGATGAACGCCATGAAGATCACACCGACGCCCACCGGAATACCCCAGGTAGTGACAGTATCGGCGGCAAGCGGCACGCCGAGGATCGCTGGCTCGAAGGCGATCAGCAGGATGAAGGCGAGATATGCGCCCAGCATGACGGCCGATAGCAGCCAGGCGAAGCGGCCGCGCTTTGCGACCAGTTCCTGGAAACGCGGATTGGCATAGATCTGCCGATAGATATTTTCGTTGCTCATTTACTGTCTCCACACGATCACCGCCACTGATGAGGCGGGGCGGCTACTTTAGGGCCCGACAGACCGAACACCACCCGACCAAAGTCTGGTTTTTATTTCCGAAACGGCCGGAATAGACGGCTTGCGGCAAGCTCGTCGACACGAATAGAGCCGATCTATGCGGCTCATCAAGCACGACGATTTTCAAAACCAGCGTGGCGAAGCGAGACTTCAATTCAACAGAGAATCATTCTCGACCGCATTTGGAGATCTACCATGACCAAGACCGTGACCTTCACGCTGATGCACTTTTGTATTGCCTTCGCGGTGACCTATGCCTTGACCGGTAGTCTCGCAGCGGGCGGTCTGGTGGCAGCCATCGAACCCATCTGCAACTCGGTCGGCTTCTACTTCCACGAGAAAATCTGGCAGCGTTTGGAAAAGCGCCAGACGCCTCGTGAGCCGATTCCCGCTCACGCCTGGTTGCATCATCAGGCCTGAACGAATGCACTAGACACGCGCCCGATCCGAGCCGTTTGCATCGGCTCGCTTCTCCCATAAGCTCTCCATACTCTGCAAAGAAGTCTGCAACCGCCCGGCTTGCTTGTGGTCAATGGCTAACGCGCCATGCCTTTCGCGGCACTCCCTTGCCGGAAAGATGACGGCGGCATGCGGCTGCGGCTTCATCTGTCAACCTCGAAGCCGATCCCCCAATGTTTGAAGTTTGCCGGCCGTCCAAGCCAGCTAAGGAGAGCTCTCTACATGCGATTGCTGCTGTGCTTGATCGCGCTGCTTACACTGGCCGTCGCGCCTGTCCAAGCAGCGGATATCAGCGTCGAGGCGTATGGCTACCCTTTGAGCAACCCCTTCGAAGCGACCATCGCCACGACCCCCGTGGCGCTGCGCGCCGAAGTACCCAGCGATGACGACATCGATCAAGCTGACTTTCGCCTGCGCCTGCGTCCCGAACGGGAATTCATCCTTCCGGAAAATTTCTGGGCAGTGACGCGGCTAACCTACCGTTTGGCGCGGCAACCTGGCCCTGCCCCGCTGATGTTCATTATCTCGGGCACCGGCGCGAGCTACGCGGCGGCGAAAGCCGAGTCGCTGAAGCGATTGTTCTACGGGGCCGGATATCACGTGGTGCAACTGTCTTCGCCAACCAGCTTCGACTTCATCGCCGCTGCCTCACGTTACGCCACCCCCGGCTACAGCCCTGACGATGCCAAGGACATGTATCGAGTCATGCAGGCCGTCCGTGCGCAACAGCACGACCTGCCGGTCACCGAGTTCCATCTCACCGGCTACAGCCTCGGCGCGCTCAACGCAGCCTTTGTCAGCAAGCTCGACGAGACGCGGCAGAGCTTGAATTTCAAGCGGGTGCTTATGCTCAACCCGCCGGTCAATCTTTACACCTCGATCAACAATCTGGACAAGCTGGTGCAAACCCAAGTCGAGGCGATCGACAGCACCACTACGTTTTACCAAGTCATTCTGGAAAAGCTCGCCCGCTACTATCGGCAAAAAGGCGCGATCAACCTCGATGAAGCCTTGCTGTTCGATTTCCAGCAATCGGCCCTGCGGCTGACCGACGAGCAAATGGCGATGCTGGTCGGCTCGGTGTTCCGTTTCTCAGCTGCCGATATCGTTTTTACATCCGATCTGATCAACCGCCGGGGACTGATCGTACCGCCCGGCTACCCGATCGACGAGGGCACCAGCCTTGAGCCCTTCTTCCGCCGCGCCCTGCTCTGCGACTTCGATTGCTACATGACCGAGCAACTCATTCCCATGTGGCGAGCCCAGCAGGATGGCGGAAGCCTGACGCAACTGGTGCAACAGGTCAGCCTGTATGCGCTGGAAGATTATCTGCGTGACAGCCCGAAAATCGGCGTCATGCACAACGCTGACGACATCATTCTGGGTGCCGGCGATCTCGGCTTCCTGCGCCGGACGTTTGGCGAGCGCATGACGCTTTACCCGCGCGGAGGCCATTGCGGCAATCTCGATTACCGGGTCAATGCTCAAGACATGCTGGAGTTCTTCCGTGGCTAAATGTCATTTGTTTGCATTGCTGTTCCTGGCCAGCGGCATCGCCCATGCACAGACGCCGGTCCCCGACGAGGACGGCTTTACCCATCCGCTGAGCAATCTTAAATTCAATCCTGGACTGGATCAGCGTGAGTTCGAGCGCGCAACCTTCGAGGCGCTGGATATCCACGATCCCTGGGAATCGCTGAACCGGCGCATGTACTACTTCAACTACCGCCTGGATCAGTGGGTGATGTTGCCGGCGGTACGCGGCTACCGCTATGTCACGCCGAGGATCGTTCGCACCGGCGTGAGCAACTTTTTCAGCAACCTTGGCGAGATCCCGACGCTATTCAACAGCGTCGCGCAACTCAAAGGTCAGCGGGCCATGAGCACCACGGCACGCTTGCTGTTCAACACCATCATTGGTGTTGGCGGCATTTGGGACCCGGCGACCCGCATGGGCCTGCCGCGCTATAACGAGGACTTCGGCCAGACGCTCGGCTTTTATGGCGTCCCACATGGCCCTTATCTGATCCTACCCGCGCTCGGGCCTTCCAATCTCCGAGACACCGCCGGGCAGGTGATGGACTTCGGCGTGGAGCGCCAAGTCGACTATCTCGACTATGCCGAAGCCAGCGGCGGCGAATTCGGCGTTACCGCGCTACGGCTGATCGACATCCGCCACACCACCAGCCTTCGCTACGGGCAGCTCAATTCGCCGTTCGAATATGAAAAGGTCCGCTACGTCTACACCCGAGCCCGGGAACTGCAGATTGGCGAGTGATCGAATCAATAGATAATAACCTCGGAAATTTCGCATCAATCAATCGCCTGGGTCGCAGTAATCTTCACTTAACCTTCTTGGAGATATGCCATGCCCATGCGCGAGATTCTTGAAATCAGCACCGGTCGCGCCACCTCCGATGGCGCCGGTGTCAGCCTGACCCGTTTGTTCGGCGGTGACGTAGCGGAGCGATTCGATCCGTTCTTGATGCTCGACGAGTTCGGCTCCGACAACCCTGACGAGTACATCGCCGGCTTCCCACCACACCCGCACCGCGGCTTCGAGACCGTGACCTACATGATCGAGGGCCGCATGCGCCACGAAGATCATCTTGGCAATGTCGGGCTGCTCGAAAACGGCGGCGTGCAATGGATGACTGCGGCACGCGGCGTGATCCACAGCGAAATGCCGCAACAAGAAGCAGGCTTGATGCGCGGCTTCCAGCTGTGGCTGAACCTGCCGGCGAAAAGCAAGATGGGCGATCCGGGTTATAGGGACTTCACGCCAGCAGAAATTCCACACGTAACCCTGCACAGCGGCATCGAAGCGGTGGTCATTGCCGGGCGGTTCCGGGCCGAAGGGGTGGATCAATCAGGCGCCGTGCAACGACCGGATACCCAACCGCAGTTGTTCGATCTGCATCTGCCCGCCGGCAGCCAACTCAATCCGCAGCTGGTCGATGGCCACCGGCTGATCCTGTACGTATACGAAGGCGAGATTGAGGTCGCCGGGAAGCGCTTGGACAAGAACCAGCTGGCCAGGCTCTCCGATCAGGGCGAACTGCAGCTGAAAGCCGGCACTGGCGCGCGCGTACTACTGCTGGCCGGCAAACCGATCGGCGAGCCGATCGTCCAGTACGGCCCGTTCGTAATGAACAGCCGCGAGGAAATCGAGCAGGCCCTGCGCGACTTCCGCGACGGCGTTCTTACGGAGTGATCGGCTTCTTCGGCAACTTGCGGTAAAGGCTAGGCTCACCCTCTGGACGGGTCTTGAAGCGACGGTGGGCCCACAAATATTGCTCGGGATGCTGCCGCACCGCGTCCTCCACCCACTCGTTGATGCGCCGGCAATCGGCCTCCTCGCTTTCACCCGGGAAATCAACCAGCGGTGGGTGGATGACCAATCTGTAGCCGGAGCCATCGGCGAGCCGCGTCTGCGTATACGGCACGACACGTGCCTTGCCCAGGCGGGCGAACTTGGTGGTGGCGGTCACGGTTGCGGCATTGATACCGAACCAGGGGACGAAAAGACTCTGCTTGCGCCCATAATCCTGGTCCGGCGCGTACCAGATCGCTCGACCGGCGCGCAGCACCTTGAGCATCGCGCGGACGTCTTCACGCTCAATGGCGCTAGCGTCGAGATTGTGCCGCTCCCGCCCGCGTCGCTGGACGAAATCGAACACCGCATTCTTGTGCTCGCGATACATGCCATCGATGGTGTGACGCTGACTCAGCAAGGCCGCACCGATTTCCAGCGTAGTGAAATGCAGCGCCATCAGAATCACGCCCTGCCCCTCAGCCTGGGCCTGCTGCAGGTGCTCGAGACCCTCAACATGCGCCAGCTTTTGCAGCCGTTCCTTGGGCCACCACCAGCTCATGGCCATTTCGAAGAAGGCGATACCGGTCGAGGCGAAGTTCTCGCGCAGCAGTCGCTCGCGCTGCTTGTCGTTCATTTCGGAGAAACACAACTGCAGGTTGCGCCGAGCGATGTGCCGCCTGGAACGGGCAACCCGATACATCAATGCACCGAGGCCGCGCCCAAGAATCAGCAGAACGCGGTAAGGCAGCTGCACCACCAGCCACAGCAAAGCCAGGCCCAGCCACAGCAGCCAGAAACGCGGATGAAGAAAGGATGCGCGAAAACGAGGACGATCCATCGGCAAGCCCGAACCGGTAAAAGCGCGCATTTTAGGGTCTGTTGACGTTTCGTCGCTAGCCGCGTTGCTGCGCCAAGTGTCGCCAGGCCGGGCGGCGTTCCGCAAGGCGCGGGGTGCAGGTAATGGTTGTTCCCGTGGCAAATCCCGCAACGCCGCATGGCGACATTTGCCGCGCAACCCTTCGGGCCGGGCCTGTTTTTGCGCGATGCGGCGTTATTCGTCGTTCATTTGGAACAACCAAACGTCTCTCCTCATGCGATCCCCATGGATGGGGTGAATGCCGCAGGCCCGCCGGGAGCGGGCGCGGCCTGGCCTCGCGCAAAACAGGCTTCGGCGCGGCCGCGAACGAAACGTCAACAGACCCAAAGCCCTTGCGGCAAAAATTGCCGGAGCGGGACTTGACCACAGCGGGATGGTCGCTCGGCTTGCCGTTGCTTTTTCTTTTCCATTGGCCGCTTGTGGCTTGCAGCTCAACGCCTCCCCCGCTATAAGTCCTCGCCATTTACCGTAGCGGGCAGACCATGAGCCAAGCCGACCTTTCCGATCAAGCCCCCGTGTTCCAGCTCAAGGGCAGCATGCTTGCCATTACCGTGCTGGAGCTAGTGCAAAACGACCTGGAACGCCTCGATCGTCAGCTGACAGTGAAGGTCGAGCAGGCGCCGGATTTCTTCAATAACACGCCGCTGGTCCTCGCGCTGGACAAACTGCCCACCGATTGCGATCTCAATCTTCCGGCCCTGATTGCGCTGTGCCGCAAGCACGGCCTGCGCACCCTGGCGCTGCGTGCCGGCGACCCTCAGATCATCGAGGCGGCGGCCGCGCTTGACCTTCCCGTATTGCCACCGTCCGGTGCAAAAGAGCGCAAGCTAGACCTCGCCAGCAAAACGACGACGGCACCGGCCAAACCCGCCGAACCGACCTATCGCCCTACCCGCGTAATCACTACACCGATCCGCGGCGGCCAACAGGTCTATGCCCAAGGCGGCGATCTGATTGTGCTGGCGGCCGTCAGCCCGGGCGCGGAACTTCTCGCCGATGGAAACATCCATGTCTACGGTCCATTGCGCGGTCGTGCCTTGGCCGGCATCAAGGGAGATACCGACGCACGCATTTTCTGTCAGCAGCTCGCCGCCGAAATGGTTTCCATCGCCGGACATTACAAGGTCGCCGAAGACCTGCGACGCGACCCGTTATGGACCGAAGCCGTACAGATGAAGCTATCCGGCGACGTGTTGAACATCACCCGCCTTTAACGGATACTGCCGCGAATTTTCAAGCACCAAAACGGGGTGCCGTGAGCCGAATTGGCTACGGTCCCGACTTCCATATTTAGGGTGAATCACCTTGGCCAAGATCCTCGTAGTCACTTCCGGCAAGGGTGGCGTCGGTAAAACCACCTCCAGCGCCGCCATCGGTACCGGCCTCGCTCTGCGCGGCCACAAGACCGTCATCGTCGACTTCGACGTTGGCCTGCGTAATCTGGACCTCATCATGGGCTGCGAGCGCCGTGTGGTGTATGACTTCGTCAATGTCATTCAGGGCGACGCCACCCTCACCCAAGCCCTGATCAAGGACAAGCGCCTCGAAAACCTGTACGTGCTGGCCGCCAGCCAGACCCGTGACAAGGACGCTCTGACGCTAGAAGGCGTCGGCAAAGTGATCGATGAACTGGCGCAGAATTTCGAGTTCGTCATTTGCGACTCCCCGGCAGGCATCGAGAAAGGTGCTCACCTGGCAATGTATTACGCCGACGAGGCCATCGTCGTGACCAATCCTGAGGTTTCCTCGGTTCGTGACTCGGACCGCATGCTGGGCCTGCTGGCAAGCAAGTCCCGCCGTGCCGAGAATGGTGAAGAGCCGATCAAGGAACACCTGCTACTGACCCGCTACAACCCTGAGCGCGTAGTCAAAGGCGAAATGCTCGGGGTCGAAGACGTCGAGGAAATCCTCTCGATCCGGCTGCTCGGCGTTATCCCTGAATCCCAGGCGGTACTCAAGGCATCCAACCAGGGCGTACCGGTCATCCTCGATGACCAGAGCGATGCGGGCCAGGC
Organism: Stutzerimonas stutzeri; assembly: GCF_024448985.1. Lineage (GTDB taxonomy): Bacteria > Pseudomonadota > Gammaproteobacteria > Pseudomonadales > Pseudomonadaceae > Stutzerimonas > Stutzerimonas stutzeri_AP. The sequence goes on from NZ_JAMOII010000007.1 coordinate 148,796, forward strand.
GTACAGCGACGCAGTGGATCGTTTGCTGGGTAAGGAAGTGAACCATCGCTTCCTCGACGTTAAAAAGCAGGGCTTCCTGCAGCGATTGTTCGGAGGTCGCGAATGAACCTTCTCGACTTCTTTCGTGAGCGCAAGAAGAAGGAAACGCCCGCCAACATCGCCAAGGAACGCCTGCAGATCATCGTTGCGCATGAGCGCGGCCAGCGTACGCAACCGGACTATTTGCCCGCTCTACAGAAAGAGCTGGTCGAGGTGATTCGCAAGTACGTGAACATCGAAAGCGATCAGGTGCAGGTCGCACTGGAAGATCAGGGCAGCTGTTCGATCCTTGAATTGAACATTACCCTGCCGGATCGTTAAAAATCTGCCTGGATCTGCTGCGCGTCGGCCCTGCGGCGTTAAAAACAGGCTCGGAAAGCCGCTTGCGGCTAACGCGCTTCAGCGCGGCCCGAGGGCGAACGGAGTGAGTCATGCTCATTTACAACAGTAAACTCCGCTTCCTCACCTGTTTTTGCCTTGCATGGCTCTAGCTCGCCAGTTCCAGAATAGATTTTCAGTAACCTCTGACGGACGGCGACCCACGGGTCGCCGTCTTCGTTTATGGGAAACGCAGATGCCGTTAAGCAACATCCAGATTGTTCACCAGGACGCCGCTCTGTTGGTGATCAATAAACCCACCCTGCTGCTCTCGGTACCCGGTCGCGCCGAGGATAACCGTGACTGCCTGGTGACCCGCCTGCAGGAAAACGGCTATCCCGAGGCGCGCATCGTGCATCGGCTGGACTGGGAAACCTCCGGCCTGATCGTGCTCGCCCGCGATGCCGGCAGTCACCGCGAGTTGTCGCGCCAGTTCCACGATCGCGAGACGGAAAAAGCCTACACCGCGCTGTGCTGGGGCGAACCGGAACAGGACAGCGGCAGTATCGACCTGCCCCTGCGATACGACCCGCCAACCAAGCCCCGGCACGTGGTCGATCATAAACTGGGCAAGCATGCACTGACCTACTGGCGCGTCCTGGAGCGCTGCGGTCACTACAGCCGCGTCGAACTGACCCCTATTACCGGCCGCTCCCACCAGTTGCGCGTGCATATGCTTTCCATCGGCCATCCGCTACTCGGCGACCGCCTCTATGCTCACGAACAGGCGTTGAACGCTCATGAACGCCTGTGCCTGCATGCAAGCATGCTCGCGCTGACTCACCCCCAGAATGGCGAGCGGATGCGCTTCGATTGCCCTGCGCCATTTTGATGACTAGCTTCATCGATGCGACCCGAGGCGCCCCAGCTCACCCAAGCCTGCATAAAGCACTCGACCTTTGGACGCACAGTCCCGGCCTGGCGCTGGATCTAGGCTGCGGTGCCGGGCGCGATAGCTTGGCGTTGCTTCGTGCAGGCTGGAAGGTCGTCGCGCTCGACCGGGACCCAGAAGCATTGCGCGCTCTGCAGGAACAGGCAGCTGCGTATGCGCCCGGTGCGCTCACAGCACTGTGCCGGACATTCGAGGACGCCGCTCCGTTGCCGGCAGTGGACCTCATAAATGCCAGTTTCGCACTGCCGTTCTGCCGACCGGAGGCATTTACCGACCTCTGGATGCGAATCACCCAGGCGCTACGGCAGGGTGGTCTGTTCACCGGGCATTTTTTCGGCCCACGAGACGACTGGGCAAAGAAAGGCCTCAGTATCCACAGCCAAGATCAGCTTCGACGCCAGTTCGAACGCTGGGAGCTGCTAGCGCTCAAGGAGTTCGATTACGACGGTACGACCGCAATGGGGCGGGCCAAGCACTGGCAAATGTTTGAGGTCATAGCACGGCCCGGCTGAAACGTCGCGCTAGAGCGTCGAAGACTGCAGCCACTCCACCGATGGGATAGACTTTTCAGCCTTGCCGTCCGGAGCTACCCATGCGCAATGAACTCAACCAGGGCCTGATCGATTACCTCAAGGCCTCGCCAACGCCGTTTCACGCCACCCGCAGCCTTGCGTTAAGCCTTCAGGCGGCCGGCTACAAGGCGCTGGATGAAAGCGAAACCTGGCATACAGAGCCGGGTGGTCGCTATTACGTCACTCGTAACGACTCCGCGATCATCGCCTTCCAGCTCGGCACAAAATCCGCCATCGAATACGGCGCGCGCCTGGTTGGTGCTCATACCGACAGCCCCTGCCTGCGCGTCAAGCCGCAACCGGAGCTGCAGCGTCAGGGTTTCTGGCAGTTGGGGGTGGAAGTTTACGGCGGCGCCTTGTTGGCGCCCTGGTTCGACCGCGATCTGTCCCTGGCTGGCCGTGTCACCTATAGCCGCGACGGGAAGATCGAAAGCCAGCTGATTGATTTCAGGCTGCCTATCGCCGTGATCCCAAGCCTTGCCATTCACCTGAACCGGGACGCCAATCAAGGCTGGGCGATCAATCCGCAAAACGAACTTCCGCCGATTCTGGCGCAGATCGCCAGCGAAGACAGCCCGGATTTCCGCGCCTTGCTGGCAGATCAGCTCAGCCGCGAACACGGCCTGGTCGCCGATGTGGTGCTGGATTTCGAGCTGAGCTTCTACGATACCCAGGGCGCGGCGGTTATCGGCCTGAACGGCGAGTTCATCGCTGGCGCGCGGCTGGATAACCTGCTGTCCTGCTTCGCTGGTTTGCAAGCCCTGCTGCGGGCAGGCCCGGACGAAACCTGCGTACTGGTCTGTACCGATCACGAGGAGGTGGGCTCGGCCTCTATGTGCGGCGCCGATGGCCCGTTTCTGGAGCAGGTGCTGCGTCGTGTACTGCCCGAGGGAGAAGCATTCCAGCGCTGCATCAATCGCTCACTGCTGATCTCGGCAGACAACGCCCATGCGGTACATCCCAACTACATCGACAAGCACGACGGCAATCACGGGCCGAAACTCAATGCCGGCCCGGTAATCAAGGTCAACAGCAATCAGCGCTACGCCACCAGCAGCGAAACCGCCGGCTTCTTCCGGCATCTATGCCTGGAAAACGAGGTATCGGTACAGAGCTTCGTCACGCGCAGCGACATGGGTTGCGGCTCGACCATCGGCCCGATCACGGCCAGCCAGCTGGGCGTACGCACCGTGGACATCGGGCTGCCGACTTTTGGTATGCATTCGATCCGCGAACTGGCCGGCAGCCAGGACCTGGCGCATCTGGTCAAGGTGCTCAGCGCCTTTTATTCGAGCGCCGAGCTGCCCTGACTCGGAAGATCCAGGCGAGCGCCCGCCTGGATTCGATCACTCGATACTCTCGTCGATGACGAGCGCGACCTTGCCCGAGACTTGATTGCTAGCCAACGCAGCGAAGGCAGCTTCCACATCGTGGATCGGGAAGCTGCGTTCCAATCGCGGCGAGAGGGATTTATCAGCGAACAGTGGCCAAACCCGGTCGTGCATGTCCGCGAGCAGCTCGGCCTTGTCATCGGCACTACGACTGCGCAGCGTCGAGCCAATCAGCTGGATGCGTTTGGCCAGCAAGCCGCCCAGATCCATTTCGGCCTTGCGACCGCCCATCATGCCAATGATCACCCAGCGCCCTTCCGTCGCAAGCAACTGCGTATTTAGTGCCACATACTTGGCGCCGACCGGATCGAGGATCACATTGAACGGACCGAAGTCACGAAGCGCTTCCAGCGACTCATTGCGCAGCACGCCGCCCTTCGCGCCCAACGACTCGCAGTAGGCGAGGCGTTCCGCCGAACCGACACTGACCCAGCACGGGCTGCCGAACGCCTTGCATAACTGGATGGCAGCCGACCCGACTCCGCTTGCGCCAGCGTGAAGCAGGACTTTCTCGTCAGGCTGTAGCGCGCCCAGGCGGAACAGATTCAGCCACGCAGTAGCGTAGACTTCCGGAATCACGGCAGCTTCCGTCAGCGAAAGGCCTTGCGGCACCGGAAGCACGTGACGGGCATCGACAACCACCTCCTCAGCCATGCCGCCGCCAGCCAGCAAGGCGCAGACCCGGTCGCCTATACGATGAGAAACGCCGGGCCCTACCTCGCTGATCACACCGGCACACTCCAACCCCAGGATATCGGTCACGCCCGGTGGCGGCGGATAATGCCCGGCACGCTGCAACAGATCGGCCCGATTCAGGCCGGCAGCCGCCACCCGAATCCTTACCTGCCCATCACCGTACACCGGAGCGGCGCGCTCCACCCACTCGACCTGCCCCTCGACGCCTTGCAATGCCTTCATGCTGCCTCCATAGTGCTTAACACCTGCGCCCGCTCAACCGTTACTTGCCGGCGATGCAGGCCGCTGATAATTGCTGCATCAGACCATATGGCTATCCCTTACCACGAATTGCCGATTCGGTATGGCGTGGCGCCGGGGTTAGCCTGCCGGCTGATGCGATCTCTGTCGCGGCGTGTTAGCCGCCAGGTATCATCGGGCTGTTGTTATTCCGTCGGGCGGATGCCGCTCGACGCCTGATTGATGGCCTAATATGCGTTATTACCCAGCCTCGCGTCGCCCCTTCGAAATGAAACGATCATTGACCGCCGGTTTTCTAGCCTTGCTGCTAGGCCTTCAGGCCAACACCGCCCTGGCCAAGCCAGCCGACGGACATGACTGGGATTACTTGCAGCCCGACCGTGACCAAGTGATCGCCAGCCTCAACGTGGTAGAACTGCTCAAGCGCCATCATTACAACAAACCCCCGCTTAACGACGCCCGCTCGGCAAAAATCTTCGACAGCTACATCGCAATGCTCGATCCGTCGCGCAGTTATTTCACTGCGGGAGATCTTGCCGAGTTCGAGGGCTGGCGCAATCAATTCGACGACTTCCTCAAGAACGGCAATCTCGAGCCCGGCTTCGCGATCTACAAGGTGCACCTTGAGCGCTTGCAGAGCCGGCTCGAATACGCGCGAGGCCTGCTGAGCGAAGGCGTGGACAGCTTCGATTTCACCCTCGACGAAGAGTTACTGGTCGATCGTGAAAATGCCGCCTGGCCCAAAGACGAAAAGGAACTGGACGATCTATGGCGCAAACGCGTCAAGGACGAGGTTCTGCGATTGAAGATCGCCGGCAAAGAGCCCAAAGCCATCGAGGAGTTGCTGACCAAACGCTACAAGAATCAGCTGGCGCGTCTTGAGCAGACCCGTGGCGAGGATGTATTCCAGACCTACATCAACGCATTTGCCCAGTCCTATGATCCTCACACTCAGTACCTGTCGCCCGACAATGCGGAAAACTTCGACATCAACATGAGCCTTTCCCTGGAAGGCATCGGTGCCGTGCTGCAGAGCGACAACGAGCACGTCAAGGTCGTGCGCCTGGTCCCGGCTGGCCCCGCAGAGAAGAGCAAGCAGATCGTCCCTGCCGACAAGATCGTTGGTGTCGGTCAAGGCGACGAAGAGATGGTCGACGTCATCGGCTGGCGCCTCGACGAGGTGGTCAAGCTGATCCGCGGTCCGAAGGGTTCGGTTGTTCGCCTCGAAGTCATCCCGGCAAGCAACGCACCGAACGATCAAAGCAGCAAGATCGTCGCTATCACCCGTGAAGCAGTGAAGCTCGAAGAGCAGGCGGCGAAGAAATCGGTGCTCAATCTGGAGCAGGACGGCCGCAACTACAAGCTCGGAATCATTGAGATTCCCGCTTTCTACCTTGACTTCAAGGCCCTGCGCGCCGGAGACAAGGACTACAAGAGCACCACCCGCGACGTGAAGAAGCTGCTGACGGAGCTGAAAGACGAAAACGTGGATGGCGTCGTCATCGATCTGCGCAATAACGGCGGTGGTTCGCTCCAGGAGGCGACGGAGCTGACGGGCCTATTCATCGATCAGGGCCCGACGGTGCTGGTACGCAACAGCGATGGGCGTGTCGACGTGCTTGCCGACGAGCAGCAAGGCGCGTTCTACAAAGGCCCCCTTGCCGTTCTGGTCAATCGGCTGTCAGCGTCGGCGTCGGAAATTTTCGCTGGCGCCATGCAGGATTATCATCGCGCTCTCATCGTCGGTGGCCAGACCTTCGGCAAGGGCACCGTGCAAACGGTCCAGCCTCTCAATCATGGAGAGCTGAAGCTGACGCTGGCCAAGTTCTATCGTGTCTCCGGCCAAAGCACCCAGCATCAGGGCGTGATCCCCGACATTTCTTATCCCGCCGAAGTCGACACCAAGGAAATCGGCGAAAGCGCCCTGCCCGAAGCGCTGCCGTGGGACAGCATCCGCGCCGCGATCAATCCTGATATCAATCCGTTCAAACCATTCCTCGCAGAACTCAAGGCACGCCACGAAGCACGCACGAACGAGCACCCTGATTTCGTTTTCACCCGTGATCGCCTCGCGCTCACACAGGAGCTCATGCACGAGACGAGTGTCAGCCTCAACGAGGAGAAGCGCCGGGCGCAGCAGGAAGGCATCGAGAAGCGGCAACTGGCGCTGGAAAATACGCTGCGCAAGGCCAAAGGCGAGGAGCCGCTGGCCAAACTCGAACGGGAAGATGAAACGATCCCGGTCATTGAAGAGAAAAAGGTAAAGCCAGAGGACGATGCCTACCTTTCGGAAAGCGGCAGAATTCTGCTGGACTACCTCGGACTGCAGGACGCAATGGCTGGACATACCGCCGTAGAGCGATAGCCACTCAAGATGTCATTAAAATGACATCATCGAGTAGTGAAATACGAAGGGTCGCCACTGTCAGACTGTGTGACAACGTAGCGAGCGAAGGTTAGGCAAGGACTAGGCGTCCCCACAAAAACAGGCGAGGAAGCGGACTGGGCTCGTACTCGAGTTTACGAGTTGTAATGAGCATTCCGACTGGGCTCGCATCCGAGCCTGTTTTTAACGCGGCATAACCGAGCGCAGTAGTTTTCACACCATCTGACTGTGCGGCCCTTCGCATTCCTACGGCCAACACGAGACCACCATGACCGTCACCGAGCAGTTGAGCACGCTGGATAACATCCTCGCTCACGGCGACATCACCAGCCTTTTCCAGCCTATCGTTTCACTTTCCGAACGGCATATTCTGGGTTACGAAGCGTTGACGCGCGGCCCGTCCAACACCGCTCTGCACTCCCCCATCAATCTGCTCGCGGCCGCACGACATGCCGGTCGACTCAACGAGCTCGAAATGACATGCCGGGAAAATGCTTGCCGCCGCTATAGCCAGCAGAATCTACAAGGCAAGCTGTTTCTCAACGTATCGCCGGAAACACTGCTGGAGGCGGCCCACAAACCGGGCCGAACCTTGGAGCTGCTGCAGAAATATCGCATCCCGGCGGACAGGGTCGTGATTGAGCTCACGGAACAGACCCCCACGGACGACTTCGAACTGCTCGATGCCGCACTGCATCACTACCGTGACATGGGTTTCTCGATCGCGCTCGATGATCTCGGCGCCGGGTATTCCGGGTTGCGTATGTGGTCGGAACTGCGCCCCGATTACGTCAAAATCGATCGTTATTTCATCGATGGCATTCACCGGGACGCCATCAAGCGCGAATTTGTCGAATCCATCATGAAGATCGCCAGAGCCTCACGCGCCCAGGTGATCGCCGAAGGCATCGAGCTAAGCGAGGAGCTCCGGATTCTTTCGGACATGGGCATCGACCTGGTTCAGGGCTACTTGTTGGGCCGACCGGAAGAGGTGCCGGCCACCGAGGCAGCGGTGCTGTTGCCAAGTATGGGGAATCGTGACGATACGCTGGACGAGAACCAGCCGGACCTGTCTCCACTGGTACTGAAACAAGCCGCGGTTACCATCTCCTGCCCGATAGCGGACGTGCTGGAACTGTTCCGCCTGCAAGCGAATCTGAATTCGGTCGCGGTCCTCGACGCGATGGACACGCCAGTCGGTGTCGTACATCGAAGCCTGCTCTCTGACGCCCTACTCAAGCCCTTTGCAACGGACCTGCTGGCGCGCAAACCCATCAGTAGATTGATGGGCGATGACTTTCTCGCCGTAGAGCTTGGCCAGTCGCTGCAACAGGTCAGCCGGCTGTTGACCTGCCGAGCGCGACAGCGCATCGACGAAGATTTCGTCATCACCCTCAACGGTCGCTATCACGGCCTTGGCAGGGTCATCGATGTGCTGAGGCTGATCACCGAGATGAAGGTTCAGCAGGCACGCCATGCCAACCCGCTGACGCTGCTACCCGGCAATGTACCGATTCAGCAATGCCTGACGCGACTGCTGCGGCAAAATCGAGAGGCGGTGATCTGCTACGTCGATATCGACCATTTCAAACCCTTCAACGACCTGTACGGGTACGCCAAGGGTGACGAGGTCCTGCTATGTCTTGCTCACTGCCTGGATGAACAGATCGATTCGAGTCGTGACTTCGTCGGTCACATCGGTGGGGATGACTTCATGTTGGTGATGAAGTCTGAAGATTGGTCAGCGAGAATCAGCCGACTGTTCGACACATTCGAGCGACGCTGCCGGTCCTTCTACCGCGACGATCATCTAGCCGAGGGTTGCTTCATTGCCGAAGGGCGGCAAGGCGGCCAGCAACGCTACCCCCTACTCTCCCTTTCGATCGGCGCGGTCCTTCTCAAGTCCGGGCCAACCCCCGAAATCGACGCCGCATCTCTCGCCGTCCTGGCCTCCGAAGCCAAGCGTCAGGCCAAGCAGGTGGCGGGTTACAGCCTGTACACGATCGATACGGAACGGCGGTCACTAGGCGTTCAGAGGCCGTGTTTGGCGGCGCTGGCTCTGTAACGTTCAGCCTCTTGCCGATCAGGCGCCAACCCATGTCCGCCCGCCTTGTACAACTGAGCCAGACGGGCCGTGGCCAATGGATGTCCGGCCTCGACGGCGAGCTTCCACCAATGCGCCGCCTGGGCTCCGTCCGGGCCGTGTTCGGCATCCTCACTTAAGGCGATCACGCCCATCTGGTAAGCAGCCTTGGCATCGCCTCCTTCGGCGGCCAGGCGCAACAAACGAATGCCTTCCCGTCTTGCACCATAACCCTGCCCTCTGAAAAGCAGGATGTGCCCGTAAAAACTCTGCGCCTTCGGATCACCTATCGCGGCCATACGCGAAAACTGGCCCTCCATCCAGCGCCACAACTTAGGCTGCTCGACAGCCCAACGCATGCTCAACAGCTTGCGTGCGGTCAGATAACCGGCGCGCGCCCGAACCTTGTGCAGCATTACGGCGCCTCCGGATAATCGAATTCGAACACGCGCGCGACTTCGCCCGCATGCCAGGAAGCAGCAGCTGCGCCATCGGTAGGACCTGCAAACCGCCCAAGACGAGCGGCGCATTCGAAGAAACCCGTTCTGGGTAAACGGCTGGCACCTTGGCTGATCACCAGTGCGCTGCGCAACGGTCGGCCAGCGCGTGCGTCCAGCGTCGCCAAGTACTCCAGTGCAGCCGTCAATGTCTGCATCGCCGGCGTGGGTAACTGGAGGCGTTCGACCAGCGCACGATAGGTCACCAGATGACGCTGCCGTCGAGCGGCGGTCAACTCATCCAGCAACGCCTGCCAGTGCGGGCGGCTGATGCGAATCGACGGCGCGGCGTCTTTCAAGCTTCCGGCTCCCATCCTTCGATCTCCATCGCACGGGCTAGAGAGCGGCGTATGGGGTCACCGGGATCACGCTCGCCGCTTTCGATAAGGCCAAGGTAAACGGGGCTGATGCCTACGGAACGCGCCAGCGTCTCCTGACTCATGCCCTTGGCTTCACGCATCGCCGACAATTCGCTGAATTTCGGTAAAGCAATCGGAGCCTCTGCGCCCGCCTGGGCAGTGCGCCCATTACGTTCACTCAGCAGCGCCTGATATTCATCCCAAGGCAGCACGGCGTACTCTGGCACACCGTCACGCATGATGACCTGAACACTCATCCGCTACCCCGCTCGTTTGTCCATGAATGAAAGCGGATCTTAACAGCCTGAGGACGGATTTTTAGCCTACGGGTGCGCACTAAGAGAGTGAAAGCGTGGCCGCCCATAGCAGCACGAAAGGATTAATCCCTTGGTGTATCGTCTCGGAATCGGGCACTACGCGCATGGCTAACGTCGTCCGCCATCGGCTCATCTATCGAAGGGAGACGATCGATGTCAGCTTGCACATCAACCGGCTGGCTGTCTCTCCAATCGCGGAATGCCTGCAGCTCGCCGGACCATTTGCGCATGACCCATCCCAGCACCGCGAGATCGTCGATGAAGCCAAGCCCGGGGATCCAGTCCGGTATGGCATCCATCGGCGAGAGGAAGTACAACAGCCCAGCCACTGCAGCGATCAGCGCAGGTCTGCTGATGGCCCTGTACTCGCCCCGCCACCAAGCCACACATAACGCCTGCAGCAAACCCAGGTCTTCACGCAGACCTTTCATAAGCCCGCCACGTGCCGAGCGCTTGCGAGCGACGGCAAGCAGCACCATGGGTAACCGTCCACGGGCGAGTACGCGTTGCGCTATGGGCAAATAGCGGAAGAATTTCCAAGGGAGCTTCATCGAATACCTCCTGCAAAACCGCGCCATAGAAGCATTCGGCAATTATCCACAATTCCTGTGGATAACCTTGTGAACAGTTCTTGGATGACTTCCCCAAACGCCCGTCTGACGCGGCCTTCAAACAGATCGATGGGTTTTTGCTCAGCGAACATAAAGCCTTTAAAATCAGCAACTTAAGAATGTCCAGAAATTTCTTGAGCGGTGACGGCGAAGCCGGTGGGTTACGTTTCCCAGAATGTGCATAACCGTAACATGTCAACGCTTTTTTAAGGCAATTTCGGCTTCTTAGGAGTAGACAAACTCGCCCGATCGTTCTAACAGAGACAGCCCAACGATCCTCTATGTTCAAGCCGAGCAGCTGTCTTTCCGGATTGAATCACGCGAGCCACAAACGAAAACCCCGCCGAAGCGGCGGGGTTCTCCATCAGTCGACGAGCCGCAATGCGACCCCTTGCGGGTTACGCCTCGTTCAGAGCCAGGCGCTCACCGTTAATCGGTATGCGCTTGGGCTTGGCCTCTTCCGGAACCACGCGCTCGAGCTGGATGCTCAGCAGGCCGTTGTTGAGTGCTGCGCCTCGGACCTCGATATGATCGGCGAGACGGAAGGAGAGCTTGAACGCACGCTGGGCAATACCCTGGTGCAGATAGGTGACGTTCTCACCACTGCTCTCTCGTTTCCCGCCGCTAATGGTCAGCACGCCACGCTCGACCTGCAGATCCAGATCGGACTCCTGGAAACCGGCGGCTGCTACGATGATGCGGTACTGGTCATCGCCGTGCTTTTCAACGTCATACGGTGGGAACGAGCTGCCCGCGTCGTTACGCAGGGCCGACTCGAACAGATCATTGAAACGATCGAAGCCAATGGATTGGCGGAACAGCGGAGCCATGGAAAAACTAGTCATTTGTATCTCCTGATAGTCAGCGAGTGGTTACTACAGGACCCGAATTCGGCATCCTGTGTAACCCTAAATAGGAATTGCCCCGCCCATTTCAAGACCATTCGTCGGAGTTTTCATGTCCAGAGTCATGCTGATTACAGGCAGCAGCCGAGGCATCGGTGCGGCCACCGCCAGGCTCGCCGCAGCCGAAGGCTACGCGCTGTGCCTCAACTTCCATCAGCGTCAAGATATCGCGCAGCAGTTGCTCGAGGAGCTTCGAGTTGCCGGCACACACGCCATCGCGGTAAGAGCCGATATCGCAGACGAGGCACAGGTCGCCAGCCTGTTCGCCACGATCGACAAGGAATTCGGCAGGCTCGACGTGCTGGTCAATAACGCCGGCATGCTGGAACGGCAGATGCGTCTGGACGAGATGGATGCGGCGCGGCTGGTGCGGGTGTTCGCGACCAATGTGACCGGCAGTTTCCTTTGCGCGCGCGAGGCGGTGAAACGCATGTCCACCCGCTATGGCGGCAACGGCGGCGCCATCGTCAATGTCTCCTCGATTGCCGCAAAGCTCGGCGCGCCTAACGAATACATCGATTACGCGGCCGCCAAGGGCGCGATCGATAGCATGACGCTTGGCCTGGCGAAAGAAGTTGCCGCAGAAGGCATTCGGGTCAATGCGGTGCGGCCGGGCGTGATTCGTACAGAGATTCATGCCAGCGGTGGTGAGCCGGGCCGCGTTGAGCGCGTCAAGGCCAGCGTGCCCATGGGGCGCGGCGGTGACGCTGAGGAAGTGGCTGAGGCGATTCTATGGCTGGCCAGTGAAAAAGCCAGCTACACCAGTGGCGCCCTACTGGACGTCAGCGGCGGGCGCTAGATAACCGCCTCGAACTCCGATGCCTTGCAGGTGATGCCCAACAAGGCATCGAGTCGCTCGCAATCGTCCATCCGCCGCAGCTGGGCAAACAGCGTAACGGCTTGCGGATAAGTACGAGTCAGCATGGAAATCCATTGTTTGAGACGCCCGGGTGCGTAGCGCGGAGAGATCTTGCGGCGCGCCTGCAACCAGAAGCCAGCGAGCAGCGGCTGCAGATCTTCCCAGCTCATCGGCTCAACCTCTGCACCATGCTTTGCTGCATTGATCTGGCGCGCCAGGTCCGGCCGACAGACCAATCCACGCCCTAGCATGATGTCTTCGACGCCGCTGATTTCGCGGCAACGACGCCAGTCGTCCAGCGACCAGATATCGCCATTAGCGAACACAGGGATATTCACTACATCCTGAACCTTGGCGACCCACTCCCAATGCGCAGGCGGCTTGTAACCCTGCAACTTGGTCCGGGCATGCACGACCAGTTGCTCCGCACCACCATCCACCAGGGCTCTGGCGCAATCTAGCGCCCCGTCCGGACTGTCGAAACCCAGCCGCATCTTGGCCGTGACCGGGACATGTGCAGGCACCGCCTTGCGTACCTCGCGCAGTATCGAATGAAGCAGTTCGGGCTCCTTGAGCAGAACAGCGCCGCCACGAGATTTGTTTACCGTTTTAGCCGGACAGCCGAAGTTAAGATCGATGGCAGGCGCACCGAGGGTGCAGGCAAAGGCCGCATTGTCGGCCAGGCAAGACGGATCCGAACCCAGCAATTGCACACGCAACTGGGTGCCGGCGCGAGTCCGGGCGCCGTTATCGAGCTCGGGTGCAAGCTTGCGGAAGCTGGACGGCGGCAACAGGCGATCCGACACTCGAATGAACTCGGTCACGCACCAATCGATACCGCCGACACCCGTCAGCACATCGCGAAGAATCTCATCGACCAGCCCTTCCATGGGGGCCAAGGCAATTTGCATCAGAAACAGCCCAATCGAAAAAGGAGCGCATTGTACGTAGGCCGACCGCGCTTAGAAACGCCCTGGGCGTGCCGCCTGGCGACTACTGGTCTGTATCTTCGCGGTCTCCAATGGTATCGGTTCCGGTCGTTGCGCCCATGCCACCCGTGGTGCCGGAGGCTCCCGTGCCCATGGTGCCTAACCCAGGCTCATCATCCACCCCTTCGCCATCGTCCCGTTCATCCTGCGTTGCGCCCCCAATATCGGATGAAGGCTGCTCTATCGCTTGGTTATCGGTAGTAGAAGGATTGGACAGCTCACCGCTGGGCTCGGCCAAGGCAGCGCCGGAAACGAATATCAGGCCAGCGGTCATCAAGACAAGTGTGTTCGACATCGTTGCTCTCCCGTTTCATCGATTCAGCCAGTCAGTCGTCATCGCGATCACGATCACCGAGGGTTCGGCGCGGGCGATGTTCCATATCGGTGTCGTTATCACCGTGACCCGCTTCGTCGTAGATCTTTTTTTGCCGCTCCTTGCTCTCGACTCGATCTGCCCCGGGCTGCTCGGGTAGCCGCCGGATCCCTTCACCGACGCCCATCGAGCCGTTACCCAAAGAACGGTCGACCGCACCCGTGTTTTGTGCCAACTCGATATCAACGGAATCGGCCGATGCGGCAGCTGTGCCGATCGCGGCAAGCCCAGCCACGAAGCCAAGCGTGATAACTAGACAGGTCTTCATATCTCCTCCTTCAAGAGTCGTGGCAATCGTTAGGCAACCCTCAGTGCGAGCCGTGCGCCGCCGAGCAGCATCACTGACCAGCGGCAGCGGAACCGTCCATCCAAACCCAGGTCCCAGCTACAGAGGCTGATGTCAGGTTAGAAAGGAATCCAACAATGATCACTCCCGCACTGGTAATTCTTTTGATGATCTTCGGCTGGAGCGCTGCCGCACTGGCGATGCTTTGGGGGATGCTGCGAATCACTCGTTACCATCAAAAGCCCAGCCCGAGCGCCACACCGGCCCGGCAGTTCCCGGCTGCTGCTGCGAAATCAGGTATCAGCGTTTCGCTAAGCGCTTGAAGAAATAGGCGCTATCCTAAATTAGGCCGTGACATGGCGAACCAAAGCTGTAGAATG
>NZ_JAMOII010000008.1 GCF_024448985.1 Stutzerimonas stutzeri
TCCCGAATGCGGCCACGAAACAACAGCATCGCAGCGCCCGGTACCGCGCCTATTGAACGCAACAGCTCATCGTAGATGCCGGTAATAAAAGCGATGGTACCGCCAGAGACGCCCGGCACGACATCTGCCGCGCCCATCGCGACGCCCTTTAGGTACAACAACAACGCGTTTTTCATGCTTCCTTCCGCTGAGATCAAACTACAGGTCCATTAAGCAGCGGCACGAAGCGCACGGTATCCAGCAAGTGGCGGGAAAAACCGTCTTCCTCTCGAATGATCAGCATCAGTTGCTGGACTTCGCCAACCCCGACCGGAATCACCAGCCGCCCGCCGGGAGCCAGTTGATCGAGCAGGGCTTGTGGTACGTCGGCTGCCGCCGCGGTAACGATGATGCCGTTATAAGGCGCCAATGCAGGCCAACCTTCCCAACCATCACCCCAGCGAAAGACCACATTACGCAATTTGAGTTCGACCAGACGCTCTTTTGCACGATCCTGCAGCGCCTGGATGCGCTCGACCGAGAATACCCGCTCGACCAGTTGTGCCAGCACAGCGGTTTGATAGCCGGAGCCGGTACCGATTTCCAACACTTTATCCAGCGGGCCGTCTGCAAGTAGCAGCTCGCTCATGCGCGCGACCATGAACGGCTGCGAGATGGTCTGGTTGTGTCCGATTGGCAGCGCGGTGTCTTCGTAAGCGCGATGCGACAGAGCCTCGTCGACGAACAGATGACGCGGCGTGCGTCGAATGACCTCGAGCACGCGAGGATCGGACAGACCTTCCTCGTACAACCGCTGAATCAGGCGATCGCGGGTGCGCTGCGAAGTCATGCCGGTGCCGTGGCGCAGCAGATCATCTTGTCCACGGTGATTCACAGTACGTCCTCCAGCCAGTTATCGAGTCCCCTGAACGCTTCATGGAACGTCCGATCGAGCTGCAACGGTGTAATCGACACGTAGCCCTGCATCACCGCATGGAAATCGGTCCCCGGGCCGCCGTCTTCAACGTCGCCGGCAACCGAAATCCAGTATCCATCCTTGCCTCGCGGGTTGGCTTGCTTCACAGGCGGTTTGGCCCGGCTACGGTGCCCAAGGCGGGTCAACTGAATGCCGCGGATATGATCCAGCGGCAGGTTGGGCACGTTGATGCTGAGCACGGTACGTGGCGGCAGTTCGAGCTGATCGTGTTTCTCGACCAGCTTGCGAGCGATGTAGGCAGCCGTAGGCAGATTGTCCGGAGCGCGCGAGATCAGCGAAAACGCAAATGCCGGTTTGCCAGTGAAGCGGCCTTCGATTGCTGCAGCGACGGTGCCTGAGTACAGGACGTCGTCCCCCAGATTGGCGCCCAGATTAATACCGGAAACCACCATGTCGGGTGCTTCGTCGAGCAGCCCATTCATGCCCAGGTGAACGCAATCGGTAGGTGTGCCGTTCACGCCGATGAAACCGTTCGGCATGGTCGTAGGATGAAGCGGGCGATCCAGCGTCAGCGCACTACTGGCGCCGCTCATGTCCTGGATAGGGGCGACTACGCGGCACTCGGCATAATCGGCCAGCGCGTCATAAAGCGCGGCGAGCCCGGGTGCATACACCCCGTCGTCGTTAGCGATCAGAATACGCATCAGATGTCCGTCTGCCCTGCCAGGCTGACCAGCTCGCGCACCACGGCTGTGGCGAAGCATCCGGTCGGCAGGACGAATTCAAGTTGCAGAATGTCAGGCCCGGGATAATGCCACGACAAGCCGCCGATGGGGAGGCGAAGAATACGCCGTTCATGCTTCATTCCAGCTTCTGCGAGCCATTTGGCGATTGCCGGCTCCGTTGCCGCGGCATTCGATTCCAGAACCTGTGTCATGCCGCCTGGGGGCGCCTCGCCGCCGCCCCACAAGGGGCCGGTAGGGTGCAGGTCGAGCATGGCCAGACGCGGGTCGCTGCATTCGGGCTCGCCTGCTGGGAAGAAGCTCCGACTGTCGGTGAAGGCCAACAGATCGCCCACCTGAGCCTTATCCCAGGTCCCGCTCGCGACACGCTCGGCCAAGACCCGATTGAACATATAGCTGCGCCCCGCCGAGAGCAGCCGCGAGCGCAGGTTGCGTTGCACGGGAAGCTCCTGTCGCTCGGCATATTCGCGCGCGCCATGAACGTTGCTGCCCTCGAAGCCGAAGCGCTGCAGGCCGAAATAGTTAGGCACGCCGTGCGTCTTGATTCGCTCGAGGCGCGCGTCCAGTTCAGCGTGTTCGGCCTGCAGTTGTGTCAGGCGCAGGGTGAAGCCGTTAGCCGAGTGGGCGCCGCGCTGCAGTTTACGCTGGTGACGGCAGGTCTTGAGAATCCTCAGTGTTTCGTCTTCAGCTCTATCCAAAGTGGGATCGGCCTTGCCCGGCAGATGCAGGCTGAACCACTGGCGGGTCAGCGCTTGACGATCCTTCAGACCGGCGTAGCTGATATTGCGCACCGGGACTCCGGCGGCGCGGGAGATGCGGCGGGCCGCTTCCTCGGTATTGAGGTTGCGCTTCTCGACCCAGAGCCAGAGGTGCTCGCCTTCGCCGGACAACGGAATGTCCAGCACTTCATCGACTTGAAAGTCCTCGGCCACGGCCTTGAGCACCGCGCTGCCACATGGCCCGCCGTGCGCCTGCGGCCCGAGCAATTGGTCTTCGGTCATGCGCGGACCAGCAGGGCGACGGCGTGAACGGCGATGCCCTCTTCCCGCCCGACGAAACCCAGCTTCTCGGTAGTGGTGGCCTTGACGTTGACCTGGTCCAACTCGACCTGCAGATCTTCGGCGATCAGGCCGCGCATGGCCTCGATATGCGGCGCCATCCTCGGTGCTTGGGCAATGAGGGTGGCGTCGACATTACCGACCTCCCAGCCCTTGCTCTTCACCTGTTCCAGGACATGGCGCAGCAGTACACGGCTGTCGGCGCCCTTGAACTGCGGGTCGGTATCCGGGAAATGCTTGCCGATATCGCCCAGCGCGGCGGCACCGAGCAGCGCATCGCTGAGCGCATGCAGCAGCACGTCACCATCGGAATGCGCCAGCAGACCGAACCTGTGAGGAATCCGTACTCCACCGAGGGTAATGAAGTCGCCCTCGCCGAAGCGGTGCACGTCATAGCCGTGGCCAATACGCATAGTCAGAACACCCTTGAAAGATCAGCGGCGGATTCTACAGGAGACGTGATGGCTTGGCTCATCGGCTCCGGAGCCGGCATCAACGAGCGCGATAGTCACCATCAACCGAATCGATCCCATATCGTTATTCGACGATATATATTTCGCTCCATCGCGATAAACCGAACCAGACGAACCCCATGCCCGACGACTTCGACGACATCATCAAGGCCCTCGCCCACCCGCTACGCCGGGAAATCCTGCAGTGGCTGAAGGAGCCGCAACGGTATTTTCCCGAGCAGCACCATTCCCTGGAGAACGGCGTCTGCGCCGGGCAGATCGACCAGCGGGCCGGTCTTTCGCAATCGACGGTATCGGCCCACTTGGCCACCCTACAGCGAGCCGGGTTGATCACCAGCCGCAAAGTCGGCCAGTGGCATTTCTTTCAACGCAATGAGCCGGTCATCCAGGATTTTCTGGCCCGCATCGGCCAGGAACTCTGAATCTTCTATAGAAGGAGCAACACCATGCCCACACTTTTCGATCCGATCCGCATTGGCGAGCTGGAACTGGCTAACCGCGTCATCATGGCGCCTCTGACCCGCTGCCGTGCCGAGCCCGGCCGCGTACCGGGCGAGCTGATGGTCGAGTACTACGCCCAGCGCGCCGATGCCGGCCTCATCATCAGCGAAGCCACCTCGGTAACGCCCATGGGCGTCGGCTACCCGGACACGCCCGGCATCTGGTCCGCCGAGCAGGTGCAGGGCTGGAAGAAGATCACCGACGCGGTACATGCCAAGGGCGGCAAGATCGTACTGCAGCTCTGGCATGTTGGCCGCATCTCCGACCCGCTCTACCTCGACGGCGAGCTGCCGGTCGCACCCAGCGCCATCAAGCCGGCCGGACATGTAAGCCTGGTACGGCCGATGAAGGATTACGAAACGCCGCGCGCGCTGGAAACCGAAGAAATAGCCGGCATCGTCGAGGCCTACCGCAAAGGTGCCGAAAATGCCAAGGAAGCCGGTTTCGACGGTGTGGAAATTCACGGTGCCAATGGATATCTGCTCGACCAGTTCCTGCAGGACAGCACCAACCAGCGTACCGACCAGTACGGCGGCTCGCTAGCAAATCGCGCACGCCTGATGTTGGAAGTCACCGATGCCGCGATCAGCGTTTGGGGCGCCGGCCGCGTCGGCGTACACCTGGCACCGCGTGCCGACTCCCACGATATGGGCGACTCCAACCGCACCGAGACCTTCGGCTACGTGGCTCGCGAGCTCGGTAAGCGCGGCATCGCATTCATCTGCACGCGTGAAAAAGCCGGAGAAGACAGCCTCGGCCCGCAGCTGAAGCAGATCTTCGGCGGCGTCTACATCGCCAACGAACGCTTCACTGGCGAACAGGCCAACGCCTGGCTGGCCGACGGCAAAGCCGACGCGGTGGCCTTCGGCATTCCTTATATCGCTAACCCGGACCTGGTCGAGCGCCTGCGCCAGGACGCGCCGCTCAACGAGCCCAAACCTGAGCTGTTCTACGCCCAGGGCGCAGAGGGCTACACCGATTATCCATCGCTCTAGCTCCAAGCGATGAAAAGGCCCAGCCGGTCACTCCGGTTGGGCCTTTTTTCGTTTTGATCGTTTCCATTCCCGCGGGGGAACGCCTTCCTGTCAGGACCTCAACGCCTCGGCATGATGTCGCAGATGATCATCAATGAAGCTGGCGATGAAATAGTAGCTGTGGTCGTAGCCCGGCTGGATGCGCAGGGTCAGCGGGTGCCCCGCCGCCTTGGCCGCAGCCTCCAGCGCCTCGGGCTTGAGCTGGTTTTCCATGAAGTCGTCACGGTCACCCTGATCCACCAGCAGCGGTAGCTTCTCGCCGGCTTCGGCCAACAGCGCGCAGGTATCCCATTCGCGCCAGCGCGAGCGATCCTCGCCCAGATAGCGGGAAAACGCCTTTTCGCCCCAGGGGCAATTGGCGGGATTGGTGATGGGCGAGAAGGCCGAAACCGATTGATAACGTCCAGGATTCTTCAGCGCACAGACCAGCGCACCGTGGCCGCCCATGGAGTGCCCACTGATGCCGCGCTTGTCGGACACCGGGAAGTTCGCCTCGATCAACGCCGGCAATTCATCGACCACGTAGTCGTACATGCGGTAGTGCTGCGCCCAGGGCTTCTGTGTAGCGTTGAGGTAGAAACCGGCACCCAGGCCGAAATCCCAGGCACCGTCCGGGTCATCCGGGACGGCCGGCCCGCGCGGGCTGGTATCCGGCGCGACGATGATCAGCCCCAGCTCGGCGGCCAGCCGATGCGCACCGGCTTTCTGCATGAAGTTCTCGTCGGTGCAGGTCAGCCCCGACAACCAATACAGCACCGGCAGCTTCTCGCCCTGCTCCGCCTGCGGCGGCAAGTACACGGCGAACACCATGTCGCAGTTCAGGCTGCTGGAGCGATGACGGTAACGCTTGTGCCAGCCGCCGAAGCTCTTCTGGCAGGAGATGTTTTCAAGAGTCATAAGCCCTCCGGGCCGCTGGAAGCTGGAAGCTGGAAGCTGGAAGCTGGAAGCTGGAAGCGTGTGGCTTCAAGCTAAGAGCTTCCAGCTTCTGGCTTAGAAATGAATGACGGTGCGGATGCTCTTGCCTTCATGCATCAGGTCGAACGCCTGGTTGATCTCATCCAGCCCCATGTTGTGGGTGATGAAAGTATCCAGAGGGATTTCGCCGTTCTGGGACTTTTCGACGTAGCTGGGCAGTTCGGTGCGGCCCTTGACGCCACCGAAGGCGCTACCGCGCCAGACGCGGCCGGTAACCAGCTGGAACGGACGGGTGCTGATCTCCTGTCCCGCACCGGCGACGCCGATGATGACCGATTCGCCCCAGCCCTTGTGCGCGCATTCCAATGCGGCGCGCATCAATTGCACGTTTCCGACGCACTCGAAGGAATAGTCCACGCCTCCGTCGGTCATCTCGACGATGACCTCCTGGATCGCCCTGTCGTGATCCTTCGGATTGACGAAGTCAGTCGCGCCCAACTCTTCGGCGATGCGGAACTTGGAAGGATTAATGTCGATCGCGATGATGCGGCTGGCGCCAGCCATCTTCGCGCCGATGATCGCCGCCAGGCCGATGCCACCGAGACCGAAGATAGCCACCGTCGCGCCCGCCTCCACCTTAGCGGTGTTGAGCACCGCACCGATGCCGGTGGTAACGCCGCAGCCCAGCAGGCAGACCTTGTCCAGCGGCGCTTCCTTGGGAATCTTCGCGACCGAGACTTCCGGCAGCACCGTGTACTCGGAAAAGGTCGAGGTGCCCATGTAGTGGTAGATCGGCTCGCCCTGGTAACTAAAACGGGTGGTGCCGTCCGGCATCAGGCCCTTACCCTGCGTGGCACGCACTGCGCTGCAGAGGTTGGTCTTGCCGGAGGTGCAGAACTTGCACTGGCGGCACTCGGCCGTATACAGCGGGATGACGTGATCGCCCACCGCCACCGAGGTCACGCCCTCGCCAACCGCCTCGACGATACCGCCACCCTCGTGGCCGAGAATGCAGGGAAACACACCTTCGGAATCCTCACCGGACAAGGTGTAGGCGTCGGTATGGCAAACGCCGGTTGCAACGATGCGCACCAGTACCTCGCCGGCCTTGGGCGGCTCGACATCCACTTCGACGATCTGCAGAGGCTGATTGGGGCCAAAGGCTACGGCGGCGCGTGATTTGATGGTCATGAAGGACTCCTCTTGGTGAATGAAACAGAGTGTAGTTTCATCCGTACGCTGGGTTAATGAGCTGAACGTGAAAACATTGTTGCCACATAGGGATAATCACGTCTCTAAATAGGAGTCCGACATGAATCGCTGGGAAGGTCTCGACGAATTCGTCGCCGTCGCCGAATGCGGCAGCTTCATGCGAGCCGCCGAGCAATTGCGGGTATCGTCCTCTCACGTCAGCCGCCAGGTGGCGCGCCTCGAAGAGCGCTTGCAGGCCCGCCTGCTCTACCGCACCACGCGCCGCGTCTCGCTGACCGAGGCAGGGCATACCTTTCTTTCCCGTTGCCAGCGCTTGATCGAAGAGCGCGACGAAGCCTTCCATGCCATCGGTGACCTGCACGCGGCTCCCACCGGGCTACTGCGCATGACCGCTGCCGTGGCTTACGGCGAGCGCTTCATCGTGCCGCTGGTGAACGAGTTCATGGCGCAGCATCCGCAATTGCGGGTCGAGATCGAGCTGTCCAACCGCACCCTGGACTTGGTGCAGGAGGGCTTCGATCTGGCCATACGCTTGGGCCGGCTCAGCGAATCGCGGCTTGTGGCAACCCGCATCGCGCCGCGGGCCATGTACCTGTGTGCCGCGCCGGCCTACCTCGAACGCTACGGGCGCCCGCACACGCTTTCCGAACTGGCGCGGCACAACTGCCTGGTGGGCACGGGCGATAGCTGGATGCTGCAGGTCGATGGCCGTGAGCAACCGTTCAAACCCAGCGGCAATTGGCGTTGCAACAGCGGCCAGGCGGTACTGGACGCCGCCCTGCGCGGCTTCGGGCTGTGTCAGTTGCCGGATTACTACGTGCAGGAGCCGCTGCGCCGAGGTGAGCTGGTGTCGCTGCTGGAAGCCAATCAGCCACCCAATACCGCCGTCTGGGCCGTCTACCCGCAGCGCCGCTATCCGCTGCCAAAGGTGCGCCTGCTGATCCAAGCATTGAAGCAAGGCCTGGCCAGTCGCCCGGAATACCGCAGCGGACGCAACTGAGGTGCTACGGCGCCGCGCGTCTGACTGCCTATTTCGGGAGGAACCCGCCTCCGTAGGCCACGTCGATATTGTGTAGCCGGTGCCCTTTGCGTTTGCCTGGAGCTACCCGGCGATTCAATCAGGAGGACATCATGCAGATTCTGGTGAACAGCAATCACAGCGTCAGCGTAACCAGCAACCTCGAGGAGCACGTGAAAGCAACTGTGGAGAGTGAGCTGGAGCGTTTCGATGATCAGCTGACCCGAGTCGAAGTTCATCTCAACGATGAGAACAGCGGTAAGAGCGGCCCTCAGGACAAGCGTTGTCAGATGGAAGCCCGAGTGAAAGGCCATGAGCCAATTTCGGCCACCCACAAGGCGGACTCCATGACGCTCGCCATCGACGGCGCCGCGGAAAAGCTCAACCATGCCTTGGCGCATGCCCTGGACAAACTCAACCATCACTGACCCGTCACGAACCAGGCCGTCAACGCCCGAGGGACCGAACCACCCGACTACGAAAGAGGCCATGCATGAACAGATTGCTCGATCGTGAAACCATGTCCCAGCTGCTGGCGAAGCGCGAGGCACCCTGCCTGTCGCTGTACCAGCCCACCCACCGCAGCTTTCCCGAGCGCCAGCAAGACCCGATCCGCTTTAAGCATCTGGTGCGACAGCTCGAAGATTCTCTCAAACAGCAGGGCCGAGGCGATCAGGCCAAATCGCTGCTCGAGCCGTTTTACGCGCTGATCGATGATGTCGATTTCTGGAACTCCAATCGCGACGGCTTGGCCGTGTTCGGCGCCAAAGACTATTTCGAGGTGTTCCGACTGCAGCGCAACGTGCCGGAGCTGGCGGTCGCTAATGATCGTATGCACCTTAAGCCGCTGCTGCGCATTGCCCAATCCGCCGATCGTTACCAGATCCTCGCGATAACGCTGGATTCGGTACGCCTGTTCGAAGGCAACCGTGATGGTGTCGATGAAGTTCCGCTTGCCGACGGCGTACCGAAGACTGTGGAAGAGGCACTTGGCCGCGACCTGACTGAGAAAGGTCAAACAGGATTTCCGCAAGGTTATAGCCGCGCCAGCGAGCGTGGCGACCCCATGCAGGTTGAAAGCGGCGGGGCCGGGCGACAGGACGAAATCGATCGAGACCGCGAACGCTTCTTCCGAGAAGTCGATCGCGCCTTCCTTGAGCATCACAGCCGCAAGACCCGACTGCCGCTGATTCTCGCTGGACTCGCAGAACACCAGTCCCACTTCCGCAAGCTCAGTCACAACGAGTTTCTGTTACCCGACGGTATCGAAAACGATGTCTCCCTGCTCAGTCGGGACGAGCTGCGAGAAAAGAGTTGGATGGTAATGCAGCCGCGTTATATCAAACGCCTCGAAGGATTCATCAACCAGTACGGCGAATCGCACGGTCAAGGTCTGGCCACCGATCAGCTCGAACAGATCGGTCAGGCGACTCTGGAAGGTCGGGTGGCGACGTTGCTGGTCGAAGCTGATCGCCAGATACCGGGGATGGCGGACAAGCAGGAAGGCAAGGCGATAGCGGTCGACGATGGGTCAGCCACCACACCCGATCTGCTCGACGAGTTGACGATCTGGACGTTGGAACAAGGCGGCGAAGTGATCTCGGTGCCCACCGAGCGTATGCCAACCGCGAGCGGCGCGGCGGCGATCTACCGCTACTGATCAGTCACCGCCACGAAACTGCGAAAGAATCGCGCTTCACGACGCACAGCGCTGCGCAATCACGATTGCCAGCGCTGCTGCAGCCATTGCAGATCTTCTGGACGCGTGATCTTTAAATTATCTGAGCGCCCTTCTATCAGCCGCGGACTGAATCCCGCCCATTCCAGCGCGGACGCTTCATCAGTAACGGCTGCACCAGCTTCGAGCGCGTTGGTAAGCGCATCGCGTAACGCCCCGAGGCGAAACATTTGCGGTGTGAAAGCCTGCCATATCACGCTACGGTCGATGGTTTCCACGACTCGTCCGTCGGCACCTGCTCGTTTCAAAGTGTCACGAGCCGGTACGGCGAGTAGCCCGCCGACTGGATCGTCGCCCAGTTCGGCCAGCAGTTTGTCGAGATCCTGACGCGAGAGATTGGGCCGAGCGGCATCATGCACCAGCACCCAGTCGCCGTCTCGTGCGCCTAGCTCGGACAGACGATGTAGCCCGGCCAGTACCGAGTCTGCACGTTCGGCGCCGCCGTCAGCGCGTTGAATGCGAGGGTCCTTGGCGCAGTCCAGACTCGCCCAGTACGGATCATCGGCGGCCAAGCCGACGACCAACCCAAGCAAACCGGGATGGTTGAGAAAACAGCTGAGCGTATGTTCGATGACGCTCTTGCCGGCCAAGGGCAGGTATTGCTTAGGCCGATCGGCGCGCATGCGGCTACCGACACCGGCAGCCGGTATCACGGTCCAGAACTCCGGGAACATGGCCGTCCTTACTCTGTGAGCTGGAATAGCGTCTCGCCTTCCTTGACCATCCCAAGCTCCTGACGAGCACGTTCTTCGACGGTTTCCATGCCCTGCTTGAGCTCCATCACCTCAGCCTCGAGGATGCGATTGCGCTCGAGCAAACGCTGGTTCTCGCCTTGCTGTTCAGCGATCTGCTTGTTCAGCCCGCTGACCTGAGCAAGGCTCCCCTCGCCCACCCACAGACGGTACTGAAGACCACCCAACAACAGGATCAGAACGACGAACAACCAGTAGGGGCTACGCATGGACGGCATGGAACGGCTTCGGTTGGTTTCAGATGACGTGATATATGCAGCGGTCAGCGACATGGCCTGGCTTCCTTTGCTGGCGGGCGCATCGCCTCATTTCGACGGCGACCTTATCAGTGCTGAACGTTATCCACAAAAAAGGGCGACTAACGCCGCCCCTTTCTAGCATGCGAAGTATTAGCCGCGAAACTCGGCACGCCCCTTGTAGGCCGCTTTTCCGCCGAGCTGCTCCTCGATACGCAGCAGCTGGTTGTACTTCGAAACACGGTCAGAGCGGCACAGCGAACCGGTCTTGATCTGACCAGCAGCAGTGCCCACGGCCAGATCCGCGATGGTGTGGTCTTCGGTTTCGCCGGAACGGTGGGAAATCACCGCCGTGTAACCTGCGGCCTTGGCCATCTGGATGGCTTCTAGGGTTTCGGTCAACGAGCCAATCTGGTTGAACTTGATCAGGATCGAGTTACCGATGCCCTTCTCGATACCTTCCTTGAGGATCTTGGTATTGGTCACGAACAGATCGTCGCCAACCAGCTGAACCTTGCTGCCGATCTTGTCGGTCAGAACCTTCCAGCCGTCCCAGTCGGATTCATCCATGCCATCTTCGATGGAGATGATCGGATAACGCTGAGTCAGACCCGCTAGGTAATCGGCGAAACCGGCGGCGTCGAATGCCTTGCCTTCGCCTGCAAGATCGTACTTGCCGTCCTTGTAGAACTCGCTCGAAGCGCAGTCCAGCGCCAGGGTCACGTCATCGCCCAGCTTGTAGCCGGCCTTCTCGACGGCTTCGGCGATGGCCGCCAGCGCATCTTCGTTGGACGCCAGGTTCGGTGCGAAGCCACCTTCGTCGCCGACCGAAGTGCTCAGGCCACGGGCTTTCAGCACGGCCTTGAGGTTATGGAAGATTTCAGTGCCCATGCGCAGGGCATCGGCAAAGGTCTTAGCGCCGACGGGCTGCACCATGAATTCTTGGATGTCGACGTTGTTGTCGGCATGCTCGCCGCCGTTGATGATGTTCATCATCGGTACCGGCATGGAGTACTGGCCAGGCGTGCCGTTGAGGTTGGCGATATGCGCATAGAGAGGCAGGTCCTGGTCCTGAGCGGCGGCCTTGGCAGCAGCGAGGGACACAGCGAGGATGGCGTTGGCACCCAGCTTGGCTTTGTTGTCGGTGCCGTCCAGCTCGATCATTGCTCGATCCAGAGCCTTCTGGTCGACAGGGTCCTTGCCCAGCAGCAGATCGCGAATCGGTCCATTGATGTTGCCGATGGCCTTCAGTACGCCTTTACCCATATAACGGCTTTTGTCGCCATCGCGCAGCTCCAGCGCCTCGCGCGAACCGGTGGACGCACCGGACGGCGCACAAGCGCTACCGATGATGCCGTTATCGAGGATAACGTCCGCTTCCACGGTGGGGTTGCCACGGGAGTCGAGAACTTCACGCCCTTTGATGTCGACGATCTTTGCCATTTTTATTAACACTCCGTAGATAGCTTCAAGGCTTCAAGCAGTTTCGATTGGCGAAAAATTCTTGATCAGATCATCCAGCTGCTTGAGCTGGGTGAGGAAAGGCTCGAGCTTGTCCAGGCGCAAGGCGCAAGGACCGTCGCACTTGGCGTTGTCCGGATCAGGGTGCGCTTCGAGAAACAGGCCGGCCAGCCCTTGGCTGAGTCCAGCCTTCCCCAGATCGGTAACCTGGGCGCGACGACCGCCGGCAGAGTCGGCACGACCACCAGGCATCTGCAACGCATGAGTGACATCGAAAATCACCGGATACTGCATCCGCTTCATGATGTCGAAGCCGAGCATGTCGACGACCAGATTGTTGTAGCCGAAGGACGAGCCACGCTCGCAGAGAATCAATTGATCGTTACCGGCTTCCTCGCATTTGGCGAGGATGTGCTTCATTTCCTGCGGCGCAAGAAACTGAGCCTTCTTGATGTTGATCACCGCACCGGTCTTGGCCATGGCGACGACTAGATCGGTCTGTCGCGACAGAAAAGCCGGCAGCTGGATGATGTCGCAAACCTCGGCCACCGGCTGAGCCTGATGGGGTTCGTGTACGTCGGTGATCACCGGCACGCCAAAGGTCTTCTTTACCTCTTCGAAGATGCGCATGCCTTCTTCCAGGCCTGGACCGCGGAAGGAGTTGATCGAAGAACGGTTGGCCTTGTCGAAGCTAGCCTTGAAGATGTAAGGAATGCCGAGCTTCTCGGTCACCTTCACATAGGTTTCGCAAATCTGCAGCGCCAGGTCGCGGGACTCCAGCACGTTCATGCCGCCGAACAGCACGAACGGCTTGTCGTTGGCGATCTCGATATTGCCGACGCGGATGGTCTTCTGGTTCATGCCTTGCTCGCCTTGTAATCCAGCGCCGCCTGAACGAAGCCGCTGAACAGCGGATGACCGTCACGTGGCGTGGAAGTGAATTCGGGGTGGAACTGGCAGGCCACGAACCATGGATGATCCGGCGCCTCGACGACCTCTACCAACGCGCCGTCGCTGGAACGGCCGGTGATTTTCAAACCAGCGGCTTGCAGCTGCGGCAGCAGATTGTTGTTCACTTCGTAGCGATGACGGTGACGCTCGACGATGCGCTCTGCGCCATAGCAGTCGAACACCTTGGAACCGGTCTCAAGGCCGCATTCCTGAGCCCCCAGGCGCATGGTGCCGCCCAGATCGGAAGCATCGCTGCGGGTCTCCACGGCGCCTGTCGCATCGGCCCACTCGGTGATCAGGCCCACCACAGGATGGGTACTGTCCTTGTCGAACTCCGTGGAGTTGGCGTCGGACCAGCCGAGCACGTCACGGGCAAACTCGATCACCGCAACCTGCATGCCGAGACAGATCCCGAGGTAGGGAATTTTGTTCTCGCGCGCGTACTTAACGGTAGTGATCTTGCCTTCCACGCCGCGCAGACCGAAACCACCCGGCACCAGTATCGCGTCCATGCCTTCCAGCAGACCGGTGCCCTGATTTTCGATATCTTCGGAGTCGATGTAACGGAGATTCACTTTGGTACGGCTCTGGATGCCAGCGTGGCTCATCGCCTCGATCAGAGATTTATAGGCGTCCAGAAGTTCCATGTATTTGCCAACCATGGCGATGGTGACTTCCTTTTCCGGGTTCAGCTTGGCATCGACCACGCGGTCCCACTCGGAGAGGTCGGCGCCACCGCACTCCAGCCCGAAGCGCTCGACGACGAAATCATCCAGCCCCTGCGCATGCAGCATGCCGGGAATCTTGTAGATAGTGTCGGCATCCGGCAGGCTGATCACCGCGCGCTCTTCGACGTTGGTGAACAAGGCAATCTTGCGCCGCGAGGACAGGTCGATCGGCACTTCAGAACGGCATACCAGCACATCCGGCTGCAGGCCGATGGAACGCAGCTCCTTCACCGAATGCTGGGTCGGCTTGGTCTTGGTCTCGCCAGCGGTGGCGATATAAGGCACCAGCGTCAGGTGCATCAGCATGGCGCGCTTGGCGCCGACCTCCACGCGCAACTGGCGAATCGCCTCGAGAAACGGCTGCGATTCGATGTCACCTACGGTACCGCCCACTTCCACCAAGGCCACGTCGGCATCGCCGGCGCCCTTGATGACGCGACGCTTGATCTCGTCGGTGATGTGCGGAATGACCTGGATGGTCGCGCCCAGGTAATCACCACGGCGCTCGCGGCGCAGCACGTCCTCATAGACGCGGCCGGTGGTGAAGTTGTTGTTCTGAGTCATACGCGTGCGAATGAAACGCTCGTAATGGCCCAGGTCGAGGTCGGTTTCAGCGCCGTCGTGGGTGACGAACACCTCACCGTGCTGGAACGGGCTCATGGTGCCCGGATCGACGTTGATGTAAGGGTCCAGCTTGAGCATCGTGACCTTCAGGCCCCGCGCCTCCAGGATGGCCGCCAATGAAGCCGAGGCGATGCCTTTCCCCAATGAAGAAACAACACCACCCGTGACGAAGATGTAGCGCGTCATGAAAAACCCTAGAAGTCTGCGTTAAGCGGCCGGCGCCGCCGGGGGAAAGCGAAGGTGCCATTGCGCATCGAGCGGCAATAGCGCAACTGCCACGGATTCGAAGAAACCGCAGAAGCTGTATTGAGACGGGAGCGTAGTCTACTGGAAAGACCCCATCAGCTCAAACACGCATCATGCCGGCGGCGTCCAGACGAGTGACACCGGGGCGACATCGAATTGGGGCAGATTCGCGATTGCAATCAACTCGCCATCGAGATAGAGCAGCGGCAGGCGTGAACGGACGAATCCCGGCACCTGGGCTTCGTTGAGCAGGCGCTTCAGATCGCGTCTGCCACGTCCGGGTACTGTCATGCTCTCGCCGCCTTGCCGATAACGAATCTCGAACGCGCCCTGCATCGCTCCTTCGAGGCTCACCGCGCCGTTACCGGCCAATGCCAGCGTGGTGACCCTTCGCTCCAAGGGAAACGCACCTGCGACCGCTTCGAGCCAGGGCCCGTAAAGCCACCATAGCCGACGTCCGGCACGATGAAGCTCGCCGCCCTCCAAACGCCAGCGGGGCGTGGCATCCACAGCGGCATCGCGCAGCGCCTCCCAGCCGGCCCAGTGGTCGGTATCCGGCAACAGCGTGAAATCAGCCAGCCAGTGGCGTAGCGCATTGCGCTGTCTAGCCGAACTCAGTGAGCGCAGTACGGATAAGTCCAAGCTCCGCAGGGGAAGCCATGGCCAGTCATCTGGCGCTCGAGCCGCCAGTAGATCCATCTCGGCGAGCTCATCGAGCAGCGACTGCGCTTCGGCCAGGTGCGCAGCGGTTCGAGCCATGCTAGACGGCGCGCGCGGCCAGCGCTGCTTCAGCACCGGCATCACTTGGCGGCGAAGGTAGTTGCGCGAATGCACAAGGCTTGCGTTTGAGGGATCTTCGATCCACTCCAACTCTTGCGCGCGAGCGTAGGATTCCAAATCGGCCCGATCGATAGCGAGTAACGGCCGCACCAGCTTGCCTTGCCCTAGCGCGCGACTGATAGGCATCGCTCCGAGGCCGCGCACGCCGGCACCACGCAACATACGAAACAGCAGTGTTTCGGCTTGGTCATCTTGGTGCTGAGCCATGAGCAGCACCTCACCCTCGCCAAGTTTGTCGGCGAAAGCCTTGTAGCGAGCCACTCGGGCGGCGCGCTCGATACTCGCGCCTGCCGCCACTTGCACCGGCACGACTTCAAGCGGAACACCCAAGCCATCGCAGATCTTCGCGCAGCGTGCAGGCCAGCTATCGGCGACCGCCTGCAAGCCATGATGAACATGAACGGCACTGAGCGGCGGCAACCGATGCTGCTGTCGCAGACGGACCAATGCAGTGAGCAGCACGGTCGAATCCAGCCCTCCGGAAAAAGCAACACGCCACGCCGGTGCATCGAGCCAGGGTTTCAGCGAGCAAAGGAGATGGGATTCAAGTGTCATGCGCCTGCGCTCGGAAAGGCGAAACGCCAAGGATCGGGCTGAAACGCTATTGATAACGCAGCCTGACCCGCACAGAGAAACGGCGAGCTTATGCCCGCCGTTATGTCAGACCGTCACGCTCAAGCGATGCCGTAGCTCATTAGACGATCATAGCGACGGGCCAGCAGCGCGTCGGTATCGAGGCTCTTGAGCATATCAAGCTGCGAGGTCAGCTCGTCACGCAACGAGGCGGCCGTCACCGCAGGATTCCGATGCGCGCCACCCAACGGCTCAGGAATGATCTTGTCGACGATGCCCAGATCTTTCAAACGCTCAGCGGTAACGCCCATGGCCTCGGCTGCTTCCGGCGCCTTTTCGGCGGTACGCCAGAGAATCGAGGCACAGCCCTCCGGAGAAATGACCGCATAGGTGGAGTACTGAAGCATGTTCAACTGATCGCAGACACCAATGGCCAGCGCACCACCGGAACCGCCTTCACCGATGACGGTGGCGATGATCGGGGTCTTCAAACGAGACATCACGCGAAGGTTCCAGGCAATCGCCTCACTCTGATTGCGCTCTTCGGCATCGATGCCCGGATAGGCGCCAGGCGTATCTATGAAGGTCAGGATCGGCATCTTGAAACGCTCGGCCATTTCCATCAGACGGCAGGCCTTGCGGTAGCCTTCAGGACGCGGCATGCCGAAGTTGCGGCGCACCTTTTCGCGGACTTCGCGGCCCTTCTGATGCCCGATGATCATCACAGGCTCACCGTTAAGGCGAGCCGTACCGCCAACAATCGCGGCGTCATCAGAGAAATGCCGGTCGCCGTGCAGTTCTTCGAACTCGGTGAACAGATGTTTGACGTAATCGAGGGTATAGGGGCGCTGCGGGTGACGAGCCAGACGAGCGATCTGCCAGCTGGTGAGATTGCCGAAAATGCTCTCAGTGAGCGACTCGCTCTTGTCCTGCAGTCTGGCAATCTCATCGCCAATATTCAGCGAGTTGTCGTTACCAACCAAGCGCAACTCTTCGATCTTGGCTTGCAGGTCGGCGATCGGCTGTTCGAAATCGAGAAAATTCGGGTTCATAGTCATCCGTCATGCGTCGACGGCCAGGCGGCCGGGAAGCTGTTCCGTTTTTTGCGCCCTACCTTACGGGACGGACGCATTCAGGTCGAACAAAAAATGTTCGCAATTTTGACCGATTCAGGATCGGATCGTATCGGCGGTCATCCGGACCGGCTACCAGCATTGGCACGCCAATCCGTTACGTCCCGCTATCGGTATTGCAAAAAGACGTTGTCGCGCCCGAACTGGTCACGCAATGCCTGAATCAAGTTGTCTGCTGGGTCGATCCGCCAGCTCTCGCCGAACTGCAACAACGCTCGTGCGTCGCTTCCGGTGTACTCCATTGTGATCGGGCAGGCGCCGCGGTGACGTCCGCAGACATCAGCCAGCCAGCGCACCCGATCGCCTTTCAGCGCATCGCCAGCGACCTTGACACGCAAGCTCTCAGCCAGCCCGGTACGAGCCTCTTCAAGACTCATGACTCGCTTGGCGCGCAGACGCAAACCGCCGGAAAATTCATCGTTACTGACCTCGCCCTCAACTACTACCAGGGCGTCAGTCTGCAGCAGCGCCTGGGCGCTGTTGAAAGCTTCGGCGAACAGCGAGGCCTCGATCCGCCCCGAACGATCATCGAGGGTAATGAAGCCCATCTTGTCGCCCTTCTTGTTCTTCATTACCCGCAGGTTGACGATCAAGCCGGCAATAGTCTGCTCACCACGTGCAGGGCGCAGATCGACGATCCGCTGCCGGGCGAAGCGGCGAACTTCACCCTCGTATTCATCGATCGGATGGCCGGTCAGATACAACCCCAGCGTGTCTTTCTCGCCCTTCAGACGTTCTTTCAGCGACAGTTCGCGCGCATTGCGATGGTTGGCATAGACATCGGCCTCAGGCTCGGCAAACAGGCCGCCGAAAAGATCCATGTGGCCACTCTCCGCGCTACGTGCCGTCTGCTCGGCCGCCTGAATGGCTTCTTCCATGGCCGACAGCAGCACCGCACGGTTGCGGTCGATATTGGCTTGATATGCCTTGGGCTCGTCTGAGAAATAAGGACCGAGGCGATCCAGCGCGCCACCCCGAATCAGCGCTTCCAGGGTGCGCTTGTTGATTCGCTTGAGGTCGACGCGACTGCAGAAATCGAACAGATCCTTGAACGGACCGCCCTCGTTGCGGCATTCGCAAATTGCTTCTACCGGACCTTCGCCGACACCCTTGATCGCACCAAGACCGTAGATGATCCGTCCATCGTCGCTGACCGTGAACTTGAACTCGGAATTGTTCACGTCCGGCGCATCGATGCGCAGCTTCATGCTGCGACATTCTTCGATCAGCGTGACCACCTTGTCGGTGTTGTGCATATCCGCCGACAGAACCGCAGCCATGAACGGCGACGGGTGGTGCGCCTTGAGCCAAGCGGTTTGGTACGAAACCAGACCGTAAGCAGCCGAGTGCGACTTATTGAAGCCGTAGCCCGCGAACTTTTCCACCAGATCGAAGATGTTGCCCGCCAGATCGGCATCAATGCCGTTGTTGGCACACCCCTCGATGAAGCCGCCGCGCTGCTTGGCCATCTCCTCGGGTTTCTTCTTACCCATGGCACGGCGCAGCATGTCCGCCTGGCCGAGTGTGTAGCCGCCCATCACCTGAGCGATCTGCATCACCTGCTCCTGGTACAGGATGATGCCGTAGGTAGGCGCCAGCACCGGCTTGAGACCTTCGTACTGGTAATCCGAGTGCGGGTAGGAAATCTCCGCACGGCCGTGCTTACGGTTGATGAAGTCGTCGACCATGCCCGACTGCAGCGGCCCCGGACGGAACAGCGCCACCAGAGCGATCAGGTCTTCCAGGCAGTCCGGCTTGAGCTTCTTGATCAGCTCCTTCATGCCGCGTGATTCGAGCTGGAACACCGCGGTGGTCTCGGCCTTCTGCAGCAGCGAGAAGGTCGGCTTGTCGTCCAGCGGGATGAAGTCGATGTTCAGCGGTTCAAGGCCTTTCTTCGCCTGCTCGCGGTTGATCGTCTCCATGGCCCATTTGATGATGGTCAGGGTGCGCAAGCCGAGGAAGTCGAACTTGACCAGCCCGGCTTGTTCGACGTCATCCTTGTCGAACTGGGTAACCAGGCTGCCGCCCTCGTCATCGCAAGCAATAGGCGCGAAATCCGTGAGTTTGGTCGGCGCTATCACCACCCCGCCCGCGTGCTTTCCCGTGCCGCGCGTGATGCCTTCGAGCTTGAGCGCCATGTCCCAGATCTCTCGGGCGTCCTCATCGACGGCAAGAAAATCACGGAGCGGCTCTTCCATCTCGTAGGCTTTTTCCAGCGTCATGCCGACTTCGAAGGGAATCATCTTCGACAATCGGTCCGCCAGGCCGTAGGACTTGCCTTGGACTCGCGCAACATCACGCACCACCGCCTTCGCGGCCATGGTGCCAAAGGTGATGATCTGGCTGACCGCGTTGCGGCCGTACTTTTCCGCCACGTAGTCGATGACCCGGTCACGGCCGTCCATGCAGAAATCGACGTCGAAGTCGGGCATGGAAATCCGCTCGGGGTTGAGGAAGCGTTCGAACAGTAGGTCGTAGGCCAGTGGGTCGAGGTCGGTAATCTTCTGCACGTAAGCAACCAGCGAACCCGCGCCCGACCCACGTCCGGGCCCCACCGGGACGCCGTTGTTCTTGGCCCACTGGATGAAGTCCATCACGATCAGGAAGTAACCCGGAAAGCCCATCTGGATGATGATGTCGAGTTCGAAATTCAGCCGATCTACATAGACCTGCTTCTTCGCCTCGTAGTCAGGCGTGTCCTTGGGCAGCAGCACCTCAAGACGTTCTTCCAGCCCTTCGAACGAGACCTTGCGGAAATACTCGTCCATGGTCATGCCATCCGGCACGGGGAAGTCCGGCAGGAAATAGGTGCCCAGCTGTACTTCGATGTTGCAGCGTCTGGCGATCTCGACCGTGTTTTCCAACGCCTCGGGCAGATCACTGAACAGTTCCCACATTTCCTCGGGCGTTTTCAGGTACTGCTGATCGGAATAATTTCGCGGCCGCCGTGAATCATCCAGGATGCGGCTCTCGCCGATACAGACACGGGTTTCGTGGGCTTCGAAATCTTCCTGTTTGAGAAAACGCACGTCGTTGGTAGCCACCAGCGGAACGTCACAACGCTGAGCCAGAGCGACCGCCGCGTGCAGATGCTCCTCATCATTGACGCGACTGGTGCGCTGCACCTCGAGATAGAAGCGCTGAGGGAAAACCGTTTGCCACTCGGTCAGCAATGCCTCGGCTGTCGCCTCCTCGCCTGCGAGCAGGGCGTGACCGATCTCCCCTTCCTTGGCGCCGGAGAGCGCGATCAATCCTTCGGCTGCGGCCTTTACCCAATCGCGCTCGATGATGATCTGATCGTTGCGCTGCCCCTCGGTCCAGCCGCGCGATACCAACTCGGTGAGGTTCCGATAACCTTTGCCGTTCATCGCCAGCAACGTCAGCCGACTGAGCGGGCCGTCTTCGTCGCGACCGGCAAGCCAGATATCGGCACCACAGATCGGCTTGATCCCGGCTCCTTGCGCAGCTTTGTAGAACTTGACCAGCGAGCACATGTTGCTCTGATCGGTGACGGCCACCGCCGGCATGCCCGCGCCAGCAACCGACTTGACCAGCGGTTTGACCCGCACCAGACCATCGACCAGAGAATATTCGGTGTGCAGACGGAGATGGACGAAGGAGACGGGCATGAAAGAACCTTGAACTGGTGAAACGACAGGCCGCAAATTGTACCGGAAAGCCTGAACGATGAAGGCGACGGGTGATCACCAGTCGCGAAACGCGCCGGCTCAGACCGGTAAGGCAACCATGATGCTGACAGACTCTGCGAGGGCGGTCTGCTCCAGCAGATTGCGTACCGGTGCAAACGATCGCCGATGGATGACTGACGGGCCGAGCCGCTGCAGTGCTTCCAAATGATGCGGCGTCGGGTACCCCTTGTGAGCCGACAGGCCGTAGCCCGGATAGCATAGATCCAGCGCACACATCTCCCGGTCACGGCTGACTTTCGCCAGGATCGAGGCAGCCGCGATGGCAGGCACCTGAGCGTCGCCTTGGATCACCGGAGCACTGGGCACTGCAAGCTGCGGGCATCGGTTACCGTCGATAAGGGCCAATCGGGGCGTCACACTCAGCCCTTCGACCGCTCGCTGCATCGCCAGCATGGTGGCGTGCAGGATGTTCAACTGGTCGATCTCGTGTACCTCGGCGCGGGCAATGCACCAGGCGAGCGCCTTCGCACAAATCTCGTCGAACAGCGCCTCTCGCCTTGCTTCGGTGAGCTTCTTCGAGTCATTGAGACCCTCGATCGGCCGCGCGGGATCGAGAATCACCGCAGCCGTCACGACAGGTCCGCACAGGGGGCCACGGCCGACCTCGTCGACGCCAGCGACCAGCTCTTCGACGAGGTTGAAATCGAGACCGATCTGCATCAGCTTGCCTCGACCAGTTCGAGTACCGCACTGGCAGCCTGACTCGACGCATCGCAACGCAGCGTCCGATGGATGGCGTCGAAGCCTTCGGTTTGTATATCGCCGTTGTCCAGCAGGGGCGACAGCAGTTGCGCCATGGCATCCGGAGTCGCGGCGTCCTGCAGAAGCTCTGGCACCAGCAAGCGCTGGGCAAGAAGATTGGGTAATGACACGTACGGACTTTTCACCATGCGTTTGAGGATGCGAAAGGTCAACGGCGCAACGCTATAGGCCACGACCATGGGGCGCTTGAATAACAAGGCCTCGAGCGTCGCAGTACCAGAGGCGATCAGCACTGCATTGCACGCCGCCAACGCCTCATGGGACCGCCCATCGAGCAGCGACAGCGGTAAGTCGCGGCCAGCCAACATCTGCTCCAGCTGCGCACGTCTTTCGGGACTGGCACAGGGAACAATGAAGCGGATACCGGGGCGCATCGAACGTAGTCGGTCCGCGGCGTCGAGGAAAAGCTCGCCCAGACGACCCACTTCGCCACCCCGGCTACCCGGCATCAGCGCAACGATCATTCCTTCCTGCGGAAGGTTCAACGCAGCTCGTGCCGCGGCGCGATCGGGTTCCAGCGGAATGGTATCGGCCAAGGGATGGCCGACGAAACGCACCGCAACCTGGTGCGCGTCGTAGAACTTCGCCTCGAACGGAAAAAGGGTAAGCATCAGGTCGCAGGCGTCTCGGATCTTCATCACGCGCTTCTGCCGCCACGCCCATACCGAGGGGCTGACGTAGTGCACAGTCTTGATACCGTTGCGCCGCAGCTTGAGGGCCAGATCCAGGTTGAAATCCGGTGCATCTATACCAATGAACACGTCGGGGCGGACTTCGAGCAGCGTTTTCAGCAAACGCTTGCGGCGTGCAAGAAGTTCGGGCAGCCGACCGAGTACCTCCACCAAGCCCATCACCGCCAGACGTTCCAGCGGGAAGTAGGATTTAAGCCCCTGCGCCTCCATGAGAGGACCGCCCACGCCAATGAATTCGACCTCCGGGTGCTGCGCTCTGAGCGCCTGCATCAGACCCGAACCAAGAATGTCGCCAGAGGCCTCACCGGCCACCAGCGCGACTGTCAGCGGCCTGGACATATCAGCGCGTGATGCCACGTTTCGAGGCTTGCACCGAATCACGGAACAGCGCCACTTCGGGAAACGTCTGCGCATCGGCGGCGAGCGCGGTCAACGCAGCGTCGACCGTCAGCCCTTTGCGGTAGACGACCTTGTAGGCGTTGCGCAGGGCTGTGATGGCCTCGGCACTGAAACCGCGGCGGCGCATGCCCTCGAAATTCATGCTGCGTGCCTCGGCGGGATTACCGAATACAGTGACGAACGCCGGAACGTCTTTGCCAATGGCGGTACCCATGCCCGAAAAGCTGTATGCGCCGATATGGCAATACTGATGAACCAAGGTGTATCCCGACAAAATCGCCCAATCGCCGACATGCACATGCCCCGCCAGCGCGGTGTTGTTCACCAGGATGCAATGGTTGGCGATCACGCTGTCATGACCGATGTGCGCGTAGGCCATGATGAGGTTATGGTCCCCGATGGTGGTTTCGCTTCGATCCTGCACGGTACCGCGGTGAATGGTCACGCCTTCGCGGATCACGTTGTGGTCACCGATCACCAGACGCGTCGGCTCGCCTTTGTACTTAAGGTCGGGCGTGTCCTCGCCAATCGAAGAAAACTGAAAAATACGATTATGGCGACCGATGCGGGTCGGCCCCTTGATGACCACATGCGACGCGATCACCGTCCCCTCGCCTATTTCGACGTCCGGGCCGATGATCGACCATGGCCCGACCTGGACGTCATCCGGCAGCCTGGCCGAAGGATCGACGATAGCGCGAGGGTCGATCAAACTCATATCTTCTGTTCCGCGCAAATGATTTCGGCGGAGCAGACGAGCTTGCCTTCAACACTCGCGCGGCAATCGAACTTCCAGATCCCGCGCTTGGCACTGATGAAAGACGCTTCAAGGCTCAGCTGATCGCCCGGCACGACCGGCTGGCGGAAGCGCAGCTTATCCGAGCCGACGAAATAATAAAGCG
This sequence comes from Stutzerimonas stutzeri, assembly GCF_024448985.1. GTDB lineage: Bacteria > Pseudomonadota > Gammaproteobacteria > Pseudomonadales > Pseudomonadaceae > Stutzerimonas > Stutzerimonas stutzeri_AP. Next base: position 23,618 of record NZ_JAMOII010000008.1, read on the forward strand.
TACCGTCAGCCGGCTTGGCGCCCATCATCTTGAACCCAAGCAGTCCGGCCGCCTGCGCCATAGCTTCGATGATCAGCACGCCTGGCATGATGGGATGCTGTGGAAAATGACCATTGAAGAACGGTTCGTTGACGGAGACGTTCTTGTATGCGCGAACACGCTTGGCGTCCGTATCCAGCTCCGTCACCCGATCAACCAATAAAAAGGGGTAACGGTGAGGAAGGTATTCGCGAATCTCGTTGATATCCATCATATGAAGAAAATGCCCGTAAGAATTATGGGAGCCAGCACGGCCAGGGTCGTGCACCCGCGGTAAAAGCCTCTAGCAGGGACGATCAGGCGATAGGGTCAGGCATCAGAAGCCGCATCCCCACGCGGGGTCACGGAAGCCAGGCGTTTTTCCACTTGCTGCAGGCGACGAGCCATATCGTCGAGATGACGAATCCGGGCGGCACTCTTGCGCCATTCCGCGGCTGGCTGCATGGCCGTCCCCGACGAATAGCTTCCCGGCTCTGTGATTGACCGAGTGACCATAGTCATACCGGTAATGAAGACGTTATCGCACACTTCGATATGTCCAACGAGCCCGACACCACCGGCAATCATACAGTTGCGGCCGATCTTGGTGCTTCCGGAAATACCGCTGCAACCGGCCATGGCGGTGTTATCGCCGATCTGGACGTTGTGCGCGATCATGATCTGGTTATCTAGCTTTACGCCATTCCCGATGATCGTGTCGGAGAGTGCCCCACGATCGATCGTGGTATTAGCACCAATCTCGACATCGTCGCCGATTCGCACGCCGCCGAGCTGAGCGATCTTTTCCCAACTGCCATTCTCGTTGGCGAAACCGAAACCTTCGCCACCGATCACAGCACCCGGCTGAATCACGACTCGCTCACCGATGCAGACGTCGTGGCAGAGGGTGACACGCGAAGCCAGACGGCCACCGGCGCCCACGCGGGTACGGGCACCGACGAACGACTGAGCACCAATCACGACGTCCGGACCGATCCAGGCATCCGCCTCGATCACGGCTTGGGCGCCAATACTAGCGCTGGGGTCGACCTGTGCACTTGGATCAATGATGGCGCTTGGGTGAATGCCGCTGGCAGCCTTCGGCCGCGTCTCGAACAAGTGCGAGATGCGTGCATAAGCAAGGTAGGGATTGGCAACGAGCAGCGCAGTGCCGCTGTAACTTTCGGCGTCCTTCGGCGTAAGCAGCACGGCTCCGGCGCGGGTGTTCGTAAGAAACTTGCGGTACTGGGCGTTGGCCAGAAAACTCAGCTGTTGCGGGCCGGCGTCCTGTAGCGTGGCCAGCCCCGACACCGGTTGTGCTGCATCGCCACGCAGGCTGGCGCCCAGCTGCTCGGCGAGCTCGCCGAGCGTATAGACGATCGTATTCATTAGCGCAGCTGATTCATGCGCTCGATGACTTGGCGGGTGATGTCGTACTGCGGCTTGACATCAACTACCGCGCCGCGTTCGAGCACCAGATCGTAGTCACCCTTCTTGATGACCTCTTCCACCGCCTTGTCCAGCTTCGGCTTGAGCTGCTTGAGCATATCGCGATCAGCAGCGGCCTTGGATTCGTTCAGCTCCTTGGAAAGAAACTGGAAATCACGCGCCTTCTGTTTGAATTCCAGCTCGAGGCGCTCACGTTCCGCCTGCTGCATCTTGTCCCCATCCTTGCCTAGACGGTCCTGGATGCGCTTGGCATCGCTTTCCAAGCCTTTGAGCTTGTCCAACTGCGGACCGAACTTCTTTTCCGCATCGACGGAATAACGCTTGGCAGCATCCGATTCGAGCAGCGCCATCTGGTAGTTCATTACTGCAATCTTCATGTCAGCGAATGCAGGGGTCGCCGCTAGAGCAGCAGCCACAAGGAGCAATTGAGTCAACTTACGCACGGTATATACCACTCTAAGAAATACACTGGAGCAACGCTCCGGATGATTAAAAGGTTTGGCCCAGCGAGAACTGGAAAACCTGAGTATCTGCATCGTCGGGCTTCACGACTGGCATCGCCAAGCTGAAACTCAAGGGTCCCATGGCGGTGATCCAAGTCAGACCCACACCGACCGAACTGGCCATGTCGCCGAAATCGATATCGCTGCACTTGGTCGATCCCGACGGACAGTTGGTGTCGTAGACGTTACCGATATCCCAGAACACAGAGGTACGCAGCGAGCGCTGATCCTTGACGAAGGGCATTGGGAAAAGCACTTCCATTCCACCTTGGATCAGCACGTTACCACCAAAGGGCAGCTCATCTTGGTCAGGATCTCTAATGGTTCCAGGTTTTCCGCCGGGATTACCCTCCCCTCGGCTCGGCGTACTGCGTGGCCCAAGACTACTGTCCTCGAAGCCCCGCACCGAGCTGAATCCGCCGGCATAGTAGTGCTCGTAGAACGGCAAGCGCGATGTCGAGCCGTAAGCATCGCCATACCCTAGCTGAGTATGCAGACGCATGGTGTAGCTCTCGCTCAACGGCACGAAAAGCTGACCGTTATAGTCGATCTTGTAGAAGGACAGGTCACTGCCTGGAATGGTGGTTTCCAGCGAGAGACTTTGCGAGTGACCGCGCGTCGCCAGTACACCGCGGTTCAGTGTGGATTCGGACCAGCCAACGGACGCCTTGAAGTTGAGGTAGCTGTCACCCTCCTCCTCCATGAAATCGAAAATCTCGTCGACGGTGTAGCGACCAGTGTCGATGGTGTCCTGCTGCGCGGACAGACCAAACGACAACCGCGACGTCTCGCTGATCGGATAACCGATATTGACCCCGCCGCCCAGGCTGTCGACCGAGTAGCTGGACACGTCATAGTCCAGCTCGTCGTAGTCAGTGGTCCGGTAGAAGGCGTTATAGCCAAGACTGACACCGTCTTCGGTCCAGTAGGGATCGACGAAGCCGAAGTTGTAACGCGACTGGTATTCGCTGCGGGTCAAACCGATGCTGACCCGGTTACCGGTCCCCAGAAAGTTGTTCTGGCTGATCGAACCACCCAGGATCAGACCAGCATTCTGAGCGAAGCCAATGCTCGCCATGATCGAACCGGAAGGCTGCTCTTCGACGCTGTAATTCACATCGATCTGGTCATCGGTGCCAGGCACCTGCGGGGTTTCGACGTTAACTTCCTTGAAGAATCCCAAGCGCTCCAGACGGGTCTTGGACTGATCGATCAGGTAGGTCGAGGCCCAGCCGCCTTCCATCTGGCGCATTTCGCGACGCAGTACTTCGTCTTCAGTCTTGGTGTTGCCACGGAAATTGATGCGATTGACGTAAGCCCGCTTGCCTGGATCGACGACGAAAGTAATCGATACGGTGTTGTCTTCATCATTGGCTTGCGGCACGCCGTTGACGTTGGCGAAGGTATAGCCTTCATTACCCAGTCGTCGCGTGATCAGTTCGGAGGTGGTGGTCATCACCTTTCGCGAGAAAACCTGGCCTTCTTTCGCCAGCAGCAGAGACTGCAATTCTTCCTGCGGAACCTTGAGATCACCACTCAGTTTTACGTCGCTGACCGTGTAGCGATCGCCTTCGGCGATATTCACGGTGACGTAAACGTCTTTCTTGTCAGGCGTGATGGATACCTGGGTGGAGGTGATATCCATGTTGATATAGCCACGATCCAGGTAGTAGGAACGCAGGCGTTCGAGGTCACCGGAGAGCTTTTCCCGAGCATATTTGTCGTCGTTACGGAAGAACGACAACCAATTGCTGGTCTTCAGCTCGAACAGATCGGTTAGGTCTTCATCGGGGAAGACCGAATTGCCAACGACGTTGATGTGCTTGATCGAAGCGACCGAGCCTTCGTTGATGTTGATCTTCAGCGCGACGCGATTACGCGGCTGCGGGACGACCTCGGTCTCGATGGTGGCCGAGTAACGGCCCTGTGCAACGTATTGGCGTTGCAACTCGTTGCGTACGCCTTCGAGCGTCGCGCGCTGAAATATCTCACCCTCGGCGAGGCCCGACTGCTGCAAACCGGAAAGCAGATCTTCGGTTTTGATGGCCTTGTTGCCGTCGATTTCGATACCGGAAATCGATGGTCGCTCGACCACATTGATTACCAGCACATCGCCTTCGCGACCAAGCTGGATATCCTCGAAGAAGCCGGTACGGAACAGCGCGCGGGTTGCATCTACCAGACGACTGTCATCGGCAGCCTGACCGACGTTCAACGGCAACGCACCAAAGACACTGCCTGCGGAGACGCGTTGCAGGCCATTGACACGTATATCGGAGATGGTGAAGGACTCGGCGTGAACTTCGGCAATCATCAGTGCGGAAATAACCGCAGGCAGCAGCAGACGTTTCATGAAGTCCTTTCTTTTCAAACCTGATAATTGAACCTGCGCTTTGCGCGGCGACATCAAGGTATATGGCAATTAAAGGCGGCCAAGGTCGTTGACCAGCGCAAGCAGCATCACCCCAACAACCAGGCTGATACCGATCTGTACTCCCCAGCCCTGGACCCTGTCCGACAAGGGACGTCCACGGACCCACTCAACCAGATAGAAGAGCAAATGCCCACCATCCAGGACCGGGATAGGCAATAGATTGAGTACCCCAAGGCTAATACTCAGGTAGGCGAGGAAGTTCAGAAAGTCGCCCACGCCCGACTGTGCAGAAGCGCCCGCCACTTTAGCAATGGTTATCGGGCCGCTCAAGTTTTTTACCGAGAGCTCCCCGAAGAGCATTTTTTTCAAAGAATCGAGCGTCAGAACGCTCATTGTCCAGGTCCGACGGAGCCCTTCGACTACCGCTTCGAGCGGCCCGTAACTGACGTTTCGCAGCATTTCCGCCGGCCACTCACCGGCTGCGACTCCAGCACCAAGATACCCACGACGGCTACCGTCTTCACCCCGCTCGGCTAACGTTAGAGGCAGCTCCAACCGCTGCCCATCGCGTTCGATTTCGAGTTGAACGGCCTGACCGTACAGCGGCGTGACACGATCGATCACGTCCTGCCATTCGTTAAGCGCCTCGCCATCGAGGCTGAGCAGCCGATCGCCGAGACGCACGCCGGCCGCCTGAGCAGGCCCTTGTGGATCGAGTTGAGCGACTACCGGGGCGATTTCCGGACGCCAGGGGCGTATACCCAGCGAACCGATCGGGTCCGGTTCCTCGGCGCCTTTCAGCCAATCATTCAACTCCAACTGCAGTCGCTGCGACTGACTGCTATCACTATCGCACACCAGCAATTCGAGCGAGCCGCTTTCGCCCAGCCGCCTGATCAGTTGAAGATTCACCTCTGACCAGCCCGAGGTAGATTTGCCGTTGACCTCTACGATTTCATGCCCGGCCATCAGCCCGGCGCGCTCGGCGAGGCTGCCCGCTTCGACAGCACCAACTACCGGTCGAATCTGCTCGGCCCCAAGCATTGCCAGCGCCCAGAAAAACACCAGCGCAAGGAGGAAGTTCGCCAAGGGCCCAGCCGAGACGATGGCGAAGCGTTGTTTCACTGACTTGCGGTTGAACGTCTGATCCAGCAAGGCCGGTGGGACATCACCTTCGCGTTCATCGAGCATCTTCACATAGCCGCCGAGCGGAATCGCCGCTATGACGAACTCGGTGCCTTGACGATCATGCCAACGCACCAGTGGACGACCGAAGCCTACCGAAAAACGCAGAACTTTGACGCCGCAACGACGCGCGACCCAGAAATGTCCGTACTCGTGAAAGGTTACCAGCACTCCCAGCGCCACTAGGGTGCCGATGATCATGTACAGCGCGCCCATATTTTCCTCTGCCTCGAAAGGCCTGATTAGAAGCCACCGACTCCGGTGAAATCAATTCCGCGCATCGCCACTGCCGGCCACTACCGATCGCGATTATGCAACCAGCGCGACGCCAACGTGCGAGCCTGGGCGTCGGCAGCAAGCACATCTGCCAAGCAACGAGCCGGAACCGATGCTTCCTGGTCGAGTACGGCCTCGATGATACTCGCGATTTCAGTGAAGCGAATGCGACCGTCGAGGAACGCATCCACCGCCACCTCGTTCGCGGCATTGAGCATAGCCGGCGCCGTCCCACCGTCCTGAGCGGCCTGCCGAGCAATGCGAAGGCATGGGAACCGCTGCAAGTCTGGAGCTTCGAAGTTAAGACTTCCTGTCTGCAACAGGTCCAGCGCCGAAACTCCTGATTCGATTCGCTCCGGCCAGGCCAGCGCGTGCGCTATTGGAGTGCGCATGTCGGGATTACCGAGCTGCGCCAGCACAGAGCCATCGATATAGTCGACCATGGAATGGATGACGCTTTGCGGGTGAATGACCACCTCGACTTGTTCAGGGCGCGCATCGAACAGCCAGCACGCCTCGATGAGCTCGAGTCCCTTGTTCATCATGCTCGCCGAGTCCACGGAGATCTTGCGCCCCATGGACCAGTTCGGATGCGCACATGCCTGCTCGGCGGTTACGTCTGAAAGCTGTTCCAGCGGTAGCTGGCGGAACGGTCCTCCGGACGCGGTTAGCAGTATCCGCCGCACCCCGACGCTGCTGAGCCCTTGCGCATAGTTGCCCGGCAGGCATTGGAAGATAGCGTTATGTTCGCTGTCGATTGGCAGCAGTACGGCCTCGCTGTCCCGAAGCGCCTGCATGAACAGCGCGCCGGACATTACCAGCGCCTCCTTATTCGCCAACAGCACGCGTTTGCTGGCCTGCACGGCTGCGAGCGTGGGACGCAAGCCAGCCGCACCGACAATAGCGGCCATCACCACATCAACCTCGGGATGCGCCGCAACCTCACTCAGCCCTCCCTCTCCGACCAGCACGCGAGTCTTTACAGCATCGCTGTCGAGCTGACTCTGCAGCTCGCGCCCCTTGTCGCTGTCAGCCACCACGGCATAACGTGGACGATGCATGCGGCAGAGCTCGCGCAGTTCAGCGACACGGCTGAAGGCAGTCAATGCGAACGTCTGGTAGCGTTCTGGATGACGAGAGATAACGTCCAGCGTGCTCAGGCCGATCGAACCGGTCGCCCCCAACACCGTTACCTGTAAGGGTCGATTCACCAAGCACCCCAGCCAGCAAGCCACAACAAAACGGTAAACACCGGTACCGCCGCGGTCAGACTGTCGATGCGATCCATCACACCACCATGTCCGGGCAAAAGCTGGCTGCTATCTTTGATGCCGGAGCTACGCTTGAACATGCTTTCGGTCAGATCGCCCACAACAGAGATCACAACCACCAGAGCAGCGCCGAGTAGCGCCAATACCAGCGCCCGCGGCGACCAGCCCTGATACAAGCCGACACCGAGCGTGATCAGCAGACTCGTGACCAGCCCGCCAATCAAGCCTTCCCAGCTTTTACCCGGGCTAACCTGAGGCGCCAGCTTGCGACGACCAAAGGTCTTACCTGAAAAATAGGCACCGATGTCTGCCGCCCAAACCAGCACCATCACCGCTACGATCAGCCAATTTCCTTGCGGCCATTGTTTGAGCACGACGAGCGCCAACCAAGCCGGAAGCAAAATCAACAAACCGATCGCGAGGCTGCCAAAGCGCCCTCCCCAGTGGCGTTGACTGCCTGGATATCCGAGCACCAATGCCGTTGCGATCAGCCACCAGACGACGCTGATCGAGAGCAACCAAGGAGTCAGTGATGGCAGCTGGTACAGCGCAACGAGCAACAGGGCAACGACCAGCGCATAGCCGATTCTCGCGAACTGACCGGAAAAACCCGCCAGACGCGCCCATTCCCAGCCACCCAATACCACCACCACACCAATAAACAGCGCGAATGCGAGACCGTCGAGGAGAAAGAAGCCGATCAGTGCGATCGGCAGCAGGATGGCGGCGGTGATGATGCGTTGTTTCAACATTCTGCACGGACCTCTGTCTCGACTTGATCGCCGGTCTTACCGAAACGCCGTTGCCGCTTGGCGAAATCGGCCAGAGCGGCGCGCATTGCATCGTGTTTGAAATCCGGCCAGAACAGGTCGGAGAAATACAGCTCAGCGTATGCCAGCTGCCACAGTAGAAAATTACTGATGCGCCGCTCGCCGCCGGTGCGAATGCATAGATCCGGCAGCGGCATATCGCTGGTAGCGAGATAGCTCTGGAAAAGCGCCGGTGTAACCGACTCAGGATCTAGACGACCACTCTGTGCTTCACGAGCCATCCGCTGGGCCGCCTGCAGGATGTCCCACTGACCGCCATAATTCGCTGCGACCTGAAGAACGAAACGGCCAGCACCAGCTGTTATCTCTTCGGCCTCGAGCATTGCGGTCTGCAGCTCGGGATGAAAGCGCGAGCGATCACCGATGATTCGCAGGCTGATGCCGTTCTCATTGAGCTTGCGCGCCTCTCGGCGCAGCGCGGTCAGAAACAGCTCCATCAACGCGCCAACCTCATCAGCCGGCCTTTGCCAGTTCTCGCTGGAGAAAGCGAATAGCGTCAGCACTTCGACACCCGCCTCGGCACAAACCTCGATGACGGCTCGCACCGCATCGACACCCGCTTTGTGGCCGGCCACGCCCGGCAAGAGACGGCGCTTGGCCCAGCGATTGTTGCCATCCATGATGACTGCGACGTGACGGGGCACATGCCGCCCGGCAATCTGCCTGACCTTTTCCATGAAACGACTCTACCTGCGCTCAATCACGTTGCGAACAATGGGTGGAACTGACGAAGGCAATTCCCGGGGCACATCCCCTCGCGCTTGGGATCCTGGACGGATCGCGCGCTCCGACGCGAGCAATACGGACGAAGTCCTGTACCGCCCATCAAACGGCCATCAGGTCGCTTTCCTTGCCCTCAAGCGCCTTGTCGATTTCCGCAACATACTTGTCGGTCAGCTTTTGAATGTCGTCCTGAGCCCGCCGATCTTCGTCTTCGCTGATTTCCTTTTCTTTCAGCAAATCCTTGAATTGAGCGATGGCATCGCGGCGAATATTACGCACCGCAACACGAGCGTTCTCGGCTTCGGCACGCGCCTGCTTGGTATAACCCTTGCGTGTCTCCTCGGTGAGCGCAGGCATCGGAACACGGATAGTGGTACCGGCAGTTGCAGGATTCAATCCCAGATCAGACGTCATGATGGCCTTCTCGACGGCCTGAATCATGCTCTTGTCGAAAACGGTCAGGGCCAGGGTACGGGAATCTTCGGCAACCACGTTTGCAACCTGACGCAACGGGGTATCGCTGCCGTAGTACGACACCATCACGCTATCGAGGATGCTCGGGTGAGCACGGCCGGTACGGATCTTGGCGAATGCATGCCCCAGAGATTCCAGGGTCTTCGTCATACGCTCCTGGGCGTCTTGCTTGATCTCGTTGATCATTGGTTCTGTTCCTCGATCAGTGTTCCTTCAGCGCCGCCGAGCACGATATTGAGCAGGGCACCGGGCTTGTTCATGTTGAACACTCGCAGCGGCATATTGTGGTCGCGGCATAGGCAAATGGCGGTCAGGTCCATGACGCCCAGCTTGCGGTCGAGCACGTCATCATAAGTCAGTTGTTCGAATTTCTCGGCATTCGGATCCTTGAAAGGATCAGCGGTGTAAACGCCGTCAACCTTGGTAGCCTTGAGCACCACATCAGCATGGATCTCGATAGCGCGCAGACAGGCGGCCGAATCAGTGGTGAAGAAAGGATTGCCGGTGCCGGCCGAGAAGATCACCACTTCGCCGCTTTTGAGATGGCGCATCGCCTTGCGTCGATCGTAATGATCAGTCACACCGACCATGGAAATCGACGACATGACCAGAGCGGGAATGTTCGAGCGTTCCAGAGCGTCGCGCATGGCCAGCGAGTTCATCACCGTTGCCAGCATTCCCATGTGATCGCCGGTTACGCGGTCCATACCGGCTGCCGAAAGGGCGGCGCCACGGAACAGGTTCCCGCCGCCGATAACCAGACCCACCTCTACGCCGATGCCTACCAGCTGCCCGACCTCCAAGGCCATGCGATCAAGCACCTTGGGATCAATGCCGAAGTCTTCCGAACCCATCAGGGCTTCGCCGCTTAATTTGAGCAGAATGCGTTTATAGCGAGGATTGCGTGCACTCATCTGCTGAGCCATTGGCGTTGTCTCTCCTGCGGCGTTTGTATGACTAAGCTGGCTCTACTGCCAGAAAATATCTGCGCTATGACAGCACAGTGACGGGTTGGTGCCAGCGCTGACTATAGCGCGGCAGAAAACATTTCCACCCTCCAGTCTGACGAAGAGGCCGCGCGCGTGAGCGGGCAGCCTCTTCGAGGACAGCAGAAGCGTCTTATTGCTTAGTGGCAGCTACCTGAGCCGCAACTTCAGCAGCGAAGTCGACTTCAGCACGCTCGATGCCTTCACCCACTTCGTAACGGACGAAGGATACGATCTCTGCACCGGCTTTCTTCGCCAGCTCGCCGACCTTGACGTCAGGATCTTTGACAAAGGCCTGCTCGACCAAGCTGGCTTCAGCAAGGAACTTACTGATGCGACCGGCAACCATCTTCTCGACGATTTCGGCGGGCTTGCCCTTGATCTTATCTTCGTTCAGCGCCAGGAAAATTTCCTTTTCCTTCGCGACGGCCTCTTCGGAAACCTGCGACGGATCCAGGAACTGGGGGTTGCTGGCCGCGACGTGCATGGCAATTTCTTTAGCCAACTCGACGTTACCACCCTTCAGGGCTACCAGAACGCCGATGCGATGACCATGCAGATAGGAACCAACCAGATCAGCTTCAACAGTGGTCAGACGGCGAATATTGACGTTCTCGCCGCACTTGGCAACCAGCGCCTCACGATCAGTTTCCTGAGCGGCAATCAGCGGAGCTGCATCGACCATCTTCTCGGCGAAGGCCTTCTCGACGCTGTTGCTTACGAAATTCTTAAAGTCGTCCTGCAGAGCCAGGAAGTCGGTCTGCGAGTTAACTTCGATAATTACGGCACGCTTGTTGTCATCGGCGACTTTGACCGCAATGGAACCTTCAGCGGCGATGTTGCCCGCCTTCTTGGCGGCCTTGATGGCACCAGCGGCACGCATGTCGTCGATGGCTTTCTCGATGTCGCCGCCGGCAGCGGTGAGTGCCTTTTTGCAATCCATCATGCCTTGGCCAGTGCGCTCGCGCAGTTCTTTAACCAGGGCTGCAGTGATCTCTGCCATGTTCGCAAATCCTCTCGATTCGATTTTCGATCATGCCCTATAACTCGGGCGATCAATTCGTGATTGGCAAAAAGGGGGCATAGCCCCCTTTCTGTTCAACGGGTATCAGCTATGCGACCGCGCGCTCAGCCTTGAGCGGCCTCGGGGGCGGCTTCTTCGACGAACTCGTCAGCACCACCGGCGCCATTCTGACGGCCACGCAGCACAGCATCTGCCATGGAGCCCAGATACAGTTGCACGGCGCGGATGGCATCGTCATTACCAGGAATGATGTAGTCGACGCCTTCCGGGCTGCTGTTGGTATCGACGATACCGATGACCGGAATGCCCAGCTTGTTGGCTTCGGAAATGGCAATGCGCTCGTGATCGACGTCAACGACGAACATCGCGTCCGGCAGACCGCCCATGTCCTTGATACCACCCAGGCTACGATCCAGCTTTTCCAGATCACGGGTACGCATCAGGGCTTCTTTCTTGGTCAGCTTGTCGAAAGTACCGTCCTGGGACTGGGCTTCCAGCTCGCGCAGGCGCTTGATCGACGCACGGATGGTCTTGTAGTTGGTCAGCATGCCGCCCAACCAGCGATGATCGACATACGGCGAGCCACAACGAGCGGCTTCTTCGCGAACGATCTTGCCAGCGGAACGCTTGGTACCAACGAACAGAATCTTGTTTTTGCCCGCAGCCAGCTTTTCAACGAACTGCAGCGCGTCGTTGAACATCGGCAGGGTTTTTTCGAGGTTGATGATATGGATCTTGTTGCGCGCACCGAAGATGAACTTGTTCATTTTCGGGTTCCAGTAACGGGTCTGGTGGCCGAAGTGCACACCGGCCTTCAGCATGTCGCGCATGGTGACTTGAGTCATGATACTTCCTCGGATAAGTCGGGTTAGGCCTCCACGCGTCCCGATATCCAACTCTTGCGAGCACCCAGGATACCGTGTCGACACGTGTGTGGGGTTAAGCGCAACGGGCCTCCCCGTTGAGCGGCGCGTTTTATAGCACAAAGACAGCCTGGAAGGCTAGGCGGAAATTCTCGCGCACCCTGTTCTCGTTGAGCCCTCTAGCCTCCAGCGCTTTTATCAGCTCCTCATTCATTTGGTTTATCATTTGCGCTTTCGTTTTTCGCAGCGCTCCCCGGCGCCAATGAGGTTTGCATGACTGTCACTATCAAGACTCCCGAAGATATCGAGAAGATGCGCATTGCCGGACGGCTCGCCGCCGAGGTGCTCGAGATGATCGGCGAGCACGTCAAGCCGGGCGTCACCACCGATGAACTGGATCGCCTCTGTCACGACCATATCGTCAATGTGCAGCAGGCCGTACCTGCCCCGCTCAACTACAAGGGCTTCCCTAAGTCGATCTGCACTTCGATCAACCACGTGGTCTGTCATGGGATTCCCAACGACAAGCCTTTGAAGGATGGCGACATTCTCAATATCGACATCACGGTCATCAAGGATGGTTACCACGGCGACACCAGCAGGATGTTCATCGTCGGCAAAGCGCCGGAATGGGCCGAGCGCCTGTGTAAGGTGACTCAAGAGTGCCTCTATAAAGGTATCGAGATTGTCCGTCCCGGCACGCGTCTAGGCGATATTGGCGAAGTGATCCAAAAGCACGCCGAGAAAAATGGTTTCTCCGTGGTCCGTGAATATTGTGGTCATGGCATCGGCAAGGTTTTTCACGAGGAACCCCAGGTGCTTCACTATGGCCGCGCGGGAACCGGTCTTGAACTTACGGAAGGTATGACCTTCACGATCGAGCCAATGATCAATCAGGGCCGTTCGGAAACCCGCCTGCTCGGCGATGGTTGGACAGCCATCACCAAGGACCGCAAGCTGTCCGCTCAATGGGAACACACGATTGTGGTCACCGCTGACGGCTATGAAATATTCACACTGCGCAGCGATGACACCATAGCTCGCACATCGCCATGATTGCTTACCGATTTGATGTTTGACGGAGGGCGGCGACATGCCTCAGGTTGATCCAGAGTTATTCGACCGCAGCCAGTTCCAAGCAGAATTGGCGCTCAAGGCCAGCCCCATCGCCGCCTTCAAAAAGGCCATTCGCAATGCGCGGGAAGTGCTCGACGCGCGCTTCCTGGCTGGCCGTGATATCCGCCGCCTGATCGAAGACCGAGCATGGTTCGTAGATCAGATCCTCAGGGCCGCCTGGGGCCGCTTCGACTGGAGCAGCGATGCCGAAATCGCACTGGTTGCCGTTGGCGGCTATGGCCGCGGCGAGCTACATCCTTATTCCGATATCGATTTGCTGATCCTGCTCGAAGACAACAGCCACGAGAAATTTCGCGTCTCCATCGAAGGCCTTCTGACCCTGCTCTGGGACATCGGACTCGAGGTCGGCCAGAGCGTGCGTTCGGTCCGGGAGTGCGCCGAAGAGGCGCGTGCGGACCTGACGGTCATAACCAATCTCATGGAAAGCCGTACCATCGCTGGCCCCGAGCACCTACGGCAAAACATGCTGAAGGTCACCAACCCATCGGAAATGTGGCCGAGCAAGGAATTCTTTCTCGCCAAGCGTAACGAGCAGGCGGCACGCCACTCCAAGTACAACAACACCGAATACAACCTGGAGCCGAACGTCAAAGGCTCACCCGGCGGGTTGCGCGACATTCAGACGATCCTGTGGATCGCACGCCGGCAGTTCGGCAGCCTGAACCTGAATGCGATCGTCGACCAGGGGTTCTTGACCGAAGGTGAATTCGCCTTGCTGGTTTCAGGCCAGGAGTTCATCTGGCGAGTCCGTTACGGGCTGCACATGCTGGCTGGACGCGCGGAGGATCGCCTGCTATTCGACCATCAGCGCAGCCTCGCCGCCCTCCTCGGCTATAAGGACAGCGACGCCAAGCTGGCGATCGAACGCTTCATGCAGAAGTACTACCGTGTCGTCATGAGCATCTCCGAGCTCAGCGATCTGGTGGGACAGCACTTTGCGGAAGTTATTCTTTGGGAAGGCGACAGCGGTGATGCCGTACCGCTCAATAGCCGCTTTCTAGTACGCGACGGTTATCTTGAAGTAACTGACGACTCGGTGTTTCAACGCAGGCCCTTTGCGATTCTCGAAATCTTCGTACTGCTGGCGCAGCACCCTGAAATTCAAGGCGTTCGGGCAGAAACCATTCGTCTGTTACGTGACCATCGCCACCTCATCGACGATGATTTCCGCAGCGACATTCGCAACACCAGCCTGTTCGTCGAGCTATTCAAGTGCAAGGAAGGCATCCACCGCAACCTGCGTCGAATGAACCGCTACGGCATCCTGGGGCGTTATCTGCCCGAGTTCGGCCATATCGTCGGACAGATGCAACATGACCTGTTCCATATCTACACAGTCGATGCCCACACGCTCAACGTTATCAAATACCTGCGCAAGCTCAGCAAGCCCGGCGTGGCGGAAAAATACCCGCTGGCCAGCAAGCTGGTCGAGCGCCTGCCCAAGCCTGAACTCATCTACATCGCAGGGCTTTATCACGACATTGCCAAAGGCCGCGGCGGCGACCATTCGGAACTTGGCGCAGTGGACGCCCAGGTATTCTGTGAGCGCCACAAGCTTCCCGCCTGGGATACACGCTTGGTGGTCTGGCTGGTAGAAAACCATCTGGTCATGTCCACCACCGCTCAGCGCAAGGACCTATCGGATCCTCAGGTCATCAACGATTTCGCCCAGCTGGTCGGCGATGAGACCCACCTCGATTACCTCTACGTGCTGACGGTGGCGGACATCAACGCAACCAACCCAACCCTCTGGAATTCGTGGCGCGCCAGCCTGCTGCGCCAGCTATATACCGAAACCAAACGAGCCCTCAAACGTGGCCTAGAAAACCCACTAGGTCGCGAGGAGCAGATTCGCCAGACCCAGCGCGCCGCGCTCGATAACCTGGTGCGCAACGGCACCGATCCCGACGACGCAGAACAGCTGTGGTCGCAGCTGGGCGACGATTACTTCATGCGCCACAGCTCCACTGATGTCGCCTGGCATACCGAAGCCATCATCGAGCACCCAAGCGACGGCGGCCCGCTGGTTTTAATCAAGGAAACCACCCAGCGCGAGTTCGAAGGCGGCACGCACATTTTCATTTACGCACCGGATCAACACGACTTCTTCGCGGTGACCGTAGCGGCTATGGATCAGTTAAATCTGAACATTCACGACGCCCGCATCATCACCTCAAGCAGCCAGTTCACCCTGGACACCTACATCGTGCTGGATGCCGACGGCACACCTATCGGCAACGATCCGAAGCGCACCGAAGAAATCCGCCAAGGCCTGATCGATGCGCTGCGCAATCCGGACGATTACCTGACGATCATCAAGAAGCGCGTACCTCGCCAGCTGAAGCATTTCGCATTTCCTCCGCAGGTCACCATCCATAACGATATGCAACGCCCGCAGACTATTATCGAAGTGATTGCGCCCGACCGCCCGGGCCTGCTGGCACGTATCGGCCAGCTGTTCCAAGACTTCGATCTGTCCGTGCAAAACGCCAAGATCGCCACGCTCGGCGAGCGCGTCGAGGACGTTTTCTTCGTCACCAACGCAGACAATCAACCACTATCGGATCTGAAACTTTGCGTTCAGCTACAACAGGCGATGATCAAGCAGCTGTCCCAGGAAAATGAGCACCAGCCCTCTCCAAGCAGCATCGTCATCTAACGTGCCGCTTGGGGAAATGACGGCAGCAAGCACGCGGCAAAGAGCGAGACCCTACGCAGAGGCCGGGCTCAATGCATAGCGCCGTCAGTCCCAAGGCTTGCCACGGGTTCGCTCGGTGCAGCTCAGCTTCTGCTGCATGGCAGCCTTCGCCAGTATGTGCGCGCTGACCGGAGCGGTGATGAAGAGAAACATGGTGATCAGCAACTCATGCAGGCTCAGGCCGTCGTTCATGCTGCTGAAGAAAATCATCGAGGCGATGACAATGCCGCCAACGCCGAGCGTCGTGGCCTTGGTCGGCCCATGCAGGCGCGTATAGAAATCGGGTAGACGATACAGGCCTATCGCACCGATCAATGCAAAGATACTTCCGATGATCAGGCAGGCGCTGACCAGCAACTCAATCCAGAACGGCATGTGCTCTCCCTCAATCGATGATGTCGCCATGCAGCAAATGCTTGCCCACCGCGACGGTACTGACGAACCCCATCACCGCAATCAGCAGCGCGGCTTCGAAAAACAGATCGGAAGCCAGCCAGATACCGAACAGCACGATCAGCGCCAGGCCGTTTATGTACAGCGTATCCAGCGCCAATACCCGATCAGGCATTTCTGGCCCCTTGACCAAACGAATGACATTGAGCAATGCCGCCACACCCAACAGGCCCATACAGAACGGAATCACATAGGCTAGCATTCGAAAATCTCCAGCAGCGGCGCCTCGTAGCTGCTCTTCACCTCAGCGACCAGCGCCTCGATATCGGGTGCGTCCAGCGCATGCAGAATCAACACCTTATGGTCCTCACTAAGGCCGGCTGACACCGTGCCGGGAGTCAACGAGATGATGCTGGTCAGCATTGCCAGCACGAACTCATTCTCGATCACCATCGGTACCTCGATGAATGCGGGCTGCAGCTTCTCCTGTGGTCCAAGCACCAGCTTCGCCACATGCATGTTGGCCACGACGATGTCATAGAACACTTTCAGCATGAACAGGCACAGCTTGAGCGGTTTGCGCACAGGCGGCACTTCGATCAGAAAACCTGAGACCAACAGCGGAATCGCCCAACCGAGGAACAGACCCAGCAAGATATGACCGGCCCCCAGGGTGTTGTTGAGCAAGAGCCATAGCGCCGTCAGCAATAATGTCAAAGCAGGGTTCGGCAACAGGCGGGACTTCTTCATGCACCAGCTCCCTGAATAATCTGCAGATAAGGACCAAGATCGAACAGCTGTGCAGCCGTGGCCTGGACGTAAGCCTGGATCGGCTGCGCGGCAACGACCAGCAGCACACTGCCCAACAGCAACCCAAAGGTTGCCAGCATGCGCAGCGAGTCGGCAGGCACCGCCACCACTGCCGCCTCGCTCGATCTCCAGAACACCAGGCTTCCAGCGCGGCTCAGCGCTATCACCATACCCAACCCACCGATCAGCACCACAGACCAGAGCAAAGAGGCACCGCTACCGGGTGACACCGCCTGCAACAGCATCACCTTGCCTAAGAACCCGGAAAACGGAGGCAAGCCCGCGACCGAAATCGCGCCGGCAAAAAATAGTGCTCCCAGCGTGAGAGGTTGTCTCAATGCTGGTGCCGAAGCCAAATCCGACGCCATCTCGCCCCGCTGACGAGCAATCACATCCGCCAGCAAGAACAGGCCGCCTGTCACCAATGTGCTGTGCAGCAGGTAGTAAAGCGCAGCGCTCATCCCTTGTTCAGTGCCCAGCGCAACACCTGCCAGCAGCGTACCCACCGAAACCACAACCAGATAAGACAGGAGAATCTGCAGGTTGCGCGCAGCCAGAGCGCCCAGCACGCCGGCGGCGAGCGTGAGCATTGATAATGGCCACAGCCAATCGAGCACCATGTTGCTCAAGGTGCCCGCCTCGCTGCCGTAGATGAGCGTAAACACTCGGACGATCGCATAGAGACCGAGCTTGGTCATGATCGCAAACAGCGCCGCAACCGGTGCCGTCGCTGAGGCATAAGCACGCGGAAGCCAAAAGTACAGCGGCAGGATTGCGCCCTTGAGGGCGAACACCACCAGCAGCAGATAACCCGCCGCCGCTAGAAGCGGCGCATCGGCAGGGTCAGCTGCCCCAACTCGGATGGCCAGGTCGGCCATGTTCAGCGTCCCGGTGAGCCCATAAAGCATGCTTACGCCCACCAGGAACAGCGCAGAACCCAGCAGATTCAGCACCACATAGTGGATGCCAGCTTGTACGCGCTTGGCACCGTTGCCGTGCAGCAACAACGCATAGGATGAAATCAGCAGGATTTCAAAGAACACGAACAGGTTGAACAGATCCCCGGTCAGAAACGCACCGTTGATCCCGGCCAATTGAAACTGAAACAGCGCATGGAAGTTCGGCCCTTTCTCGTCGTCCCCACGCGACGCATAAAGCGCCACGAAGCCGGCAAGTACCGCAGTTACCAACAACATCAACGCACTCAGGCGGTCGAGCAGCAATATGATGCCGAACGGCGGCAGCCAATCTCCCAGTTGGTAAACGAACAGAGTGCCAGTGTTTGCCTGTAGCAGCAGCCATAGGGCCAGCGGCACCAGCAGCCAAGTCGCCAACAATGACACCAGACGTTTGAAGGGCAACGCCTGCTTATGGGTCAGCAGCAACAAACTACCGACGAACAGCGGAAGCAAGATCGGGAGGATCAACGCATGATTCATTCGCGCGGCTCCCTGCCATCCACATGGTCGGTGCGCAACTCACCCAGGCCGCGCAGTGACAGCACCACAATGAATGCGGTCATGGCGAAGCCGATGACAATGGCGGTTAGCACCAGAGCCTGCGGAAGCGGATCACCGTACTCGGCGCTTCTGCCTATTACGGCCGGCACGCCCGTGGCAAGCCTACCCATGGAGAAAATGAACAGGTTCACCGCGTAAGAAATTAGCGTCAGCCCCATCACCACGGGAAATATTCGCGCGCGAAGCAGCAGGTACACCCCACTTGCCATCATGATTCCCAGCGTTATCGCCAGTACAGCTTCCATCAGAGCACCTCCTTGCACGATTGATCCTGACTGACATGGCCGATGTTGGACAAAATCAACAAAGTCGCGCCTACCACCGTCAGATAAACGCCCAGGTCGAACAGCATGGCCGTAGCCAGCTCGAACTCACCAATCAACGGAAGATGGAAATGACCGAAAGCCGAGGTCAGGAACGGCCGTCCGAACAACCAACTACCCAGCCCGGTCAGCCCGGCGATCAGAACCCCCAGTCCCGCGATACCGTGGTAGCTGAACGGTTGCCGCTGCTGTGCCCAGGTAACACCGTGTGAAATGTATTGCAGGATCAGTGCGACCGCGGTGATCAGGCCGGCAATGAAGCCTCCACCCGGCAGGTTGTGGCCACGCAGGAAGATGAAAACAGAAATCAGCAAGGCCATCGGGAGCAGCGTACGTGACAGCGTATCCAGAACCATCGGATGACTATCGGTACTCCATAAACGTCCATGGTAATCCCGAAGCGGATGAGGCAGATGCAACCCATAGAGCAACCCATAGATGCCCACCGCAGCGATGGCCAGTACCGCTATCTCGCCAAAGGTATCGAAGCCCCGGAAGTCGACCAGAATGACATTGACCACGTTGGTTCCACCGCCGCCGGAAACGCTGTTTTCTAGGAAGAACGATGCAATGCTGTCGTAAGGACGCGTCAGCACTGCATAAGCGAGCAAGGCGATCATGGTGCCGAAGCTGCCGGCCAGAACCAGATCACGGAAGCTGCGCAGGCTGCTCGACTCTGTGGGCGTGCGGTCAGGCATGAAGAACAGCGCCAGGATCAACAAGATAATGGTCACCACTTCGACCGAAAGCTGTGTCAGCGCCAGGTCGGGTGCCGAGTAGCGGGCGAACGCCAGCGCTACCATCAGGCCGACGACGCTCAGCACCATCAACGCCACCAGACGCCGGCGGTGGAAAAATACCGTCAGCAGCGACGCCAGGCAGAGGACCAGCATCCCAAAAACAGTGATTGTGTCCGGCGGAGTGAGCGCAACCGGACCGCTCAACGCTTTCAATGGCGTCAGGGCGTACACCACTAGCAACAGGGAACTAAGTAGAACCAGCATCAGATAGCGTTGCAATGAGCCAGTTTCCAAGCGCTCGGTTAACCAGCGCGCGCTCCCGGCAAGATCGCTGATCACGCGCGTGAAGACCTGCAGCGAATCCACTCGAGGAAGCCCCTCGTACCAGCGGAACGCCCACTTGCGCAGCGAATAAATGAGCAACCCCCCCGCCAGCGCGACAAAGCTCATCAGCAGCGGCAGGTTGAAACCGTGCCAGATCGACAGACTGTATTCGGGGACCGGGCCATTCAGGCTTCCGGCAACCGCAGCCGCCAGTAGCGGCGCTACGGTGTAGGCCGGCAACATTCCAACCAGTAGGCAGAGCAGTACCAGAATCTCCACCGGAATCTTCATGTAGCGAGCCGGTTCGTGTGGAGGATACTTGGGCAGATCGATCGGCTCGCCATTGAAGAAAACGTCATGCACGAAGCGCAGCGAATAAGCCACCGAAAAAGCACTTGCCAGGGTCGCCAGTGCCGGAATCGTCCAATAGAAGCTGCCCAGCAGATGCTGATCGAGGGTTTCGGCGAAAAACATTTCCTTGCTGAGGAATCCATTGAGCAAGGGCACCCCGGCCATGGCCAGCGAGGCGATCATCGCCAGCGCCGCCGTGTGCGGCATGTATTTCAGCATGCCGTTGATGCGCCGCATGTCGCGGGTCCCGGTTTCATGGTCGATGATGCCGGCAGCCATGAACAGCGACGCCTTGAAGGTGGCGTGGTTGATGATGTGGAAGATTGCCGCCACCGCACCCAGCCGCGAATCAAGCCCGAACAGCAAAGTGATCAACCCAAGGTGGCTGATGGTCGAGTAAGCCAACAAGCCTTTGAGGTCGTGCTGGAACAGCGCCATGACCGCGCCGATCAACAGTGTTGCCAGCCCGGTCAAGCTGACCAGATAGAACCACCACTCCGAATCCGAAAGTGCTGGATAAAGCCGCGCCAGCAGAAACACACCAGCCTTGACCATGGTTGCCGAATGCAGAAAGGCCGAAACCGGTGTCGGTGCCGCCATTGCCTGCGGTAACCAGAAGTGAAACGGAAACTGTGCGGATTTGGTGAAAACCCCAAGCAGCACCAGGATCAGCGTCAGCGGATATAGTGAGTGCGCCCGAATCAGGTCGCCCGACGCCAATACGGTGGTCAGCTCATAGCTACCGACAATATGACCGATCAGCAGAATGCCAGCCAGCAGCGCCAACCCGCCCCCGCCAGTCACCGCCAACGCCATACGCGCGCCCTGACGGGCTTCGGTCCGATGATTCCAGAAGCCGATCAGGAGAAACGACGAGAGGCTGGTCAGCTCCCAGAACATCAGCATCAGCAGCAGGTTTTCAGCCAGCACCACGCCGAGCATCGCACCCATGAAAAGCAGGAAAAATCCATAAAAGCGCCCCATCGGCTCATGCTTGGATAGGTAATAACGCGCATAAAGGATGACCAGCAGACCAATGCCTAGAATCAGCAACGCAAACAAGAAGCCGAGTCCGTCGAGCCTCAGGCTCAGGTTCAACCCGAGTTCTGGCAGCCAGGGCATCATCTGTACGTCTATTTCGCCACCAAAGACAGCGGCACGTTTGGATAACAGAAGAACCAGAGCCGCCAACGGAGCCAACCCAGCACCGAACGCACAGGCGGATCTACCAAAACGTTCGAACAGTAGCGGTAGGCAAATCCCTAAAAATGGCAGAGCGATTATCAGCGCAAGCGCCATGAGCAAAAACCCCTTAAGCCGCGCATGCGCGCGGCAGTTATGTTCCCTGTCACGGATCTAAGCCCGAAGAGACATGGCGGTGTGGGCCGATTATCCATACCGGTCGAAGCAACGTCATGGACTCAAGTATTTCGAAAAACAAAAGGCCCAGCCCAACACCGAGCCAGACGCTGCTCAGCCTGGGCGTAAAAGCGCACGCGACGCGCATAACTTCAGGCCGGCATGCTTATAGCAAAATCACGGTGCGCGGCGACAGTGATCGTTCAGCCACAGCAGATTTGCCTACTTCAAGGTGCGATACGACTCGTACCATTGACCGTCATGATGCGTACGCGCTGACCGACGCGAAAGACTTGGTTGGGCTCAACTTCCTGCACATAGGCGCGCATGTTTCCATCGTCCTCCCGCACTGTGATTTCAACCCCTTGTGCACGGGTGATGCCCTCCTCCGCCGCGGCGCCAAGCATGCCGCCAGCCACCGCGCCGATCACCGCCGCAACCGCACTGCCACGGCCACCGCCGACGCCACTGCCGGCTATACCGCCCACCACGGCGCCAGCACCGCTGCCGATTGGCGTCTTGGTGCCCTCGAGCTTGACCGGGCGCAGTGATTCAATGGTTCCGTAACGGACGGTCTGAACCGTTCGTGCTTCGTCGCGGGAATAAGAATCCCCGGTGAGGTTCGATGTACAACCGCCGATGGTTAGCGCTATGGCGGTAAACGAAGCAACAAAGATGGAGTTGCGCATGAAGTACTCTCCTCGAAACGGGTTGGCATTCCCGACCGCATCGCCCAGATGCCTGTGACGAACAGACACTTGGCAGCGGTCTCGACCTTGCTCAGCATTCCTGAACTAAGACCTTACTTTACCCGAGGCGATCCCGCCCCGCATGTAAGCTGCTGTTCAAGCTATTTCACAGGACTACCAATGGACTACTTCATCATCACCGTTGTCACGCTCGCCGGACTGGTTTTTCATGCCTGGCTGTTTGTGCGCTTCAGGCGCTGGGCGGACCGGGACCTGGCGCTGTCCCTGGCGGGAAGCGATCCGAAAACTCGAGAGTGGGCGTTGCAGCGACTCGCGGCAGCGAAGGACGCTGGCGTGAGAAGGAAGGATTTGCAGGTTTGGCTGGAGCGAGAAATGGGGCGCTACGACGCCGAATGACTCATGGTGGAGCCGGTTATACCGGCCTCCGCCATGTGGACGCAGTCATGCTCCGAATGTAACAGCGCTCAGGGCGCCAGACGCTCACGCTTCCAGTTATTGGAGACGCACCGATAGTTGAGACGATCATGCAGACGGCTGGGGCGCCCCTGCCAGAATTCCATCCGCTCCGGCAGCAAACGGTAACCTCCCCAATGAGGAGGACAATGAGGCGCCTGATCGAGAAAACGTTGCTCGGTCTCGGCGAGCAGCCGCTCGAGCTCGGCCCGATCACGAATCGCTCGGCTTTGCGGTGAAGCCCAGGCCCCCAAGCGGCTCCCCAGCGGCCGCACCTGGTAATAGGCGTCCGACTCGGCAGCACTGACTTTCTCGACCCGCCCCTCGATTCGCACCTGACGTTCCAGGCTAGGCCAGAAGAACGTCATTGCAGCAAACGGACGAGCCGCCAGCTGCTCGGCCTTGGCACTTTCGTAGTTGGTAAAGAAGGTAAAGCCTTGATCATCCAACGCCTTGAGCAAGAGCACACGGCAATGCGGGCGACCTTCGGCATCGACCGTAGCCAGCGTCATAGCGTTCGGCTCGACTGGCAACTGCTCCGTCTGCACCGCGTCAGCGAACCACTGGCGAAAGAGTGCAAAAGGCTCGTCCGGCGCGTTCGCTTCGCTGAGCCCTTCGCGCGTGTAGTCGCGTCGCATGTCGGCCAAGGTCTGGGTCATCTCGGAATCCTGGAAACAGTCGAAGCCAATAGTTTATCGATTTGCTATTGGGTCCCGCTTGATTCAACACAACAAGGCCAAACAGGAATTCGCTTAGCGGCTTGGTTATTTGGCCTTGGTCACCTCGGCAACCGCAACCTGGGTCTCTTTGGTGGGCGCCTCACTGTACTGGGCAACCAACGACAGCAATGTCGGCTGAGGTGCCAGCACCATTTCGACTCGACGATTCAGAGCACGGCCTTCCTCGTTCTCGTTGGACGCGCGCGGCATATCCGAGCCCAGCCCTCGAATGCGCAGACGGTCGTGCTTCAAGCCGCTGAGACGAAAGATCGCCGCAACGGCACCGGCACGCTGGCGGCTGATGTCGCGATTGATTTCCAGCGATCCAGTGCTGTCGGCATGACCAAGCACGATAACGGCGGTTTTCTCGTCACCTTCGACCAGTTTCGCCACGCGGCTGAGCGGGCCAAGTGTCACAGGCAGCAACATGCCAGGGCGGTCAGGATTGAACGATGCATCGACCGGCGCAGTGACCACCAGCACACCCTCACGCCGCTCGAGCTCGAAGCGACTATCCTTCAATGCATCGCGTAGCCGCGGCTCGTAGCCGTCCAGCCAGGCATGATCGATAACAGTCTCCGGCACAACGACCGTCTCTTTTGGTTTCTCGCTGTTGGAGCTACAGCCACCAATGACCATGCAGAGAATGAAGAAGGCGCTTTTCGGCAAGTTCATGAGCCAGGTTCCGTGAGGTGGGTTGGCGAAACAGGTTGCGTGTGAATCTAGGCGTAGCTTAAGCAAGGATTTGTCTTAAATTGTGGACGCAGGTCATTGTTATGAAAAGCTCTGCAATAGCGAACAGACGAGCGGTTCAACTCAAGCAAGCGTTCACGGTACGAGCCAGAGTCTGCGCACGTGGGTCCATCAAGACATAGGGACCTAGCGTATTGGTGACATAGCCGAACGCCAAGTCGCGTTGCGGGTCGGCGAAACCGATGCAGCCACCCGCACCCGGATGGCCAAAGGCGCCGGGCCCCGCACCGAACCTTGCGTTCTCCACATCCGGCTGATCCAGCCAGCAACCCAAGCCGAAACGAGTACGACTCAGCAGCGTACGGTCTTCACCGAGACAATGCTCACGGGTCATCTCGGTCAACAACTCATAATCGAGCAGCTCACCTCGCAGCAATCCGTCATAAAAGCCGGCCAGCGCCCGAGCATTGCCGTGTCCGTTAGCGGCGGGCTGAACCATTCGGCGCCACTCCGGCTTGTTGGCACTGTTCATGATCGATGGCGGGTTGGTGAACGCGCGGGCGGTGAGCGACTGCGGATCACCCGTCAACGCCTTGAGCATGCGCTGAGCTGCCGCATCGCCGAAATTGTTCTTCTGCCTGGTCAAGTAACCGACACGGTCGAATTCGGCGTCGGCCAGCCCTAGATGAAAATCCAGCTTCAAAGGTCGGGCAGTACGCGCGACGATCGCTTCGCCCGGCTCACGGCCGTCGGCGCGGCGGATCAGCTCGCCGAGCAGCCAGCCGTAGGTAATCGCGGCATATCCATGACCGTCACCTGGCGTCCACCATGGGCTCTCGGCCGCCAAAGCGGTGATCATCGCGTCCCAGTCGTACAACGCCTCTGGGGGCAACGGCTGTCGGATAGCAGACAGCCCGGCTTGATGGCTAAGCAGCTGCCGCAAGGTAATGGCCTGCTTGCCATTGGCGGCGAACTCCGGCCAGACACCTGCGACAGGTTCGTCCAGCTGCAGCTTGCCTTCGCCTACCAGTTGTAGGGCGGCGACCGCAGTAAAGGTCTTAGTGCACGAAAAAAGATTGACCAGGGTGTCGCTTTGCCAGGCTTGCTCACCGGCATTGTCGGCTACGCCGGCCCAGAGATCGACAACGGTTTCGCCGCTAACCTTCACGCAGACCGCCGCTCCGCGCTGCTGGGTCTGCTCGAACAGATCGCTGAACGCGTCTTTGACGGCCTCGAAACGAAGATCGAAATATCCTTGAACCTGCACGTTCGCGCCCCTTGGTTATTAAGTATCCGGCGCATTGTCCCAGCCGCGCCGACGCAAGAAAACAGACTCGACGTCGATTACCGAACCATCAGCCGTTTGAATAAGTCCCCATGAGGCGTACCGGATCGCCGCGAAAGGCGTTAACTGATTTCTCTTCGAAACGGGGGCAACGCATTGAGGATGGCCTTGCCGTAGCGTTGAGTGACGACACGACGGTCAAGCAAAGTAATCGTGCCGCGGTCCTCTTCGGTTCGCAGCAATCGGCCACAGGCCTGGACCAGGCGTAATGACGCATCGGGCACGGCGATCTCCATGAAGGGATTGCCGCCCCGCGCCTCGATCCATTCGGCAAGCGCAGCTTCTACAGGATCATCGGGAACCGCAAACGGGATCTTGGCGATCACCACGTGCTCGCAATAGGCACCCGGCAGATCGACGCCTTCGGCAAAGCTTGCCAGCCCGAACAGCACGCTTTTCTCACCGTCATCCACACGCGCCTTGTGCTTGTTCAGCGTTTCCTGCTTGGACAAATTCCCCTGGATCAGTACCCGACGGCGCCAGTCACGGTCCAGTCCGTCGAATACGTCCTGCATCTGCTTGCGTGACGAGAACAACACCAACGTCCCGCGCGAGGCCTCCACCTGCGCCGGAAGGTCACGTACGATCGCGGCCGTATGCGCGGTCGCGTCACGAGGGTCGGCATTGAGGTTGGGAACGCGCAGCACGCCGGCATCGGCATGATGAAACGGGCTCGGCACCACCGCAGTCACTGCGCATCGCGGCAGCCCGGCACGCATGCGGTATCGATCGAAACTGTTCAGTGCAGTGAGGGTTGCCGAGGTCACCAGCGCGCCGTAGCAGACGTTCCACAGATTACGCCGCAGCGTCTCGGCGGCCAGAATCGGGCTGGCGTTGACCTCGATATCGAATAGCGCGCCGCCTTCAGCCAGGGTCAGCCAACGTGCCATTGGCGGGCTGTCTTCCGGGTCGTCGACGGTAAAGGCCGTCCATAGCTCCCAGTTGCCCTGAGCGCGGGTCAACAGGCTGCCGAACAACGGGTACCACTCTTCGGCCTGATGGCTGGCGATGCCGACACCCGCCTCGCCATCCATCGCTTCCTTCAGCAGCTCGGTCAATCGCGTGAACAGATCGTTGAGCTTGGCGAAGCCTTTTTTCAGCTCAATGCCCAGTTCGATCAGGTGCTCGGGCACCACGCCGCCGACAAAACGGTGTCTTGGCCGTTCGCGCCCTTCCATGTCCTCGCCTGCCTTGAAATCTGCCAACTGCTCGCAGGCGCTGAACATGAATTGCTGCTGACTGCGCAGGTCTCGGGCGATCTCTGGCACCGCCTCGATCAACCGACCCAGATCACCCGGTAGCGGATGCTGGGCAAGCAATTTGGTCAGGTTCTTTTCGATCTGCGCGAGCCAGTCGGCGGTGGAGCGCAGACGGGTAAAGTGTGCGAAATGGCCGATGGCCTTGTCTGGCAGATGATGACCTTCATCGAAGACATAAAGCGTGTCACGCGGGTCCGGCAGCACCGCACCGCCACCCAGCGCCAAGTCGGCGAGCACCATGTCGTGGTTAGTAACGATGACGTCGACCTTGGTCATGCCTTCCCGCGCCTTGTAGAACGCGCACTGCTGGAAATTGGGGCAGTGACGACCGGTGCACTGGCTGTGGTCTGTGGTCAAGCGCGCCCAGTCCGGATCGGCCAGCTCTTCCGGCCAGCTGTCGCGATCACCGTCCCAGCGATTGCCGGCCAGCTTCTCGATCATGCTGCCGAATAGCTTCTCGCTGCGCTCATCCACGTCGATGCGAAAGCCTTCTTCCTCGAAGAGCTGAGCGGTAGCGCTCTGCGCCTGGCCTTCCTGAAGCAGGACGTCGAGCTTGGATAAACACAGATAACGGCCTCGCCCCTTGGCGAGCGCGAAGGAGAAATTCAAACCACTGTTGCGCAGCAGGTCCGGTAGATCCTTGTTTACGATTTGCTCCTGCAACGCGACGGTAGCGGTCGCGATCACCAGACGCTTGCCCGCTGCCTTCGCCGTCGGAATGGTCGCCAGACTGTAGGCAACCGTCTTGCCGGTACCCGTTCCAGCCTCGACCGCGACGACCGCAGGCTCACCGTCCCGGCGACCCTCGTCATCAACCTTGATCGCGCCCAGAACCTTCGCCACTTCGGCAATCATCAGGCGCTGGCCGTAGCGGGGCTTGAGGCCTTTGGCTTCGAGGAATCGCGAGTAGGCGCCCTGGATCTGGGACTTGAGTTCGGTGCTGAGCATGGGCGCGTGGGCTGTATATATTTTCAGTATTCCGGAGAGGTGGCTATGATAGCGCGCGTTTCTTCAATCGCCACCGGAGATTTACCGTGACCGCCTTCGCCCTGCCCTATTCGCTCCACGTTCTGGCCGCCATGATCTGGGTCGGCGGTATGTTTTTCGCCTGGATGATAGTGCGCCCTGCCGCTGTCTCCGAGCTGCAGGCCCCCGAGCAGTTGAAGTTGTGGGCAGAAGTATTTCGCCGCTTCTTCAAATGGGTCTGGGTCACGGTACTGGTATTGCCGATCAGCGGTATCGGCATGTGGCACATGCGCTTCGACGGGTTGGCGGCGGCGCCCCGCTATGTACACATCATGGCTGGAGTGTTTTTGGTAATGCTGGCGCTGTTTCTGCGCATCCAGTTGTTGCAGCTGCCTGAACTCAAGCGCGCGATCACCGCCCAAAACTGGCCGGAAGGCGGCGCGGCGCTGGGACGGATCCGCCGGCTGGTAGGTATCAATCTATTGCTGGGACTGCTGCTCATCTTGCTGGCCAGCGCTCACCCATTGCTCTGAACCAGACGACTCGACTCGATGACATGAAAAAGCCGGGCGCAGTGCCCGGCTTCGTCATTTCAGCCACACCTTAAGGGCGAGCTTCTACTTCCGCTTCTACACGACGGTTGATGGCCCGTCCTTCATCCGTCGAGTTGTCGGCAACCGGACGAGACTCTCCATAACCCACTGCGTCGACTCGACTACCATCCAGACCATGCTGATTGACCAGCACGTCGCGCACAGCGTTGGCACGGCGCTCGGACAGACGCTGGTTGTACGCATCGGTACCAACCGAGTCGGTATGCCCCTCGACGACGGTCGAAGTCTGGCCATACTGCTTCATGAAGTCAGCCAGATCCTTGATGTCGGCCATGCTGTCCTGCTTGACTTGCGCACGGTCGAAGTCGAACTTGACGTCCAGCTCGACACGCACGGGCTCGGCCATGGGCTCTGGTTCAGGCTCGGCAACCGGCGTTGGCTCGACGGTCTCGACCACGGCGACCGTCTCCTGTTCGGTACCGTTGGCCCAGCAGTACGCCGCAGCCACACCGCCACCGATCAAGGCACCGTACCCGGCGTAAGTGCTGCTTTCTATCGCACCCAACGCTGCACCGGTGACACCGCCGACCGCCGCACAGCTAGGCCAATCCTGCTTTTGCACCCCTGCACAGCCGGCCAGGAAGGTGGTCATTACAATCACGGGTACTGCTGTCCGTAAGCTACTCATCGGTAAAACCTCCTAGTTTGGAATCGGCCAGAGCGCCATGCGGGATGGCAAAGCGGCTCCAGTTATAACGAGACTAGGACGGCGCACGCCGTCGCGCTAGTCTTTACACCTTGGCAAAACATACGAACCGCAATCTGCAGCGTGCAGTACGTAACTTCGAGGATCCCGGCTTGATCGCATCCGGCTCACTACAATCGCCGCAACAGGCACTGGCTGCACTGCTTGAGCAGTACGTGCCGATGCGGCTCCTGCAGGTTGGCCGTAGCGCCATGCCAGCAGTCGATGCGTTCAGCCGCAGCCATCTGAACAGCCACATCGACCACGCCCCGACCGCTCCGCTGCCCGACGAACTGGCGAGCCAACGTTATGATCTGGCGATCGTCGCCGATTGCCTCGAACATCTGCCCAAGCACGAAGGTCTGCAACTGCTCGGTGGCATCCGCAATCTCAACGCCAACCGAATCGCGGTTCTGATCGACCTCAATGCATGCGACTGGCAGGCCACCGACTTCTTTGCCCTCGCTCTGCAGATCAGCGCGCACTTCGAACGTGACCGCCAGACCCTGACCCTCTTCACCTACGACCTGCTTGCTTACAAGCAGGTTCCGGATTGGCTGAACGCGAAGTTTTGGGCCAATCCCCAGATGTTCGGTAAATATTGGTGGTGAATCGATGATCAGCGAAACACAACATGACGCCAATTGCCCTTGCGGCAGCGGCGACTCGCTCAGCGAGTGCTGCGGGCGATACCACGGCGGCCAGCCGGCGCCGAGTGCGGAACGGCTGATGCGTTCACGCTATAGCGCCTACGTCTTAGGGCTCGTCGATTATCTCAAGGCCACGACGCTGCCCGTGCAGCAGCAGTCGCTAGACGTGCAATCGATGAGAGACTGGAGCGCCACGAGCACCTGGCTCGGGCTGGAAGTGGAAGACAGCCAACTCATTGGTGGGCAGCCGGAACACGCGCTGGTGACGTTCACCGCTCGCTGGCACGATCCGGCGGGGCAGCATGCTCAGCATGAACGTTCGGCTTTTGTTCAGCACGACGGGAAATGGTATTTCATCGATCCGACCGTCCCACTGAAAGCCGGTCGCAACGATCCCTGCCCTTGCCGCAGCGGCCAAAAATTCAAGAAGTGCTGCGCTACCTATATATGAAAAAAGGCCGGCAAACGCATCGCGCCAGCCGGCCTTCTTTCACGATTTCACCGAGTGCTTACTTCTCGACGAAAGCACGCTCGATCAGATAATGCCCTGGATCGCCCATGCGCGGCGACGCCTTGAGGCCGAAGCTGTTCAGCACCTCGCTGGTTTCAGTCAGCATACTCGGGCTTCCGCAGATCATGGCGCGATCATCTTCGGGATTGATTGGAGGCAGACCAATGTCGGTGAACAACTTGCCGCTGCGCATCAGGTCCGTCAGGCGTCCCTGATTTTCGAACGGCTCGCGCGTCACGGTCGGATAGTAAATCAGCTTTTCTTTCAGCGCTTCGCCGAAAAATTCGTTCTGCGGGAGGTGCTCGGTGATGAATTCCCGGTAAGCGACTTCGTTCACGTAGCGCACGCCGTGAATCAGCACGACCTTTTCGAAACGCTCATAGGTCTCCGGATCCTGAATTACGCTCATGAATGGCGCCAAACCGGTACCCGTGCTCAGCAAATAGAGATGTTTGCCTGGCAGCAGGTCGTCCAGGACGAGCGTGCCGGTAGGCTTACGGCTGATCATCAGCGAGTCGCCTTCCTTGAGGTGCTGCAGGCGCGACGTCAGGGGGCCATCCGGAACCTTGATGCTGAAAAATTCCAGATGCTCTTCATAATTCGGGCTGGCGATGCTGTAGGCGCGCATCAGCGGTCGGCCCTCGACTTCGAGACCGATCATCACGAACTGGCCATTTTCAAAGCGCAGCCCTGGATTACGGGTGGTTTTGAAACTGAACAGCGTGTCGTTCCAATGATGAACACTGAGGACTCGCTCGACGTTCAGGTTACTCATGTTACGGATTCCCCTTCTAGCTCGCGAAGAGCACGCTTTGATATTTACGAGAGTTTACCGGCATCGTTAATATCCGCTAAGTGAATATTAACGATATATGTTATCGGTTATATAGATATGCATTTTACGCTGCGTCAGCTTCAGGTATTTGTTTCCATCGCCCGCCAGGAAAGCGTTTCCCGCGCGGCGCAAAGTCTTGCGCTGTCCCAATCGGCTACCAGTACTTCGCTAGCCGAACTGGAGCGGCAATCGGGCTGCCAGTTGTTCGACCGCGCCGGCAAGCGCCTGTGGCTCAATTCACTAGGTCATCAGCTGCTGCCGCAAGCGGTGAGCCTGCTGGATCAGGCCAAGGCCATTGAGGACCTGCTGGCCGGCAAGACCGGCTTCGGCTCACTCAACGTCGGCGCAACCCTGACGATTGGCAACTATCTCGCCACCTTGCTGATTGGCAGTTTCATGCAGCGTCACCCCGAGTGCCGAGTGAAGCTGCATGTGCAAAATACGGCGCATATTGTCCATCAGGTCGCACAACATGAACTTGACCTGGGTCTGATCGAAGGCGATTGCCAGCACCCCGATATCGAAGTGTTGCCTTGGGTAGAAGATGAGCTGGTGGTCTTCTGCGCACCACAACATGTCCTGGCGGGACGCACCGAAGTAAGCATGGAAGAGCTTTCGCGTGAGGCGTGGATCCTTCGTGAACAGGGTTCCGGCACTCGGCGGACATTCGATCACGCGATGCGCCATCATCCCGCCAAACTGAATATCCGGCTCGAACTGGAACATACCGAAGCGATCAAGCGCGCCGTCGAATCGGGTTTGGGGATCGGCTGCATATCACGGTTGGCACTGCGCGACGCGTTTCGGCGCGGCAGTCTGGTTGCGGTGGAAACACCCGAACTGGATTTGACTCGGCAGTTTTATTTCATCTGGCATTCGCTGAAATACCAGACCGCAGCGATGCGCGAATTCATCGAGCAATGCCGGGCGCTGACTGCAGGGGTACGGCGCAGCGATGAAATCGTCCTACCATCGATCGCCTGATCGTAATCGTCTCGGTTTACGGGCCGCGCGCTCTTCGGCAAACCGTGACGCAGCCTTCAGCTGCCTGGAATCGACCCCATCTGCTGTAGCAACAACGCCGCTTGTGTCCGGGTACGAACGCCCAGCTTGCGGAAGATCGCAGTGACATGCGCCTTGATGGTCGCCTCGGACACGCTCAGCTCGTAGGCGATTTGCTTGTTCAGCAGGCCGTCACAAACCATGGTCAATACCCGGAACTGCTGAGGCGTGAGGCTGGCGAGACCCTCGCTGGCTGCCTTGGCCTCGGGGCTGACATGGGCAACGTCCTGAATATTGCTGGGCCACCAGACGTCGCCGTCCAGCACCATTCGCACCGCTTCCTGAATAGTTTCCAGCGAACTGGATTTGGGGATGAAGCCACTGGCGCCGAACTCGCGCGAACGGGCGACTACTGCCGCGTCTTCCTGGGCGGAAATCATCACTACCGGTAGCTGAGGATACTGCCCTCTGAGCAGCACCAATCCTGAAAAGCCATAAGCGCCCGGCATATTCAGATCCAGCAGGACCAAATCCCAATCTACGGTCCGGGTCAGTTGAGCTTCCAGCTCGGCGATGCTCGCCGCTTCGGACAAATGCACGCCGTCGCCCAGACCAAGCGTCAAGGCTTGCTGGAGCGCACTGCGGAATAGAGGATGATCGTCAGCGATAAGGATTTCGTAAGCAGCCATGGCAGACCTATGATTTTTTTATTGGCGCTTTCACCGGCCTGAGCCGGATGCCGACTTCAGGTCGAAGAACCCGAGGCGTTCCTGATGGACCGCGGTGATGATATCGCGCCACCACTCGAAATTCGATCACCGTTCCGCATTTAATCAGGGGCCCAGCCTAGTGGGCCGATGAATCTGTGGCCAATCGCATCGCTTTGATGCACAGTTCGCAGGTTTCTCCAGATGAACTCAAACATGCGTAACCAAGCCCTTCGCGCTGATTTCCTGATGCTCATTACGGCCATGATCTGGGGCAGCGCTTTCGTCGCACAGCGGGTCGGAATGGATAACATCGGCCCCTTCCTTTTTACCGGCCTGCGCTTCGCCCTGGGCGCCATCGTTCTCTTGCCTCTGCTACTGCATCAGGGCCGTGGAGCTGCTCGGCACGAGCCTTTCTTTCAGCGCAGCCTGCTGTTGGGCGGCCTCTGCATGGGGCTTGCGCTAACACTGGGCATCAATCTGCAACAGGTCGGCCTGCTCTTCACCAGCGTGACCAATTCCGGCTTTATCACCGGTCTGTACGTCATCGTCGTACCGCTGCTGGGGCTGATCATCGGCCAGCGAACCGGGGCAGGCACTTGGTTAGGTGCGATTCTGGCAGTGATCGGCATGGCCCTGCTCAGTATTGGCGAAAACTTCCAGGTCGCCTCCGGCGACTGGATACAACTGGCCGGCGCTTTCGTCTGGGGCGTACATGTGTTGCTGGTGAGTTTTTTCGTCGGGCGCCACGACGCCATCCGCCTGGCCTTTCTGCAATTTGCCACCTGCGCGGTGGTCAGTCTGGTGCTGGCGGCGGTCTTCGAGGAAGCCAGTCTGAACAGCATCTGGCTGGCGGCACCCGCTTTGATCTATGGCGGTCTATTTGCAGTGGGTGTTGGTTACACCTTGCAAGTAGTGGCGCAGAAGCACGCAATTGCCTCGCATGCGGCCATCATTCTGTCGCTCGAAGCGGTATTCGCCGCGATCGCCGGCGCGGTGTTTCTCGATGAAAGCCTCAGTATGCGCGGCTATTTCGGTTGCGCGCTGATGTTCGTCGGCATGCTCGCCGCGCAGCTTTGGCCGCGTAAGCCCCTGCCTATGGCTGTCGATAATGAAACTCCACAAACAGCCAGGCACTGATCGCGCCGACCCTTTCAGCACCGCCTGAACGCCGCCAATGCCCGATGTGTGGCGTCGTCCGGATCAGGCTTACGGTGGTGCTTGGCGCCCAGGTAATGATCGGTGAACACATCCAGCCAGGCATCCAGCGCACCAGCTGCCTGATCGTCCCCCGCCAGGTCCAGGCACAACGCGGCGACTTCAGCAGTGCAAAAATGCTCGCTACGCGTCGAGCGACGCAAACGATAGCGTGACACCGCCTCGGCCTGCAGGCTCAGCACGGGCAGGCCGCTCAGATAAGGACTCTTGCGAAACATCTTGCGTGCTTCGGTCCAGGTCGCATCGAGCAGGATGAACAGCGGGCGCTTGCCTGAGGACACTTCCACTTGTGAAACCACCCGCTCGGGCTCGGCATACTCGCCGGGAAACACCACAATCGGCTGATACCGGGAATCGGCGAGCAGCGCCAGTAGCGCTGGATCCACCCCGACCCGCTGCCAAGTGAAGGCGTAGGTATCGGCAACGATATCGGCAATCAGCCAGCCGGTATTGCTCGGCTTCAGCGGCTCGATGTCATGCATGACCAGGCACACTGCACTGTTCGCCGCCACCCGCGGAAGCCAGTCACATAAGCAATGACTAGTGGCGACCCGACAACGTGGGCAGCGCGACGTACGCGATCCGCGTGCGATAAATGGCTTGGCGCTACGGGCCAGGCGCGCTTCACGCAAACGGGCTACAGCATGTGGCATGGGAAATTCGATCAGTCTGAGCGGGGCGGCAGTTTAGCAGCCTGGCCGGAAACCATGGCAGCCGCTGAACCGTGCAGGCGGACACCGGTCGAACGACGGCAGTCACCAGGAGATCACCATGCACCGTCTGACCACTCTATTCACGCTCTGCCTCGCCCTACCCTTCGCTCACGCCGCCACGGCACAGGATCAGGCACTCGGCCCGTTACTCGAGAAAGTCGCGAGCGAAAGCAGCATCGGAACACCGCGGGCAATCAACTCCGACCTCCTCGACGAAGGGTACAGCGTCGACGGTAATGAGCTGGTCAACCATTTGAGCGTCCAGCCCCGCCATGCCGCGCAGATGCGTGACAATCCCAAGCAGGTCCGCACGCAGCTGGCTGCGAGTGTTTGCAGCAATGATGGCCTACGTCAGCTGATGGACCAGGGCGCGGTGTTGCGCTTCGAATTCAGCGAATACGAAAACAAGAAGCCGATAACAACCGAAAGGTACCGTGCTAGCGATTGCTGAAAGTCCCTAATTGCTGAAAGCCTCTCAAAAGGGCAACTGCGTGCCTGCCCTGCCGCCTGGCAAAAGAATCGTGCTCGCTTGCCCGTTACTGATATGTCTTTATTCGATTGAACAAGGCGGTTCGCAGCACCAAGCAAGCACGCGGCTGATATCTCGATCTCCGCGATGGGCTACCGTTAACTTCAAAAGGCACAGAGCATTGCCCGATCTTGGTCTGTTCCAAAGATTACTGGCAAGCTTAAGCACACCGCGCGAACCCCTCGCGCAAGGCGGCCCAGAGCAACGCCGCAGGTTCCAATGCAAGGGAGACGTAGTATGCCTTTCGAACCGAACGACGACTTATCACGACATTTCGCGGCCAGCGGTGTCGAGCTGTCGAAAAGGGTTGATGACTTGGCGGCCTTGGTTGTACCGGCAGACAGCCCGAACCTCCCCCTTTACCGCGAAATGCTGATCACCATCATGCACCTGGCGCAAGCGGATCGAAGCCGTTGGAATGCCAAGATAATGCTGCAGACCATGCGCGAAATGGAGCATGCCTTCAGCCGACTCGAACCGTTCAAGCGGCGCCGCAAGGTCACGGTGTTCGGCTCGGCACGTACGCCCGTCGAGCATCCGCTGTATGCGCTGGCACGCGAACTGGGTGAAACCCTGGCGCGCTACGACCTGATGGTCATTACCGGGGCCGGCGGTGGCATCATGGCGGCCGCCCATGAGGGCGCGGGCACGGACAACAGCCTCGGACTGAATATCACCCTACCCTTCGAGCAACGCGCCAACCCCACGGTGGACGGTACTGAGCATTTGCTGTCCTTCCACTTCTTTTTCGTGCGCAAGCTGTTCTTCATCAAGGAAGCCGATGCCTTGGTCCTGTGTCCCGGAGGATTCGGCACGCTGGATGAAACATTGGAAGTGCTGACGCTGATACAGACGGGAAAGAGCCCATTGGTGCCTATCGTTCTGCTGGACGAGCCCGGCGGCTCCTTCTGGAAGGACGCGCTGGACTTCATGCGCCGCCAACTTGAAGGCAATCGCTACATACTGCCCACCGACATGCGCCTGATGCGGCTGGTTGATAACGCCGAAGACGCTGCCGTAGAAATTGATAAGTTCTACAGCAACTTCCATTCGAGCCGCTGGTGGAAAGACCGCTTCGTCATGCGCTTGAACCACCAGCTGACCGACGCCGCACTGGACGTTCTGAACACCGAATTCGCAGATCTTTGCCTGAAGGGTTGCTTCGAACAGCAGCCATGCTGCGCGATGGAACTGGATGAGCCGGAGTTGCGACAGCTACCGCGGCTGAGCTTCGTATTCAATGGCCGCGACCACGGTCGCCTACGCGAGCTGACCGACCTCATCAATGAGCGGCAGAACTGGGCAGTTTCACCAGAGTGAACGACTGAACCGCGAATAGGCTGCCTATCCGCCACCCAGGCCTGGAAAACATGCTGCGAAAAGAATCAGCCGCCTCAGCTATCGAGCGATCCGCGCTTTAACAGCCGGCCTATCATATCCAGAGGGTAACCGCGGTAACTGAGGAATCTGCCCTGCCGAGCGCGTTCCCGCTGGTCGCTCGGTAGCTCGCCGGCGAATTTGCGCATCCAGACCTCATGTAACTGCGCAGCCCAATTGAAGCCGCTATCACGCAACGCCTGCTCGATATCGTCCCGAGCAAGCCCTCGCTGAGACAGCTCCTCACGGATACGCAAGGGGCCGTATCCCGCGTTTGCACGCATGCGGACAAAGCTTTCCAGATAGCGTGTTTCGCTGAGCAGTCCCTCCTCGCTCAACCGATCCAGCGCCGGCTCGATGAGTTCGGGCTGCGCGCCGCGCGTGCGCAGCTTGCGACTGAGCTCAATGCGCCCATGCTCGCGACGGGCCAGAAGATCCATGGCTGCCCGCCGCACGGCGGCGGGACTATCGAGCACAACCGGCATACGGATCAGAGATCGGCTTCGGCCAGATCTTCAGCCACCGGGTTGGCTTTGGTGTTCGGTGCGACCACCAACAATTTGTCGCGGATCTGTTGCTCGATCTCGCGGCCAATTTCCGGATTTTCTTCCAGGTATTTAGCGGCGTTAGCCTTACCCTGACCGATCTTATTGCCTTTGTAGGCGTACCAGGCACCGGACTTTTCAACCAGGCCCTGCTGCACACCGAGGTCGATGACTTCGCCGTTGCGGTAGATGCCCTTGCCATAGAGGATCTGGAACTCGGCCTGGCGGAACGGCGGCGCCACCTTGTTCTTAACGACCTTGACGCGCGTTTCGCTGCCAACCACCTCGTCGCCTTCCTTCACTGCACCGGTACGACGAATATCCAGGCGTACCGAGGCGTAAAACTTCAGCGCGTTACCACCAGTAGTCGTTTCTGGGCTACCGAACATCACACCGATCTTCATGCGGATCTGGTTGATGAAGATGACCAGGCAGTTGGCGTTCTTGATGTTGCCTGTGATCTTGCGCAGCGCCTGAGACATCAGACGCGCCTGCAGGCCTACGTGGGTATCGCCCATTTCACCTTCGATTTCCGCCTTGGGTACCAGCGCCGCCACCGAGTCGACGATGATCACGTCGACGGCATTGGAACGCACCAGCATGTCGGTGATTTCCAGCGCCTGCTCGCCGGTGTCCGGCTGAGAGACCAACAAGTCATCGACATTGACACCGAGCTTGCCGGCGTAATCGGGATCCAATGCATGTTCGGCATCGACGAAGGCGCAGGTAGCACCCGCCTTCTGCGCCTCGGCAATCACCGACAGCGTCATGGTGGTCTTGCCCGAGGACTCGGGACCATAGATCTCGACGATACGGCCTTTCGGCAGACCGCCAATGCCCAGTGCGATATCCAGGCCCAGCGAGCCGGTAGAGATAGAAGGAATAGCCTGGCGATCGTGATCGCCCATACGCATGACCGCACCTTTACCGAACTGTTTTTCGATCTGGCCCAAGGCGGCGGCCAAGGCGCGCTTCTTGTTCTCGTCCATTACAATCCTCACTTGATCAAGAGGGCCAGAGGCCACGACAACTGTATAAGTAGACAGTATTAGAGCATAGGCAAAATAAAGCGCCTAGCCCTAAACCGATTTTTCTCCCGCCGCGAGCCGGATCAATCCGACGAGCGCGGCGTCCACGCTCTGCTCACGTACGGCCTGCCGGTCGCCGTCGAACTGGAAGCGCTTGGCAACGATCTGGTCACCTGCCGCCCAAGCCAGCCACACGGTGCCAACCGGTTTCTCCGGCGAACCACCACCTGGGCCCGCAATACCGCTAACGGCGACGCCGTAATGCGCTCCGCTGGCGCGCAGTGCACCACGCACCATCGCTTCTACAACCTCCTGACTGACTGCACCGACCTGGGAGAACAGATCGGCTGGCACGCCCAGCTGACGTGTCTTTTGCACATTGGAGTAAGTGATGAAACCCGACTCGAACCAGGCCGAACTGCCAGCGATGCGGGTAATGGCTTCGGCGATGCCGCCGCCGGTACAGGACTCGGCAGTGGTGACCTGTGCACTGGCAAGCTGCAGCGCGCGGCCCAGTTCGGCGGCGAGTGCTTCGGTCGGGTTCATCGCGATGTCCTCAGTGCAACGAAAAGACTACAGCCTACCTCAGCCAAAGGCGCTGTACAGCCGGTCTTCCGTTGGCCCATTGGAATCAGCACGCATTCCAAAGCTGTCCTTGGACAATAGAAAACAGCCCCGCCGAAGCGGGGCTGATCATCTTCAAGCGGAAGCTTTTCAGA
Organism: Stutzerimonas stutzeri; assembly: GCF_024448985.1. Lineage (GTDB taxonomy): Bacteria > Pseudomonadota > Gammaproteobacteria > Pseudomonadales > Pseudomonadaceae > Stutzerimonas > Stutzerimonas stutzeri_AP. Next base: position 62,527 of record NZ_JAMOII010000008.1, read on the forward strand.
CCGTCGGAATGTCTGGATCGTCCTCGAACAACTCGACGTCCTCGTCGGTCAGCTCGCCATTGTCCGGATCCGACATGGGTGCGTCGTCGATGCCGGCGCCTTCCGGGTCGCCGGGTAGCTGCGCAGACGAATCGGGATTGTTAGGGTCGCTTTGGTCTTGCATCATTCACCTCCAACGAGGCCGCCTGTGGCCTCCTGTCATTCGAGCGGCACAGAGATGGATCGTGCAGACCGCCAGTCAGGATCAGGCCGACGTCCCCCGTCGACATTCGCTTCCGACCGCGCGTTAGCCCGGACTGATGGCCGTGATAACCTTGCGTCCCCCAAAAGGACGAGCGGCGAACTTCGAACCATTCGGCGCGAATACAACCCGACTGCCTGACCTCAATCCTGCCCCACCGCAAACACTCGAACAGCTCTAATTCATTGATGAAAAAAGAAATTCAGGATCTTTCCAAGCATACGCCCATGATGCAGCAATATTGGAAGCTCAAGCGCGAGCATCCAGATCAGCTGATGTTCTACCGCATGGGCGACTTCTATGAGCTGTTCTACGAGGACGCCAAGAAGGCTGCCAAACTACTGGATATCACTCTCACCGCGCGTGGCCAGTCGGGCGGTAATGCCATCCCCATGGCCGGGATTCCCTTTCATTCTGCCGAGGGCTATCTCAGCCGCCTGGTGAAGCTTGGCGAGTCAGTGGTGATCTGTGAGCAAATAGGCGATCCGGCCACCAGCAAGGGACCGGTGGAGCGCCAGGTGGTTCGCATCGTTACCCCTGGCACGGTGAGCGACGAGGCGCTGCTCGATGAACATCGCGACAACCTGCTGGCCGCAGTGGTCGGCGATGAGAGGTTGTTCGGACTCTCGGTGCTGGACATCACCAGTGGTCGCTTCACGGTGCAGGAATTCGGCGGCTGGGAAACCCTGCTAGCCGAAGTGGAGCGGTTGAATCCCGCCGAACTGATGATCCCCGATGACTGGCCCGCAGGCCTGCCGTTGGAAAGACGCCGTGGCGTGCGCCGTCGTGCGCCTTGGGATTTCGACCGCGACAGCGCCTTCAAGGGCCTCTGCCAGCAGTTCACGACCCAGGACCTGAAAGGCTTCGGCTGCGAGAAGCTGACCCTGGCCATCGGTGCCGCCGGCTGCCTGCTGACCTATGCCAAGGAGACCCAGCGCACCGCCCTGCACCATCTGCGCAGCCTGCGTCATGAACGCCTCGACGACAGCGTGGTACTGGACGGCGCCACCCGACGCAACCTGGAGCTGGACATCAACCTTGGCGGCGGGCGCGACAACACCCTGCAATCGGTGGTCGACCGCTGTCAGACCGCCATGGGTTCGCGCCTGCTGAGCCGCTGGCTGAACCGCCCGCTGCGCGATCGCCGGGTGCTGGAAGCTCGCCAGGACTCGATTACCTGCCTGCTGGAACACTACCGCTTCGAGCAGGTCCAGCCGCAGCTCAAGGAAATCGGCGACCTGGAACGCATCCTTGCCCGGATTGGTCTGCGCAACGCTCGCCCGCGTGACCTGGCCCGCCTGCGCGATGCGCTGGCCGCCCTGCCGCAACTGCAGGCGGGCATGCAGGAGCTGGTGGCACCGCACCTGATCGAACTGGCCGCGAGCATCCGCACCTACCCTGAACTGGCCGAGCTGTTGACCCGCGCCATCATCGACAACCCGCCTGCGGTGATCCGCGAAGGCGGCGTGCTCAAGACCGGATACGATGCGGAGCTGGACGAATTACAGTCGCTCTCCGAGAACGCCGGCCAGTACCTGATGGACCTGGAGACGCGCGAGAAGGCACGCACCGGGCTGGCCAACCTCAAGGTCGGCTACAACCGCGTCCACGGCTACTTCATCGAGCTGCCGAGCAAGCAGGCCGAATCCGCCCCCGCCGACTACATCCGCAGGCAAACGCTCAAGGGCGCCGAGCGCTTCATCACGCCGGAACTCAAGGAATTCGAGGACAAGGCACTGTCGGCCAAGAGCCGCGCCCTGGCCCGTGAAAAACAGCTATATGAGGAATTGCTGGAACTGCTGATCGGCCACTTGGCGCCCCTGCAGGACTCCGCCGCCGCGCTGGCCGAGCTGGACGTGTTGAGCAACCTCGCCGAACGCGCGCTGACCCTCGATCTGAACCGTCCACGCTTCGTCGAACAGCCCTGCATGCGCATCGAGCAGGGCCGTCATCCGGTAGTCGAGCAGGTGCTGCAGACGCCCTTCGTCGCCAACGACCTGGGACTCGACGACGACACCCGCATGCTGGTGATCACCGGGCCGAACATGGGCGGTAAATCCACCTACATGCGCCAGACGGCGCTAATCGTGTTGCTGGCGCAAATCGGCAGCTTCGTCCCGGCCAAGGCCTGCGAGCTGTCGCTGGTGGACCGCATATTCACCCGTATCGGCTCTTCCGATGACCTGGCCGGCGGTCGCTCCACTTTCATGGTGGAGATGAGCGAAACCGCCAACATCCTGCATAACGCCAGCGACCGCAGCTTGGTATTGATGGATGAAGTCGGCCGTGGCACCAGCACCTTCGACGGCCTGTCGCTGGCCTGGGCCGCTGCCGAACACCTGGCAAAGCTTCGCGCCTTCACACTGTTCGCCACTCACTATTTCGAGCTGACCGTGCTGCCGGAAAGCGAACCGGTGGTGGCCAACGTGCATCTGTCGGCCACCGAGCACAACGAGCGCATCGTCTTCCTGCATCACATACTGCCCGGCCCAGCCAGCCAAAGCTACGGCCTAGCAGTGGCGCAGCTGGCCGGCGTGCCGGGCGAAGTGATCCAGCGCGCCCGCGACCATCTGTCGCGCCTGGAAACCACCAGCCTGCCCCACGAAATGCCGAAAATAGAGCCCGGCCAGCCCGCGCCGCCGCTGCAGAACGATCTGTTTGCCAGCCTGCCGCACCCGGTCATCGAGGCGCTGGGCAAGGTTCAGCCCGATGACCTGACCCCGCGTCAAGCGCTGGAGCTGCTATACAAGCTGAAAACGCAAATCTGACGGGCCGCAAAAAGCTGCTAGAATCGCGCGCATTTTTGGACATGAGCGGCATTTGCCTGGTGCCGCTGAGCCTGCCGAACCGGGGGCATCATTGCAACGCCACCCGAAACGCCTGAGGAGATAATAGAAATGACCTTCGTCGTCACCGACAACTGCATCAAGTGCAAGTACACCGATTGCGTAGAAGTCTGTCCGGTGGACTGTTTCTACGAAGGCCCGAACTTCCTAGTCATTCACCCGGACGAGTGCATCGATTGCGCGCTCTGCGAGCCGGAATGCCCCGCCCAAGCGATCTTCTCCGAAGACGAGGTGCCGGAAGACCAGCAGGAATACATCGAGCTGAACGCTGATCTGGCTGAAGTTTGGCCGAACATCACTGAGAAGAAGGACTCGCTGCCTGACGCCGAAGAATGGGACGGCGTGAAGGACAAGCTGCAGTATCTGGAGCGCTGAGCCGCTACCGATAACGAAGAAAAAGGGGATGCTTCTGCATCCCTTTTTCGTTCAATCCTTGGCAGCCAACTCAACCGGAAAGTAGCGGGCCTCGGCAGGTCGGCTAGATAACGTTCGGCTCTATTTCCAGCTGCACACCGAAACGCTCGCCGATATCCCTCTGAATGCGCCGAGCAAGCTCCAGAATCTGCCGTCCGGTGGCCTCACCGTAGTTGACGAGAACCAGCGCTTGCAGTTTATGCACGCCAGCATCACCTTCCCGATAACCTTTCCAGCCGGCCCTTTCGATCAGCCAACCAGCCGCAAGCTTGACCTGCCCATCCCCCTGCGCAAACGCCACCAGTTCCGGAAAGCGTTCGCGCAAGATGTCAGCTGCCGCCTGAGACACCAAAGGGTTCTTAAAGAAGCTGCCGGCGTTGCCCAGGACGCTCGGATCGGGCAGTTTCTCGCTGCGAATCGAACATATTGCACGGCTTACATCCGCCGGCGTCGGGGACTCGATAGCATGCTGTTGCAGCCAATGACGAAGCGGTCCGTATTCGAGCTTTAAATTCGGTGTCCGCTGCAACTCGAAGCGCACCCGCAGAATGATGTAGCGCTCGGGTTGGCGCTTGAACACGCTGTCGCGATAACCGAATTCACACCCCTGCGGACTGAACTCAACGAGCTCCCCGGTTTCCCGATCCAACGCCGTCAGCCCTGCGAAGACATCCTTGATCTCGACGCCGTACGCTCCGACATTCTGAATGGGCGCAGCGCCGACGGTACCTGGAATCAGGCTGAGATTTTCCAGCCCGTACAGGCCGAGCGCCAGACTGTGCAGCACGAAGGGATGCCAGGGTTCTCCCGCCTCCGCCTCGATCACCGCCCGCTCCCCGTCATCCTCGACAATCCGAATGCCTCTGCTGGCCATACGCAGCACTAGTGCATCCACATCCCCGGTCAGCACCAAGTTGCTGCCGCCGCCGAGCATCCACGGTCGAACGCCGAGACGCCTAGCCTCTGCGAGCGCTTCGATGACCTCTTGATCGTCATGCGCTTCGGCAAAGCGCGTCGCGCGCGCCTCGACGGCGAAGGTATTGAACGGTTTAAGCGAGCGATTCTGCTCAATGAGAAGACTCACAGACGCCCCCGGATTTCGCAGAGCAGCGCCGCGGATGCCCTCTCCACCAACTCAAGCACCCGCTCGAAGCCCTCGTCGCCACCAAAATACGGATCGGGCACAATGTCCTCGCCCAGCTTGTAGCGGCGCAGGAACAGGTCGAGTTCACTACGCGAATCAGCAGGCCGCAGCGCCTGCAATCGCTCCAAGTTGTCATGATCCATCGCCAGAATCAGATCAAAGCGCCGGAAATCATCCTCTATCACCTGCCGCGCTCTCAGCGCACTGAGATCGTAGCCTCGTCTGGCGGCGGCCAGGCAAGACCGCTGATCCGGCCCCTTTCCAACGTGCCAGTCACCGGTTCCGGCCGAATCGATGCTGATTCGATCATCCAGCTGGGCATCCTGAACACACTTACGAAACACGGCCTCAGCAGTGGGCGAACGGCAGATATTCCCCATGCAAACGAACAGAACCTTCACGCTCGGGCTCCGAGCAACTTACGGACGCGCTCGAGATCCTCGGCGGTGTCGACCCCTGCCGGAGGCGCCTCGACCGCATCGGCCACGTGAATGCGCTGGCCGTGCCAGAGGGCACGCAGCTGCTCAAGGCACTCGGTGTTCTCCAGCCAGCAGGGGCCCCAGGCTACGAAGTCAACCAGGAACCCGGCTCGGTAGGCATAGATACCGATATGTCGGCGATATGGAACGCCGGACGGCAAAGCATTCCGGTCCTGTGCAAATTCGTCCCGCGCCCAAGGCAGTGGCGCACGACTGAATGTCAGCGCCAAACCATTGATATCGCTGAGCACTTTGACCACGTTCGGATTGAACAACGCCTGCGAATCGCTGATCGGCTCGGCAAGGGTAGCGATTGCCGCTTCGGGGTGCGCGGCCAGGTTGAATGCGACCTGATCGATCACCGAAGGGGGAATCAACGGCTCGTCGCCCTGCACATTGACCACTATTGCATCTGTCGCGAGACCCAGCTTTTCCGCCACTTCGGCAAGGCGATCCGTCCCCGAGTTGTGCTCGACTCGGGTCAGCACGGCGTCCGCACCAAAGCCTTCGCAGGCCTCCAGAATGCGCTGGTCATCGGTCGCCACCACCACCCGTTGCGCACCACTCTTGCACGCCTGTTCCCAGACGTGGCGGATCATCGGTTTGCCTGCGATATCTTGTAGCGGTTTGCCAGGCAAGCGGCTGGACGCGTAACGCGCCGGGATCACAACGGTATAGGAGCTACTCATTTGTCCAGACGCTCATCCACTTCGAGGGTGCGGGCTTCACTCTCCAACATCACCGGGATCCCGTCTCGCACGGGAAAGGCCATGCCGTCAGCCTTACAGATCAGTTCGGACTTGTCGTCGGCCAGCTTCAGCGGACCCTTGCAGAGGGGGCAGGCGAGAATATCGAGCAGTTTGGTATCCATGCGCAGTCCTTGGATCGACCGCACCAGGCAAGTCGAGCGGCTTAGGGGTGTTCCGGCAGCAGTCGGTCCAGCTGGGCATCGAACCAGGTCACGAATGCCGCCGAAGGCGCGGCCTGTACCTGCAGATAGCACCAACCCGGCAACGCGAATGCCCGGCATTTGACCGCATCCTTCTCCGTCATCACTAAGGGGAGCTCGGGGCTGAAACTCAACTGCTCCAGGCTATAGCGAGCGTGATCGGCAAAGGGGTGCGGAATCGGTCGCCAGTGTAGCGCCTCGAGCGTGGTGAAGAAACGCTGCGGATTGCCGATTCCGGCGACCGCATGCAGCTGCTGACCCCGAGGGAAATGATCGAGCGGCCAGCTCTGTCCGCTGACCAACTCGACCAAACGTGATGGCTGCAGGGCAAAGGCGAAACCGGAGGGGTCGTCGGCAAGCGCTCCATTGAAAAGCACCGCATCGACCGACTCCAGCCGCTCCACTGGCTCACGCAATGGGCCGGCCGGCAGGCAGCGACGGTTGCCGAGCCCGCGGGCGGCATCGATTAGCACCAGCTCAAGATCACGTGCAAGCCGGTAGTGCTGTAAACCATCGTCGGAAAGAATCAGATCGAGCGATTCGATCTTCAGTAGCTCGCGAACCGCACGGGCGCGATCCGGATCGATCATCACCGGTACGCCCGTCCGTTGCGCGATCAGTAACGGCTCGTCGCCCGCCTCGGCCGCTGTCTGCTCGGGCATTACCCGCCACGGATGGGCCGGTGGCGTGGCGCCGTAACCCCGACTGACCACGCCGACCTTAAGGCCGCGCTGGCGACAATGCTCGATGAGCCAAAGAATCAGAGGCGTCTTGCCGGTTCCGCCAACGGTGATATTGCCCACCACCACCACGGGCACCGGGGCCCGATAACGGTCGGTCGAACCACTGAGAAACTTCTGTCGCTTGGTAACGACCACCCGCCGGTAAACCGCCTCCCATGGGGCGAGCAGGGCCAGAGCCGGGTGCCCTTGATACCAGGCTCGCTGTAGACGTTCGGCAAAGGACATCAGGGTTCCGGCTGGGCCTCGACGGTAGTGATGCGCAGCTGTGCAAAGCCCAATTTACCCGCCGCATCCATGGCGGTGATGACCGCCTGATGTGGCGTCTTACCGTCGGCGCTGATTACCATCGGCAGATTGGTGTCGCCCTCTGATTCCTTGCTGAGTGCTGCCATGAGCGTGCTCAGATCATGCTTGATCAAGGTCTTGCCATTGAGGGTGAATTTACCTTCGACATCGATGACCACTTCCAGCCGCTTTGTCTCGGCTTGCTGTGGTGGCGTACCGCTGGCCGCTTCAGGCAGATCGACTTGGAGCTGGGTTTCACGGGTGAAGGTTGTCGTCACCACGAAGAACAGCAGCAGGATAAACACTACATCGATCAGCGGCGCCAGGCCGATATCGACGTTTTCCCGCGCCTTGCGTCGAAATTTCACGCCTTGCCCTCACCCAGATCGACGTCACGGTCGCCCTGTACGACCTCGACCAGCTTGATCGCTTGCTGCTCCATGCCGACCACCAGTTCTTCGACGCGGCGTAGCAGGAAACGATGGAAAAACAATGCTGGGATTCCGACCATCAAACCTGCTGCAGTGGTGATCAACGCCTTGGAAATACCCGCTGCGAGCAACGGTGCGTTCGCCATGCCGGAGCCCATGAAGGCACTGAAAATCTCAATCATCCCAAGCACCGTACCCAGCAGCCCAAGCAGTGGAGCGATCCCGGCGATGGTGCCCAGTGCATTGAGGTAACGCTCGAGGTCATGGACGACACGCGCCGCAGCCTCCTCAATGCACTCTTTCATGATCTCCCGGCCATGTTTGGAGTTAGCCAGGCCTGCTGCCAGAATCTCGCCTAGCGGCGAATCGGCGCGCAACTCCTTGAGCTTCTGATTACTGAGCTTCTTTTCCTTGATCCACTTCCACACCTGGCCGAGCAGATGCGGCGGGGTCACGCGAGCAGGCCGTAGCGTCCACAGCCTTTCGGCGACGATACCAGCGGCAGCGATGGAACAGAAAATGATTGGCAGCATTATCCAGCCGCCCGCTTTAACCAGCTCCCACACGAGATGAATCCCCCTCGAAAAAGTGGCGCCACTCTAGCATAGGGTCGATGGGCAGCCGACGGCCTCGGTTCTCATTTTTCCCGCCAGAAACGCCGTTCGGCGCGCAATCCCTGCGCAAATTCGAAGCGCCCGAGGAGGATTCGTATGGCACCCTGCTCGGCGGTGTCGTAAAGCTGCATATTGGCTGCTTGTAGACGCTGCACGACGTCCGGATGCGGATGACCGAAAGCATTATGAAAGCTGCGCGAGACCAGTGCCCCGTCAGCACCCGACGCCTCGATGAACGCTGCGGAAGACGAGCTGCGACTACCATGGTGCGGCACCAGCAGCCACCGCACCTCGAGTGGCATATCACTCGCTATTAGCGCCTGTTCCGCTGCCGCATCAATGTCTCCGGTGAGTAGCAGCCGCTCGCCAGCCGCTTCAACCAACAGTACGCAAGAAGACTGGTTGCTATTTTTGCTTTCTGGCCATTGCCAAAGCGTGAAGCTGACATGATCCCACTCCCAACGATCCCCTGAACGGCACCACTCGGCGTCCAACTTAGCAGGTAGTCGCTCCGGTTCGCCGCTGAGTACCCGTGCTACCGGTAGCAATCGCTGAATTGCCTCGGCGCCTCCCGAATGATCACTATCAGCATGGCTGAGGATCAGCAGATCGAGATCGGCCAGCCCCAACGCCCTCAGCGAAGGAAACACAACACGCTCGCCGATATCGAACTCCCCGTAGCGCGGCCCCGCGTCATATAGCAAGGCATGCTCACGCGTACGCACCAGCACCGCCAGCCCCTGACCGACGTCGAACACCCACACTTCCGCCTGCCCTACAGCGGGTGTGTTCGCCGGTGGAAACAGCAAGGGCGCGAAGAACACCCACCCCAGCGCCCGAAACGGCACTCCGCACGGCAACAGGATCAGCAGCATGCCCAGCGCAACCAGCAACCAACTCCACAGCGGCAAGGACGTTGACAGCCATGCCGGTTGCCAGCCAGCGAGCCATTGCAACGCATCGAATAGAAACGCCAGCAGTCCACCAGCCAGCCATAGCAGCAACTCGCCGACATCCGAAAGCCACAACAGCGAGGTGCCTAATAATGACAAAGGTACAATCAGCGCACTGACCAGCGGCACGGCAAACAGATTAGCGATCGGGCCGCTCAGGCTTACCGGCAAGCCCAACGCAAGCAACACTGGTAACAAGCCGAACGCCATGCCCCACTGTGCCCGGCCCAAAGCCCGCCACCAGACCCAGCTGCCGAGCCGACCGCGAAAAATCAATACAAGTAATGCTACCGCCAGGAACGACAGCCAGAACCCCGATTGCAGGCTTACCAGCGGATCCAGCAGCAGGACACCATCGACCGCAATCAGTAGGGGCAGCCATACACCGAGATGTCGAAAGCGCAAGCGCCACAGAAGTACTAACGCGACCATCATGCAAGCGCGTTGCACCGGCACTTCGAAGCCCGCCAGCCAGCCGTATCCAAGCGCACCTGCCAGGGCGAAGCCACACGCCCAAGGCAGCCAGGCGACCCGTGGTGGCCAGATACCCCAGCGGGCCATCAGCGCGACCAGGCCATAAAGCAGGCCGGCAAGCATTCCTACATGCTGGCCCGAGATCACCATCAGATGCACGGTTCCGGTGTCTTGAAGGATCCGCCAATCGGACGTAGACAAACCACTGTCGTCGCCAACCACCAGCGCTGCGATTGCGCCCGAGCGTGCCTGCGCATCGACTGCCAACAAGCGTTGGCGCAGCCGATCGCGCCACGACTGATTTCCTTGCGCGACCGACACGCGCTCTCCGGCCTTGATCGTGCCGCTGGCGCCAATCCGCCGCGCCAGGAGCCAGGCCTCGTAATCGAATGAGTTCGGATTGACCAGACCACGTGGTCGTTTCAGCTTGGCCGCAAGCCGCCAGCGTTCTCCGGCCTGCAACACCGGCCCGCCGTACCAAGCCAATCGCATCCGCGATGGTAGACCGGCATGACGCGACGAAATATCCACCAGTTCGAACCGCACCACGCCATCACTGATGTCCGGCAGTCCGGTCACGCGTCCTTCCATCCAGAAGGTGCGCCCGTCGAGGTCTACCGGCAAGCGATCATCCAGCGCCCAATGAGCACTCAGGCAGGCCCAGCCAAATCCAAAGCAAAAAAAGGCGCCCGGCCAAAAGCGCGACGGTAGCAGCGCCAAACCGGACATGCAGATGAAGGGCAGAGCCCACATCGGTGGTAACTGCGGTAGAAAGCGCAGCAGTAGGAGGCCTGCCGCCAGCGCCAGCATCGCTGCACGCATTACATCTCCCAGATTCCCTTCCAAAACGATAAACGCGACCCGAAATATTCGGGTGGTCTACCACGAAGCTCGACATCCTGTCGGCCGGGGCAGTGTATACCTAATGTCACAAACTCTAGCAGTGCCGGGTCTCGTTTCAGGCATAATCGCCGTGCTTACGCCTGCCAGAGAAACGCCATGCCGCGTCGCTTTTTCAAACGCTACATGCCGCACCCGGATCGCATAAAAGAGGACAAGTCCCTGCGCTTTCTTGGCGCGCTGATTCACGATCCCAACCTGCTGCACCTCAATCGGCATTCCGTTTCCAGGGCGATGGCTATCGGCCTGTTCTGGGCCATGATCCCCATGCCCATGCAGATGCTCGCCGCCGCAGTTTGCGCAGTGCCCGCCAGAGCCAACCTGCCAATCGCCATAGGCCTGGTATGGCTGACCAATCCTCTGACCATGCCGCCGATTTTCTATTGCAACTACAAGATTGGTACCTGGCTTATGGACACTCCGGCCTCGCCAATGCCAGTGGAATTGAGCCTCGCCTGGGTGCGCCAGATGCTCAATAGCCATTGGCAACCGCTTTATCTAGGCTCCTTCGTCGTCGCCATAGTTCTATCGATATTGGGCTACGTTGCCACCCAGGCATATTGGCGCTGGTGGGTTGGCCGCAGCTGGCGCAAACGCCAGCAGAATCGCCGCTGACCTCTATCTATTTCCTACGGCTGGCAGGCCGTTGAATGCATGAGCATGGCGAACCAAGGCGCACTGACTTGAATTGCTTACAGCCACAGACTGGCTCGACGGTTGAGCGCAACGCTCAACGGATCAAATTCCTTCTACCACCGCAATGATTGACCGACCCGCAACCAGGGCCGGTTCGATACGGCATGGCCAACGTGCAACACTACTCGTAGCGCAGTGCTTCGGCGGGCTGTGTCTGTGCAGCGCGCCAGGCGGGATAGAGCGTTGCAAGAAAGCTCAGCACAAGTGCCGCAAGCGTCACCAAGGCGACGTCTTCAAGCCGCAATTCGGACGGCAACGTGCTGATGAAATACACATCGGAGCTGAAAATATGCTGCCCCGATATCTTTTCCAGCCAGGCCACTAGAGCGCTGATGTTCAACGCGCCGAGGACTCCAAGAACAGTACCTATCAGCGTACCGGTCAGGCCGATGATGCTGCCCTGCACCATGAAGATCGCCATGATCTGACGGGGCGTTGCGCCCAGGGTACGCAAAATCGCGATGTCGGCACGCTTATCGGCGACTACCATGATCAAGGTCGCGATGATGTTGAAGGCGGCAACTGCCACGATCAGCAGAAGCAACAGGCCGATCATTGTTTTTTCCATCTTCATCGCACTGAACAGACTGCCTTGGGTTAGCGACCAATCCTCGCCACGATAGTCGCCATCGAGCCTGGTAATGATCTCGGCCGTCGTTTCAGGTGCACGATATAGATCCGCCAGCCTGACCCTCACGCCTTCGACTTGATCCGGCTGCCAACGGAGCATCCGCGCCGCATCGGCCCGATGAATCATCGCCAGACTGCCGTCCAGCTCGGCACCGACCTTGAACACGCCTACGACATTCAAACGCTGCATGCGTGGCGTGACACCACCGGGCGTATCGCTCAGCTCCGGCACGATCAGCGTAAGCTTGTCGCCCAGTTTCAGACCGAATCGGCGCGCGGTCATCAACCCGAGAATGACCCCGGATTCGCCCGGCTTGAGGTCGTCGAGCCTGCCAGCCATCATTTTCGAGCCGAGGATCGATACCTCCCCTTCCGTCCGCGGATCGATACCCTTGATCTCGATAGGCTGCATGGCCCCTTTGAAGGAAAGCATGCCTTCGAGCTGTGTAATCGGCGCGGCGCCGAGCACTTCAGGATGCGCCAAGACTTGGTCAGCTAACGCTCGCCAGTCATCAACCGGCTGTCCGTCGCCTGCGATGACTGCATGCGGGACCATTCCGAGAATGCGATTGCTCATCTCGCGCTGAAAACCGTTCATGACCGAAAGCACCATGATCATCGCCAGCACACCCAGCGAGAGGCCTATCATGGACGTCAGGGAGATGAACGAGATGAAGTGGTTACGACGCTTGGCCCGCGTGTAGCGACTGCCGATGAAGATACTGAGCGGCCTGAACATCAATCAGCCACCAGCCGACCGTCTTCCAGACGCAGTATGTGATCCATCTGGCCCGCCAGTTGCGGGTCGTGGGTCACGACAAGAAAGGCTGTGCGCAACGAACTGCTCAACTCCAGCATCAGGTCCTGAATACCCTGCGCAGTATGGTGATCAAGGTTGCCAGTCGGCTCGTCGAGTAGCACCAACGCCGGGCGATTGGCCAAGGCACGAGCGATCGCCACACGCTGGCGTTCGCCTCCAGACAGCTCCGACGGCTTGTGAGCCAACCGGTGGCCAAGCCCAACCCGCTGCAACAGTTCGGTGGCCCGCGTGCGCGCTTCAGGTATCGGCACCCTGCCGATCAGCAGCGGCATGCACACGTTCTCCAGCGCGGTGAACTCCGGCAACAGATGATGAAATTGATAGACGAAGCCCAGCGCGCGATTACGCAGCAATCCGCGGTCCTTTTCGCTCAATGCCGAAAGTTCTTCGCCGGCCAGCCAGACGCTGCCCTCGCTGGGCGTGTCGAGGCCTCCGAGCAGGTTCAACAATGTGCTCTTGCCCGAGCCGGAACTGCCGACAATGGCGACCCGTTCGCCCGGAAAAAGCTCCAGCTGCAATCCGGACAGCACACTAACCGACTCTGGGCCTTCCTCGTAGCGCTTGCCCAGGTTGCGGCAACTCAGTACCGCGCGATCGTTCGAAGACCTTTCGTTCATAACCAGCTCACTCATAACGTAACGCCTCGGCCGGTTGGGTACGGGCCGCTCGCCACGCCGGGTACAGGGTGGCGAAAAAGCTCAGGACGAGCGCCGCGACACAGACCTGCACCACGTCGGCAGCCATCAGCCGAGACGGCAGGTAATCGATGAAATACACCTCGGCACTTAGAAACTTGTGCCCGATCAAGCGCTCCAGCGCTGCGATCCAACTGCTGACATTGAGCGCGGCGCAGATGCCGAGCAAGGCCCCCACCAAGGTACCGACAACGCCGATTACCGTACCTTGAACCATGAAAATCGCCATGATCTGACGGGGCGTCGTACCGAGCGTACGCAGAATGGCGATGTCGCCACGCTTGTCCGTCACGACCATGACCAGCGTGGAAATGATATTGAAGGCGGCTACCGCGACGATGAGCAACAACAAGAGGCCGATCATGGCCTTTTCCATGCGTATTGCCTGATAGAGGTTGCCGTGCGTGCGGGTCCAATCGCGGGAATAGAAGTCGTCGCCCAATTGGCCGGCAAGCTCCCAGGCGATACGCGGAGCCTGAAACAGATCGGCGAACCGCAGGCGCAGCCCCTGAACCTGATCCGGTTTCCAGCGATGCAATCGTGCAAGATCGGAAATGTTGGCCATCGCCACGTAGCCATCGATCTCACCCGCGCCGACATGAAAGATGCCGCTAACGGTAAAGCGCTTCATGCGAGGGAAAACACCGGCCGGAGTGACCGACACTTCCGGCGCAACGAAGGTGACCTTATCGCCGACGCCAACTCCAAGCTTGGCCGCAGCCCTGTCACCGATAACGATTCCGAACTCGCCTGGCTGCAGGCTATCCAGCGACCCTTGGCTAAAGAACTGACCGATGATGGATACATCCGGTTCGAGTGCCGGGTCCACCGCATTGATGAGGATTTTCGTGACCTCGCCACGATTGGTCAGCAGGCCTTGCATCTGGATGAACGGCGCTACCGCCTCGACTTGCGGATGCTGCACGAGTCGCTGACCCAACGTTTGCCAGTCGTCGATCGGCGTCGCGCTTTCGACCGTGGCGTGCGGAACCATACCCAGCACACGGGTGCGCATCTCGTGGTCGAAACCATTCATCACCGACAGCACGACGATCATCACCAGCACACCCAGCGCGAGCCCGATCATGGAGGTGAAGGATATGAAGGAGACGAAGAGGCTGCGACGTCTGGCGCGTGTGTAACGCGCCCCGATATATACGGACAGCGGTCTGAACATAAATCGATGGGTTCGCTTTCGCTGGCGGAAATAACAAGCTGAATGACGTTGCCAGGCGGCCTGATACACTCAAACCATCACTGCAGCCCAGGGAACGACATGCCCATAGAAGATACTGAAGATCGCCGCGAATACTACCGTATCGAGGACGTGATCGCACTGGAAATCCTGCCGCTGGAACACCCAGCAACAGTCAAGGACAGCGGCGCAAACCAGCTGTTCGACCTGCTTGGCGAGCTGCACCAACTCGACTTCGAAGCGCAACATCTCCTACGCCAGATAGCCGAGGGCAACCGCACACTGGCCAACTATCTGAAGGTACAGAACAAACGCATCGACCTGATCGGCCAGGCACTGGCGCAGGACCTGGTGAGAAATCTCGCCCCAGCGCGCACGGTCGTGCTGTCGGAAGGCGGCATCAGTTTCGTAAACGATCAGCCTCTCGAAGAAGGTTCGGTCTGGATGCTCAAGCTGGTGCTGATGCCGCAGGGCCTGGGTATGTTGCTCAACGCACGCATCGCCAGCTGCCAGGCACTCGACGAGAATCGGTTTGCAATCGGTACGTCTTTCGAAGCGCTGACTGATGCACAACGGCAACTGCTCGCTCGACATATCCTTCAGAAACAGGCGACTGAACGACGCCTCGCCCGTGAAAGCCTGCAAGGAACTTGAAATGCCTCGGTTAGTGATCCCTCTCCTGACAATTGCACTCTGCATCCCGGCACATGCCGATATCATCCGTATTCCCGTTGGCCAGCAGGGCTCTGCCGAGCTGGCCATGCCCATTCGGGGCGACTCCAAGAATCTTGTACTGGACCGCTTTGGTCTCGCCGATGAGGAACACCCTGCCGTGGGCCAGCCGCCCATCACGCGTTGGGATTACCGTGAATTTACCGTCTACTTCGAGGGCAACCGGGTCATCAACAGCGTCCAGCATCATCAACGCATCACGCCGCTACAGCGAGGCATACAACCGTGACCCTGATCTACGGACATCGTGGCGCTAAGGGCGAAGCCCCGGAAAATACCCTGGTCAGCTTCCAGCAGTGCCTCGACCATGGCGTGCGTCGCTGCGAACTGGATCTGCATCTTTCCAAAGATGGCGAACTGATGGTCATCCATGACCCAACGCTAAAGCGCACCACCGGCCGGCGCGGCAAGGTTGTGGAGCACGATGCCGCAGAGCTGACTCGTTACGATGCGCGCCAGGGTGGGCCTGGCTGGAAACAGCCCTGCCCTATTCCGCGCCTGTCGGAGTTGTTCGAGAAATGCGCGTTCGACCACTGGCAGCTGGAAGTCAAAAGCGCCTCCAGAGTCCGTGCCGCACGCTCGGTACTGGCGATCCGTGAGCTGGCCGAACGTCACGGCCTGCTTGATCGGATCACGGTGACGTCCGGATCACGGGAGGTATTGCGGGCGCTGAAGCGACTCACGCCAGAAATCTCTTGCGGTCTGGTGGCCGAATACGCCTGGCTCGACCCGCTGAAAGTGGCCAAGCAATACGACTGCGATCTGCTGGCACTGAAATGGACGCTATGCACGCCCGAGCGGATAGCAAAGGCTCGCCAGCAAGGCCTGCACGTATCGGTCTGGACGGTGAACGAACCGGCGCTGATGCGCCGGCTCGCCGATTTTGGCGTGGACAGCCTGATTACAGACTTCCCCGGTTTAGCGGTTGAAACATTGGCCAAGCGATAAGCTGGAAGCTGGTGTGCTTGGTGCAGAAACACTGTCAAGCGCTCTTCCTGCTTTTACTTCAAGCTCCACCTTCAGCTTCCAGCTGCTTTACCTGATCAAAAACTCTCCCGATTAGGCCAGCGCCAGTTCCGGGTATCTTCTCCGACCGGCTCAGGCCACCGATCGGAGCCGCTCAAAAAAGCCGGTTTAGCCCGTCGAATGCAGCGACGCGATAGGCTTCGGCCATGGTCGGGTAGTTGAACGTGGTGTTGATGAAGTACTTGATCGTATTCGCCTCACCCGGCTGATTCATGATCGCCTGACCGATGTGGACGATTTCCGAAGCCTGATAGCCAAAGCAATGCACGCCAAGCACCGCCAGCGTCTCGCGATGGAAGAGGATTTTCAGCATGCCGACCGGTTCGGCTGAGATCTGCGCCCGCGCCATTCCTTTGAAGAACGCTTTGCCCACTTCGTAGGGGACCTTCGCCTCGGTCAGTTCACGCTCGTTCTTGCCGATCGAACTGATCTCCGGAATGGTGTAGATACCGGTTGGCACGTCATCAACGAAGCGCCAGCTGTCGTTCTCGACGATACTGCCAGCGGCCGAACGCCCCTGATCATACGCAGCACTGGCCAGCGAGGGCCAACCGATCACGTCTCCAGCCGCGTAGATGTTGCCCACGTCGGTACGGTAATGCTCGTCTACTTTTATCTGCCCGCGGCTGTTGACCTTCAGACCAATGTTTTCCAATGCAAGCTTATCAGTGTTACCGGTCCGCCCATTGCACCAAAGGAAGGCATCTGCCTTGATCTTCTTGCCTGACTTAAGGTGCAGGATGACGCCGTTGTCGACACCCTCGACGCGCTCATACTCCTCGTTATGGCGGATCAATACGTTGTTGTTACGCAGGTGATAGCTGAGCGCATCAGAGATTTCATCGTCAAGAAAGCTCAGCAGCTGATCGCGGTTATCGATAAGGTCGACCAGCACACCAAGCCCACTGAAAATCGACGCATACTCGGAACCGATCACACCGGCGCCGTAAATGATCAGCCGGCGCGGTGTATGGCTCAGGGTCAGAATGGTGTCGCTGTCGTAGACGCGCGGGTGCGAGAAGTCGACGTCGGAGGGACGATAAGGGCGCGAACCGGTGGCGATGATGAACTGGCCGGCCACCAGCTTTTCCACCATGCCGTTGGCACTGACGACTTCTACCGTTTGCTCATCAGCGAAACTTGCGGTGCCGAAGAAGATGTCGATGCGGTTACGTGCGTAATAGCCGGTGCGCGAGGTCACCTGTTTGGCGATTACGCTCTCGGCGCTCTTCAGCACATCGGGGAACGAAAACCAGCGCGGCTCGCCAATCTGGCGAAACAACGGATTGGTGTTGTATTGCATGATCTGCCGCACCGAATGGCGCAGCGCTTTGGAAGGGATGGTACCCAAATGGGTAGAGTTGCCACCGACGTGCGGTCTGCTATCGATTACGGCTACCTTGCGCCCCGCTTTGACCGCGTTCATCGCCGCGCCTTCGCCAGCTGGCCCCGAGCCCAATACCACTACATCGTAATTGTAGACAGCCATACTCCCCCCTGAACACGCAGCAGGAACCCTGCTGCTTTAACGAATTGGTCGACCAGCAAGATCGTTTGCGCGTCGATGCCCTGAGTCAGGCGCCGAGCACCCGTGCGGCATCGACGCGAAACTCAGCACTTTGGAGTCCGATGGCCGAATCCGGCAGTCCGGTCAACGCCCACTGTCAGCGTCTGGTCGCGTCGTATGCGAGATCCGCTTTTTCACCCTGGCTCGTCTCCTTGTTGACCTCTTCGCATTTCTCGCGGCTTCCGCCGCAGATCGAGCACTCCTTCTCGATGCCAAGGTTGGCGATACCGCCACAGGAACCAGCAATGGGCTTGCGCCCCATGATCACACCGATGGACATGCCGAACACGACCAACAACATGACGAGAAAAACAATTAACCAAGTCATTGCCCTACTCCCGCACCGAACAGGTCATCGAACGCCTCGGTGCTTCTGCTTACGAACTTCTGCCCTTCGCGAATGACGAAGAACGCTGCGATTTTACGCTCCGCCGCATACGCTAACCCCCGCTCGGGACCCAACACCATCAGCACAGTAGACAAGCCATCGGCCCGCAATGTTGAAGGATCGACAACCGTTACGGCTGCCAGGTGATGATCGATAGGGACACCGGTCTGCGGATCGAGCGTGTGGGAATAACGCTTGCCGTCACGCTCGAAATAATTGCGATAGTCGCCGGAAGTGGAAACGGCGTAGCCATCCAGTTCGATGATCCGCTGAGCGACGCGCTCATCATCATGCGGCGCTTCGATAGCGATGCGCCAAGGCGCGCCGTCCGGCTTACGGCCCCGAGCCTTGAGCTCCCCAGTGATTTCTACCAGATAGCTGCTAATGCCAGATGCCTCGAGCGTTTCCGCCACGTGATCCACCGCGTAGCCTGCGGCGATGCTGTTGAAATCGACCTGAACGGCCCTGACTTTGCAAAGTTGCTCGCCTTCGACTCGCAGATGCTGCTGGCCGACATCCTGCCGAACCCTGGCGATTTCTTCCGCCGACGGAACCCGCTCGCCTCGTCCCTGCGGACCAAAGCCCCAGAGGTTGAGCAGCGGCTCGATGGTCAGATCCAGAGCACCGTCGCTTTCCTCCGAAAGCCGCTGTCCTGCCACGACCAACTCGCGCACGCCGCTCGGCATGGCCATGCATTCACCGGCAGGCAAGGCATTGAAAACTTCGATATCCGAATCAGAGCGATAGGTCGACATTTGCTTGTCAATCTCCGCCAGTATCGACTCGGTGTCACGCTGTAGTTGTGCCTTGTTGGCGGCCTGGTCGCCCGCCACGTACTTCACCGAATAGGTGCTGCCCATGGTGGGGCCGCCGAAGCTTTCCACTTTTTCCTGAAAAAGACAGCCCGTCAGGGCTGCCGCTAAGGCGGCAACGATGACGGGCTGCAATAACGCGTGGTTCATGCTAGCCGCCGAAGTCGTCGAGCAGGATGTTCTCCGGTTCCACGCCCATGTCGGTGAGCATTTTGATGACCGAGGCATTCATCATCGGTGGGCCGCACATGTAGAACTCGCAATCTTCCGGCGCCGGATGGTCCTTCAGATAGTTCTCGTACAGCACGTTGTGAATGAAACCGGTCGGACCTTCCCAGTTGTCTTCAGGCTGCGGATCGGACAGCGCCAGGTGCCACTCGAAGTTTTCGTTCTCGGCCTGCAGCTGATCATATTCCTCGACGTAGAATGCCTCGCGCATCGAGCGCGCACCGTACCAGAAGCTCATTTTGCGCTTGGACTTCAGGCGCTTTAGCTGATCGAAGATGTGCGAGCGCATCGGTGCCATGCCGGCACCACCGCCGATGAAGACCATCTCGGCATCGGTGTCCTTGGCGAAGAACTCACCGAATGGGCCGTAAACGGTAACCTTGTCGCCCGGCTTGAGGTTGAACACCCAAGAAGACATCTTGCCTGGTGGCAGATCGTCCTTGCCCGGTGGCGGAGAAGCGATACGGATGTTGAACTTCACCAGACCGACTTCTTCCGGGTAGTTCGCCATCGAATAAGCACGGATCACCGTCTCGTCAACCTTGGACACGTATTTCCACTGGTTGAACTTGTCCCAATCGCCGCGATACTCCTCCTGAATGTCGAAGTCCTTGTAGCGGACCTCGTGAGGCGGGCATTCCAGCTGAACGTAACCACCAGCACGGAAGTCGACGTTCTCGCCTTCCGGCAGTTTCAGGGTCAGCTCCTTGATGAAGGTGGCGACGTTGGGGTTGGACTCCACCGTGCATTCCCACTTCTTCACTCCGAAGACTTCTTCTGGCACCTCGATCTTCATGTCTGCCTTGACCGGCGTCTGGCAGGACAGACGCCAGCCCTCCCCTGCCTCGCGACGGGTGAAGTGCGACTCTTCGGTGGGCAGCATCTCGCCACCACCGCTCTCGACGATGCACTTGCACTGCGCGCAGGTGCCCCCACCACCACAGGCGGACGAGAGGAAGATATTGTTGGAGGCCAGCGTCTGAAGCAGCTTGCCGCCGGCTGGCACGGTAATGGTGCGTTCGCCGTTGATCTCGATGTTGATATCGCCGCTGGAAACCAGCTTTGCGCGCGCCGCCAGGATGATCATCACCAACGCAAGCACGATGGCGGTGAACATGCCTATGGCGAGGAAAATTTCGTAACTCATCTGTTCATCCCGTCCTTAGAGCTGTACGCCAGAGAATGACATGAAGCCCAGCGACATTAGGCCGATGGTGATGAAGGTGATGCCCAGACCCTGCAGACCATCCGGAACATCGCTGTATTTCAGCTTCTCGCGGATGCCCGCCAGCAAAGCGATGGCCAGTGCCCAGGACAAGCCCGAACCAACGCCATAGACAGTACTTTCCGCCAGGTTGTAATCACGCTCGACCATGAACAAAGTGCCGCCCATGATGGCGCAGTTCACGGTGATCAATGGCAAGAACACACCCAGCGCGTTGTAGAGGCTGGGCACGTACTTATCGAGGGTCATCTCGAGAATCTGAACGATGGCCGCGATCACGCCGATGTAGCTGAGCAGCCCAAGAAAACTCAGGTCCACTTCAGGCAAACCGGCCCACGACAGCGCACCGGCCTTGAGCAGATAGGTGTAGATCAGGTTGTTGGCCGGCACGGTGATGGTTTGGACCACGATAACCGCGATACCCAAGCCAATCGCCGTTTCCACCTTCTTCGAGATCGCGATGAAGGTACACATGCCAAGGAAGAACGCCAGCGCCATGTTCTCGATGAATACGGCACGGACGAACAGACTGATGTAATGCTCCATTAGTAAGCCTCCTTGTTCGAGACTTGCGGCGCCATCTTGAAGGACGGCTTCTCGACCTGCTCCCTCTTCCAGGCACGGATACCCCAGATGAACAGACCGATCAGGAAGAACGCCGAAGGCGGCAGCAGCATCATCCCATTGGGCAGATACCAACCACCGTCGTTGACCACCGGCAGAATGGTGTAACCCATCAGCTTGCCGGCACCGAACAGCTCGCGAATGATGCCGAGCGCGATCAGCATGGCGCTATAGCCCAGACCGTTGCCCAGACCATCGAAGAACGACAGCATTGGCGGGTTCTGCATGGCAAAAGCCTCAGCGCGACCCATGACGATACAGTTGGTGATGATCAGACCGACGAACACCGATAGCTGCTTGGACAGCGTGAAGGCATAGGCCTTGAGCACCTGATCCACCAAGATCACCAGCGAGGCGATGATCACCATCTGCACGATCATACGGATCGAGTTGGGGATCTGGCTGCGAATCATCGAGATGAACAGGTTGGAAAACGCCACAACCAGCGTCAGCGCGACGGACATTACCAGCGCTGTGTTCAGGTTGGAGGTAACCGCCAGCGCCGAGCAGATCCCTAGGATCTGCAGGCCGATTGGGTTGTTGTTGAAGACCGGATTGAACAGGACTTCCTTAATGGTAGGTTGCGACATGATCAAGCCTCCCCAGCGCGCAGGTTAGCGATAAATGGACCGAAGCCGTGTTCGCCCAGCCAGAAGTGGAGCAGGTTATTCACCCCGTTACTGGTAAGCGTAGCGCCCGCCAGACCGTCGACCTGATGATCGGCCCTGGGGCTCTGCGGGTCGACGCTGCCCTTGACGATCTGGACTGCAAGCTCGCCGTTCTCGTTGAACAGCTCCTTGCCTGGCCACTGGTTGCGCCACTTCGGATTGTCTACCTCACCGCCCAGACCGGGCGTTTCGCCGTGCTGGTAGAAGCCGAAACCGGCAACGGTGTTGAGGTCGCCCTTGACGGCGACGAAACCGTAAAGCGTCGACCACAGACCGTAACCGCGCACCGGAAGGATCAGCGTATCCATCTGGCCGCCCTCCTCGACGATGTATACGGTGCTGTAGCGCTCAAGACGCTTGATCGAGGCGATGTCTTCGCGGCTAGGCAGCGCCTCGGACAAGGCCGGATCCTTCGCAGCGACAAGCGGGTCGAAGGTATTGGCATCGAATTCATCACTGAATTCGCCGGTTTCGAGGTCGACCAGTCGAGCGACGATACGCTCGGCGTACAGCGTCTTGACCTGATCGCCAGACATGCCCGCCTCACCCAACCCGGCAATCGCCAGGATGCTGCGCTGCTTGTCCAGCTGGCGGTTCTCCAGCTGGGTCGGTCGCAGGGCGACCGCCGCACCTGCGACGAACACCGAGCAGACCAGGCATACCAGCAAGGCCACGACGAGTGTGCGGGCGGTGGATTCTTTCTGACTAGACATTACGTGCCAGCCTCCGCTTTATATTGGCCTGGATGACAAAGTGGTCAATCAACGGTGCGCACAGGTTGGCGAACAGGATCGCCAGCATCATGCCTTCCGGAAACGCCGGGTTTACCACCCGGATCAGCACTACCATCACGCCAATGAGAATGCCGAACACCCACTTGCCGGTATTGGTCATGGACGCCGACACCGGGTCGGTGGCCATGAAGATCATGCCGAAAGCGAATCCGCCCACCACCATATGCCAGTACCAAGGCATGCCGAACAGGGGGTTCGTCTCGGAACCGATCAGATTGAACAGGACGCTCAGGGCAATCATGCCGACCATCACGCCGGAGACGATGCGCCACGAGGCAATCTTGGTCAGCAGTAGCACGGCACCGCCGATGAAGATCGCCAACGCGCTGGTTTCGCCGATCGAGCCGTGAATGGTACCGACGAAAGCGTCCATCCAGGTGATGCCACCGTCGATGACATTCTCGATGCCGCCGGCAAAGCCCAGGCTCAACGCCGTGGCGCCGGCATAACCGTCGACCGCGGTCCAGACTTCGTCACCGGACATCTGCGCCGGGTAGGCAAAAAACAGGAACGCACGCGCCGTCAGGGCCGGGTTGAGGAAGTTCTTGCCAGTACCGCCGAAGATTTCCTTGCCAATCACTACACCGAAGCTGATGCCCAGCGCTACCTGCCACAGTGGAATGGTCGGCGGCAGGATCAACGCGAACAGCACTGAGGTGACGAAGAAGCCTTCGTTGACCTCATGCTTGCGGATTGACGCAAACAGCACCTCCCAAAAGCCACCGACGATGAATGTCACCGCGTAGATGGGCAGGAAGTAAGCCGCGCCCTGGATGAAGTTATCCCAGAGGCTATTCGGATCGAAACCGGCGAGCATGCCAATCAGACCGAAGCGCCAGCCGTCCTGCGCAGCCAGAAGATCCGGATTCTGCGCGAAGATCAGATTGGCCTGGTAGCCGGTGTTCCACATGCCAAAGAACATCGCCGGGAAGGTACACAACCAGACGGTGATCATCATGCGCTTGAGGTCAATGCCGTCACGCACGTGCGCCGTGGTCTTCGTGACGCTGCCCGGACGATAAAGGAAGGTGTCGGCCGCTTCGTATAGCGCGTACCACTTTTCGTACTTGCCGCCCTTTTCGAAATGATGCTCGACCTTGTCGAGGAATGCGCGAATGCCCATACCTTACCCCTCCTTCTCGATGCGGGTCAGATTGTCCCGCAGGATCGGGCCGTATTCGTATTTGCCGGCACAGACGTAGGTGCACAGCGCGAGATCCTCTTCATCCAGCTCGAGGCAGCCAAGCTTCTGCGCCACCTCGGTGTCACCCACGATGAGCGCGCGAAGCAACTGGGTCGGCAGGATGTCCAGCGGCATCACTTCCTCATAGTTGCCTACTGGCACCATCGCCCGCGGGCTGCCATTGGTAGAGGTGGATAATGCGAACTTCTTGCTGGCGTTGAGCTTGGAAATGAAGATATTCAGCACTGAATGCTTTTCCGCACCTGCACGCAGGTAATGCAGCATTTCGCGCTCCTTGCCTTCACGCAGGCAGGAGACCTGCTGGTGGTAGCGACCAAGGTAGGCGAAGGCGCCATGGGCAGTACGACCACCGAGCAGCGACCCGGAAACGACGCGATTAGCGCCCGGCTGCAGCTCACCCGCGGTCAACTCATCCAGATTGGCACCCAGACGCGTACGCACCAGGCGCGGCTGTTCGACCACGGGGCCGGCAAGCGACACGACTCGCTCGACCGACAGGCGACCAGTGGTGAATAGCGCGCCAATGGCGATCACCTCCTGATAGCCGATAGTCCAGACACTCTTGCTGGCGCTGACGGGATCAAGAAAGTGGATATGCGTGCCAGCCAGGCCCGCCGGATGCGGACCAGCAAAACTTTCGGTCGTGACCTTAGCGAGCTGTTCGCCTGGCAGCGAAGCGCCGTCAGCCTTGCAAAGGAACAGCTTGCCTAGATGGCCGAGAACCTTAAGGCCAGCCTCGAAATCGGCGGCACGTTCGGCAATTACGATCGCTGGATCGGCTGCCAACGGATGGGTGTCGATCGCTGTGACGAAAATGGAACTGGGCACGGCATCGATCGCTGGAACCTTGCTGTATGGACGCGTGCGCAGGGCAGCCCAGAGGCCCGACTGCTGGAGATTCTCGCGAACCTGCGCATCGCTCAGCCCTTCGAGTTCGGCCGCGCCAAACTGGCTGAACGTCACTTCGTCCGTTCCGTCCAAGTCGATGACCACCGACTGCAGGACGCGCTTTTCACCACGATGGACTGCACTGACAATGCCGGCGCCAGGCGCCGTGAAAACGACTCCAGGCGTCTTTTTGTCCGAGAACAGGACCTGCCCCAACTTGACCCGGTCACCGACCTGAACGTCCATGGTCGGCTTCATGCCCGGGTAGTCAAATCCCAAAACGGCGACGCTGCGCACGGGCCTTGCAGCCTCGATACGCTGCGCCGGCGCACCTGCAATGGGCAAATCAAGCCCACGTTTTATATTGATCATCGGTTCGCTAACCACTGATTGAAGGCTTTTTTACGAGCCTGCGACCTAGCTCAAAGTCGAATTGCACGACACGCACTGATGATTTATCAGCGCGACGCCATGCCGCAGGTCCCAAGTAGAAATCCGCCCGATTATAGAGGTCGCGGACCAAGACTGGCCACCCAAGAGCTTTCAATTTTTTGACTGTGGACAAGCGCGTCTTGTAACCAACTATTGACGCGGACCGCTACATGGCTTGATACGGCGGAGATCTGTTTACGGTCACAATGAAAACGGGAGCCGAAGCTCCCGTTTATTATTTGCTCAGACTCAGCGCGGAAAGGCTGGCGGATTGACCCCTGCCATATCTTCCATAACGCGCACTACCTGGCAGCTGTAGCCGAACTCATTGTCATACCAGACATATAGCACGACGCGGTTGTCGCTACAGATGGTTGCCTCGGCATCTACAACGCCGGCATGGCGCGAGCCGACGAAATCCGTGGAAACCACTTCCTGTGAATTGACGAAGTCGATCTGCTTCTGCAGGTCCGAATGCATGGCCATCTGGCGCAGGTATTCGTTGATCTCGTCGCGGTTGGTAGCCTTTTCCAGATTCAGATTCAGGATCGCCATAGAGACGTTCGGCGTCGGAACGCGGATAGCATTGCCAGTCAGCTTGCCCTTTAGCACCGGAAGCGCCTTGGCCGCCGCAGTTGCAGCGCCGGTCTCCGTGATGACCATGTTCAGGGCGGCACTACGACCACGACGACTGCCTTTATGGAAGTTGTCGATCAGGTTCTGGTCGTTGGTGTAGGAATGCACGGTCTCGACGTGACCGTTGACGATGCCGTACTGGTCGTTGACCGCCTTGAGCACCGGCACGATGGCGTTGGTGGTACAGGAAGCAGCGGAGACGATCTTGTCGTCTTCGGTGATATCGGCATGGTTGATGCCATGCACGATGTTCTTCAGCTCACCTTTGCCTGGCGCGGTCAGGACGACGCGGGCAACGCCAGGACACTTGAGATGCTGACCGAGGCCTTCGGCGTCACGCCACTTGCCGGTGTTGTCCACCAGCAGCGCGTTCTCGATACCATACTGGGTGTAGTCCACCGAAGCCGGATCGTTGGAGTAGATCACCTGGATCAAGTTGCCGTTGGCAGTGATGGTGTTGTTCTCGGCATCGATATGAATGGTGCCGTCGAACGGGCCGTGTACCGAATCGCGGCGCAGCAGGCTGGCGCGCTTGACCAGGTCGTTCTCGGCACCCTTGCGCACAACGATGGCACGCAGGCGCAGGCCGTCGCCGCCACCGGTTTTTTCGATCAGGATGCGCGCCAGCAGGCGGCCGATGCGGCCAAAGCCATAAAGCACGACGTCGGTGCCTTTGTGGACGCCGGTCGTGTTGCGCTTGCCAGCGACTTCAGCCAACTCATCACGCACGAACTGGTCAAGGCTGCGGCCGTTGCCCTCGGCCTTGAACTTGGCGACGACCTTGCCCAGGTCCACCGAAGCGGCACCAAGGTCCATGCTGCTCATGGTCGTGAGGATCTGATGGGTTTCGTTGACACAGAGTCCGGCTTCGTCAGCCTGGCGGTGACGAGCGAAACGATGCGCTTTGAGCAATGCGATGACCGAACGGTTGATCAACCCGCGGCCATAGATGGAAGTCACCACGTTATTGTTACGATACAGCTGACCAATCAGCGGAATCATCGCTTCGGCGAGGGCTTCTCGATCAATCCATTCACCAAGACACTGGTCGGGCTTCTGAGTCACGGGCAGTTCCTTCCAACATGTAGGGGCTGAGAAAAAGGGCTACATTATGCCGGTGCGCCCCAGCCCCGGCAATCTGTGCAGCGGAAACACTGACAGCGTCCCGCGTGGATAGTTACAATCCCGACGGTCCATTTTCCAAGACCGGAGTCACGTCCACTCGTGTCCGTATTGCGCCTTCCGCCCATGCCTGCCGCCAGCGGCAAGCAAACCTGGGGCAACCTTCCCGGAGCCGCGCTGAGCCTGGCCATTGCCGAGTCCGCCAGCAGCGCAGCGTGCTTCACCCTTCTCCTTACCGCCGACAGTCAGGGCGCCGAGCGCCTGAAGGAAGAGCTGGCATTCTTCGCTCCCGAGCTGCCGGTGCTGCACTTTCCCGACTGGGAAACGCTGCCCTACGATGTGTTTTCACCGCACCAGGACATCATTTCCCAGCGCATCGCGGCGCTTTACCAACTCCCCGAACTGACGCACGGCGTGCTGGTAGTTCCGATTACCACGGCGCTACATCGCCTGGCGCCCAAGCGCTTTCTGCTGGGTTCCAGCCTGGTGCTGGATGTCGGCCAGAAGCTCGACGTCGAGCAGATGCGCTTGCGCCTGGAGGCGGCGGGCTACCGCTGTGTGGACACGGTTTACGAGCATGGCGAATTTGCCGTGCGTGGCGCGCTGATCGACCTCTATCCGATGGGCAGCGCCCTGCCCTATCGCATCGATCTGTTCGACGACGAAATCGAAACACTACGCACCTTTGATCCGGAGAATCAGCGCTCCATCGAAAAGGTCGACTCCGTACGCTTGCTGCCCGCTCGCGAGTTCCCGCTGAAAAAGGAATCGGTCACCGGCTTCCGCGCGCGCTTCCGTGAACGCTTCGACGTGGATTTCCGCCGCTGCCCGGTCTATCAGGACCTTTCCACCGGCATTACCCCAGCAGGCATCGAGTACTACCTGCCGCTGTTCTTCGACGAAACCTCGACACTGTTCGACTACCTGCCGGACGACACCCAGGTGTTTTCCCTGCCCGGCATCGAGCAGGCCGCCGAGCATTTCTGGAAGGATGTGCGCAACCGCTACGAGGAGCGCCGCGTCGATCCGGAGCGGCCGCTGTTGCCGCCGGCGGAGCTTTTCATGCCGGTGGAAGACTGCTTTGCCCGGCTCAAGCTGTGGCCGCGGGTGGTCGCCAGCCAGGAGGACGTGGAAACCGGCATCGGCCGCGAGCGCTTCCCCGCCAGCCTGCTTCCCGAGCTGGCCATCGAAGCCAAGGCCAGCGAGCCTCTGGGTGCGCTGCGGCGCTTTCTCGACGAGTTTCCCGGGCGCGTGCTGTTCACCGCCGAATCGGCGGGCCGTCGCGAAGTGCTGCTGGAGCTGCTGGCACGGCTGAAATTGCGGCCGCAGGAGGTCGATGGCTGGCCCGGGTTTCTGCAAAGTGAGGAGCGCCTGGCGATCGCCATCGCGCCACTGGACGACGGGCTGCTGCTACAACAGCCGGAACTGGCGCTGATCGCCGAGAGCCCGCTGTTCGGCCAGCGCATCATGCAGCGCCGCCGGCGCGAGAAGACCCGCGATGCCGGCGAGAACGTCATCAAGAACCTCACCGAGCTGCGCGAAGGCGCGCCGGTGGTGCATATCGACCACGGCGTGGGCCGCTATCAGGGCCTGATCACCCTGGAGATCGAAGGCCAATCGGCGGAATTCCTCCAGCTGCAGTACGCCGAGGAAGCCAAGCTCTACGTGCCGGTGGCCAGCCTGCACCTGATCGCCCGCTACACCGGCAGCGACGACGCCCTGGCACCGCTGCACCGGCTGGGCTCGGAAACCTGGCAGAAAGCCAAGCGCAAGGCCGCCGAACAGGTACGCGACGTTGCCGCCGAACTGCTGGACATCTATGCCCGCCGCGCCGCCCGGCAAGGCTATGCCTTCCAGGACCCGCAGCTGGACTACGACACCTTCAGCGCCGGCTTCCCCTTCGAGGAAACCCCGGACCAGCAGGCGGCCATCGACGCGGTGCGCGCCGACCTGCTCGCGCCCAAGCCCATGGATCGCCTGGTCTGTGGCGATGTCGGCTTCGGCAAGACCGAAGTGGCCATGCGCGCGGCCTTTATCGCCGTTCACAGCGGCAAGCAGGTCGCCGTACTGGTCCCCACCACGCTGCTCGCCCAGCAGCACTACAACAGCTTCCGCGACCGCTTCGCCGACTGGCCGGTAAAGGTCGAGGTGATGAGCCGCTTCAAGTCGGCGAAGGAAATCCAAGCGGCGGTAAACGAACTCGCCGAAGGCAAGGTGGACATTCTCATCGGCACCCACAAGCTGCTGCAGGATGATGTGAAGTTCACCAACCTGGGGCTGGTGATCATCGACGAGGAACACCGTTTCGGCGTGCGCCAGAAGGAGCAACTCAAGGCGCTGCGCAGCGAGGTGGACATCCTCACCCTGACCGCCACACCGATTCCACGCACCCTGAACATGGCCGTGGCCGGCATGCGCGACCTGTCGATCATTGCCACACCGCCGGCACGCCGCCTCTCGGTGCGCACCTTCGTCATGGAGGCCAACAAGCCGACCATCAAGGAAGCACTGCTGCGCGAGCTGCTGCGCGGCGGCCAGGTCTATTACCTGCACAACGACGTGAAGACCATCGAGAAGTGCGCCGCAGACCTCGCCGAACTGGTGCCCGAGGCGCGTATCGGCATTGGCCACGGGCAGATGCGCGAGCGGGAACTGGAACAGGTGATGGGCGACTTCTACCACAAGCGCTTCAACGTGCTGGTGGCCTCGACCATCATCGAGACCGGTATCGACGTGCCCAGCGCCAACACCATCATCATCGAGCGCGCCGACAAGTTCGGCCTGGCCCAGCTGCACCAGCTGCGTGGCCGCGTCGGGCGCAGTCACCACCAGGCCTACGCCTACCTGCTAACCCCGCCACGCAAGCAGATGACGCCAGACGCGGAAAAGCGCTTGGAAGCCATCGCCAACGCGCAGGACCTGGGTGCCGGCTTCGTGCTGGCCACCCACGACCTGGAAATCCGCGGCGCCGGCGAGCTGCTCGGCGACGGCCAGAGCGGGCAGATCCAGGCGGTGGGCTTCACGCTTTATATGGAAATGCTCGAACGCGCGGTCAAGGCCATCCAGAAAGGCGAGCAGCCAAATCTGGACCAGCCCCTGGGCGGCGGCCCGGAAATCAACCTGCGGATCCCGGCGCTGATCCCCGAGGACTACCTGCCGGACGTGCATGCGCGGCTGATCCTCTACAAGCGCATCGCCAACGCCGCCGACGAGGACGGCCTGAACGAGCTGCAGGTGGAGATGATCGACCGTTTCGGCTTGTTGCCGGATGCCGCCAAGCACCTGATCCGCCTGACGCTGCTCAAACTGCAGGCCGAGAAGCTCGGCATCACCAAGATCGACGCCGGCCCGCAGGGCGGACGCATCGAATTCGCCGCCGATACGCCGGTCGATCCGATGGCATTGATCAAGCTGATCCAGACGCAGCCCAAGCGCTACAAGTTCGAAGGGGCGACGGTGTTCAAATTCCAGGTGCCCATGGAGCGGCCCGAGGAGCGCTTCAACACGCTGGAAGCATTGCTCGAACGTCTGACACCGGCGGCTGGTCAGTGAGGTCATTCGCCGTTGTCCCGACTGTCCCTGCTTGCGGCTGACCCATGCCTGAGACTTTTTTCGCTCACCTTCCCGAACCCTGGACGACCTGTTTCTCACCACTGGCCTTGAGCCGTGGTGAGCAATACGCCGCCGAAGGACGGGTGCGGATCATTGAGCAGTCGGCGCAGCGGGTCGCTGCCAGTTGCCAGGGGTCGGGGAATAACAGTTACCGGCAAACCCTGACCCTCGGCCCGCGCGGCGAGCTGCACTGCCTCTGCACCTGCCCGGTGGGCTGGGCCTGCAAGCACGCTGCGGCTGTGCTGTATGAACTGAAGCGAAAACAGCAACAGCCACGATCCGCCGCTCCGGTGAGCGATTCCCAGGACGGGCTGCACGGCGCGCTGCAAGCCTGGCTTTCGCATCTGCCTCAAGCCCTCGGCGAGGCACCGTCGGCGCCGGAGCAGTACCGCCTGCACTATCTGCTCGAACCAGATCTCACCGTCACCGTATATAAAGTGCGACAACTCCAGGA
Organism: Stutzerimonas stutzeri; assembly: GCF_024448985.1. GTDB lineage: Bacteria > Pseudomonadota > Gammaproteobacteria > Pseudomonadales > Pseudomonadaceae > Stutzerimonas > Stutzerimonas stutzeri_AP. Next base: position 93,448 of record NZ_JAMOII010000008.1, read on the forward strand.
TGGCAGCGTCAGCACTCGCCAGCTCTATTTCGCAATGCGCGAGGCGAGCTTTCGGCAGCCACGCTTCATGCAGCCGATCGATTTGCGCATCGCCGCTCTGCTGAACCTGTGCGCAGGCGGCAGCAACACGTTCCAGCTGGAAGGCCCGAATGGCGGCGAGGCGCTGCGGCTCGTGCTTGAAAGCGGGCGCGCCTTCTTGAGCTTCGACCGGCCCGCCTTGCAACCCGGTCTCTGCCGCGACGCACAGCTGCAATGGCGCACCAATCGCGACGGAACTCTATACGCCAGCCTCGTTCCGGAGGGTGTCGAATTGATCGAAGCCATCGACCCTCTCTACTACCTGGACGAGGCGAAGAACGAGTTGGGTGTGATCGCTCACGGTCTCGGCGATGCCCTGGCCCGGCATCTGCTCAAGCTGCCCGAAGTGCCTGCCGCGCAGGCCGCGTTGTTTAGCCTCTCGCTGAACGATATCGCCCCCAAGCTACCCGCACCGAGCAAACCACAGGAAAAACGTATCGACGACCTGTCGCCCCGGCCGCGCCTGACGCTAGGCAGCCATCAGTTCATGAACTACCACCCCGGCAGTGGGCACATGGTCAACGAGCATCAGCACCGCGCCGGGCTCAGCTTCGTCTATGACCGCACGGCGGTGCACGGCAAGGGCAAGCCTGACGAGCGCGTACGCCAGATCGGCGGCCAGGACATCCTCAGCATCGCCCGCCAGCCAAAAGCCGAACAGACGCTGCGCCAGCGCCTGCAGCAATTCGGCCTGCGCGCCGCCCTGCGCCAGAGTCAGGCATTGCCCAAGGACTCGGCAGAAATGTATGAGCTGCCCAACGAGGCCGCCTGGCTGCAGTTCGTTCAGCAGCACCTGTCGCAGCTACGCGACGAAGGTTGGGAGATCGTCATCCAGCCGGGCTTCGCCTACGATCTGACGGAGGTCGAGCATTGGTACGCCGAGGTCGATGAATCGCCGGAACACAGCTGGTTCGAGCTGGAACTGGGCATCGTCGTCGAAGGCGAACGGATCAGCCTGCTGCCGGTGTTACTGGACGTGATCCGCAAGACGCCGGGGCTGCTGGCTCCGGAACAACTGACCCAGCGCCGCGATGATGAGACGCTACGCATCACCCTCGCGCGCCGCGACGACGGCCCTCCACTGCAAGTGCTGCTGCCCTTCGGTCGGCTCAAACCGATTCTCGCGACCCTCGGCGATCTGTATCTGCAACAGCCCTCGGCCATGAGCGACAGCCTGCGCTTGGGCCAGGCCGACGCCGCGCGTCTGGCTCAGCTCGACGCGCTCCCGCTGGAGTGGCACGGCGGCGAGCGCCTGCGCGATTTCGCTCAGCGCCTGCGCGACTACCGCCAGCGCCCCTACCCACCGCCCGCAGGGCTGAACGCCGAGCTGCGGCCCTATCAGTTGCAGGGGCTGTGCTGGATGCAGACGCTGCGTGAATTGGAAGTGGGCGGCATTCTCGGCGATGACATGGGGCTGGGCAAAACCCTGCAGACCCTGGCCCATCTGCTTACGGAAAAACAGGCCGGCCGCCTCGACCGCCCCGCCCTTGTGGTGATGCCCACTAGCCTGATTCCAAACTGGCAGGACGAGGCGGCGCGCTTTACTCCCGATCTTAGGGTGCTCACCCTGCACGGCCCGACCCGGCAAAAACACTTCGACGAGCTGGCCGAATACGACCTGCTATTGACCACCTATGCCTTGCTGCCACGCGATATCGAGCACCTGGCCGAACAACCACTGCATGTGCTGGTCCTGGACGAGGCGCAGAACATCAAGAACGCCGGCAGCAAGGCCGCCCAGGCGGCTGGCCAGCTGCAGGCGCGACAGCGCCTATGCCTGAGCGGCACCCCACTGGAAAACAACCTCAGCGAGCTTTGGTCGCTGTTCCACTTCCTCATGCCCGGCTGGCTGGGCAACGCCAAGGAATTCAACCGCACCTATCGCACGCCCATCGAGAAACACGGCGACCCCGTGCGGCTGCAGCATCTGATCGGTCGCATCCGCCCCTTCCTGCTACGCCGGCACAAGGAAGAGGTGGCGCACGAGTTGCCGCCCAAGACCGAGATCCTGCATTGGGTGGAGCTGACCCCGGCGCAACGCGATCTCTACGAGACGGTGCGGCTGGCCATGGATCGCAAGGTGCGCGACGAGATCGACCGTAACGGTCTGGCGCGCAGCCAGATCATCGTTCTCGACGCCCTGCTCAAGCTACGCCAGGTCTGCTGCGACCTGCGACTGGTCAAGGGTGAAACGGCGCGCGCGGTTCGCGGCGGCAGCTCAGGCAAACTGGACAGTCTGATGGAGATGCTCCAGGAACTGCTCGCAGAAGGCCGCCGCGTGCTGCTGTTCTCGCAGTTCACATCGATGCTGGCGCTGATCGAGGTAAGCCTGCAGCAGCGCGGCATCGATTACGTGCAGATTACCGGCGACACCCGCGACCGTCGCACCCCGGTGCAACGCTTCCAGAATGGCGAGGTGCCGGTGTTCCTGATCAGCCTCAAGGCCGGCGGCACCGGGCTCAACCTCACCGCCGCCGACACGGTGATCCACTACGACCCCTGGTGGAACCCCGCCGTCGAAAACCAGGCCACTGACCGCGCCTACCGCATCGGCCAGGACAAGCCCGTGTTCGTTTACAAACTCATCGCCCGCGGCACGGTGGAAGAGAAGATCCAGCAACTGCAGGCCCGCAAGGCCGAGCTGGCGGCCGGTGTACTGCAAGGCAGCGGCGACGCCGACTGGACGCTACAGGAAAGCGATATCGATGCGCTGCTGGCACCGTTGGATAGGTGAAAGCCGGAAGCCAAGCCATTGGACTGCGACTTCCGATGGGCACCGACCCTAGAGCCCCGGAGACGGCTGCGTGAGTGCATGAGGTAGGAGCATGCGAAAAGGCAGTACACATCAATATTCCCTACACACCCAAGCTGGATGACGACCTGCTTTTAGTCCAAGCTTCCCACCACTACCGCAAGCCGCCATCGAACCAGACAAAGGACATGCCGATGAGCCTCTATGAAATCGCGTTTTCCGGCCAGTTGCTCCCCGGTGCACGGCTCGAGCAGGTCGAAGCCAACCTGAGCAAGTTGTTCCAGGCCGACGCCCAGCGCATCGCGCAGCTGTTCTCCGGGCGGCGCATGGTCATCAAGCAAAACCTGGATTTCGCCGCCGTAGAGAAGTACCGCCAGGCTTTGGAGCGCGCCGGCGCGCAGGTCGAAGTCAGGCCGATGCCGGTCGCCGTCGAGGAAATCGAACTGGCACCACCGCCTGCCGAGGAGCCGGACGCACCGCAGACGGTGCCGCAGGCCCCCACGACCGCACCTAAGCCACTCAAGGTCGCGCCGCGTGATGAGTACATGGCTGCTTTCGTCGATGTCGAGGCCCCGGATTTCGGTATCGCGCCGGTCGGTGTCGACCTGCAGGATGCCCGCCCGACAACCCCGCCACCCGCACTGAACCTGTCGCAGTTCAGCCTGGCGCCAGTGGGCAGTGATATGAGCGAACGCCGCCGCGCCACTGATGCTCCGGTACCGGATACCTCGCATCTGAAGTTGGTGGAATAACACGCTACATCGGACGGGCTGCGCTGCGTTTCAGCCTACCAGGTAGTTGGCCGGGAGAAGGGTGGGCTGACGCGGACGCCGCCAGCCCACCCTTCTCCACCAGCCAGCCGAACTCCCGCCGCTCCGGCAGGCTCCAAGACTACAAGCCCTCACAGTGCCTGTATTCATGGACCTAGTCGTCGCCCGTCCCGAAGGCCTCTACTGCCCGCCCGGTGATTTCTATATCGATCCCTGGCGTACCGTTGAACGCGCCGTCATCACCCACGCCCACGGCGATCATGCGCGCTGGGGCATGGGCCACTACCTGGCTTCCAGCGACAGCGAAGGCATCCTGCGCTCGCGTATCGCCGCCGATATGCCGTTGCAGACGCTGGGCTACGGCGAAACCATCAACCATCACGGCGTAACGCTCAGCTTCCATCCCGCCGGTCATGTACTCGGCTCGGCGCAGATTCGTCTGGAATACCGCGGCGAAGTTTGGGTCGCCTCGGGCGACTATAAGGTAGAGCCGGACGGCACCTGTGCGCCCTTCGAGCCGGTGCGCTGCCATACCTTCATCACCGAATCCACCTTCGGCCTGCCCATCTATCGCTGGCCGTCGCAGACCGAAGTGTTTCGCGACATCAACGACTGGTGGCGCGCCAACGCCGCCGCTGGACGCCCCAGCGTGTTGTTCTGTTACGCCTTCGGCAAGGCGCAACGGATTCTGCATGGTCTTGATGAAAGCATTGGCAGCGTGGTGGTGCATGGCGCGGTCGAGCCACTGAACAAGGTGTATCGCGAAGGCGGCATCTATCTACCCCCAACCGTCTATGCCGGCGAACTGAAGAAGGGCGACCCACGCCTTAAACAAGCCATCATCCTGGCCCCGCCTTCAGCTGGCGGCAGCACCTGGATGCGCCGTTTCGGCGACTACGCCGACGCCTTCGCCAGCGGCTGGATGATGCTGCGCGGCACCCGCCGGCGTCGTGGCGTCGACCGTGGCTTCGTGCTCTCCGACCATGCCGACTGGCCCGGCCTGCTCTGGGCCATCGAACAGACCGGCGCCGAGCGGGTCATGGTGACCCACGGCTCGGTGCCGGTACTGGTGCGCTACCTGCGCGAGATGCGCGGTCTCGATGCCCAAGCCTTCGAAACCGAATACGGTGAAGAGGACGACGCAGCCACACAGGAGGCCGAATGATTTGGCGCCCAAGCTCGCGGATCTGCAGGAGCGAGCCCGCTCAGCAGGCTGCGCCGGGACCTGAGGGTGGTACGAAATGAAAGCCTTCGCCACCCTTTACAGCCGCCTCGACGCGACCACCTCCAGCAACGCCAAGCTTGCTGCGATGCGCGACTACTTCCGCGAAGCGGATCCCGCCGACGCCGCCTGGGCGGTCTACTTCCTGTCCGGGGGCCGGCCGCGCCAGCTGGTGCCGACCCGTGTGCTGCGCGAAACGGCCATGCAGGCGTCCGGTTTGCCGGAATGGTTGTTCGAAGAAAGCTACCAGGCTGTCGGTGACATGGCCGAAACCATCTCGCTATTGATGCCCGAAGCCGAGCACAGCTCGGACGAAGGCCTGGCGGTATGGATGCAGGACAGGCTGCTGCCCTTGCGTGGCCTGCCACCGGAGGAGCTGACCGCGCGCCTGCCATTGCTGTGGGCACAGCTGGACCGGCTGAGCCTCATGGTATGCATCAAGCTGATCACAGGCGCCTTTCGCGTCGGGGTATCGAAGCTGCTGGTCACGCGAGCGCTGGCCTCGCTCGCCGATCTCGACCCCAAGCGTGTGGCGCAGCGTCTGGTCGGTTACACCGACCTGTCTCACCGTCCCAGCGCCGAAGGCTACCTGGCTCTGATCGCCGACGAATCGGAACACGAACATGCCCAGCGGGGCGGCCAGCCCTACCCCTTCTTTCTTGCCCATTCATTGCAGGCGCCCGTGGAGGAGTTCGATAGCCTGCTGGGCGCCCCTGAGAACTGGTTCGTTGAATGGAAGTGGGATGGCATCCGCGCCCAGCTGGTCAAGCGCGACGGGCAGATCTGGGTCTGGTCGCGCGGTGAGGAACTGGTGAGCGAACGCTTTCCCGAGCTATGCGAGCTGGCCAGCTGTTTACCGGACGGAACGGTGATCGATGGCGAAATCCTGGTCTGGAAACATCCTCCCGAGCAATCCACCACTGCGCTACCGGCCCTCGATGCCGCAGCGCCGGCAGCTGAAGGGTCCGGCGTACAACCCTTCGCCCTGCTGCAGCAGCGCATTGGTCGCAAGAACCTCACCGCCAAGGTGCTGCAGGATGCACCCGTTTCCGTACTCGCCTATGACCTGCTGGAATGGCAAGGCGAGGACTGGCGGCAACGACCGCACCATGAACGTCGGCAACAGCTCGAAGCAGTGGTCGCACAATGCCCGAACCCACGGTTGATGCTGTCAGCACTGGTCACAGGCACCGACTGGCAGGATCTCGCCCGCCAGCGCGAGGCCTCACGCACCCTGGGCGTCGAGGGCATGATGATCAAGGCCCGCGCCGCGCAATATGGCGTCGGTCGCACGAAAGATGTGGGCCTCTGGTGGAAATGGAAGATCGACCCGTACTCCATTGATGCCGTATTGATCTATGCCCAGCGCGGCCATGGTCGCCGTGCCAGCCTCTATACCGATTACACCTTCGCCGTCTGGGACGGCGAGCCGGGCAACCCCGAACGCAAGCTGGTGCCCTTCGCCAAGGCCTATTCGGGACTCACCGACGAGGAGATGCGCAAGGTGGACGCCATCGTGCGCAAGACCACCGTGGAGAAGTTCGGCCCAGTGCGCAGCGTGACGCCGACCCTGGTGTTCGAGCTGGGCTTCGAAGGCATCGCCGCCAGTAGCCGGCATAAGAGCGGTATCGCCGTGAGATTTCCGAGGATGCTGCGCTGGCGTCACGACAAACCGGTGGACGAGGCGGATACGCTGGAGACGCTCAAGGAATTGCTGGGATGAGCGTGCTCCAGCCAGCCCAACGGCCGAACAAGTTCGGCCCTACAACAAAACCGCACTCCCGCCCCCGGTCGTAGGGCCGAATTTTCGGGCAACCTGCCCCGCCTAATACCTGCGAATCGGCAGATCTGGCCGAACACGTTTCGGCGCCACAACAAAACCGCTACTCCGAACCCGAACGTAGGACCGTGTTCTTCGGCTAACCTGCCCCGCCTAACAGCTGCGAATCGACAGACCTGGCCAAACACGTTCGGCCCATAACAAAACCGCTGCCTCGCACCCGACCGTAGGGCCGAATTTATTCGGCCAACCTGCCCCGCCTAACAGCTGCGAATCGACACACCTGGCCAAACATGTTCGGTCCTCACAACAAAACCGCTGTCTCGCACCCGACCGTAGGGCCGAATTTATGCGGCCAACCTGCCCCGCCTAACAGCTGCGAATCGACACACCTGGCCAAACACGTTCGGTCCCACAACAAAACCGCTGTCTCGCACCCGACCGTAGGGCCGAATTCATTTGCTAACCATCACAACCACACCGCATCCCACCAGGGGTAATCACCGATACGCTCCACCAGCCCAGCACGCAGCGGGTTGGCGACGATGTAGCGCGCAATCGCCTGGACGTCTTCTTCGCAGCGCAAGGCATGATCGTGATAGCCCGGCTGCCAGACCGAACCCGGCCGTAGCAGCGCTCGGCTGAGGAGTTGCCCGCTGCGGCCCTTGAAGCGTTTCAGCACCTGATCGAGCGAATGGCGCTCGCCGAGCTCGAACAATCAGTGCAGATGATCCGGCATCAGAACCCAGGCGAGCGTGGAAACCCAAGCGTCGTCGTCCAAGACGCGCATCTGGCCAATGACCAGACGTGCGCAGGCCGGGGGCGAGAACAGCGGCTGGCGATTCTTCGTACAGGTGGTGACGTGGTAAAGCTGACCGGGCGCGGAATAGCGGCCCCGCCGTAGAGCATCGCGCGACATGTCCTTATGTCCGTGCGGCGGAGGAAGGCTAACCATAGGAGGGTTGCGTCGGCCGAACAAGTTCGGCCCTACGGGCATGTGACCACCTCCGCACTGGCGCATGTCCAAGCTTGGCCGAATGAATTCGGCCCTACGGGACGTGACCGCCGCCCAATCGGTGCATGCCTAACTCGACCGAAAATCGCCCTACGGGTGCTACCGCTGCTGCACCGACCTTCTCTGTAGGGCCGAATTTATTCGGCCGCGCCAGTCGCCGCACCACTTTCGGGCACGACAAATACGCTGCACACATCAAGCAGCACCACGCCGGTGCAGCCACCGGTTTCTAGCCCTCTCAAGACGCTGCTGCGGCAAGGCACAGCGGTCTTGCCACCCACAAGGCACGACTATTGCTGAATGACGGTTCAACCATTGATGAACCTTCGGCAATGACAGCGCTGACTTCCCTGTTTACTCCTCATTGGCACGCTGAGCTGGAACTCGGCTACGCGCGTTTCGGCGAGACGACGCGCCCGGTGTTACGCCGCCACAGCGGCCCGCTACGGGTGCAGAAGCATCTGTATGCCGAGGGCCCAGAAGTCTGCCAACACATCATCGTGCACCCACCAGGCGGGATTGCTGGCGGTGATCGCTTGGACATCAGCGCCACGGTCGGCCCCAGCGCCTGGGCACAGCTGACCAGTCCCGGTGCAGCCAAGTGGTATCGCGCCGCCGCCCCGGCGTTCCAGCAATTGGCACTGCGTGTCGAAGCCGGCGCCACGCTCGAATGGCTGCCGCAGGAGACCATCGTCTATTCCGCTGCGCAGGCCGAGTTGTCCACGGCTATCGAACTGGAAGGTGACGCCAGGCTGTTCTACTGGGACATGGTCGCGCTGGGCCGCCCCGCGGCGAACGAACGTTTCGACGCCGGGCATTTCCAGGCGCAACTGGAAATCCGCCGTGACGGCGAACTGCTCTGGCACGAATGCCAGCGCGTTATCGGCGGTGACGGTTTGCTGGATTCGCCGATCGGTTTCGATGGCCAACCGGTGTTCGCCACCCTGATCGCCACGGGAGAAATCGACGCCGGGTTGATGGAGCGCTGCCGCGAACTACCGAGCCGGGTTCGCGGCGACCTGACACAACTGCCGGGGCTAATCGTCGGCCGCTGCCTGGCCCGCGAAGCCCTGCATGCCCGTGCCTGGCTGATCGAGCTGTGGCGCTTGCTGCGCCCGGAGCTGCTAGGGCGCGAAGCCGTACCGCCGAGAATCTGGAGTACCTGATCCATCGGTGAGCCAGGCTGCGCCATGGCTCACCGACTACCAAACCGCAGGTGGATGCGAAGAACGGCATCCGTCAATGAATGGAGCACCAATGGACCTCACCCCAAGAGAAAAAGACAAGCTGCTGATCTTCACCGCCGGCCTGGTAGCCGAGCGCCGTCTGGCACGTGGTGTGAAGCTCAACTACCCGGAAGCGATGGCCTACATTTCCGCGGCGCTGCTTGAAGGCGCCCGCGACGGCCGGACGGTGGCCGAGCTGATGCATTACGGCACCACTCTGCTCAGCCGCGAGCAGGTGATGGAAGGCGTGCCGGAAATGATTCCGGAGATCCAGGTCGAGGCCACCTTTCCGGACGGCACCAAGCTAGTCACCGTCCATCAACCGATCGCCTGACGGCAGCCATAAGCTCAACGCTGGAAGCTGGAAGCCAGAGCGATTCCAGCGGCTTTATTCGCTACCAGCTTCTGGCTTCAAGCTTCCCGCTCAATTACGGAGTAATGCCATGATCCCCGGCGAATACCAGATCCAGGACGGCGACATCGAGCTCAACGCCGGCCGCCGCACCCTGACCCTGAGCGTGGCCAACGGCGGCGACCGCCCAATCCAGGTCGGCTCGCACTATCACTTCTTCGAAACCAACGACGCCCTCAGTTTCGACCGCGCCGCCGCACGCGGCATGCGCCTGAACATCCCCGCCGGTACCGCAGTGCGCTTCGAGCCAGGCCAGAGCCGCGAGGTCGAGCTGGTCGAGCTGGCCGGTGATCGCCGAGTGTTCGGTTTTGCCGGGCGGGTGATGGGCGACCTCTGATGACGAGCTGGAAGCCAGAAGCTGGAAGCTCGAAGAAAAGCGCGTCCGAATTGCTTTCAGCTTCTAGCTTCCGGCTTCCGGCTTCCAGCTATCGAAAGGAACAGACATGAAAATCAGTCGAAGCGCTTATGCCGACATGTTCGGCCCCACCGTTGGCGACAAAGTGCGCCTGGCCGACACCGAGCTATGGATCGAAGTGGAGAAGGACTTCAACGTCTACGGCGATGAGGTGAAATTCGGCGGTGGCAAGGTCATCCGCGACGGCATGGGCCAGAGCCAGCTGTGTGCTGCCGACGTGGTCGATACAGTGATCACCAATGCGCTGATCGTCGATCACTGGGGCATCGTCAAGGCAGACGTTGGCCTAAAGGACGGGCGTATCGCCGCCATCGGCAAGGCCGGAAATCCGGATATTCAGCCCGGCGTGACCATCGCTATTGGCGGGGCCACCGAAGTCATCGCCGGTGAAGGCATGATCCTCACCGCGGGCGGTATCGACAGCCATATCCATTTCATCTGCCCGCAGCAGATCGAAGAAGCCCTCATGAGCGGCACCACTACCATGATCGGCGGCGGCACGGGACCGGCTACCGGCACCTACGCCACCACCGTGACACCCGGCCCTTGGCATATGGCGCGCATGCTCCAGGCCGCCGAGGCCTTTCCGATGAACATCGGCTTCACCGGCAAGGGCAATGTCTCGCTGCCCGAGCCGCTGATCGAACAGATCCAGGCTGGCGCCATCGGCCTCAAGCTGCATGAAGACTGGGGGACCACGCCGGCGGCCATCGACAATTGCCTGAGCGTGGCCGACCAGTACGATATCCAGGTGGCGATCCATACCGACACACTCAACGAATCAGGCTTCGTCGAGACGACGCTGGGAGCATTCAAGGGCCGCACCATTCACACCTACCACACCGAGGGTGCGGGAGGCGGTCACGCGCCGGACATCATCAAGGCCTGCGGCTTCCCCAACGTGCTACCCAGCTCGACCAACCCGACTCGGCCGTTCACCAAGAACACCATCGACGAGCATCTGGACATGCTCATGGTCTGCCATCACCTCGACCCGAGCATCGCCGAAGACGTGGCCTTCGCCGAGTCACGCATCCGCCGCGAGACCATCGCCGCCGAAGACATCCTCCACGACCTCGGCGCCTTCTCCATGATCAGCTCCGACAGTCAGGCCATGGGCCGCGTCGGCGAAGTCATCACCCGCACCTGGCAGACCGCCGACAAAATGAAGAAGCAGCGCGGCGCCCTATCCGGCGACGGTCCTGGCAATGACAACTTCCGCGTGAAGCGCTACATCGCCAAGTACACCATCAACCCCGCTATCACCCATGGCATCAGTCACGAAGTCGGCTCCATCGAAATCGGCAAGTGGGCCGACCTGGTGCTCTGGCGGCCGGCATTCTTCGGCGTCAAACCGACCCTGATCCTCAAGGGCGGCGTCATTGCTGCCAGCCTGATGGGCGACGCCAACGCGTCGATTCCGACCCCCCAGCCGGTGCACTATCGGCCGATGTTCGGCAGCTACGGCGGTTCGCTGCATGCGTCGAGCTTTACCTTCATCAGCCAGGCCGCGTTTGAGGCCGGCGTGCCGGAGCAGCTCGGGCTGAAGAAAAAAATAGGCGTGGTAAAGGGCTGTCGGACGGTGCAGAAAAAGGACCTGATTCATAACGACTACACGCCACAGATCGACGTCGACCCGCAGAACTACCAGGTGAAAGCAGATGGCCAGCTGCTCTGGTGCGAGCCAGCCGAGGTGTTGCCGATGGCGCAGCGGTATTTCCTGTTCTGATCCTGCTGTTCTGACTCAACGTGCCGTACAGCGGCGGAAAAATTTCCGCCCTACGGATCACGGTCATTCAACACACCGCTCGAAGCGGAACACCGTGGGTTTTAACCCGCCATCGGCGCTCGGCTCAGCGCTGCAACGCAACGCAACGGCGAAAGAATCCACTTCAGCACCCCGCCGGGGCATGCGAGGTTTTTCTTGCGAGCTATCGGTGCATTACAGGGCGATTCGCGACCGGCCGCCCGGTTTTTTCATCGTCGCTTGTATACAAAGCGCATAGCGAAACATGCCGGACGGTCTAAGCTTCCGGTATCGAGCATGAACCGAGCGATCAACAATTTGCTCGATGCCTCGCGGGCCGAGCCGTACGCGGAACAAGAACTGCATACACCTATGCCACCTTGTCTTGCATACAGAGCGCACGCCATGAACCACGACGATTTCAATATCAAGCGGATCGATACCAGCCTGCACAACGCCGACCTTGCGCCCTTGTCCCCCGCGAAGCGCAAATGGGGCTGGTTCGAAATTTTCAACGTCTGGTCCAACGATATCCAGAGCCTGTTCGGCTACACCCTAGCTGCCACCCTGTTCATCAGCTATGGCCTGAACGGCTGGGCGGTGCTTGCAGGAATCGTACTGGCGGGGTTCATCGTCATGGGGTTGGTGCAGTTGACCGGCAAACCCAGCGTCAAGTACGGCATCCCCTTCCCGGTCATGGCCCGCGCCAGCATGGGCGTGCGCGGGGCGAACTTCCCTGCGGTAGTACGCGGCATCGTGGCGATCTTCTGGTACGGCGTGCAGACCTACTTCGCCTCCACGGCGGTAGCGCTGTTGATCCGCACGCTGTTCGGTCCTGGCTCGGATGCGACGCTGCTGGGCCTGACCTTCATCGATTGGATGGCCTACGTGATCGTCTGCGTATTCCAGGTGGCGTTATTCGTGCGCGGCGTAGATTGGGTCACACGATTCCTCAACTGGGCCGGCCCGCTGGTCTATCTGGTGATGATCGCGATGATGATCGCCATCTGCTACAAGGCCGGGCCGGGTCTCATCGGCGCGCTTGGCAGCATTTTCAGCGGCACCGGCAGCTATACCGGCGGCCCCATCGCCGCATTTGCTGCGGTGGTCGGCACCATGGTGGCCTACTTCGCGGCCGTGGTGATCAATTACGGGGACTTTGCCCGCTTCGTAAAGAACGAGCGGCAGATGCGCATCGGCAATTTCCTGGGGCTTCCGGTGAGCCTTGCAATCTTCTCCATGATCGCTTTGGTGATTACGGCCGGCACCGTAGTAGTGTTCGGCGAGACGCTGACTAACCCGACCGATATCGTCGCGCGGATCGATAATGTCGGCCTGACCCTGATCGCTGCGCTGACCTTCTTCGTCGCAACGGTGGGCATCAACCTGGTCGCCAACTTCATCCCCCCGGCCTACGACATCGCCAACCTGTCACCGGCCCGTATCAGTGCCCGTACCGGCGGATTCATCACCGCAACCATCGCCTTCTTCATCGGCGCACTCTGGGTATCCTTCATCAGCGCCGTAGGCATCGCCGCATTTGTCGACACGCTGGGCGCGGTGCTGGCGCCGCTGTACGGCATCCTCGTCGCCGACTACTACCTGATCCGCCGTCAGCAATTGAACGTGCAGGAGCTGTTCTCGGCGGAACCAGGTTCGACCTACTACTTCAGCGCAGGCTGGAATCGCAAGGCGATCATCGCCTTCGGCATCAGCTCGCTGTTCTCGGTCGCATCGGTATGGACGCCCGGCCTGGAAAGCCTGTCGGGCTTCGCCTGGTTGCTCGGCGCGCTATTTGGTGGAGTCGTGCATTACCTGCTGATGCGTAAACACCCGGTGGCTTCAGGTGTAGCACCCGCTGCGACGCCGTAAAGGGAGCGGGTCCGAACGGATCGGTCAGAAAGGATCGGTTCGTTCGATTTTGCAACGCCCGCGAACAGCTGATTCGCTAAGCGCATCGCCACACGGATCACCATTTTCGCAATCGGCACCACTGCGCCATCGCAACTGACGATCCTTACTGCCGGAACGGGCAGCGCACCAATGTAATGCGCGACGCTTTTCAGCGCACCACGACGACACAGATCGAGCCCCATTTTCAGGCACACCGGCCACTGCAGCCCGCACGACACGTCTATGAGGAAGGTTGGCAAGGGCCTTGCTCTGCTTGCGTCATCACACAAGCGGAACTGCCCATGCTGGTCATTCATCAACGCACCACCCCACAGGCCAAAGGCGACGCCGAGCTGGAACTGAGCTACGAGGCGCGCAGCAAGTCGCGCCTGCGCTGCTTTACCACCGATGGCGAGGAAGTTGGGCTGTTTCTCGAACGCGGCCAGCCGCCACTGCATGACGGTGAATGCTTGCAGGCCCAGGACGGCCGCATCGTCATCGTGCGCGCCCGCGCCGAACAGCTGCTCCACGTAACCTGCTCCAGCAGCTTCGAACTGACCCGGGCTGCCTACCACCTGGGCAATCGCCATGTAGCCCTACAAGTCGGAGATGGCTGGCTGCGCTTGCTCGACGACTACGTGCTCAAGGACATGCTGCTGCAACTGGGCGCCAACGTCGAACCCATCGAAGCGCCCTTCCAGCCGGAACACGGCGCCTACGGCGGCGGTCACCACCACTCCCACGCCGGCGAAGCCGAATTCAGCTACGCGCCGAGGCTGCACCAGTTCGGCGCGCGCCGGTGAATCCGGCTGCGTTCGCGCTGCTGCGGCTGGCCAGTCCCCAGCTGCCTATTGGCAGCTACAGCTATTCGCAGGGCCTGGAAATGGCGGTGGAGCAAGGGTTGGTACAGGACGAGACCAGTGCCCGGCGCTGGCTCGGCGACCAGTTGCTGCTCAATCTGGCGCGCTTCGAAATGCCGCTGCTGCTGGCCCATTGCGAGGCAGCCGCCGCCGAAGACTGGTTCGAACTGGAGCGCCTGGCCGCACGTAATCGTGCCAGCCGCGAAACGCGAGAGCTGCGCCTGGAAAGCAGGCAGATGGGCTATTCACTCAAGCAATTGCTGAGCAACCTGCCAGAACTGGACGACCCCGCCCGCGCTCTGTTTGCACGCATTGAAGAACCCGGCCTCGCCCTCGGCTGGGCGCTGGCTGCGCGCGCTTGGGCCATCTCGCCCGACGATGCACTCAGCGCCTGGCTTTGGGGCTGGCTGGAAAACCAGCTGGCCGTGCTGATGAAAACCTTGCCGCTGGGCCAACAGGCTGCCCAACGGCTGACGTCCGAACTGCTGCCGACGCTGGAGCAGGCCCAGCGTGCCGCGAGCGAGATCGATCCCAAGCACTGGGGCAGCGCCCCCTTTGGCCTGGCACTGACTTGTATGGCCCATGAGCGCCAGTACAGCCGGCTGTTCCGCTCATGAACGCAGCCGGCAGCGCCACATACGCAACCACACTCATTACCGCAACAGAGGACATCACCATGAACGCCCAACCCCTGCGTGTCGGCATTGGCGGCCCAGTCGGCTCCGGCAAGACCGCGCTGACCCTCGCCCTGTGCCTGGCCCTGCGCGAGCGCTACAACCTGGCCGTGGTCACCAACGATATCTATACCCAAGAAGACGCCCAGTTCCTGGTACGAAACGAGGCCCTGGCGCCCGAGCGCATCATCGGTGTGGAAACAGGCGGCTGCCCGCACACGGCGATCCGTGAGGACGCCTCGATCAATCTGGAAGCCGTCGATCAGCTCAACCGGCGCTTTCCAGGGCTGGACTTGATCCTTGTCGAATCCGGCGGCGACAACCTGTCCGCCACCTTCAGTCCCGAGCTGTCCGACCTGACTATCTATGTGATCGACGTCTCGGCCGGCGACAAGCTGCCGCGCAAGGGCGGGCCGGGCATCTGCAAGTCCGACCTGCTGGTAATCAACAAGGTCGATCTGGCGCCGATGGTCGGTGCCTCGCTGGAGGTCATGGACCGCGACACCCGCAAGATGCGCGGCGACAAGCCCTTCGTCTTCAGCAACCAGAAGGTCGGCCAGGGTCTCGACGAGATCATCGCCTTCATCGAGAAACAAGGAATGCTCAACGCCGCCTGAGCGAAACCATTCCTATAGGAGCGAGGGGGACCCCGAGTCCTTGCCCGCGAAACCGCAAACCGCAACCGACCTTCACGAATCCTGACCGCTCTAGAAAAACCAAAGGGACACCGCATGAACCTACACAGAAACTTCTTCCTCGCTTCCGCCCTGCTGCTCATCCCAGCATTGGCCTTTGCCCATCCCGGCCATGACCATGCCGGGGTGATGTCCGGCATCGCTCACCCGATCCTGGGTCTCGATCACCTGCTGGCCATGCTAGCCGTCGGCCTGTGGGCTTCGCAGCAGCAGGGCAATGCACGTCTGGCTCTCCCACTGACCTTCGTCGCCACCATGCTCGTCGGCGGCCTGCTCGGCTTCGCCGGCATTGAGCTGCCACTCATGGAAACCGGTATCGCCGGATCGGTCCTGGCGCTCGGCCTGCTGGTAGCGCTGGCGGTACGTCCGCCGCTGCCGCTGGCGGCCGGTCTGACCGCACTGTTCGCGATCAGCCACGGCATGGCCCACGGCCTGGAACTGCCGGAGCTGGCGAGCCCATGGGGTTATGCGGCCGGATTCATCGTCGCCACGGCGGCCCTGCATGCTGCCGGTTACGCCGTCGCACGCAGCCTGCCGCAAGCCGCCGCGCCGCTGGTGCGTATCGCCGGCGCCGCCTCGGCACTGGCCGGCGCCTGGCTGCTGGCCGGCTGAGTAAGGGCAAATCAACCTCTAGCCTTCGCACCACGAGCGTGCAGAGCTCCGCTCCGTCGCATCCCCACCGCCCCGTTTTCGCACCATACCGACGCGCCGCGCTTGTACGGCGCATGGTCGAAAACGGGGGCAAAGCCCCCATTTAGAGCGCTCCCGGAAGAATTGGCACGGATGCTGCGATAGAGCTTCACGTCCCCAAGGACCAACCCACAGTTGCGCATGGACAGCCAAGGAGCCGCCCACCATGAAACGCCGTCCTCTACTGAATTCCACCCTTGCCGCCAGTGCCCTGATGCTCAGCGGCCTGTTCCCCTTCACCCTGCAGGCCGCCGAGACCATTAAGGTCGGCATCCTGCATTCGCTGTCCGGCACCATGGCCATTTCGGAGACGTCGCTGAAAGACATGGCGCTGATGACCATCGACGAGATCAATGCCAAGGGCGGCGTGCTCGGCAAGCAACTCGAGCCGGTGGTCGTCGATCCGGCTTCCAACTGGCCGCTGTTCGCCGAGAAAGGCCGTCAGCTGCTGACTCAAGACAAGGTCGCGGTGACCTTCGGTTGCTGGACCTCGGTGTCGCGCAAATCCGTGCTGCCAGTCTATGAAGAGCTCAACGGCCTGCTGTTCTACCCCGTCCAGTACGAAGGCGAAGAGCTGTCACCCAACGTCTTCTATACCGGCGCAGCGCCCAACCAGCAGGCCATCCCGGCGGTCGAGTACCTGATGAGCGAAGACGGCGGCAGCGCCGAGCGCTTCTTCCTGCTCGGCACCGACTACGTCTACCCACGTACCACCAACAAGATCCTGCGCGCGTTCCTGATCAGCAAGGGCGTGCCGGAATCCAGCATCGAGGAGGTCTACACTCCCTTCGGTCACAGCGATTACCAGACCATCGTCGCCAACATCAAGAAGTTCTCCGTCGGCGGCAAGACCGCCGTGGTGTCGACCATCAACGGCGACTCCAACGTGCCCTTCTACAAGGAGCTGGCCAACCAGGGCCTGGACGCCACCGAGGTGCCGGTGGTGGCCTTCTCCGTGGGTGAAGAAGAGCTGCGCGGCATCGACACCAAGCCGCTGGTGGGCCACCTGGCCGCCTGGAACTACTTCCAGTCGGTGGAAAACCCGGTCAACACCGAGTTCGTCAGCAAATGGAAGGCCTACGCCAAGGCCAAGAACCTGCCGGGCGCTGACAAGGCGGTGACCAACGATCCGATGGAAGCCACCTACGTGGGCATCCACATGTGGGCGCAAGCGGTGGAGAAAGCCGGCACAACCGATGTTGGCAAAGTGCGCGATGCACTGGCTGGCCAGACCTTCGATGCACCGAGCGGCTACACCCTGACCATGGACGAAAAGAACCACCACTTGCACAAGCCGGTAATGATCGGCGAAGTCCAGGACGACGGGCAGTTCTCGGTGGTCTGGGAAACCGAAAGCCCACTCCGTGCACAACCGTGGAGTCCTTATATCCCAGGCAACGACGCGAAGCCGGATTACGCGGTGAAGTCGAACTGATTTCGTCTCTGTAGCCATCGTAGGGTGGGTCGAGCGGCGTTCCGCTTCAGCCCACCGCTACCTGACGACGCATTGAAGCAAGACGTTTTCGCCCGGTCATTGGTGGGCTTCAGCCCACCGAAGGAGGCCGTGGTGGGCTGAAGCCCACCCTACGGAAGCCTCCTGAACCTCGGCGACTTTGCCGCTTTTCCAGAGGTAACTGCCTTGTACCGACTTTTCCTCCTGCTCCTGCCCCTGCTTGCCCTGCCCTGGACGGCTCAGGCCGGAGACTCAGCCGACTACGCCAGCGCCAGCCCGGCGCAGCAGGCGAAACTGCTGGAACGCTGGGCCATCTCGCCAGTCCCTGAGCGCCTGCCGCTGATCGAAGCGCTGCGCGCCAATCGCGTCGCCATCGATAAGAACAAGTCGCCCTTCATCGAAGAGAACGGTGACTACCGCGCCCTCGAAGGCGATGCCAAACCGGTCGGCACGCCGAAGAAGCTGCGTTTGAATAACCGCCTGCGCGGCTTGCTCAATACCGCGCTGGCCAGCCATCAGCTGTTCTCCGACGCCCCGTTGCAACGCCTCAGCGCTGCCAAGCGCCTGCAGCGCAGCGGCCAGCCGGAACAGCTGCCGCTCCTGCAACAGCGGCTCGAAGCCGAAGATGATCCGGCCGTACGCGAAGCCCTCACACTGGCTCTGGCCAACCTCCAGCTGAGCGCTGAGGACTCCGCTGTGCGCCTGGCCGCCGTCCGCCTGCTGGGCGAAACCGGTGCGCCGCTGGCGCGGGTACGCCTGGAGAACTTACTGGCCGACGAAGCGGAAACCGACGCGGATGTGCGCAAGGCCGCCGAGACCAGCCTGGTCCAGGTCAAACGCAAGCTGCTGATCGGCGAACTGCTCGGCCAGGCCTTCAGCGGTTTGTCGCTAGGCTCGATCCTGCTGCTCGCCGCGCTGGGCCTGGCCATCACCTTCGGCCTGTTGGGCGTAATCAACATGGCCCACGGCGAGATGCTGATGCTCGGCGCCTACGCGACCTACATGGTGCAGGTGCTGATGGCGCGGCTGGCGCCGGATGCCCTGGCGTTCTATCCACTTGTCGCGCTGCCGGTAGCCTTCTTTGTCACCGCTGCCGTCGGTATGGCACTGGAACGCACCGTGATCCGACACCTTTATGGCCGACCGCTGGAAACCCTGCTGGCGACCTGGGGCATCAGCCTGATCCTGATCCAGCTGGTGCGCGTGCTGTTCGGCGCGCAAAACGTGGAAGTCGCCAACCCAGGCTGGCTGTCAGGCGGGTTACAGGTGTTGCCGAACCTGGTTTTGCCCTACAACCGCATGGTGATCATCGGCTTTGCGCTGTTCGTGGTGCTGCTGACCTGGCTGCTGCTGAACAAGACCCGCCTGGGCCTGAACGTGCGTGCTGTGACCCAGAACCGCAACATGGCCGCCTGCTGCGGCGTGCCGACTGGGCGCATCGACATGATGGCTTTCGGGCTCGGTTCGGGGATTGCCGGGTTGGGTGGCGTGGCGCTGAGTCAGATAGGCAACGTCGGCCCGGACCTGGGCCAGGGCTACATCATCGATTCGTTCCTGGTGGTGGTGCTCGGTGGTGTTGGCCAGCTGGCCGGCAGCATCTTCGCCGCCTTCGGCCTGGGCATCGCCAACAAGATCCTCGAACCGCAGATCGGCGCGGTGCTGGGCAAGATCCTCATCCTTGCGCTGATCATCCTGTTCATCCAGAAGCGCCCGCAGGGGCTGTTCGCGCTGAAAGGGAGGGTGATCGATTGATGCCGCCATCGCCCCACCGCCTGCCGCATCGCCGTAGGAGCGAGCTTGCTCGCGAACCGAGCTACGCGCCGAATTGCGGGACGATCCTACGCAGGGTTGTCGCGCAAGATTTCCGCTGCGTTGCGCCACGCCTTTCATGCGTAACGGCTTACGTTCAGATACCAACCCTTTGTTCGCGAGCAAGCTCGCTCCTACAGGAGAGCTGCGCATGAACCAGCCACTCACGCTCACCGCCGCGCAGAAAGCCGGCCCAACACTCACCGCCGTCGCCCTCGGCGTGGTACTCGCCATTCTGCTGGCCATGCCGCTGCTGCACCTGCTTCCGGCGGACAATGCCTTCCACGTCTCGGCCTACACCCTGACGCTGGTCGGCAAGATCCTCTGCTACGCCATCGTCGCCCTGGCGCTGGATTTGGTCTGGGGTTACGCGGGACTGTTGTCCCTCGGCCACGGACTGTTCTTCGCGCTTGGCGGTTACGCCATGGGCATGTACCTGATGCGAGAAAGCGCTGGCGACGGGCTGCCCGCGTTCATGAACTTCCTCGCCTGGACCGAGTTGCCCTGGTATTGGTACGGCACCTCGAGCTTTCTCTGGGCGATGTGCCTGGTGGTACTGGTGCCAGGTTTGCTGGCGTTCGTCTTCGGCTTTTTTGCCTTCCGCTCGCGAATCAAAGGCGTGTACTTCTCGATCATGACCCAGGCGCTGACCTTCGCCGGCATGCTGTTGTTCTTTCGTAACGAGACAGGCTTCGGCGGCAACAACGGTTTCACCGGTTTTACTCGCATCCTCGGCTTTGACATCACAGCGCCGGCAACCCGTGCGGCGTTGTTCCTCGCAACCGTGTTGCTGCTGACCGGCAGCCTGCTGCTGGGTTGGCAACTCGCTCGCAGCAAGTTCGGCCGAGTGCTGACCGCGCTACGCGACGCGGAGAACCGCCTGATGTTCTGCGGCTACGATCCACGCGGCTACAAGCTGTTCATCTGGACGTTATCAGCGGTGCTCTGTGGTCTGGCCGGGGCGCTCTACGTGCCGCAGGTCGGCATCATCAACCCCAGCGAAATGGCGCCGACGCAATCCATCGAGGCCGCCGTCTGGGTTGCCCTCGGCGGTCGCGGCACGCTGATCGGGCCGCTGCTCGGCGCCGGCATCGTCAACGGCATGAAGAGCTGGTTCACCGTGGCCTTCCCTGAGTACTGGCTGTTCGCCCTCGGTGCGCTGTTCATCGTTGTCACCCTGTACCTGCCCAAGGGAGTCATCGGCCTGCTGCGCAAGGAGAAACAGCAATGAACGCCACTACCTATCAGGCCAGCCTGCCACTGGACAGGGGGCCGCTAATCGGCAAGGGCGTCAATGTCCGCCACGGCACCATCCTCACCCTGGAGGGGATAAACGTCAGCTTCGATGGCTTCAAGGCGCTGACCGATCTCAACCTGTACATCGGCGTCGGCGAGTTGCGCTGCATCATCGGCCCCAACGGCGCCGGCAAGACCACCATGATGGACGTCATCACCGGCAAGACCCGCCCTGTCAGCGGCAAAGCCTGGTTCGGCGAGCAGTTCGACCTGACCCGCATGAGCGAAGTCCAGATCGCCCAGGCCGGCATCGGTCGCAAGTTCCAGAAGCCGACGGTATTCGAGGCACTCTCAGTATTCGAGAACCTTGAGCTGACCCAGAAAGCGGACAAGTCGGTGTGGGCCAGCCTGAAGGCTAGGATCTCCGGCGAGCAGAAGGACCGCATCGACGAGGTGTTGACCACCATCCGCCTGCAGACATCGCGCAATCGCCCGGCCGGCCTGCTCTCCCACGGCCAGAAGCAGTTCCTGGAAATCGGCATGCTGCTGATGCAGGAGCCGCATCTGCTGCTGCTCGACGAGCCAGTGGCCGGTATGACCGACGCCGAAACCGAATTCACCGCCGAGCTGTTCAAGAGCCTGGCGCGCAAGCACTCGCTGATGGTGGTCGAGCACGACATGGGCTTCGTCGGCTCCATCGCCGATCACGTCACCGTGCTGCACCAGGGCCAGGTACTGGCCGAAGGCTCGCTCGAAACTGTGCAGAACGACGAGCGGGTGATCGAGGTGTATCTAGGGCGGTGAGCGACTCAACGGGAGGTGATCCCGGCGTCGTTCACCCTCCAAGGTCGCATCAAGGTGGATGGATAGAGCGTCCGCCGAACGTAGGGTGGATAACGCCGCAGGCTTACCACCGAAAACGGCGAAGCCTTTTCCATGCGTAATGACGAAACAAGGACATCGACATGCTGCAAGTCCAACAACTGCATCAGTATTACGGCGGCAGCCATATCCTCCGCGGCCTGTCGTTCGACGCCCGGATCGGCGAAGTCACCTGCCTGCTGGGCCGCAACGGCGTCGGCAAGACCACCCTGCTCAAGTGTCTGATGGGCCTGATTCCCGCCAAGGAAGGTGCGGTGAACTGGGAAGGCAA
Organism: Stutzerimonas stutzeri; assembly: GCF_024448985.1. Taxonomy (GTDB): domain Bacteria; phylum Pseudomonadota; class Gammaproteobacteria; order Pseudomonadales; family Pseudomonadaceae; genus Stutzerimonas; species Stutzerimonas stutzeri_AP. The sequence goes on from NZ_JAMOII010000008.1 coordinate 115,328, forward strand.
ACCGATCACTGGTTTCAAGCCGCACCAGCGCGTGCACGCCGGGATCGCTTACGTGCCGCAGGGGCGCGAAATCTTCGGGCGACTGACCGTCGAGGAAAACCTACTGATGGGCCTGTCCCGTTTCAGCGCCAAGGAAGCGAAAGAGGTTCCCGAGTTCATTTACGAGCTGTTCCCAGTCCTCAAGGAGATGAAGCACCGCCGCGGCGGCGATCTCTCGGGCGGTCAACAGCAACAACTGGCCATCGGCCGCGCACTGGCGAGCAAGCCGCGCCTGTTGATCCTCGACGAGCCCACCGAAGGCATTCAGCCCTCGGTGATCAAGGAGATTGGCGTGGTGATCAAGAAACTCGCCGCCCGCGGCGACATGGCGATCCTGCTGGTGGAGCAGTTCTACGACTTCGCCGCCGAGCTGGCCGACCAGTATCTGGTGATGAGCCGCGGCGAAATCATTCAGCAGGGCCGGGGCGAGACGATGGAGGCCGACGGGGTGCGCGGGCTGGTAGCGATCTGAAGGACGCGGTATCGATTAGCGTTCTGCCAAAACCAAGCCCGCTTCGGTGAGCCGGATGCCGCTGCGTTCCACCGGTACACCCGCCTCCAAGATAGAGTGAGCTCACGCGCTGTCAGAGAAATTGGTGCTTTCGAATAGGGTCAGTGCAGCGAACGGCGAATGCAACGCTGTGCTGACCTGAGCGGCCGCGACCACACCCGGTCGCTGCCCCAATCGCAAGCATCAATCGCGCCTACGGGCACCGTTTCACCAGACGGTATGGCACATGAGCAAGGCTCCACCATCGCAAACCGGCAATCTCGCCGAGATCTGGTTCGCCAGCCGTGGCTGGCAGCCCTTTCCATTCCAGCAGGACGTCTGGCAAGCCGTGCAGAACGGCGAATCCGGTCTGCTCCACGCCACCACCGGTTCGGGCAAAACCTACGCCGTCTGGCTAGGCGCACTGAACCGCTTTGCGCCTGCACAAGTCCTGCCGGCGAGCGAATTACACGCCCCGCCCAGAGCATCAGACAAGCCCGCCCCGCTCACCGTCCTCTGGATCACCCCCATGCGTGCGCTGGCGGCCGACACGGCCCGCGCCCTGCAGGCTCCGCTGGACGACTTCGGCATCAACTGGGGTATCGGTCTGCGCACCGGCGATACCACCGGCGCCGAACGCGCGCGACAAAATCGTCGCCTACCCAGTGCGCTGGTTACCACGCCGGAAAGTCTGACACTGCTGCTGACCCGCGCTGACGCGCGGCAGGCTTTCGGCCACCTGCGCATGGTGATTGTGGATGAATGGCACGAGCTGCTGGGCAACAAGCGCGGCGTCCAGCTGCAACTGGCGTTAGCTCGGCTCCGCAGCTGGATGCCAGAGCTGATCGTCTGGGGCCTCTCAGCCACGTTGGGGAATCAACCGCATGCGCTGGAGGTGCTGCTGCATCCGGGCACGGGTCGGTTGGTGCAAGGCAGAATCGACAAGCAACTGCGCGTCGACACGCTGCTCCCCCCGAGTATCGAGCGCTTTCCCTGGGCCGGACATCTGGGCCTGCGCATGCTGCCGCAGGTGGTCGAGGAGATCGAATCGGCCGCCACCACACTGGTATTTACCAACACCCGCTCGCAATCCGAACTCTGGTACCAGGCCATCCTCGAAGCGCGGCCGGACTGGGCCGGACTGATCGCCCTTCACCACGGCTCGCTGGCCCGCGAGGTGCGCGACTGGGTCGAACTGGGTCTTAAGCAAGGTGCGCTGAAGGCCGTCGTCTGCACATCGAGCTTGGATCTGGGGGTCGACTTCCTGCCGGTAGAGCGTGTGCTGCAAATCGGCTCACCGAAAGGCGTGGCGCGGCTGATGCAGCGTGCCGGGCGCTCCGGACACGCACCGGGTCGGACGTCCAGGGTCACGCTGGTGCCGACGCACAGCGTCGAAGTAGTCGAAGCCGCTGCCGCCCAGGTCGCCATTGCCGAACGCCGCATCGAGGCCCGCAGCGCACCGCATCGGCCTCTCGACGTGCTGGTCCAGCACTTGGTCAGTATGGCCTTGGGCGGCGGTTTTCGACCGGACGAATTGCTCGCCGAAGTGCGCCAGGCTTGGTCGTACCGCGATCTGGACGAAGACCAGTGGCAATGGGCGCTGGCTTTCGTCCGCCACGGTGGGCATTCGCTGACGGCCTACCCGGATTATCAACGCGTCGAGCCGGACGATACCGGCCTCTGGAAGGTACCGAGCAAACGCGTCGCTCTGCGCCATCGCATGAGCATCGGCACCATCGTCAGCGATGCCAGCCTGATAGTGAAATTCTGGGCTAAGGGCGGCAGCGGTCGCTCGCTGGGCACCATCGAAGAAGGCTTCATCGCCCGCCTGCGCCCGGGTGACAACTTTCTTTTCGGCGGGCGCCTGTTGGAGCTGGTGCGTGTCGAGAACATGACCGTTTACGTCAGCCGCGCCACGGGCAAGAAAGCTGCGGTGCCGCGGTGGAATGGCGGACGCATGCCCTTGTCCAGCGAGCTCGCCGATGCGGTGGTCGAGCAGCTGGGCGCCGCCTCGCGTGGCCAGTTCGCCAGCCCGGAGATGCGCCTGGTCGAGCCCTTGCTGCGGGTACAGCTGGATTGGTCGGCGCTGCCTACCGAAACCACGCTACTGGCCGAGGTAATGAAGTCCCGTGAAGGCTGGCACCTGTTCCTCTATCCCTTCGCTGGCCGCCACGTGCACCTCGGGCTCGCCAGTCTGCTGGCCTGGCGCATGGGGCAACGGCAGCCGCTGACCTTTTCCATCGCCGTCAACGACTACGGTTTCGAACTGCTCTCGGCCACTGAAGTAGATTGGCTGCACTGGCTGACGCCGGCCTTGTTCAGCCAAAAGGATCTGTTGCATGACGTACTCGCCAGCCTCAACGCGGGCGAACTGGCGCGCCGACGGTTTCGCGAGATTGCCCGTATTGCCGGGCTGGTGTTCTCCGGTTATCCCGGTGCGCAAAAAAGCGCCCGCCAGTTGCAGGCATCCAGCGGGCTGTTTTTTGATGTGTTCCGCCAGTACGACCCAGCCAATCTGTTATTGACCCAAGCCGAGGAAGAGGTGCTGCGACAGGAACTGGAGGTTGAGCGATTGGAACAAACCCTGAACCGGCTGAAGCAACGTCAGCTGGACGTCCATGTGGTCAAACGCACCACGCCATTGGCCTTCCCACTGATGGTCGAACGATTCCGCGAAAGCATGAGCACGGAAAAACTGGCCGATCGCATTCGGCGGATGGTGGCCGAGTTGGACAAGGCGGCGGGACCTGGCGGCTATCAGCCAGAAGCAAACGCCAGCATCGCGGTGGAGCGCGAAACCAGCCCAAAGCGCAAACCGCGCGCGACCAAGGATGGTACGCCGAGGCCGAAGAAGGCGAAGCGCTCCAGTTGAAAGTTTTCACGCAGAGTCCTGGTCGTCGAGGCAGAGCATTGCCAGCGCGTTGCCACGCAGAGCGTGGGAACGATCAAAGAGCTTCGCCCCAAGGTCGGGCCTCCCACCAAGCCGCAAGTACGCCCGATTCTGTGAGAGGCGCGCCCCCGCGGCGAAAACGGACCTTCTACCAGCTCGGAACGATCAAAGAGCTTCGCCCCGAGGTCGGGCCTCCCACAAAAGCCGCAGGTACGCCCCGATTCTGTGGGAGGCGCGCCCCCGCGGCGAAAGCGGACCTTCTGCCAGCACGGAAAGTAAAAGCCTCGCCTGAGGTCGTGCCACCAACTGGCACATGAGAACACTCGCACGCCCGCGATACACTTCCCCGCATGACGCCACATCTACCTATCGAACTGGAACAGACCGAGCTCTGGCTGCTCGCCGACAAGGCCATCTACTGGCCGGAACAGCGGGCACTCCTGATCGCCGATATCCATTTCGGCAAGGCCGCCGCGTATCGACGCCTCGGCCAGCCGGTCCCGCACGGCACGACTCAAACCAACCTGCAGCGACTGGATGCGCTACTGGCCCGCTATCGGTGTGAGCAGCTGATATTCCTGGGCGATTTCCTGCACGCACCGGAATCGCAGACACCAGCCATCCTTGCGCAACTGCACGCATGGCGCGACGGGTACCCAGCGCTCGCCATCACCCTGATCCGTGGCAACCACGACCGCCGCGCCGGCGACCCGCCTTCCACCCTCGGCATGACCGTGGTTCCCGAACCCCTGCTGCTCGGCCCGTTCGCTCTGCAACACGAACCCGACCCGCATCCCACCCATCATGTACTGGCTGGCCATCTGCACCCGGCGTTCCGCCTCAATGGGCGCGGGCGCCAGTCGTTGCGCCTGCCCTGTTTTTGCATCGGCGAGCGGCTGAGTTTGCTGCCGGCCTTCGGCAGTTTCACCGGAATGATGGAGGTCGACGCCGACCCGGGCCGGCGTCTGTTCGTGGTTGGGGATGACTGTGTGTGGCGGGTGGCTTGAGCCCGGCGTTCAGGCCTCGGAAATACCAGTCACGGTAATACCGAAGCGTTCGGCCAAGCGTGTGGCGGGTGTCTCCTCGATATCCGGATCATGCTCATAGGCGTCTTCCTCACCGGCATAATCCTGTTCCGCCTTGCGAGTGACCAGTTCTACGGCCTCGTCGATGTCCGGCTGATGCTCGGATTCGGTACGGAGGATGGAGGTATTGCCGTCTTTGCTGTACGCGATGATCCAGGTCGTCATGAGTGCCCCCTTATTCTTAGCGCCTTCGGCATTGCTCGCCGAAATGGGCGTTGCTTTGTTTAGAGCCTAGCCCCTTGCGTTCAGTTCTGCCGCTCGCGCTTGTTCGGACGACCTGCCGAACGGTCTGAACAGGGCCATCGAGCGCCGGTCATCGATAGATAGCCGGAGACCAAACCATGATTCGATCACGCTCACGAACAGAAACGACCGAAGAGCAACTCGTCGAGCTGCTGCGCCAACATGCGATTGCGCTACCGGCAATCGACGATGAGGCGTTTGCCGACCATTTCGACCAATTCGCAGATGCCCGCGTGGTGCTAATTGGCGAGGCCAGTCACGGCACCTCGGAGTTCTACCGTGCCCGAGCGGCCATTACCCGAAGGCTCGTCGAGCGCCACGGTTTCAACATCATCGCTGCCGAAGCGGATTGGCCGGATGCGGCGAAAATCGACTGTTACGTGCGCCATCAGCAGCCGCCGACCTGGGTCGAGGAAGGCTTCAAGCGCTTCCCGACCTGGATGTGGCGCAACCAGGAGGTCGCCGATTTCGCCCGTTGGCTGCGCGGCCACAACGAGGTCCTGGCGCCCCAGCAACGGGTTGAGTTTCGTGGCCTTGACGTCTACAGCCTCGGCTCTTCGATCCGTGAGGTGCTCGACTACCTCGATCGCGTCGACCCGCAGGCAGCCAGCGCTGCACGCGCCCGCTACGGTTGCCTCAGCCCTTGGCACGAAGAGCCGGCGATCTACGGTCACAACGTCATGCTTGGCCAGCCGTCCTGTGAAGACGCAGTGGTCGAACAACTAGGGGCACTGCTCGATCAACGTCTGGAATACCTGGAAAAGGACGGCGGCAGCTTCTTCAATGCCGAGCAGAATGCCCGCGTCGTTCTTGCGGCGGAGCAGTACTACCGGGCCATGTATCAAGGTTCGGTGAATTCCTGGAATCTGCGTGATCGGCATATGTTCGACACCTTGCGCGCACTGTTGGGCCACCGCGGTGATAGCGCAAAGGCCATCGTCTGGGCGCACAACTCACATATCGGCAACGCCGCGGCGACGTCGATGGGCTGGGGCGGTGAGTTCAATATCGGCGAGCTGTGTCGCACCGCTTTCGGTAGCGATGCGGTACTGATCGGCATGGCCACAGACCGTGGCGAGGTGGCGGCGGCGGACAACTGGGACGAGCCGATGCAGATCAAGCAGGTCCGCCCGTCTCGTCCGGACAGCTGGGAGCAATTGTTCCTGCGTACCGGCATCGCTGCGTCGCTAACCAGCTGGCGCGACAACGCGCAACTGCGACAGACGTTGGCCAAGCCGCGTCTGGAACGGGCTATTGGCGTCATCTACCGCCCGGCTACCGAACGGCAAAGCCATTATTTCCAAGCCATACTGTCTGAACAGTTCGACGCCATGATCTGGCTGGAACAGACCCATGCGGTGACGCCGATAGGCCCGCAACAGATCGACGACGGAATCGTTCCGGATACCTACCCGTTCGGAGAGTGAGTCATGCGTGCGTTCATTCCTGATTCCCATCTGTTTCGCGACCGCGTGCATGCCGGTCAGGAACTGGCAGAGGCCCTGCAGCATCTGGCCGACTCGAACCCGATAGTGCTCGCGTTGCCGCGCGGCGGCGTGCCCGTTGCCTTCGAGGTGGCACACAGCCTCAAGGCGCGTCTCGATCTGGTGCTGGTGCGCAAGATCGGCGCACCGGGTAACGAAGAACTGGCGCTCGGTGCGGTGATCGACGGTGCCGAGCCCAAATGGGTCATCAATCAGGAGTTGTTCAACCAGATCGCACCGCCGCCGAACTGGTTCGAAGAGAAAATGGAACGTCAGCTGTCCGAGCTGGAACGGCGCCGGCAACGCTACTGTGGCGACCGGCCCGCACCGCTACTGGGTGGTCGCTGTGTCATCGTGATCGACGATGGCGTCGCAACGGGTGCAACTGTGAGAGCCGCCTTGAAGGGATTGAAACAGGCGAACCCCAGCCGGATCGTGCTTGCGATCCCAGTGGGCCCGCGCGAGGAAGTTGAAATGCTGAGAACGGAGGTGGACGAGCTGGTGTGCCTGGCCATGCCCGAGCCGTTCGTGGGTGTGGGTTGCCATTATGGCGATTTCACCCAGACGAGCGATGAGCAGGTCATTGACCTGCTTGAGCGCGCCCAAGGGCTGGCGGTAGACCCCGCAGCGGATTGATCGTAGGGCAGAACGTGTTCGCCCTCGTTCAACGGCTGGCCGAATGAATTCGGCCCTACAAACCAGCCCTGAGCGCACCAGATCTAAGGGCCAAATGAATTCGGTCCTACAAATTCTGGCTCAGCCTGAAACCGGAACAAACCCAGCCCAAGCGCACCCGACTCGTAGGGCCGAACTTGTTCGGCCTTTGCGACGACGGAATGATTCGGCCCTACAGACGCTGGTTCGTACTAGGTTCAAGCCACCGGCGCCGGTGGTGGCTGGTCCGGAATGGTCGGCTCACCGGGCTCACTTGGCAGATCCGGCACACCGGGCTCTTCCGGATCGCCCGGTACGCCGTTGGCCTGCAAGCCGAGCCTGTCGTCCAATTCGAAGATGTTTTCCATGTCGCTGTCCTCCTGCTGTAACCGGGATGGTCTATAGCAGTAGAGGTCCCGCGACTGGCATAAATCCGTCCTTCCGTCGGGCTGGCACCAATCGGTCGCTGCGCGTTATTCGCAGCCGCCAGCTTGCGGCGATTGGCGCGTTACCACATCAAATCGTCGGGAATCTGATAAGCGGCGTACGGATCGTCCGCATCCGGTGTTTCGGTCTGGATATTGAGCTGAACGATGCGGCGCGGATCGCGCTCCTGGATCTTCAGCGCCGCCTCGCGCGGAATCACCTCGTAACCGCCACCGTGACGGACGATCGCCAGCGAGCCGCTGGACAGCTTGTCGCGCATCAGCTTGTTCACCGACAAGCGCTTGACCTTCTTGTCGTCGACGAAGTTGTAGTAATCCTCGGTGGTCAGCTTGGGCAGGCGGCTGCCTTCAATCAGCTGTTTGATCTGCGCAGTACGTGCCTTCTGCTCGGCCTTTTGCTGCTGCTGCCGATTCAATTCCTGATCGCGCGCTAACTTCTCGGCTTGCGCCTTGAGCGCTGCCTCGCGTTGAGAGTCGTCCTTTTCGACCTGGCCTTTCTTCACCAGACGCTGTTGTTTCTGCTGCTGCTTGCCGGCCTGCTTGGCCTGCTTCTCATTGACCAGCCCGGCTTTGAGCAGCTGATCGCGAAGGGAAAGACTCATGTGTCGGCTCGTCTCGTCGTGGATTCAAATTTAGCGGAAGGTGGATCATGCGTTTGCTAACCACCCGGCAGGATTGTGGCGGATGCAAAAAGTGACATCCACCTGCTAATCGCAATGGCTGTTAGCCGCAGGACGGTGCCCGCTCGGCTTTCTTGGCTTCGCCCCAGAGCGCATCGAGCTCTTCAAGGTCGCAATTCTCGATGGGGCGACCACGTTCACGCAAGGCTCGCTCGATAAAGCGGAAGCGTTGCTCGAACTTGCGATTGGCCGCACGCAGGGCGTTTTCAGGGTCAACCTTGAGGTGGCGCGCCAGATTCACCGTGACGAATAGCAGATCGCCAATTTCCTCGGCGATGGCGTCGGGATCGTTCTCGCTCATGGCCTCGAGCACCTCGTCCAGCTCCTCACGCACCTTGTCCACCACTGGCAAGGCATCGGGCCAGTCGAAACCAACCTGCGCCGCGCGCTTTTGCAGCTTGGCGGCACGGCTCAGTGCCGGCAGTGCACTGGGCACGTCATCAAGCAAAGACAGCTGCTCCGGCGCGGTCGCTTTCTCGGCACGCTCCTCGGCCTTGATCTCTTCCCAGCGCTGCTTGATCGCCGCCTCGTCGAGGCGCGGCAGCTCGGGCGAGCCATATAGATCGCCGTCGGGAAACACATGGGGGTGGCGGCGGATCAACTTGCGGGTGATGGCATCGACCACCGTGGCGAACTCGAACCGCTCCTCTTCCTTCGCCAGCTGGCTGTAATAGACGACCTGAAACAGCAGATCGCCCAGTTCGCCGGGCAGATGATCGAAGTCGCCACTCTCGATGGCATCGGCCACTTCGTAGGCTTCCTCGAGGGTGTGCGGGACGATGCTGGCGTAATCCTGCTGCAGGTCCCAGGGGCAACCGTGCTTTGGGTCACGGATTCGAGCCATCAGGTGCAGAAGGTCGTTGAGTTGGTACATGGCAAGTCCTGGAAAGCTGGAAGCTGGAAGCTGGAAGCCTGACACCGAACCGCTTTTACTTCTAGCTTCAGGCTTCCAGCTCATAAGCTGCTTTAACTAGCTCTTTGGCGCTTCGCCTCGATAATATTCGGCAGCTGCGATACCCGTCCCAGCAACCGCCCCAGCGCACCCAGCCCGGGAATCTCGATGGTCAGGGTCATCTGGGCCGTGCTGTCTTCCTTGTTCGAGCGGGTGTTGACGGCCAGCACGTTGATTCGCTCGTTCAGCAACACCTGCGAGACATCGCGCAGCAGGCCGGCGCGGTCGTAGGCGCGGATGATGATGTCCACTGGGTAGGTTTTCTCCGGAATCGGACCCCAGCTGACCTGGATGATCCGCTCCGGCTCGCGTCCGGCCAATTGCAGCACCGAAGCACAATCCTGACGGTGAATGCTGACCCCACGACCGACCGTGATGTAGCCGACGATAGGATCGCCCGGCAGCGGCTGGCAGCAGCCGGCCATCTGCGTCAGCAAATTGCCGACGCCCTGGATTTGCACGTCGCCACGTTTGCCGGGCTTGGTGCTGGCGGGACGGCGCGGGATCAGTTCGAGCTGATCGGCAGCGTGGCCATCCGGCTCCACCAGTTGCTGCGCGTGATTGACCAACTGAGCCAGGCGCAGGTCGCCGGCGCCGAGCGCAGCGAACATGTCCTCGGCCGTCTTCAAGTTGGCCTTTTCCGCCAACTTGTCGAAGTCCACCGGCGGCAGGTCGAGACGGCCCAGTTCGCGTTCGAGCAACGCCTTGCCCGCTGCGACGTTCTGATCGCGCGCTTGCAGCTTGAACCAGTGGACGATCTTCGCCCGCGAGCGTGAGGTGGTGATGTAACCCAGGTTGGGGTTCAGCCAGTCGCGGCTCGGCGAGCCGTGCTTGCTGGTGATGATTTCAACCTGTTCGCCGGTCTGCAGGCTGTAGTTGAGCGGCACGATGCGCCCGTTGATCTTGGCGCCGCGGCAGTTGTGACCGATCTCGGTGTGTACGCGATAGGCGAAATCCAGCGGTGTGGCACCCTTGGGCAGGTCGATGGCATGACCATCCGGGGTGAACACATAGACGCGGTCGGGTTCGATATCCACGCGCAATTGGTCAGCCAGACCGCCAATGTCGCCCAATTCCTCGTGCCATTCGAGCACCTGACGCAGCCAGGCGATCTTCTCTTCGTAGTGGTTGGAGCTGGAATTGACGTCAGTGCCCTTGTAACGCCAATGGGCACAAACCCCCAACTCCGCCTCCTCGTGCATTGCGATGGTACGGATCTGCACTTCCAGTACCTTGCCCTCCGGGCCGAGCACCGCGGTGTGCAGCGAGCGGTAGCCATTTTCCTTGGGGTTGGCGATGTAGTCGTCGAACTCTTTGGGAATATGCCGCCACAACGTATGCACGATACCGAGCGCGGTGTAGCAATCGCGAATTTCAGGCACCAGTACCCGTACGGCGCGAACATCATAGATCTGGCTGAACTGCAGGCCCTTCTTCTGCATCTTTCGCCAAATGGAATAGATGTGCTTGGCGCGGCCATCGATTTCCGGGTTGATACCGGCGGCGTTCAGTTCGTCCTGCAGCTGCTGAACCACATTATCGATGTACTGCTCACGGTCCAGGCGGCGCTCATGCAGCAACTGGGCAATCTGCTTGTATTGCTCGGGCTCGAGATAGCGGAAGGACAGATCCTCCAGCTCCCATTTGATATGACCGATGCCCAGGCGATGCGCCAGCGGGGCGTAGATGTCGAAGACCTCGCGAGCGACACGGTGACGTTTGTCGTCGTCGGCATTTTTCACTTCACGAATCGCGCAGGTCCGTTCCGCCAGTTTGATCAGCGCAACGCGCACATCGTCGACCATGGCCACGAGCATCTTGCGCAGGTTTTCAACCTGGGTCTGAGTGCCCAGCACCAGAGATTCACGGGAGTTGAGACTGGCGCTGATAGCGGCCATGCGCAGCACGCCTTCGATCAATTTGGCCACCACCGGACCAAATTTCTGATGCACCTCTGCCAGCTGTACCTTGCCCTCGCGTACGGCGCGGTAAATGACCGCGGCCACCAGACTGTCCTGGTCGAGCTTGAGATCGGCGAGTATCTCTGCAATCTCAAGACCGGTCTGGTAACTGGAGGTGCCTTCGCTCCATAGATTCTGTGCCGCATTGGCCTGCTGCTCCGCCGCTCGGGCGAATTCACAGGCCTGTTTGAGTGCGTCGCGGTCGAGTGCCGGGTCCATCCCCAGCACATGATCGAGCCAGCCTTCGAGGTTAATGCTGCCGTCGGTGTTGATCGGCTGAAGCGCTCTGACCTGGACCATCTATCTACCTTCCCTCTACGCAGTATTTGCGTCGAATACGCCGACTTTCTGGGAGTCGGTCGGTTGAACCACAGGCCGTTTGCCTGTCAAAAGTTTTGCTATGCCGATCGCTCGAAGAGCGCCATGGCCTCGACGTGCGCCGTTTGTGGAAACATATCCAGCACGCCGGCTCGCTTGAGCTGATAACCCTGGCGAACCAGCTCAGCGGCATCGCGTGCCAGCGTCGCAGGGTTGCACGAAACATAGACCACCCGCCGTGCGCCTAAAGTCGTCATCTGTCGAACGATCTCGAACGCGCCGTCACGCGGCGGGTCCAGCAATACGGCCGCGAAACCCTCTTTAGCCCACTGCGCTTCGGCAAGCGGCTTCGACAGGTCCGCCTGATAAAAGTGCGCATTGACCAGACCGTTGTGCGCCGCATTGGTGCGGGCGCGCTCGACCATCTCGGCAACACCCTCGACCGCCACCACCTGCGCGCCCTCACGTGCCAGCGGCAAGGCGAAGTTGCCCAACCCGCAGAACAGATCCAGCACCCGCTCGCCTGTTGCGGGTGCCAGCCAAGCCAGAGCCTGCGCCACCATCGCCTCGTTCACCGGCGCGTTGACCTGGACAAAATCGCCTGGCCGCCAGGCCAATTCCAGATCCCATGCAGGCAATCGGTAGCCCAACGTATACCTCGGCTCCAGCGGCAGCGGCTGACCTTCGCCCTGCAACCAGAGCTGAACGCCCTGTGCCTGTGCAAAAGCCGACAACCGCTGCAGATCCGTCTCGACCAGCGCCACGGTATGGCGCACCAGCACGGCTTCGGCAGTACCGCTGAACAGCTCCACGTGACCGATAGCCTGGGGTTTATCCAGCTCATGTACCACCGCCAGCAACGCCGGCAGAATCGATTGCAAAGGCTGTACCAGCACGTGGCATTCACGAATGGAAACGATGTCCTGACTGGCGCTGGCGCGAAAGCCAACGTCCAGTCGTCTGGCCTTGTTGTCCCAGCGCACCGCCAGCCGGGCGCGGCGACGATAGCTGAACTCGGGCCCGCTCAACGGAGCTGCCCAGACCTGAGGTTCGATGCCCGCCAGCCGCGACAGTTGCTCGGCGAGACTGCGCTGCTTGAGTTCGAGCTGATCGGCCTCGCTCAGGTGTTGTAGGTTGCAACCACCGCAAACCCTCGCATGCGGACAAGGCTCCCCACGACGGCGGGCGCTGGCGCTCAGCACTCGCTCGGTCCGGGCTTCGACTATCTGGCTGCGCGCCGCCAACACACGCGCCTCGACTTCCTCGTCGGGCAAAGCGCCTTCGACGAACCAGGTGCGGCCGTCAACAAAGCCAATGCCGCGCCCATCATTGGCCAAGCGCTGAATGTTCAGCCGCTGCTTCTTACCGGTCGGGATCTGTGGTTTCTTCTCGCCACCACTGGGCTGGAAGCGCAAACCGCCGCTGCGTTTGGCCATCAGCGGATACCGCCTTGAGCACGCACTTTCCGATCAGTTGGGCTGGTCATAAACGCCCGTCGATAGGTAGCGGTCGCCACGGTCACAGATGATCGCGACAATTACAGCGTTCTCGACTTCCTGCGACAGACGCAGCGCAGCCGCCACCGCACCGCCTGAGGACACGCCGCAGAAGATGCCCTCTTCGCGAGCCAGGCGCCGCATGACGTCTTCAGCCTCCGCCTGGGACATGTCGACGACACGGTCCACACGCTCGGCCTGATAGATCTTCGGCAGGTACTCTTGCGGCCAGCGCCGAATACCCGGAATCGCTGCGCCTTCCATGGGCTGCAGCCCGACGATCTGGATCGCCGGGTTCTGCTCCTTGAGGTAGCGCGACACGCCCATGATGGTGCCGGTGGTGCCCATGGAACTGACGAAATGAGTGATGCCACCGCCGGTCTGCTGCCAGAGTTCCGGGCCGGTGCTGCTGTAATGCGCTTCGGGATTGTCGCCATTGGCGAACTGGTCGAGCACCTTGCCACGGCCTTCGGCGGCCAGTTTCACCGCCAGGTCGCGGGCGCCCTCCATACCCTCCTCCTTCGTCACTAGGATCAGCTCGGCGCCGTATGCCGTCATCGCCGCCTTACGTTCGGCGCTGGAGTTGTCGGGCATGATCAGGATGAATTTGTAACCTTTGATCGCCGCCGCCATCGCCAATGCGATGCCGGTGTTGCCGGAGGTGGCTTCGATCAGCGTATCGCCGGGTTTGATCTCACCGCGCGCTTCCGCTCGCGCAATCATCGACAATGCGGGGCGATCTTTCACCGAGCCCGCCGGATTGTTGCCTTCGAGCTTGACCAGAATAGTGTTGGAGGTTTCGCCAGGCAGCCGCTGCAGGCGAACCAGGGGGGTGTTGCCGACGCAATCGGCAATGGTCGGGTACTGAATTGTCATGGCGTCGATGAACCGAGCGGCATTTGGAAGGCGCACATGATACCGACAACCACCGGACACGGGCAGACCGCCCGGCTTGGCCAGCGCATACCGCGATGAGCGAAACGCAGCGATCGAGCTTGGCAGATAGTTGTCAGTGGTCTAGCTCTATACCTATCGCCCTTCCTAAGGAACTCACTCATGCCCGTCGGACCTGCCGCACTGGTCTTCACGTTTTTCCTTGCCAGCCTGACTGCCTGCTCCAGCCCGGACAGTTCATCCAGCCAGACACCACCGGCACCCGAAGGCGCCAGTGGTTACACCGCCAAACCCGGCTGGGCCACCGAACGCTTTGCCGTGGCCGCAGCCAATCCGCTGGCCACCGAAGCGGGCTATCGGATTCTCAAGGCGGGAGGCAGCGCGATGGATGCCGCAGTCACCGTGCAGATGGTGCTGACCCTGGTCGAGCCGCAATCCAGCGGCATCGGCGGCGGCGCCTTTCTGCTGCATTGGGATGGCGAGAACGTAATCGCGCTGGATGGCCGCGAGACCGCGCCAGCAGCCGTCGACGAAGCGCTGTTCTTGAAGCCCGATGGCACACCCATGGATTTTCAGCAGGCGGTCGTCGGGGGTCGCTCGGTGGGTGTACCGGGCATCGTGAAGATGCTCGAACAGGCGCACCAGCAATACGGCGCCTTGCCTTGGCGAGAGCTGCTGCAACCGGCCATCAGGCTCGCCGAGGACGGCTTTGAAATCAGCCCGCGACTGCACCGTTTGCTTGAGAGCGACCCGGCGCTTCGCGACAACCCGCCCGCCGCCGCCTTCTACTACCAGCCAGACGGCTCGCCCTGGCCCGTTGGCCATCGCCTGCGCAACCCGGCCCTCGCCGAGTTGCTGCGCAACATCGCCGAGAACGGCAGCGATGCCTTCTATCGCGGCGCCAACGCCCAGGCGCTGGTGCGCCAGGTGAACGAACACCAGAACGCCGGAGCAATGACCCTGAGCGACCTTGAGGTCTACGAACCACGCCAACGCGATCCACTGTGCAATCTCTGGCAGCAGCGCTATCAGGTGTGTGGCTTTCCGCCTCCGTCATCCGGCCATATCACCCAGATGCAGATTCTTGGAATCCTGGAGCAATTGTCGCCGCTACCGGCGCTGGACCAAGGCGTGCCGTCGGCGGAGTTCCTGCACCATTACACCGAAGCCGCGCGCCTGGCCTACGCGGATCGCGCCAAATACATTGCCGACCCCGATTTCGCACCGGTACCGGGGCGGACATGGAACAGCATGCTCGCACCCAAGTACCTCAAACAGCGCGCCGAACTGATCGGCACGCGCAGCATGGGGACTGCGCAAGCAGGCGAACCGGGAGCGATGCCCGTCTCGTTCGCGCCTCAGCCCGCGCAGCCGGAGTACGGCACCAGCCACATCAGCATCGTCGACGATCAAGGCAACGCGCTGGCGATGACCACCAGCATCGAACAGGCCTTCGGCTCACGTCTGCTCAACGACGGCGGGACCGGTTTGCCCGGCGGCTATCTGCTGAACAACGAACTCACCGACTTCGCGTTCGAGCCGCGGGATTCCCGGGGCAAGTCGGTAGCCAACCGCGTCGAGCCGAACAAGCGCCCCCGTTCAAGCATGAGCCCAACGCTGGTGTTCGATGCCGCTGGCGAGCGCTTACTCGCCAGCGTCGGCTCGCCCGGCGGCGCGGCCATCATCCACTTCACGGCGAAAACCCTGCTGGGCATGTACGGCTGGGGGCTGGATGCGCAACGGGCGATCGACCTGCCGAACTTCGGGAGTTTCAACGGCCCGACTGTGCTCGAAGCCGGACGCTTCCCGGCTAGCACGGTGGAGTCACTGGAAGCACGCGGCCATGAGGTCAATGAGACAGACATGACCAGCGGCCTGCAGGCCATCCAGCGCACCGACAGTGGCTGGTTCGGCGGCGCCGATCCGAGGCGTGAAGGTGTGGTAATGGGGGAGTAAGGCAAAGAAGTTAAAAGCGCTGAAAGGCTGAACACAAAGCGGGTTGCACGGGGCCCGCTCTGATGTGAAAGCCGAAGCCTTTAGCTTGGGTGTGTTGCCGCTCCATACGCGGTCGCGCCGGAGTCTGTTTTTGCGTTGAAGCGGCAACAGCCCCTAAAAAACCTGCGCCTCGCGCGCCAGCCGCTCGATGGCACCATCCAGTTCATCTAGCGCATGCGCGGCGCTCGGGTGGTTCTGTTTCAGCAGCGTCTCGCTACGCTCGCAGGCTGCGCGTAACTGTGGAACCCCGCAATAACGCGTGGCGCCGTGCAATCGGTGTACGCGGTCAATCATCGCCTGTCGGTCGTTCACCTCACGCGCCGTCCTGATTGCCCGACGATCGTCTTCCAGAGAGGCCAACAGCATGCTCATCATGTCAGCCGCCAGATCGGCCTTGCCTGCTGCCAGACGCAAGCCTTCCTCAGCATCCAGTACCTTCAGGTTGTTATCCGCTACCGCCATATCGGCAGGCGCGGCGAGAAAGCTGCGCGACAGCGGCAAGCCCGTCCACTTTAATATCACCTGAGCCAGCTGGCGTTCGCTGATGGGCTTGGTCAGGTAATCGTCCAGGCCGCTCTGCAGGAGCGAGCGCTTTTCGTTGGATAGCGCGTGGGCGGTCAGCGCGATGATCGGAATCGGTGGCTGGCCGCTGTCCTCCTCCCACCGGCGAATCGCCTCGGTGGTCTGGCGCCCATCCATGCCGGGCATCTGCACGTCCATGAACACCAGATCGAACGGCTGACGTTTGACCACTTCGAGCGCTTCCTGGCCACTGCTGACCGCCTCAGCATCACCGCCCATGTCGGTCAGCAGGGTTTCGAGCAACAACAGATTGGCCGGGTTGTCATCGACGCAAAGCACGCGCGGCGGACGCGTTTCGGGCATCACCAGGCTCTCGACCAATGGCTGCTGCGGACGCAGCAGATCGAGCAGGACCCGCTGCAGCTTGCGCGTGCAGGACGGTTTGCTTTGCAGTTGGGTATGCGTGTGGGATTCGGGCAGGGCTTCGTGATACTGCGCCTGTTCGCTGGTCGGGCAAAGCACGATGCATTTGCAGCCCAGCCCTTCGAACTCCCACAACCGCTGGCAGAGTTGCTGAGGCGCGATCTCGCGATGGGTCACGCCGAGCACGGCGATTTCGATCGGCGTTTCACTCGTTTGTGCGGTAGCCACGGCCGCTTGCAGCTGATCCAGGGAATCGAACGGCAACACGTCCAGGCCGCAGCTTTCCAGTTGATGCTGCAAGGCCTGGCGTGCCAGTGGATGCTGCTCCAGCACGCCGATCTTGCGGCCCAGCAGCGCGGCGCGAGGCAAATCTTCGATGTCGTCGCGGGCCTTGGGCAGGCTCAGGCTGATCCAGAATTCGGAGCCCTCCTCCGGAATGCTGTCGACCCCGATTTCCCCACCCATCTGCTCGATCAGACGCTTGGAGATCACCAGACCGAGGCCGGTACCGCCGGGTTGGCGCGAGAGCGAGTTATCTGCCTGGCTGAAGGCCTGAAACAGCGCGCGCAGGTCCTGATCTGTCAGGCCGATACCGGTGTCCTGCACGCTGATACGAAGCTGCGCGCGATCGGAGCGCTCGTCCTCGACCATGGCACGGACGACGACTGTGCCTTCGTTGGTGAACTTGATGGCGTTGCTGACCAGATTGGTCAGCACCTGCTTGAGCCGCAGCGGGTCACCTACCAGCGACAGCGGCGTGTCGCGATAGACCAAGCTGACCAGTTCCAGCTGCTTGGCATGTGCCGCCGGGCCGAGGATAGTCAGGGTGTCCTCGATCAGGTCGCGCAGGTTGAACGGAACGCTGTCGAGCACCAGCTTGCCGGCTTCGATCTTCGAGAAATCGAGGATCTCGTTGATGATGCCCAGCAAGCTGTCGGCGGACTTTTCGATAGTCGACAGGTAGTCCTGCTGACGCGGGGTAAGGTCGCTTTTCTGCAGCAGATGGGTGAAGCCGAGGATGCCATTGAGCGGCGTGCGGATCTCGTGGCTCATGTTGGCCAGGAACTCGGATTTGATCCGGCTGGCCTCCAGCGCCTCCTTGCGCGCCAGATCCAGTTCAATGTTTTGGATTTCGATGGTTTCGAGGTTCTGCTGCACGTCCTCGGTGGCCTGATCGATGCTCTGCTGCAACTCTTCGCGGGCGCTGAGCAGCGCCTCGGCCATGCGGTTGATGCCCGCCGCGACCTCATCCATTTCGTGACTGCCGAGAGCAGGCAGGCGAGTCTCCAGATAACCGTCCTTGAGTTGCGCCACGGCCACCTTGACCTTGTGCAGCGGCTTGCTGATTGCGGTGCTCATGCGCAGCGCCAGCAGCGCAGTGATGATCAGCCCGGCGCCAATCAACAGCAAACTGGTGAACAGGCTGCGATAACCGCGCAGCAAGGTGCCCTGGTGCGACAGTTCGAGCTCCAGCCAGCCGATCTGGCGGAGGTCGTTGCTGGGATTGTCTTCAGCGAGATTCAGATGCTTGCCGAGTACCGGCAGGAGAATGCGCGTGGTGTCGATGCTGCTGACCTGGGTCAGGGCCTCAGGGTCAGTCGGTGGTGATGGGGTGACCATGTTCGGCCCGGCGTGGGCCAGCAGGTTGCGCTCGGTATCGAGGATCGAAACGGCGCGGACGTCGGGCTGGTCCAGGACCTGATTGAGGATCCGCTGCAGCCGCTTGCCATATCCCTGCGCCATGGCCGGTGCTGCCAGTGGCGCCAGCTGCCGGGCAATGAGCTGCCCGCGCTCGTCGAGCTGGTGACGCATTTCCGACAGCTGCATCAAGGTGAAGTAGACGCCAAGCGCAACGGCAAGCACCGTGCTGGGCAGCAATATCAGCGCCAGCACACGACTCTTGATTCCCAGGTCTCTCAGCACGGATCCATTCCTCTGTTGCAAGGCCGCAGGCATCTACGAATTCATTTCTGGAACGCTAGGGTCTGTAGGGCCGAATTCATTCGGCCGCAGATCTGCGACGGCCCGTCGAGACCGCGGCTAAAACAGGCCCTAGTGTAGCGGCTCACCGAAAGGGAATCTGCTTACTAGAGCCGTTTGGCGACGGAGCGTGAAACGCTCAACGAATTGAAAGACCTCGAATGGATACGACAAACGATCAATCCAGACCACGGATGTCGCGGCCCTGGAAATCGGGAAGTTTCCACTGGAAGGTCATCGCCAGGACCCGGAACAGGAAACCGGCACAGAGCGCGGCGACCGAGGCGATGGAGTTGGTGACGCCCAGCCACAGCAGACCGACGTAGAGCACCCCCGTGAACAACGCCACCGTGGCGTACAGCTCGCGCTGCAGCACCATCGGCACCTCGTTGCACAGAATGTCACGCAACAGCCCGCCGAACACGCCGGTGATCACGCCAGCCAGCACGACGATTGACACATGCACATCCATTTCCATCGCCACGCCGCAACCGATCACCGTGAAAGCCACCAGACCCAGGCCGTCGACCAGCAGGAATACCTGACGCAGATGATGCATGTGTCGCGCGACCATCGCGGTGACGATGGCCGCGCCGACCGTGAAACCGAGGTATTCGGGATTGGCGATCCAGCCGATCGGGTAATGGCCGAGCAGTACATCGCGCGCCGTGCCGCCGCCCAATGCAGTCACCGTGCCCAGCACGCAAATGCCGAACAGGTCCATGCCGCGACGCATGCCCATGATCGCGCCGGACATGGCTTCAGCAGTGATGGCGACCAGATAGATGATGTGCAACAGCGTCACGGGGCGAACTCCAAACAGGGCAAGAGCGAAAGAGGCGCGATTATGGGGTAGCCGCCGGCTTAATCGACATAGCTAAGTAAATTTAGGCTATACAAATATTTACTTAATCCGAGAGTCGCAGCTTGAATCTTGATCCGAAGCAGACCGAAGCCTTTCGCGCCGTCATCAAGACGGGCAGTTTCGAGCAGGCGGCGCTGCGTCTGCACCTGACGCCACCGGCGATTTCGCAGCGTGTCCGCGCCCTGGAGAGCGCGCTGGGCAATGCGCTGGTGGTGCGCAGCCGACCGTGCCGCCCCACCGAGACCGGTCAGCGATTGCTGCAGTACCTCAAGCGCGCCAGCATGCTCGAAGCGGACCTGATGGCGGACCTGGACGAGCGCAGCGATGCGCCGCTGGCGGTGGTCGCCGCGCTCAATTCCGACAGCCTCGGAACCTGGTTCTTCCCGGCGCTGGCCGAAGTACTGATTCGCGAGCGCGTCCTGCTGGACCTGACCATCGAAGATCAGGATCACACCTACAACCTCCTGGAGACCGGCCTGGCAATCGGCTGCATCAGCACCGAACCCAAACCCATGCGCGGCTGCACGGCGAGCCCGCTGGGCAGCATGCGCTATCGCCTGGTGGCCTCCAGCGGGTTTCGCCAGCGGTACTTTCCCAACGGATTGAACCGCAACGCCGCACGCAAGGCGCCCGTGGTCGCCTATACCCGCAAGGATCGTCTCTCCTCGTCTTTCCTGCTGCGTCAACTGGGCCTGCCGGAACGCGCCTATCCCTGCCATTACGTGCCCGGCGCCGAGCCGCACTTCAGCGCGATCCGCTACGGCCTGGGTTACGGCATGGTCCCGGAACTACTGCTGCACGATGCGCTGGCGCAAGGTGAAGTAGTCGATCTGGCTGCGGAGGCGCCGCTGGATATTCCGCTGTACTGGCACACCTGGAAGGTGCAATCGCCACGGATGGAAAACCTGT
The DNA here is from genome assembly GCF_024448985.1 of Stutzerimonas stutzeri. Classification (GTDB taxonomy): domain Bacteria; phylum Pseudomonadota; class Gammaproteobacteria; order Pseudomonadales; family Pseudomonadaceae; genus Stutzerimonas; species Stutzerimonas stutzeri_AP. Next base: position 135,654 of record NZ_JAMOII010000008.1, read on the forward strand.
CGCGGCAGATCATCGAAGCGGCCCCCATGATCCTCGCGCGACCGCCCGAGCCACGGGCATGATGCGTCGGCACTGCGCTCGTATCGACGGTTGAGGCACACTAGCGCCCATGAACCGCCCGCCCCTACATCCCGCCTGTTGCTCCGCGTTGAGCGAGCATTGGCCACTCCCGCGCGCCCTCCCCGGCGTGCACCTGCTCAGCACCCGCTTCGATCCCCAGCTACTCGATCCCGAAGACTTCGACCGCTGGGGCCTGCCAGCGATGGCCGCGGTGAGCAAACGCCAGACCGAATTTCTTGCAGGACGCATCTGCGCCTACGAGGCCTTGCGCAGGGTTCTCGGCGTACCGGGCATTCCCGCCGTCGGCGAGGATCGATCGCCTTGCTGGCCGACCGGCGTGGTGGGCTCCATAACCCATGGCGCCGGCTGGGCCGCAGTGGTCGCAGCGCGAAGCGAACTCTGGCGCGGGCTCGGGCTTGATGTGGAAAAACTTCTGCCGGTCACCCGTGCCGACCGTTTGGCCGGAGAGATTCTCACCCCGCGTGAATTGGAAGGCTACGCAGCGCTGGACGACTCACAGCGGGCGCTACGCGTGACGCTGACCTTTTCCCTCAAAGAGAGCCTGTTCAAGGCGCTCTATCCACTGGTGAAAATGCGCTTCTACTTTCAGGAAGCCGAGCTGATCCATCACGACGCCGACGGTCACGCCCGCCTGCGCCTGCTCACCGATCTCTCAGATGAATGGAAAGCCGGCGTCGAGCTTGAAGGCCAGTTCGTGCAGTTCGAAGACTACCTGCTGAGCCTGGTCAGCATCCCGGCCTCGTAAGGTCGCGTCGAGCGCGGCGGTACCTTTCCTGCCGAGCTCGGTCGAATAAATTCGACCCTACGAAGACCGACGATGGGCATGAAAACCAACATGGCGCATGACCCACCTGTAGGGGCGAACTTGTTCGCCCAGCGGCGTGAAATACCCTGCCCCGAGTGAAATTAAGCGGAGCGATGCCGGTCCCGCGAACGCATTGATCACCCCAGCGCAGCGCTCTGCTAATCCGGCCGTCTGCGCGGCCAGACCAAGCTGAAGCGCGCGCCACCCAACTCGCTGTGGCCGATCTGCGAGCGGCCGCCGTGCCAGTAGGAGATTCGCCGGACGATGGACAATCCCAACCCATGCCCGCCGGAGGCGCGTGTGCGGCTGTCATCCAGACGCATGAACGGCGCGAAAATCTTCTCCCAAGCCTCCTCCGGCACACCCGGACCGTCGTCGTCGACCACCAGTTGTGCGCGCTGGGCGTCAATGACGAAACTCACCTGAACCCGCGTTCCCGCGTGGCGCATGGCGTTGGTGATCAGGTTGCTCAAGGCGCGACGCAGGTAATGAAACTCGGCCTCGGCGACGCTGGAACCATCATCAGCCGTCACGCAAGGCCCGCGCTCGACCAGAACGTCAGGCCGCAGCGGCGCCAGCTCTCCGATCACTTGATCGACCAGAGCGCCCAGATCGACTGTTTGAAAGGTGAGATCGGGTGATCCGCGCTCGAGACGCGTATAGACCAGCATTTCATCCACCAGACGATCGAGGTCATCGATATCGCCATCCATGTCTGCGAGATAACGCGCCCGAGCATCTGCGGTCGGTGCCGAGCCGGCCATCTCTAGGCCGAAGCGTAGCCGCGCGACCGGCGTGCGCAGCTCGTGCGCCACCGCGCTGACCATTTCCCGCTGGACGGCAAGGAGGCGCTGCAGATGGCTGGCCATGCCGTTGAACGCCTTCGCCAGCCGCCCAACCGAATCCGTCCCGGCACCCGGCACACGTGCTTCCAGATTTCCTCCGGCGATGCGCGAGGCGGCGCTTTCCACTTCACGCAGTCGCCGTTCCAGTTGCCGCACCAGCAGGTAGACGGTGAGACCGATGAGCGACAGCCCGAGCGCCGCTATCAGCACCAATAGCTGCGGTGGATAAGGATTGAGCTGATACAGCGGACCCAGCGACATGATCCAAGGCGTCCCGGCGATTGCGGCAAACACGCGGATAGCCTCGCCGCCGCCAACCAGCGCCATCACCGTGTCCCCTTCATCCAGTCGGCGGCGTTGATCGTTGTCGAGGCTTGCACTGTCGCGGGTCAGCAGCTCAACCGGATAGCCGAAGCCGCGGGCCTCTTTGAGCTCGGCCAGACGCTGGGGCTGTTCTGCTTCGGGATAACGAATCAGCTCGTCGATCAGCAGGTAGATGGTGGCGCGCGCCAGTTGCTCGCTTAGTTGTTCCACTTCACCGGTCAAAACCAGACGGTCATCGGCGCTGACCAGGGAAAAAACCGTGACACCATTCGGGCGGATCTGCTCCACCAGCACCTGACCGCGTAACAACCGGGTTTCCAGCCGGCTTTCCAGGCTGACGTCTTCCAGCGTACGGACGCGCAGCGGAATGCCCAGCAATCGCCCCCAAAGGTTCGCCGCCTGGCGCCGCTCGATGGGCGTCATGCTGCTCATGTTGTGGGCCATCAGGCGAAAAGTGCCGCTGGCGAGCGCCTCGCGGTGCTGATCGGCGCGCACCTCGTTTAGCAGCTGCAGGCCGCCGGCTCCCAGCAGCCCGACCAGCACCAGCACGGCGAGTACGCCGCCGTAGATGCGCAGGAAGATCGAGTTCACTGCAGCGCTTCAGCCGCTTCGGATACGAACAGATAGCCCTTGCCGCGGACTGTTTTGATCAAGCGCGGGTGATCAGGGTCATCGCCAATCTTCGGGCGAATGCGCGAAATACGCACGTCTATAGAGCGATCTTGCCCGTCGTATTCGATGCCACGCAATTCGGCGAAGATCTGTTCCCGGGACATGATCCGCCCAGGATTGGAGGTCAGCAGCCAGAGCAGATCGAACTCGGCACCAGTCAGCTCGATGCCCTCGCCTCGCAACCAGGCCTCGCGCAGTGCGCTGTCCACGACCAGTGGGCCATATTGCAGCCGTTTGCTGCTGGCCGCCGCGGCTACTTCTACGCCTTCGCGTCGGCGCAGCAACGCACGAATCCGCGCCAACAACAGCCGCGGGCGCACCGGCTTGCAGACGTAGTCGTCCGCGCCGATCTCCAGACCGAGCACCTGATCGAGATCGTCGGCACGAGCGGTGAGCATCAGAATCGGACCGTCATAGCGATGGCGCACCTTGCGGCAGATGGACAGGCCGTCTTCGCCGGGCAACATCAGGTCGAGCACCACCAGGTCGGGGCATTCATCGATGATGCGTCCGGCCGCCAAGGCGCCATCCCCTTCGATGGAAACCCGCAAGCCGTTACCCTCGAGATAGTCGCGGGTCAGCTCGGCCAACCGCTGGTCATCTTCGACAATCAGGATGTTCCAAGACTCTTGATCCACCAACGCGCCCTCCCCAGACACCGGCCGGCATTGTAGCGTTAGGGCACATGCAGATGGCAGCCGCAAACGCGCTCCGCTTGCCTGCCCGATCCGGGCGTAGCCACTCCCATGAAAATGTCTTCGTTTGGCCCGGTTTCGATCGACGACGAAAGCTACACGCGCGGCAGCGGCTACTTCGCAGTGGCCTTCGCATCTCTGCGTTCAACGGAACATCAGGCAAAAGGCCAGCATTCATGCCCGCTCCGCCAGATCACCCGTCTCGCAAGCCGCATAACGCAATAATCCGCCTTTGACAAAACACCACATATAGTGTTTGCGCTCGGCGGCGCCAAGCATCTGAAAAGACCGTTTGGGCACGCATTTCATCCGAACCTTGCGTAGCCCCGAGAAGACGCGGGCTACGCTTCGATCGCGCACAGCTCACCCACATCTTATCCACAGGTTGTTCATTTTAGGTGCCTTGCGCTGTGCCTGAACCGACACTATCGTGTCGCTTCAGGCGCTTTTTACCCCATATATTGGGTGTCAAAAGCCAACCAGACACAAACGCCGAAAAAAGCAAGCTAAAAAATTCGCTTTGTTTTGTATCCGGCTCGCGCCCGCGCCTGGCGCGATAGATCGCCGCCGCAGATCGCGATACTGCCGCGTCCAACGTTGATTTTGCTCAAGCCCAGCAGTAGCGCATGCGAGGAACGCATCACACTACATGTTGTGTTTTGAGGTTGTGATCTTCACAACGCCTGACTATGCTTCGGCACATTCGATTCGCCACCCCTGGTGCCGGATCGTTTCCAGTTTTGAGTCACCCATGGGCCGGTTCGCCGGTGCATGGTTCATGCAACACGAAACATGCAATTCGAGACACTCAGTTCGAGAAAAGGCCGCTCATAAAGCAGGCCTGACACCTAACGCGTTAGAGACAGAGAGAATCCGGAGACCCCATGCAGAACGAGTCCATTCGCGAGAACCCACACGCCGACAGCACGCTGGACCTGGCCGCCACTGCGCCGGGCCAGCTTCGCGTGATCAAGCGCAACGGTACAGTCGTCCCCTACACCGATGACAAGATCACCGTCGCCATCACCAAGGCGTTTCTCGCAGTGGAAGGCAATAATGCCTCCGCCTCGTCGCGCATTCATGACACCGTCGCGCGCCTGACCGAGCAGGTCACCGCCACCTTCAAGCGCCGCATGCCTTCGGGCGGCACCATCCACATCGAAGAAATCCAGGACCAGGTCGAACTGGCCCTGATGCGTTCCGGCGAGCAGAAAGTCGCCCGCGACTATGTGATCTATCGCGAATCCCGTAGCCAGGAGCGCAAGCGCGGCGCGGTGGAAATCCCGGTCGACGCCCATCCAAGCATCCGCATCAAGCGTGCCGACGGCAGCATGGCGCCGCTGGACCTGGGCCGCCTGAACACCATCATCAGCGAAGCCTGCGAAGGCCTCGAAGAAGTCGATGGCGCGCTGATCCAGAAAGAAACCCTGAAGAACCTCTACGACGGTGTCGAGCAGACCGACGTCAACACCGCCCTGGTGATGACCGCCCGCACCCTCGTCGAGCGTGAGCCGAACTACTCCTACGTCACCGCTCGCCTGTTGATGGACACCCTGCGCGCCGAAGCCCTGAGCTTCCTGGAAGTCGCCGAGTCCGCTACCCATCACGAAATGGCTGACCTCTACGCCAAGGCCCTGCCCGCCTACGTGGAAAAAGGTGTGCAGTTCGAGCTGCTCGACCCGCGCCTGAAGGAATACGACCTGGCCAAGCTGGGCGCTGCGATCAACCACGAGCAAGACCAGCAGTTCACCTACCTCGGCCTGCAGACCCTCTACGACCGTTACTTCATCCACAAGGATGGCGTGCGTTTCGAGCTGCCGCAGATCTTCTTCATGCGCGTCGCCATGGGCCTGGCCATCGAGGAAGAACAGCGCGAAGCCCGCGCCATCGAGTTCTACAACCTGCTGTCGTCGTTCGACTACATGGCCTCCACGCCGACCCTGTTCAACGCCGGCACCCTGCGCCCGCAGCTGTCCTCGTGCTACCTGACCACCGTGCCGGACGACCTGGGCGGCATCTACGACGCCATCCGCGATAACGCCCTGCTCTCCAAGTTCGCCGGCGGCCTGGGCAACGACTGGACCCCGGTGCGCGCACTGGGCGCCTACATCAAGGGCACCAACGGCAAATCCCAGGGCGTCGTGCCCTTCCTGAAAGTGGTCAACGACACCGCCGTTGCGGTCAACCAGGGCGGCAAGCGCAAGGGCGCAGTCTGCGCGTATCTCGAAACCTGGCACCTGGACATCGAAGAATTCCTCGAGCTGCGCAAGAACACCGGTGACGACCGTCGCCGTACCCACGACATGAACACCGCCAACTGGATTCCGGACCTGTTCATGAAGCGCGTCTTCGACGACGGCAAGTGGACCCTGTTCTCGCCGAGCGAAGTACCCGACCTGCACGACCTCACCGGAAAGGCCTTCGAGGAGCGCTACGAGTACTACGAAGCCCTGATCGAATACGGCAAGATCAAGAACTACAAGACCCTGCAGGCCAAAGACCTGTGGCGCAAGATGCTCTCCATGCTGTTCGAAACCGGCCACCCATGGCTGACCTTCAAGGACCCGTGCAACCTGCGCAGCCCGCAGCAGCACGTCGGCGTGGTGCACAGCTCCAACCTCTGCACCGAGATCACGCTGAACACCAACAAGGACGAGATCGCCGTCTGCAACCTGGGCTCGATCAACCTGCCGCGCCACATCGTCGACGGCAAGCTGGACACCGCCAAGCTGGAGCGCACCGTGCGCACCGCCGTGCGGATGCTCGATAACGTCATCGACATCAACTACTACTCGGTGCCGCAGGCGCGCAACTCCAACTTCAAGCACCGCCCGGTGGGCCTGGGCATCATGGGCTTTCAGGACGCGCTGTACCTGCAGCACATCCCCTACGGTTCCGATGCCGCCATCGACTTCGCCGACAAGTCCATGGAAGCGGTCAGCTACTTCGCCATCCAGGCCTCCTGTGACCTGGCCGACGAGCGCGGCGCCTACGAAACCTTCCAGGGTTCGTTGTGGAGCCAGGGCATCCTGCCGCTGGATTCGCAGCAGATCCTCATCGAAGCGCGTGGCCAGAAGTACATCGACGTCGACCTGACCGAGTCCCTGGATTGGGCCCCAGTTCGCGCCCGCGTCAAGAACGGCATCCGTAACTCGAACATCATGGCCATCGCGCCGACCGCGACCATCGCCAACATCACCGGCGTGTCGCAGTCCATCGAGCCGACCTACCAGAACCTGTACGTGAAATCGAACCTCTCGGGCGAATTCACCGTGATCAACCCCTATCTGGTTCGCGACCTCAAGGCGCGCGGCCTGTGGGACGCGGTCATGATCAACGACCTCAAGTACTACGACGGCTCCGTGCAGCAGATCGAGCGCATCCCGCAGGAGTTGAAAGACCTCTACGCGACCGCCTTCGAAGTGGAAACCAAGTGGATCGTCGACGCCGCCAGCCGCCGCCAGAAGTGGATCGACCAGGCCCAGTCGCTGAACCTCTACATCGCCGGCGCCAGCGGCAAGAAGCTGGACGTGACCTACCGCATGGCCTGGTACCGTGGCCTGAAAACCACCTACTACCTCCGTGCCCTGGCCGCGACCAGCACCGAGAAGTCCACCGTCAACACCGGCAAGCTCAACGCCGTGTCCAGCGGTGGCAACAGCGGCGCCAGCGCCGCCCCGGCGAAAGCTGCGCCAGCGCCGGAAATGTCGGCAGGCCCGGCACCGGTCCCAAAGGCGTGTGCCATTGATGAACCGGATTGCGAAGCCTGCCAATAAGGAGCCTGGCTGACGCACGAAGCTGAGCGGACCGCGCGTTGTTGTCCGCCAAGCCGGCCCCCATCACGTACAGCTGTACGCTCAGGGGCTCCGACTTGGCAGACGCCTAGCGCTGCCTCGCTCAGCTTTGCGCTCACACCGAGCGGATGCTGAAAAGCGCGCTTTTCGTAAGAGCGAGGGGACGCCTAGTCCTTGTTCGCGAAAACCAGTCGGGGACGCCTGCGCGGACCGGACCAATTTGTAGGAGCGAGCTTGCTCGCGAAGCGCTATCCGCCAACTCACCAGCCGAGTTAACGCATAGCCGAGGGCCACCTCAAATCCAGTCCCCTCGCCCCTCCGGGGAGAGGGCTAGGGTGAGGGGCAGCTCCACCAGACAACACAAAGGCCGGCCCCAAACCCGACCTGCTACAGAACACCGGGACGCAGGGCACCACCACCCTCCCCAACAAAACACCCGCTTTTGCGTGCAAACCAGAAGCCACCAGACATTTTTCGACCGGCCAAGCCGGTCCCCAATCAGGAGAAACCGCCATGCTGAGCTGGGACGAATTCGACGAAGAAGAAACCACCACCGCCACCGCGCAGGCCGCCCCTCAAGCCGCTGCCGCCAAGACTGAATCTCCGGCCAAGCTCGACCAGGACGCCGCCGGCTCCGTCGAAGAAGCCCGCGCCGTCGCCTCTGACGACTCCGCAGCCGTCGCCCGCGCCAAGAAAGCCCTGGACGACCTCGACATTCAGGAAGGCCTCGACGAACTCGAAGGCGAATCCGCCCGCGTTCACGTCGGCGACAAGCAGATGATCAACGCCCGCGCCGACCTCAACCAGCTCGTACCCTTCAAGTACGACTGGGCCTGGCAGAAGTATCTGGATGGTTGCGCCAACCACTGGATGCCGCAGGAAGTGAACATGAACGCCGACATCGCCCTGTGGAAGACGCCTGACGGCCTCTCCGAGGACGAGCGCCGTATCGTCAAGCGCAACCTCGGCTTCTTCTCCACCGCCGACAGCCTGGTCGCCAACAACCTCGTGCTGGCCGTGTACCGCCTGATCACCAACCCCGAGTGCCGCCAGTACATCCTGCGCCAGGCCTTCGAAGAGGCGATCCACACCCACGCCTACCAGTACTGCATCGAGTCGCTGGGCATGGATGAAGGCGAGATCTTCAACATGTACCACGAGATCCCGAGCGTCGCGAAGAAAGCCTCCTGGGGCCTCAAGTACACCCGCTCCATCTCCGACCCGACCTTCCAGACCGGCACCGTCGAGACGGACAAAGAATTCCTGCGCAACCTCATTGCCTACTACTGCGTACTGGAAGGCATCTTCTTTTACTGCGGCTTTACCCAGATTCTTTCCATGGGCCGCCGCAACAAGATGACCGGCACCGCCGAGCAGTTCCAATACATCCTGCGCGACGAGTCCATGCACCTGAACTTCGGCATCGACGTGATCAACCAGATCAAGATCGAAAACCCGCACCTGTGGGACGCCGCCATGAAGGACGAAGCGACCCAGATGATCCTTCAGGGTACGCAGCTCGAAATCGAATACGCCCGCGACACCATGCCCCGCGGCGTCCTCGGCATGAACGCCTCGATGATGGAGGACTACCTCAAATTCATCGCCAACCGCCGCCTGACGCAGATTGGTTTGAAGGAAGAGTACCCAGGCACCACCAACCCGTTCCCATGGATGAGCGAGATCATGGACTTGAAGAAGGAGAAGAACTTCTTTGAGACACGGGTTATTGAGTATCAGACGGGTGGGGCTTTGAGCTGGGATTAAGCCAAAAGCGAGGCGCCAGCCAAGCGTAGCTAAGCACTTAGTGGTGTGATCGATAGCTTCTCTGAGAGGGCAGCAAAACTGCCTAAGGCGGCAAGACCACACGCTTCGCATGACCAATCAATGGATAGAACATGGCCAAGGTTTTAGTTTTTACCGGAGCAGGTGCGTCTGCCCCTCTCGGCTTGCCCACCACAACCCAATTCACCGATGAGATATTTGACAAGCCTAAGCTCGTAACAGAGCTGGTCAAGAACTATCTAGGGGAAAAATCAGGGAATGACATTGAAAGACTTCTCAGCACCCTAGAAGAGTTTGGCGACTCATCTGGGTTTACTGGATTCCTGATTAATAATTTACCAGTTTTCCAGTTCGTTTATGCCGGTGCAAACGCTGTAAACTCGAACCAAGGAAACATAATTAACACCCTATCGAGGATCATTAGCACACACCAAGAAGAAACCAAGTCAGAAATCCAAAGAATCAAAAGCATCGTTTACCGAAAGCTGCAGGATTTTGATAAATCGAAAGCCTTCCAGCTTTACTCAAGCCTCATAGCAGAGCTTAAAAACGAGATAGCTGACTGCAGAATAAGCTATGCCACGGCCAATTATGATTTGACTCTTGACTCTGCTCTTGATGACGATGAAGACCTCTGTAAAGCCACAGGAATAATTGATGCCCACTATGGCTTCTCACTTAAAAGGAGCCGTTTGGTATACGATGCCCAGACTGAATATGACTGGCCTCTTGATCATATTGAGTATTTAAAGGTCCACGGCTCTCTCGATTGGCATCCAGACGCGCTTAGAGGTCTATGTGTTAAGTCAGGCTCATCCGTGAACCCTCAAAATCCGGATGACATGGTGATCCTTTATCCTGGGTTCAAAGGAATTCCTTCAAAGGAGCCATTTATCTCACTCCACAGCAAGCTTGAAGAACGGCTTAAAAGCTCTGAACTGGTAATAGTGATCGGATTCGCCTTTCGGGACCCTTATATAAATTCGTTATTTGAGACCGCAATAAAACATAACTCTCATAAAAAATTTATACTGATAAACCCAACCCCGGCAAATGAATTCCCTCAAGATTCAATAATCGAAAGACTTAACAAATACAGCAATTTTATCCACGTCCAAGACAAACTTCAAATGAGTAAAACACCTTTGAACCTTAGGTTGCTCCTTGAAGAATTTGCTCCTGAGTTCACATCGGAGACAGCTCTCGCAGAATAGGCTAACGATAGGGGTGAAGCAAAATCCGACACAGCTTCACCATCCCCCAACCTATATTGATTAGATTCAGCAAGTCGCTGAACATTTAGCTCAAGAACATTAGCCGGCCATAAGTATCAACGCAGCGCAGGACAAGCTAACTCTTGAAGACTTGATGCGGCCGCCGGCAAATAAGACCACCTATCGAAGGAATGCAGGAAATGCAAATCGGTGCAGCCGCGATTTCGAAAATTGCTGAAATGATTTGTGGAGACCCGCCGTTTCAGTTTTTCCCTTATCGGAGCTCATCCTATCTCACCCGATTTTTTATAGACATTGACCTTGATTATGTCCACGACGGATCAACAAGGAGAGTATGGGTTAGAGACGTTCTAGATGAACTTAACAAAAGGCAAGCTCCCGCAAGTATGCCATCGCCCGAAATAGTTAAGGTCATCGAGCATCTTTTACATCCAGACCAATTTCTTTTTGATGACAAGGTTGATCGAGATAAAGCGCTTGAAGCAATCAGTTCAGCTCTCAGAACAAGCGATTTAACAGTTTCCGTTCAGGCCAACGGAGCCATCCGGGTTCTCCCTAGAAATGGAGAGTTTGTTTCGACATCGTTTGAGGAAACTCCAACGGAGCGCGTCATTACTTTCAAACCGAGCGTTTTTCAGGTCCCAGCAAAAAAGCTGAACGAAAAGCTAATTTCCGTGATGATGCCTTTTAACCCTGGATTCAACAGCACCTATTCAGCCGTAAAGAAAGTTACTGACTACATGAATCTCGAGTGCCTAAGAGCTGACGATATCTGGGATAACTCAACGTTCATACAAGATATTTTCGATCTGATATTTTGTTCCAAGATCGTGATTGTTGATTTCACAGGAAAGAATCCTAATGTTATGTACGAAACAGGAATAGCACACACTTTGGGTAAAGTAGTTATCCCGATCACTCAATCGCTTGACGATATACCTTCCGACTTAGGCCACCACAGAGCACTAAAGTACTATCCAAACGAAGAAGGTTTGCGAAATCTGAGTAACGAACTCTATAAACGAATTCAGGCCATATACAAAAGGGCGAATTAGACAAGAGCAAAAATGGAGCACCCATTAGCCGGCCCGGCATCCACCGAAAATTGGACAGATTAATTTTTTTGCCGGCTCGCCGCTAGGCGCCCCTTCTCCTCTCTCGGCGCCACCGTCAGGTTCGCTTATTTTACGCTGTCTTTTCATGGCTCTGTAGCGCCAGTAACAATAGTGTTTCTGCTCCACCCGCCGCTAGGGCCGTCGAGTAGCGAGTAGCCTGGAAGTGACGCGTGGAAAAGGCTTCGCCGTTTTCCACCCTACGTTCCTATCGCCTGTCAGCTGGCCCGCGCCGCAGGCCCTCACGAATCAGGGATAGCTCCGCCTGCGATACGGCGCCACCAACAATACCTATTATCGGTCGCTCCGCAGTGGTGCAGTATCTTCTAACGCTAGGAAGAGAGGTTTTCAAACTGATCCCTTTGCCTTCGCTCGTCGATCTAGCGAGGTAGCCTGGAAAAAACGCGTGGAAAAGGCTTTGCCGTTTTCCACCCTGCGCTCCGGCAACGTCGATGCGTCGGCGGTGTGAGCGGATGAAATAGCGTAGGGCGGATAACGCTTTGCTTATCCACCGATACGGACTTACCGCCAACACCACGCTCAAGGATGATGGGTCGTCCCACCTGATCACATGGCTTGCGTCTGAACGCTACCGGATGACGACGCTGATTTTGCGCCCCGGAAACTCTGCATAGGCGGGCAGTGTTCTTTCATCATTGTTCGTCTACGTCTTGCTAGCCTCGCCTAAAAATGACGCCATCCGCCATTTAGACAGGAACAGCGCTAGAGTCTCCTGAACGGCTTTCCTTTATTGTGAGACTTTAGGTCGATCGGCAAATACCAAAATACTGTCCTTGTCACCAACTAGGCATTCGCCAGAACGGTCAGCCCACACTTCGACCTTCTCGTCTTTAAAATCGGGCGGACATAAATAAACTATAGAAGCAAACTGATAAACTACCATACCCCTAACCTTTGTAAAGCGCCCTACTTGCTCTGGATACCAACTCGTATATCTCATTGACCCCATCGGATATTTCTCGGAAACCAAATACACCCCAGCGTTCTCCGTCCGCACCCCCATAGATAGCGCAGTATGCAACAGCAACTTACCATACACCCCCTTGGCAACTGCAGAAACAACAAATAGCGAAACCAAAATAACAATGGCCACCTGCCTTATTTTTGCCCAACCTCTACTCTTACTTCGATAATAAAAAACGCCTGGCAAAATACCATACTGGAAGGCAACAACGGCCACTAAAAAAGCACGGAATTCATCGCCACCAGAATCGTTGGCAAGTTTGTAAAATAAGTATGCCGGATAGAATATCAATAGAGAGAAAAAGGTAATAATCAACGCCAAAAACAAGAAATATACGCTTTTTCTAACTATTTTAGGGAATCTCCTGTTAATCAAGCATAGTAATAGAACACAAAAGTTTATTAGTCGGACTAAAAGATAAATTCCTGAACCTGCGTAAACCCATAACATGAAAGTGCTAGATAATGTTTCGCCAATTATTGTTTTTACCTTGGTATAGGCTTTAGTTTCCTTCCCCGTCCTTACGAATTTATTAGTTCTAAATTTTAGCGTAGGCTTCTTTGTCCTTAAAGCATTCGCCAGAAGAAGCTCCCCTAGCCGGCTAAAAATCGACAACATAACCAGCAATATAAAGCAAAAAACAAAAGCACCAGCTATTGCAATAGCCGCCGAATCTGTAACAAGCGCAACTGCCATACATACAGCGAACACCGCTATCACGCATATTAAAATGTATTGGGAAACATATACCCTCAAACTGAACCTAGCATTAAAAAGGCTAACCACATAAATGAATATAAGCGAGTTTGCACACACAAATGTAAAAAACACAAAAACAAAGAAGACTAATGTAGCCACCCATGCGAAAAGGCTAGGCCCAACACTGATAGAATTCAAAAACAGCTCTGGCCTACCTATCAAACTCGCATAAGAAAACAGAGTCCAAAAGCCCAACCCAAGCCCTGCCAAACTCAGTCCAGATACTAACTCTCGCTTATGATCAAGAAGCAAACTTATGAAACCTTCATTTATTCCAGATCCGGCGTATATAGGCCTCGACATTGGCGTAATCTTTAGATTCATTTCTTATTGGCACCTTGGGACTGTTTGTAAAATATATCAAAACGAGTAGGAGTTTGCTTTTTATATAGCGAGGTAGCTTGGAAGTGCCGCGTGGAAAAGGCTTCGCCGTTTTCCACCCTACGTTCCGGCAACATCGATGCGTCGGCGGTGCGGGCAGGTGAGATGGCGTAGGGTGGATAACGCTTTGCTTATCCACCGATACGAACTTACCGCCATCACAACGCTCAAGGATGAGCCGCATGTCTCGATAACGCCGCGCCCAAGTGCCGGGCGCAACCTATTTCTTCACGGCCAACCTGCGTAACAGGACCAAAAGGGGACAGATTTATTTTTCTGCGCCCTACCCACCTGCCCGCAAGACGGTGAGCGGGCTCCGAGCCGCCTGACTTTTCCCTTTTTCCGCGTTTACAACCGTCAGTCAGGGAACCGCACAAACCGCTTGCCGACTTCTCATCCTATCGGCACATTGCATGGCGCAATCATTTAGCCATCACAAGGACGCGACATGGCCCGCCGGCGCAACCAATCCCCTTTCGAAGACTTAATTGATCTAGCTGCCTTGTTGCCTTGGTGGATCACCCTGCCGCTGGCGCTCATCGCGTACCTGTGGCTCCACAGCATCGCCATTTCCCCCATCCCGACACCTGCCAATCCTGTCGAATTGAGCAATCAGCTACCCGGCATGATGTTTCGTGGACTAGCGGTGCCCGCGCAGTATCTGCTCCCCGCTGCGCTGGTAATCGGAGCCATCGCTTCGATCTTTGCCCGCATGCGGCGCAAGAAGCTTTTCGACTCTGTCGCAAGCAAGGAGAACACGCTGGAGTCCATTAGCTGGCGCGAGTTTGAGTTATTGGTTGGTGAAGCATTCCGACGCAAGGGTTTTACCGTTCAAGAAACTGGCCAAGGCGGAGCCGATGGCGGCATCGATCTGGTGCTCTTGAAGGACGGTGACAAGTACCTGGTGCAATGCAAGCAATGGCGCCGCCAGCTGGTCCAGGTGAATGTGGTGCGTGAGCTGTTCGGCGTTATGGCGGCCGAAGGGGCAAAAGGCGGCTTCGTCGTAATCTCTGGCAGGTTCACCGAGGATGCCAAGGCGTTCGCTCAGGGCAAGAATCTACAATTGATCGAAGGAGCCGAGCTGAACGACATGATTCGTCAAAGCCGGGCGACCGCGCGTCAGAACTCGCAACCCATGACCAACAAAACGCCTTACCAGCCTACACCGGTCTCATCAGACCCTCCCGCCAAAACCGATCGCGCAACACAACCCACCTGCCCTACCTGTCGGGCACCAATGGTTCAGCGCGTGGCAAAACGAGGAAGGAACGTCGGCAACTCATTCTGGGGCTGTTCGCAGTACCCGAAGTGCAAGACCACACAAAACGAGATGCCCGCTTAGCGGAATTTTAGAAATGCATATGACACTGCCTGAACGGCCTCACCTTGCACGGTCCAGACAAAGCGTGTGAAATCGCCCGCCTCGCTAGCCATCACCATGGAGGGCCTTGTGTCCAAGTTCCTGAACACCAGCGCAACCAATTACTACCTTGAAGAAATGATCAAAACGGCCAAGGACCGGCTGATTCTGATAAGCCCGTTCCTACGGCTGAATGAGCGCATCAAGGAGCTGTTGGAAGACAAGGATCGGCTGAAGATCGATGTGCGGATTGTGTATGGCAAAAGCGAGTTGCAGCCCGAAGAGGTCAACTGGCTCAAAGGACTAAGCTACATTCGCACGAGCTTCTGCAAGAACCTTCATGCAAAGTGCTACCTGAACGAAGAGAGCTGCATCATCACCAGCCTCAACCTTTATGAGTTCAGCCAGGTGAACAACAATGAAATGGGTGTGTTCATTGATCGGCAGAGCGATACAGACCTCTACCGCGACGCCTATGAAGAAGCCCAACGAATCATCCGTATAAGCGATGAGGTCCGTATCTCGCTGGAAGTCGTGGCTAAAGATAGCGAGCCAACCACTGAAACTGAGGACGGTGTAAACAAGCTGACCAGTTCCAAAATGGCGCAAAAGCTGGGGCTCAAGACGCCAGAATTTCTTGAAAAGCTATCAAGCCAAGGACTTCTTGAGCTTCGCGATGGCAAGAACTACCTGACCGACAAAGGCAAGGAAGCTGGCGGCGAGTTCCGCATGAGCCCAAAATTTGGCCCGTACTTCCTATGGCCGGCGGGGTTGGATATATGAGCTCGCCGCTTTCAATCTAC
>NZ_JAMOII010000009.1 GCF_024448985.1 Stutzerimonas stutzeri
CAAGCCATCCGGCGGGCGCTCTCGCTCGAACTGTTGACCGTCTCGGCGCCTCCCGGCCACAGCGAAGCGCTGCGGCCGCTGGAGGTGACGGTTGTTTCGCTGGGTGAAGTGCTGCCCTGGCGCTACCCGGCCCGGCGCGAGCTTCAGTTCGGGGAATGGCTGCGAGAAGACCTTCTAGCGGGCGTCTTCGAGCCGCCTGTTCTGGACATTGACCTTGCGATTCTGTTGTCGAAGGCGAGGCAGCATAGCCTCGCGCTGACGAGGCCAGCGGCGGACAGGCTTTTCGAAGCGGTGCCCAAGCAAGACTTCTACGCTGCGCTCGCTGACACGCTCAGGCAGTGGAACGCGCCCGAGGATTGGCTAGGTGATGAGCGAAATGTCGTGCTCGCGTTGGCTCGCATCTGGTACAGCGCTTCGACCGGGCGGATCGCGCCGAAAGAGGTTGGGCGGCCTGGCTGCTGAATTGCCTGCCTGCTGAGCGTCAGCCGGTACTGCACGAGGCTCGGCATGCCTACCTGAATGGCGAGATAGATAATCTGGCGGCTCGCGCAGAGGAGACGACGGCGTTCATACGCTTCGCCAGGGCCGCGATCTCTGCCCTGCCTGAAATGTCCAGAACATAACCACTCATCCGAGCGCGACGGGCGCAACGAGCATCGGTCATCGTCCCGTAAGAAACCCGGCATAGCGTGCTTTGGCTAACTCCCAATCACCGAATGCCGAGGCCCGCATGAGAACACCGACCCGCCTGACCCGCACTGCGCTGTCGACCGCGCTGACACTGGCTCTGCTGCCGTTGGCTGCCCAGGCCGCGCCTTCGCGCGCCGCGGAGTACTTCGAGCGGGTCGCGACCTTTCCGGTGTACCGCAACCTTGGCGCCGATGAAAACACGTCGAACCAGACCGTTGCTGAAATCACCGCCGTGAGCCGTGATGGCCGGACGTTGATCTACACCGACAGCCCTGGCAAGCGGATTGGTCTGGTGGACATTCGTGATCCGAAATCACCGAAGCCGGCGGGCTTCGTGCAGCTCGAAGGCGAGCCGACTTCGGTAGCAGTGCACCAGCACTATGTCCTCGTCGCGGTGAATACCTCGCTCAGCTTCACCCAGCCCGATGGTGTGCTGGCGGTGTTCGATATTCGCCATCCCGCGCAGCCCAAGCGTGTCGCCACGCTGCCGATGGGTGGGCAACCGGACTCGATCGCCGTCAGCCCAAGGGGCCGTTATGCCGCGGTGGCAATCGAGAACGAGCGGGACGAGGACCTGAACGACGGGCTGATTCCGCAATTGCCGGCCGGCTTTCTACGGATCGTCGACCTCAAGGGCCAGCCGTCGCGCTGGAGCACTCGGGATGTTGACCTGACCGGGCTTGCCGATGTGGCCCCAAGTGATCCGGAGCCGGAGTACGTCACGATCAACGACCAGGATGTCGCCGCCGTCACGCTGCAGGAGAACAATCACATCGTGCTCGTCGATCTGCGCGGTGGTCGTGTGATGCGTCACTTCAGCGCCGGCCAAGTCGATCTCGAAGGCGTTGATGTGGAAGAAAACGATCGCATCGAACCGGTCGGCGTGCTCAAAGGCAAGCGCCGCGAGCCAGACGCCATCGCCTGGGTCGGGCCGTTGCTGGCGACCGCCAACGAGGGCGACTACACGGATGCGAACGGCGAGGAAGGCGGTAGCCGCGGCTTCACCCTGTTCGATTACAACGGCCAGGTTTGGCATGAAGCCGGTGCCTCGATGGAGCATGCTTTCATCCGCGCAGGCCATTACCCGGAAAGCCGCTCGGAGAACAAGGGCATCGAGCCCGAAGGCATCGCTTCGGCCAGTTTCCGCAAGCAAGACTTCCTGTTCGTGGGCAGCGAGCGCGGCAATGCGGTGGCCGTTTATGACGTGGCGCGCCCGTGGGCGCCGGTGTTGCATCAGCTTCTGCCGACAGGCATGGGGCCGGAAGGGTTGCTGCCGATCCCGTCGCGCAACCTGTTGGTGGTCAGTAGCGAGGAAGACTCGGCTGAAGACGGCTATCGCTCCACCCTTTCGATTTATCAATTCGGCGCCAAGACGGCATCGTATCCGGAGATTCGCTCGACGGACAGCCAGCTGATTCCATGGGGCGCACTCAGTGGCATGGTCGCGGACCGTACGCAAGACAACCGCCTGTACGCCGTGCCGGACAGCTACTACAAGGCGTCGCGAATCTTCAGCATCGACACGAGCAAAACGCCAGCCCTCATCGACAGGCAGATCGAACTGCGCAAGGCAGGTGAGACGGTCGACTACGACCTGGAGGGAATCGCCCAGGCCAGTAATGGCGATTTCTGGCTGGCGTCGGAAGGCAACGGCAAGGCCAAGCCGAACCTGCTGATTCGCACCAATGCGCAGGGCGGGGTGCTCGAAGAACATGCCCTGCCCGCAGACGTTGCGGCGCAGCAGACCAGCAATGGTTTCGAGGGTGTTGCGGTGGTTGGCGAAGGCGCCAGTACCCGCATTTACGTGGCTTTCCAGCGGGAATGGAAGAACGACCCGGCCGGAAAGGTGCGCATAGGCGTGCTCAATCCGAACAATGGCGAATGGGGCTTTTATCACTACCCGCTCGACCCAGCTGTCGAAGGCGGCTGGGTCGGGTTGTCCGAACTCACCTCGATCGGCAACGGCCAGTTCCTGGTCATCGAGCGCGACAACCAGCAGGGACCTGCAGCCGAAGTCAAACGGCTCTACCGCATCGACCTGAGCGGCATGCAGCCAGTCGCGGAAGGCCAGCGTTTCCCACTGCTCACGAAACAGCTGGAGCGTGACCTGCTGCCTGACCTAATGAGCACTGGTGGTTGGGTGCTGGACAAGGTCGAAGGCGCGGCCGTCGACAGGCAGGGCCGCCTGTTCGTGGTGACCGATAACGACGGCGTGGAAGACGCCAGCGGCGAAACGCGCTTCATGCGTCTTGGCACGATCAAGCGATAGGACCAGCCAGACCGCCTGCTCGGCGGCGCACGTAGCGGTGCTGGATCGGCGCCTCATCGCTACGTGACGTTGCCTGCGCAGGAGCGGCCAGCGCGGCCACCGTCAGGCCGCCATCTTCTCGCACTCCTCGGCGCACTTGCGGCAAGCCTCGGCGCATGCCTGGCAGTGGTCCGCCTGATGCTTGCTGCATTCGTCGGCACATGCACGGCAAGCTTGTGCGCAGATCCGGCACATTTCCTTCGACAAGGCGCTATCGCGAGTCATCAGCACGGCGGCAAGCGCGCAGAGATCGGCGCAGTCGCGGTCCAACGTGATGCAGCCGGCCATCATCTTCACGTCTTCCTCGCGCAGGCAGGACGCCGCGCAGTTTTCGCAGACGAGCGCGCAGTTGGAACATGCCTGGATACACGCCTGATACTTGGAATTGAGCATTCGCTTTTCTCCTCGGTAGGTCGCTGTTGGTAGGGTCGCCATCCCGACGACACTGATATTTCGTTTGGGGGAGCTGAGTGTCTTAAGTTCAGCCCGATCCACCGAGCGGTATCCATGTGTTCAGCGCAGCACGGCCTCGGGCGCCGGTACAATGCCCGCCCACTCCACTACGCAAACACGCCGATGACGTTCACCCTCGTAGCGCCTTGTGAGTTCCAGGAAACCATTCGCAAGAGCCGCTTTCTCGCCACGGCCGCCCCGGTCTCCAGCCCTGAAGAAGCCCAGGCGTTCATTCAGGCGGTCAGCGATGCCACCGCGACGCACAATTGCTGGGCGTGGAAGATCGGCAGCCAGTATCGGTTCAGCGATGACGGTGAGCCCGGCGGAACGGCAGGCCGGCCCATGCTGACGGCGATCGAAGGTCAGGATTGCGATCGGGTCGTGGTGGTCGTGATCCGCTGGTTCGGTGGCATTCAGCTCGGCACCGGCGGCCTGGCCCGCGCCTATGGCGGCTCTGCCGCAAAATGTCTGCAGGCGGGCGTGCTTGTCGAGTTGGTCAAACGCGAGCGCTACGGCTGTCATTGCCGCTTTGCCGAGCTGGCTTTGTTCAAGGCGCGCCTGGGCGAATACGACACCTTGATCGAAAGCGAGACGTTCGATGCAGAGGGCGCCAAACTGGTGCTGGCGTTACCGCCAGAGCAGTGGCCACGGCTGCAGCAGACGCTCGCGGACATCAGCCGTGGTCGCAGCGAACTGCGCCTGCTGGACGCCTGACTGCCCCTCTCCGTGGGAACTGCAAGCAACACGGGAAGTCGCTATTACAACGGCACTGTGTTGGGTCAACCGTTCAACTGCGCGCTTTGTCCCACCGATGCCGTGGTCGTGGAAGTGCCGAAGCACGCATTCCCGTTGCGATAGAAGGAGTCAACCAATGAAAAGCAATTACAAGTGGGTCATCCCAGGCGCCGTGCTGCTCGCCTCCTTAGGCCTCGCCGGTTGCGATGTAGAAAAAACCGAAGAAGGCTCTCTGCCGGACGTAGAAGTCGAAGGCGGCAACATGCCCGAATACGATGTGGATGCGCCGGATGTAGATGTTGGTACCGAGGAAAAGACCATCACGGTGCCTGACGTCGACGTCAATATGCCTGCGGACGACGAGCCGGATATGGGTGAGCCCGTCGAGCCCAGCGTACCGGCTCCAACAACCGAGCCGACGCCTCAGAACTGAACGGCTATCTGCAGATGTCTTGACGAATCCGTTGTCCGTTTGAGCCATGCCCTCCCGTCAGGGCGTGGCGTTTTTATTGATAAGTTTTCCACTGCTGCTGTGCATGGCTTTGTGGATAACATTGGGAAGAAGCGCGCTAGGCCGCCAGCAATGGGCGCTCGAGACGGTCGTTCATTTTTTAGCCAAACTGCCTCCGCTTCAATTCAAGACTCTTAAAAGCCTTGATTTACAAGCATTTTTGGCGTTTCAGGCTGCCCAACAAGCAATAGCATCAAAATGCTACCTCTCAGCCAGTTTTTATACGCAATTTGCGTGGAAAACTCTGTGGATAATCTTTGGATCGTCTATCGCTGGGCACGGCTGCGCTCGTTTGCAGCGCGTTGGTCAATTCTTGCGCAGGACAGGCGGCCCGCTTAGTTTCGTGCCGAGCAGCCTGACCTTGGGGTCAGCTCTTCGCGTGTTGTGGTTAGAATGGCGCTTTCCTACCGGACGGGGTTTCCTTATGTACGACTGGCTCAACGCCTTGCCTAAAGCCGAGCTGCATCTGCATCTCGAAGGTTCTCTCGAGCCCGAACTGCTGTTTCGCCTGGCCGAGCGCAACAAGATCGCCCTGCCCTGGGGTGACGTAGATGCACTGCGTAGCGCGTACGCGTTCGGCAATCTTCA
This sequence comes from Stutzerimonas stutzeri, assembly GCF_024448985.1. Classification (GTDB taxonomy): domain Bacteria; phylum Pseudomonadota; class Gammaproteobacteria; order Pseudomonadales; family Pseudomonadaceae; genus Stutzerimonas; species Stutzerimonas stutzeri_AP. Next base: position 5,286 of record NZ_JAMOII010000009.1, read on the forward strand.
GGAGTTTCTTGACCTCTATTACGCGGGCGCCGACGTGCTGCGTACCGAGCAGGACTTCTATGATCTGACCTGGGCCTATCTGCAGAAATGCGAAGAGCAGAACGTGGTCCACACCGAGCCTTTCTTCGATCCGCAGACGCATACCGACCGTGGCATTCCATTCGAGGTGGCCATGCGCGGCATCAGCGAGGCGCTGGCCGACGGTCGCGAATTACTGGGCATCAGCAGCGGCCTGATCCTCAGCTTTTTGCGCCATCTGCCTGAAGAAGCGGCTTTCAAGACGCTGGAGGAGGCGATGCCCTTCCGCGACGCTTTCTTCGCAGTCGGCCTGGACAGTTCAGAAATGGGTCATCCGCCGAGCAAGTTCGAGCGCGTGTTCGCCAAGGCGCGGGCAGAAGGCTTTCTCGCAGTCGCCCATGCCGGTGAGGAAGGCCCGCCGCAATACATCTGGGAAGCGCTGGATCTGCTCAAAGTCAGCCGAATCGACCACGGCGTTCGCGCCGCCGAAGACCCTAAGCTGATCGAACGCCTGATCGAGCAGCAGATTCCGCTCACGGTCTGCCCGCTGTCGAACACCAAGCTCTGCGTGTTCGACGACATGAGCCAGCACAACATCCTGCAATTGCTGGAACAGGGCGTGAAGGTCACGGTGAATTCCGACGACCCGGCCTATTTCGGCGGTTACGTGACGGAGAATTTCATGGCGCTGCATGAAAGCCTGGGCATGACGGAAGAACAGGCACGCCGCCTGGCACAAAACAGCCTCGACGCACGGCTGGCCAAGTGATAGGCAGCGGGTCGCCCTGCGCAACCCGCATCAATGCGCGAACGGTGCCTGCTGGAGCAGTAGCCGGCATCGATCGACGAGATGTTCGCGCAACAGCCGTACCATCTCGCCCAGATGTGCACGATGAGCACAGATCAGGTTCAGCGGCGCCGGCTCGCCCAGCAGCTCCGGCAACAGCACGACCAGACGTCCCGCCTGCACATCCTGGGCAACGTCCAGCCACGATTTATATACCAATCCCCGTCCTGCCAACGCCCAGCGCCGCACTACATCGGCATCGTCACTGATGCGATCACCGCTCACGATCTGCTCCAGTTCACGTCGACCGTCGTAAAAGCACCAGCGCTCGTGAACCCGCCCCGCCAGCATGAAGCGCAGGCAGTTGTGGTCAGTGAGCTCGGCCAGCGAGCGCGGCGCCCCATGTGCGGCAAGGTAGTCAGGCGCGGCGCAGAGCACGCGGCGATTAGCGGTCGCCACGGGCAGCGCTACCAGGCTGGAGTCCTCCGGCTGGCCGTAGCGCAACGCGATATCGACCGGCTGTCGAAACAGATCGGCATTGCGATCAGCCAGTAACAATCGAAGGCCCAAGCGCGGATGCAACACCTGAAATTCGTCCAGCCAAGGCAAGAGCACATTGCGGCCGAAGTCCGACGGAGCCGATAGCTGCAGCGTCCCACTGATGGTCGCCTTCCCTCCCGCCAGCAGTTGCTGCCCGTCGACAAGGCTCTGCAAAGCCGAGCGCGCATGAGGCAGATACAGCTCGCCTTCACCTGTCAGCCTCAGGCTACGGGTCGAACGCGCCAGCAACCGACAGCCCAGCTCCGCTTCAAGCCGCTTGAGGGCCATGCTTGCCACGGCAGGCGACAGCTCCAGCCGCCGAGCTGCGGCAGACAGGCTTCCCAGCTGAGCGGTCAGGACAAACACGTGGAGGTCATCGGCACGCAGCATTTTCAATAATCCGTTGAAAGAGCCTCTGCGGAATATGCTGTTTTTCTTCGTGGCGCGAAAGCCGAACATGACGGCATTCCGCTTTCCATCCCCGAGGAGACCACCATGAAAGCCATCGGCTACCAACAGTCGCTACCCATCGGCGATCCGCGCTCATTGCTCGATATTGAACTGCATGATCCGACGCCTGGCCCGCACGATCTGCTGGTGGAAGTACGCGCCATCTCGGTAAACCCCGTGGATACCAAGATTCGCATGCGCGTCCAGCCGGAAGACGGCCAGCAGCAGGTGCTCGGCTGGGACGCGGCTGGCGTGGTGCGTGCGGTAGGTAGCGAGGTCAGCCTGTTCAAGCCCGGCGATGAGGTCTTCTACGCCGGGGCGCTGGATCGGCCAGGGGCCAATAGCGAGCTGCATCTTGTCGATGAACGCATTGTTGGCCGCAAACCGACCAGCCTCGATTTCGCTGCAGCTGCGGCGCTACCGCTGACCTCGATAACCGCATGGGAGCTGCTGTTCGAACGCTTGCAGGTCAGCGAAGGCAAGGAAGACCGGGGCCAGCGTCTGCTCATCGTCGGCGCGGCGGGCGGTGTCGGTTCCATCCTCACGCAGCTGGCGCGTCAGCTGACCGGACTGCAGGTGATCGGCAGCGCCTCGCGCAGTGATACCCAGGCCTGGGTTCGCGAGCTCGGCGCCCATGAGGTGATCGATCACAGCCAGCCGCTGGCCGCAGAGCTCCTGCGTCACGGCATCAGCAACGTCACACACGTTGCCAGCCTGACCCACACCGACCTGCACTTGCCGCAGATCGTCGAGGCGTTGCAGCCACAAGGTCGTCTGGCCCTGATCGATGACCCGGCGAGCCTCGACATCAGCCTGCTCAAGCGCAAGAGCCTTTCGCTGCACTGGGAGTTCATGTACACCCGTTCGCTCTACCAGACGCCGGACATGATTGCGCAGCACCATTTGCTCAACCGCGTCGCGGAGCTGATCGACAGCGGTGTGCTTAAGACCACCCTGGGTGAGCACTACGGCACGATAAACGCCGAAAACCTGCGCCGCGCCCACGCCTTCATCGAAAGCGGCAAGGCCAAGGGCAAGATCGTCCTCGAAGGGTTTTGAACCGATCCCGCCGCGCCCCGGGCTGCGTCCTCAGGAGGATGGAGCCCGCGACGCATTCGTTTGCTGACCGGTGTACCAGGCCAGACACGCAGCCATCAGCGCGCAGACCGTAATCACCAACGCCATGGGCACCGCCGTGCCGTTGTGCAGCGCGCCGACCGCCGTCGATGCGCCAGCCGCGACCCCGAATTGCAGACTACCCATCAGCGCGGAGGCCAGCCCCGCCTGCTGGCCCTGGCTGGCCATCGCGCAGGCGGTCGCATTCGGCAGGATGCTGCCAAGGCTTCCCAATCCCATGAACAGCGGGATCAGCAATGGCCAGAGCGACTCCGGCTGGCTCCAGGCAATCACCAACAGCGCGGCGCCGCAGGCGAAGTAGAACCAGACGAAACGCCGCAACCAGAACCCAGGGCCACGAAGCCGCAGCAATCGCGCATTGATCTGCGATATCACGATGAACCCCGCCGCGTTACAGCCGAACAGCCAACCGTAGTGCTCGGCGGGGATGCCGTATAGCTCGATGAATATGAACGGGGAACCGGCGATGTAGGCAAACATGCCCGCCATCGACACGCCGCCACAGAGCGCGAAGGCGATGAACTCGCGATCACGGAAGAGTCCGAGATAACGCCCCAGCGTGCCGCCGAGCGGGTGTTTCGGTGCATCGGCCGGGAGCGTTTCAGGCAACCGCAGGGCAACCGCGAGACCGCACAGTGCGCTGAAAATCGTCAGCGCGACGAAGATCGATTGCCAGCCAAACGCATTCATCAGCAGCCCGCCGGCCAGCGGCGCAAGAATCGGTGCCACGCCCATCACCAGCATCAGCTGGGAGAACACCTTGGCGCCCTGAACAGGATCGCAGCTGTCGCGCACCACCGCGCGGGTCACCACGATACCGGCGCATCCGCCGAGCGCCTGGACCACGCGTGCGGCAATCAACCAGTCCAGAGTCGGCGCAAAGGAGCACGCCAGCGACGCCAGGGTAAACAGCGTCACGCCGATCAACAGCGGCCAGCGCCGCCCGTAGCGATCGGCCAGGGGCCCGTAAATCAACTGGCCGACCGCAAGGCCGATGAAATAGGCTGCCAGCGACAGTTGCACATGCTCGACATCGGTAGAGAATGCCCGCGCCATCGCCGGAAACGCGGGCAGGTAGAAGTCGATGGCCAGCGGACCAAAGGCGCTGAGGGCACCCAGAATCAGGAGAAGCGGGAGGGGCATTGAGGAACTCGCAGAATGGAAAAGTCGATTCGCTAGCGCAGAACGGGTAGCGGCTGATATCGAACGTTTACAGGAACGGTAAGATGCTGTTACATACAAGGGCGTTTGTAAACAGCCAAAGTTGCAGAGATTGAGGTATCAACTCAGCACCATCCGCCTTCAGGACCCTAACGCAGCCTCGACGCTGCCGTAGTGCAGACATGCGAAGAACCAAAGAAGACGCCGAAAAAACCCGTATCGCCCTGCTCGCCTCGGCCGAGCGGTTGTTTCTGGACAAGGGTGTGGCGCACACCAGTCTCGATCAGATCGCTCGCGACGCTGGTGTTACCCGCGGCGCGGTGTACTGGCATTTCCAGAACAAGGCTCATCTGTTTCACGAAATGCTGAATCAGGTGCGGCTGCCGCCGGAACAGATGACCGAGCGACTCTGCAGCTGCACGCAACAGCAGCCTTTGCAGGTACTACGCGAACTCTGCATTGAGGGTCTTGGTGCGCTGGGTCGTGACGAGCAGAAACGCCGCGTGATGACCATCCTGTTACATCGCTGCGAGTTCACCGAGGAGCTGCGCGAAGCCGAAGAGCGCCACCAGGCGTTCATCAATATGTTCATCGATCTCTGCGAAAAGCTGTTCGAGCACGCCGCCGACGCACTTTATCCAGGCATCACGCCACGGCTTGCCGCGCGCACGCTCCATGCGTTGATCGTCGGCCTGTTCAGCGACTGGACACGCGACTCCGCCCTGTTCGATCCCGAGCGCGATGGCCCAGCGTTGATCGATCCGCTCTTCCGGGGGCTGGTCCGCGATTGGGACGCCGTCCAGGCGAAAGGCTGAGGCACATTCCCTGGACCGCGGCCCAGCTGCCGCGGCGCCTACCCGACCTGATACCCCTCCTGCTCGATCACTTCGCGGATCGCCGCTTCGCTCAGATCGCCGTCAACCTCCACTACACTCGCCTGCCGATCGACGCGGACCCTGGCCTGAGCGTCAAGCGCGAGAATCGCGTTGGTCACGGCGCGCTCGCAATGGGCGCACGTCATACCCTGTACGTTGAACGTCTGCATAGATACCTCCCATCTAGTGTTGGCAGGCATGATCAACCTTGCCATGCAGGCAAGGTCAACACTTTAGCTGCGACTGTTACCTGTCTTGACCTTTCCATAAGGTAAAGGTTGAAGATGCTGGCAACAGACCACTCGGGGAGCGAACCATGAGCAGCTCAACCTTCACCCTACCCATCAGCGGCATGACGTGCGCCAGCTGCGCCGGACGAGTCGAACGCGCATTGCTGAAAGTACCCGGCGTGCAGAGCGCAGCCGTGAATCTTGCCGCCGAACAGGTCCGTATCGACGCCACCGAGGGCAGCGCCACCGAGCTGATCCGGGCCGTGGAAAAAGCCGGCTATGGCGTGCCGGTGCAAACGCTGGAACTCGCCATCGGGGGCATGACCTGCGCCAGCTGCGTCGGTCGCGTCGAACGCGCCCTGCTCAAACAACCCGGCGTCAGCAGCGCTTCGGTGAATCTCGCCAGCGAACGTGCCCGCGTCGAGGTGCTCGGCTCAGTCGATCCAGCGCAACTGATACAGGCGGTCGAGTCGGCCGGATACCGGGCTCGGATGAGCGACGCCGCACAGGCGAACGCAAACGATAGCCAACGTCACCTGGGCCGTGAACGCCTCGCTGTAATCGCCGCACTGTTGCTGGCGGCACCTCTGGTGGTCCCGATGTTCGGCGACCTGTTCGGCCTGCACTGGATGTTGCCGCCATGGGCGCAGTTCCTGCTCGCCACGCCCGTGCAGTTCATTCTCGGCGCTCGTTTCTATGTTGCCGGCTGGAAGGCCGTGCGCGCCGGCGCGGGCAACATGGACCTGCTCGTGGCGATCGGCACCAGCGCCGGTTATGGCCTGAGCCTCTATCAATGGTGGGCGGCGCCGGCGGGGCAGATGCCGCATCTGTATTTCGAGGCCTCGGCAGTGGTCATCGCCCTGGTGTTGCTGGGCAAATACCTGGAAAGCCGCGCCAAGCGTCAGACCAGCGCCGCCATCCGGGCACTGGAGGCGCTACGGCCGGACCGTGCGGTACGGGTCGTCGACGACCGCGAAGAGGACGTCGCCATCACCGCGCTGCGACTGGATGATCTGGTGCTGGTCAAGCCCGGTGAGCGCTTCCCGGTCGATGGCGAGGTAGTGGAAGGCGAAAGCCAGGCCGACGAAGCCCTGATCAGCGGCGAAAGCCTGCCGGTGGCCAAAGCCCCTGGCGATCGCATCACTGGCGGCGCGATCAACGGCGAAGGCCGCTTACTTGTACGTACCACGGCGCTCGGCGGCGAGACCGTCCTGGCGCGCATCATCCGTCTGGTCGAGGATGCTCAGGCGGCCAAGGCACCGATCCAGAAGCTGGTGGACAAAGTCAGTCAGGTCTTCGTCCCCGCCGTTCTGCTCATTGCGCTATGCACCGTCGCGGGTTGGATGCTGGCCGGCGCATCGGTGGAGGTTGCGCTGATCAACGCCGTCGCCGTGTTGGTGATCGCCTGCCCGTGCGCCCTCGGACTGGCAACGCCGGCAGCGATCATGGCCGGTACGGGCGTGGCGGCGCGCCACGGCATTCTGATCAAGGATGCCGAGGCGCTGGAAGTCGCGCATGCGGTTACGGCCGTGGCCTTCGACAAGACCGGCACCCTGACATCGGGTGAACCGCGAATCGTCCACCTGCACGCAATCGACGGCGACGAATCCGCGTTGCTGCAGCAGGCCGGCGCCCTGCAACGCGGCAGCGAGCATCCGCTGGCGCGAGCGGTATTGGACCGTTGCGCGGAGCAGGCATTGACGGTCGCGGACGTGAGCCGCAGCCAGTCGCTGACCGGTCGCGGCATCGCCGGCGAGCTTGACGGTCGTTCGCTGGCGCTGGGCAACCGCCGCCTGCTCGATGACAGCGGCCTGCAGCCGGGTGATCTGGCCGACAAGGCCGGGGCTTGGGAAGCCGAAGGGCGAACTCTGTCCTGGCTGATCGAAACCGCGCCGCAACCGCGCGTGCTCGGCCTGTTCGCTTTTGGTGACCGCCTCAAGGAGGGCGCCGCCGATGCCATCGCTCATCTCAATGCCCGGCATATCCGCAGCCATCTGATTACCGGTGATAACCGGGGCAGTGCTCGGGTGGTAGCCGAGGCGTTGCAGATCGATAGCGTGCATGCGGAGGTGCTGCCGGCGGACAAGGCCGCCACGGTGGCCGACTTGAAGAAGAACGGCGCAGTGGTCGCGATGGTGGGTGACGGCATCAACGATGCGCCGGCACTGGCTGCGGCCGACGTCGGCATCGCCATGGGCGGCGGCACCGATGTGGCGATGCACGCGGCCGGCATCACCCTGATGCGCGGCGATCCACGGCTGGTGCCGGCGGCGCTGGAAATCAGCCGACGCACCTATCGCAAGATCCAGCAGAACCTGTTCTGGGCTTTCATCTACAACCTGGTGGGCATTCCGCTGGCAGCTTTGGGCTTTCTCAGCCCGGTGGTAGCCGGTGCGGCGATGGCGCTGTCGAGCGTCAGCGTGGTCAGCAATGCCTTGCTTCTCAAACGCTGGAAGCCGGAGGAATGAGCATGTATGCCGGGAGGCTGCGACTCGGGAATCGAATAGACCTTCAAACGAGGGAAGCAACATGAACATCGGCCAAGCCGCGAAGAAAACCGGTCTTTCGGCGAAGATGATCCGTTATTACGAATCCATTGGACTGATCTCGCCAACCGGGCGCAGCGCCAACGGTTATCGTCACTTCGGCGAGGAGGACCTGCATCGCCTCGCCTTCATCAAGCGCTCGCGGGATCTGGGTTTCTCGCTGGAAGAAGTGGGTAAACTGTTGACCCTCTGGCAGGACCGCCAACGCGCCAGTGCCGATGTGAAGGCCTTGGCAGGCGCGCACATCGAAGCGCTGAACCAGAAGATCGCCGAACTGGTGAGCCTGCGTGACACCTTGCAACAGCTGATCGACCACTGCCACGGTGATGACCGCCCCGACTGTCCGATCCTCATGGATCTGGAATCTGGCGGATGCTGTCCCGGCTCAGCAACCGATAGGCAGCGGGAGATTTAGCGATCCTTTGAGTCAATTGCCGCCAGCCTCTAGATCCCCGTTGCCACACACTTAGCTTGCTAATAAACTCCGCGCCCCTCGCAGGGTGGCAGCGACGAGACAGATCAATAAATCGCTGCGCTTAAGTGCAGCACCGAAACCGCCGCCTTGCCTAAGGCCTCTGGCCTCCCCACCGCACCTGAACCGCCAACGGGCCCGGACCGGCTGCCTTGCCCTACTCCGTCCGTAAGCGCCAGGCGCACCCCCGAGAAATCTCTTTTGACCAGGCAACAAATCCATTGATGAAGAAACTAACACTGGCGCTCATGTGCATCGGACTGATCGCCTGCTCCAAGCCCAACGAGCCCGAGAAAACCGTTGATGTGCTGCTGATTGGCGGCGGCATCATGAGCGCGACCCTAGGCACCTACCTGCACGAGCTCGAGCCCGAATGGACCATCGACGTCTACGAGCGTCTGCCCAGCGTCGCCGATGAAAGCTCCAATGCCTGGAACAATGCCGGTACTGGCCATTCCGCATTCTGTGAGCTGAACTACACACCCCTGAAAGCCGATGGCAGCATCGACATCAGCAAGGCTGTGACCATTGCCGAGTCGTTCGAGATCTCCAAGCAATTCTGGGCGCACCAGGTGGAGCGCGGCGTGCTTCAAGAGCCGCGCCGGTTCATCAATTCCGTCCCGCACATGAGCTTCGTCTGGGGCGAGGACAACATGCAGTTCCTGCGCAAGCGTCATGCGGCGCTGCAACAAAGCCCGCTGTTTAGCGACATGGAATACTCCGAGCAGCCCGCGCAGATTGGCGAATGGGTTCCGCTGCTGATGAACGGCCGCGACGAATCCCAGCCGATCGCCGCGACGCGCATGTCGCTCGGCACCGATGTGAACTTCGGCGAAATCACCCGTCAGCTGTTCGATGCCCTGGGCAAGAACGAGCAGGTCAAGCTGCACCTACAGCATGAAGTGCGCGATATCGTGCGCAACGACGACGGCACCTGGACCGTGGTCTCGGCCAACCTCGCCGACGGCGAATCCCAGACCAGCGTCAAGGCCCGCTTCGTCTTCATCGGCGCTGGCGGCGGCGCGCTGAAGCTGTTGCAGATGGCCGACATCCCCGAAGCCAAGGGCTATGCCGGCTTCCCGGTAGGCGGCCAGTTCCTGATGACACGCAACCCCGAAGTCGTTGCCCAGCATCAGGCCAAGGTCTACGGCATGGCATCGGTCGGCTCTCCGCCAATGTCCGTTCCGCACCTGGACACCCGCGTCATCGACGGCGAGAAAGTGCTGCTGTTCGGACCCTTCGCGACCTTCTCCAGCAAGTTCCTGAAGAACGGCTCTCTCATGGACCTGCCCAGCTCAGTGAGCACCGACAACGCACTGCCGATGATTCAGGCCGGCCTGGATAATCTGGACCTGAGCCAATATCTGGTCGGGCAGCTGATGCTCAGCCAGGAAGACCGCATCGAGGAGCTGAAGAATTATTTCCCCGAAGCGGATGCCAGTGACTGGGAACTGATCACCGCAGGGCAGCGCGTGCAGATCATCAAGGACGATGCCGAGAAAGGCGGCGTGCTGCAGTTCGGCACCGAAGTCGTCAGCTCCGCAGACGGCTCCATCGCCGCCCTGCTGGGTGCCTCGCCGGGCGCCTCCACGGCCGCGCCGATCATGCTCAACCTGCTGAAGAAGACCTTCGCTGAACAGGTCGAGTCGCCGGAGTGGCAAGCGAAGCTGAAAACCATCTTCCCGTCCTACGGACTGGCACTGAACGACGACGCGGACCTCACCGCGCGGGTGCGCGCCTTCACCAGTCAGCAACTGCAGCTCGACGTGCCGGCCGCTCAGGCCGCGGTGAAGCCGAGTGCAACTCCGGTGAACTGAGGCACTCGCTCGAACCGAGAAACCCGCTTCGGCGGGTTTCTTTTTTGTGACCAGATGCCCGCGCTTAGGCGTCGCAAACAGCTCGCTCCGCCCATTTAATTGGCGTCACATTCACGTCGCAGCGGTTACGCCGGCCCCGCCATAGCGCAACGCTCACCGCGACGATGGCTACGGCTTCTTTTGATCCTTTATTTATTGGTATCTGCATGAACAGATGGTTTGGAAACATTGGCGTCAGCCGCAAGCTCACCATCGGCTTCGGCGCCGTCCTGATCCTTACGCTTGTCCTGGCCTGGATCGGCTGGGGTAGCTTAAGCAGCGTCATCCAACGCAGCGGCTGGATGACGCAAATCGCCCAGCTCAACAACGACCTGACGGATCTGCGCATCGCGCGCCTGCAACTCATGTTGGCCAACGGCGACGCAACCACTAGCGCACGCGTGGACCAGACGCTAGACATCTACCTGACCCACCAGACCAAGCTGCTCAACACCTTCAAAAACCCGGTGAACGTGGCGATGCTCAAGGAGCAGGCCGGCTACAACGAGCTGTTCCGCCGCTCGCTGAACGACATGCGCCAGGGTTATGCGCTGGCCAACGACGCCCGCCAGACCATCGATGACAATGCCGCACGGCTCGGCGAACTCACCACGCAAGTCAGCGCGCGGGTCATGCAGCTGGCCGAAGACAACGGCCAGTACCGCGCCACCACTGAGGTCAAGGAAGCGATCAAACAGGCTCAGTATCTGCTGCGGATCTACATGACCTCTTCAACCTCGCAGAACGCCCAGGCCGTCTATGCGCAGCTCGATGCAGCCCTGGCCACCCTGGACCGGCACCACGGCGCCCTCCAGCTGACCAGCCGGGATGCGGCGCCGCAGATTCGCACGGTCCTTGGCCAGTACCGCACGGCAATCGAATCGCTCGACGCCGCGACCCAGGCAATCGCCAAGGCGCGCCAAGGCATGATCGACCATCAGACGGAAATCCTGCGACTGAGCAAGGCGCTGTATGCCTATCAGCTGGAACGGCTGGATATCGAGGGCAGAGAAGCGGGCAATCGCCTGATTCTCAGCGCAACATTGGCTGTACTGCTCGGCATTCTGGCGGCGTGGCTGATTACCCGGCAGATCGTTCTGCCGCTGCGCACCACCCTCGCGGGCGTCGAACGCATCGCTGCGGGCGACCTGACCGCCACCGCGCAGATCACCCGCCGCGACGAACTGGGTGTTCTGCAGCAGGGCATCCAGCAGATGGGCAGCACCCTGCGAGAGTTAATCGGCGGCATTCGCGACGGTGTGAGCCAGATCAGCAGCGCCGCCGAGGAGCTGTCGGCGGTGACTACGCAGACCAGTGCCGGGGTCATTAGTCAGAAGGAGGAAACCGATCAGGTCGCCACCGCCATGCATGAGATGTCGGCCACCGTTCACGAAGTCGCGCAGAACGCCGAACAGGCGGCGCGGGCCGCCACCGAGGCGGATATCGAAGCGAGCGACGGCGACCGCGTGGTGGCCGAGGTGGTCACGCAGATCGAACGCATGGCCAGCGAAGTCATCCGCTCCTCGGAAGCGATGGCGGTGCTGCAGAGCGACAGCGACAAGATCGGTAGCGTGATGGGCGTGATTCGTGCCGTGGCCGAACAGACCAACCTGCTGGCGCTCAACGCCGCCATCGAGGCGGCGCGCGCGGGCGAAGCCGGTCGCGGTTTCGCCGTTGTAGCCGATGAAGTACGCGGCCTGGCGCAGCGTACGCAGAAATCCACCGAGGAAATCGAACAACTGGTCACCGCCCTGCACAACGGCACCCAGCAGGTCGCGGCCATCATGCAAAGCAGCCGCAACCTCACCGATAGCAGTGTCGAACTGGCGCGTCACGCGGGTAGCTCGCTTGCCAGCATCACCCGCACCGTGTCCAACATCCAGGCGATGAACCAGCAGATCGCCACGGCGGCCGAAGAGCAGAGCGCCGTAGCCGAGGAAATCAGCCGGAGCGTGGTGAACGTACGCGACGTCTCCGAGCAGACCGCCGCGGCCAGCGAACAGACGGCGGCATCGAGCGTCGAACTGGCCCGCCTGGGCAGTCAGTTGCAGACGATGGTCAGTCGCTTCCGTATCTGACCGGTCGTTGCCCGAGGCCGGGCATTGCGCCTGGCCTCGCTTGCATCAGGGCTTCCCGTTTCGCCGGAACTCTCGACGGAGCCCGCCTTTCGAGCGGTAGGGCCGAACTTGTTCGGCTTTCGCCCTCTCTGGCCGAATGAGTTCAGCCCTGCGGACTTGAACACTCCAAACAACTTCTCTTACCGGATTAGCCTGAAACTGAACAGGCCCTGATCAACTCCCCTGCGATTGCAGATAGTTCTGCAGGCCGATGCGGTCGATCAGGCCGAGTTGCTGCTCGAGCCAATACGCATGATCTTCTTCGGTGTCCATCAACTGCAGCGCGAGGATGTCGCGCGTCTGATAGTCGCCGTGCTGCTCGGCCAGCGCCATGCCCTTGGCCAGGGCTTCACGCACCTTGTACTCCAGCGCCAGATCGCTGCGCAGCATCTCGGGCACGGTATGCCCGGCGTTTATTGCGTGGGGCGTCATGTCAGGCGTGCCTTCGAGGAACAGGATGCGTTGCAACAGCGCATCGGCGTGCTGGGTTTCTTCTTCCATCTCGTGATTGATGCGCTCGTAGAGCTTGGCGAGGCCCCAGTCGGCATACATCCGCGAATGCAGGAAATACTGATCGCGCGCCGCCAGCTCGCCACGCAGCAGTTCTTTCAGATATTCGATGACTTGTGGCTGACCTTGCATTGCGACTTTTCTCCTGCGCTGACCTTCTGAAAACCTTGGCAATGATACGCCCAATCGGTATCGGACGAACCGCTGCTCCATTGTCGCGGGCAAAAACGACTGACTAGCCGGTCACTACAGCATAGGTCGAACTCCCGAGCCGGAGCAGGGCTCTACTGAATCGGTCGCAGCGTTTCGCATTGCCGCGACGCCTTTGCTCGCCCTATCAGGAGTACGGATGCCGCAGCCATTGCGAACACCCCGAGGCCCGCTACCACATTTCCGCATCACCACCGCCTTGTGCGCATTGCTGGCACTGTCCGGTTGCGGCGGCGACGAGACGCCTGCCCAAGTGTTGCCGCGCGTGGCTTTCGTCGAGCCGCTGCAACGCATAGATTACGGCGCGCAGACCCTGCGCTTTCCTGGCGTGGTCGAGAGCGTGACCACCACACAACTGGCGTTCCAGGTACCGGGGCGCGTCGAGCGCATTCTCGTCGACGAAGGAGAGCGCGTGGAAAAGGGCCAGCCACTGGCCAAACTCGACCGCACGGATTATGAGCTGCAACTGCGCGAGGCCGAGGCTCGGCTGCGCCAGCTAGAAGCGGACCTGACACGCAAGCGCACATTGCTCGCCGAAGGCATTCTCGCGCCAGCAGCAGTCGAGCCATTGCAGGCCAACGTCGTGGCGGCGCGCGTGGCCCGCGACAGTGCCCGGCGCGACATCGACCACAGCACGCTGAATGCCCCTTACGACGGAGTCGTCGCGCGGCGTCTGGTCGAGCCGGACATGGTGGTCGCCACCGGTTCGCCGGTGCTCGAACTGCAGAACAACCAGCACATCGAGGTCACGGTCGACCTGCCCGAGACCGCCGCGTTGAACATTCCGCTGAACGCCACCTTGCAGGCCGAAGGCGAGCTGGTCATTGCCGACCTGACGCTGCCGCTGACCTACAAAGAGCACAGCACCCAGCCACGCGAAGGCTCGCGCACCTACCGACTGACGCTGCGAGGCGATCCGCCGGCCGACTACAACCTGCTGCCGGGAATGGCCATGCGGGTTCGTCTGCAGCGCCCAGCTGCCCCGCGAGACGATGCGCCACCACGTTTTCGCCTGCCGCTGACTGCAGTACAAGCGGCACCGAACGGCAGCCACTATCTGTGGCTAGCGGTGAACGGCCACGCCCAGCACCGCGATGTGCAACTCGAACGCATCGAAGAGGACTACGCGGTAGTCAGCGGCGAGCTGAACGATCAGATGCTGGTGGTGGTGGCTGGTGGCAGCAAGCTGTCCGAAGACCAACCGATCAAAGCTGAACGGCGGAAATAAGCGGATGGACTTAGCCCGTTACGCCATCTGCAAGCCGGTCAACATCTGGGTGTTGCTCCTGATCTGCCTGATCGGCGGGACCATTGCGTTCTTCGAGATGGGCCGCCTGGAAGATCCCGAGTTCACCATCAAGGAAGCCGTCGTCACGGTGCAATATCCCGGCGCGACTGCCGTAGAGGTCGAACAGGAAGTCACCGAGCCGCTGGAAAGCGCCATCCAGGAACTCGCCGAGATCAAGGAAATCCGCTCGCGCTCGATGATCGGCCAGGCCGAAATCCGTGTGGAAATCCAGGACCGCTACACCGGCGAGCAGCTCGATCAGATCTGGGACAAGCTGCGCAACAAGCTCGACGATGCCCGGAAGGAGCTGCCACCGGGCATCGACCCACCGCTGGTCAATGATGATTTCGGTGACGTCTACGGCATTTTCTTCGCCTTGACCGGCGACGGCCTGACCCTGGAAGAGCTGCACGAGGTGGCCAAGGATCTGCGCCGTGGCCTGATCACGGCTAACGGTGTCGGCCAGGTCGAAATCGCTGGCGTGCGCGAGGAACGGATTCTGGTCGAGGTCGATCAGGCGCGCCTGGCCGCGCTGCGTCTGTCTCCACAGGAACTGGTCGCCGCGCTCAGCGACGCCGATGCCGCGGTGGAAGCCGGCGGCGTGCGCGCCGGCGAGTTCTTCGTGCATATTCGCCCGAGTGGCGCCTTCGATTCGCTGGATGCCCTGCGCGCGCTGCCAGTCGGCCAGGGCCAGCAGAGCGTCGACCTGGGCTCCATCGCCACTTTGAAACGCGAGTATGCCGAGCGGCCTCGCCAGATCATCCGCCATAATGGCGAGCCGGCGCTGACGCTAGGAACCAGTGGCATTTCCGGCAGCAACATTGTCGAGGTGGGCGATAGCGTCGAAGCGGCGCTGCAGGCCATGCAGCCCTTGATGCCGCTGGGTGCCGAGCTGCATCCGCTTTACCAGCAGCACAGCATCGTCAACGAGTCGGTCAATAACTTCGCGCTGAACGTCTTCCTGTCCGTGGCGATCGTCGTCGGCGTGCTGTGTCTGGCGATGGGCCTGCGCGCCGGCATGATCATCGGTGCAGTGCTGTTCCTGACGGTGCTCGGCACGCTGCTGTTGATGTGGCTGGCCGGAATCGAGCTGGAGCGCATTTCCCTCGGCGCGCTGATCATCGCCATGGGCATGCTGGTGGACAACGCCGTGGTGATCTGCGACGGCATGCTGATCCAGAAACAGCGCGGCATGAGCATCCTCGACGCGTCACGCAAGACCCTGCAGCAGACGCAATGGCCGCTGCTGGGCGCGACCATCATCGGCATTCTGGCGTTCGCCGGGATCGGTCTGTCGCAAGACACCACCGGCGAATTCCTGTTCTCGCTGTTCTTCGTCATCGCCGTCTCGCTGCTGCTGAGCTGGCTGCTGGCGCTGCTGGTGGTGCCGCTGTTCGGCCATTACCTCCTGGAGCGCAAAGATGACCGGCAAGCGGACGACGCGAAAGGCGCCGACGAGGCTTACAGCGGACCGATCTACAACCGTTACCGTCGCATGGCCGGCGCAGTGCTGGCGCGCCCCTGGCTGACGCTTGGGGTATTGGTGGTGCTTACCGTGCTCAGCGTGCTGGGTTTCAGCCGTGTGCCGCAGAGCTTCTTCCCGCCGTCGAGCACACCGCTTTTCTACGTCAATCTGTTCCTGCCGCAGGGCGCGCACATTCGCGAAACCAGCCGCACCGCGGAAGACGTCGAGGGTTACCTGAAGGGGCTCGACGGCGTCACCGATGTGTCCACCTTCGTCGGTGCGGGCGCGTCGCGCTTCATGCTGACCTACGCGCCGGAGCAGCCCAACCCGGCGCTGATGCACTTTCTGATACGCACCGAAGATGCGGAGGTGATCGCTGGACTGGTTCACGAGGTGAACCAGACATTGCCAGGCCGTTACCCTTCTGCCGATGTCGCCGCCGCGCAATTCCTGTTCGGACCCAACGCCGAAGCCAAGCTCGAAGCCCGCATCAGCGGGCCGGAGCTGGAAGAACTGCGCCGGTTGTCCGCCGAAGGTCAGCGAATACTTCAAGAACAGGGACAGGTCTTCAACGTCCGCGACGATTGGCGCGCCCCGGTGCCGGTGCTGCGCCCGCAGCTGGATCTGGACCGCCTGGCCGATGCGGGGCTGACCCGCCAGCAGGTGGCGCAGGCGTTGGCCGTGGCCAGCGAAGGGCAGCAGGTAAGCGTCTTCCGAGATGGTGACGAGCTGATTCCGATATTGCTACGCGCAACGCCCGAGGATCGCGTGGCGCCGGGCGACCTGCTGCAACGGCTGATCTGGAGCCCGGCGACCAACCGCTACGTGCCGCTGGCGCAAGTGGCCGACGGCATCGAGGCCACCACCGAGGAATCGATGATCCGCCGCTACGGCCGCGAGCGCACCATTGCTGTGCGCGCCGAACCGCGCGACGGCGAGAACACCAACGTCGCCTTCCAGCGGATTCGCCCGTTGATCGAGGGCATCGAATTGCCGGTCGGCTACTCGTTGGAATGGGGCGGCGACCATGAGCAGTCTTCCGACGCTCAACAGGCGCTGGCCAGCACCCTGGCGCTGCCCTATCTGGCGATGGTGCTGGTCACGGTGTTGCTGTTCGCCAAGGTGCGCCAGCCGCTGATGATCTGGCTGGTGGTGCCGATGGCGCTGTGCGGCGTCACCCTCGGCCTGCTGCTGACCGGCCAGGCATTCGGCTTCATGGCGCTGCTCGGCTTGCTCAGCCTGACCGGCATGCTGATCAAGAACGCCGTGGTGCTGGTGGATGAGATCGACCGGCAGATCGCCGACGAGGTCCCACGCCTGACCGCCATCATCGAGGCATCCGCCTCGCGCCTGCGGCCCGTGGTCATGGCTGCGGGCACCACGGTGCTGGGCATGGTGCCGCTGCTGTTCGATCCATTTTTCGCCAACATGGCGGTGACCATCATGGGCGGGCTGGGTTTCGCCACGCTGCTCACGCTGTTGGCGGTGCCGTGCCTGTACCTGCTGTTCATGCGCGTCAAACCGGAGGAAACCTGATGCCGCGCCGATTGCCTCGTACGCCCCTGCTCTACGCATTGGCATTGGCGCTCGGCGCCTGCTCCAGCGTGCCCGAGCGGCCCGCGCCCGATGTGCCTGAATCCTGGTTTCATGCGGTGCGCGAGCAACCGGCAGACGCTGAGGCGCTCGCCGACTGGTGGCGGCAGTTCGACGATCCGGCATTGACTCAGCTGGTGCACCGGGCATTGGCAAACAACCGCGACATCCGTCTGGCGATGCTGCGCGTCGACACCGCGCGGGCGCAGTTGCGTCAGACTCGCGCCGGGCTGTTCCCGACCTTCGATCTGCCAGGTTCGGCCAGTCGTCAGTGGATCGAAAACAACAATGAGCAAGACCCCGATAGCCCCATCGGCGAGTTCGTCCCGGATGACGACGTGATCACCTTCGACAGCTGGGAACTGGCGCTACAGGCTACTTGGGAGTTGGATATCTTCGGCGCCACCCGCGCACGGACCGACAGTGCACGGCAGCAGATTCGCTCGGCCCAGGCCAAGGCCATCGCCGCTCGGCTGGCGGTTGCCTCGAATACCGCTCAGGGTTACGTGCAACTGCGTGCGCTGGAAGGCCAGCGGGCGTTGCTGGTGGAAGGTATCGAACTGGCCTCAGGGCTTGAGCGTATCGCCCGCGCGCTGTTCGAGGCCGGCGAGGTCACCCGTCTGGATGTCGAAGCCAGCGCCGCCGAGCGGGCTTCGCTGGAAGCCGATCTCGATGAACTGGACATCGATCTGGCCGAAGTGCGGTTGGCGTTGGACACGCTGCTTGCCGAACCGCCGGGCAGCACCGCGCGCCAGCTCACAGCGTCGACTAACGTGCCGCTGGCAGACCATCCCATTCCGCCGGGGCAACCGCTGGACCTGCTGCGCAGACGCCCGGATTTGATCGCCGAAGCCGCGCAACTGGAGGCCGCACAACTGCAGTCGCTGGCCGCTCGCCGTGACTTGTTCCCGACGCTGGCCCTGCAGGCTGCCGTGGGCCGCTCAGGGCTGGCGCTGGGTGACGCCATTTCCAGCGCATCGAACTTCGCCCGCCTCGGCGCCACCTTTGGCCTGCCCTTCCTCGACTACCGGCGACGTGGCGCGGCCATCGATCTGGCCGATGTCGAGGGTGAAAGCACGTATCTCGGTTTTCAGCAGACCTTGGCCGAGGCGCTGGAAGAGGTCGAGCGATCATTGGTACGTATCGACGGCCAGCAACGCCGCCTGGATTCGCTGCGTAAGACCCTGCGCCATCGCCAGTACGCCTACGAGCTCGCGCAGAAAAGCTATCGGTTGGGCGAGGCGAATCTCAACGAAGTACTCGATGCCCAGCGCGGCTCACTGCAGGCGAGGCAGCAAGCCCTGCAGGGCCGCACCGCTCTGGCGACAGCGCAGGTCGTGCTGTTCGTGGCGCTGGGTGGCGGCTGGGAGATGAATCCGAATGCGCTGGGGGCTGGGACGGACACCGAGACGTCGGGCCAATAGAGCCTGGCCGAGCCGGACGCGAATGCTCATGGTCCTACGCTCTTGCATGGAACCGCCGATACCAAGCGCTCCGGCGTCTTGGACGCAAAGCGTCCCCGAAGTGCCGTGCCCAGGCGGGACCGTGGGCACGATCAATCCGTGCCTTCCTCGACGTTAGATCATCGCCAGCTGATCTGGCTGTTTCGGGCTCTGGCTATGGAGCTGGCTTACCCACCGAAACCAAGCTCTGAGGCCGGGCCGAGCGCCAAGGCCGAACAAGTTCAGCCCTACAACTGCTCCGTGGAGCCAAAGACCTTCGGCCACCTTGCCAGCACAGCACCCGTCACAGTGATCAAGGACACCACACTGCCTCGTAGGGCCGAATTCATTCGGCCCTACGGCCGCCCGGTTCGCGAGCAAGGACTCGGCGTCCCCCTCGCTCCTACGAAAAGCGCACGGGGCGAACCTCGCTTTTTTCGATCACCCCCGCATCCACGGCGGCGTGGGCGGCTCGTCGTTAGGCTCGTCCGTTGCGTTGCGCAACGCTTCCTTGCGCGCCTGATCGGCGAGTGTCGCCTTGATTTCACGCATCACCGCGTCCAGGTCAGCGGCATCCTCCGGCTCGGCAAATTCACCGGTCAGCTTGGTCTCTGGCGTCAGCTTGCCGTCCTCATACAGCGCCCACATTTCCTTGGCATAACGGGTGAACTTGAGTTCCGGCGCGAACTGCCCGAAGTACGCCGACATGTTGCCGACGTCGCGTTCGAGCATCTCGAACGCATGGTTATTCCCTGCCGCGTCGACCGCCTGCGGCAGGTCGATGATGACCGGGCCGTACTCGTCGAGTAGCACATTGAATTCGGACAGGTCGCCATGCACCAGACCGGCGCAGAGCATCTTCACCACCTCGCCGATCATGAAGGCATGGAATTCGCGCGCGTCGTCGGGGTGCAGGTCGACGTCGTTGAGACGTGGAGCGGCGTCCCCATCTTCGCCGGAGATCATCTCCATCAGCAGCACGCCATCGAGGAAGTCGTACGGCTTGGGCACACGCACGCCGGCGTCTGCCAGCCTGAACAACGCTGCCACCTCGGCGTTCTGCCAGTTTTCTTCCTTTTCCTTGCGCCCATGCTTGGAGCCCTTGGCCATCGCCCGGGCGTCGCGGCTGCTGCGGACTTTGCGACCTTCCTGGTACTTCACCGCCTGACGAAAGCTGCGGTTGTTGGCTTCTTTGTATACCTTCGCGCAGCGCAGCTCTTCACCGCAGCGCACCACATAAACAGCTGCTTCCTTGCCGCTCATCAGCGGCCGTAGCACTTCGTCGATCAGCCCATCCTCGACCAGCGGCTCGAGTCGTTTTGGCGTTTTCATCAGTGGCTTACAGACCCTATTCGACTATGCAGGCATGCAGGTTACGGTAATCGTCAGCACGCTTCCATGCTCGCCCGCAAGTTTGAAAGCGCATTGCGGATTGGCATCGCGGGCGAGCAGGACGGACAATCGAACCCGACTACCCAAGGAGCCGCGAAATGATCGATTTCGACCGCTGCTGGCAAGCTCTCAGCGAACGCGACGCAGACTTCGATGGCCGCTTCGTGTTCGCCGTACGCTCGACCGGCATCTTCTGCCGCCCAAGCTGCCCAGCGCGTCGCCCCCGGCGGGACGGCGTCAGTTTCTTCAGCAATTCAGCAGACGCCGAAGCCGCCGGCTATCGCCCATGCAAGCGCTGCGCGCCGCATGGCCAGAGCCCGACCGAGCAGCTGGATGCGCTGGTGATCGCCGCCTGCCGTCTGCTCGATGAAAATCCCGAGCCGATGACGCTGGACCGGCTGGCTGCCCGCATCGGCCTGTCCACCTCGCATCTGGCCCGCGCATTCAAGGCCCGAACCGGCCTTACGCCTCACGCATGGGCGGCGGCGCGGCGACGCGAGCGGTTGGAGGCGCAGCTCCCAGGCGCCGAATCGGTACTCGGCGCGGCGCTGGAATCAGGCTATGGCAGCACGCGCGGCGCCTATCAAAACATTGCCGCACTCAGCCCGGCACAGCGCCGGCGCAAGGGGGCCGGCGAAGCTCTGCGTTATGCGATCAGCCCGTGCCCCCTGGGATTACTGCTGGTCGCCGCCAGTGACAGGGGCATCTGCGCTCTATTGTTCGCCGATGAGGAGCAAGCGCTGCTCGACGAGCTGCAATCACGTTTCGCCGCGGCGGAGTTGACGCGCGATCAAGCTGGGCTCGGCGAATGGCTGCACTCGATTCTGGAGCAGTTACACGAACCGACTCGCGCCGCCCTGCTGCCGCTGGATCTGCGCGGCACGGCGTTTCAGCAACGCGTCTGGCAGGCCTTGCAAGACATTCCGGCTGGCGAGACTCGCCGTTATGGCGAACTGGCGGCGAGCCTGGGCACCCATGCGCGCGCCGTGGCCCGTGCCTGCGCCAGTAATCCGATCGGGCTGCTGGTGCCGTGCCACCGCGTCGTCGGAGCCAACCAGGCGCTGACCGGTTACCGCTGGGGCATCGAGCGCAAGACCGCTCTGCTCGAATCGGAGCGAGGAGAATCGGGAGCCTGACGGCGATCTGGCGGTCGGATATTCCACGCCACCGGAAAAAGAGCCGCCTCCATGACCGAACTGAAACGCTACCGCATCCATTACCTGATCAATGGCAACCCAGCGTCGCTGACGCTGGACGCCTTCGAAGAGCCGGCCATCGAGCAGGCCGAACTGGAAATACTCCTGCATCACGTCAGAGAACCGCGCGCCACCACTGACGCCCCTTGGGAGATTCCGGAGCGCGCCAGCGAGCACAGCCGAATGGCCGAGCTGGGCGTCAGCGACATCCAGATCGAAGAAGAACAAAGGCGCTGAGCCCCCCCGATACAACGAAAGGAGATGCCCGCCGTGCCCCTGATCGACACCCACACGCACCTGGACTTCGACCCCTTCGATACCGACCGCAGTGAGGTGCTGGCCCGCTGCGCCCGTGTGGGCGTCGAGCGCATTCTGGTGCTCGGTGTGCATCAGGCTAACTGGGAGAGGGTCTGGCAGATGGCACTGGACGAACCCGCCGTGTACGCCGCGCTGGGGTTGCATCCGGTCTTTCTGCAGGATCATCGACCGGAGCACATGGAGGAGCTGCGCGACTGGCTGCAACGCCTGCGCGGGGAAGAAAAGCTCTGCGCCATTGGTGAGATCGGCCTGGACTATTACATTGAGGATCCGGACAAGGAGAGGCAGCAGCACATTCTCGAAGCCCAGTTGGACCTGGCGGACGAATTCGAGCTGCCGGTACTGCTGCACGTACGTCGTGCCCATGCACCGATGATCGCAACCCTGAAGCAGCGAAAGCTCAAGCGCGCCGGCATCGCCCATGCCTTCAGCGGCAGCTGGGAAGAAGCCCGCGAGTACATCAAGCTCGGCTACAAGCTCGGCCTGGGCGGCGCCGGCACCTGGCCGCAGGCGCATCGCATGCATCGGGTGCTGCAGCAGCTGCCGCTAGACAGCATCGTCCTAGAAACCGACGCGCCAGACATCACGCCGCACAGCCATGCAGGGCAACGCAACAGCCCGGAGTTTCTTCCGGACATCTGCCGCGAACTGGCCGAGCTGCGTGGCATCAGCCCTGATGAACTGGCGGATGCCAGTTACCGCAACAGCCGCGAGCTGTTTGGCTGGAAGTGAGGATCAGCTTGCCGAACCGGCAAGCGCTGCATGGAAAGCGGACATAGCCATAGCTGGCATTGGATCAGTGCGATCAGACGCGAACGCACTAAACGACGTAGAAGCTGAGACCACCAGCTTCAAATACGGGGTAGCGGAGGTCAGTCCTCCAGCGGATCGTGACCCCAGTTCATTAACGATTGGTGCCAACGGCTATCCTGGATATCGCCCTTTGGCCGCTGAGCCAAATGCCGGTGGACGTAGCCGATGACCTTGCGCATGGCTTGGTAGTCATCTTCTTCGAGGTCGGCCTGACGCCGCCCCTTGAGTTCCAAAATGCGCTTGCCCATGGCATGCCCCACCGCTTCGCCATCGCTTGGATCGGTAACTTTCTCGCCCTCGGCAGTCATACCGACGCTGCGGCTGGTCTCACTCTCAAGCCAGCGACGCAGGGCAGATGGCGCCATGTTCACAACCTGATGGAACTCTTCGCGGATATCCCGCCGATCATCGTCGTCGAGCGTGCTCATTGCTCGCCCTCCCGCTTCAGCGCCGCGACCAGCTCGTCCTTCTTCATCTTCGAGCGCCCACGAATGCCGCGCTGAGCGGCGCGGCGCATTAGTTCGGGTTTGTTCAGTCCGCTCAGGGCCGGTTCGCGCTCGCGGCTGGCCTTGTGCGCGACGTCTACCGGTTGCTTTGAATGCTGCTTCCCGCGCCGTGAGTCCGCGCGCTTCTTGCGTGTCGTGCGGGCATACTCTTCGTCGCTGAGCGATTCTCGGGCGTGCTTGGGTAGATAGCGTTCACCGGTTTCGCCAGAGGGCTTACCGGACTGAGTGCCCCAATCCTCGCGGGTCCACTCTCTTAGATGGTTGTCGGCCGATTTCTTGCCTTCGTAGCCACCGCCGCGCTTCTTGTACTCCTGCACGGCATATTGCGCCTTGCGCGCAGACCACTGACCGGGCTCGCCGCCCTTGCTGCCATCGGTGACCTCTTTCTTGACCCGCTCCCACAGTGCGGGGTCGGTCTTTTTTGCGGTGCTGGCCATGAAGCGCAACTCCCAGGTTTGCCTGTTCGGCAGACCCAGGTGTGAGAGGAGTTGTTCATAGCCACCGATGGATGGCCTGGCACCGTATGCAGCTGACGATCAGACCCGAAATGCGCCGATCAATTGCTGCAAGCGCCCAACCAGCTCGGTCAACTCGCGACTGGCCTGCTCGGTATGCCCAGCGCCTTCGGCGGTACGCTGCCCGGCTTCGTTGATCGCGACGATGTTGCGGTCGATGTCGTGCGCGACGGCGGTTTGTTCCTCCGCGGCGGCGGCGATCTGCTGGTTCTGGTCGACGATGACGCCGACCGCACCGAGAATGTTTTCCAGCGCCTGACGAACCTGGGCCGACTGATTGACCGTCTCATCGGCCATCGAGTGGCTGGCATGCATGGTTTTCACCGCAGCGCCAACGCCGCCCTGGAGCCGCGCGATCATCTGCTCGATTTCTTCGGTGGACTGCTGGGTGCGTCTGGCCAGGTTGCGCACTTCATCGGCGACCACCGCGAAACCACGCCCCTGCTCGCCGGCACGCGCGGCTTCGATCGCGGCGTTGAGCGCCAGCAGATTGGTCTGCTCAGCGACACCTTTGATGACGTCCAACACCTGACTGATGGCCTTGCTGTCGCTGGCCAGCTGATTGATCACGGTGACCGACTGCTCGATTTCCGCGGCCAGCCGCTCGATACCACTGACCTGAGCCTCGACCAGACCGCGCCCGCTAACCGTTTCTTCATTGACGCTTTGCGCGCTGCCGACCGCCGCCTCAGCACTGGACGCGACGCCCTGTGCGGTCGCCGACATCTGGTTCATCGCGGTGGCGACCTGCTCGATCTGCCCGCGCTGTTCGGACACCGTCTGATTGCTTTCGCCCGAGACGGTCTCCACACGCGAAGCCTGACGCTCCACCTCACCGACGGTCTGGCCGACCCGCTCGATCAGCTCACGTATCTTGGCCACGGTCTCGTTGAATACCTGGCCCAGTTCGCCCAGTTCATCGCGGCTTTGCACGTTGAATCGCGCAGTCATGTCGCCTGCGGCGACGCGGTCCATGGTTGCGCCGAGGCTCTTCAACGTCGCGCGAGTGGACATGTAGAACGCGCTGTAGAGATAGACCACAAGCACGAACACCAGCACCAGCGCGGCCAGCAACAGAGTCATGAGCAGGCGTTTCTGCTCCAGGCGCTGCTCGAGCTGCTCGTCGAGGAAGCCCAGAATCGCGTCGTTGAGCGCGTAGGTCTTCGCCATCTCGGCGCTGATCAGGTCATAGAACGCGTCCCATGGCTGATCCAGCGCTTCGGCCATGATCACCTGGTCCTGGAAGATATCGCTGCTGATCCTCAGAGAGTCGCGACTGGCGGCGGTGTGGCTGTCGAGCTGGCGCTGCGCGGACGCGCTACTGGCCAATACGTCCTGCAGCTGAGCGCCGTATTGAGCCTGTTGCTTCTCCAGCTCCAGGAGAAGTTCGTCCAACTTATTGCTGGCGTCGGAGTTCAGATAGCCCTGGCCGAAGGTGTAGGAGCCGACTGCTCGCCCTTCGCCGAGGATGGCGGTGATCGAGGGCGTGACCGAGGTCAGTAGCTCCGCCAGAATCCGAACATCACGCTGGCTGTCCTGGCTCAGACCCGACTGGCTGGCGATCAGCTTGATCATCACCTGAGCCTTGCCCAACAGCGCACGCGCCATGGCGACCTTGGTTTGCAGCGATTGCTGCGCCTGCGCCTCGCGCAGGGCGGCATCGAGGTCGTCCCGGCGGGTATTGAATTCGGCCACTTGTTCGGGGTTATCGCTGACTGGCGTCAGACTTTGCATCCGCGCGGACAGCCCTCGTTCGGCGTCCGCCAAACGGGTCACCAGCGCCTGTACCTCGCCGGTCTGGCCAATGATGCCCTCGATTTCCACGAGGTCTTTCCAATCTTCCATCTCGCGGCGCAGCTGCAATGCCGTACCCAGCAACTCAAGGCTCTGCAGTTCGGTGCGGGTGCCCTCGAATTCCCGATATGAATCACGCACCAGATAAAAATTGGTGAGCAGCATGGGAACGAAGAAAAGAACGCTGATCAAGCTGAACTTCATGCCGAAGCTCAGGCGATTCATCAACGCGATGGCGGGATACAAAAGACCTTTCAAAAGACGTCTCCCAATTTTTATTGTTGCCAACAGCATCAAGGCTGCAGCAAGGGCTCGTCAGAGTGTGAGGAACTTATACGGGATATCGGTCAGGGGTTATGTAACTTAAGGTAATGGCAGAGTGATGGCGCGACAAGCGGCAGAAGGCCCGCCAATTCCGACCTATCCACGGTGCTTATGCAGGCGCCAGACGACGGGCGGCGGCGACGCGGCGCCCGACGCAATTGCGCGGGGCGGCTAGAGAAAGAGCGTCCAGAGCGCGATGGCGGCATACCAGAGCATGCGGGTTCTCACCAGCAGTGCGGCAAGGCTGTCCAGCCGTGAGATACCCGCCTCGCCTTCATACGGCTCGCGCAGATCCGCCGCAGCAGGACCGACGTTGGCCAGCAGCCGCGGCGCGGGCGTTTCCCAGCGCAACAGATCCTGCAGCAGGGCGCGATTCATTGCGACGAAGTTACCGACCAATCCGAAGCTGACCAGCAGAAGCCGCACCGGCAGCCAGTCGAAAGCGTGTCGCAGCTGCCCTGCCCGCTCGCGCACGGCTTCGCTCCCGGTGTGTTCAATCGTCAGCGCAAGCAGCCGGTAAGCCAGTGCAGCCATGGGACCGAGCAGCACGTACCAGAAGATCACCGCAAAGAAGCCTTGATGGCTACGCCAGAGCAGCTGCGCCTCGACGGCGCGCAACAGGCTCGGCGCATCCGGCGCGCTGAGGCCCAGGTCGCGCTCGGCCACCAGAGCGGCGGCGTTGCCATCACCCCGGCGCCAGGCGTCGCGGAACGCCCCGAATTCACGCTTGCCCTGCCCTCGTCCCAAACTGTAGAGCAGCAACAGCAGATGCAGCGGCAGGCTGAGCCAACCGTAGGCCAGCGGCTTGAGCGCCATCAGTAACAAGCCGAGCACCAGCACCGGCAGCAGCACCAGGAGCGAGAGAGACAGCCATGGCCTGGACGCCATGTCCGCGCGCCCTTCGACGCGCCGCAGCAACTGCAGCCATGGGCCGTCGTGCTGCACGTCACGTCGCCAATCGGTGAGTTTGTCGATGAGCAGAACCAGCAGCACCACGAGAAAAATCATTATCGAATCCTATGCGAGGCTCTCAGGCCACGATCGAGGCCGCGCGCAGGCGCAGCCAGTCGAATGCCGGGCCGGGGTCGGTCTTGCGGCCCGGTGCGATGTCGCTGTGACCGCAGACTCGCTCCGGCGTGATCGCCGGATATGCCTGTTGCAGCAGGAGGCAGAGGCGGATCAGGCTGTCGTACTGGGCCTCGCTGAAGGGCAAGTCATCGGTGCCTTCCAATTCGATGCCAAGGGAGAAGTCGTTGCAGCTTTCGCGCCCATCGAAGCAGGAAATCCCGGCGTGCCAGGCGCGATCCAGACAGGAGACGAACTGCGTGATCGCACCATCACGCTCGATGAGAAAGTGCGCCGAGACCTGCAGGGCGGCGATTTCTTCGAAGAAAGGATGTTCGTCGCTGGGCAGGCAATTCTGAAAGAACTGCTGGACCTTGCCGGTCCCGAAGCAACCCGGCGGCAGGCTGATGTTATGGATGACCAGTAACGAAATCTCGTCATCGGGGCGCTTGTTGAAGTTGGGCGAGGGGCAATGGCGAATGCCTCGGCACCAGCCTGTCGCATGATCCAGCTGCATCGAAGCGGAACCTGGGTTGGCTGAGGGGTCTGCAGGCTAGCGCTTGCACGCTGCACGCTGCAAGCTGGAAACTGGAAACTGGAAACTGGAAACTGGAAACTGGAAACTGGAAACTGGAAACTGGAAACCATTGTGCCTAGCTGGCGCGCCGAAACACCGTCCAGCCCTTACTGCTTTAACTTCACGCTTACGGCTTCAAGCTTCCAGCTGCTTTTTCATCCCTACGCGAGGCCAGACGGTCGGCCAACCGCGTCGGCTCCGGTAGTCGATAGCGAGTGACATAGCGCATCACCAATTGCGGAGCGGTCGCCAAGCTGACCCGGTTGCCGGGCGAAATGATCAGTGGCCGCACCTTGTCCTTGCTGCGCAGCACCGTGCCGATCACCTTGCCGTGCTTGTCCAGCAGATCGACCTGATCGCCGCGCCGCTCGCCGAGCGGTTCATGCAGGCCAGTGAGAATTTTCTTCGCCACGCCGATTGTCGGCAGCCCGGTGATGACGCCCAGATGCGCAGCGATGCCGAGGCCGCGCGGATGCGCAATGCCGTGCCCGTCGGAGAAAATCAGGTCCGGTGTCTGGCCGAGCGAGTCGAGCGCCTGCAACACGGCGGGTAGTTCGCGGAACGACAGCAATCCAGGGATATACGGCATGCTGGTAGGGATCCGCGCCAAGGACTGCGCCAGCGGTTCGAGGGTTTCAGCGTCGAGCAGCACGACGGCGGCGCGGGTGACTTGGCCGCCCTCTTCGAAACCGACATCTACACCGGCGATCAGTCGGAGGGGTCCGAAGTCATCCTCCAGCACCACCTTGCTGGCCAGCTCTTTCTGCATCTCCCGGGCAGAGCCAGGGCTACCATCCCAGCCGCCGAACGCATCGGGGCGAAAGGGTGTTGTATTGACGGTCATGGAAATCCTCTTTGCTAGTTAGATCAGCGACATCATGAGCAGTTCCTCCACCTGAGACTGATTGCGACTAGACAGTCAGCCGAAAAAAGAAGACGCTCCCGCCGAACTACGGCAGTTTTACCCTGCATCGTCCCTATAACAGTCCCTATAACAGTCCCTATAAAAACAATCGAAACACGTAGAAACCACATCCATGCGCAATGCCCAATCGTTGAAACGTATCAGCATTCTGGCCACCGACGGGGTGTTTGCATCCACCCTGATGCATGCCAAGGATTTTTTTCACATGGCCAGCCTGCGCTATGGCAAACAACTAGGGATGGATCTGACGCCAGCTTTCGAGACGGTGCTGGTCAGCCCTGATGGCCGTCCGGTCACTACGTTCAGCGGTGCCATCGTCGCGGTGGACGGCGCGCTGGATGGCGCCGATGCGGTGATATTGCCGGCGTTCTGGGGCGATTTCGATACGCTTGGCCTGCAGTACCCAGAGGTAACGCCCTGGCTGAAGGAACGACACGCGGCCGGCAGCACCATCTGCGGCGAAGCCACCGGCGCATTCTGGATGGCTGCCGCGGGATTGCTCGACGAGCGCGAAGCCACGACTCACTGGCGCTTCGCGCGTGAGTTCGTCGAGCGGTTCCCACGGGTACTCTTTACTCAGGAGAAGCATCTGACCGACAGCGACAATCTGTACTGCGCAGGGGGCACCACTTCGGCGTGCGATCTTTATATGCATCTGGTCGAACGCTTCTGCGGCTCGCATATCGCACAGGGCATGGCCCGCGACGTGCTGTTCGAGGTGCAACGCAACTACAGCCCGGGACGCATCGGCTTTGGTGGCCAGAAGCTCCATCTGGACACCCGCGTGCTACAGATTCAGGAATGGCTCGAGGAGCATTTCGCGGAGAAATTCCGCTTCGAGGACGTGGCGCGGGACCACGGCATGAGCATTCGCAACTTCATGCGACGATTTCAGGCAGCGACCGGCGACAAACCGTTGCACTACCTGCAGCGGTTGCGCATCGAGACAGCCAAAAACCTTCTTTCCACTACCCGCAAAAGCATCAAAACCATCAGCTACGAAGTGGGTTACGACGATGCCAGCTTCTTCGCTCGGCTGTTCCGCCAGCACACCGAGCTATCGCCGAATCGGTATCGGCAGCAGTATCGATATAAGAGCAGCTAGAAGCTGGAAGCTGGAAGCTGGAAGCTGGAAGCTGGAAGCTGGAAGCTGGAAGCCAGTGTGTGGGGCCGGACAGAAGCCGGCCAAGTGCTTTCTTTCAGCTTCAAGCTGCTTCTCTACGGTTTATGCGGTCGAGCCAGATACTCATGCGACTGCATTTCCAGCAGACGGCTGAGGGTGCGCTGGAATTCGAATTCCAGACGGCCGCCGGCATATAGGTCCTTGAGTTCGACTTCGGCTGACAGGATCAACTTGACGTTACGGTCGTAGAACTCGTCGACCATGTTGATGAAGCGCCGCGCCATGTCGTCCTTGGCAACGTCCATCCGCTCGATGTTGGAGACCAGCACCGCATCGAAGATCTTGCCCAGCTCGATATAGTCGTTCTGGCTACGCGGACCATCGCAGAGCTCGCGAAACTCGAACCAGGCGACGCCGCCCGCCGTCTTGCGTGCGACGATCTCGCGGTTTTCGATCATCAGCGCTTCGTTTTCCTGCACCCGGCACTGCTCCGGCAACAGGCTGCGAAAGCTCTTCTCCAGGCTCAGCTCCGCCTCGGCATCGAGCGGGAAGTGGTAGAGCTCGGCCTGTTCGAGCGCGCGCAAGCGATAGTCGATGCCGCTGTCGACGTTGACGATTTCGGTGTGTTTCTTCAAAAGCTCGATTGCCGGAAGGAAGCGGGCCCGCTGCAGACCGTCCTTGTACAGGCCATCCGGAACGATGTTGGAGGTGGCCACTAGACTCACACCGTTCTTGAACAGCTCTTCGAGCAGGGTCGCGAGGATCATCGCGTCGGTGATATCCGACACGAAGAATTCGTCGAAGCAGATCACGCGTGATTCATCGGCGAAGCGCTTGCCGATGATGGTCAGCGGGTTCTTCTCGCCCTTGAGAGTGCGCATTTCCTCGTGCACGCGCTTCATGAAGCGGTGAAAGTGGGTGCGTGTCTTCTGCTCGAATGGCAGCGCGTCGAAGAAGGTGTCGACCAGATAGGTCTTGCCGCGACCAACACCGCCCCAGAAATACAGGCCTTTTACCGGCTCCTGCTGCTTCTTGCCGAACAGCTTGCCCAGCAGCCCGGATTTGTTGCGGTCGTCGGCGAGCAGATCGTCATACAGACGCTGGAGATGGCGCACGGCAGTTTCCTGGGCGGCATCGTGGAAGAAGTCGGGACGTTTCAGGTCTGCCTGATAGCGCTCAAGAGGTGTCATGGCGGGGTCTGGGTAGTGAAACGGGGCCGACACTTTAGCCGTGCCCTCGGTGGTTGGCAATTTACGCAGATCGTTCAAGCGCTTGGGCCTCGAGGAAAACAGGGATCGACAGCGATACACCGTTCAGGCATTGAACGGCGACAGTCCGGAGTTACACGGCAAGTGTCGCCAATGCCTGGCGCAAGCGCAGCATGGCGGCTTCCAGCGCCTGCTCATCGGCGTAGCCGGGGCTGTCGGCGATGCATTCGCCGTCCAGCCACAGCGTGAATTGATTGCTCTCGTCGGCACGGAGTTCCAGCGCGTCCACGCCCTGCGCGATCAGTCGTTGGCTGGTCACACCGATCGCCTTGGGATCGTTGAACGGCCGCGACAACAACAACTCCTCGCCATCGGCGGCGAAAAAGCGGAAACGGAAGCTGCCGTCGTTCTCGCGGAAACTGGCAAAGCGCGCGGCCTTTCCGCCTTTTTTCTTGGCCGGCGCGGTACTCGCCACTTCACTGCGGAAATTACGCAGTCCCACCGCTTCACGCAGCTCGCCGAGAAATGGCGTAGCGATCTTACGCGCCTTGGCGGCACCGGCCTGCAGGATGTCCTCCAGATCGCCGGGGCGCTGCATCAGTGCGTGATAACGCTCGCGTGCTTCGCCCAGTTCGTTGTCGAGCAACTGGAACAGGCGCTGCTTGGCCTCGCCCCAGGCCAGCCCACCGATCAGCTCGGCGCGGAACTCGGCCAGTTGCGCCGGGGTAGCGAAGGCTTGGTAAATAGTGAACAGATGGGAGTCGTCCGGGTCTTTCGGCTCGCCCGGCAGTTTCGAGTCGGTGACGATGCGCGCGATGGTGCTTTTCAGCTCCTTGGCACTGGCGAACAGCGGAATGGTGTTGTCGTAGCTCTTGGACATCTTGCGTCCATCGAGCCCCGGCAAGGTCGCCACGCCTTCCTCGATGATGGCAGCCGGCAGCGTGAAGAACTCTTTGCCATTGCCGAACAGGTGATTGAAGCGCTGAGCGATGTCACGCGCCATCTCCACATGCTGAATCTGGTCACGGCCGACCGGCACCCGGTGCGCATTGAACATGAGGATGTCTGCTGCCATCAGCACCGGATAGCTGAACAATCCCATGGTAACGCCGGCGTCCGGGTCCTCGCCCAGCTCGACATTCTTGTCCACCGACGCCTTGTAGGCATGCGCGCGGTTGAGCAGCCCCTTACCAGCGACGCAGGTCAACAGCCAAGTCAGCTCGGGGATTTCAGGAATGTCGGACTGCCGATAGAAAGTCACCCGATCCGCATCCAGACCACAGGCCAGCCAGGTGGCAGCGATCTCCAAACGCGACTGCTGGATGCGCCGCGGATCATCACACTTGATCAGCGCGTGATAGTCGGCGAGGAAGTAGAAGGAATCGGCATCGGCTTCACGACTGGCCACGATAGCCGGCCGAATGGCCCCGGCATAGTTGCCCAGATGGGGCGTGCCCGTAGTGGTAATGCCGGTAAGGATTCGGGTTTTCATACGATCATCTCGGTTCAGTCAGCGCAAACGGCACGCCGTTGGAAGGCCATTTGAAGGCGGTCACGCAGCGGAGCACTAGGCCAGCCGGGGCGCTACCAGCTCTTTCAGCTCGACCAGCTTGCCGTGGAAAAAGTGGCCGCATTCTGCCACTTTCAGCAGCTCGTGGGGGCGCTGGAGCTCAGCCGAGAACGCGTGCACCGAAGCCGGATCGATGACTTCGTCATCGTCTGGCTGGATAACCACTAACTCACAGCGCTCGGCCAGCGGCTGATCGGCCAGTCGCGAAACCGCGGGCGCGACCATGAATAACCGCTCCAGCGACTCGCCACGGCCTTCGAGTCGGCCGGCCAGCGTGGCCGCTACGAAACCACCGAACGAGAAGCCCAGCAGGGTCAATGGCAACTCGGGATGCTGATCACGAAGCCAGAGCAGGGCAGCTTCGGCGTCATCCACTTCACCGGCATTCATGTCATGGCTGCCGGCGCTGCCGCCAACGCCACGAAAGTTAAAGCGCAGCGTGACGTAGCCGGCATCGCGCGCGGTGCGCTGCAGCGTCGAAACCACCTTGTTGAGCATGGTCCCGCCCTTTACCGGGTTGGGATGACAGATCAGCGCCAGCCCGCGAGCATCGGCTTGATCGAAATACAGGCCTTCCAGCACACCGGCCGGACCGTCGATGGAAATGGGGTTTTCACGTTTCAACAAAGTAACTCCGTGACGTTGGGGCGAGTCGACTCGTCTTGCTTGTACCTGCGACGCGATCGCCGCATCGCGTCGCGGTATACAGCGCAGGTACGAGACGTTAACGTATCAGGCCGTGGGAAAACCACCGCACAGCAGTTGATAGGGCGGTGCAGAGCACCGGATGTCTGCTGCGTCCGGCATCTCACCATCACACCGTTTTCGCTGCCGAACAGCACAGCCGTTTATATAGAGGAAGTACTCGTGGAACAGACCCTCGCGACCTGGTTGCTCCCGATCGTTGGCGTGATTGCCGGCATCGTCATTGGATATCTGATCGCGCGCAACAGCGCACCGAATAGCACGCAGCGTCAGGTGGATGAATTGCAGGAGCGCCTCGATACCTATCAGAGCGAAGTGGTCACGCATTTCAATACGACTGCCAGCCTGCTGCGCAAGCTGACCAACAGCTACCAGGACATGCAGAATCATCTATCCGAAGGCGCCGACAAACTCGCGCTCGACGAACAAACCCGTCAGCGTCTGCTCGCCGCGTTGCATAGCGAGGAAAGCCATAGCCACCGGGAGCGCCTGAGCTCACCGGCATTTACCGAGCCGCCGAAGGACTACGCGCCTAAAGACGGCGACACGCCCGGCACGCTGAACGAAAACTTCGGCCTGAAAAGCCGGCATTGACTCTAAGGCGGCACGTCTCGCGTGCCGCTCCCTCACGCTAGCAGGTCGTTGAAAACGTAGGCGAGGCAGGCAAGACAAGGCAAAAACAGCCGAAGAAGCGGAGTTTAGGTGTTCTAAATGAGCATTCTGAGGCTGTTTTTAACGCCGTATTGCCAACGCAGGTAGTTTCTCAACGGCCTGCTACTGCTTCAGACGCATCGACAGATCAATTGCCCGCACATGCTTGGTCAGTGCACCGATCGAAATATAGTCCACACCGGTTTCAGCAATCGCACGTAGCGTCTCGTCATCGATGCCACCCGATGCCTCCAGCTTTGCCCGCCCCGCCGCGATGCCTACCGCAGCTCTCATGTCAGCCAGGCTCAACTCGTCGAGCATCACGATATCGGCGCCTGCGCGCAGCGCCTGCTCCAGCTCGTCAAGATTCTCGACCTCCACCTCTACCGGCTTGCCTGGCGCGATGCGATGGGCCGCAGCAACGGCTTCGACGATTCCACCACAGGCGGCGATATGGTTTTCCTTGATCAGGAACGCGTCGTACAGGCCGATTCGGTGGTTATGGCAGCCGCCGCACGTCACCGCATATTTCTGGGCCAGGCGCAGGCCCGGAAGAGTTTTACGCGTATCGAGCAGACGGACCCCGGTGCCCTCGACCAGATCCGCGTAATGCCGACAGCGCGTCGCGACGCCGGAGAGCGTCTGAAGAAAATTCAGCGCCGCACGCTCGCCACTGAGCAAAGCGCGCGCAGGCCCCTCAAGATGAAAAAGGACCTGATCGGCCGCGACCTGCTCGCCATCGGCCACATGCCAATGAACCGCCACCCGTGGGTCCAGCTGTCGAAACACCGCGTCGACCCAGGCCGTGCCACTGATTACCGCTGCCTCACGCGTGATGACCGAGGCATACGCGAGCCGTTCGGCAGGGATCAGTTGAGCCGTGATGTCACCGGTACCGACATCTTCTGTCAGCGCTTTACGCACATTGGTTTCGATTTCGGCGGAAAGGTCCGCAAGAGTGATATTGGTCACGACGGGCTCCCATTGAATTCGGCGAGAGTATACGGCGCCGCCCCTTCATGACGCAGCATAGAGCCGCTTGCTAGCAGAATGCTCACTGAGTAGTCGCGCCAGGGCTAATGCCTTTCCGACCGTCTGTAGGAATTTCGGGAAGTATCTGTGAGCCGCATCATGTCTAAGGCAAAACCGCGCTAGGCTAATAAATAAGATGCATGTAATGTCTCCGTTAATTGGCGCCACCAAAATGGCGGCCATTGGCCATGACTGACAAATCGTTGCCCCTGCCCATTAACAGCGGCATGCTACGGGTTGTTGAGCGCTTGCATCAGCAGGCGACCGGAGAGTCTCGATGCGAACTGATGCGAAAGTGGTGCACCTGAAGGCCGCCCCTGAGCAAAAGCAGACCTCACCGACAGGCAGGTTGCCCGTCGCGCTCATTAGCGTCCGCGACAAAGCAGCTCAGCAGCTGCGTCTGGCATTGCAAACGCTGTTCGACAACGCCGACGACTCGCTCTTCGAAATCGCAGACCGCGCCACCAGCAATGCCGAACAGAACGCGTTCTTCGAAGCCATGCGCGATCTGCGGATGAAGCGCCGCGGTATCGAGCGCAGCTTTCTGCAACAGGTT
Source organism: Stutzerimonas stutzeri (assembly GCF_024448985.1). Taxonomy (GTDB): domain Bacteria; phylum Pseudomonadota; class Gammaproteobacteria; order Pseudomonadales; family Pseudomonadaceae; genus Stutzerimonas; species Stutzerimonas stutzeri_AP. The sequence goes on from NZ_JAMOII010000009.1 coordinate 40,253, forward strand.
TTCGAATCCTTCTCCAAGCTCAACCAGTACGAAATCGGAAAACCCGCGCCGCAGGAATCGTCATTCGAAAGCCTGGCGCTGGTGCAGAACGACGAACTGGAAGAGTCGGTTGCGATCGACACCATGGTCGCCAAGGTAATGAGCCGCGCCACCCAGCCGCTCAGCCACCTCACCACACGCATGAATGTTCTGGTCAGCAGGAAGCTGGACGACAAGAGCAACCCGCTTGGCCCACAGCAGCTATGCGAATACTTTCTTGAGGCCTGCCGCAACCTGGGCGTCGAGATCAAGGTCAAGCTGATCATTCTCAAATTGTTCGAGCGTTACGTGCTGACGGACCTCGAACAACTTTACGCCGAATCGAACCAGACCCTGATCGCAGCGGGCGTTCTACCGGAACTGCAGTCCAGCCCGCCGCGCCGCTCGTCCAGCCGCCCGAACGCACAGGAAGGCAGCACACAACGATCACTGGGCTCAGGCTTCAATCATTCGCCCACGCATTCAGATGACAGCGCTCACGAAGCGTTTGGCGCACTCCAGACGCTGCTTTCGGAACTGCGCGGAAGCGCACTGCCCGCACGCAACCTGCCTAGCGATGCCATTCCGATTTCCAGCAATGATTTGATGCGACTGCTTTCGCATCTCCAGTCTCGCGCCCCCCAACAGATCGAGGAATACGACCTGCAGGGCCAGCTCGAGCAGCTCTTGCAACGCGTCAGCGCCAGGAGCGGCAAATCTCGCGTGGTCGGAGAGGTCGACGAAGACGTCATCAATCTTGTGTCGATGCTGTTCGAGTTCATCCTCGACGACCGCACCCTGCCCGACTCGCTCAAGGCGCTGATCGGCCGATTGCAGATCCCGGTTCTTAAAGTCGCCGTTCTGGACAAGACTTTCTTCAGTCGCGGTAGTCACCCTGCCCGCCGTCTGCTCAACGAGATCGCCTCGGCCGCCATGGGCTGGGTCGACCAGGATGAAGCGCAGCGCGACAGCCTGTATCAGAAGATCGAGCAGATCGTGGCTCGCCTGCTGAATGACTTCGTCGACGATCCTGCCATTTTCTCCGAATTGCTTGCCGACTTCCTCGCTTTTACAGGAGACGAGCGCCGTCGCAGCGAGCTGCTTGAGCAGCGCACGCGAGACGCCGAAGAAGGACGCGCCAAGGCCGAAATGGCCCGCCAGGAAGTAGAACACGCCCTCAACGAACGCCTGCTTGGCAGAACCCTCCCTGAGGTAGTGGTCCGGCTGCTGCAGGAAGCATGGAGCAAGGTTCTGTTGTTGACCTGCCTGAAAAACGGCACTCAATCCAAGCAATGGCGGGACGCCTTGGCGACGATGGACGACCTGATCTGGAGCGTTACGCCTCATGAGGATCCAACGTCCCGGGAAAGGCTGCTCGAGCTGGTTCCGAGCCTACTGAAGAATCTTCGTGAAGGCCTGGTCAGCGCAGCATTCGACCCCTTCTCCACCAGCGATTTCTTCACCCAGCTTGAAGCGCTGCATGTCCAGACCCTGCAGCAGCTCAACCAGCCTACTTCAAATAGTGCCCCGCTCGCGCACGGTGAGATCATCACCGAACCGAAGCTGGAGCTGCCGCCGCGCGATGAATACCCCGCCGAAGCCCCCACCACGGCGATGGTCGAGGTCAGCGAGGAGATCGTGCTGTTAGCGCCTGGTGAAAGCCGGGAAAAGGAACCCGAGATAAACCTGGCGGACAATGATGAAGCGCTGATACAGGTTGATAATCTACGGGTCGGTAGCTGGGTCGAATTTCAGGAAGACGAGGACCACAAGCTACGTTGCAAGCTGGCCGCGGTGATCAAGCCCACCGGCAAATATATCTTCGTCAACCGCACCGGCATGAAGGTTCTGGAAAAGACTCGCATGGGGCTCGCCACAGAGTTCCGTCGCGGCGCAATCCGCCTACTCAACGATGCCCTGCTTTTCGATCGCGCACTGGAATCGGTGATCGGAAACCTTCGCAGCCTGAAGAGCAGCGGGCGCTAAGTGCAACCGGCGTGTCGGCTGAGGCCTGCATGCCCTCCTTTCGTTGTCCGCAGCTGCATCACACAGCCTCCGTCCCGCTTCGATACCCGCCCTCATTTGTCGCCGCGCTTGGCATTTGCCGTCGCGCCGCTAGAATGCCCGCATATCCTTCGAGGTGCGTATGCCCAGCCGCCTGAACCCCGACGACCAAAAACGCGTTGACCAATACCTCAGCGCGCCACAGCACCAAGTCGAGCGCCGCCCCTTTCGGCCCTGGCTGCTCCTTGCGCTGATACTCGTCACGGTCATCGGCCTGGGCTTATTGAGCCGCCTCCTCAGCCGCCTGGTGTCATGAGTATCGCCCAGATGAGCGACCGAATTCCGCAAAGCCTTATGAGTCCATCCCATGACACACCGTATCGTAATCGTCGGCGGCGGCGCCGGCGGCCTGGAGCTTGCCACCCGCCTGGGTAGAACGTTGGGTACGCGCCGCAAGGCGCGCATCACCCTGATCGACGCCAATCTGACGCATATCTGGAAGCCACTGCTGCATGAGGTCGCTGCCGGCTCGCTGAACTCGTCCGCCGATGAGCTCAATTATGTCGCACAAGCCAAATGGAACCATTTCGAGTTCCAGCTCGGCCGTATGAGCGGTCTTGAGCGGGAGCGCAAATGCGTACACCTTGCCGCCTCGCTCGACGAACACGGCGCCGTGCTGGTACCGGCTCGCACGCTCAGCTACGACACCCTGGTGATCGCGGTCGGTAGCACTACCAATGACTTCGGCACCAAAGGCGCAGCCGAACACTGCATTTTCCTCGACACCCGTGAGCAGGCTGAGCGCTTTCACCGCCGCCTGCTCAGCCACTACATGCACGCCCACGCCAGCGAAGGCCGCCACGGCACGATCAACATGGCGATCGTCGGCGCGGGCGCTACCGGGGTAGAACTCGCCGCCGAGCTCCACCATGCCGCGCGCGAACTCGCCGCCTACGGCCTGGATGGCATCAAACCGGAAAATGTCCATATCACGCTTATCGAGGCTGGCCCGAGGGTTCTGCCGGCGCTGCCGGAGCGCATCAGCCAACCTGTACATCAGACGCTACAGAACCTGGGCGTGACCGTGCTGACCAACGCTGCCGTGAGCGAGGTAACCGAGGAAGGTCTGCATACCAACAATGGCGACTTTATAGCGGCGACCCTGAAAGTCTGGGCGGCCGGTATCCGAGCGCCGAGCTTCCTGCACGAAATCGACGGCCTGGAAACCAACCGGATCAATCAGCTGCAAGTGTTGCCGACCCTGCAAACCAGCCGCGACGAGAATATATTCGCCTTCGGCGACTGCGCCGCATGCCCGCAGCAGGACAGCGACCGCAACGTACCGCCGCGCGCGCAGGCCGCGCACCAGCAGGCCTCGCTGCTCGCCAAATCCATCGCCCGCCGCTTGGAGGGCCAAAGCCTGCCGAGCTACCGCTACCGTGATTACGGCTCGCTGATTTCGCTCTCGAGCTTCTCTGCGGTCGGCAATCTGATGGGCAATCTCACGGGCAACGTCATGCTCGAGGGCTGGCTGGCGCGGATGTTCTATGTCTCGTTATACCGAATGCATCAGATCGCACTGTATGGAGTGGCTCGTACCACGCTGATGATGATCGGCGACAAGCTCAGCACCAGTACCGTACCGCGCCTGAAACTGCACTGAAGCTCATGCCCATGGGTCTGTTCCCGCTCGGCGCGAGCATGACTCATGGCGCCACTTCCCGACTGCCGATGCAGCAGGGCCTCGCCCTATAGAAAACCCGCGTGCGGGTTAGCGATTGCGCGCAGTGCTTCGCCAATATATGCGCAAGAGAACGATAACGGCCGCGATTTGAGTTGTGGGATAGCGAGTCGCACGTTCGCGAGCAAGCTCGCCCCTGCAAGTGACCTTCGATAAACGCGCACAAGAAAAAGCCGGAAGACCCTCGCGGCTCTTCCGGCTCTCGTGCGCCTTCGGCGCTATTTGGTGGGTCGTGTAGGATTCGAACCTACGACCAATTGGTTAAAAGCCAACTGCTCTACCAACTGAGCTAACGACCCAAAAATGGTCGGGGTAGGGGGATTCGAACTCCCGACATCCTGCTCCCAAAGCAGGCGCGCTACCGGACTGCGCTATACCCCGATTGGAAATTGGCTCCGCGACCTGGACTCGAACCAGGGACCCAATGATTAACAGTCATTTGCTCTACCGACTGAGCTATCGCGGAACTATCATTTCCAGCTCTTCGGATGGTTCGCTGTGATGCTTTGCAAACCCCCCTCAGAGGCGCGCCATTTTACGGTTCTCGACGCGCCTGTCAACAGAAAAAATGCGATTTACTACAACGCGTTGCGAGCTCAGCCGACTCGCGACGAGCGACACCCAAGCCTTGCCGCAATATCGACAGAGCCACCTTGGTTGGGTGGCCCTGCCGCAGGTCTCAAGCCTTGGCGAAGCGAATCTCATCGCCCTCCACTTTGCCGGCTATGCTGGTCCCCGGCTCGAATGCGCCAGAAAGGATGTCCTGAGCGAGTGGGTTTTCGATCCAGCGCTGGATGGCGCGCTTCAGGGGCCGCGCCCCATAGACCGGGTCATAGCCAACAGCGACCAGCTTGCTCATCGCCTCGTCGCTGAGCTCCAGGCTCAACTCGCGCTCAGCCAGACGCTGCCGCAAGCGGCCCAGCTGAATCTGAGCGATACCCGCGATTTGCTCGCGCGCCAGAGGATCGAACACCACCACTTCATCGATGCGGTTGATGAATTCCGGCCGGAAATGGCTGCTTACCGCGTCCATGACCGCCGCCCGCTGCGCATCGGGGTCACCCACCAGATCCTGGATCTGGCTCGATCCCAGATTCGAAGTCATCACGATTACCGTGTTGCGGAAATCCACCGTACGCCCGTGGCTGTCGGTCAGACGACCATCCTCAAGCACTTGCAGAAGAATGTTGAAGACGTCCGGGTGAGCCTTCTCGACCTCATCCAGCAGTACCACCGAGTATGGTTTGCGACGGACCGCCTCGGTTAGGTAACCGCCCTCTTCGTACCCCACATAGCCCGGCGGGGCACCGATCAGCCGCGCCACCGAATGCTTTTCCATGAACTCGGACATGTCGATGCGGATCATCGCCTCCTCGGTATCGAAGAGGAATTCGGCCAGCGCCTTGCACAATTCGGTCTTGCCCACACCGGTCGGGCCGAGGAATAGGAAGGAGCCACTGGGGCGATTCGGATCGGCCAGCCCGGCACGCGAGCGGCGCACCGCATTGGCCACCGAAACCACCGCTTCGTGCTGCCCGATCACGCGCTGGTGCAGCAAATCCTCCATCTTCAGCAGCTTCTCGCGCTCGCCTTCGAGCATTTTCGAGACCGGAATGCCGGTCCATTTCGAGACGACCTCGGCGATCTCTTCATCGGTCACCTTGTTGCGCAGCAACTGGTTCTCCGCCTTGCCGTGCTGGTCGACCATCTGCAAGCTGCGCTCCAGATCCGGAATGATGCCGTACTGCAGTTCGGCCATACGCGCCAGGTCGCCCTTGCGTCGTGCGGCTTCGAGTTCGGCCTTGGCCTGCTCGATCCTTTGATGCATCTGGGCGGAGCCCTGCACCTCGGCTTTTTCCGATTTCCAGATTTCTTCCAGATCGGCGTATTCGCGCTCCAGCTTGACGATTTCCTCGTCGAGCTTGGCCAGGCGCTTGCGGGTCGCCTCGTCGTCTTCGTTCTTCAGTGCCTCGCGCTCGATCTTCAGCTGGATCAAGCGTCGATCGAGGCGATCCAATTCCTCAGGCTTGGAGTCGATTTCCATGCGAATGCGGCTACCTGCCTCGTCGATCAGATCGATGGCCTTGTCCGGCAGCTGCCGATCGGTAATGTAGCGGTGCGAGAGCTTCGCGGCGGCGATGATCGCGCCGTCGGTGATGGATACGCCGTGATGCACCTCGTAGCGTTCCTTCAGGCCGCGCAGGATGGCGATGGTGTCTTCTTCGCTCGGCTCATCGACCTGAACGCGCTGAAAGCGCCGCTCCAGCGCCGCGTCCTTCTCGATGTACTGGCGATACTCATCCAGCGTGGTGGCACCGACGCAATGCAGCTCGCCACGCGCCAGTGCCGGTTTGAGCATGTTGCCGGCATCCATGGCGCCCTCGGCCTTGCCGGCACCGACCATGGTGTGCAGCTCGTCGATAAACAGAATGACCCGACCTTCCTGCTTGGACAGTTCATTGAGCACGGCCTTGAGGCGCTCCTCGAACTCGCCGCGGAACTTGGCGCCAGCGATCAATGCGCCCATGTCCAACGCTAGCAAGCGCTTGTCCTTGAGGCCGTCGGGCACCTCGCCGTTGACGATGCGCTGGGCCAGCCCCTCGACGATGGCAGTCTTGCCGACACCAGGCTCGCCGATGAGCACCGGGTTGTTCTTGGTGCGCCGCTGCAGCACCTGGATGGTTCGGCGAATCTCGTCGTCGCGGCCGATCACCGGGTCGAGCTTGCCGTCTTCGGCGCGCCTGGTCATGTCGACGGTGTATTTATCCAGTGCCTGACGCGACTCCTCCACATTGGGGTCGTTGACCGCATCGCCACCGCGCAGGTTGGAGATAGCGTTTTCCAGCGCTTTCTTGCTCACGCCTTGGGCCAGCAGCAGCTTGCCCAGCCGGGTGTTGCTGTCGAGCGCAGCGAGCAACACTAATTCGCTGGAAATGTACTGATCACCCTTCTGCTGCGCCAAGCGGTCGGCCTGGTTGAGCAGACGTGCCAGATCCTGCGACATGTTCATGTCACCCGTGGGGTTCTGTAGTTTGGGCAGCTGATCCAGCTCTTTGGTCAAGGCCTGGCGCAAGCCATTGATGTCAAACCCCACCTGCATCAGCAGCGACCTGATCGAACCGCCCTGCTGATCGAGCAGCGCCTGCATCAAATGCAGCGGCTCGATGGAGGGGTGATCAAGACCGACGGCGATGGATTGGGCATCGGAGAGGGCAAGCTGCAGCTTGCTGGTCAAACGATCGATACGCATGTAGTCACCTTTCAGTAAGGCAGGCCGGCGCACTCAATCGCACCTCGAACGAAAGCCTGCGAGATGGAAACTTAGATGAGGCTGATTGTGAGAGATTCAAGCCGGATGAGGCTGATGCATGTCATGGCTGGGGCTGTAACCTGCCGGCATGGGGTTGCCAGACGCGCCGTTGCAGCTCCAGCTTGCTGCTCTTTAGCCATCGATCCAGACTAGGCTGGCGAAGCGTCCGGTACGAGCAGCCCGACGATATGAATAGAAGCGAGGGTCAGTCACGGTACAAAAGCCTCCCCCGAAGACCCTGGTGACACCGTAGGCAGCAAGCCGGATGCGGGCGAGCTGATAGATATCAGCCATGTAGCGTCCTGCGTTGCGGCTGGGTACGAACGCTTCGGCTGCGATGGCGTGCTGCGACACGAACGCCTCGCGCACTTCGGCGCCGACCTCGAATGCAGCAGGTCCGATCGCCGGGCCGAGCCAGGCCATCAACTTCGCATCTGACCCGCCCATCGCCGCCACGGTCGCCTCCAGCACGCCGCCGGCCAATCCGCGCCAGCCTGCATGCGCGGCCGCTACCCGGGTCCCGCTGAGGTTGCAGAACAACACAGGCAGGCAATCGGCGGTCAGTACGGCGCTGGCGATACCCTGTGCGCCCGTCCAGCTGGCATCAGCGACGGGACAGGCATTCGGATCAGCTTCGACGACAGTGCTCGAATGCACCTGACTCATCCAGGCCGGCTGACAACCGAGCAGCTGCTGCAAGCACTGCCGATTTGCAGCCACAGCGGCTGGATTATCGTCGACGTGATCACCCAGGTTGAAGCTGTCGAAAGGCGCCTGACTCGCCCCGCCGTTGCGGGTGGTGACACAGGCCCGCACGTGCTGCGGGGCTGGCCAGTCGGGGAAGATCCAGTCGCCAGCCCAGCCGTTCACCCGACGAACGCCTCGCGATCCTGCTGCAGCAGTGTCAGCAACCAGACGAAATCATCCGGCAATGGCGATTCCCATTTCAGCCGCTCACCACTGACCGGATGGTCCAGTTCGAGAAACCGCGCGTGCAGCGCCTGTCGCGGGAAATCGCGCAGCGTCTGCACCATGGTCGGGTTCGCCGCCGGCGGAATACGGAAGCGCCCGCTATACAAAGGATCGCCCACCAGCGGATAGCCGAGATGGGTCATGTGTACACGAATCTGGTGAGTGCGGCCGGTTTCCAGCTTGACCCGGACATGGGTGTGCGAGCGGAAGCGCTCCAGCACTCGATAGTGGCTGACTGCAGGCTTGCCGCCTTCGACCACCGCCATGCGTTGGCGCTGCTGGCCGTGCCGGCCGATGGGCGCATCGACAGTACCGCCGGTGATGATCACACCAATGACGATGGCTTCATAGATGCGGCTGACGCTGCGCGCCTGCAGCTGCTCGACCAGGCGCGTCTGCGCCTGCAGCGTCTTGGCCACGACCATCAGCCCCGTCGTGTCCTTGTCCAGACGATGCACTATGCCGGCGCGCGGCACATTGATCAGATCCGGCACATGGTGCAGCAGTGCATTGAGCAGCGTGCCATCGGCATGCCCTGCCGCGGGATGCACCACCAGACCAGACGGTTTGTTCAGCACCAGGATGTGCTCGTCCTCGAAGACGATATCCAGGGGAATATCCTGCGCCACCCACTCGCCCTGAGCCTGTTGCTCGGCGGAAAGCTCCAGAACCGCGCCCGCATGCACCGTGTCGCGGGGGCGTAACGCGGCGCCGTCTACCGTCAGCCGCCCGTCCTTGATCCAGGCCGCGAGGCGCGAACGGGAATGTTCCGAAAAAAGCTGAGCCGCGACCTGATCGAGGCGCTGCCCGCCGAGGTCGAACGGCACCTCGGCGCGAAGGTGAATGGCCTGAGTCGAGATCGTGGACATAATTAAGGGCGCTTCATAAAGGAGGGAAAAGGCAAGGGTGCGGCAGTTAGGCCAGCCTGACGAGCGATTATCGACCGGGTGCCGCGCAGGGCCAATGCCAAAGCAGGCTGACGTACAAGAAGGGCCGACCTGTGATAGCGGCGCAGGCGGAGCCTTTGGTTTCGGCAACACGCTTGTGTTTAAATACGGCGTCTTTGTCCCGGCCAGCCGGGGCGCTCATCATAACAGGACGGCTCAGCGCGAGACAGCCAGCCGTCACAGGGACGCAAGCCGCCATGCAAGTGAAACACCTGCTGCTGATCGCCATTTTCGCCCTCACCGCTGCCTGCTCATCGAACGAAACCATCAGCGAAAACCTCGGCGAAGCGGAACTGTACCGGCAGGCACAGGCCGACCTGGACAACAAGAGCTATACCAGCGCCATTAACAAACTGAAGACTCTTGAGTCCCGCTATCCCTTCGGCCGCTTCGCCGAACAGGCGCAGCTGGAACTGATCTACGCTTACTATCGCAACACCGAGCCTGAAGCCGCGCGCTCCTCGGCTGAACGCTTCATTCGGCTGCACCCGCAGCATCCGAGCGTCGATTACGCCTACTACCTGAAGGGCCTGGCCTCGTTCGACCAGGACCGTGGTCTGCTCGCACGCTTTCTGCCGCTGGACATGACCAAGCGTGATCCGGGAGCCGCACGCGATTCCTTCAACGAATTCGCACAACTGACCACACGCTTCCCGAATAGCCGCTACGCCCCAGATGCCAAGGCACGCATGGTCTATCTGCGTAACCTGCTGGCGGCCAACGAAATCCATGTCGCCGACTACTACTTGCGTCGTCAGGCCTATGTCGCTGCGGCCAACCGCGGCCGTTACGTGGTGGAAAACTTCCAGGGCACGCCCGCTGTCGGCGATGGCCTGGCCGTCATGACGGAAGCCTACCAGCGCCTGGGGCTCGACGACCTCGCTGGCACCAGCCTGGAAACACTGAAGCTCAACTACCCGCAGCATCCTAGCCTGGAAGACGGCGAGTTCGTGCCGCGCGAGGAGGAAGCCGACAACCGTGGCTGGTTGTCTCGCGCTACGCTTGGCCTGATCGAAACGGAAAACAAGGTTCCGGACAGCTCGCAATCCAACCGCGACGTCGTACGCCAGTACGAAAACGCCGCACAGGATCTGCCTGACGAACTGCGCCCCGTCCTGCGGGAGGCAGAAGCCGAAGCGGAAAACGAGCAAGAAGGTGAAGGCCGCTCCTGGTGGAGTTATCTGACCTTCGGCCTATTCGACTAAGGCAGCCCGACACCAGGACGACCAACGTGCAAAACCACAGAACCTGCCAGAGGGCAGATCCGCACGCCTTAGCCAGGAAATAGCAATATGGGCCTGTTTCGTCTGTTGTTCTGGATCATTCTGATTGCTGCGGCGTTCTGGCTCTGGCGCCGCCTGACAAGCAAGCCGAAGGCGACCAGCAAACCGCAACAAACCACTGTGATGATGGTCCGCTGCGCTCACTGCGGCGTGCATCTGCCACGCGAGCAAGCGCTGCAGAACCATGATCAGTGGTACTGCAGCCAGGGACACCTGGAACAGGACAACCAGTCAGGTGGGAATTGAGCGCCTGACGTTTTTGGGCCACCAAGGCCAGCGAATCCTTCGCCTCTACCACCTCTATCGCGTCGCGATCGGCCTCGTGCTGGTGCTGCTCATCAGCAGTGATCTGCATAGCGACCTGATGCGCATGATCAACCCAGCGGCATTCCACTATGGCGCCTGGGCCTACCTGATACTCAACATTCTCATCGCCGTACTGCTGCAAAGCCCTAAGCGGGAGCTGCCGATTCTGGGCCTCGCCCTGCTGGACGTCGTGCTGCTCACGGCGTTGTTCTATTTTGCCGGCGGCACGCCCAGTGGGATCGGCAACCTGCTGATCGTCGCGGTCGCCATCGCCAACATACTGCTACATGGACGCATCGGTTTTTTCATCGCCGCGGTTGCCGCGACCGGGCTCATCTATCTGACGTTCTACCTCAGCCTCAGCGATCCCTCCACGGGCAGTCAATACGTCCAGGCCGCGGCGCTGGGAACGCTCTGCTTCGCCGCTGCGCTACTGGTGCAAGGTCTGACGCGGCGGCTGCAGGTCAGCGAAACCCTGGCGCGCCAGCGCGCGGAGGAAGTCGCCAACCTCGAAGCGCTTAATGCACAGATCCTGCAGCGTATGCGCACCGGAATACTCGTGCTGGACCAAGCGGAACGCGTGCTGCTCGCCAATCAAGGTGCGCTCGACCTGCTTGGCCAACAATCACTGGCTGGAGAGCGACTGGCGCCACGCTGCCCGGACCTGATCAAAGGACTGCAACAATGGCGCGACAACCCAACCCTGCGCCCGCGTAATTTCAAGGCAACGCCCAATGGCGCCACGCTACAACCGAGCTTCGCCATCCTGCAGCACGGAGTGAAACAGGACACGCTGGTGTTTCTCGAGGACATCTCTCAGATCGCACAGAAAGCCCAGCAGCTCAAGCTCGCATCCCTTGGCCGCTTGACGGCAAGCATCGCCCACGAGATCCGCAACCCGCTCGGCGCAATCAGCCACGCCGCTCAGCTGCTGCAGGAATCAGAAGTTCTGGACGCGGCGGATCTGCGGCTCACGCAGATCATTCAGGACCATTCGCGGCGCATGAATCTGGTCATCGAAAACGTGCTGCAGCTGTCGCGCCGGCGCCAGGCCGAGCCACAATTACTGGACCTGAAATACTGGGTGCATCGGTTCGCCAGCGAGTTTCGTGAGAATTTACCGCCCCATCAGCACGTGCACGTGGAAACCCGCGGCAGCTCGCTGCAGACCCGCATGGACCCGAACCAGCTGATCCAAGTGCTGACCAATCTCGTGCAAAACGGCCTTCGCTACAGCGGCCAGATGAACGATCAAGCACAGGTGTGGCTACAGCTGTTCCGCGACGAGTCCAGCGATCTGCCAGTGCTCGAAGTGCTCGACGACGGCCCAGGCGTGCCAACCGACAAACTGCAGAATATTTTCGAGCCTTTTTTCACGACAGAGAACAAGGGCACGGGTCTTGGCCTCTATATCTCGCGAGAGCTATGCGAAAGCAACCAGGCTCGTCTGGATTACCGAGAACGAGCCGAGGGCGGCAGTTGCTTCCGTATCGTCTTCGCGCATCCGCGCAAGCTGACCTGACGAGGCGGCACGGGTCACACATCCGCCAGGTCGCGGTACAAAGTACGCGCTGTAGCGTTAACATTGCCGACTCCGCGCCACAACCGAAAGACCGAGACCATGACCGCCCGCCAAAAAGCGCTGATCATCGATGACGAACCCGATATCCGGGAACTCCTGGAGATCACCCTCGGGCGCATGAAGCTGGACACCCGCAGCGCCCGCAATCTCAAGGAAGCCCGCGAGTGCCTGGCGCGCGAGCATTACGACCTGTGCCTGACCGACATGCGCCTGCCCGACGGCTGCGGACTGGAGATGGTGCAGTTCATCCAGCAACAGTATCCACATCTTCCTGTGGCGATGATTACCGCCTACGGCAGCCTCGATACGGCCATCGGTGCGCTCAAAGCCGGTGCTTTCGACTTTCTCACCAAACCGGTCGACCTTGGCCGGCTACGGGAACTGGTCAACACGGCGCTGCGCCTGCGCGCGCCGAACCCCAATGATCTGAGCGTCGATAGCCGTCTGCTCGGCGCCTCTCCGCCAATGAACGTGCTACGCAAGCAGATCGGCAAGCTGGCACGCAGTCAGGCGCCGGTCTACATCAGCGGTGAGTCCGGCAGTGGCAAGGAATTGGTGGCGCGGCTGATCCATGAGCAAGGTCCACGTCACGAGCGCCCGTTCGTTCCGGTCAACTGTGGCGCGATTCCATCGGAGCTGATGGAGAGCGAATTTTTTGGCCATAAGAAGGGCAGTTTCACGGGCGCGGTGGAAGATAAACCGGGCCTGTTTCAGGCCGCTGATGGCGGGACCTTGTTTCTCGACGAAGTGGCCGACCTGCCCCTTCCGATGCAAGTGAAACTGCTGCGCGCGATTCAGGAAAAAGCCGTCCGCTCGGTCGGCGGAGCGAAAGAGGTCGTGGTGGACGTACGGATTCTCTGCGCCACCCATAAGGATCTCGCCAGCGAAGTGGCGGCCGGCCGTTTCCGTCAGGACCTCTACTATCGGCTCAACGTCATCGAGCTGCGCGTACCGCCGTTGCGGGAGCGCCGCGAAGACATCGCCCAATTGGCCGAAGCCATGCTCCGCCGCCTCGCCCGGGAATGCAACGACACGCCGGCGCGACTACATCCCGACGCAGTGGCCAAACTGCAGAGCTATCGGTTTCCCGGTAACGTTCGCGAGCTGGAAAATATGCTGGAACGCGCCTACACGCTTTGCGAAGGCGATGAGATCAAGCCCAGCGATCTGCGCCTAGCAGACGCACCCGGCATGTCGGAAAACGGCGAAGCGAACCTCGCGCAAATCGACAACCTCGAAGACCACCTCGAGGATGTCGAACGCAAGCTGATCATGCAGGCGCTGGAAGAAACCCGCTGGAACCGCACCGCAGCCGCTCAACGGCTGGGCCTTTCGTTCCGCTCCATGCGTTATCGGCTGAAGAAGCTCGGGCTGGATTAAGCCAAGCTGGAAGCTGGAAGCTGGAAGCTGGAAGCTGGAAGCTGGAAGCTGGAAGCTGGAAGCTGGAAGCTGGAAGCTGGAAGCTGGAAGCTGGAAGCTGGAAGCTGGAAGCTGGAAGCTGGAAGCTGGAAGCTGGAAGTCAGCATGGCTGGCACTGAAGTCCCGTCAAGTACTTGCCCGCTTTTACCTCAAGCTTCTGACTTCCAGCTTCAAGCTGCTTCTTCTACCCCTGCGACAGCAGCATGCGCAGATCAATGATCGCCGCATTGGCACGCGAGATGTAGTTCGCCATCACCAGCGAATGATTCGCCAGCACGCCATAGCCGCTGCCATTGAGCACCATCGGGCTCCAGAGCGGCTCCTGTGCGGCTTCGAGTTCACGGATGATCTGCCTGACGCTGATCGTCGCGTTCTTCTTGGCCAGCACATCAGCGAAGTCCACTTCAATGGCGCGCAGCAGATGTGACAATGCCCAAGCCTGCCCACGCGCCTCGTAGAACACGTTATCGATCTGCAGCCAGGCGGTTTCGACGCGCTCCTCCTCGAGCACTTGTTGTACGCCTTCACGCTCCAGCTCCGGGGCTACCTGGGCATCCAGGCGTACCCGACCGACGCTGGCCGACAGCCGCTGGGACAGCGAGCCCAGCCGAGTACCGACATCTCCCAGCCAGTTATTCAGATTATCGGCACGCGAATAAAACTGCGCCTTGGGCGCTGGGTCGCTCAAGCGCGCCAGGTAACGGTCCAGATAGCGAATGCCGTTGCGGTATTCCGATTCGCTGGCAGGCAGCGCCCAGCTGCGATTGTCGAAATTGAACAACGGCTCGGCCTTGGACAGGTCGGCATCCTCGGTCGATTGGGATTGTGATCGTGCAAAGTCCTTGCGCAACGCTCGGCTGAGATCACGCACCTGAACCAGGACCCCGTATTCCCAGCTGGGCATGTTGTCCAGCCACAGGCCGGGCGGCGCGACGTCATTAGTCAGGTAACCGCCTGGCTTGTCCAGCAGGGTGCCGGCAACTCGCTTGAGGGTCTCGACCGTGGTGTAGCCATTGACGATCTGCTGCTGCGAAGCATCGGCTGTATGCTGAACATGCTGCTGCACCGAGAAACGATCAGGCTCGGAACTCCAGTACCAGCCCACCAGCAACGCAACCAGCAAATAGACTGCAATCACTGCGACGAGCGCCAGTACCAGGGGATTGCGAGTCGCGCCGTCCGTCCTGGCTGTGCTTCCCGACGAGCCGAGACGGCCGAAGCGGTTCTTCCAATCCAACATGGGGTCTGTCCTTCTTCTCAAAATGCAAAGATTCGACCATCGGTCGCCAAGAGCGTTGCGGCAGGCGAACCACTATAACGCAGCCGATACACCCAAACCTCATAATGAGAACCAAGCCACCGACATACATTCTGTCGATCGACCAGATCAGTGGTAGCATGCGGCCACCATCGCGCCCTCTCAGAAGACTGCCGCAGCGGGCCCAGGAAACCGAAGATGTCGGACCAAGAAGAACTCAAACAGCACTTCGCGCAACGGGTCATCCACCAGGCACGAGAGGTACTCGAAGTCTGGCAGCAGCTGCAACGCAGCGAATGGAACGATCACTACCGAACTGCCCTTGCCGATGCCAGCCAACGGCTGCGGCGATTTGCCGAACGATTCGAACAGACCGAGCACCGACAACTTGCACTCGCTATTGAGGAGTGTCTGAGGGATATCAAGGAAAACCGCGGGCGCTTGTCGAGCGACACCATCGCCACCCTCAGCCAGCTGATCTATCGCCTCGCCCGTACCGGCCTACGTCATAGCGACCCGCGTGGGCAGTCCGGCTATGTCCCCGCATTGAGCAAGCCTATCTACATCGCACTGGAGGACAACGAGCGCGCCAATCACGTGGTCCGTCAGCTCGAGTTCTTCAGCATGGCCGCTCAGGCTTTTGCCAGCGACGAAGCATTTCGTGCCGCCATGCATGAGCGCCACCCCGCAGCCCTAATCATGGACGTCGACTTCAATGGGCCGGGCGAAGGGCTGAAACTCGCCGAACGCGTGCAACTGGGCCTGGAAGAGAAACTGCCGTTGATATTCTTCAGCCACGAGGAGACCGACACGCCCATGCGCCTGGCCGCCGTGCGCGCCGGCGGCCTTGAATTTTTCACCGGTACCATCGATGCATCGAGCCTGTTGGAAAAGGTCGAAGTGCTTACCCGTACCGCCCACTACGAACCCTTTCGCGTACTCATCATCGACGACTCGCGTGCCCAGGCGACACATACCGAACGCGTATTGAACAACGCCGGAATCATTACCCAGACGCTCAACGAACCCATTCAAGCCTTCACCTATCTGGCTGAATTCCAGCCGGATTTGATTATCTTGGACATGTACATGCCCGAATGTCTGGGCACCGAACTGGCCAAGGTCATTCGCCAGCACGAACGCTACGTGAGCGTGCCGATCATCTATCTGTCGGCCGAAGATGATCTCGAAAAACAACTCGATGCGATGAACGAAGGTGGCGACGACTTCCTGACCAAGCCGATCAAGCCCAGCCATTTGATCGCCACCGTGCGGACTCGCGCCGAGCGGGCACGCAATCTCAAGGCACGCATCGTTCGCGACAGCCTGACCGGGCTGTACAACCACACGCACAGCCTGCAGTTGCTCGAAGACGCCGCCTCACGAGCCCGCCGAGACGGTCAGCCGCTGTGTTTCGCCATGATCGATATCGATCATTTCAAAAAGGTCAACGACAGCTACGGGCATCCCATGGGCGACAGAGTTATCAAAAGCCTCGCCCTGTTCCTGAAGCAGCGCCTGCGCAAGACTGACCATATCGGCCGCTATGGTGGAGAGGAGTTCGCTGTGGTGCTGCCGAACACGGATATCGAAAACGCGGCAAAGGTGCTCGACGAAATCCGCCTGCGCTTTGCCGAAATCCGCTACCCGGCACAACCAGCCGATCTGTCCTGCACCTTCAGTTGCGGCATTGCCGAACTGACTCCCGGCGCCAGCACCCGGTCGCTTACCCAGCGGGCTGACGAAGCGCTCTACCGCGCCAAACACGGCGGCCGTAACCGAGTCGAGCGATACACCCTGTCACATGGATGACATCAAATAGCCATACATTGCTGACCTCCCTACCATTCGGAGGTCAGGATGCGTCTGAAGTCGCTCACCACAGTCAACACATGCCTGCTCGTTGCGATCTGCCTCGCCTTGGGTATCACGCTCTGGTGGTCTGAGCGCGAACTGCAGCGCCCTTATCAGCTGATGGATCGTTATCTTGGGCTTTCTCAGCGATTCGAGCATCAGGCCGCTGACAATATCCATGACTATCTGGCTAGCGGAAACGCCGTCAGTCACAGCGCGGCGATGCAGGCACTGGAAGGGCTCTCAGCGGAGGTGGAAGCCCTACCGAACCAGTTTGCCGACCGCCTAAGACCTAGCCTGGAGCAGCTCGAGCGATACACTGCCAACGAGCTGCTGGCCGCCGGCAAGCTCGCTGGCGACCCCCAGGGCCTGCTGCTACAAGCCGAACGGGAGATTGCCGGCACATTGGCGCAGCTTCATCGATACACAGTGCAAAGTTCTCAAACGGCGGCACATTCCTACCAGGCACCGCTGTTCGAGGCCAGCCGTCAG
This sequence comes from Stutzerimonas stutzeri, assembly GCF_024448985.1. Classification (GTDB taxonomy): domain Bacteria; phylum Pseudomonadota; class Gammaproteobacteria; order Pseudomonadales; family Pseudomonadaceae; genus Stutzerimonas; species Stutzerimonas stutzeri_AP. Next base: position 57,439 of record NZ_JAMOII010000009.1, read on the forward strand.
CTGCTGCGCCTCAGCCACGCGCGCGGAAAGCTGGTAAGCAGCAGCCAGGACGAACTGGCGATGGAGGTGAATCAGGTACTGCAGGCGCTGAGCAAGGAGGCGGACACGCTCAATGCGCTGCCTTTGCTGGGCATCGCAACCGAACAGCGCACGGGCGCCAGCGCCTTCGCCGCATTACTGAATCTCGAACAGGAGCAGTCCGAGCGGGCCAGTGAAGACCAGGGCATCGCTCTCAGGCGCGACTTGGTCGGGCTAATCAACCGCTACCCTGCCGAGCTTCAGCGAACGCGGGAACAAATCCAACAACGCAGCGAACTGATGACCAGCAGCACGCAAAAAATCGCTGCGCTGCAGCTGGCCCTCGCCGAACTGGAACCGGTAATCCGCGCCGAACATGGACGTATCCAATCGGAGGTTCGCATCATCCAGGGCACCATCATCGCCCTGATCTTACTGGTCGCGCTCGCCATTGATCGCTTGCAGCGCCAGTTGACGCGCTCGTTGGGGCAGCTCGCGCCGGCGCTTTCGGCATGGGCCCGGGGCGATTTCGAAAAGCCCGTCGAGCTCGACACCAGAACACCTGAAATGATCGAGATCGGCACATCGCTCAACCAACTGCGCAGCTATCTGCTCACGCTGGTCGGAACGCTGCGCCAGCACGCACAAGAGGTCACTGGCAACAGCCGCAGCCTGGCGGATATGAGCAGCGACCTGCACCGAAGCGCCAGCCGCCAGAGCAGCGATACCGCTCAGATACGAGACGCTCTTGGAGAACTGGAAGCAACCATTCAGGAAGTCGCCAATGGCGCCGAACAGACAGCCGACGCCGGCCGCGCCGCTAGCCTGGCCGTCAACCAGGGACAGGACGTCATCGGCAAGAGCCTGACGGGACTGCATAGTTTGGTTAGCGAAGTGCACGGCAATGCCCAAGCCATTGAGCACCTTGCCGATGAAACCGGTACCATCGGTAAGGTGTTGATCGTGATTCGCTCGATCGCCGAGCAGACCAATCTACTTGCGCTGAACGCCGCGATCGAGGCGGCCAGAGCAGGCGAGCAGGGCCGTGGCTTCGCCGTGGTCGCCGATGAAGTTCGCACCCTGGCGCAGCGCACCAGCGGCGCTACCGAAGAAATCCAACTGCTGATCGGCAATTTGCAAAAAGCCGCCCATCAATCCGTAGAGGCCATGCGCATCCAGGTCGATCATGCCGAAGCCACCGCCCTGCTGGCCGAAACAGCCGATTCGGCTTTGGATCAGATCGTCGTCACCATCGGCTCGATCGAACGCATGGCGGCGCAGATCGCCCATGCCACCGCACAGCAGAGCGAGGCGGTGAGCGAAATTCGCGGTCACAGCGAACGCATCCATCAGTTAGGGGATAGCAACCTGACGCATATCGGTCGCGGTCGCGAGCAAAGCGAACAGATGCTGCGCCTAGCCAGCGAACTGAACCAGGCGACACTTGCTTTCAAGAGCTGAGAGCGCCACCGGACCATCGAAGCTGGGGTGGCGACAACCTCAACGCGGCGCGGCGGGACGCTGCGAAGGTTTACGGCTCTTGCCGGATGGCTTTCCAGCACCGGCCGCGGCCTTGCGTCGCGCTTCAGCAGCGGCCTTGGCCTGCTCGCGCTTGTCCCAGGCATTGCCGTCGTGGCTGCGCGGCGGCAGGCCGTTGTGCTGGGTTAGGATTTTGCCGCCCTGCCCGGCCTTCTTGCTTCCCACCGGCGTGGAATTCTTGCGCCGTGCGCTCTGGTAGCCATCCGCTGCCGGCTGATGCACAGGAATCAGTTGGTGCTTGCCGGACCCGATCAGATCGGCGCGCCCCATGCGCTGCAGAGCTTCGCGCAACAGCGGCCAACCCTTAGGATCGTGGTAGCGCAGGAAGGCCTTATGCAAGCGGCGCTGCTCCTCGCTCTTGACGATGGTGACGCCCTCGCTTTTGTAGGTCACCTTGCGCAACGGGTTCTTGCCGCTGTGGTACATCGCGGTGGCCGAGGCCATAGGCGAGGGATAGAAGGCTTGCACCTGATCGGCACGGAAGCCGTTGGCCTTCAGCCATAGGGCGAGGTTCATCATATCCTCGTCGGTGGTCCCCGGATGCGCGGCGATGAAGTACGGGATCAGGTACTGCTCCTTGCCCGCCTCCTTCGAATACTTCTCAAACATCCGCTTGAAGCGATCGTAGGAACCGATGCCCGGCTTCATCATCTTGTCCAGCGGGCCGCGCTCGGTGTGCTCCGGGGCGATCTTCAGATAGCCGCCGACATGGTGGGTGACCAGCTCCTTTACGTATTCCGGCGATTCCACCGCCAAGTCGTAGCGCAGGCCCGAGGCGATCAGGATCTTTTTCACACCCGGTAACGCACGCGCCTTGCGGTACAGCTCGATCAACGAGCTGTGATCAGTATCGAGGTTCTCGCAGATACCCGGGAACACGCAGGACGGCTTGCGGCAGTGCTTCTCGATGTCGTGGCTCTTGCAGGCCAGCCGGTACATATTGGCGGTCGGGCCGCCGAGGTCCGAGACCACGCCGGTGAATCCCGGCACGTTTTTCATCTCCTCGATCTCGTGCAGGATCGACTCGTGCGAGCGGCTCTGGATGATGCGTCCCTCATGCTCAGTGATCGAGCAGAAAGTGCAGCCGCCAAAGCAGCCGCGCATGATGTTCACGGAGAAGCGGATCATCTCGTAGGCGGGAATCTTCGCACCGCCATAAGACGGGTGCGGGACACGCGCGTACGGCGAAGCGAAGACGTAGTCCATCTCTTCGGTGGTCAGCGGTATTGGCGGCGGATTCAGCCAGATGTCGTGATCGCCGTGACGTTGCACCAGCGCACGGGCGTTGCCCGGATTGGTCTCCAGATGCAGCACGCGGTTGGCATGGGCGTACAGCGCCGGATCGTTTCGCACTTTCTCGAACGACGGCAGACGGATCACCGTCCTGTCGCGTTCAACCTTCGGGTTCGGCAGCAACTGGACGACCTTCGGCTCGTTCGGATCCTCGGCAGGTCCCTTGTCCTTTTCGATGGCGCAGGCCTGAAGATCCTGGGTGCTGACGTAGGGATTGATAATCTGGTCGACCTTGCCGGGCCGGTCGATCCGGGTCGAATCGATCTCGTACCAATCTGGAGCCGGGCTCTTGCGGATGAAGGCGGTACCGCGCACATCGGTAATCTGCTCGACCGCTTCGCCACGCGCGATGCGCTGGGCCACCTCGACAATGGCACGTTCGGCATTGCCATAGAGCAGGATATCCGCAGTCGCATCCATCAGGATCGAACGGCGCACCTTGTCGGACCAATAGTCATAATGCGCGATGCGCCGCAGCGAGGCTTCGATACCGCCCAGCACCACCGGCACGTGCTTGTAGGCTTCCTTGCAGCGCTGGCTATAGACCAGACTGGCACGGTCCGGACGCTTTCCAGCCAGGCCACCGGCCGTATAAGCGTCGTCTGAACGCATTTTTCGATCGGCCGTGTAGCGGTTGATCATCGAGTCCATGTTGCCGGCTGCGATGCCGAAAAACAGGTTCGGCTCGCCGAGCTTCATGAAGTCATCTTTGCTGTGCCAGTCCGGCTGACTGATGATGCCAACGCGGAAACCCTGGGCTTCCAGCAGCCGCCCGATGATCGCCATGCCGAACGACGGATGGTCGACGTAAGCATCACCGGTGACGATGATGACGTCGCACGAATCCCATCCGAGCTGATCCATCTCCTCCCTGCTCATCGGCAGGAAAGGCGCCGGGCCGAAACACTCGGCCCAGTATTTGGGATAGTCGAACAAGGGCTTGGCAGCGTGCATGGCGAAAAACCGGGCAACGAAAACGGGCGCGGAATATAGCACAAAAAATGATCAGGAAGGCCCAGCGCAGAGGTCGGATTTCGTAGGGTGGATGTCGTGTTACATCCGCCATTCCGCCGGTGGATGAGCTTCGCGTCATCCACCCTACGCGGCTGGAGCGTGGGCCACCTATCCTGTAGGGCCGAATTCATTCGGCCAGCGGATTTCGCAACGGCCGAACAAGTTCGGCCCTACGCATCAGGCCGGCAGTCGAGGGGGCTTTAACCGAGGTATCTGCGCGGCACCCGCCGCGTCACCTTGGTGAGCAGTTCGTAACCGATGGTGCCGCAGGCGTGGGCCAGTTCGTCGACCGGCATCTGCGCGCCCCAGAGCTCGACCGCATCGCCGATGGCCGCATCGGGCATATCGGTCAGGTCTATCGCCAGCATGTCCATCGACACCCTACCTACCAGCGGTACGCGCTGACCACGAACCACGACCGCCGTGCCCGATGGTGCATGACGTGGATAGCCATCGGCATAACCACAACTGACTGTGCCGATACGCGATGGGCGCTGCGCTATCCAGGTCGCGCCATAACCGACGCTTTCGCCGGCCGGCACTTCGTGCATAGCAATTACTTCGGCGTTCAACGTCATGGCTGGCTGCAATCCCAGCTCGACGGCACTGCGCTCGGCAAACGGCGAGGCGCCATAGAGCATAATGCCGGGGCGCAACCAATCCATGTGCGCCGGGGCCAGCGTCAATACGGCTGCGGAGTTGGCAAAGCTGCGCTGGTCGAAGGCGATGTCCTGCAGCCCCTGATAGCTTTCCAGCTGGCGCTCGGTCAGCTGATGCATGTGTTCATCGGCGCAAGCGAAATGGCTCATCAGATTCAGCTCCGCCACCTGCGGCGCAGCACGCAAACGCTCGGCCCAAGACCTCAATTCAGCCGTATCGAAGCCTAGTCGATGCATCCCTGAATCGAGCTTGAGCCAGACATTTAGCGGGCGCGTCGTCGCGCAATCCAGAAGCCGCTGCGCCTGTTCGGCACCCTGCACCGAGATATCCAACCCCCACTCCATCGCCGCCCGGCAATCCTCTAGATCGAAGCAACCTTCAAGCAGCAGCACGCGTGCTTCGGGCGCCTGTTCCCGTACGATGCGCGCTTCCTCGACGCTGCACACCGCAAAGCCATCGGCTTCGGTGCGTAACGCCGTCACTACCGACGCCGCGCCATGCCCATAGGCATCGGCCTTGACCACAGCAAAAGCCCGCCGCCCCGGCGCGCAACGTTTCGCAAGGGCGTAGTTGTGACGGATGGCGGCCAGATTGATCGTGGCAACGAGGGGGCGCATGGGAGGGTTCCTGGCAACGAAGGGAAGTGGAATCTTAGGCTGAACCGCTGGAAGCTGGAAGTCAGCTCGGACGCTGATCACCAAACACAGTCAGGCTTTTATACTTTTACTTCAAGCTACCAGCTTCAGGCCTCAAGCTACCCCTTACCTACTCATCATCAAACTGGTAACTACCCGGCGCCAGGTTCTCGAAGCGGGAGTATTTGCCGAGGAACGCCAGCCGCGTGGTGCCGATGGGACCGTTCCGCTGCTTGCCAATGATGATTTCGGCCACACCCTTGTATTCGGTTTCCGGGTGATACACCTCGTCCCGGTAAACGAACATGATGATGTCGGCGTCCTGCTCGATAGCGCCGGACTCACGAAGGTCTGAGTTGATTGGGCGCTTGTTGGGTCGCTGCTCAAGGGAGCGGTTAAGCTGCGAGAGTGCGATGACTGGACAATTGAATTCCTTGGCCAAGCCTTTCAGCGAGCGCGATATCTCGGAAATCTCGTTGGTACGGTTGTCGCCACTGGAGCCAGGGATTTGCATCAGCTGCAGATAGTCGACCATGATCATGCCGATCTCCCCATGCTCCCGAGCCAGACGCCGCGTGCGGGCGCGCATTTCCGATGGTGAGATGCCTGCGGTATCGTCGATGAACAACTTGCGGTCGTTGAGCAGGTTCACCGCAGAGGTCAGCCGTGGCCAGTCGTCGTCGCTGAGCTTGCCGGTCCGCACCTTGGTCTGGTCGATCCGGCCAAGGGAGGCCAGCATACGAATTACGATGGAGTCCGCGGGCATTTCCAGCGAAAAGACCAGGATCGCCTTGTCGGAACGCAGTGCAGCGTTCTCCACAAGGTTCATCGCAAAAGTGGTCTTCCCCATGGAAGGACGACCGGCAACGATGATCAGGTCAGCCGGTTGCAGACCGCTGGTGGCCTCGTCCAGATCAGCGAAGCCGGTCGACAGCCCGGTAATGTCCTCGCCAGCATTGAACAGCGAGTCGATCCGGTCGATGGCCTTGACCAGAATGTCGTTGATTCCTATCGGCCCACCCGTATTGGGGCGAGCCTCGGCAATCTGGAAGATCATCCGCTCGGCTTCGTCGAGAATTTCATCGCCCGTCCGCCCCTGCGGTGCGTATGCGCTGTCGGCAATGTCATTGCTGATACCGATCAGCTGACGCAGCGTGGCACGCTCACGAATGATTTGCGCATAGGCCTTGATGTTCGCCACGGACGGGGTGTTCTTGGCCAGCTCACCCAGATAGGCGAGCCCGCCGACCTGCGACAGATGCCCCTCTTTATCCAACTGCTCGGACAGCGTCACCACGTCGAACGGCGAGTTGCGCTCAGCCAGCGTATAGATGGCACGGAAGATCAGCCGGTGATCATGGCGATAGAAATCACCATCTGACACCTGGTCAAGCACACGCTCCCAGGCATTGTTATCCAGCATCAGTCCCCCAAGCACGGCCTGCTCGGCCTCGATGGAATGAGGCGGCACTTTGAGCGCGGCGGTTTCCAGGTCGTATTGCTGGGGCACACTGATGTCGTTCATGGCACTCGGAATTCTTTGACGTTCAGAAAGACAAAAGGCACGTTCCACTCGCGTGGAAACGTGCCCGATGTTACCCGTCAGGCACCAGTGGTGCCAGACGACGGCCAGTATCAGCCAGCGATCACGATCAGCTTCACGGTCGCTTCAACGTCGGTGTGCAGGTGCACAGCCACGTCGTACTCACCAACCTGACGGATGGTGCCGTTCGGCAAGCGGATCTCGCTTTTCGCAACTTCGACGCCGGAAGCGGTGAGTGCGTCAGCGATGTCATGAGTACCGATCGAGCCAAACAGTTTGCCCTCATCGCCCGCAGTAGCGGTGATGGTGACTTCCAGTTCAGCCAGCTGAGCAGCGCGAGTTTCGGCAGAGGCCTTACGATCGGCAGCAGCTTTTTCCAGGTCGGCACGACGAGCTTCGAACTCGGCGATGTTGGCCGGGGTTGCAGCGGTAGCCTTGCGCTGCGGCAGCAGGTAGTTGCGACCGTAACCAGACTTGACGTTTACCTTGTCGCCCAGGTTACCCAGGTTTGCGACTTTTTCTAGCAGGATGACTTCCATTTGAGTCTTACCTCTTAACTTTTAACCTTCACCGTTCGCAGGTCCCGCATCGTCATCACGAGATGCCCGACCGCGAAAATCAAACAAACTGTCGACAATAGCCATGACGGCCAGTAACGGATAAATCAACTGCATGAACAGCACCAGCGTGACGTAAAGCCCCACCAGCCAGAACCGCGACATCCGATTCTTCGCCACCAGCCCGTGCACCAATGCAATACCGGCAAACGCCAGCGGAACACTGCACAGCGGAGCCAGCATCGCCATCTGCACACCAAGGCTTGGCCCTAGCAACATGCCCGCTAGAAGCACCATCGCCGGTACCGGCGAAAAGCGCAGCGCCCGGAACTCGAGTCCGAAGCCACCCGGGTTGTACAACAACGCTTGCCAATAACGTCCGAGCATCAGACTGAGCAGGGTGATTATCTGCAGCAGCGCTGCAAGCAATCCGGTTAGAACCGGTATCAGCAATGCCCCCAAGCGGGTCTGCTCTTCCACCGAGAGCTGCTGATAGGCCTCCGACAGCATGTCGGGCAGCACTTTCTGCAACTCGGTGGCGAGCGCCGCGATCGGCTCGCCGAAAACGATTCCAAGCGCCCAGGCATACAACACCCCGAGCCCCACACTGCACAACATCACTCGAGGCCAGGAGCTCCGGTTGCGCAACAACAACGCCAACCCGAACGATCCCAGCAGTACCAGCAGCGTGCGTGGATCCCCGAAATACCACCAGGCCAGTGCGGGCAATACAGCCCAGACCAATACGCCTAGCGCGTCATTCAGACCACGACGCAACAACACCAGGCTTCCTGCTGCAGCACATAGCCAGAACAACATCGGCAACGCCGCAGAGCCAGCCACTACAACAATCGCCTGCATACGGCCGCGCATGATGAAGTCAGCCAGGGCACGCATGCGATCTATCCTTTACGTCTGTCGAACAGCTCGATCAACGGCCGTGGCTGTCGGTGTAGGGCAGCAGGGCCAGGAAGCGGGCGCGCTTGATAGCGGTAGCCAGCTGGCGCTGATAGCGTGCTTTGGTTCCGGTGATACGGCTAGGAACGATCTTGCCGGTTTCGGAAATGTAGGCTTTCAGCGTGTTGAGATCCTTGTAGTCGATCTCTTTCACGTTTTCTGCAGTGAAACGGCAGAACTTACGACGACGGAAAAAACGTGCCATGAAATAGGCTCCTCAATAGGTCCGTGGATTACTCGTCAGCGTTGTTGTCGCGGCTGTCGCTGTCGCTGTCATTTTCGTTGACAGAGTCAGATTCAGGGCGATCACGACGCTCACGGCGCTCGCTACGGTTTTCCTCAGCCTTGAGCATCTCGGACTGTTCAGTCTCGGCTTCATCGCGACGAATGACCAGGTTACGGATGACGGCGTCGTTGTAGCGGAAGTTGTCTTCCAGCTCGGCCAGAGCCTTGCCACTGCACTCGACGTTCAGCATCACGTAGTGGGCCTTGTGGACGTTGTCGATGGCGTAAGCCAGCTGACGACGACCCCAGTCTTCCAGGCGATGGATCTTGCCACCGTCCTCTTCGATCAGCTTGGTGTAACGCTCCACCATGCCGCCAACCTGCTCGCTCTGGTCGGGATGGACCAGAAAGATGATTTCGTAATGACGCATTGTTGCTCCTTACGGGTTGCAGCCTGCCGCAACGCGCGGATCAGGCAAGGAGTGAATGAGTATGTTGTCTTGCCTGCCAGAGAGGCGCGCAAACGCCTGCCATCCGGGCAAGGGGCGCAATTCTAGAGAAGCCCGCCCAACCACGCAAGGCGCTTTGGTGATTATTTAACCAGCCAGGCTCAGCCGCGCGCAGTGCTTATTCGTTCGGCCCGAATGCTCTCGAGCAGCGTTCTGACCTGATGAATGTCATAGGGCTTGAGCATGGTGCGCAGATTGTCCAGCCCTTCTTCACGGGCATTGATGGCGTATCCGGAGGCGATCACGACGCTCAGCGCGGCATCGCGCGACCGCGCCTGACGCACCAGTTCGATACCGCTCATGCCTGCCAACCCCACATCGGTCAGCAACACATCGAAGCGACGTTGTTCCAGCATTTCCAGCGCCGCCTCCGCCGATTCGCAGGGGCTGACCTGGTGCCCGAGCTCCTCCATCACCTCGCCGGTGAGCATGCGCAACGTGGGATCGTCCTCGACGAAGAGAATGTTCAAACCTGCAGCCTGCTCCGGAATCGGCTCGGCGATGCCGACGCTGGATGCCGACGCTGGGCTGTGCACTTGATCGCCGCCCGACTCGCCCTCTTCAATACCCTCGGCAGCGGCCCTCGGCAGATAAACCCGCACGGTTGTGCCTTTGCCCTCTTCGCCTTCCAGCACAACAAAGCCCCCGCTCTGCCGAACGAAGCCATACACCATACTCAGACCGAGCCCCGACGCATTGGCGTCCTGGCGCGTGGTGAAGAAGGGCTCGAAGGCGCGCGCCAGCACCTCGGGACGCATGCCCTCGCCTTCGTCGATCACGCTCAACTCCACGTAAGCCCCGGCAGCGACACCAGGCTGATCGGCCAGCTGCGCGGCACCCAGCGAACGGTTGCGCAGCTGTATGGACAGCGCACCGCCACCGGCCATCGCATCACGTGCGTTGACCGCAAGATTGAGAATGGCGGCCTGCAGATTGCCGACATCGGCGAAAACCGACCAAAGATCCGACTGGATATCGACCTTCACCTGCACAGCCCGCCCCAGCGCGCCGTTCAACAACTCGCTCATCTGCTCCAGCAGTTCACCCAGATCGATCGACTGCGGCTGAAGCGGCTGACGGCTGGCAAACGCGAGCAGCTGGGAAGCCAGACGTGCTCCTTTTTCCACGCCGCCAACCGCCGATTCCAAACGCCGCTGCGCCGTCTCGTCGCCGCTCAGATTGCGGCGCAGCAACTGCAAATTTCCACCGATGATCTGCAGCATGTTGTTGAAGTCATGGGCGATGCCGCCGGTCAGCTTTCCGACCGCTTCGAGCTTCTGCGCCTGCATCAGCGCCGCCTCTGCTACCCGGCGCTCGGACTCACTATGCAACAGCTCACGCGTTCGCTCGCGAACCAGCTCTTCGAGATGTTCGCGGTGCTCTCGCAGCTCTTGCTGGCTGCGATGCTGCTCGGTCACGTCGCTGCCCTGCACAAAAATGCCAGATGTCCGCCCATCACGCCCGATGATCGGCTGGAAGACCAGATCGAGGTAGACCTCCTCGGGCTCGACACCGGGACGGCGCTGCAAAAGTGCCCGCATCCCCGTGCCGCGGTACGGCTCACCCGTGCGATAAACCTGATCGAGCAAATCGATGAAACCCTGCTCCGCCAGCTCGGGCACGCCGTCAGTCACGCGCTTGCCGATCAAATGACGGTTACCGGTGACTTGTTGATAGGCCTCATTGACCATCTCGTACACGTGCTCCGGTCCGCGCAGGAAGCAGACGAAACCGGGAACTTGCGCGAACAGCTGGCGCAACTGGTTGCCTTCGTCCTGGATCAGCCCAGCACGGGACATAATCGCCGCCCCGATCTGCTGCCACGACGGCCCCCAGCTTTCGGCCGAGCGCAGCGAAGCCTTCATCGTCTGCATCTCGGTGATATCCATGGTGTGCTGCAGAATCGCGATCACCTCGCCCCGCTCATCCAACAGGGGCGTGTGCGTCGCACTCCAGTAACGGTCTTCGTAGGCCGCCCCGCTATCAGCGCTCACGGCGATCGAGTAGCGAATGATCGGCAGCGTATCCACAGCGCCAGTGCGGAGCACACGGGCAAACGATTCCAGCAGCTCCTCGACATGGGTCGTTTCCGGCGCTTGCGGATCAGCGGCGAACGCGTCGTGTATGCGGCGCCCGACGATGTCGTCCAGCTCGCGCGCGGTTAGCTTCAGGTATGCCTCGTTGGCATCCAGGATGGTCAACTCGCGATCAAGCAATAAATAAGCGTTCGGAGAAGCCCTGAACAATGCCTCGAAAGGCGGGCGCTGCGGCATATAACCTCCATGATGCGCGCTTGACTTGGCCGCTAACGACAGCGGCCATCATGCACGACCAAACCAATAGTCGACCAGAAACGGGCTAATGACCGTTACAGGAGCGATCCGTTTCGCGATGAACGGCAACGCGGCGGGAGCTTGTCAGCCAGCCTTTACCCTGCCGAACGACGCTGGCGTAGCGCCTCGAACAGACAGACGCCCGTGGCGACCGACACATTGAGACTGCTAACGCTTCCAGCCATCGGCAGGCGGACCAGGAAGTCACAGTGCTCGCGCGTCAGACGGCGCATGCCTTTGCCTTCCGCGCCCATCACCAGAACGATAGGACCACTGAGATCCTGATCGTAGATCTCCTGCTCGGCTTCTCCCGCCGTACCGACCACCCACAAGCCACGTTGCTGCAGCTTTTCTAGCGTCCGCGCCAGATTGGTCACAGCCACCAGCGGAATGACTTCCGCCGCACCGCAAGCCACCTTGCGCACCGTGGCGTTAAGGGTTGCGGATTTGTCCTTGGGAATGATCACCGCCAGCGCGCCGGCCGCGTCGGCGGTGCGCAGGCAGGCACCGAGGTTGTGAGGGTCGGTTACACCGTCGAGCACGAGCAGCAACGGCGCGCCCTCGGCCCGGTCCAGCAACTCTTCGAGCATGGCATCGCCCCAGACCTGACTGGGGCTGACATCAGCAACCACGCCCTGATGCACGCCTTCGACCCAAGCATCCATTTCACGACGCTCGCACTGACCGACGCGGACTTTCGATTGCGCAGCCAATTGAACCAGCGTCTGTACTCGAGGATCGTCGCGCCCCTCGGCCAGCCAGACCTGCTTGACCCGCTTCGGATGGTGACGAAGCAAAGCCTCCACGGCGTGCAGGCCGTAGATCTTTTCAAGATCACTCATGACTTGGCCTTACGCTTTCGCGGGGCACCGCCTTCAGCCTTAGCGGACGGCTTGCTGCCAACCTTGGGCTTCGAGGCGCTGCGTTTGGGCTTGCTCGCGGTCGACTTGCCTCCTTTCGCATCCGCGAGCAGCGCCTTCTTTACTTCCCGGCTCTTGCGAACCTCTGCGCTGACCGGCTCCCCGCCTTTGGCGGAACTTTCGGTGCCTTTTCGGCCGCGCCCTGTCTTACGGCTATCACCTTTGTCACCAGCCGAGCCACGTTCGCCCGCGCCAGCTTTGCTGCCGCCGCTAATTAGTTCGAAGTCGATCTTGCGCTCATCGAGATCGACACGCATCACCCGCACTTCGACGCTATCACCCAAGCGGAAACTCCGCCCACTGCGCTCACCTGACAGCCGATGGTGCAACGGATCGAAATGGTAGTAATCACCCGGCATTGCGGTGACGTGAACCAATCCTTCCACGTAAATATCAGTCAGCTCGACGAACAAGCCGAATCCGGTCACTGCGGTAATCACGCCGGGGAAGGTTTCGCCGACGCGATCCTTCATGAATTCGCACTTGAGCCAGTTCACCACATCCCGCGTCGCCTCGTCGGCGCGCCGTTCGGCCATCGAGCACTGCTCACCGAGCTGCTCCAACGCAGCCTCATCATAGGGATAGATGCGCGCCTTCGGCATGCTGGTCGCGCCCTCGCGACGCACATGCTCCGTATCTCGACGCGAGCGGATCACGCTGCGGATCGCACGGTGAATCAACAGATCCGGATAGCGGCGGATGGGCGATGTGAAGTGCGCATAGGCCTCGTAATTCAGACCGAAATGACCGTTGTTATCCGGGCTGTAAACCGCCTGACTCAACGACCGCAGCATTACCGTCTGGATCACATTGAAATCGGGCCGCCCCTGAATCCGCTCCAGCAGCGCCTGATAATCTTTGGGCGTTGGCCCTTCCTTGCCCTTGTGCAGCGTCAGCCCCAGCTCGCCGAGAAAGGCCCGCAGCTTTTCCTGACGCTCCAATGGCGGCCCGTCGTGGACACGATACAGACCGGGAATGTCATGATCTTGGAGAAAGCGCGCCGTGGCCACGTTGGCGCACAGCATGCATTCCTCGATCAGCTTGTGCGCATCGTTGCGCTCGGTAGGCGTAATAGCCGCGATCTTGCGCTCCGCCCCGAAGACAATGCGCGTTTCCTGAGTTTCGAAATCGATCGCACCACGCGCGTGGCGCGCCTTGAGCAACACCTTGTACAGCGCGTGGAGCTGCTTGAGATGCGGCAATACTTGCGCGTACTCGCCAGACAATCGCTTGCCTTCGGCCGAGGAAGGCTGCTCAAGCATGCTGCTGACCTTGTTATACGTCAGCCGCGCATGGGAGTGGATAACCGCTTCGTAAAACTGGTAATCGGTCATTTTCCCTGATTTGTTCAGGGTGATTTCGCAGACCATGGCCAGCCGATCGACGTGCGGATTGAGCGAGCAGAGACCGTTGGATAGCTCCTCCGGGAGCATCGGCACGACCCGCTCGGGGAAGTACACCGACGTGCCCCGCAGTTCGGCCTCCTTGTCCAGCGCCGATCCGACTTTCACATAATGCGATACGTCTGCAATCGCGACGTACAGCCGGAAACCGCCAGAAAACAGCTTCCAGCCACTCAGCTTCTCGCAATAGACCGCATCGTCGAAGTCACGAGCGTCTTCGCCATCGATGGTGACGAAAGGCAGATGCCGCAGATCGACACGTTTCTGCTTGTCCTTTTCCTCGACTTCAGACCTGAGCTTGGCCGCTTCACGCTTCACCGCATCCGGCCAGACGTAGGGGATATCGAAACTGCGCAGCGCAACGTCGATTTCCATGCCTGGGGCCATGTAATTGCCGATTACCTCAATTACGTCGCCCTGGGGCTGGAAGCGCTGAGTCGGCCAGTGGGTGATCTTGATCTCGACGAACTGGCCCGGCTTGGCATCCATTGAGCGGCCGGGTGTCACCAGCACTTCCTGCTGAATTTTTGGGTTGTCGGCCATGACGAAACCGATGCCGCTTTCTTCCTGGTAACGCCCGACGATGGTTTCATGCGCGCGACTGATCACCTCGACGATCGCACCTTCGCGCCGCCCGCGGCGATCGAGTCCGGCAACCCGAGCCAGGCAGCGGTCGCCATCGAATACCAGACGCATTTGCGCAGGGCTCAGAAACAAGTCGTCGCTTTTATCGTCGGGAATCAGAAAACCGAAACCGTCGCGATGACCACTGACGCGCCCGCAAACCAGGTCAAGCTTGTCCACCGGGGCATAAGTGCCACGCCGGGTATAGATCAATTGACCGTCACGCTCCATCGCACGCAAGCGGCGGCGTAGAGCTTCGATATCGTCTTCGGAGGATAATCCGAACTCTTCCACCAACTCCTCACGCGCCGCTGGCGAGCCGCGCTCGCTCAGGTGCTGGAGAATCAGCTCGCGGCTGGGAATAGGGTTTTCGTACTTTTCCGCTTCACGCGCGGCCTCGGGATCGAGGGATTGCCAATCGGCCATTAAGAGATGTCACCTTTCATTCATTTTTAGAGGCAGAACGCCCCTATCTATTGAAGCGCGAAACGCATGCCGGCGGCAGCTTTCGAGCGAATTATTTTTCCTGGGCGGGGCTTTACAAGGCATAACCTCGCCCGTATAGTTCGCGCCCACAATGTCTGGTAGACGTTGTAACACGGAAACGATGAAGTATCATCGTTTGCAGTGCCCAGGTGGCGGAATTGGTAGACGCACTAGGTTCAGGTCCTAGCGGTGGCAACACCGTGGAAGTTCGAGTCTTCTCCTGGGCACCACTTATTCGATGAAGCTTTTGCCTCGGCAAGAATTTCATAATCACGAGGTTTGTCGGCCTCGACCAGCAATCGACAGAAGTCGATGAGTAATCATCGCAACGTGCCCAGGTGGCGGAATTGGTAGACGCACTAGGTTCAGGTCCTAGCGATGGCAACATCGTGGAAGTTCGAGTCTTCTCCTGGGCACCACTCTTCAGAAAAAACCGAGCCATTGGCTCGGTTTTTTCGTTTCCGCTACGGCAAATCCGATAGCGCCCCAACAATGCTGATCGCATCGCCCCGGCATCCCGAGATGCTCAGCGCGACTTAAGCAAAAATGGAAAGACCGCCCTGAGGCGGTCTTTTATCATCAGCCGCGATCAGGCGTAAGGATGACGCAGCACGATGGTCTCGTTGCGATCCGGCCCGGTTGAGATGATATCGATTGGCGCCTCGACCAACTCCTCCAGACGCTTGATGTAAGCGCGGGCGTTAGCCGGCAGCGCATCGAGCGACTTGGCTCCGACGGTGGATTCGGCCCAGCCCGGCATTTCTTCATAGACCGGCTGCAGACCCTGGTAGCTATCCGCGTCGGTCGGCGCATCGACGAGCACGTCGCCATTGCGATCCTTGTAGGCAACGCAGATACGGATGGATTCCAGCCCGTCGAGCACATCCAGCTTGGTCAGACAGATACCCGATACACTATTGATCTCGATGGCACGACGCAGCACCACGGCATCGAACCAGCCACAGCGACGAGCACGACCGGTGGTAGAACCGAACTCGTGACCGCGCTCGGCCAGGCGCGCACCGGTCTCGTCGAACAACTCGGTAGGGAACGGACCGGAACCGACCCGCGTCGTGTAGGCCTTGGTGATGCCCAGGATGTAGTCCAGATACAGCGGACCGAAACCGGAACCGGTGGCTGTGCCACCAGCGGTGGTGCTGGAACTGGTGACATACGGATAGGTGCCGTGGTCGATGTCCAGCAACGAGCCCTGAGCACCTTCGAACATGATGCGCGCGCCCTGCTTGCGCAGCTCATGCAGGCGAGCCGACACGTCGGTCATCATCGGCTTGAGAATCTCAGCGTAACCCAGCGCCTCATCCAGCGTTTTCTGGAAGTCGACAGGCTCGACCTTATAGAAATTCTGCAAAATGAAATTGTGGTACTCGAGCAGCTCACGCAGCTTGACGGTAAAGCGCTCAGGATTGAACAGATCGCCGATGCGCAAGCCGCGACGCGCGACTTTGTCTTCGTAGGCCGGCCCGATGCCACGGCCCGTCGTACCGATCTTGCCTTCGGAACGCGCCGCCTCGCGCGCCTGATCCAGCGCCACGTGATACGGAAGGATCAGGGTACAGGCCGGACTGATGCGCAGGCGTTCACGCACCGGCACACCCTTCTCTTCCAGCTTGGTGATCTCACGCATCAACGCGTCCGGCGCCACGACCACGCCGTTGCCAATCAGACACTCCACGTTTTCACGCAGAATGCCGGACGGGATTAGGTGCAGCACAGTTTTTTCACCATCAATAACCAGCGTGTGACCGGCATTGTGGCCGCCCTGGAAGCGGACTACAGCCGCCGCCTGATCGGTCAGCAGATCGACGATCTTGCCCTTGCCCTCATCACCCCACTGGGTGCCCAGGACCACGACATTCTTACCCATAAACCTTTGTCCTCTTGGCGAAGCATTACCGGTCACGACCGGCGAATTCTGGAAACCAGCCTGGCGCTTACGATCCAGCCCGCATCAGCGGGTCAGCGGCGTTACGGTCCAGGACCCCTCTTGCAACACTAGCTGCCGGTCGCAGCCAACACTTAGCGCCGCATCGTCCTGCTGTCCATCTAGAGCCTGCACTACACGCTCGCCCTGGGCGCGCAGCCGACAGATCGACTTCCATAACGCCGGGTCGGTGTCATAGGGCGCCCAGATACCGACTGTGGGGGACGCTAATTCGGCATTACCGAGGCTGACCAAGGTTTTCAGATCCGTCGAGAAACCGGTCGCCGGACGCGCCCGCCCAAAATCCGCACCGATGTCGTCATAACGACCACCCTGCGCGATCGACTGCCCAACGCCGGGCACGAACACCGCGAATACGACGCCGGTGTGATAGTGATAGCCGCGCAATTCGCCCAGATCGAAATACAACGGCAGATTGGGATACCGCACTGCCAGCTGTTCAGCAATCTGAATCAATCCATCGAGCGCTTCTCGCACTGCCGACGGAGCGTCAGCCAGAACGACTTTCGCCGCATCCAGCGTCTCGCGCCCGCCGCAAAGCCGTGCCAGTGCGCGCAGCATGCTCGCCAGCGACGGCTCAACGTTGGCGGTCAAGGCCGCAATCTCATCCATCGCCTTACGCTGCAATGCGTCGAACAGGCGCTGCTCGGCATCTCCCGACAAACCTGCCGCACGCGCCAACCCGCGATAAATGCCTACATGGCCGAGATCCATGTGCAGATCAGGCACACTGGCGAGACCAAGGGTCTCCAGCATGAGGCTAATCACTTCGAGATCGCTTGAGGTGCTGCTGTCGCCATAAAGCTCGGCGCCCAGCTGGATCGGACTACGCGACGTCGCGAGCGCCTGAGGCTTGGCGTGCAGCACGCTGCCGGCGTAGCACAGGCGACTGGGACCCTCCCGACGCAACGTATGCGCGTCAACCCGCGCCACCTGTGGGGTAATATCCGCACGCAGGCCCATCTGCCTGCCGGACAAGGGATCGATGACTTTGAATGTCTTCAGATCCAGATCCTGCCCCGCTCCCGTCAGCAGCGACTCGAGAAACTCCACATGTGGAGTGATGACCAACTCGTAACCCCAGCACTGGAACAGGTCCAGCACACGGCGCCTTGCGGTTTCGATACGCGCCGCATCGGGCGGCAGCACCTCTTCGATGCCATCTGGCAGTAGCCAGCGGTCTACCGTTGCCATTTCGCCAATCACCTCTCGATACGGCAAGCCTAGTCAAGCAGACGAACACCGGGGCTCCGGCCTGGGCCACCCATCGGTCGCGTGCGATTGTGTTCGAACCATGGCAACAGCGCCACGCCCCATAAGGGGATCGGCATGGCTGGCCACGCCCGGATCGGTCTGTTCCACCAGGGCGCAGACGCAAAAAAGCCGGGTTTTTCCCGGCTCGCGGATCATAACAATGTTTCGCCAATGGGTCACCCGGTGGACGGCATCGTCCAGCCGGATGACCCTTGCGGTCATTGTGCCGTAGCGGACTCCAGGTAGCGGAAGAAGTCGCTATTGGGATCCAGCACCAGCACATCTTCCTTACTGGCAAAGCTGTCCCGGTAGGCCTGCAGACTGCGGTGGAAGGAATAGAATTCCCGGTCCTGTCCGTACGCAGCAGCATAGATAGCGGCCGCCTGCGCGTCACCATCACCACGCAACTCTTCAGCCTCACGGAATGCCTCGGCCAGCAGGACGCGCCGCTGCCGGTCGGCATCCGCGCGGATACCCTCGGCCAGCTCTTTACCTTTTGCCCTGTGCTCACGCGCTTCACGCTCCCGCTCGGAGCTCATACGCTCGAACACGCTGCGATTCACTTCGCGCGGGAGGTCGATGCCCTTGACACGAACATCGACGACTTCGATTCCGAGTTCCTGCTGCGCGGCTCGGTTCAGACTATTGGTCACAACGGCCATCAGCTCATCACGCTGACCCGACACCGACTCGTGCAGGGTCCGCTTACCGAACTGGTCTCGTAGCGAGGCTTCCAGCCGGCGCGCGAGGCGCTCGTCCGCGATCTGCTTCATACCCGACGTCGCGGTATAGAAGCGCTCGGCATCATCCACACGCCACTTGGCGTAGGAATCAACCATCAGCGCCTTCTTTTCCAGCGTGAGGAAACGCGAGGTGGAAGTATCGAGCGTCATCAACCGCCCGTCGAATTTGCGAACACTGTTCACGTACGGAATCTTGAGATGCAGACCCGGCTTCACGTCGGGCTCGACGATACGACCGAAGCGCAGCATCACCGCACGCTCTGTCTGCGAGACGATGTAGAAGCTGTTCCAAACGACGATCGCCAGCACCACACCCACAATCAGGGCGGTCAGGGATTTATTGCTCATTAGCGGACCTCCCTTGTACGCACTTCACGCGGATCCAGTTCCGGAGGCATTCGCGTAGTCTGAGTCGAAGCGCCCGAAACGGATGCCGCAGCAGAACGCTCGGCAGAAGCGCCACGACTGTTGATCATCTTGTCCAGCGGTAGGTAAAGCAGATTGTTCTGCCCACTCTCACCGGTCACGAGAACCTTACTGGTGTTACTCAGGACTTCCTGGATGGTTTCCAGATACAGACGTTCACGCGTCACGTCAGGAGCCTTGCGGTATTCGGCAACCAGTTTGGAGAAGCGATCCGCCTCACCCTGGGCACGGGATATCACTGCATCGCGATAACCGCTCGCCTCTTCCAGCATGCGCTGGGCCTGACCACGCGCTTCGGGAATGACGCCGTTGGCGTAGGACTCGGCCTGATTCTTCTCGCGCTGCTCGTCTTCACGCGCACGAATCACGTCATCGAAGGCTTCCTGCACTTCACGCGGCGCTGCCGCACTCTGAAGGTTGACCTGAGTGACGATGATGCCGGTGCCATAGTTGTCGAGGAAGCGCTGTAGCCGTTCTTCGACCTCGTTCGCCATGGCCTCACGACCCTCGGTCAATACCTGATCCATCGCTGTGGAGCCTACGACATGGCGAACCGCACTATCGGTCGCATGTTGCAGCGAGGCTTCTGGATCTTCGACGTTGAGTACGAAGGCTTGCAGGTCGCTGATCTTGTATTGCACCGTTAGCGGCACTTCGATGATGTTCTCGTCCTCGGTCAACATCTGCCCTTGCTTGCTATAAGAACGCTCGCGAGTGACGTTAGCCTGGAACTTGCGATCGAACGGCGGGAAATAGATATTCAGGCCGGGACCGACAGTTTCGTGATATTTGCCGAAGCGCAGCACCACGGCCTGCTCCTGCTCATCGACGATGTAGATCGCATTGGACAACCAGACGGCCAGCAGCACGACCAAGCCGATCCAGAGCAGCGCGAAACCGCCACGCCGACCACTGCCGCCACCCGACGAGCCGCCGCTGCCGCGCTTCTTTTTGCCGAACATGCCGTTGAGGCTGTCCTGTAATTTGCGGAAAGCCTCATCCAGATCCGGCGGACCTTTCTGATCGCCACCACCGCGACGACCACCGCCACCGCTACCCCAGGGATCCTGGTTGTTCGAGTTGCCACCCGGCTCATTCCAAGCCATAGCGCTCTCCATTCAAATAAAGCTAAAGGCGCGCCAACGGCGCGCCCGCCAATGCTACCGAAAGCCCGGAACGAACGGCTTAAAAGCCCCCCGAGCTTTATTGCAAAGTGTGTTGTTCGAAGAACAGTTCCGCTTCGAGACCCGCGCGACTGATGAGACGATGCAGCTCGACACGCTGCAATCTCACGTCGAGTAGACTACCGCCCTCATCGTCATGGGATTCGGATTGCACTGCGCCCAAGTCAAACAACTGCGCCCGTAGCCGCCCAAGATTTTGCGGAAGCCGAAGCGTTCCCACGAACAGATCGTCGCCCAGCAATTCGGCCACAGCCTGCTTCAACAGGTCGAGCCCAAGCCCCTGCTGCGCCGATACCCAAACGCGCTGCGGCACACCGTCTGCGTTGCGCTGGATCTGCGGCTCGATACCCTCCAGCAGATCCACCTTGTTGTAGACCTCCAGTATCGGCAGCTCGTGAGCACCGATCTCGGTCAGCACCGCCAACACCTGCTCGATCTGCTGATCGCGCTCAGGCTCATGCGCATCGATGACATGCAGCAGTAGATCAGCATTGCTGGACTCTTCGAGGGTGGCGCGAAAGGATTCGACCAGTTTGTGCGGCAAATGACGAATGAAACCCACCGTATCGGCGAGCACCACCGGCCCTAGATCATCCAACTCCAGACGACGCAAGGTCGGATCAAGCGTCGCGAACAGCTGATTGGCTGCGTAGACGTCGGCTTCGGTCAACGCGTTGAATAACGTGGACTTGCCGGCGTTGGTGTAGCCCACCAGAGAGATCAGAGGAATGTCGGCACGGCGACGCCCTCGGCGAGCCTGCTCACGCTGGCCCCGAACCTTCTCCAGCCGCTGTTTGATCTGGCGAACCCGCACACGCAACAGCCGCCGGTCCGTTTCCAACTGGGTTTCACCAGGGCCACGCAGACCGATACCGCCCTTCTGCCGCTCAAGGTGAGTCCAGCCACGTACCAGACGAGTACTCATGTATTCCAGCTGGGCCAGCTCGACCTGCAGCTTGCCTTCATGCGTACGCGCACGCTGAGCAAAGATATCCAGAATCAAACCGGTTCGATCGAGCACACGGCATTCCAGGGCACGCTCGAGATTGCGTTCCTGACTGGGAGTAAGTGTGTGATTGAAAATGACCAGCTCGACCTCGCCATCCTTGACGAGGTCACGCAGCTCTTCGACTTTGCCGCTGCCAATCAGAAATTTGGCGGACGGCTGGTGCCTTGCCACATTGACGAAGCCAACAGCTTCAGCGCCAGCTGACCGTGCCAGCTCCTGAAACTCCTGAGGATCTTCACGCGCCGCTGGATCCTGACCATCCAGATGAACCAGGATAGCCCGCTCACCACCACCGGGACGTTCGAAGAACAAAGAAGGCCCCCCTTAGTCGTTACCCGAGTCGGACTGCTCCGCGTCGCCAGCGGCTGGCAAGCGCACCGGACGGCCTGGAACGACGGTCGAAATGGCGTGCTTATAGACCATCTGGCTGACCGTATTTTTCAAGAGGATGACGAACTGGTCGAATGACTCGATCTGCCCCTGGAGCTTGATGCCGTTGACCAGGTAGATAGAAACCGGAACGCGCTCCTTACGCAGTGTGTTGAGGTAAGGGTCTTGTAGCGAATGCCCTTTTGACATGTGCCGCACTCCTTAAAGGATCTTTTCATTAATTTTTAGAATCGAACACGGCTGGCCAGTGATGTGAGGATAGCCGGTCAAATTACAGTGTCAGCTCAATATGGTGAGCCTCTCCAAGTATTTCAATGCTCGCGGCAGATTGTCGCAGGCCGAACTCTCCAACCAATGAACGCCCTCCCAGCCACGCAACCAAGTGAACTGCCGCTTGGCCAGCTGCCGGGTTGCGATGACACCGCGTTGAACCATCTCATCGCGCGAATACGAGCCGTCCAGGTAGCTCCAGACCTGGCGATAGCCTACGGCACGCATGGAGGGTAGCTCAGGATGCAGATCGTCGCGCCTACGAAGCATTTCGACCTCTTCGACAAAGCCCTGTTCAACCATCGCGACGAAGCGTTGCTCGATACGCTGATGCAAGACCTGCCGCTGCGTAGGCGCGACGGACAACTGGGCGACAGTATAGGGCAAGACGCCGCCGTCTGGCGTGCCCGCTCCGGCTTTTTGCGACCTTTGTCGGGCACGGTGTTCGGACATGCTAATGCCGCTGACTCTGAAGACCTCCAAAGCCCTGACCAGCCGCTGGGGGTCGTTGGGGTGAATTCGAGCCGCGGACTCCGGGTCGACCTCGGCTAACTGCCGATGCAGCGCCGCCAGGCCCTCTAGCTGTGCCTGCGCTTCCAACTCAGCACGTACAGCAGAATTGGCAGCAGGCATATCGGCGAGGCCCTCGCTCAACGCCTTGAAGTAGAGCATGGTCCCGCCAACCAGCAACGGGATACGCCCTGCCGCAGTACTTTCCGCCATCGCAGCCAGCGCATCGCCTACGAAGTCCGCGGCCGAGTAGCTCTGCGTCGGGTCGCGGATATCGATCAGCCGATGCGGAAACTCTCGAAGCACTTCGGCCGAAGGTTTGGCGGTGCCGATGTCCATCCCACGATATACCAAGGCCGAATCGACACTGATCAGATCGCAGGGCAGCACACGCGCTAGCTCCAGCGCCAGATCGGTCTTGCCGGCAGCTGTAGGACCCATGAGAAAGATGGCGGGGGGTAACGGGGGCATCGGTGAATCCATTAACAGAAAGCTGGAAGCTGGAAGCTGGAAGCTGGAAGCTGGAAGCTGGAAGCTGGAAGCTGGAAGCGAATCAGTCTGCGGACGCGGCCAGACTTTGCGAAGCTCTTACTTCCAGCTTCGGGCTTTCAGCTTCAAGCTCATATCCGCTAGCGCCCACGCAAAAACAGCTTGTCCAGCTCTCCCATGCCCAGCTGCGTCCAGGTCGGCCGGCCATGATTGCATTGACCGCTGCGCTCGGTCTGCTCCATGTCACGCAGCAGACCATTCATTTCCGGCAGGGTCAGGCGTCGATTCGCACGCACCGCACCGTGGCAGGCCATGGTGCCGAGGAGTTCGTTGAGATGAGCCTGAATACGATCGCTGGTGCCATATTCGAGCAGGTCGGCGAGCACGTCCTGCACCAGCCGCGTGGCTTCGGCCTGCTTGAGCAGGGACGGAATCTGACGAATCGCCAGACTCTCGGGACCAAGCCGCTGCAGTTCGAAACCGAGCATTTGGAACCAGTGTGCATGCTCTTCGGCACAGTCCGCCTCACGCTGGCTGACGGCAATCGATTCGGGTACCAGCAACGGCTGGCCTCGCAGCCCTTCACTGGCCATCGCCGTCTTGAGCCGCTCATACATGATTCGCTCATGGGCAGCATGCATATCTACAAGCACCAGCCCAAGAGCATTTTCCGCAAGGATATAGATACCCTTGAGCTGGGCCAACGCATAGCCGAGCGGCGGGGCGTCATCCTGGCTCTCCGGCAAGGGCGCAGGGCTCACGTCGGCCAGCGGCGAAAAAAACTCACGATAGGCGCCCTGTGCTTCCGCGACATTGCCGGTCGGCATTGGCCGAGGCGCCTGGTAGCCAGCTCCCGCTCCGCGCCAGGGCGGTTGTTGAGTTTGTGGCTGTTCGAGGACGCTGGCAGCGAGGCTCATCTCGTTCTGCCCGGCAAACTCGCCCGCAGCGAGGCCAGTGACCTGACTCATCGGCGTCACGCTGGCCGGCGCGGCCAGTTGATCCTCTGGACGTACATCTCCGAGCGCACGGTGCAGCGTGCCGTACAGGAAGTCGTGCACCATGCGGTTATCGCGGAAGCGTACCTCGTGCTTGGTCGGGTGGACGTTGACGTCCACCACGGCCGGATCGACATCGAGGAACAGCACGAAAGTCGGATGGCGCCCATTGAACAGCACATCCCGGTACGCCTGACGCACCGCATGTGCGACCAGCTTGTCGCGCACCATGCGCCCGTTCACGTAGAAATACTGCAGATCCGCCTGGCTGCGGGAAAACGTCGGCAGACCGACCCAACCCCAAAGATGCAAACCGTTGCGCTCGATTTCCACCGGCAGCGCCTGCTCGAGAAAAGCCGGACCGCACACCGAGGCCACACGCCGCGCCCGCGACGCAGCATCGCTGGCCTGATGCAGGGCGAGTACGACCTTTCCGTTGTGCCGCAGATGAAACGCTACATCGAAACGTGCCAGCGCCAGCCGCTTGATCACTTCCTGCAAATGATCGAATTCAGTTTTCTCGGTGCGTAGAAACTTGCGTCGTGCCGGCGTGTTGAAGAAAAGATCACGCACTTCGACCGAGGTACCAACCGGATGCGCCGCAGGCTGAACGCGAGCCTCCATGTCCCGGCCTTCGGTTTCGACCTGCCAGGCCTCAGCGGCATCGGCGGTGCGCGAGGTGAGCGTCAGACGCGACACCGAACTGATCGACGCCAGCGCCTCGCCGCGGAAACCCAGGCTCATAACACGCTCGAGGTCTTCCAGGTCGCGGATCTTGCTAGTCGCATGCCGAGCCAGGGCCAGCGGCAGATCATCGGCGGGAATGCCGCAGCCATCGTCACGCACGCGCAGCAGCTTCACCCCACCCTGCTCGACATCCACCTCGATACGCGTGGCGCCCGAATCGAGGCTGTTCTCCAACAATTCCTTGATGACCGACGCGGGCCGTTCGACCACTTCCCCAGCGGCGATCTGGTTCGCCAGCCGCGGGCTAAGCAGCTGGATGCGCGCAGCTTCGGTCATGGCTGCGATGCCAGGGTCGTAGCGGGAATGTTCAGAGTCTGTCCAACCTTGATTACGTCGCCTTTCAGGCCGTTGGCACTGCGCAGCGCGGGCAAGCTGATCTGATAACGCTGAGCAAGCAAGGCCAGGCTTTCACCGGAGCGCACCACATGCTCACGGGGAACACTGGCAATCTTGCCGGAGTCCCTCAGCCAGGCGACATAGGTGCCAGGCGGCGGGTTTTCGTGGAAGAACTGCCGCACACCGCTGTGAATCGAGCGAGCCAGCGACTGCTGGTGGGAAGCGGTTTGTAATTTGCGTGCTTCGGACGGGTTGGAGATGAAGCCAGTCTCCACCAGGATCGACGGTATATCCGGCGACTTCAGCACCATGAAACCGGCCTGCTCCACTCGACTCTTGTGCAGGCGCGTGATCCGGCCCATGTTGCTCAGCACCTTCTGCCCCACGTTCAGACTGGACGCCAGCGACGCCGTCATGGACAGATCCAGCAACACGCCGGCAAGCATCTGGTCCTCGCCAAGGTTGACGCTGCCGGCACCGCCGATCAGGTCGGAGCGGTTCTCACTATCCGCCAGCCACCGTGCAGTTTCCGAGGTAGCGCCGCGGTCGGACAGAGCAAACACCGAGGCCCCATAAGCGGACGAGCGCGGCGCCGCGTCGGCGTGTATCGAAACGAACAGATCCGCGCCCTTCTTGCGGGCGATTTCGGTACGTTTGCGCAATGGAATGAAGTAATCACCGGTTCGGACCAGCTCGGCGCGGAAGCCCTTTTCGGCATTGATCTGGCGCTGCAGCTCTTTTGAAATTTGCAGTACCACGTTCTTTTCGTACGCCTTGCCCGGGCCGATCGCGCCTGGGTCCTCACCACCATGGCCAGCATCGATGGCGATAATGATGTCACGCTTGCTACTGGGCAGCGGTGGCAGTTTCAGCGCAGGCAGGGTTGGTGATACGGGCGCGGCAGGCGTGCTCGGCGTGGTCGTTGCTGGAATATCCGCCGTGGTGGACGGATCGGCACCCTCATCGTACAGATCGACCACGAGCCGATGACCGTATTGCTGATTCGGCGTCAGGGTGAAACTCTTGGGCGTGACCTGGGCGGAGAGATCGATTACCACGCGCAACGTATCGGCATCGAACTTGGCCGCACGCAGCCCGGAAATCGGCGTATTTTTCAGCGCAAGCTGCTCGAACGGCTTGGGTAGATTGCCACCATCGACGTCGATAACGATGCGATCCGGCGCCGTCAGGGTAAACACGTTGTGCTGTACCGGACCGGAAAGATCGAACACCAGACGCGTATTGTCCGGCGCACGCCAGAGCCGCACGCTTTGCACATCGGACGCAGCCAGGGCCTGTACGGCCGCGAGCATCAATACCAAACCACTCACCAGCGCGCGCATGCGCATACCCAACCCCATGTTGTTCATTGTTCACCGATGGTCAGGATGGAACACCAGCTTTCACCACGCTCGCCTCGTGGCGTCAGGCGCAGCAACCGGCCGGCGCCCTGGGGCGTAATGGTAATGTCCAGGTCGGCCTTTGGCAAAATGCCGGCGCCACGTTCTGGCCACTCTATAAGGCACAGCGCGTCCCCTTCGAAATAGTCACGAATGCCGAGAAATTCCAGTTCTTCCGGATCGACGAGCCGGTACAGATCGAAGTGAAAGACCCGCGCAGCCGGTGTTTCGTAGGGCTCGACCAGGGTAAAGGTTGGACTCTTGACCTTGCCTTGATGGCCGAAACCACGAATCAGCCCGCGCGATAGCGTCGTCTTGCCCGCACCGAGGTCACCGTGCAGATAGATCACGCCCCGACCGCCGGTCGTCTGGGCGATGCGTGCGCCGAGCACCAGCATCGCCTCTTCGTCTGCAGCAAACAGCGTCACGTCCGGCATGGCGAGCACTCCTCGAGTAACTGGCGGATGGCAGGAATCAGATCGGCGGCAGCCAGCCCGCGCCCTTGCTTGCCGAGACGCTCGCCAGCTACTGCGTGCAGCCACACGGCGAGGCAGGCCGCACCGAACGGCGCGAGCCCCTGGACCAACAGAGCTCCAGCGAGGCCCGCCAGAACATCGCCAAGCCCCGCGCTGGCCATGGCCGGATGGCCGCGATCACACAGCGCCAGTCGTCCATCAGAGTGCGCGATCAGCGTTCCCGCCCCCTTGAGCAACACGGTGCAACCGTAGCGGCTCGCCAGCATTCGGGCCGCCGCGGGACGATCAGCCTGAACGTCACCAACCGTGATACCCAACAACCGCGCAGCCTCGCCCGGGTGCGGCGTCAGCAGGCAATCGCTCGGCAGCTCGACCGCGCCTGCCGCCAGCAGATTCAGTGCATCAGCATCCCATACCTGAGGTACGCGACACTGCGGCGCCAGCGACAGCAAACTGCGCCCCCACGGCGCCTGCCCCAGACCCGGACCGATCACCAGCACATCGGCGCGCTGGGTCAGTGCAGTCAACGCATAGGTAGACTCCACGCCACTGCACATGATTTCCGGACGCCGCACCAGCGATGCCGTCACGTGCTCGGGCCGCGTCGCCAAGGTCACCATGCCGGCACCGCAACGCAGCGCCGCTTCGGCACTGAGCAATGCCGCGCCGCCAGTGCCCAGATCGCCTCCTATCACCAGCACCTGACCGAAGCTGCCCTTGTGCGCCGTCGGCTTGCGAGGCGCCAAGGTCGGAAGGTTCGCCGCACACAGGCGCTCTATGCCGGGTTGGACTTGATCAACGATGGCCCCGTCGACCTGCAAGTCGTCGAATACCAGCTCACCGACCCGATCCGGCCCCTCGCCCGTGAACAGTCCGACCTTCAGGCCGATAAAGGACACCGTGAGGTCCGCCGTCACCGCCTCCCCCAGCACGCGCCCGGTATCGGCACAGAGGCCGGACGGCAGGTCGACAGCGAGAACCGGCTGACGACTATTGTTCATAGCACGAATGGCACTGGCGTACGGCTCGCGAACCTCTCCGGAGACCCCAGTGCCCAGCAGCGCATCGACCAGCACACCTTGCAGGCTTGCCTCCGGCGTCCATGGCAGCATGGTGACGCCAGCCTCCCGGGCCACAGCGAAAGCCTGAGCGGCATCACCTTGAAGCTGCTGCGGATCACCCACCGCGAGCACCTGAACCTGACGACCACCACGCTGCGCCAAGGCAGCGATCAGGTAGCCGTCACCGGCATTGTTGCCACGTCCAGCCATCACGGTGATCCACTGCTCGTCAGGCCAACGCCGACGCAACGAACGCCAGGCAGCGTGGGCAGCGCGCTGCATCAGTTCGAAACCGGGTGTACCTGCGGCGATCAGACGTGCGTCGATCTCTCGCACCTGGGCGGCAGTATATAAAGAGGTGGGCAAGGTATCGGTGGTCTGAGACATGAATCACCCGAACGAATATCTGGCAGAATTATACGCATGCGCCACCCGGCCCGCCCGCGGATGCATCGAGTTTCACCGCAGCCGCTCAAGCGCAACGGGCGCCAGCCGATGCATTCACCACCCTTTCCTATACCGCGCCGAACCAAACGCCCCCCATACGCGACGAAGTCTCGAAGACCTTATCCAATGTCCAACCAAACCCTCGACCCCGCCGCTCTCGCCCAATCCATCAAGGAATGGGGACGCGAGCTGGGCTTTCAGCAGGTCGGCATCACTGGTGTCGACCTGGCCGAGCATGAGGCGCATCTGCAGCGCTGGCTCGCCGAGGGCTACCAGGGCGAGATGGATTACATGGCCGCCCACGGCAACAAGCGCTCACGGCCCGACGAACTGGTGCCCGGCACCCTACGCGTAATCTCGTTGCGCATGGATTACTTGCCCGGCGACACGCGCATGAGCCAGCGTCTGGCCGAGTCGGAAAAGGCCTACGTCTCGCGCTACGCCCTTGGCCGCGACTACCACAAGCTGATCCGCAAACGAATCCAACAACTGGCCGAGCGTATCCAGCAAGTAGTCGGCCCGTTCGGCTTCCGCGCCTTCGTCGACAGCGCGCCGGTGCTGGAAAAAGCCGCGGCGCAGCAGGCAGGACTCGGCTGGATTGGCAAGAACACCCTGCTGCTCAACCGCAAGGCCGGTAGCTGGTTCTTCCTCGGCGAGCTGTTCGTCGATATCGACCTGCCCGTCGACGAGCCCGTTACCAGTCAGCATTGCGGCAGTTGCCAAGCCTGCCTGGACATTTGCCCCACCGAGGCCTTCGTAGGCGAACGGATACTGGATGCGCGGCGCTGCATTTCCTACCTGACCATCGAACTGAAAGGCCCGATCCCGGTGGAATTGCGCAGCAAGGTCGGCAACCGCGTGTTCGGCTGCGACGATTGCCAGATCGTCTGCCCTTGGAATCGTTTCGCCAAACCGACCGAACAAACCGACTTCCAGCCGCGCCACAGCCTGGACAATGCCGAGTTGGCGGCGCTATTCCGCTGGGGCGAAGACGAATTTCTCAGCCGCACCGAAGGCTCGCCGTTGCGCCGCGCCGGTTACGAGCGCTGGTTGCGCAACCTGGCGGTCGGGCTGGGCAATGCACCGTCGAGCATTCCGGTGCTGGAAGCCTTGCAAGCCCGCCGTGACGATCCCTCGGAGCTGGTGCGTGAGCATGTGGAATGGGCACTGGCTCAGCACGGCAACCGTCTAGAGCCCACCGCTCACGCCCAATCCGACGCCGAGCTCCGCCGCCACGGCGAAGGGCAATAACAGCGTATCGAGCAGCAGACTGGCCGGCAGATCCAGAGCGGCATGTTTCGGCGCGGTGGCACCGAAGCGCTCGTGAGGACAGCAGCCGCCGTTGAGGCTGTACCAGTCGAGGCGCGTACCGGAATAGATGATCGGCGCGCCGGGCTTGGCCGCATCGAGGGTGCGGACCGTGGCGCAGCCAGATAGCAGAAGGACGGCAAGCAGAGTCGACCCGAGGGTAGCCTTGTGTTTCACCTGCAGCTCCTGAATATGGGTATCGCTGCGAACAATGCCATCCTCGGCGCGCTTCACTCGTCGCTGACGAAATGGTGCTCACCCCAACGCGGCAGCATGTCCTGGGGAATCTGCAGCAGATTGAGGATGCGCGCGACGACGAAATCCACCAGGTCGTCGAGGGTCTGCGGCTGGTGGTAGAAGCCGGGCGAAGCCGGCAGGATCACCGCACCCAGATTCGACAGCTTGAGCATGTTCTCCAGGTGGATGCTCGAATACGGCGCCTCGCGTGGCACGAGAATGAGTTGGCGGCGCTCTTTGAGGGTGACGTCCGCCGCGCGTTCGATCAGGTTGTTGCAGGCGCCTGTGGCGATAGCTGACAGCGTGCCGGTGGAACAGGGCACCACCACCATCGCCGTCGGTGCGCCGGAGCCGGAAGCCGGCGGCGCCATCCAATCTTCCTTGGCGAATACCCGGATCTGCCCCGCCGCCGCGCCGGTGTATTCGGAAAGAAACGCCTGCATGGCCTGGGGTTTGGCCGGCAGTACTACGTCGGTTTCGGTGGCCATCACCAGTTGCGCGGCCTTGGAGATCAGGAAGTGCACCTCGCGGTCTTCCTGGATCAGGCAATCAAGCAGGCGTAAGCCGTATTGCGCGCCGGATGCGCCGGTCATTGCCAGGGTGATGCGTTCCGGTCCGTTCATTCGTTGCTTATCCTATTGCGTGGTCTTTTCGGTGGGCTGGGTAGGGTGGGCTTCAGCCCACCAAATAAGGCCCTACGCCAGCGCCTCGGCCAATTTGCCGTGCAACCCACCAAAACCACCGTTGCTCATCACCACCACTTGAGTGCCCGGCGTGGCGTCGGCCTTGACCTTGGCGATGATTGCATCCAACGAGTCGCAAACCGTCGTCTCGACAGGCGAGCCGGCGACCGCCGCGGCCAAGTCCCAGCCGAGATTTGGCGGCGCGTACCAGATCGCCTGATTGGCCTGCGCCACCGATTCGGCCAGGCCTTCACGGTGCGCGCCAAGCTTCATCGAATTGGAGCGCGGCTCGACCACGGCGATGATCGGTGCATCGCCGACGCGCTTGCGCAGGCCGTCCAGGGTGGTGGCGATGGCTGTCGGGTGATGGGCGAAGTCGTCATAAATGGTCACGCCATTCACGTCTGCGACCTTTTCCATGCGTCGCTTGACACTGCGGAATTCGCTCAGCGCTTCGGCTCCCTGCTTGGGCAATACGCCGACATGGCGCGCCGCCGCGAGCGTGGCCAGAGCGTTATTGACGTTGTGCTGACCAGTCAATTCCCAGTCCACCACGCCTTGCACAGTGCCGCCGAAGATCACCTCGAAGCGCGAGCCGTCGGCGCTGAGCAGGTTGGCCTGCCATTGCCCGCCTTCGCCGGTTGTCTGCACCGGTGTCCAGCAGCCCATGCCGACCACGCGCTTTAGCGCTTCTTCGGATTGAGGATGGATGACCAGCCCTTCGCTAGGCACGATGCGTACCAGATGATGAAACTGCCGTTCGATCGCCGCGAGGTCGGGAAAGATGTCCGCGTGGTCGAATTCGAGGTTATTGAGGATCGCCGTGCGCGGGCGGTAGTGGACGAACTTGCTGCGCTTGTCGAAGAAGGCGCTGTCGTACTCGTCCGCTTCGACCACGAAGAAAGGCGTGCCGCCCAAGCGCGCAGAGATGCCAAAGTTCTGCGGGACACCACCGATGAGGAAGCCCGGACTCATCCCGGCGTGTTCCAGCACCCAGGCCAGCATGCTGCTGGTGGTGGTCTTGCCATGCGTGCCTGCCGCGGCCAACACCCAACGCCCTTGCAGCACGTGATCGGCCAACCATTGCGGGCCGGAAACGTAAGGCAGCCCTTTATTGAGCACATATTCCACCGCCGGGTTGCCGCGCGACAGTGCATTGCCGATCACCACCAAATCCGGCGCCGGATCGAGCTGGCTCGGCTCATAGCCCTGGGTCAACTGAATGCCCTGGGCTTCCAGCTGAGTGCTCATGGGGGGATAGACGTTGGCGTCGGAGCCGGTGACGCGATGGCCCAGTTCCTTGGCGAGAACGGCCAGCGAGCCCATGAAGGTGCCGCAGATGCCGAGAATATGGATATGCATGGATGACCTCGAAAAAGCGCCGCTCTCGACTTCCAGCAGAGGAGTTCGGCCGCAAAGATTGCGCAGCAGATTAGCACGAGACGGCCCTTCCAGCCGCGATCCAGCTGGGAGTCTGGCAGCTGCGCCAACACCTCGGAGCACGCTCGCCGCGCCCTCACACCTGAGCCGCTTTTCGCCAACTATCGGCTGAGTCGATACACACTGCCTAACAATCGATTGGCACTCATCGGCAAGCGAGGGCAAGTATGACCACTCGGTCACCTACTAAAACAAGCCCAGGAGCCTTGCATGCCGCAGAAATTCCACAACCCGGTCGCGACTTTCTTTGGCGCCGACAGCCTGAAGGAAATTCGCAGCCTTACCGAAAACCAGTACGTCGCCCTTGTCACTTTTCCCGAAGCACGCTCGCTGGGCCTGATCGATCGTGTGCAGGCGCTGCTCGGTGATCGACTGGCCTACATCGTCGAGGATGTGCAGCCCAACCCCGACGTTGCGCAGCTGAGCGGTATATACGAGCGCTTCTGGCAACAGGCCAGCCACTGCCAGACGGTGATCGCTCTGGGTGGCGGCAGCGCCATCGACACCGCCAAGGCACTGATCGTCGGCACCCAAAGCGGGCGCTTCAACGAACTGCTCGAACTGCTGGCCAGCGGCCAGGCGTTCACCTCAGCCAGCAGCAAAAGCCTGATCGCCATCCCCACCACTGCCGGCACCGGCAGCGAGGTGACGCCCTGGGCGACGATCTGGGATTCGGCCAACCTGAAAAAATACTCCCTGCATCTGGAATGCACCTGGCCCCGGGCCGCGATCATCGACCCGCAACTGATGCTGACCGTTCCCAGGGGCGTCACCGTGTCCACGGGTCTGGATGCGCTCTCGCATGCGATGGAATCCATCTGGAACGTGAACGCCAACTCGGTATCGGACACCTTCGCCACATCCGCAATACGTGATGTGCTCGACTGCCTGCCTGCACTCTGCAAGGACCTGGGCAACCTCGAACTGCGCTCGCGCATGGCCCTGGCCGCGATGAAAGCCGGGCTGGCGTTCTCCAACACCAAGACCGCCCTCGCCCACTCGATTTCCTATGAGATGACCCTGCGCCACGGCCTGCCCCATGGCATCGCCTGCTCGTTCACCCTGCCAATGGTTCTGGGGCTGGCCTGGGGCCGCGACCCTGGACGCGACCGCGTGCTGAAGCAGGTGTTCGGTGCCGATCTCGACACCGCTCAGCAACGGCTTCGCCAGTTCCTGCACAGCCTGGACGTGAAGACCGAATTTGCCGATTACGGCGTGGCAGCCGACGAAGCGCAGCAGATGATCGACTACGCCCTGCTCGGCGCCCGCGGCAAGAACTTCATCGGCGCGCCATCAAGCCCCGTGCACTGATCCACCCGATCAACCTCCTCGTTATCCGCCACACCTCAAGAGTGAGCCGGCGCGGCGTCAGCGCGTCGGTCTATAACAAGAAGGATAAACACGATGACAATCGCAGAAGCGTTACCTACTAGCACCACCACGAGGTCATTCCGCCGGATGCAATGGCGAATGCTCTTCGCTGCCATGTTCTGCTACCTGTTCTTCTATACCGGCCGTCAGACGTTCGGCTTCGCCATCCCCGGCATGCAGGAGGAGTTCGAGCTATCCAAACAAACGCTCGGCTGGGTGTCGACAGGGATGCTATGGGCGTACGCCATCGGCCAGGCGATCAACGGCAACCTCGGCGACAAGTACGGCGGACGACGCATGATGAGCGCCGGCGCCATCCTTTCCTGCGGCGCCAACTGGGTCGTCAGCTTCGCCTCGGGCCTGACCAGTCTGTTCGTGCCATGGGCACTGAACGGCTATTTCCAGGCGCTCGGTTGGGCGCCCGGAAGCCGGCTCCTGTCGAACTGGTGGGCTGTGAGCGAACGCGGCAAGGTCTACGGCTTCTACGTATTTGCTGCCGGTTGCGCGTCGATCCTTTCCTACATCACCTCGCTGGTAGTCATTGATGTCCTGCACCTGGATTGGCGCTGGATCTTCCGTCTGCCCGTGCTGTTGATGCTCGCCGGCGGCATCCGCTTCTACCTCATCGCCCGCGAAAAGCCCGAAGACATGGGCTACGAGCCGGTGGATACAGGCGTTGCAAACGAAGAGGACAAGGTTCACGAGAACAGCGACGGCAAGCAGGAAAGCTCCCGTGAGCGTTACATGGCGGTTCTGAGAAACCCCAAGGTTGCGATCGCCGCGATAGCGCTCGGATTCCAGAACGCGGCCCGCTACGGCCTGATCATCTGGGTGCCGGTGCACTTCATCGGCAGCGACTGGAAAAGCGGCGATTCATGGCTCAACCCGACCTGGATCACTGTCGCACTGCCGGTGGGCATGGCGGTCGGTGCACTCAGCAACGGCTGGATCTCGGACAAACTGTTCGGCTCCAAACGCTACCTGGCCATCATGCTGTACATGGTCCTGGGTGCGCTGACCAGCTTGTGGATGTGGAGCCTGCCCGGCCATAGCGTCATCAGCCTAGCGGCATTGTTCCTCTGCGGCTTCTTCGTCTACGGCCCGGCGTCATCGTTCTGGGCGCTCTGCCCCGACCTGGTCGGCGCGAAACGCGCGGGCACCGCCACCGGCATCATGAACTTCTCGTCCTATCTGTTCGCCGGGCTGGCCGAGCCGCTGATCGGGCATATTCTGGACCTGAGCGGCAACACTTCGCCCATCTTCCTCGTCGTCACCACAGCATGCCTGCTGAGTGCGACCGTCGCCTATTTCGTCAAACGCTGAACCGGGGCCTAGCGCATGTACCAGTACCACAAGTGGCTTCGCTCCTTTCACGCGGTGGCGCGAACCGGCAACTTCACCCAGGCGGCGGATTTTCTTAGCCTGGGCCAGCCCACCGTGAGTGAGCAGGTCGCCGCACTGGAGCGCAAGTTCGCGATCGAGCTGTTACACCGCCGCGGCAGGAGTACGGTCCTCACCGACGCAGGGCATCAGCTGTACGCCATTACCCAGGGTCTCTTCGGCCAGGAGGACGAAGCGATTCAGCTACTGCAAAGCTTCCATCAGAAAAAGACCGGGCTGATACGCATTGGGGCCGTGTCACCGCCGATTGCCATGAGTCTCACCTATGAACTGATGCGCCGGCACCCGGAAATCGAAGTCGGCACCTCGTTCACCACCGAAGCTGAAACCCTGGAGCGCCTGTATAACTTCGATATCGATGTGGCAATCCTCGCGCTGACTGACTTCGACCGCCGGCTGCACACCGAACTCTACCGGTCCTGCCCGATCGTCGCGATGGTACGCCACGATCATCCCTGGACCACGCAGAAGTCGGTCCAGCTGCATGAGATCGAAAGCCAGGCACTGGTACTGCGTGAGCAAGGTTCACGCACGCGCCAACTGGTGGAAAGCGCCTGCCTAGACAGAGGCATCAAGCTGAACTGCGTCATGCAGCTCAACAGCCGCGAAGCCATTGTCCACAGCATCGCCCAGGGCATCGGGATCGGCTTCGTCTCGGAGGTCGAATACGCCGAGCTGCCCGGCACCCGCGCCATCCGCTTCGCCAATGATCCGTTACATATCGACTACTTCCTCTGCTGCCTCGGCGTGCGCCGCAACCGCGCATTGATCGCCGACCTGTTTGATAGCTGTCCAGGTGCAGATCCACCCCGCACCGAGACCGCCGTCACCACTGGCGATCCAACACACAACTCGAACTGAATCAAACTAGGAGTACACCCATGAACTATCAGCAACCGAATCAGCTGCAAGCCGCCATCCTCGATTGGGCCGGCACGGTCGTCGACTTTGGTTCCTTCGCGCCGACCCAGATCTTCGTCGAGGCCTTCGCCGAGTTCGGCGTGCAGGTCAGCCTGGAAGAAGCGCGTGGCCCCATGGGCATGGCCAAATGGGATCACATCCGCACCCTATGCAACGTTCCGGAGATTGCCGAGCGTTATCGCGTCGCCTTTGGCCACCTGCCCAGCGACGACGATGTCACCGCCATCTACGAGCGCTTCATGCCGCTGCAGATCGCCAAGATCGGCGAGCACTCGGCGCTGATTCCCGGCGCTCTGGATGCCATCGACCAACTGCGTGAAAAGGGCCTGAAGATTGGCTCCTGTTCTGGCTATCCCGCCGTGGTGATGGAGAAGGTCGTGCAACTTGCTGCAACCAACGGCTACGTCGCCGACCACGTGGTGGCTACCGACGAAGTGCCCAATGGCCGCCCACACCCCGCTCAGGCGCTGGCCAACGTGATTGCACTGGGCATCAGTGACGTCGCCGCCTGCGTCAAGGTCGATGACACAACGCCCGGCATTCTGGAAGGCCGCAGCGCCGGCATGTGGACCGTCGCGCTGATCTGTTCTGGGAATGCGCTAGGTCTGGATTACAAGGGTTACAAGGCACTATCGGCAGAAAAGCTCGCCGCAGAGCGCGCGCGCATCGCTCAACTGTTCGAAGCTTCGCGCCCGCATTACATGATCGACACCATCACCGACCTGCCTGCGGTTGTGGAGGAGATCAACGGTCGTCTTAAACGAGGTGAAACGCCACAAGCCAACTAAGCTTGCTGATGCGCTCACGCTATTTTCACGTGGTTTGACGCTCGATCGACCTTGGCGTCATTCCATCACGGCACACGGCCCACGCTTAGAACAACGCGCCGGCCGTCTGCCCCGATCCATTTCGACAAGAGAGATCGCCGTCATGATTTATGCAAAACCCGGAACGCCTGGCGCACAACTATCCCTCGAAGCGCGCTATGGCAATTACATCGGTGGTGAATTCGCCGCCCCGATCAATGGTGAATATTTCACCAACATAAGCCCTGTCGACGGCTCGGTCATCGGCGAATTCCCCCGCTCCGACGCCGCCGACATCGAAAAGGCCCTGGATGCGGCGCATGCCGCCGCCGATGCCTGGGGCAAGACCTCAGTGCAGGCCCGCTCGCTAATCCTGCTAAAGATCGCCGACCGCATCGAAGCCAACCTGGAGAAACTCGCCGTCGCCGAAACCTGGGACAACGGCAAGGCGGTGCGCGAGACGCTGAACGCGGACATCCCGCTGGCCGCCGATCACTTCCGTTATTTCGCCGGCTGCATCCGCGCCCAGGAAGGCACCAGCGCGGAGATCGACGAGCACACCGCCGCCTACCACTTTCACGAGCCATTGGGCGTAGTCGGGCAGATCATTCCGTGGAATTTCCCGATCCTGATGGCCTGTTGGAAACTCGCTCCAGCCCTCGCCGCCGGCAACTGCGTGGTGCTCAAGCCCGCCGAGCAGACCCCGCTGGGGATCAGCGTATTGGTCGAACTGATCGGTGATCTGCTGCCGCCGGGCGTGCTCAACATCGTTCAGGGCTTCGGCAGAGAGGCCGGCGAGGCACTGGCCAGCAACAAACGCATCGCCAAGATCGCCTTTACCGGCTCCACCCCGGTGGGCTCGCACATCATGAAGCTGGCCGCCGAGAACATCATCCCGAGCACCGTGGAGCTGGGCGGCAAGAGCCCGAACATCTACTTCGAGGACATCATGCAGGCCGAACCGGCCTTTATCGAGAAGGCCGCCGAGGGCCTGGTGCTGGGCTTCTTCAACCAGGGCGAGGTCTGTACCTGTCCGTCGCGAGCGCTAGTGCAGGAATCGATCTACGCGCCGTTCATGGACGCGGTGATGAAAAAGGTCGCGCAGATCAAGCGTGGCGACCCACTGGACACCGACACCATGGTCGGCGCCCAGGCCAGCCAGCAGCAGTTCGACAAAATCGTCGGCTACCTGGACATCGCCCGCCAGGAAGGCGCCGAAGTGCTGACCGGCGGCGGTGTGGAGAAACTCGAAGGCTCACTGGCGACCGGTTATTACATCCAGCCGACGCTGCTCAAGGGCCACAACAAGATGCGCGTCTTCCAGGAAGAAATCTTCGGCCCGGTGATCGGCGTGACTACCTTCAAGGACGAGGCCGAGGCGCTGGCCATTGCCAACGACACCGAGTTCGGCCTGGGCGCTGGCGTCTGGACCCGCGACATCAACCGCGCCTACCGCATGGGTCGCGGGATCAAGGCCGGACGGGTGTGGACCAACTGCTATCACCTGTACCCGGCGCATGCCGCGTTCGGTGGCTACAAGAAGTCCGGTGTCGGTCGCGAAACCCACAAGATGATCCTCGACCACTACCAGCAGACCAAGAACCTGCTGATCAGTTACGACATCAACCCGCTGGGCTTCTTCTGAAGCACCGCGCGGGCGGCGCCGGCCGCCCGCGCTCGAACAAGACGCCTGCCGGGCGCCGTCATGGTGCCGTGGAGCCCGGAAAAGGTGCGTTCCTGCCGCACTCTGCAGACAAAACGCGACGAACCTACAGGTTCTGGCGCAGGGCATGACGCTTGCTAGGGAGAGTTGCCAACCACCTGCGAGGAACGATCATGGCTCTCGAACACAGCAGTTCCACGTCACCGCAACATGCCGTCGACTTCGAAGCCGTCGGCAGCAGCTACTTCCAGGAACGCGAACTCAAGAAAGGCGCCGCCGGCTGGGTGCTGCTGGTCGGCCTCGGCGTCGCCTACGTGATCTCCGGCGACTATGCCGGCTGGAACTTCGGTCTGGCCCAAGGCGGTTGGGGCGGGCTGTTCATCGCCACGCTGCTGATGGCAACCATGTACCTATGCATGTGCTTCTCGCTGGCCGAGTTGTCGTCGATGGTGCCCACGGCAGGCGGCGGCTACGGCTTCGCCCGCACCGCGTTCGGGCCGCTGGGCGGCTTTCTCACCGGCACGGCGATCCTCATCGAGTACGCCATCGCACCGGCGGCCATCGCGGTATTCATCGGCGCCTATTGCGAGTCGCTGTTCGGCATCGGCGGCTGGATGATCTACCTGGCGTTCTACATCGCCTTCATCGGCATCCACATCTTCGGCGTCGGCGAGGCCCTCAAGCTGATGTTTATCATCACCGCCATCGCCGCGCTGGCGCTGGGCGTGTTCATCGTGGCGATGGTGCCGCACTTCTCGGTGGCCAACCTGCTGGACATCGCGCCCACCACCGCGGCGGGCGCCAGCGCCTTCCTGCCGTTCGGCTACGTCGGCATCTGGGCGGCGATTCCCTATGCCATCTGGTTCTTCCTCGCCGTCGAGGGCGTGCCGCTGGCTGCCGAGGAAACCAAGAATCCGCAGCGCGACATGCCGCGCGGGCTGATCGGCGCCATGCTGGTGCTGCTGGCCTTCGCCGGGCTGATCCTGCTGGTCGGACCGGGTGGCGCCGGTTCCAGCACTCTGATCGAATCCGGCAACCCGCTGGTGGAAGCGCTGACCACCGCCTATGGCTCGTCCACCTGGATGAGCGGCTTCGTCAACCTGGTCGGCCTGGCCGGGCTGATCGCCAGTTTCTTCTCGATCATCTTCGCCTACTCGCGGCAGATCTTCGCGCTGTCGCGGGCCGGCTACCTGCCGCGCAAGCTGTCGCTGACCAACCGCAACAAGGTACCGGTGCTGGCGCTGGTGATTCCCGGCCTGGTCGGCTTCGCCCTGTCGCTGACCGGCCAGGGTGACCTGCTGATTCTGGTAGCGGTGTTCGGCGCGACCATCTCCTATGTATTGATGATGGCCTCGCACATCACCCTACGCCTGCGCCGCCCGGACATGCATCGCCCGTACAGGACACCCGGCGGCATCTTCACCTCGGGCGTCGCCCTGGTGCTGGCGTGCATTGCGGTGGTCGCGGGCTTCCTGGTGGACCCGCGCGTGGTGGTCGGCGCGGCGATCATCTACGGCATTTTCATCGCCTACTTCACCTTCTACAGCCGTCATCACCTGGTCGCAGGTACGCCGGAGGAAGAGTTCGCGGCGATCGAAAAAGCCGAGGCAACGCTGAAGTAAGGAGAACGCCATGACCTACTCGCACAGCGTGGGCGGCACCACCTGGCGCTTCGACGACCTGCGCGAGCTGCTGGCCAAGGCCAGCCCGGCGCGCTCCGGCGACCTGCTCGCCGGAGTCGCGGCGGGCAGCGATGCCGAGCGCGTGGCGGCGCAGATGTGCCTGGCCGAGGTGCCGCTCAAGCGCTTTCTCGACGAAGCGCTGATTCCCTACGAGCGCGACGAGGTCACCCGCCTGATCATCGACAGCCACGACGCGGCTGCCTTCGCGCCGGTCAGCCATCTCACCGTAGGCGACTTCCGTAACTGGCTGCTCGGCGATGAGGTCGACGGCGCCACGCTGGCAGCCCTGGCGCCGGGCCTGACGCCGGAGATGGTCGCCGCCGTATCGAAGATCATGCGCGTGCAGGACCTGATTCTGGTGGCGCAGAAGCCGCAGGTGGTCACGCGCTTTCGCAACACCATCGGCCTGCCGGGGCGCATGTCCACCCGCCTGCAACCCAACCACCCCACCGATGACGGTGCCGGCATCGCCGCGAGCATTCTCGACGGGCTGCTCTACGGCAACGGCGATGCGGTGATTGGCATCAATCCGGCCACCGACAGCACCAGCGGCATCTGCGAGCTGCTGAAGATGCTCGACGCCATCATCCAGCGCTACGAGATCCCCACCCAGGCCTGCATCCTCACCCACGTCACCACTTCCATCGCCGCAATCGAGCGCGGCGCGCCGTTGGATCTGGTGTTCCAGTCCATCGCCGGCACCGAGGCGGCTAATGCCAGCTTCGGCATCAGCCTGGCGACCCTGCAGGAGGGTTATGAGGCGGGCCTTTCGCTCAAACGCGGCACGCTCGGCGACAACCTCATGTACTTCGAGACCGGCCAGGGCAGCGCGCTGTCGGCGGGCGCCCACCATGGCCTCGACCAGCAGACCTGCGAGGCCCGCGCCTACGCGGTGGCGCGCCGTTTCAAGCCGCTGCTGGTGAACACCGTGGTCGGCTTCATCGGCCCGGAATATCTGTACAACGGCAAGCAGATCATCCGCGCCGGGCTGGAAGACCATTTCTGCGGCAAGCTGCTGGGCGTGCCCATGGGTTGCGACATCTGCTACACCAACCACGCCGAAGCCGACCAGGACGACATGGACATGCTGCTGACCCTGCTGGGCGCGGCCGGCATCAACTTCATCATGGGCATCCCTGGCTCGGACGACGTGATGCTCAACTACCAGACCACCTCCTTTCACGACGCGCTCTACGTGCGTCAGGTGCTGGGCCTGCGCGCGGCGCCGGAATTCGAGGAATGGCTGGCGAAGATGCAGATTCTTCGGCAGGACGGCAATCGGCTGCACCTCGGGCGCGAACTGCCCGAGCCGTTCCGCCGCGCGCTGGAGCGACTGACCTGAAACCAGCACGCGCTCCCCTGTAGGAGCGAGCTTGCTCGCGAAAAAGCACCGGCATCGTCCGTTTCGCCAGCAAGCTGGCTCCTACACCACGAACACGAGGCCCTATGAACGAACGGACGCCAACCATCGCCAACCCCTGGCAACACCTGCGCCAGCTCACCCCGGCGCGCATCGCTCTGGGCCGAGCTGGCACCAGCTTGCCCACCAGCGCGCAGCTGGATTTCCAGTTCGCCCACGCCCAGGCGCGCGACGCCGTGCACTTGCCGCTGGACAGCGAGGCACTGATGCGCGAACTGCAAAAACACGAGTTGGACTGTCTGCACCTACATAGTGCCGCCGCGGATCGACAGGTCTACCTGCAGCGGCCGGACCTGGGGCGGCGCCTGGACGAAACCAGCGCCGCGCAACTCGACGAGCGAACCGAAGCGGGCTGCGACGTCGCCCTGGTGATCGCCGACGGCCTCTCGGCTTTGGCCGTGCAGCGCCACGCCCTGCCCATGACGCTGAAGATCGCCGAGCATTGCCGCGCCGAGGGCTGGTCGCTGGGGCCAGTCGCCGTCGTCGAACAGGGCCGCGTGGCCATTGCCGACGAAATCGGCGAACGCCTCAAGGCCCGAATGGTGGTGATCCTGCTGGGCGAACGCCCCGGTCTCAGCTCGCCGGACAGCCTGGGTCTGTATTTCACCTGGGCGCCGCAAGTCGGCCGCCACGACGCTCAGCGCAACTGCATTTCCAACATCCGCCCTGAAGGCTTCGCCTACAACCTGGCCACGCATCGCCTGCTATATCTCATGCGCGAAGCTTGTCGTCGCCAGCTTTCAGGCGTGAACCTCAAGGACGAAGCCGAGGTGCCGACGCTGGACGGCGCGCCCCGCACCGGCAACTTCCTGCTCGGCTAAATTCCAAGCACTTTTCGTCGGATTCCCCATTTGCAGGCTGCGACGAAGCCGCCCGCCTCGTCCGCAAAACGAGCGGCGCACCGCACGTTGCAGCGGCAGTC
This sequence comes from Stutzerimonas stutzeri, assembly GCF_024448985.1. Taxonomy (GTDB): domain Bacteria; phylum Pseudomonadota; class Gammaproteobacteria; order Pseudomonadales; family Pseudomonadaceae; genus Stutzerimonas; species Stutzerimonas stutzeri_AP. The sequence continues at coordinate 99,709 of NZ_JAMOII010000009.1, forward strand.
ACGCCTCGGGCAGCAACACCACCGCCTCTATCTCGAAGAGCATGCCGTCCAGCGCCAGGCGTGGCACCGGGATCAACGTGCAAGCCGGCTTCGGCCCCGGTCCCAACGCGCCGACCAGCTCCTCGCCAAATACCTGCAAACGTGCCTCACTGTGGTCGACGATAAGCACGGTGAGTTTTGCGATCTGCTGCGCACTGCCGCCCACTGCCTCGATGGCGAGGCGGAGATTGGCCAGCGCCTGGCGGACCTGCTCGCGAAATTCCTTGGACAAGCGCCCGTCGACAGTCTCGCCTCCCTGCCCGGCGATGAATGCGAGCCGGGCTCCGGGCGGCAGCAACGCCACATGGGAATAGCCATTGGGTGCCGGGTCGTACAGACCCGGCGGATTGAGCAGCGACAGGCCGTTGCGGCCCGAATTTTCAGTCATTACTTACTCCTCTCAGTAACGCCACGCAGATCGGCAAAGCGCTCCAGCGCCCGCTTCATCGCCCCATCGAGGTCGCCAGGTCGGTACTGCCCCGGTTCGCGCCCGAAGGCAACGCTCAGGCGGTTCCAACTGTTGATCACGACGAGGGCGAAGGTCAGCCGGGTGATCGCCCGCGGCGAGAAATGCTCGGTCAACTCACCGTAGCAGCGGTCGAGCGTTTCGCCATCCGGCAGTTCGGTGACGGCCTCGGCCCATGCCAGCGCGGCACGTTCGGCCGGGCTGTAGACATTGGCCTCACGCCAGGCCGACAGCAACAGGATGCGCGGCAGCGGCGTATCCAGCGCCAGCAGATCCTTGCTGTGCATGTCGATGCAATAGGCGCAGCCGTTGAGTTGCGAGGCGCGCAGCTCCATCAGCTGCAGCAGTTGCGGATCCAGATCGGATTCGTGCAGGTAGCCGCTGATAGCCGTCAGTGCTTGCAGTGGCAGCAGGTCGGCGTGCTTGAGGTAGTCGAGTCGCATGGGAATTCTCCGGTTTAGTCATGAGTGACATTGCCAGGACGGACCCACCGGGCTAGTTGTGACAGCTCGTCTCGGCTGTCACAACGGCGCGCGTCGGACCGTCCATACTGGATCAACCGTCACGAGGAGCCGCCGTGCAGAATCACGCCCATTACTACCAAGGATTGCGTCCGCGCCTGTACGGCCTGGCTTACCGCCTGTTGGGCAGCCGCGCCGACGCCGAGGATGTGCTGCAGGACGCCTGGTTCAAATGGAGCGCGGCCGACCCCGCGGCGATCCGCGATGCCGAGGCCTGGCTGGTCACGGTGGTAACCCGGCTGGGCATCGATCAGTTGCGCCAACGCCGCGCCCGCCGCGAGGAATATCTCGGTCCCTGGTTGCCGGAGCCGCTGCTGGGCAGCATCGATCACGAAGGCGAACGCTTGATCGAACTCGGCGCGGACATTTCCATGGCCTTCTTGGTGGCGCTGGAGCGACTGGGCGCCGAGGAACGAGCGGCCCTGCTGCTGCGCGACGTGCCGGAACATTCCTACGAACAGATCGCCGAAACGCTGGGTAAAACCCCTGCGGCCTGCCGCCAGATCATCAGCCGCGCCCGCCGTCGGGTGCGCGATGAGCGACCACGTTTCACCGTCGACCAGGCGGCGCATCGGCGGCTGGTGGAGCGTTTCGCCGCGACCCTGCTGGACCCCGACGGCACGGCCTTCGCCGAGCTGCTCGCCGAGGAGGTGAGCTGGATCGCCGATGGCGGCGGCCAAGCTACTGCCGCCTCGAAGGTGTTGCACGGCGTGCGCGCCTCGGTGCGGCTGGCTGTCGGCATCGCCCGCCGCGCGGATGGCCAATGGAACACCCGGCTCGCCTGGATCAACGGCGAACCCGGCGTGCTGGTGCTGCATGGCGAGCATATTCATGCCGCGATGACCTTGGTTAGCGACGGCCGGCATATCCGGCACATCTACTCGGTGGTCAACCCACACAAGCTCGCCGGGGCAGGCCTGGAGCAGCACGCTGACGCCCTTGCCGCGTCCACCCGCGGCGCTTAAGGTGAGCGCCCCGCCCCGCTGGAACTTCGTGCATGTGGTCCTTCCGCGCCTGGCAGCGCAAACGCATCCTCGCCCGCAACCCGATCAGCACTGAGCTGTGGCGCCGCGTGGTCGACAGCCTGCCGATCCTCGATGGCTTGAGCGACGAGGAACTGACGCGCCTGCGCGAACGCGCCGTGCTGTTCCTGCACGAAAAGCGCCTCACCGCACTGCCAGGCGTCGAGCTGCAAGCCGAAGATCGCCTACGCCTGGCGCTGCAGGCCGAGTTGCCGCTGCTGCACCTGGCCGAGCTCGGCTGGTATCGCGGTTTTCACGAGATCGTTCTTTATCCCGACGACTTCATCAGCCCGCAGAAACACCGCGACCCGGCCGGCGTCGAACACGAATGGGACGGCGAGCACAGCGGCGAAGCCTGGTTGCAGGGACCGGTCATCCTCGCCTGGCCCGGCGTGCAGGAAAGCGGCGGCTGGGAAGGCTACAACCTGGTGATTCACGAACTGACGCATAAGCTCGACATGCTCAACGGCGATGCCAACGGCCTGCCGCCGCTGCACCGCAACATGCACATCGAAGCCTGGGCGAGCGCGATGCAGAGCGCCTACGACCAACTCGACGCCGTGCTGGATGCCGATCCGAATGCCGAGACGCCGATCGATCCCTACGCCGCGGAAAACCCGGCGGAGTTCTTCGCCGTCACCAGCGAATACTTCTTCAGCGCGCCGGATGTGCTGCAACAGGCCTTTCCCGAGGTCTACGCGCAACTGGCGGCCTTCTATCGGCAGGATCCGCTGACGCGCCTGCAGCAGCTACAGCACAGTCATCCGCAGTACGCGGAACCTCATTGAGTTCGGGCCGTCGAATGCGCGCCATTTTGCCGGCAAGGGTTCACACGACCGGCATGGCAAAACGCCCGACAGTGCGCCTATAATCGCGCCCACTTTTTTCGCCCCAGGCCGCGTTGGCCGACCACGGAGCAATGTTCATGAGCTACAGCAAAGTCCCGGCCGGCAAAGACCTGCCCAACGACATCTACGTCGCCATCGAGATTCCGGCCAACCACGCGCCGATCAAATACGAAATCGATCACGACACCGACTGCCTGTTCGTCGACCGTTTCATGGCCACGCCGATGTTCTACCCGGCCAACTACGGCTTCATCCCGCACACCCTCGCCGACGACGGTGACCCGCTGGACGTGCTGGTGGTGACGCCCTACCCGGTCGCGCCGGGCTCCGTCATCCGCTGCCGTCCGGTCGGCGTGCTGAACATGACCGACGAAGCCGGCGGCGACGCCAAGCTGATCGCCGTCCCCCACGAAAAGCTGACCCAGCTGTACGTCGACGTTAAGGAATACACCGACCTGCCCCCGCTGCTGATCGAACAGATCAAGCACTTCTTCGAGAACTACAAGGATCTGGAGAAGGGCAAGTGGGTCAAGGTCGAGGGCTGGGGTAACGCCGACGAAGCCCGCGCAGCAATTACCAAGGCGGTTGCGGCTTACCAAAAATAAGCCAATACCGTCAACGGAAAGCCGGCCCACGAGGCCGGCTTTTTTATGTTTTCAGATTCTTGTTTTCGGCTGGAACAAGCACTTGAAGGGCACCGGCTCGCCTGCCCAATCAGTAGCCACGCCTTTCCCAATCGTCGTAAAAAACCCGCAAGCACACTTCCAAGTGGCTGGCGATCGCACCTCCAGACCAGCGACCTGGCGCTATTGGCCGTCCCGTGCAATATATACAGGGCGACCGCCTCGAAGTCTGAACGGATCCCACGATGCTAACCACCTACAACATTGCATTGGTGAGCCTGTCCATCCTGATTGCCATTGCCGGCTCCTTCACGGCGCTCGACCTGGCCAGCCGCGCGCGCGCTTCGACCGATTGGATGCGACATGCCTGGTTATGCGCAGCGGCCGTCTGCATGGGCGGCAGCATCTGGTCGATGCACTTCGTCGGCATGCTGGCGTTCGGCATGCCCGGCATGGAGATCCAGTACGATCTGGCGCTCACCCTGTGGTCGCTGGTCGTGCCGATTGCGGTGACGGCAATCAGCTTTTTCGCCGTGGGTATTCGCGGGCTGGGTCGCAAGACGCTCGGGATCGGCGGTCTGTTCATGGGGCTCGGAATTGGGGCCATGCACTACATGGGCATGGCGGCCATGACGATGCATGCCGAGCTGTCCTATGACCCGTTTTGGGTGGGTATCTCCGTCATCATCGCAATCGGCGCGGCCACCGTAGCGCTCTGGCTCTCGGCCCGTGGCCGGCGCCTGGTACTGCAGGCAGTCTCGGCCGTGGCAATGGGCTTTGCCGTGGCGGGCATGCACTACACGGCCATGGCCGGCGCACGTTTCACTCCGCTGCACGATGCGATGCCCGCGCCGCACGACAGCGGCCTGGATCTGTTGACGCTGGCGTTATCGGTCGCCGGCTCGACCTTCATCGTGCTGTTCTTCGGCCTTGCCGCCTCGATGCATGACAGGCGCATGGCGATCATCAGCGAGCGCGAAGCGGCGGCCTTGCGCCAAAGCGAGGAGCGGTTCCGCGAGCTGTACAGCAAGACGCCGTTGCCATTGCATTCACTGGATGAAGAAGGCCGGCTCGAATCGGTCAGCGATGCCTGGCTCGTACTGATGGGCTATCGCCGAGGCGATGTGATCGGCCGGCCCCTGATCAACTTCATGACCGAAAGCTCGGCGCGCCAGATGCTCAGCCAGGACTGGCCGGCATTGCTCGAAACCGGCGAATGCCTCAACGCCGAGTACCGCCTGGTGGCCAGGGCCGGCGTGTTCATCGATGTGCTGGCCTCCACGCGCCTCGAACAGACCTCTCGCGGTGCGCTCATCATCGGCGGCCTGGTGAACATCACCGAACGCCGGCACGCCGAGGCCGCGCTCCGGCAGGCGCAGAAGCTGGAAGCGATCGGCAAGCTGACCGGCGGCATCGCTCATGATTTCAACAACCTGCTCGCCGTGGTCAGTGGGAATCTCGAATTGCTGCGCAAACGGTTGCCGAACGACACGGCTCGTACCGGCACCCTGATCGAAAACGCGCTGCTGGCCACACAGCGTGGTGCCAGCCTGGTTCAGCGCATGCTGGCCTTCGCCCGTAAGCAAGATTTGAATCCCAGTTCAGTCGTGCTACCGGACGTGGTGCTGAGCATGCGAGAGCTGCTGCAACGCTCGGTCGGAACCAACATCACCATCGAAACGCGATTCTCTCTGAGTCTCCCGCCGGCCTATGTCGACGCGAATCAGCTCGAAATGGTGCTGATCAACCTGGTGGTCAATGCACGAGATGCCATGCCGACAGGCGGCACGATCTGCATCGAAGGCCAACCGCGTTCCTTCAGGGCGCCAACGGAACAATCGTCGCAGGAGTTCGTCGCCCTGATCGTGCGCGACGACGGCAGCGGCATGAGCCCGGAGACGCTGGCCCGGGCAACCGAACCCTTCTTCACGACCAAGGGGCCGGGCAAGGGCACCGGACTTGGCCTCTCGATGGCCCATGGCCTGGCCGAGCAATCGGGAGGCCGATTGGAGATGACGAGCCAGCCGGGCAAGGGGACGACCGTCGAGCTGTGGCTACCCTTGGGCATTCCCGCTCAAACGGCGGCACCGGCACTCGAACATGCAGAAGAATCCGTCGCGGCGCCGGTACCCGCCTTGTCGATACTCGTGGTAGACGATGACCCGCTGGTGCTCGCCAATACCACCGAGCTACTCGAGGACCTGGGACATCGAGTCACCGCGGTCGGCGATGGCGAGACGGCCCTGACCGTCCTTCGCCAACAGGAGGCTTTCGATATTCTGGTTACCGATCAAATGATGCCTGGCATGACCGGAACCCAGCTGGCCAAGATCGTCAAAGCCGAACGGCCCAACCTGCCGGTCCTGTTGGTCAGCGGCTATGCGGAATTGTCCGAGGATGGCCGCCCACTGCATACGCTGGCCAAGCCGTTTACGCAGCACACGCTCAGCGCAGCGATCGGCGACACGCTAGGGCGTCCGAATTCGCGCGTCGTGGTGCCGTTGCACAACCGCCGTTGAAGCGTGCGGGTTGCGTTTCCCGACCCGGTTCGCTGATCGATGACCGATAAAAACCTGAACGGATTCGGGCGCGCCGACTCTATCGAAACCACAGCTTTTGCTGATTTCGAGGTGATAGATGCGCTATCCGACACGCTTCATCCGTACCCGACTCGTCCCGATAACGCTGGCGGCCCTGCTGCTGTCACCAGGCATCGTGACAGCAGCCGCCGACTCGCCGCAGGTACTCGGCTGGGTCGAGGAAGGGCTGATTCTTCCGGAAAAAGTGGCGGTGAAGTTCAAGCTCGACACGGGCGCGTTGACGTCCTCGATGCATGCGGAAAATATCGACCGTTTCGAGAAAGACGGCGAGGACTGGATACGCTTCACCGTCGAGCTGGAAGACATCAATACCGAAAAGCAGGTGAGGACACGTCTGGAGCGCAAGATGGTTCGGGACCTCACGGTCCGTGGCGCGGGCGGTGCCGAGGAGCGCCCTGTCGTGCTGATGAAAGTCTGCCTGGGTAATCAGACCTATGAGGAGCAGTTCTCGCTAAACGACCGGGACAAGATGAATTACCCCGTGCTGATTGGCCGCCGTACGCTGGAGAAGATTGGCCCGGTGGATTCATCCAAGACATTCACCGTCGAGCCGAGCTGCGCTGACACCGGCAGCTGATGCCGTCTTGCGAGTTCGTGGATCGGCCGTTGCCGCACCGATCCACAGCTCATCGCCTGGGTGCAACTCCCCCTGCGCCCCTCCGGTCAACTGAAAGCGCCACCGTTGTACCGACGACGAGCCTTTTCATCCCCGAACGCCACATTGATGAGATCGCCGGACCGAGTCCGCGCCCACCGACACGGCATGGGTCACATGAAGACAAACCAGGCGGCGCTGGCTCGCGACTTCACCCGTTCCCCGGAAACAGGAGTTTGAGATGACCAACCGCGACCAGACTGCCGTGATCTGCGGCGGAACCGCCGGCGTGGGCCGCGCGACCGCCCATGCCTTGGCGCAGGCAGGTTTTCGCGTGGCCGTGATCGCGCGTGGCGAACAGGGCCTGGCCGACACACGCCAAGCGCTCGAAGCGACCGGCGCCACGGTGCTGACGATTGCCGCCGACGTCGCCGATGCCGAGGCGATCGACCGCGCCGCCGAGCGGATCGAAGCCGAGCTGGGACCGATCGAGCTCTGGATCAACGCGGCCATGGCCACGGTCTTCGCACCGGTCGAGAAAATCACTGCGGCGGAGTACAAGCGGGTCACCGAGGTGACCTACCTGGGCTTCGTCCATGGCACGCTAGCCGCGCTGCGACATATGCAACCGCGCAATCGCGGCACCATCGTGCAGGTGGGGTCGGCGCTGTCCTATCGCGCCATCCCGCTGCAATCGGCTTACTGCGCGGCGAAGTTCGCCATCCGAGGTTTCACCGACTCGTTGCGCTGCGAGCTGATCCACACCAAGAGCAAAATCCGTCTGACCATGGTTCAGCTACCGGCACACAACACGCCGCAGTTCGACTGGTCGCGCAACAAAATGACCAAACGCCCGCAACCGGTGCCGCCGATCCACACGCCCGAGGTCGCCGCTCGCGCCATCCTCCGCGCGGCCACCGATGCGCCGCGTGAACTCTGGCTGGGACGTGCCTCGCTCCAGGCGATCATCGGCAACATGTTCATGCCGGGCCTGCTCGATCGCATGATGGCCAAACAGGCCTGGAGCGGGCAGATGACCGACGAGCCGGCCAACCCCACGCAGCCAGACAACCTCTTCGAACCGGTCGAAGACTTGCATCGCATCAATGGCCGCTTTGGGGACCGGGTTCAGGACCACGCCGTGGCCCTGAGCAGCGAAACCATCGGCAAGCTGGCGGTGGCAGGACTGGCGGCAGTGACCGTGGGCGCGGTGGCGTTGGTCGCCTCTATAGCCTCGGGTCGCGGCCGACGTTAAGGCGCAGTGCGCAGTTCCTGCCGCGCCTGGCGCACCACCGACCAACCGGCGGAAAGCGCCAGCCCCGCCATGAACAGCGCCACGATGAAGTCCGGCCAGCCGGAACCCGTTCCGAAAACGCCCGCTGCGGCAATCATCACCGCGATGTTGCCCAGCGCGTCGTTGCGGCTGCATAGCCAGACCGAGCGCATGTTCGAGTCGCCCTCGCGAAACGCATAGAGCATCAGCGCCACGACGACGTTGGCAACCAGCGCCAGCGCGCCGATGGCGCCCATGGTCAGAGGCTCCGGCACCACGCCGGCATGGACCGCCCAACCGGCGCGACCAAGCACGAACACGCCGAAGGCCAACATCGACAGCCCTTTCACCATGGCTGCACGCGAACGCCAGACCAGGCCCATGGACAGCACCACCAGGGTGATGCCGTAGTTGGCGGCATCCCCGGCGAAGTCGATGGCGTCGGCCAGCAGCGAGACCGACCCGGATCGCAATCCGCCCCCGACTTCCACGACGAACATGATTAGGTTGATCGCCAGCGCGACCCACAGCGCCTTGCGAAAACGCGGGCTGACCGCCGGGGTTGAGCAGCCTGAATCACAGCATCTCGACGACATGGAAATGTCTCCTGAACTATATTCGGAGCCATTGCACACCCTGGAGCCGCTCCAGGGTCAAGCCCTATCCTGAGCACGATTGCAGCGAGACGAAGGAGACCATCATGCGTATAGGCGAGCTGAGCACGGCGGCCGACGTGGACGTCGAGACCATTCGCTATTACGAGAAGATCGGGTTGATGCCCGCACCGGAGCGCGGCGCCAATGGCTATCGGTCTTACTCTTCCAAGCAACTGGCGCACCTGGTGTTCATCCGCCATTGCCGGGCGTTGGATATCGGGCTCGCCGACATCCGTCGGCTGCTGGAGTTTTCCAACCAACCGGACGCCAGCTGCGGCGACATCAATCTGCTGATCGACCAACAGCTCGAGCGTGTCCGTGCGCGGCTCGAAAGCCTCCATGCCCTTGAGCATCAGCTGCAGGCGCTGCGCAGTTGCTGCACTGATGGTCGTCCGATACAGGGCTGCGGAATTCTCAACGAGCTGGCCAGCACGCGACAGGACGAGGCTCGGCACGAGTCTTGAGGCTCCGGTTCGCAAATGCAGCGTCGCTGCTGACAATGCTTGGCGGGCTGCGCGCCCTTGGCTAATCTGCGTCTCTTTTGCCACGAGCCGTTCCGATGCCGCTGTTCGACATGTTGCTATTGATCGCTGCCGGTTTTGCCGCGGGTGGCATGAATGCGCTCGCCGGAGGCGGCACCTTCTTTTCGTTTCCAGCACTGCTGGCTACCGGCCTGCCACCGGTTACCGCCAATGCAACCAACGCCGTGGCGCTCTGGCCCGCCAGCCTTGCCGGCGCCTGGGCTGCGCGCTCGTCTCTCCAGCCGTTGGGACGCTACCTGATCCCGCTGCTACTGGCCGGTCTGATCGGCGGTTTGCTCGGCGGCCTACTGCTACTGGCCAGTGGTGACGACATCTTCAGTCTGCTCATTCCATGGCTGTTGCTGCTGGCCACCGCGTTATTCGCCGCCAGTCCTTGGCTGAGTCGCTGGCTCGCGGCACGCCGAAAAGATGAAAGCGCTGTACCACCGCATGCGCCGGCATCGCTCGCGGCGCATGGACTAGTATCCATCTATGGCGGTTATTTCGGGGCGGGTATGGGCATCCTGCAGCTGGCGGCGTTTTCCATCGAAGGTCATCAGCTGGTTCGCGCCAACGCGCTGAAGAATCTGATTTCTGCCGTCATCTATAGCGTTGCCACAGCCACGTTCATCATTGCCGGACGCGTGAGCTGGTATGAGCTGGCCATCCTGCTGATCGGCACCACACTCGGCGGCTATGCAGGCGGCGCGCTGAGCAAAAAACTGCCGGCCAACTGGCTGCGCGCCTTCGTCATAGGCGTCGGCAGCGCCATGACCGTCTATTACTTTTGGACGACTTACGGGCAATAGCCTGAATGTCGGGTTACGCCTTAGTGACGCAGATTGCGCCTTCGGAGCCCCGGATTACGCCTTCGGCTAATCCAGGCTACGGTCTGAGCGGCGGATCGTCCGGCCGACTTATGGCGTATGCCGTCCAGCTCTGCTAGTGTCGCGCCCGTTTCAGAGCAGCCGCAGAGAACAGGTTCCGCCATGGCCCGCAAGAAAGTCGCCCTCGATTTCGAACAATCCCTCGCCGAGCTGCAGCAGCTGGTCGAGCGCCTGGAAAGCGGCGAGCTGTCGCTCGAAGACTCGCTGACCTGTTTCGAACAGGGGATCGGTCTGACCCGCGACTGCCAGGCCGCCCTGAGCCAGGCCGAACAAAAGGTGCAGATCCTGCTGGAGCGTGACGGCAAGCTGCAGGAAGCCCCCTTCGAGGTGGACCCGGAAGCATGATCGACGAGTACCAGCAACGCTGCCAAAAACGCGTCGATAGCTGTCTCGAGGCGCTCTTCTTCCCCCCCCGCCCGCAACTCGAACGCCTCTATCAAGCCATGCGCTACAGCGTGATGAATGGCGGCAAGCGCGTGCGCCCACTGCTGGTTTACGCCGCCTGCGAGGCGCTCGAAGGCGACAGCGCGCAAGCCGACGGCGCCGCCTGCGCCGTCGAACTGATCCACGCCTACTCGCTGGTACATGACGACTTGCCAGCCATGGACGACGATGACCTACGCCGCGGCCAACCGACCACCCACAAAGCCTTCGACGAAGCCTGCGCGATCCTCGCCGGTGATGGCCTGCAAAGCCTCGCCTTCGAAGCGCTCGCCGCCGAGGCGCACAACCCCAGCGATCCAGCCCTGCGTCTGGAGATGTTCAGCAGCCTCGCACGGGCAGCAGGTCCGGCTGGAATGGTTGGCGGGCAAGCGATCGATCTCGGATCGGTCGGCCTGAAACTTGATCGCACGGCGCTGGAACTGATGCATCGCCACAAGACCGGCGCGCTGATCGAGGCCAGCGTGCGTCTCGGCGCCCTCGCCAGCGGACATGCCGATGCCGACAAGCTGGCCGCTCTGCAGCGGTACGCACAAGCCATCGGCCTGGCCTTCCAGGTGCAGGACGACATCCTCGACGTGGAAAGCGACACCGTCACGCTCGGCAAGCATCAGGGCGCCGACATCGCCCGCGACAAGCCCACTTATCCGGCTTTGCTGGGCATGGACGCGGCAAAAGCCTACGCACTGGAGCTGCGCGATCTGGCGCTCGATGCCGTCGCGCCCTTCGGTGCGGCCGCCGAGCCGTTGCGCCAACTGGCCCGCTTCATCGTCGAGCGCCGCAGCTGAGCCCGCCTGTCCCGTGGCCGTATCGCCGGCGCCTATGGGGCGACCGTTGATGCCTGGGTCATTCTTCTCACTGTAACCATCGGGTAAACTGCGGCTCTTTTTTCAGCCAAAACGATCCGCCCGATGCCCAAGACGTTCCATGAGATTCCTCGGGTCCGCCCTGCGACGCCCGTTCTAGACCGCGCGGCCACTCCCGAGCAGCTGCGCCGACTGAGCGAAGCGGAACTTGAAGAACTCGCCAACGAACTGCGGCAGGACCTGCTCTACAGCGTCGGCCGGACGGGCGGGCACTTCGGCGCAGGGCTCGGCGTGATCGAGCTGACCATCGCCCTGCACTATGTCTACGACACACCAGACGACCGCCTGGTGTGGGATGTTGGCCATCAGGCCTATCCGCACAAGATCCTCACCGGCCGCCGCGAGCAGATGGCCAGCCTGCGTCAGAAAGACGGCCTCGCCGCCTTCCCGCGCCGCAGCGAAAGCGAGTACGACACCTTTGGCGTCGGCCACTCCAGCACCTCGATAAGCGCCGCCCTCGGCATGGCCATCGCCGCGCGCATGCAGGGCAAGAAGCGCAAATCCATCGCTGTGATCGGTGACGGCGCGCTCACTGCCGGCATGGCTTTCGAGGCCTTGAACCACGCCCCGGAAGTTGGCGCCGACATGCTGGTGGTGCTCAACGACAACGACATGTCGATCTCGCGCAATGTCGGCGGGATGTCCAACTATCTGGCGAAAATCCTGTCCAGCCGCACCTACACCAGCATGCGCGAAGGCAGCAAGAAGGTCCTGTCGCGCCTGCCCGGCGCCTGGGAAATCGCCCGTCGCACCGAGGAATACGCCAAGGGCATGCTGGTGCCCGGTACATTGTTCGAGGAGCTGGGCTGGAATTACATCGGCCCCATCGACGGCCATGACCTGCCGACGCTGATCGCCACGCTGCGCAACATGCGCGACCTATCCGGCCCGCAGTTCCTGCACGTGGTGACCAAGAAGGGCAAGGGCTTCGCCCCGGCAGAAGTCGACCCCATCACCTGGCACGCCATCAGCAAGCTGGAGCCCGTCGGCGGTCCGGTTGCGCCGAAGAAGCCCAGCGGCCCGAAGTATTCCAACGTGTTCGGCCAGTGGCTATGCGACATGGCCGCCGCCGACCCGCGCCTGACCGGCATCACGCCGGCCATGAAGGAAGGCTCCGACCTGGTCGATTTCAGCGAACGCTATCCAGATCGCTATTTCGACGTTGCCATCGCCGAGCAACATGCGGTGACGCTGGCCGCCGGCATGGCCTGTGAGGGCGCCAAACCCGTGGTCGCGATCTACTCGACCTTCCTGCAACGGGCTTACGACCAGCTGATCCACGATGTGGCGGTGCAGAACCTCGACGTGCTGTTCGCCATCGACCGCGCCGGCCTGGTCGGCGAAGACGGCCCGACCCACGCAGGCAGCTTCGATCTTTCGTACCTGCGTTGCATCCCCGGCATGCTGGTCATGACGCCGAGCGACGAGAACGAGATGCGCCGCATGCTGACCACCGGTTATCACTTCGAAGGCCCGGCGGCGGTGCGCTATCCGCGCGGCACCGGCCCGAACGCGACCATCGAACCAAGCCTCGAGCCGCTGGAAATCGGCAAGGGCGTGATACGGCGCCAAGGCTCGAAGGTGGCACTGCTGGTTTTCGGCGTACAACTGGCAGAGGCGCTGCAGGTGGGCGAGGCACTCGACGCCACCGTGGTCGACATGCGCTTCGTCAAACCGCTGGATGAAGTACTGGTACGGCAATTGGCCGATTCCCATGAACTGTTGGTGACCGTCGAGGAAAACAGCGTCATGGGCGGCGCCGGCAGTGCAGTGAATGAATTCCTGACGCGCGAAGGCCTGCTCCAACCCATCCTCAATCTCGGCCTGCCCGATTACTACGTGGAGCACGCCAAGCCCGCCGAGATGCTTACCGAATGTGGCCTGGACGCAGCGGGAATCGAGGCTGCAATACGTGCGCGGCTGACGAGCCTGCAGCAACCGTAGAATGGGAAACGCCGAAGATTTTTCCTCACGGCCCGCCAGCCTGTAGGGCAGAACTCATTTGGCCGCCGCTTCACAAAGGCCGAACAAGTTCGGCCCTACGTGCACAATCTGCAGCAGCTAAAGTGCCCGCGCGGTCTCCCTTCTGTTTTCCTTACGGCCCGGCCAGCCAGGCCGCCACCGGTACGCAGCCATGCCATCCCTCCCCCTCTTCACCATCCACACCCCCGATCCCGCGCTGATTCCCGACCTGCGCCACAAGATCGACCGCAAGACCAAACCGCTGGGCGCGCTGGGGCAGCTGGAAAACCTGGCCCTGCAGATCGGTCTGGTCCAGCAGAGCCTGACGCCCAGCCTGCGCCGCCCCAGCCTGACCATCTTCGCAGCCGACCATGGCCTGGTTCGCGCGGGTGTCAGCCTCTATCCGCCGGAAGTCACGCCGCAGATGGTCCACAACTTCCTCGCTGGCGGCGCGGCCACCAACATTTTCGCCCGCCAGCATGGCTTCGCCCTGCAGGTGGTGGATGCCGGCGTGAACGCCGATTTCCCCAGCGATCTGCCACTTCGCCACGAGAAGCTCGGCTACGGTACCGCCAATGCACTGGAAGCCCCGGCCATGACCCGCGCCCAGGCCGTACAGGGCCTGGAAGCCGGCCGGCGCATCGCCCGTGAGGAAGTTGAGAAAGGCAGCAACGTGCTGGCCTTCGGCGAGATGGGCATCGGCAACACATCAAGCGCCACGCTGCTCGCGCACTTTCTCGCCGGCCTGCCGATCGGCGCCACCACCGGGCGCGGCACCGGGCTGGACGATGCCGGCTTGGCGCGCAAGATCGCCACGCTCGAAGCGGTTGCTGCGCGTGTCGGCCCCGGCCCCCATGAGGTACTTGAAGTGCTGGCCCAGGTCGGCGGCTTCGAAATGGTGATGATGACCGGCGCCATGCTGGGCGCGGCGGAGCAAGGCGCGCTGATTGTCATCGACGGCTTCATTGCCAGCGCGGCGCTGCTGGCGGCCATGCAGCTCGCGCCCGCGGTGCGCGACTACGCCGTGTTCGGCCATCGCTCCCACGAAGGCGGTCATCCACTGTTGCTGAATCATTTGCTCGCCACCCCGCTGCTGCAGCTGGATCTGCGCCTCGGCGAAGGCAGCGGCGCGGTTCTGGCCTGGCCACTGCTGCAGGCCGCTTGCGGCTTTCTCAACGAGATGGCCTCGTTCGAGGAAGCGGGCGTATCCGGCGAGGCCGCCCAATGAGCGGACGTTCCTTGCTGCGCCGGGAAAGCGATCGTTTCCTGCTCTCGCTGCAGTTCTTTACTCGCCTCCCCATTCCGGCCCGGGTGCCCTATTCCGAAGACGAGCTCAACCAGGCGGCGATCTACTTCCCGCTGATCGGCACCCTGATCGGCGTGCTCTGTGCGCTGGTCTACTGGGGCGCGACCTTTCTCTGGCCGGTCCCGGTGGCGGTGCTGCTGAGCATGGTGGCCGGCCTGCTGCTGACCGGCTGCTTTCACGAGGACGGCCTGGCCGACTGCATGGACGGCATGGGAGGTGGCTGGGATCGCGAGCGCATTCTCACCATCATGCAGGACTCGCGCCTGGGCACCTTTGGTGCCGCCGCGCTCATTGGTGCGCTGGGCGGCAAGTTCCTGCTGCTGAGTTCGCTGCCACCGGCCGTCATCATCCCGGCCATGATCCTGGCGCACACCCTCAGCCGCCTCAATGCCGCCAGCATGATGCTCACCGAGCCCTACGCGCGCCCCGAAGGCAAGGCCAAGCCGCTGGCGGTGCGCATGTCGGCCAGCGGCTTGCTGATCGCGGCAGCCCTGGCGCTGTCGCCATTTCTCTGGATCGAGGTACCGCATCCGTTCTGGCTGGCGCTGCTGCCGCTGATCGCACTACGCCTGTGGTTCGCCCGCTGGCTGCGCAAGTGGATCGGTGGCTTCACCGGCGACTGCCTGGGTGCACTGCAACAGCTGAGCGAGCTGACCTTCCTGCTGGGAGTCCTGGCCCTGTGCCGCTTTGTCTGATTCGCCACACCCGCGTGGCGGTTTCCGGCCTGTGCTATGGCCGGCTGGACGTGCCGCTGGCCGCGAGCTTTGCCGAAGAGGCTCGGGCAGTCCGCAAAGCCGTGGCGCTACAGTTTCCAGACGGCTTGCCGCCAATCTGGAGCAGCCCAAGCCTGCGCTGTCGACAGCTGGCCGAAGCACTGGGCACACCCTTTCGCATCGACCCGCGCTTGCAGGAACTGAATTTCGGCACCTGGGAAGGACGCACCTGGGCGGAACTGGACTCCCCCGCCGCGCGCCATTGGGGTGACAACTGGCAGACCGCGGCACCACCACAGGGCGAAACCCTACCCGAGTTGCTCGATCGTCTGCGTGCATTCCTCGCTGAACGAGCCGCCACGGATGCCATTCTTCTGACCCACGCCGGACCGATTCGCGCCCTGCATCATCTGGTCGCAGGCCAATCGCTGGAGGCGGCATTCAGGCTGCCGGTGGGCCATGGCGATGTCATTTTGCTGCCGCAGGGCTGAGGTTTTCATTGCAGCCCTGCGTGCTGCCGGCTATGGTGCGCGCGTTTTCCACTCAGGTGTGCCGCCGCAGAGCGTGCATTAAACGGGAAGCCGGTGCGTTCAATCGAACAATCCCGGCGCTGCCCCCGCAACGGTAATCGACCGCGATCCCAACAGATCGCCGTTCGCTCATACGCCACTGTGTTTCGACATGGGAAGGCGAGCGCGATGCGAGTCGAGAGCCCGGAGACCGGCCTGAGCGGATTCGACTGGTGTTGCGGAGGGCAGCACCGTCAAGCGCGGCCGCCTGCATTCCAGATCCCGCGCTTGTTCCTGCCCTCCTCAAAAGCATTGATCTTTTGAGGATTCTTTACTGATGAAACTGTCCCGTTTGGCCCTGGCAATTGCCCTGACGCCCGGCCTGGCGCTCGCTGCCGATGACACCTCGTCTAGCGCTCAATTGCCGCCAATGGTGATTACCCGCGCGACCAACCTGAAAGCTCCGACCCCCGCCAGCGTAGCGGTCATCGACCGCGAGCAGATTGAAGCCAGTGCCAGCAGCGATCTGCTCGATGTACTTCGCAGCCAGGCCGGCCTGCAAATTCGCGACACCATGGGTGACGGTAACCGCGCCGCCATCAGCCTGCGCGGTTTTGGCGAGAATGCCGCCAATAACACCCTGGTTCTGGTCGATGGACGCCGCTTGAATCAGCCAACCCTGTCCAGCGCTGACCTCAATAGCGTCCCGCTGGCGAATATCGAGCGGATCGAGATCATTCGTGGCGCCGGAACCGTTCTCTATGGCGATCAGGCGGTGGGCGGTGTCATCAATATCATCACGCGCACTCCATCCAGCAACGAGGCCTATGTCGAAGCCAGCCGAGGCAGCCACGATCATGAGGCCTTTCGCGGACACCTTCACCAGCAGCTCGGCGGTGGTTTCTCACTGTATGCAAGCGGCGAAACACGCAGCAACGACAATTACCGCGACCATAACAACGCCAACTACAGCAATGCCTTCGCCCGCGTGCGTTATGAGCACGACTACGGACATGTGCTGTATGAATACCAGACGGTGGATGACGAACTGCTTTATCCCGATTCGATCTCGCTGGCTTTACGGCGTCAAGACCGCAAGCAGAGCAGTTCGCAGTCCTGGAACGACAGCAAAAGCCAGGTTCATCGCATGGCACTGGAACAGCGCCTGAATGATATCTGGAGCGCGCATCTCGATTACAGCCACAGCGACCAGGACGGGATCGGCAGTTTCGGTCCCGGCTCTGAATTTGCGCAAGGCACCCGTATCGAAACCATCAGCCCTCGTCTGACCGCTCGATTCGATTCGCCTCTCGGGCAAGCCGAGTGGCTCCTGGGCCATGACCACATCACCAGCGACTACGAGTACCTGGCTGCCTGGGGCGACACGCTCGCGCAACAAACCCTGCGCGACTGGTACACACAGTTCAGCCAGGATCTCGGGAATGGATTGAATCTGGTGATCGGTTACCGCGCCAGCGAAGCGGATGACGAAAGCACCGCCGCCAGCCGAGCGCATCGTGATAGAGAAGGCAGCAGTAGTATCGGCCTGAGCTGGCAAGCCAACGAGCAGACCCGCGTATTCATCAGGCGCGAGGACGTTCTGCGCTGGGCCAATGTCGACGAGAACGGCTTCGTTTCACCAGGTGTCACTTTCCTGAAACCACAGACCGGTGAATCCTGGGAAAGCGGCGTGGAATGGAGCGACGCCATTCAGCAATACCGGTTCACGGTGTATCGCCTGGAACTGGAAGACGAGCTGATGTATGACCCGACCGCGATTGGCCCAAACAGCGCATGGGGCTTCGATGGCGCCAACATCAACCTGGACAAGACCCTGCGCAAGGGCGTTCTGCTCGAAGCCGAACGCCAACTCAGCGCAGATCTGAGTATCGGCGGTCAGTACAGCTTCACCGACTCCGAGTATCGCGACGGCAGCTTCAAAGGAAATGATGTGCCATGGGTGTCGCGCCACAGCGCCAGTGCACACGTAAGCTATGAAATCCTGCCGGGCCTGCGGAGTTACGTAGAAGCGGTATACACCGGCAAGCGCTATTACTCGGGTGACGATGCCAACGTTCAGCAGAAGGCCGGCAGCTACACCTTGGTCAACGCAGCACTGGCCTATGAATACAGGCAGTTCAACACCAAACTACGGATCAACAACCTGACCGGTAAACGCTACGATGCCTTCGCCACCGCCGCCAGTCGCTATCCGGCTCCCGAGGAGGAGGTACAACTGAGCGTCGGTTACCGCTTCTGAATGCTCTTGCCGAGGCGCCACAGACGGCCGTGGCGCCACAGCTAAAAGAGCAGGATCGCCTCTCTATCAGTTTGCTGTCACTCAACGAAATACGTGCCACTCATGCGCCACCACCCCGTTCGCGTTCTGCTGGCCCTGTTTCTGCTGCTGCCGTGTATGGCCTCAGCCGAGCCGCAACGCATCCTCTCCCTCGGCCTGTGCGCGGACTGGCTGATCGCCCATCATGCGGACCGGAACAACGTCGTGGCCCTGTCGCAGCTGCAACGCCGTTACCCCATCGACTGGATAGGCCCCGAGTGGCCCGTGCACGATGGCAGCCTGGAGCAGATCGTCGCCTTGCGTCCCGACCTGGTGTTGTCCGGCCAGTATTCGGCGACACAGATTCGCCAGCGCATGGAGACCCTGGGCATACACGTCGAGGTGCTGCCGTTGCCGCGATCCCTGGAGCAGGTGGTGGACTACGAAAAACAGTTCCTGCGCGCCCTGCAACTACCGGAAACGCTCGCCAGTGCGGTGCCCGACCCGATGTCCCGCCCTGCCAAACCGCAGCGCCTGCTACTTCTAGGCGCCAATGCCATCGGCACCGGACAGGGCACGCTGGAGCATGAGATTCTCGAACACGCCGGCTGGACCAACTACCTGACCGAGCCGGGTTACCAGCGCCTGGATCTGGAGCGAATCGTCAGCGATCCGCCAGATGCGATTCTGTGGGCCGCGCCCAAGCATCGCGCGCGGGCCAATCAATTCGCCGAACACCCGGCGCTGGCCAGGGCCGTACCGGCCGAGCGCTGGCTGACCAGCGAATTCTGGCGCTGGCAATGTCCGGGGCCATGGACCTGGGAACTGATAGGACAATTGCATCAATGGCTCGACTGATCACGCCGTTACTCAGCGGATTGTTGCTGATTGCCGCCCTGCTCTCGCTGAACCTGGGTTCGACATCGGTCAACATGGCCGGCGGGCTGCTCGACTGGCTGCGCGGGGCGGACACGCTGGAGGCCATCGTGGTCGGCGATATCCGCCTGCCGCGCACCCTGCTGGCCATCTGCGTAGGCGCGGCGCTGGGCCTCTCCGGCGCCGCGTTGCAGGGGCTGCTGCGCAATCCGTTGGCCGACCCCGGACTGATCGGCGCCAGCCAGGGCGCGGCACTCGGCGCAGCGGCGGTGTTCTACTTCGGCCTGCTGTCCTTTGCCGGCGAGATGGCACCGGCACTGGCCGGGTTGCTCGGGGCGGGCATCGCGCTGATTCTGATGCTGGCCTTGGCCGGCTCCTCCCGCCCGTCGATGGTGATCATGGCCGGGCTGGCGATATCCACCGTCAGCGGCGCCGCGCTGGCGATGGTGCTCAACTTCGCTCCCAATCCCTTCGCCATGCAGGAACTGGTGTTCTGGTTGCTAGGCTCGGTGTCCGAACGCGGGCTGGATCACCTGCGCATCCTGTTTCCGGCCCTGCTGATCGGCGGCGCCCTGATTCTGCGTCAACGTCCGCTGCTGTACGGCCTGAGCCTCGGCGAACGCACTGCGCAAAGCCTTGGACTAAGCGTCAAACGCGGCAGCCGGCTGATCGTCCTCGGCGCGGCGGTGCTGGTCGGTTCGGCGGTCGCGGTGGCGGGTGCGATCGGTTTTGTCGGATTGATCGTGCCGCACCTGATTCGTCCGCTGGTCAATCATCGTCCGGATCGGCTGCTGTTCCCTTCGGCGCTGGCCGGTGCGACGCTGGTGCTCTTTGCCGATCTGGTGGTCCGGCTGCTGCCGCCGGGCCGAGAGCTCAAGCTAGGGGTGCTCACGTCGCTGATCGGGGCGCCGCTGTTCATCTGGCTGGTCTGGCGGGAGCGGCAGAAATGGAGTTGATTCGCGCGCGCCAACTGAGCGTGGCCGAGCGCCTGCAGGGGGCCGATCTGGCCCTGACTGCTGGCGAAGTATTGGGCATCATCGGCCCCAACGGCTCGGGCAAGTCCACCTTGCTCAACTGCCTGGCCGGCGTGCAAACCTACCGCGGCCAGGTGGACATCGGCGGCCAACCCAGCCAGCGCCTAAGCAGCAACGAACGCGCGCGCCAGGTGGCGCTGTTGCCGCAAGCCAGCCAGAGCGCATGGGCCTTGAACGTGGAGAACATCGTCACCCTTGGCCGCTTGCCCTGGGGCGACGAGGATGCCGACAGGATTCACCACGCCATGCATCAGGCCGGTGTGTGGCAGTGGCGCGATCGGCGCATCGATCAGCTCTCAGGCGGCGAACAGACTCGCGTCTGGCTGGCTCGCGTGCTGGCCGGCGAGCCCCGGATATTGATCGCCGACGAGCCGGTCGCCAGTCTCGACCTCTATTACCAGCGGCACATCCTCGACCTGCTCAGAACCTATGCTGGCGAAGGCCGCGGCGTACTGGTGTCGATCCACGACCTGGCCTTGGCCGCCCGCTATTGCGATCGTCTATGCCTGATGCACCAGGGCCGCCTCTATCGCAAGGGCACGCCGCAACAGGTGCTGACACCGGAACATCTAGCCGAGGTATTCAACGTCGAGGTTCACGTGGACTTCAGCGTATGGCCGCCCATCATCCAACCAAGATGAAAGCATGGCGCTGAAACTCAGCAAGAACCGCGACGAAATCTGCTACCCATTCATTCAGGACGCTTCGGTACTGTGCGACTTCGAGGTGGTCACCGACAAGCTGTGCGGGCATATCGGCGAGATCATCGACCTGACCCCCTTTGACGATCTGCGCCGATCTGGAACGGCTGCAGCCGCTAGCCTTCCATTTCAACGGCTCGATACGCGGGCAACTAGCCGTGGAGGACGCCGATTTGGCCTGGCTGCAAGGCCCGCTGGCCACTATCAGAGCGAGGTGAGCGGGCGCCCTGCGGGGGTTCGTCTTGCCGCGCGGCGGTGCGCCGGTAGCGCAGCTTCATCACGCCCGCTCCTGCGCGAAAAAAGCCATCCGCGCGATGGTGCGGGTTGATCAGGAAGGCATCGAGGTACCGCTGATCCTGCCGCGGCTGTGCAACATGATGGTGAATTTCTTTTTCGTGCTGACGCTAGTGATCAACCAGCGTCGCGGCATCGATGAGGCGCCCTTCGTCAGCAAGAGCTACGGCAAGGCCCTGCTTGAATGAAGGCCTACACCACCTGGCGCGGAATGCGGTAGAGGAAGAAGGTCATCAGACTGCCCAGGACCAGCAACAGACAGGCCACCCCGCCCAACCCCGACAGTGAGCCCAGCGCCGCCAGCCAGGCCGGCAGGGCAGCCCAGTACAGGCCTAGCACCTGAGCCTTCTGCAAGGCGGCCCAGCGATCACGCTCGCCGGCCTGGTCACGCTCCTGCAGCGCGAAGAGCGCGCGCTTGAACGATGAAAAGGCCTTGAGGCTAGGGAACAGGGCGACCAGGCCCGTGATGAAGATCGCCATGGGCGGCATGCCGAGGTTGAAGTCGATGGGGCCCAGCAGCAGCCAGGGTAGCAGGCACAGCGCCAGCCAGAACCACCACAACCGATTCAGTCGAGTCCTTTCTTCAGCACGCTTCATGACTGCTCGGCTTCGCCCTGGTGAATCTCGCCCAACATATGGCCGAGCTTACCGGCCTTGGTGGCGAGGTACTTGCGGTTGTGCGGGTTGTGCGCGATCTGCAGCGGCTTGCGCTCGGCGATACGAATACCAAAGCCCTGCAGCGCCTTGACTTTGCGCGGGTTGTTGGTCATCAGCTTGATTTCGGAGATACCCAGGTGTTCTAGCATCGGCAGGCAGATCGCGTAATCGCGCATGTCCGGCGCGAAGCCCAGGCGCTCATTGGCCTCGACGGTATCGGCACCCTGATCCTGCAGTTCGTAGGCGCGGATCTTGTTCAGCAAGCCGATACCGCGGCCTTCCTGGCGCAAATACAACAACGCACCACGCCCCTCATCGGCGATGGCCTTCAGCGCAGCCTCCAGCTGAAAACCACAGTCGCAGCGCAGGCTGAACAGGGCATCGCCGGTAAGACACTCCGAATGCAGACGGCCCAATACCGGCTTACCATCGGCAACATCGCCCATCGTCAGTACGACATGCTCCTTGCCGGTGTCCTGATCGAGAAAACCATGCATGGTGAACACACCGAACGGCGTCGGCAATTGGGAAGCGGCGACGAAGACGACAGACACCGGAGAAACTCCAGAAGGCAGAAAAGCGGGCATTGTATCAGCTTGGAAGCTGGAAGCTGCTGTGCATGGACTGACGCTAATCCGTCACTCATGCTTTTTACTTCAAGCTTCTAGCTCGAGGCTTCCAGCTGCATCTCTTAAATCTTCGACTCAAGCCTCAACACGCCCTGATCCTCGCGCCAGCTGACCCGGCCGAGAAAACTCATGCCCAGTAGCGCCTCGGTGGGCGATGAGCCTTCCACCACCACCGCCTCCACGCCCATCACGTCGATGGCGCCGACCTTGACGCTGTTGAGGTGCACCTGCCAGGCCTTTGCCGTGCCGCTGGCAGTGCCGACCACGATCTGCTTGCCGTCGACGCGATAGTCGATGCCCAGACGGCGCGCCTGGTTTTCGTTGAACGCCACAGAGGTAGCGCCGGTATCGACGAGAAACTGCACCGGTTGGCCGTTGATCGAACCAGCGATCCAGTAATGGCCACCCTGCCCCTTGGCAATGCTCAACTGCTTACGCTCGGGTTCGGCAAAGCCCGAGCTCAGCTCACGGCTAAGACTGTAGGTCCGCTCGACACCCTCGACGCGCAGCACGGCACCTTTGGCGTCGGCACTGACCACCTCGACACCGCCCGGCCCCATCTGCCCGACACGGACCAGCTTGCGCTGGCCATCGACGTTCAGAACTGCAGCGCCGGGAAACAGGCCCACCACCTGTACGCGCGGCGCCGCGGTAACAGTGAAGGCAATCAGCGACAGCGTGGCAGCGAGCAGCAGGGCGACGGAACGCATCGGGGAATCTTCCTTGAGGCACGGGCGGAACGACATTCTTCCATGGCCATGTGCTGGTTACAGCGACCAGACGCACAGCCCGGCTCAGCCAAGCAGCATGACGACCAGATGCACCAGCGCACAGGCGGCGAAGCCGGCGAGAATGTCGTCGAGCATGATCCCGAGGCCACCGGTCACATTTCGATCGACCCAGCTCAGCGGCCAGGGCTTGACGATGTCCAGCACGCGAAACACGACGAAGCCGAGCAACAACCAGTGCCAGCCTGCCGGCACCAGCCAGAAGGTCATCCAAATCCCAGCAAACTCGTCCCAGACGATGCCTTCATGGTCATGCACGCCCAGATCCTGCGCGACCTTGCCGCACAGCCAGATGCCGAACAGCATGCTGGCGACGATCACCAGGCCGTAGACCCATCCAGGCATGGCCTGCCATAGCGGCACGAACGCCAGCGCCACCAGCGACCCCCATGTGCCCGGCGCCTTCGGCAGCGTGCCGGAGCCGAAACCGAAGGCAAGGTTGTGCCAGGGATTGCTCCATACCGACACGGGCATTGACTCGGCGGCAGGCTGCAGGGAATCGGTCAACGGGTTGTCCTCTCGTTCAGGCCAGCGGGACGCGCCGGTCAGTTCTCGAAATGATTGTAGCCACGAGGGCCGACCTCGATGGCGTGGCCGTCGGCGCCCAGCAGCTGCACGCCTTCGCCCGACGCCACATGGCCGATCACGTGAATTGGCCAACCTTTATCCAGCAGGGTCGGCAACGCCTCGGCGGGCAAGGTGAACGCCAGCAGATAATCATCACCGCCGGTCAACCCGCAGCGCAGGGCCTGTTCGGTACCGGCGAAGTCCAGCAGCGCTTTCGAAAGCGGCAACCTGGACTGCTCGACGCACAGCGAAACGCCCGAAGCTTTGGCGATGTGCGCGCAATCGGCCAGCAAGCCATCGGAGATATCCATCGCGGCCGTGGCCTTGCCACGCAACGCGCGTCCCAGGGCGAGTTGCGGTTGCGGAGCCCAGTAGCGTCGCAGTAACGCCGCTGCCTCGACCGTATCGCTTTCACGCTCACCCAACACGATCGGCAATGCACCAGCGGCATCGCCCAGCGCACCGCCGACGCAGAGCAGATCGCCCGACTGCGCACCACAGCGCAGCAATGCCTGGCCTGCCGGCACACGACCGAACACCGTCAGCGTCATGCTCAGCGGACCGCGCGTGGTATCGCCGCCGATCAGACGCATCGAGCAGCCCGCCGCCATCGCATCGAGGCCGCGAGCGAATTCGCACAGCCAGCTGGAATCGGCCGTCGGCAACGTCAGCGCAAGGGTAAAACCGATCGGCGTGGCGCCCATGCCGGCAAGATCACTGGTCGATACAGCGAGCGCGCGTTGGCCGAGCAGATACGGATCGCAGGGATCGGGGAAATGCACACCGGCGACCAACGTGTCCGTGGAAATCGCCAGCTGCTCACCCGCCGGCAGCGCCAGCAAGGCGCAATCATCACCGATGCCCAACGCGACTTCGCCGCCAGCCCTGGCACAAGCGGCGGCGGCGAAGTATCGGCGGATCAGTTCGAACTCACCCATCGGTCAGTGCTGGCTCAGCGCTTGTGAGCGTTGACTTCAGCGCTGCGCAGGCTGGGCGCCAGCTTGTCCAGCACACCGTTGACGAACTTGTGCCCGTCGGTAGCGCCGAACACCTTGGCCAGCTCGATGCCTTCGTTGATCACCACGCGGTACGGCACGTCGATGCGCTGCATCAGCTCATAGGTGGACAGGCGCAGGACGGCCAGCTCCACTGGATCGAGCTCGTCCAGCGGGCGGTCCAGATGCGGCACGATGGCGCCGTCGACTTCGGTCTTGGCACGCGCCACGCCGGTTAGCAGCTCATGGAAGTAAGTGCCGTCGACGCCGGAGAAATCATTGTCGACGCGAAATTGCGCCTCGATTTCGTTCAGGCTCTGGCCCGCCATATGCCACTGATACAGCGCCTGCATCGCCAGGCTACGCGCCACACGGCGCGTCGCGATCTTGCCTTTGGCCTTCGGCTGGGGCTCCTGGCTGTCGTCGTGATTCAGGCTCACTTGGCCTCCAGCTGCGCCAGCAGGCTCACCATTTCAAGGGCGGAGAGTGCAGCTTCGGCACCTTTGTTGCCGGCCTTGGTGCCGGAACGCTCGATGGCCTGTTCAATGGAGTCAACAGTCAGCACGCCGAAGGCAACCGGCACGCCGAACTCCATGGAAACCTGCGATAGGCCCTTGGTACATTCGCCAGCGACGTATTCGAAGTGCGGGGTGCCGCCACGAATAACCGCGCCCAGGGCGATGATGGCGTCGTATTCACCCTGCTGAGCGACTTTCTGTGCCACCAGCGGAATTTCGAAGGCGCCCGGCGCACGGATGATGGTGATGGCGTCTTCCGGGATACCGTGGCGCACCAGCGCATCGACGGCGCCGCTCACCAGGCTTTCGACGACGAAGCTATTGAAACGGCCCACTACGAGGGCGAATTTGCCCTGCGGGGCGATGAAGGTACCTTCGATGGTCTTCAGGGACATGGGTGATTTCTCATCTCTTTAAAGAACGAAGGCGCCGCGACTCGCGCGGCGCCTCTGATTATTCGGCAGGCAGGTATTCTACAACTTCCAGATCGAAGCCGGATATCGCATTGAACTTCATCGGCGAACTCATCAGGCGCATCTTGCGCACGCCAAGATCGCGCAGAATCTGCGAGCCGGCACCAACGGTGCTGTAGGTCGCGGGCGTCGGCGGCTGCTGGCGGTTGAGCTGCGCGAGCAACTGCGGACCGGTCAGCGGATTACCCAGCAGCAAGACCACGCCGCTACCGGCCTTGGCCACTTCGCTCATCGCCGCGCGCAGGCTCCAGCGTCCTGGAACCGTCACCATCAACAAATCACGCAGCGGTTCCATGTTGTGCACACGCACCAGAGTCGGCTCTTCCGGCGATATTTCGCCACGGGTCAGCGCCATATGGACGGTGTCTTCCACGCCGTCGCGGTAGGTAACCAGCTTGAACTGACCCAGCTCGGTGTCCAGCGGCTGCTCGGAAACCCGCTCGACGGTGCGCTCATGGATCATGCGGTAGTGGATCAGGTCCGCGATGGTACCGATCTTCAGGCCATGCTGTTCAGCGAAGACTTCCAGCTCGGGCCGGCGGGCCATGGTGCCGTCATCGTTCATGATTTCGCAGATCACCCCGGACGGCTCGAAACCGGCCATCCGCGCCAGATCGCACGCCGCCTCGGTGTGTCCGGCACGTGCCAGCACGCCGCCTGGCTGAGCCATCAGCGGAAAGATGTGGCCGGGGCTGACGATATCTTCAGCCCTGGCATCCTTTGCTACTGCCGCCTGGACGGTGCGCGCGCGGTCGGCGGCAGAGATGCCGGTGGTCACGCCAACTGCGGCCTCGATGGAAACAGTGAATTTGGTGCCAAAACCGGAGCCATTGCGCGGCGCCATCAGTGGCAGCTGCAGCGTTTCGCAGCGCTCGCGGGTCATCGGCATGCAGATCAGGCCGCGTGCGAAACGGGCCATGAAATTGATGTGCTCAGCGGTCACGCATTCGGAGGCAACGATGATGTCGCCCTCGTTCTCGCGGTCCTCGTCATCCATGAGGATGACCATCTTGCCGGCGCGGATGTCTTCAATCAGTTCTTCAGCAGTGTTCAGAGCCATGGTGGCCGAGTCCTTATTTATTCAGGTAACCGTGTTCGGCCAGGAAGCTTTCCGTCAGGCCCGAGGCATTAGGCTCGGCTGCCTTGTCACCCATCAGCAGGCGCTCTAAATAGCGCGCTAACAGATCCACTTCAAGATTCACCTGCCGCCCGGGGCGGTAGTCGACCATGATGGTTTCGGCCAGAGTGTGCGGGACGATGGTGAGTTCGAACTCCGCACCGTTCACAGTATTTACCGTCAGGCTGGTGCCATCGACCGTGATCGAGCCCTTGAGCGCGATGTACTTCGCCAGCTCACGCGGCGCGCGGATGCGGAACTGCACGGCGCGGGCATTCTCCTCGCGCATCATCACCTCACCCACGCCATCGACGTGACCACTGACCAGATGCCCGCCGAGACGGCTAGACGGCGTCAGGGCCTTTTCCAGATTCACCCGGCTGCCAGCCTTGAGATCGACGAAGGCGGTACGGGCCAGGGTTTCGCGGCTGACGTCAGCCCAGAAGCCATTGCCCGGTAACTCCACGGCCGTCAGGCAGACGCCGTTGACCGCGATACTGTCGCCAAGCTTGACGTCTGACAGGTCCAGTTTGCCGGTCTCGACCAGCACACGGACGTCGCCGCCCTTGGGCGTCATTGCACGAATGGTCCCGATGGACTCGATTATTCCTGTGAACATGCGGCCTCCCGTGGAAGGCTGTTGAAACGATGCATATGACCAACTCCTGTTTTGGATAAAACAGGGCGCTGCAGATCGATAGGGAGTAGACGTGCGCACGAACGGCGCCCGTCGAGGCATCCCGCTCTCTCTCATCCGGACTATACCGTCGGCCCCGGAATCACACCGAGTCTGCTGACCTTGTCTAGGACAAGCGCTCGCGGGCTAGACACTCGACAGTGCCATTACCGCCGGTGGGGAATCTCACCCCGCCCTGAGAACGTGGGTCGGTTAGGACCCGGCGCAGTTTTTACCACAAACGAACCGATTCTGCAGCCGGCAAACGACCGTTTGACTGCGGAGGCAGCCGCTCAGAAAAATTCCTCATCTCGAGCAACTACCGCTGCGCTTGTTTGTCCATACGCATCAGAATCGGCCTGACAACGCGATGCCGCGAACTCACGCCGACGCCAAGCAAGACGATCAGGATGGAACGTCACTCCGCATCAAGTCGTACCGACACGCCGAGCCAGGATCGCTCGTACTTTTGGCGATCCCCCCGCGCAGACTAGGACACGATCAGGAAGAACGCTCCGAACCTTCACATGTGCCGCGAGGGATGGGTATGTCAGAGGTTACGGCTATGGACACGTCGGCTGCCGCTCAGGCTGCTGATATCGACCGCAATGGGTTTGCGGTCATCAAGCAATACATTTCAGCCGAGGTGCTCGAGCAGGGCCGCGCGTTTATCGAGCAGCAAGCAGCCAATCACGAGGGCGAGTACTTCGCGATTCACGGCATCGAGGCGCTGGGTGGCAGCATCGTAGCGGCACTGGCGCTTTCCGCGCCCTTGAAGGAGACGTTGGCGGAGCTGTACCGACTCCAGACAGGACGGGAACCGGCCGCAACGGAGCAGATTTTTCCGGTGATCCGCTGTTTGCAGGGCCGAAGCGGACTCAAGCAGTCGCATTTTTACCACTTCGATGCCACGGCGGTCACCGCACTGCTCCCGCTGTTCATTCCGACCGAAGGCAAGCATTGCGGCGACCTGTTCATTTTCCCCAACCTGCGGCGCGTTCGCTTCAATGCATTGCGCAACGTGATCGAGAAGGCCGTGCTGCATAACACCATCAGTCAGAAGCTGGTCGCCTTTGCGGTGCGCCGCGGCTGGCTGCGGCCGATCCGCCTGAAGCTGGAGCCCGGCAACCTCTATCTGTTTTCGGGCTACCGCAGCCTGCATGCCAACGACCAGTGCGACCCGGCCATGCTGCGCGCCACCGCGCTGTTCCACTTTGGCAACCCTCACCACGACAGCCTGCTGGCGCGCTTCCTGCTGGGAGCCAACAAGCGCCGGGCAAAACTTGACCACAATGGACTCAAGCCGGTGAATTGAGCGAACTGATCCGTCTCGTCGAGATCGGATCAGCCGACCGGACGGGCGACGATGCGCCAGTCGTCGCCGACCGCGCGGATGTCCTCGATCTTCATTTCGAGCGCTTCGCTCATGTGCGCCAGCGGCAGGTCGAGCAAAGGGCGAGCCGAGGAACCGAGAAATTTCGCGGCAACGAATATCTGGTATTCATCAATCAGCCCCAGCGCGGCAAAAGCACCAGCAAGCCGCGGACCGGCTTCGAGCAGTACTTCATTGGCGCCACGGCTGGCGAGTTCGACCAGTAGACGGCGCAGATCAACACGCCCAACATCGCTGGCCAACGCCAATAACTCATGTCCTGCCGCCTGATAGCTTGCGGCCTGCTCGTCGCCAGTGCTCGCCACCAAAGCCGAGCCAGCCTGAAAGAACGGCGCATCCAGCGGCACGCGCAATTGCCCATCGACCAACACGCGCAGCGGTGGACGCTGCATAGACAGCGCAGTCAGCTCGTCATCCAGCCCCAGCTCGGCAGCGCGTACCGTCAGCCGTGCGTTGTCCATCAGCACCGTGTCGGCACCAGTCAGCACCACACTGGTTTGCGCGCGCAGCCGCTGCACCTCGGCGCGCGCTGCAGGGCCGGTAATCCACTGGCTTTCGCCGCTGGCCATGGCGGTGCGGCCGTCGAGGCTCATCGCAAGTTTCGCACGTAACAATGGCAGGCCGGTTTCCATGCGCTTGACGAAGCCGGCGTTCAGCGCCCGCGCTTCGTTTTCCAGTACGCCGCTGGCGACCTCGATGCCAACGCTGCGCAAGCGTGCCAGACCGCGGCCTGCGACCTGCGGATTGGGGTCCTGCATGGCCGCGACCACGCGCCCGACACCCGCCTCGACCAGCGCTTCGGCACAGGGCGGCGTCCGCCCGTGATGGCTGCAAGGTTCTAGCGTGACGTAGGCGGTCGCATCGCGCGCGCGTTCACCAGCCTGGCGCAGCGCATGGACTTCGGCATGCGGCTCGCCGGCACGCACGTGCCAGCCTTCGCCGAGCAGCTGGCCATCCTTGACGATGACGCAGCCGACACGTGGATTGGGATGCGTCGAATACAACCCTTTGCGCGCCAGCTGTAGCGCGCGGGCCATCCAGGCGTGATCGTTACTGTTCATTCGGTTTTGGCGGGTTCGCGCGACAGACGTTCGATTTCCTCGCGAAACTCGTTGAGATCCTGAAAGCGCCGATAGACCGAAGCAAAGCGGATATAGGCCACCTCATCGAGCTTTTGCAGTTCGGCCATCACCAACTCGCCGAGCACCCGTGATTTGATTTCACGCTCGCCGGTGGCCCTCAGCCTGTGCTTGATGTGGGCGATGGCTTCCTCCAGCCGCTCGACGCTGACCGGTCGTTTCTCCAATGCGCGCTGCATGCCGGCGCGCAATTTTTCTTCGTCGAACGGCTGGCGACTGCCGTCCTGCTTGATCAACCGGGGCATGACCAGCTCGGCGGTTTCGAAAGTGGTAAAGCGTTCGCCGCAGGCGAGGCATTCGCGGCGACGACGGACCTGATCGCCTTCAGCGACCAGCCGCGAGTCGATGACCTTGGTGTCATGTGCAACGCAGAAGGGACAATGCATGGTTTAGAGCTGTCAGACGTCGGAGAGCCATGGTAGCGCATCGCGTCGGCAAGACAAATCGAGCGGATTGTTGCTATACAGGCGCGCATCAACGTCACGTTCTGGAGCCGTCCGTGCAGTTACGCCCCTTCATGTTGCCCGTCTTGCTCCTGGCCCTGGTCGGCTGTTCGAGCCAGGAGGCCCAGCGTCCCGCCGCACCCGTCACCTTCGAGGATCCACCTCAGGCGACCAATCCGTTGCACGAGTTGCATGGCAGCCTGATCGGCGTCCCGGCCGACAGCGAGGTCGACCTGGCCCTGCTGGAAGTCAACCGCCGAGACCAGCCCGATCGCTTGTTAAGCAATGTCAGCTTGAAGGGGCGCGGCGGTGAGCTGCCGTTCATTCTCAAGTTCAACGCCGAAAATTTCCCCAAGGACCAACAGGTCGAACTGCGCGGCCGCGTCACCCGCTCGGGACAGTTGATCATGCGCCTGCCAGCCGTACAGATCAGCAGTCCGGCCAGCCAATCGCTGGGGCCGCTACGCCTGGTTCCAGCGCCTTGACCCCGCCCGCTGCATTGCAGGCGGCATTGGCCGACCTGCTCGGCGACGCGCGTCTGAGCATCGCAAACCTGCCCGATACCGACATCCGTCTTTGGCTGATCGATGCGGACAATATGGATCGTGCGTTCAGCCCCGAAGAAACCCGGCGGATTCTCGAAGAGCCACCCTACTGGTGTTTCTGCTGGGCCAGCGGCCTGGTCCTGGCACGCTGGTTGGCGGAGCGCCCCGAGTGGGTGCGCGGCAAGCGCGTGCTGGATTTCGGCACGGGTTCGGGCGTTGCGGCGATCGCTGCCGCCAAAGCGGGCGCGGCGGAAGTCGTCGCGTGCGATCTCGACCCGTTGGCGCTGGCTGCCTCCCGGGCTAATGCCGAGCTCAATGACGTCCAGCTGAGCTATTCCGGGGATTTTTTCGCCGAGGCCGACCGCTACGACCTGATCATCGTCGCCGACGTGCTCTACGACCGCGCCAATTTGCCGTTGCTGGATCAATTCTTGAGCCGAGGCCGCGAAGCGCTGGTTGCGGATTCGCGGGTGCGCGACTTCAAACACCCGCTGTATAGCCACCTGGATATCCTTGACGCCTGCACTTGGCCGGATCTCGCCGAGCCAGCGGAATTCCGTCGAGTCAGCCTCTATCATGCGGTAAGGACGGGAGTTGATTAGAGAGCTGGAAGCTGGGGGCAGGTCGAAAGTGCGAAGCGTATTCAACCAGTCGTGAGCAGCGTGTAATCGGAGGCTGAGGAAGCGATGACGACCGAAAAAGACCTGCGCCTGTTCTTTGCTCTCCCCTGCCCGCCGACGCTTGCGGACGCGATTTGCAGCTGGCGCGACACGCAAAATCTCGATGGTCGACCCGTGGCGCAGGCCAACTTGCACCTAACCCTGGCCTTTCTCGGCAGCCAGCCGGCGAGTGCGCTGGATGAATTGAAACAGCTCGGCAGCCATCTGCGCGCTGACGTTTTCACGCTGCGGCTGGACCAGCTGCGAACCATCGGTCATGGCTTCGCCTGCCTGATCCCAAGCCAGCTGCCGCCGCCGTTGCGCCAATTGGTCGAGCAACTGCATGCGAGGCTGTCCACGCATGGCTTCGCCCTCGATGCACGGCCGTTTCTGCCCCATGTAACCCTAGTGCGCAATGCACCGACGCAACCGCACATAACGCCGCCCACGTTCGAATGGCACGTGGAGCGCTTCGGCCTGTTCCTTTCCGTCAATACGCCGAGCGGCGCGCACTACCGGGAACTGGCCGGTTGGCCGCTGACAGCACCGAGCGGCTGACTGTCGCCACTTGCTTCCGAAGCGGCTCGCCCCCACTTAACATGCTCGCCTCATTTCGCATGCGCCAATTTCGAGAGTTCCGATGAGCCAGACTCCCTTCATCTTCGACGTCACCGCCAGTAATTTCGAGCAACTGGTGCTGGAAAACTCCTTTCACAAGCCGGTACTGGTGGATTTCTGGGCCGAGTGGTGCGCGCCGTGCAAGGCGCTGATGCCGCTGTTGGCGAAGATCACCGAGGAGTATCAGGGCGAGTTGCTGCTGGCCAAGGTCAATTGCGATATCGAACAGGACGTCGTGGCGCGCTTCGGTGTGCGCAGCCTGCCTACCGTGGTGCTGTTCAAGGACGGCCAACCGGTCGACGGCTTTGCCGGCGCCCAACCGGAATCGGCGATTCGCGCCATGCTCGATCCCCACGTGCCGGCACCCACCGCGCCCGATGCCGATCTGCTCTCGACCGCGCAGGCGCTGTTTGCCGAAGTGCGCATCGGTGAGGCGGAAAGCCTGCTCAAGCAATTGCTGAGCGAAGACAACGAAAACGCTGCGGCGCTGATCCTCTACGCACGCTGCCTGGCCGAACGCGGCGAGCTGGGCGAGGCCGAAACGGTGCTCGGTGCGGTCAAGGGCGACGAGCACAAGCAGGCACTCGCTGCCGCACGCGCTCAATTGACTTTTCTCCGGCAAGCCAACGACCTGCCGGAATCCGCCGACCTCAAGAGCCGTCTTGCACAAAACGCCGAGGATGACGAGGCGGCCTACCAGTTAGCGATCCAGCAACTGGCGCGCCAGCAGCACGAAGCGGCACTGGATGGTTTGCTCAAGCTATTCGTGCGCAACCGCAACTACGCCGACGGCCAGCCGCACAAGACGCTGTTGCAGGTGTTCGACCTGCTGGGTAACGACCACCCACTGGTCACGACTTACCGGCGCAAGCTGTATCAGGCGATTTACTGAGCAGTTGAGCGTGCCCATGCTCCTGCGTGGGCACGCCTGAGTGATTGCGCCGCTGCTGCGAGCGGGTTCCCACAACGACTGTAGGGCCGAATTCATTTGGCCACGGTGATACAAAGGCCGAACAAGTTCGGCCCTACGGGCGCAGGCCTGGCGTCCTTACCCGCCCAGCAACCGGCGCAGCTCCAGGCAATCGCGGGCATGCAATTCGGTCAGCTCGGGCCAGAGATTTTCCGGCAGGTTGACCAGCACGCCGCGAGCGCCAGCAGCCTTCGCACATTCGAGATCGAAGCGGTAGTCGCCGACCATGACCAGTTCACGCGGCGGCACTGACCATTTCTCGGCGAAATGCAACAAACCGCCCGGATCGGGCTTGGGCGGTGCCTCGTCACGGCCGAGAATGTCGTCAGGCAAAAAGCAGTCACCCATGCCCACGGCCTGCAAGGTCACCAGCGCCAGTTCATGGGCGTTGCGCGTCAGCACGCCGAGCCGGCAACCGCGGTCACGCAATTCATGCAGCAACTCCAGCGCGCCCGGTGCAGGCGTCGCGGCATAGGCCAGCTCGCGCTCATGTTCCAGCAACCACGCGCGCTTGCTTGCCGCCTCATCGGCAGGCAGCGCGGCGAGGTGATGCAGGATGTCGTCTTCCAGCGGGATATCCAGCGCTCGCTTGATCGCCGGGAAATCATGCACGGCGATGGTCAGAGTGCCGTCCATGTCGAACACCCAGTGCCGCGCGTCGGCCAGCTTCACTTCCAATCCTCACGCACGCGAATCAGGCCTTCCTGCGCCACCGATGCGACCAGTTCCCCGGCGCGGTTGAAGATGCTGCCACGGGCGAAACCGCGGGCGTTGCCGGCCCAAGGGCTGTCCATGGAGTAGAGCAGCCAATCGTCAGCACGCACTTCGCGGTGGAACCAGATGGCATGGTCGAGACTCGCCAGCTGAATGAACTTGCTCCAAGAGCTGACGCCGTGCGGCTGCAGCGCGGTGCCGATGAAACTGAAATCCGAAGCGTAGGCAACCAGATATTTGTGCAGCGCGGCGTTGTCGGGCAGCGAGCCATCGGCGCGAAACCAGATGTGCCGGATCGGCTCGATCGGTGCGGGATTGATCGGGTCCTGCAGCGTCACGGGGCGGATTTCGATGGGCTTGGGGCGACGCAGCTTTTCAGCCACCCGCGGCGGCACCAGCGGCGTCAGTTTATGCAGCAGCTCCCACTCGCTGAGCAGATTTTCCGGTCCGGCCACCTCGGGCATCGGCAATTGATGCTCGTAACCGGTCTCGTCCGCCTGGAACGAAGCGCTGCAGGTGAAGATGGTTTGCCCTTTCTGGATCGCACTGACGCGCCGGGTGGTGAAACTGCCGCCATCACGCACCCGGTCGACGTCGTAGACCACTGGCTGATGTGAATCACCCGGGCGCAAGAAATAGCCGTGCATGGAATGCACATGACGCTCAGGCGCCACGGTCTGGCTCGCCGCGGACAACGCCTGACCCACCACCTGACCGCCGAACAGTTGCGGAAAGCCCAGATCTTGGCTCGCGCCGCGAAACAGATTTTCCTCGATTCGCTCCAGCGAAAGCAGATTCACCAACGTATCCAGGGTGTCGGTCATGATGTTGTTCCTCTAGGCGGCACGGGCAAGGCGCGCAATATTACGGATTCGGCAGGTTTCGCTCTAGGGTCTGTTGCCGTTTCGTCGCGGCCGCGACGGTGCCGGTTTTTGCGCGAGACAAGGCACGAGTCGCGCAGTTTGGTTGTTCCAAATAAGCGACGAGAAACGCCGTATCGCGCAAAAACCGGCCCGTCCCTTCGGGTTGCGCGGCAAATGTCGCCATGCGGCGTTGCGGGACTTGGCAAGGGAACGACCATTACCTGCGTCCCGCGCCTTGCTTGGCGCCATTTGGCGCAGCAACGCGGCTCGCAGCGAAACGGCAATAGACCCTAATAATTGTACTTATCGTCGGGCAACGACCGGGTTATCCCGCCGCATCCGGTACAGCACATGTGGGCGTAGCGGATGCCCTTCGGCCACGCCAGGATGATCGAAGTCTTCCTGCGGTTGATGCTGCATGCCAAGGTCTGCCATCAGCCCTCTGGACGGTTCGTTGAGCGCAGCGGTGTAGGCCACCACTTCCGCCAGTTGCAGACGTTCGAAGGCACAGTCCAGGGCCGCTAACGCCGCCTCCCGGGCCAGGCCCTGGCGCCATTGATCGCTGGCGAGTCGCCAACCGATCTCCACGGCGGGACAGAACGGCAATTGCAGACGACTCCAAGCCAAACCGACCATACCGATGAAACGTCCGTCGTCCTTGCGCTCCAGCGCCCAAAAACCGAAGCCGTGCCGCGCGAAGTGAATACGGCAGCGCGCCATCGCCGCCGCGCAGTCGTCACGCGAGAGCAATGCCGGAAAATAGCGCATCACCCGAGGGTCGGCGCATATCTGTGTCAACGGTGTGAGGTCGCTGTCTTGCCAGCCGCGCAAGCGCAGGCGCGGTGTCTCGAGTTCGATACGTACTGTCGCTTCTTCCATGCCGCTTCCTTGAGAGAGCCGTTGCCGAGTCGGCATACTTCCGGCTGACCACTCGGGCGCCGAACAATGTCTCTACCGCTGATTTTTCATGATGATTACAGCCCGCCGTTACCGTCCGGGCATCGCTTTCCGATGGAAAAGTTTCGGCTGCTGCGTGATCACCTGATTGCGAGCGGTTTGACCACGGATGAAGCGCTGTTGCGCCCGGAAATTTGCCCACGCGACATTCTCGCCCTGGCCCACGATCGCGCTTACGTCGAACGCTACTGCACGGGAGACATGAGCCGCGAGGAACTGCGCCGCCTCGGCCTGCCTTGGAGCCCACAACTGGCCCAGCGCACCGTTCGCGCGGTTGGCGGCTCGCTGCTGGCAGCCGAGCGCGCCTTGCAGCATGGCCTGGCCTGTCATTTGGCGGGCGGCACCCACCACGCCCATCACGACCACGCCTCGGGCTTCTGCATCTTCAATGACCTGGCGGTGATTGCCCTGTCGCTGCTGGAAAGCGGCCGGGTCGGCCGCGTGCTGATCTTCGACTGTGACGTGCATCAGGGCGACGGCACCGCCCGCATCCTCGAACAGGTGCCCGACGCTGTGACCGTGTCGCTGCATTGCGAGAAGAACTTCCCGGCGCGCAAGGCGCGAAGCGACTGGGACATTGCCCTCGCGCCAGGGATGGGTGACGCCGATTACCTCAAGACGGTGAACGACACGCTGGATTATCTGCTGCCCCTGTATCAGCCGGACCTGGTGATCTACGACGCCGGTGTCGATGTCCACCGTGACGACGCGCTGGGCCTGCTCAACCTCAGCGATGAGGGCCTGGCAATGCGAGACAGCGCGGTCATCGAACATTGCCTGGGGCGCGACATTCCGCTGGTCGGGCTGATCGGCGGCGGTTACGACAAGGACCGCGCCCTGCTCGCCCGGCGCCATGCGAAGCTGCATTTCAGCGCCGCCGCAGCCTGGGAGCGTTACGGGCTGGTTTGACGCCGCATTTGGCTAGCGCTTTTTGTATGGGCGGGCGCACGATGATGCCGGCGAGTATCGGAACGGCATTCGCTACAATGCCGGCCTCGTACCGCCAGACCTGAACCATGCTTTCGATTCCTACACATTCCCGCGTCGCCATCATCGGCGGCGGCCCAGCCGGGCTGATGGCTGCCGAAGTGTTGAGCCAAGCCGGCATCGCGGTCGACCTGTATGACGCCATGCCCTCGGTGGGTCGCAAGTTCCTGCTGGCCGGCGTCGGCGGCATGAACATCACTCACGCAGAGGATTTCGCCGCATTCATCGAGCGCTACCGCGAACGGGCCGGAGAGCTGCGGCCGCTACTCGAAGCCTTCGCCCCAAATGCATTGCGCGAATGGATCCACGGCCTAGGCATCGATACCTTCGTCGGCAGCTCCGGCCGGGTGTTCCCCACCGACATGAAGGCCGCGCCGCTGCTGCGCGCCTGGCTCAAGCGCCTGCGCGATAGCGGCGTGCAGATTCACACCCGCCGCCGCTGGTTGGGCTGGAGCGACGATGGCCAGTTGCGTATCGCCGGGCCGGAAGGCGATACGCTGCTGAAACCGGATGCCACCCTGCTCGCCCTGGGCGGCGGTAGCTGGGCCCGGCTGGGATCGGACGGCACCTGGGTGCCGCTGCTGCAGGCCCGTGGCGTTGCCATCGCGCCGCTGCAGCCAGCCAATTGCGGTTTCGAGGTGTCAGGCTGGAGTGCACACCTCGTCGAGAAATTCGCCGGCGCGCCGCTGAAGACCATCGGCCTAGCTTTGCCCGGCGCAACACCGCGAAGGGGCGAATTCGTCCTCACCGCGACCGGCATCGAAGGCAGCCTGGTCTATGCGCTGTCAGCGGACATCCGTGAGCGGATCAACGCAACAGGCTCGGCATCCGTTCTGCTCGACCTGTTGCCGGATCGTTCCCAAGCGCAGATCGCCGCCGCGCTGGCCAAACCGCGCGGCTCGCAGTCCATGGCCAAGCACCTGCATCGTCAGTTGAAGCTGGACGGCGTCAAAGCCGCCCTGCTGCGCGAACTCACCGACGCCGAAACCTTCCAAAGCCCGCAAGCGCTGGCCGGAGTGATCAAAGCGCTACCCATTACCCTGCTGCGCCCACGCCCGCTGGACGAAGCCATCAGCAGCGCGGGCGGCGTGCCCTTCGAGGCGCTGGACGACAAGCTGATGTTGCGCCAGCTAGCGGGAGTGTTCTGCGCCGGAGAGATGCTCGATTGGGAAGCGCCCACCGGTGGTTACCTGCTCACCGCCTGCTTCGCGAGCGGCCGCGCCGCGGCCGAGGGCATGCTGTGTTGGCTGTCGGCGACAGCATGAGCCGAACCCCACCTCCTGTGCGGGCGCCTAGGCAATAAATAGGACGCCGTTGATCGGTGCCGCACGCAAGCCCGAGACTTCGACGCAGGCCGAACTCACATCTGGCGATAGGCTCTCGGCGTCACGCCCACCTCACGACGAAAGACTTGGGAAAAGTGGCTGGGGCTCGAGTATCCAACTTCCATGCCGATCTCGATGACGCTCATCTCCGTCTCCAGCAATAGATGGCGTGCGCGTGCCATGCGCAGGCGGATGAAATATTGCGAGGGCGACAGACCCGTGGCGCGCTTGAACAGCCGGCTGAAGTGGTAGTCGCTGAGGCCGGCGATCTGCCCCAGGTGAGGCAGGCAGAACTCCTCGGCCAGACGCGCCTTCATGGTTTCGATAACGCGGCGCAGCTTGTAGGTCTGTAGCGCATTCGCGCCCCTGGCGGCGTTGTGCGGATCCGGGTAGGTGCGCACCAAGTGTATGGCCAGCGCCAGGGCCAGGCTGTGCACGAATAGCGGGCTGGGCTGACGCTCGCTGAACAGCTCCAGCCGCAGTTGTTCGAGCAGGAAAGTCACGCGCTCATCGTGAGCGCCAGAGACATCGAGAAAAGTCACCGGGTTGCACCGGTCGCCGTGCAGGTCGCGAGCGGCCTGCTCGATCAGCGGCAGGCTGAGATAAAGGTGCATCACCTCGAAACGGGCGTCGCCATGCACCTGCCAGCGCATCTCGTATGGTTCGCTGGTGCTGGTCAGGAAAAAGTCGCCAGCCTGAACCTCGGTGGCTTGCCATTCGCCATCAAGGGCACGTTCTTCGACCGTAGCCGCTCCGGACAGCACAAGCACCAACAGCGGCTCCACCACGGCGGGAACCAGGATGGGTTCGGCAAGGCCCTGATAGCTGAACAGCTGCACTACCACATCCTGCACCGGCGGGCGCGGCGGCAAGGACAGCGGCTTACCGGGTAAAAAGTGCGGCATCGCTTCGGCGGTCACGCGCTGGCCGTCCATCACGGGAGGCAGATCAGAATCGGATTGCTGCAAGGACGCCTCCATTGCGAAGTCCACAAAAAAGCGACGCGATCGAAGAGGTTAGCTCAGGCCCGGAATCTGGGATGCGTATCTGGTCGGGCTAATGCGCTGGATGGAAGCCAACCCCTCACCCCAACCCTCTCCCCAAAGGGGCGAGGGGGCGGCTTGGAGCCACTGAATCGCCGGGGTGGGCCTGACACCGGAGCAATCCCCTCTCCCTGCGGGAGAGGGCTAGGGTGAGGGGAAAGCGGTTAGCACCCAACGGCGGACTGGCTATTCTCAGCTCCGCGCAAGACTCCAACAGTCCGCGCAAGGCCGCAAAAGCCGTGGTACCGGGTTTACGCGACAGTGAGCCCGGCATCGCTCACAAGCGTCCGGCTGGTGAATCTCTCGCCTGGCCCGTATCGGAGGAAATACGCATGACTGATATCAAACACCGCGTTCCCCAGGAAGTCGAAGGCAAGGTCGTCCTGGTTACCGGAGCCGCCAGCGGCATCGGCAAGGCCATCGCTCAAATGCTGCATGCCCGCGGCGCAAAGGTCGTCGCCGAGGATCTGAATCCCGACGTAGAGACGTTGGCGCAGCCCGGGCTGGTGCCCCTGGTGGCCGACATCACCGCCGACGGCGCGGCCGAGCGTGCGGTGGGGCCGGCGGTGGAACAGTTCGGACGGCTGGATATTCTGGTCAACAACGCCGGGATCATCATCAACAAGCCGGTCATCGACATGACACGCGAGGACTGGGAGCGCATCCAGGCGACCAATGTCACCGCAGCCTTTCTTCATTCGCGCGAAGCGATCAAGGCGATGCTGCCGAGCCGCTCGGGCGCCATCGTCAACATTGCCTCCTACGCCTCGTACTTCGCCTTTCCCACCATCGCCGCCTATGCCGCGTCCAAGGGCGCACTGGCACAACTGACGCGCACGCTGGCGCTGGAGGCAATCGAGCATGGCATCCGCGTCAACGCCATCGGCGTGGGCGATGTGGTCACCAACATCCTCAACGAGGTCGTCGACGATGGCCCCGGTTTCCTGGCCAAACACGGCGAAGCCGCACCCATCGGACGCGCCGCACAACCGGAAGAGATCGCCGAGGTGACGACCTTTCTGGCCTCGGACCGCGCCAGCTTCATGGTCGGTTCGGTCGTGATGGTCGATGGCGGCATGACCGTGACGGCGGGTTGAGAGCAGAGCCAAATCCCGGCCGTTTCCTTCGAGGCGCTGGACGGCAAGCTGATGCTGCGCCAGCTACCGGGCGTGTTCTGCGCCGGTGAGATGCTCGACCGGGAAGCCCAGACCGCTCGCTACCTGCTCATCGCCTCTTCATGAGCGGCAAGGCAGCGGCTGGACGATGTTGCGGTGGCTGGCTGGGGGTTAAGCGAATCGATGGCCGTGCAGTACGGTCGGCACATGAGGCCGTAATTTCACGATTACTCAAGGCTGTACCGGCCCTCCCGCTCGACCGAAGGGCCAAACCTGTTTGCCTTTGCAATCTGCGGCCAAATGATTCGGCCCTACGAGCTGAACGTCAGCTTAGTCCCGCGACGCCTTGATGCGGTGTTCCCAGCGTCGCTTCGCGAAGCGGCGCATGTTTGGAATGTCATCGGTCTCGTCCATGATCGGCTGGCCGATGATGTATTCGATCACGTCCTCCAGCGTCACCAGCCCTTGCCAGCTGCCGAACTCGTCATAGACGAGGCACATGTGCTGCCGCTCACGCATCAGCTGAGTCATCAGGTTTTCTACGCTCGTCAGTTCCGAGGTGATCTTGATGGGCTTCATGATCGAGGCGACCGTGCTGTCATCCGCTGCGGCCAGAATGTCATAACGAAAGACCACGCCCAGCGGATCTTCGTTGTCGCCGATGACCGGATAGCGCGAGAACTGGCTTTCGCTGACCTTCTGCTTGAACGCCGCGATGCTGTCGTCCGGCGAGGCGTACTCGCATACGGTCCTTGGGGTCAGGATTGCGCGGAGCTTGATTTCGTGGAGGTCCAGAATATTGCCGATGACGCGCTGCTCGTCCTCATCCAGCTGGTTCGTCTCACGGCCAAGCAAGGCCAGCGCCTTGATCTCCTGGCGAACGTTGTGCTCCGGCTCCTTGCCGCCAAACAGCCGCATGATGAGATCGGAAACGACAATAAACGGCTTGAGCAGAACGATCATTCCCTTGAGCAAAGGAGGCAGGTACGGCGCCAGTTCCCGCCAATACCGCGCGCCAATGGTTTTCGGCAGGATCTCCGAGAGAATCAGGATCAGGACGGTCATGACGGCGGACGCAGCACCAAGATAGCCGCTGCCGAACACGAGCGTGACCTGGGCGCCAACGCCCGTCGCGCCGACCGTGTGGGCGACCGTATTCAACGTAAGAATGGCCGCCAACGGCTGGTCGACCTTCTCCTTTAGGTGCTTGAGGCGTTCATAGAGTCTGGGATTCGTCACCTTCTGGTGTGCGATGAAACTCGGCGTAATCGATAGAAGCGCCGCTTCCAGAATCGAACAAATGAAGGAAACGAGGATGGACAGAACAGCGAAAGCGATCAGGAGGGCCATAGGGCGGCGAGGTGACTACGTAGTGGGGAATCCGCAATTTACAGGAACCTGCAATGCCCTTGCGTATTGCAGGGGGTTCATCCTTGCTACATTTCATTTCTACGACTGACCACAGCTCGCGACCCAGGCCGGCTTTGCGCTCACCTACTTTAGCGCAAAGCCGTTCTTATCAACCGGAGAACTGCCTGAACAGCGCGACTGCGATCACCCCAGCAGCGATCGCGGGCAATGGTTTCTTGAGCATCAACATCGTGACAGCCGTAACCAAGAAAGCCAGTCGAGCGCCGTTGTCTCCATTAACCGCCATGGGTGTAAGCAACGCCACCAGCACTGAGCCAGACATAGCGCTGATGAATTGCTCGGTCCTGCGGTTAATGGGCACGAACGACATCACGAACACACCGCCCCAGCGGGTTGCCAAGGTCACCACGGCCATGATCAGGATGATGATCAGAGCGCCAGAACCTGCCGTTTCCAAAGTCAATTCTGCTTCTCCATCCACAACGCGCCCAATATGCCGCCTGCGAGCGCGCCTGCTACGACATGGCTATTGGCGGGCAGATACCAGTACGCCAACATCGATGAACACC
The DNA here is from genome assembly GCF_024448985.1 of Stutzerimonas stutzeri. Classification (GTDB taxonomy): domain Bacteria; phylum Pseudomonadota; class Gammaproteobacteria; order Pseudomonadales; family Pseudomonadaceae; genus Stutzerimonas; species Stutzerimonas stutzeri_AP. Next base: position 141,871 of record NZ_JAMOII010000009.1, read on the forward strand.
CGGCGACGATCCAGACAATGGCCATCCGCAGATCTTTCTTGCCGCCAACGACCATCGCCAACAGGAAGCACCCCATGACCATGTCCAATCCCAGGCTGACCGGATCATGGATGGCACTGCCGAAATAAAGGCCAAGCCAGGTCCCAAGCACCCAGAACGTCCAGAGCGCGAGACCGCCACCGAACAAGATACCCAGCCCAGGTTCATTGCGACTGAACGCTTGCATGGACATCGCCCAATTGGCGTCCGAGACGACGAACATGACGGCATAGCGCTTCGACGGCGGCAATTGACGCAGCCACGGATACAAGGTCGCGCCCATCAACAGATGCCGGGCATTGACGGCAAATACGGTTACCACCAGCGGGACGAGGGGAACATGGGTGCCCCAGAGTTCCAGCGAGGCAAACTGTGAAGCACCGGCAAAGACCAGGCCGCTCATGAGCATGATGGAATAACTATCCAACCCCGCCTGCGCCGCAGCCAGACCAAAGGCCAGACCAAACACGACGACAAAAAGCGAAATAGGTGTCAGCTGCTTGAAGCCGGCCCATACGTCATGGCGGCTGAGCGCATGAAGTTCTGCATCAGTATTTGCCAAAGGCCACCTCTTTATCTCCTTCACTAGCTGGGCCCGCCGAACAAGCGTGCCCCATGCATGGGCTGGTCCCGGTTGAAAGTCGATTCATTCAGACAGGCATCAAACGACGGTCGTCCAGGCTCACGGCAGCATGAACAAGGCGACCATGTTCCGCGCTATCACCGTCACGCAGCAACAAGCCTTTCGCCGAGGACTGTCGCCGCACGCAATAGGAGAATCGTTTCCTTAACGCTTCTTTCCAGCGGGCTTCGCCCCACCCAGACTCGGTACTTTGCGGATCGCCTTCGCGTTGGGTTTTTCACTTTCATCGAACCAGTTGCCCAGATGGACCCGCCCTTTGGCGGCGTTCTCCTTGGGTTTCTTGGGCTTTTTCGGCTTCTTAATGATCTGCCCACCGGGCTGAGTGGTCGGCACACGGTGATCGGGGACGAAGCCAGGCTCGTCATGGCGCGGCAGTACCTGGTTGATCAGCGTCTCGATGGCGGCGAGCTGGTCGACTTCGTCGGCGGCCACCAGAGAAATCGCTTCACCGGTGGCACCCGCGCGGCCGGTGCGGCCGATGCGGTGCACGTAGTCCTCGGCGACGATTGGCAGGTCGAAGTTGACCACCTGCGGCAGGTCATGGATATCCAGCCCGCGCGCGGCCACGTCGGTGGCGACCAGTACTTGCACTTCGCCGGCCTTGAAGCGTTCCAGCGCGCGTAGGCGCGAGGCCTGCGGGCGGTCGCCGTGGATGGCATCGCTGGAAACGCCCTGGGCCTGCAGTTGCTCTACCAGCTCGTCGACGCCTTTTCGCGTCTTGGCGAACACCAGCACCTGGCCCCAGCGTTTTTCTGCCAGCAAATACAGGAAGAGTTCGCTCTTGCGCTTCTTGTCCACCGGCACCAGCCACTGCTTGACGGTTTTGGCCGCGGCGTTGCGCGGGCTGACCTCGATGGACAGCGGGTCGCGCAGCAGCTCGCCCGCCATCTGGCGGATGGCATCGGAGAAGGTCGCGGAGAACAGCAGGGTCTGGCGCTTCTTCGGCAGCGCGCTGAACAAGTCGTCCAGTTCTTGGGCGAAGCCCAGGTCGAGCATACGGTCGGCCTCGTCCAGCACCAACGCCTGCACCTGGCCGAACTTAACCGCGTTCTGTCGGTACAGATCGAGCAGCCGACCCGGCGTCGCCACCAGCACATCGACGCCCTTGCGCAGCGCCATCATTTGCGGATTGATGCTGACACCGCCGTACACCGCATAAGTGCGCAGCGGCAGGCTCTGACCGTAGGTCCGGAAACTTTCATGGACTTGCTCGGCCAGCTCGCGGGTCGGCACAAGGACCAGCGCGCGAATCGAGTTGCTCGCCACCTGCGGCCCTTCATGGAGCAAACGCTGCAGCAACGGCAAGGCGAAACCGGCGGTTTTGCCGGTGCCGGTCTGGGCCGCGGCCATCAGGTCGCGCCCCTTGAGCACGGCGGGAATCGCCTTGGCCTGAACCGGGGTCGGCGTGGTGTAGTCGAGGGATTCGAGCGTGCGCAGCAATGGCTCGATCAGGCCCAGGGAGGCGAAAGTCATGGCGGAAACCGAACGATGAAAACGAGGTAGACAGTTTACTCGGAATGGAAGCTGGAAGCTGGAAGCTGGAAGCCAGTGTCGAGTTGAGGCGAAAGGATTTTGCTTTGACTTCACGCTTCCAGCTTCAGGCTTCCAGCCGCTTCACCTCAACAACAACTTTCCTTCGATCGGCACATAGCGCGTGGCAGCGCGGATCAGCGATTGTGCGGTCAGCCCCGGCACACCGTAGGCAGTGGCTTCGGCGCCGCCGGCGCGTACGCGGTCGAGTAGCAGATCGAAATCGCCGTCGCCGGAGGCCAGCGCCACTTCATCGACGCGCGCGGCAGCGTCCAGCACGTCGATCGTGATGCCCACATCCCAGTCGCCCTTGGCCGAGCCGTCGCTGCGCTGGATGTAGGGCTTGAGCTTCACGGTGAAGCCGAGGTTGCGCAGGATCTGCTGAAACTGCTGTTGTTTGGCGTCGCCACGGTCGATGGCGTAGGCATAGGCCTCGACGATCTCGCCGCGCGCGCTGACCTCAGCCCATAGGGCGGTGTAGTTGAAATGGCAACCGTGGGCCTGGCGGACCGTGTAGTAGAGGTTCTGCACATCGGCAAACAGGGCGATCTTCTTCACGCGGCAACCCGAGTCGAGAAAGGCCGATCAGTATGCAGACTGTGTGAAAACGTAGCGAGCGAAGGTTAGGCGGGGCCGCCCAGGCAAGAACTAGGCTTCCCGCAAAAACAGGCGAGGAAGCGGACTGAGCTCGCATGCGAGCCTGTTTTTAACGCCGCATAACCGAGCGCAGCAGTTTTCACACAGCCTGCTTGGACGGCAAAGTTCGCGCATGTCGCTGCCCGGTTTCTTGGGCTAAAGTGCGCGCCTGTTTTTCCGAGACTGCTCCGACCGCGATGAATGTCCTGACCATCCTCCGTGACGCCTGGTACTTCTATTCCCGAAATCTGGCGTCGATTGCGCGTCTCTGCCTGCCGCTGATCGCTCTGGAGAGCTGCGCCAGGCTGGCCGTCGAGCACTGGTTCGGCAAGGATGCGGTGCCGGCGCAGGAGCTGCTGGTCGGCATGGTGTTCTACCCGTTGTACATCGGCGCGCTGATCCTGTTTCTCGACGCCCGCAGCCGTGGCTATGCGCCGCCGCTGCGCGAGGTGCTGGCCCGTGCCGTGCCGCTATGGCCGTCGATGGCGGTACTGGCCGGGCTGGGAACCCTGCTGATCATGCTTGGCGCCTCGCTGTTCGTGCTGCCGGGGCTGTGGGTAATGGTCAAGATCGCCTTCGCCGAATATCTGCTGGTCCTGCGTGGCTTGACCCCGTTGGCGGCACTGAAGGAAAGCTTCCTGCAGACCCGCGGCCACTTTCTCCTGGTGTTCGGCTGCATCCTTGCGGTGCTGCTACCGCTGTGGCTTCTCGAAGCCTGGCTGGCCGCCCAGCTCTGGGCCGGCGAGGCACCGCCCGGACTGATCGCCGCACTGGTCGACAGCACTGTCGGGATGGTGCAGCTGCTGGCGACCGTGGTGCTGTTCCGCTGCTTCATGCTCTGCAGCGAACCAGCCATCGGCGGCGATGCAAAAAGCGAACAGCAGGACGGCGAGTAACGATTCGTCGGTCTAGGCTTGGTTGCTCTCACATTCGGAGCATCACGCCATGACCGACCAGAACCCCAGCATCCTGTCCCACGTTTCCTTGGGCACTAACCGCTTCGAGCAAGCCGCGACCTTCTACGACCAGACGCTCGCAACGCTGGGCTGTAAGCGCATCATGAGCCACCCCGGCGCGGTGGCCTGGGGGCGCGAATATCCCGAGTTCTGGCTGCAGACGCCCATCGATGGCCAGCCGGCCAGTCTTGGCAACGGCACGCATGTAGGCTTCTTCGCCGCAGACAAAGCATCGGTGGACGCCTTCCATCGTGCCGCGCTGGCAGCCGGTGCAACCGATGAAGGCGCGCCGGGACCGCGGCAGGAGTACGGCGAGCCTTACTACGGCTGCTTCGTGCGAGACCTCGACGGCCACAAGATCGAAGCGGCGTACTGGGACATGGCGCTGGTGCAACAGTTATATGGCGATGCGCAGCCGGGCTGACGGCATTTGCTTTCATCGAAGCGGCAGGAATCGCGACGAAAACAGCGCAGCCCTGCGCGAAAAAGCAAAGCATCGCGCCGGGGGCGGCCCTCCTACAAAAGCCAAAACGCACACTGCACGGCTTTCGTGGAAGGCGCGCCCTCGCGGCGATAGCAGGCCACAGGCCTGCCGCAATCCAAAGCATCGCGCCGGGGGCAGCCCTCCCACAAAGCCAACACACACACCGCACCGCCTTTCGTGGCTGGCGCACCCTCGCGGCGATAGCAGGCCGCAGGCCTGCAGCAATCCAAAAGCCTCTCGCCGGGGGCCGCCTTTCCGCGAGAGCGGCTTCAGTTGACGCTTCTTGATAACCGATTGCCCGCCAGCCGCGGTAAAAGCAAATGCTCGAACAGCCGTGGAAAGCAGCGCGCCACCATCCGCGCGCGCCAGTCGAGATTCGATAGCACCAGCAGCCGCCGCCGTTTCAGCGCGCCCTGGAAAACAGCTTCAGCCACGTCCTGCGGCGATGCCACCCGACCCACGGTCAACACCGGCTGCGGCGCGGTGGAGCCATCGCCGATCAGCACGTTTTTGCGCAGATCGGTGGCGGTATAGCCGGGACAGACCAGCATCACGTTGACGTCGGTATCGCTCAACTCGCTGCGCAGGGTCTCGAACAGCCCATGCAAGGCATGCTTGCTGGCGTTGTAGGCGCCGCGGTCAGGTACCGGCGCATATTGCGAGAGCGAACTGAGGACAATGATCTGCCCGCGACGCGCCCTCAGGCTCGGTAACGCCGCCTGGGTGCAGTGCAGAGCGCCATAGAAATTCACCGCCATGATCCGCTCGAACACCGCCAGGCTGGTGTCGGCCACGTGGCTGCGATGGGTGATGCCGGCATTGTTGATCAGTACGTCTATGCCGCCGAAGCGCTCCACCACTAGCGCAACGGCCTGCTGCACCACCGCCGCATCCGACACATCGCAGCGCAGCCCCAGGGCATCGGCGTTGTGATGATCGACCAGATGCTGGACCAGCCCATCGAGCGCATTCTGCTCCAGATCGAAAATCACCACCCGCGCCCCAGCCTGCGCCATTCGCTCGGCCAGCGCCCGACCAATTCCGGCGCATCCACCAGTGATCAGCACCACCTTGCGATCGAAGACCTTGTTGGCAAACACCTTGCGATACATAGACCACTCCACCGACGAATGAACGGGCCACCGGCAGGAGCAAGGCGGCCACATCTTCGGTTTCAGCATAGTCAGCCAGAACCGGCTCCGCCTTAGCGGCTATGAACGCTGTGGCCACAATGCGACATCCGGCCCGCCGCCATTCTGGACACGGAGGCGCCCGGCAACCATGCTTGCTCCATGCAACCACAAGGGTCGGTGAATTACCTTGAAAGCTCTCCTCTGGATCTTGTTTGCAACCTCCCTATCGGGACTCTGCGTCGCCGCGCCCGAAGCCGAGCCGCCGCGCACCCTGACGGTCGGTTTTTACGACTTTCCACCCGCCATTTACAGCGATCCGCAGGGCGTACCGCAGGGGCCACTGGTAGCCCTCACCCATCGGGTATTCGAACGTGCCGGCTATCGCGCGCAGTTTCGCGCATTTCCAAGCGCACGCCTGTATGCGGCCTTGATAAACGGCTCAGTCGACCTATGGCCGGGTGCACCGGGCAAACCGGAGCTTGCCGCGGACACGCTGGAGGGACGCGCAACCCTGGCGCAGATCAGCCTCAACCTCTATCACCGATCGGACACACCGCCGCCAACGATGCCGGCGAGCCTATACAAACGCGGCGTCATCATTATCGGCGGCTATAACTATTGGCCGGTGGTGAACCAGATGCTGAATGACCCGCAGCTGGGCATTCATCTGCATCGCACCAGCAGCCATACCTCGGCGCTGGAAATGCTGCAGCACCGCCGTGCCGACTATCTGCTCGATTATCAGATTCCGGTGGACCAGGCATTGCAGCACCTCGGCATGCAGGCATTACCGTATGTGAACCTCCACAATGTGCCGATCCGCTTCATCGCTTCGCGTCGGCTGAGTGACAGCCAAGCGATCCTCGATGCACTGGATCGCGCCTACGCCGAGATGGCGGCCGCAGGTGAGGATCTAGGCCTGCCGGAGGAATAAGGGAAGCTGGACTGCAAGCTGCAAGCTGCAAGCTGCAAGCTGCAAGCTGCAAGCTGCAAGCTGCAAGCTGCAAGCTGCAAGCGAATCAGTGTAGGCGCCGGGCTGGCTTCCCGCTTCGCTTGCCCTTAGCTTTTAATGACTTTCAGCTCGAGGCTTGTCGCTTGCAGCTGCTTTCAAGTCCCGCGCGGCTTGGCGCGCGCCGTGGGCTCGGCGACCAACGGATCATCCGGCCAATAGTGCCTAGTATCACCTTACGTTCCCTTCATTGACACTGCTAAACCGCCCGTAATCCTTATGTGTGATGCTGTTTCGGCGATTTCCTATTGACCGTCAAACACAAGACCTTTGTTTGACACAAACCGCCCTTAATCAAGAGCTGGTTTGACAGGTCTGCCAGAGCAAACCAGCTCCATTACCGAAGAAAGATTGACACCCTCACTCAGATGCGACGTTGCAGCCTGTCTTATTTTTTCTTCAAACCAGGCTGGACAAAGAAACCACTTCAAGTCACAGTCGGCTCAGATTCATCGGCGCCCGCCGCAGACGCAACGACTAAAAAAGGCACTCTGCTACACCTACTGCACGCAACCTCTTGAGTTGATGCGGGAAATCGTTGCCATCGAACGTAGATGTCCCACTATCAACAGTCTAGAGGTTCCTCCGATGAGCAGTTTTCTCTCTACTCCCGTCTATCACGCACACCAGCAGGCCCAATCCAAAGGTTTGAGCTTCCTTTCGCGCTCCGAATGCCTCGAAATCACGGCCGCCTTATTTGGCTATGAGCATTACCGGCTGATGAAGCCGATGCTCCGTAATTTGGAGGCTGCGCTCAGACAGCCGGGCGCGGCGGTTATTTTTGCTGAGTGGTCTGCCACCCGCCGTGCAGCGCATTTGCTTGCTGTAAATGGCGCTCC
>NZ_JAMOII010000010.1 GCF_024448985.1 Stutzerimonas stutzeri
TTGGACGAACCTTACAGCATTGTAATGAAGTTGGTCGAAACGGGTTAGATAGGAGCCTGTCGTATTTTTTGTGCCTGCTTAATACGCTTATGGGTGTATTCGGCTAGTAGGCACCGGCGACATACAACTTTCGAAACCTGGAGAACACAATGACAAACTCAATGTTCGCTTCCTGTATCCAAGCTTGTTCGAACTGTGCCCTAGTATGCGAAACGTGCGCCTCTGCTTGCCTGCGTGAGGATGACGTAAAAATGATGGCTCGCTGCATCGAGCTTGACCGCGATTGCGCGGACATTTGTAGGTTGGCCGCCACACTGATGAGTCGCGAAAGTGAGTACGCTAAAGAATTTTGTGCTCTTTGCGCCAAGATCTGCCGTGCATGCGGAGAGGAATGCGCAAAACATCAAGTGGATCACTGCCAAGAGTGTGCCAAAGCGTGTATGAAGTGCGCTGAAGAATGCGAGCGCATGGCTGCGTAACGCCTATCTACTCCTGCTCTGGCACAACCGAGATTGGTGTGCCAGAGCCGCTTGGGGAGAACAATAAGAAACTTCGCGCGCTTGATATCAGACGTACAAGGCTTATCAAAAAAGCGCATACGAAACTCGCAATAGCCAAGATCGAATCGATCTGTGTCCAGCAGCATTTCGTTTAGCAGATAGACTTGCTCACCCTCAAAGCGCAAGGCATTCCCCTTGAGGAGGATCGAGCCAGCTATGTCCTACAACCGCCGGTAGCGCAACGTCGCGTTTTTTTCAGCCTTGCTATGCCGCGATGGGTGGTCTTTGCTTCGGGTCTATGGGGATGAAACGGGCGTGGAGAGCCGGCTGCGCCTCCATGTGGAGCCCGTCGACCTGCGTGACGCGTTAGTACTTAACTCCGCGGCGGTTTCTCGCAGGCGTACCATCCGCGATAGCCAATCATCAGGCCCTGATCAAGCTCAAAATTCAGATCTGCGATAGATTTTTCGCCTGTAGGCTTTTGCACGGCCCCGTCTTTCCCCAACGCTACATTGACGTTGATGCTTTCGGCGGCGAGGGAGGCCCCGCCAAAGAGCGCAGAATAGCCTTGAGTTGGTTCGCTGGACAGCTGTACCAACTTGCCATGAATTTTTATAACCCCCTTGGCGCCCCCGCTTTCCCCATCATGCTTGATCGCGACTACGGGTGGGCTTTCCGCGGTATAAACGAAAGTGCAGTAAGGGCCTGAGCCGAGTACCTTGTCTACTTCCGCTTGATCAAGGGTTTGCGGGTCAATAGACGGAATGTCGGGACTTCCTATAGCGTCACGGGCGCTTACCACTTCAGGTAGGGGGGGCCGCATTGTTGGCTTATCCAGGCCTTCACCAGGAGCCGGGTCACCACAAGCAGTGAGTGCCAGAGCGAAGGTCGTCATGATGGTCTTGGGAAGAATGGCCCGGGCTATAGCGGGTGCTCGATACAGTTGCATCAGTTAGCCCTCTCTAGATCATGGATGAGAAACTTCATCTCAGCTATTTCTCGGCGCTGAGCCTCAATGATTTCGTCAGCCAGTTTGCGGACCCGAGGGTCTGAAATCTGAGCGCGCTCGCTTGTCATGATAGCTATGGAATGGTGGGGAACCATCGCCTTCATGTATTCCGTGTCGCCTACCGTTGCCTGGCTACGAACAAGCCACAGCGCAATAGCAAAGGCCGCTGCACTGCCTGCGAATATGGCAATATTAACCGATTTTCGTTTATACATATTAAGCATGAATGCGAGCATAACTACGGCCATCACCGCGCCCATCACTAACGCCATCCAAACGCGGGTCTCGCTCCATAGAACATGTTCAAATGCGTATGTATTTAAATACATAACGCCATACATGATGAGGGTCGAAGTTGCTATCATCGCTGCAAAGCGCCAGTAAGACATTTGCATGAACTAGTTCCTCTTTAATGGGGGGCTACGGCCGAATCGTTTTTTCCAAACTCAGCGTATTTTTGCGCAGTCATGCCTGGAAGCTGCATCACGAATGCTGTTATCGCCCAGATTTCGTCGTCGTTGTGGGTCGGGCCGAACGCGGGCATTGCGCTCATTCGAACGCCGTGCTTCACCAGCCAGAACACCTCATTGGCTTTCCATTCAGGAACTACGTCGGGAAGGTGTGGGGGCTGCGGCAGCATTCCCCGAGCCCACTCGCTTTTCTCAACACCGGGTGCCCCATGGCAATGCTGGCACATGGCTTGATAAGCACTGCCACCTTCAGAAACCGTTTTTGCACTGAATTGCGCGGGCGGTTTAATGGAAGATGCACCATCCGCAACCGACGATTTCATAGTCGTGTCCAAAGCCCAGCGCACTAATGGTTGATGGTCTTCCGTCGCTGCGACGTTATAGGCCCCCGTGTAAACAACGGTAATCCCGACAATAGCACCCAGCAACAGGGTTCCAGCGATCCCAGCGGCTACACCAGTAGCTATACATTTCTTGTTCGACCTCACTGTGTACCTCGCCCATTGGTTTGTTTGAGGAAGAGAAACCAGCCTGCGGTGTCACTTAAAAAGGACAAGTCGAGAGTTGTGAGGTTTCGATTTTTTTGGAAGCTTACAGAAATGTAATCATCACCCAGCTTAAGCGCCCATTAGGTAGCGCGGGTTTGATAAGTGGACTTGACGCGCTGACGCTATCGAAGAATGAACCAATAGGGCGTTAAATTAATTATAAGAAAGCAGACGAAACATGGGCATGGAGTCGAGTCTGACCGGCCTGAGCGGCATGAATCATTGGACGGTACAATTCTGATGGGCCTGCTCGCTGAGACGAGCGCCCTAGGCCTATCTCAGGGGCTTGCAAGACAGGCCATTATTCGCTTGAAACAACAATCTCTCGATTCGATCGTGCTCTTCCGGTGTCGGTAGTGCGGATGAGTCTATATTGCCTGCACTGTCTGACTTGCAGTTCGGCGAATCAGCTTCAGGGTGGTAACCACCAGCTTCGTCGAACGCTACCCAGCCGTACCATTCTCGGATGACTTTGGAAGGACGGCCATCTTCTATTGCCACATACCAGTCGGCCAATCGGAAACGTTTACCGGCAAGCGTTGAGGTAGCCTTTTCAGCTCGAACCAACGCCAGATATTGTGGGTGCGGCAGTTCATCTACGGCGCCGGTTTCGTCAAGCAAGAACGTGAACGAGGCGTGCGACCGCTGCTCTGTGGAACCGGTTCGCTCCTCTTCCTCACCTAAGGTAAACACAGGAGCAAAACCGCCCCCCTCTGTTCGGAAGTTGGTTGTCTGGCCTTGGTAGACCCTGGCAGCGTTCCACTGCACCTTGCCAGCATAAGCGTATGCGCGCAGGTCAAACTTCATTGGTCGTACCTGAGGGTCAGCGATAGTTCTACGCTCGCCAGGAGCCAAGAGGGACTGGGCCACGTAGTTTCCGCCAACGATTTCTTCCCACACACGCTTGGTGAGCTTGTCTCCTCGGTATGCCCCGCGACTACCAAAACCGCTAACAGGCTTGAAAAAGAGGCTGCGGCGTCTCTCCCAGAGTTGCTCCGCATTGCGATGCTCGACCGGGACAGTAAGCGGGACGTATTGGGCCAACACGGCTCGGACTTGCTGATCGACGCCAATCTCTTCCAAAAAAAGTGTGTTGGTTAGGTCAACCAGCCGGCGTTTGTCGGCGTAAAGGGCATAGGCCTGAGGGTGTGGCGTTACCGTCACGACATCAGCCAAATAAGCGCTGCGCAGCGCGCTGCAATTGTCGCGTTCCAGATAGAAATCGGTGAGTCGGTTGTAGACGAGATCCACAGGCTTTCCGTCGATCATGAGGCAATCGTTGTGAAAGGCTAGATCGGCTGGGTCTACGATTATGCAGTCGATTCCTGCTGACTCGAATAACCGCTGAAAAAGAAGAAACTCCGGGTACAGGTATTGGGCTTGTGGGCTTTCATCCAAAATCACCACGCGCTTGAGCGGTGCCTGCTCGCCGCTCGCAGACCATTCCTGGACGAACATATCCAGAATCGACTGCTCGAAGCCGTCGGCCCCTTCCTGACCTGGCGATAGTCCGACTACGCCGCTGCAACAACTGCGCTGAGCGCGGGCGAGCAATACGTTTAGCATTGCTCCGCCCGCATTTGTGTTTATTTCGATAAGCCCCAGCTTGTCCTCTTCCAGATGAAAATCGTAGCCAAAGAAGACGCCCCGCGCACCCCGAGGGTCGTGTCGCGCAATAGGAGGCGCAGAATCCAGAGCATGCTCTCGCCAACCCGGCAAGCTCACGGTCTGCTCGATGGCCTGAATAACCTCACTCACCTGGCTCAGCTGCAAGGATGAAACAAAGACCGGTCGTGCAGCAAATACATGGGGGCAACGTGACTTCAATAGCTCCGACAGCTCTGGATCCCCAAGCTGTTCAGTCAATGCGTCTGCGAGCGCAGCTTGATCTAGGCTTACGCAGAAGCACGCTTCGTTGAGCGCTGCGGCTGTCGTACCGCATTTTCTCGATGAGGACGCTTGCACGGGAACCTCCAGAACCAAACATACAGCTTCGAAAGTCTCGGCCTCTTTCGGTTCAGCCTGGCGTTTCTATGAGCGTAGGTCAGGGTCGTTGCTGGCACTCTGCCATTAACTAGACATAAGCTTTGGAAGCGTCATTGTGAAAGTCGTATGCCCCTCAGCTGATTCGCAAGCGATGCGCCCTTTGTGCGCTTCGACTATCGAACGAGTGATAGCCATGCCGAGGCCCGCATTCATGGTGGTTCCTTCGCGCCTTGCGGTGTCGACCCTATAGAATCGATCAAACACTCGGGCCTGAAGCTCGGCTGGAATCGTTGTGCCTCGGTTGGATATGGCTGTGCAAACCGAGCCACCGCTCTCGCTTATTTCAACGCTGATGGTGCTGCCTTCCTCTGCATATCGAACTGCGTTAGAGACTATGTTTGAGACGGCCCGTCTCAGCATCGATTTATCGCCATGTACCGATCCATCGCCTGAAAGCGCGATTTCTACCTTTTTGTCCTCGGCTGCAAGCTCGTAATATTCGATAACGCTCGCGGTAATCTCAGCCATGCTGGCATCTTCGGCATTGGGCGTAATCTTCCCGTTGTCCGCTTTGGCGAGAAACAGCATGTCATCGACCATCTTTGACATGCGCCTAAGTTCTTCGAGGGCGGAATACAAAATGTCTTTGTAGTCGGTATTCTCGCGGTCGCGCAAGAGCGCGACCTCCATTTGGGTAAGCATGCTGTTCAGCGGCGTTCTTAGCTCATGCGCGATATCCGCTGAGAAACCTGACAATCTGAGAAAAGAGTCGTCCAAGCGCGAAAGCATTTCGTTGAAGTTGTCTACGAGTTCATGCAGCTCGCCTGGCACCGACTCGGTTGGAATTCTGGTATCTAAGCAGTGGGCGGTTACCGTAGAAGAAGTCTTGGACAGTTCGTCTATTGGTTTTAAGCCTTTCCTGATCAGAACAACACCTAACGCGCCACTCAGAAGTGCACTAACGACAAGCGTATAAGCAAACCACTGCTGAATCATATCGAAGAAGTGGATTCGGTGCGTTACATCCAAAGCCAAATAGATAACAGTGTCCTGCCCTTCTACCCACCGATTTACTTTTCTGGTAATTCCGCTGTACTGGTGGCCACCGAAACTTACCGTCCAGCGTTCCTCTTGGATGTCTGTGACAAGAGGTAGCAAGCTCTCAGACAGATTGTGATGGGAGTAAACCGTCTTACCGTCTACTACAACCGCAGTCGCGAAGCCAAAGGAGTGCTCAATAACGGCATCGATCCTTGAAGCGGTCTCAGGCCCGAATTCTGAACTGCCGCGTAGCATACGCTCTACTGCAGCAGCCTTTTCATTCAGCACCTGTGCGTCTTTGCGTTCGAAATGGAGCTGGCAAAAATAATTGAAGCTGATTGCGGCGGCCAACAGCACAACCGTAACCACGAGCATGAAAGCTATCGCCATTCTGCTCGTCAGTGACACTTTTCCCATCAGTACGGTCCTGGTTAGGCCATCACGCACAAAAAAGCAGGTGGGCACCCAGAAAAGGTGCCCGACCTGCTTCGATCATAGTTGCTCGCACTCTCGTATCCTAGGCAGCGTCTGGGTTTTCCCCATTTTGCGAGTGGCCGGCTTTGGCCGCCTCCATCATTTCACGACACTCTTTCATCATTCCACGCATGTCGCCCATCATTTCCATATGCTTGTCGCCGCTCATCATGCCGGTTTCTGAATGGCTTTGGTCCGCTTTATCTGCCGCTGCGAAACTCAGTCCGCTCGCCAGGGTGATTGCAATTGCTGTTACTGTAATGGTGTTTCGCATGTTAAATCTCCAAGTTCAGTGGGTTATTCGCTCTTGCTTAACAAGGTGCTTTCGCCAACGTTGGGCTCCTTGGGCTTGTCGCACTTACCGCTAGACATATGCTTCATGCATACGACCATCATCAACAAGCAGGGCAAGAGAAAGAGCAGGCTTGGCAGCGTCGTTGCCAACGCCCCAGTGCTTTGGTTCAGGAGCATGTAGCCAACCACAGCTACGGTTAGACCGGTCACGATCGGATTGCGCTGCAGTACACTTTTCATTCTCGAAAACAGGCTGCTCATATCATTACCCTCGAATATTTAATTTGCAGGTTAGCCGTTGTTTACGCCTACCGGTGCGCTCAAAAATTCCACCGTATGAATCTCCCCGTCTGGGGTCTTTACCTTCATTTCATATGTCTGAACTTTTGCAGTAGTCCGATAGTTCTGAATCATTTCAGTCGTACCGGTCGCCCCTGCAGGTGCGATGCTCAGCACTTTGCCTTCTTTGACAAGCTCTTTAAGAGTGAGATTGGATCCTGCAGGATCATTTAGGCGATGCATTGTCCGATCGCTTCCGCCTTCGGCCATTGCAAGAGAAGACGCAACGGTCAGAATAAAAGGAACGATTACTTTGGTTATACGGTTCATGGTTTGCACCTCTTGGTTAGTTGATGCCTGTAGATTAAAGGCTTGCTACTTACAAGAAGCTGTTGCCAAGGTTACAAAGCTGTAATCGCTCATTTTTTTGTTGGTACGACCGCCGCGTCTGCGGCGGTCGCTTTCTGTGCTTACCGTTTTTCGATACGCGTAATGGTGGAATCCATGCCTTTCGAGGTGAACTCGAATTCGACCTGGTCTCCTTCTCTTAACTTTTGGAGCTGATCAGGCTTCGCTTTGAAACCCATCGTCATAGATGGCCAACCCAGCGCCTCGACCGGGCCGTGGGCAATAGTGACGGTTCCCTTTTCCGTATCTACCTTCTTGACCGTGCCGGTCGCAGTGGCCGTCTGTCCGGCTGGTTTCTGGCCCATCTGCATATCCATGTCTTTATGATCCATCGGCATGTTCATGCTTTTGTGATCCATCGGCATGTTCATGCTTTTGTGATCCATCGGCATACCCTGCATAGGCTCTTTGTCAGCAGCATAGGCGGCCGGTACCAGAAACAGTGTGGCGAGAGTGATGTGCTTGATATTCATGGATGTTCTCCAGTGGGTTTGGTTGCGTGCTGGGCCTGCAATTGTCGGCGGCGCATCAGCAGGTAGGCTGCCGGCAGAACGAACAGGGAGAGCAACGGCGCGGTGATCATCCCGCCCACCATGGGCGCGGCAATACGGCTCATGATTTCGCTGCCGGTCCCGCCGCCCCAAAGGATGGGCAGCAGGCCAGCGATGATCACGGCGACGGTCATGGCCTTGGGGCGCACTCGCTGGACAGCACCTTCACGAATGGCGTCGAGCAGGACGCCTTCGCCATGGGCTCCAGCGTTAACCCGATCCGTCCAGGCGTTCTTCAAATACAGCAGCATAATGACGCCGAACTCAGCAGAAACGCCTGCCAGTGCGATGAATCCGATTCCTGTCGCTACGGATAGGTTGTACCCGAGCAGATATAGGAACCAGACGCCCCCGGTCAGAGCGAATGGCAGCGTAGCCATGATGAGCAGCGCCTCGCCAAAGCGGGCAAACGTTAGGTAGAGCAATACAAAAATGATCAGCAAGGTAGCCGGAACGACGAGCTTCAGCTTCGCGTTAGCGCGCTCCATGAATTCGAATTGGCCGGAATAGCTGATGCTCATGCCGGATTCGAGCTGGACCCCTTTGCTGATCTTTTCCCTCAGATCGCCCACCACAGCCGCCATGTCGCGGCCACGAACATCGACGTAAACCCAGCCCGACAGCCTTGCGTTTTCGCTTTTAAGCATGGGCGGTCCGTCTGTCACCTGTACTTTGGCCACGGTCCCCAACGTGATCTGGCTGCCTTGCGGCGTGTAGATCGGTAGGTTGCGCAGATCGGATATCGAGTCGCGCCACTCGCGGCCATAGCGGAGGTTGATCGGATACCTGGCGAGCCCTTCCACGGTTTCACCAATGGTTTGACCACCGATGGCACCGGCCACGATCGATTGCACGTCCGCGATATTCAGGCCGTAGCGTGCGGCGGCGACACGATCGATATCCACATCGATATACCTGCCGCCGGTCAGTCTCTCAGCAAGCGCCGAACTGACCCCAGGCACCGTTTTGGCGATTTTTTCCACTGCCTGGGTGGCTTTGTCGATCTGTGCCAAGTCAGTGCCATACACTTTCACCCCGATCGGGCTCTTGATACCCGTCGCCAGCATATCGATACGGTTTCGAATCGGCGGGATCCACAGATTGGCTAATCCAGGTACCTGTACGGTGCGATCCAACTCCTCAACCAGCTTGTCAGGCGTCATCCCAGGGCGCCATTGATCCTTCGGCTTGAACTGAATGGTCGTCTCGAACATTTCCAGCGGGGCGGGATCTGTAGCGGTGTCGGCTCGACCAGCCTTACCGAACACGTGTGCAACTTCTGGAACCGTTTTTATGAGCCGGTCCGTCTGCTGCAGTAGCTCAGAAGCCTTCTGAGAGGAGAGGCCTGGAAGCGCAGTGGGCATATAAAGGAGGTCACCTTCATCCAGCGGGGGCAAGAACTCCCCACCAAGGCGAGAGGCCGGCCACAAGCCTGTCAGGAAGACCAGAACAGCCACCAGCAGAGTCATCTTGGGCCAGCGCAGTACCGCGTCCAGGGCCGGCTTGTAGATCCAGATGAGGCCACGGTTGAGTGGATTGCGGTGTTCATCCGGAATCCTGCCCCGTATCCAATACCCCATGAGCACCGGAACCAGTGTTACCGACAGACCCGCGGCCGCTGCCATTGCATAGGTTTTGGTGAACGCCAGTGGACCGAACAGCCGGCCTTCCTGCGCCTCCAGGGTGAACACTGGAATGAACGACAGCGTGATGATCAGCAGGCTGAAGAACAATGCCGGCCCCACTTCAACAGCCGCGTCAGTAATGACCTTCCAGTGCTCCTGGCCCTTCAAGGTGGAGTCAGGATGCCGCTTGTGCCAGGCCTCAATGTGCTTGTGGGCGTTTTCGATCATGACGATTGCTGCATCGACCATCGCTCCGATGGCGATCGCGATGCCACCCAACGACATGATGTTGGCGTTGATGCCTTGCCGCTGCATGATCACAAAAGCAATCAGGATGCCGATCGGCAACGACACGATGGCGACCAACGACGAGCGCAGATGCCACAGAAAAATCGCGCAAACCAACGCAACGACAATGAACTCCTCGATGAGCTTGTGCGTGAGGTTTTCAACGGCACTGTCGATCAGCTTGCTACGGTCGTACGTCGTGACGATTTCGACGCCTTCGGGAAGGCTCGCTTTGAGCTCATCGAGCTTGGTTTGAACGGCAGCGATGGTTTCCCGAGCGTTCTTGCCGCTACGCAGGATCACGACTCCACCGACTACCTCACCTTCGCCATCAAGCTCGGCAATACCCCGGCGCATTTCCGGGCCGAGCTGGATATGCGCAACGTCCCCTAGCGTCACAGGCACGCCGCCTTCGAGACGCAAAGGAATGGCTCGAAAGTCCTTGAGTGTCTTGAGATACCCGGTCGCACGGACCATGAACTCGGTTTCGGCGAGTTCCAGAACACTCCCGCCGGTTTCACGGTTGGCCTCATCGATCGCCTTTGCGATCTGCTGCTGCGTAACGCCTCTGCTGGCCATGCGTACGGGATCGAGTACCACCTGGTACTGCTTGACCATCCCGCCTATGGGCGCGACTTCCGCCACGTTGGGCAGTGTCTTGAGTTCATAGCGCAGGAACCAATCTTGCACAGAGCGCAGCTGCGAGAGGTCATGTTTGCCCGTTCGGTCTACCAAAGCATATTGGTAGATCCAACCGACACCCGTGGCGTCAGGTCCCAAGGCGGGTTTGGCGGCGGCGGGAAGCCGACTCTGCACCTGGCTCAGGTACTCCAGCACCCGCGAACGGGCCCAATAGAGGTCGGTGCCGTCCTCGAACAGGACGTACACGTAGCTATCCCCGAAGAAGGAGTAGCCGCGGACTGTCTTCGCGCCGGGGACAGACAGCATGGTCGTCGTCAGTGGGTAGGTGACCTGGTTTTCAACGATCTGAGGCGCCTGCCCCGGGTATGGCGTGCGGATGATGACCTGAACGTCGGAAAGGTCAGGCAACGCATCAACAGCGGTGTTCTTGACCGACCAGACACCCCAAGCCACCGCGAACACAGTAGCCAGTAGGATCAGAAAGCGGTTGGCCACTGACCAGCGGATTATGGCTGCGATCATTGTTGGCCCCCGAGCTTCTCGATGCGCTCGATGACCAGGCCTTCGTCGCTTTCACGCACGCCAACACGGACACGGTCGTCCACTTGCAAGCCTGACAGCAGAGATTGATCGGCAACCGGAAAGGACATGGTCATCCCAGGCATGTTCAGCGTCTTGAACGGCCCATGCGACAGGCCAACCAGGCCATCTTCCAGGCTGACGATCGTACCTTCAGCCTCGTGCAAAGCAGGTTTGACAGGCGGTGCCGTCTGCTCCAGACCCCGAGCGGTCAGCCCGCGTAGGCTCGCCTCTGAATCCAGGAGGAACTGACCGGACGCCACGACCTGCTGACCGGCTTCCAGCCCGTCGAGCACCTCTGTTTTGTCATCGAACTCTCGACCGATGCGGACCTCAACTGGGCGGTAACGGCCTTCATTCTCAGCCAGCATCACCAATGCGCGCCGGCCGGTGCGAATGACCGCCTCGGACGGGATGACCAAGGCATCTTCAACGTTGCGACTCAATGTCACCTCGGCCGTCATGCCGGGGCGAAGCCGCTGCTGCGGGTTGGGCAGTTCGACCCGGACACGCACAGTGCGGCTATCCAGGTTGGCTTGCGACAGTACCGCCTGGATCGTGCCTTCCAGCGTTTCACCCGCAAAAGCAGGGAGGCGGGCTGTCACCGACTGCCCCGGCGCTAAATTTGTGATCTGCGCTTCAGGCACCGCAACCTCTAGCCAAACCGAGTCCAGCCCATTGATGCGTGCGAGAGAGGCGCCGGCGGGGACGGTCATGCCCTCGCGGACATCGAGACTGTTCAACACGCCACCGATCGGGCTCGTTACGGTCCATACGGGGCGCGCCTTACCGGTGCGTTCCAGCTGAGCAATGACATCTGCCGGCATGCCGGCAAGGCGTAACCGCTGTCGGGCCGCCGCGAGCAGTTGGGGTTGGCCAATCCCTTTGAGCGCCAGGTACTCTTCCTGTGCAGCAGCCCATTCGGGAACCAAAAGATCGGCTAACGGCGCGCCTTTTTCAATGACGTCTTCCGGCGCTCGGTCGTAAACGCGCTCGACGAAGCCCCCGGAGCGCGCTTGCACGACAGCCACGTCTCGCTCGTCAAACATCAATGCGCCTGTCGCTTCGAGCGACTGGCTAATCGATTCGCGCGTTGCGGTCGCCAGGCGCATACCCAGGTTCTGCGTCACGCTCGGATCGATGCTCATCGACGCCCCGTCACCGCCTTCATCGGCATAGCGCGGAACCAGGTCCATATCCATAAAGGGGGATTTGCCTGGCTCATCGAATTTCTGTTGCGGATACATGGGGTCGTACCAATAAAGCACCTCCTTTTCGCCTTCCGCTTGCGCAAACACAGAGGTAGACAGACCGACAATGCCCACAGTAACGATAATCAGCGGAAGGCTTAGGACGACGGCCAGCCGCTTGAGTAGAAATGTCATGGTCGGGTATCTCCAAAGGCAAAATGCAGGCGGGCGTTGCTCAGCGATCGGTCGCGGGCTACGTCAATACGACGCAGGCGAGTCTCAACGAGCTGGCGGCGCGCATCGATCACTGCGGTCAGTTCGCCGGTCCCGGCGCGGTAGTCCGCCATGGCAAGGCGGACCTTTTCCTCGGCGAGTGGCAGTAGGGTTTCTTCAACACGTGCGAATGCGCGGTCAAGGCGCTGATATTCAGCCAGGTCGGCGGCCAGCTCCTGGTTATGCATACGCAACATCGCCTGACGCTGCGCCTCGATCTGTGTGAGGCGCGCTCGCTCAGCCGCGATCTTTGGATCCTGCCGAGAGCTGGTAAACAGCGGCAGGTCGAAACTGACGCTGAGGTTGACCATGTCGCCGTATTCTCTGCCGCGACGTAGATAATCGACTCCCCAACTCCAGTCCGGTGTTTTCTCAGCGATGGCCTGGCGAACTTTTGCCTCAGCTTCACGAGTCATCGGGTCGAAGGCGAGCAAAGCCGGATGGCGGTTCAGGTTGTGCTGATAGTGATCAACGTCGGTAAGCCATCGCGGCCAGTCGCCTGTAAGCGGCTGGTCTGCTGGCTCGCCTATCCAACGGCGGAGGTCGGCCCGCGCAACAACCTGGTTGCGCATCAGCTCATCCTCTTGATCAGCAAGCAATGCTGCCTCTTGCTTCGGAAGTACGCTGTCTGCGGTTTGCCCACCGCCGCCGGCAATGCGCGCCTGAACGGCCCGGGAAAACAGCTGATTCTCACTGTAGAGCTGTTTGAAAAGACTCAGTTTCTGCTCGACCGCGAAGCTAGCGATCCATGCCTCGGCAGTAGCCTGGCGCACGCTGAGACGTTCAATGGTTTGCTGAACGTCTGCGAGCGCAACACTAGCCTGCGCAGCCTCGACACGGGCGCGCCTTTTCGCTCGGTTTGGAACATCTTGCATGACCCCAACCATTTGCATGGTCATGGCCTCTTGGTCCAATTGCCAGCGTGAGTCACCTTCAATGGGTACGTTTTGCAGCCCAAGTCTAAGTTTGGGGTCAGGGAGCTCGCCGACAGGGATTGCAGCGTTGCGCGCGGCTTGGAGATTGGCGGCTTGCGCATCCAGCGAAGGCGCGTCTTGCTCGGCCAAGCTCAGGGCTTGTTCTAAGGTTAGAGCTGATGCGAGCTCGGAAAATGAGAGCGCGCCCATGATCAAGGCGGCCACGTAGGGAGGCGCCCAGCGGATACGGGGTTTCATTAAAAAAGAGTTCCTGATCTTCCATGCGAGCCAAAGGCGCGCGGTAGCCGGCCCGAATCTTCACATCCGGGCGGTTCCTAGAATTTGATCGGGATCAGACGCGGGGTGGATGCCAGACTACGTCCAGAAGACGAGAAGGGATTTGGTCGTTATAGGGCGTGGTCACGGGTCTAGCAGCAGGGACCAGCTGCGCCTTCGCAGCAACGATCTGAAGGAGGCTGAGGGTTTTGCATTCTTGCCCCGTCTTGCAGACGGTCGTCTTCCCTTGCTCATGCCCTTCACAGCACTCGGGCTCAGCGCCGCTGACGCCAGACATCAACGCGTGGCTGGCTGCCATGGCCTCCATGCCTTCCATATCAAGCATTACATGATGCGCTGACGACCCAACCGGCATGAGCAATTGCGCCATCCCGTTGATCGGAAGCGCAAGCACTAGCAGCAGGATAAGGAAGGAGCGCATGTAGGACTTCATATTTTTTCAGCTTACGGGGCAATTCATGAGCAATCAATGAGGCAATCGATCGCTTCGCAACCGAAGCCTAAGCCGGCACGGTTCAAACTACACTCGCTTGACGGAGCCGGAGAGCGTTAAACACAACCGATGCTGAGCTAAGGCTCATGGCCAGGGCAGCAATCATCGGAGACAGCAACAGTCCAAAGAACGGATAGAGCAGCCCTGCAGCAATCGGGATGCTCAGACCGTTATACATAAAGGCAAACAGAAGGTTCTGACGCATATTGCGAACTGTTGCCACCGAAAGCGTACGGGCGCGAAGTATTCCCATCAGGTCACCTTTAACCAGCGTAACTTGGGCACTGTTCATCGCCACGTCAGTACCCGTACCCATCGCAATGCCTACGTCAGCCCTAGCGAGAGCGGGCGCATCATTTATTCCGTCGCCTGCCATGGCGACTACTTTACCGAGGGCTTGTAGCTTAACCACCAGCGCCTCCTTGTCCTGCGGCTTCACTTCGCCATGCACTTCATCGATCGATAGCTCACGAGCCACCGCGCGGGCAGTGGTAAGCCCGTCGCCGGTGGCCATGATGACTTGCACGCCCTCCGCTTGGAGCCGAGCTACAGCTTCCTTGGAAGTCGGTTTAATTGGGTCCGATACGGCCAGCAAGCCGGCAAGTGCCCCATCAACAGCCAGGTACACAATACTGGTACCGCTTTCGCGCATTTTTTCTGCTTGGTCTTTCAACGGCTCGACGCTAACACCCGCGTCTTCCATAAGAGCGGTGTTGCCTAGCTGTAGCTGCTTGCCTTCCACCAGACCACGGACCCCGATCCCTGACCCTGACTCGAAGGTTTCAGGCTTTACCAACTGAATACCCTCGCTTCTCGCATGGTCCACGATGGCGTGGGCTAGGGGATGCTCGCTACCTTGATCCAAGCTGGCAGACAAACGGATGACTTCCTGAGCATCGAACGGCGTGACGCCTACCGCCCGATCGAAAACAGGTCGGCCCTCGGTCAACGTTCCAGTTTTATCGACAATCAGCGTGTCTACCTTACGGACATTCTCGATGGCGCCTGCGTCTCTGAAAAGCACTCCGCTTCCAGCCGCTTTGCCTGTGGCAACCATGATCGACATAGGCGTCGCCAGGCCAAGTGCGCAAGGGCAAGCGATAATCAGAACCGCAACTGCATTGATCAGGCCGAATACCCAGCCCTGCTCGGGTCCGAACAGGCCCCATGCAAAGAAGGTCAACAGCGCAATCCCGATGACCGTCAGCACGAAATAACCAGCAACCGTGTCCGCCATCCGCTGCATGGGTGCTTTTGAGCGTTGTGCATTCGCAACCATCTGGACGATTTGTGAAAGCATGGTCCCGGAGCCAACTTTAGTGGCTCGCATGACAAGCGAGCCACTCGTGTTCATCGTCGCGCCGATGAGCGCATCGCCTGTCCGCTTCGTCACCGGGACGGGCTCGCCCGTTAGCATGGATTCGTCGACGGCGCTCTCGCCCTCCAATACTTCTCCATCCACCGGTACCTTTTCACCAGGACGAACGCGCAGATGGTCACCCTCGTGAACATGTGTAAGCGGAATGTCCTCCTCGGAACCATCCTTGGCGATACGGCGAGCTGTTTTGGGCGATAGGCCAAGCAAGGACTTGATTGCCGAGGACGTCTGGGAGCGGGCCTTCAATTCGAGCAACTGCCCTAAAAGCGTCAGGGAAATGATGACCGCGGCGGCTTCGTAATAAACGCCTATCCGGCCGCCCACTGTGAATGATTCTGGAAATATGCTCGGTAAGACGGTTGCTACGATGCTGTAAATATACGCAGCCCCTGTGCCAAGCCCGATCAACGTCCACATGTTTGGGCTGCGATGCTTAACAGATGCGAAACCGCGCACGAAAAATGGCCAGCCTGCCCACAAGACAACCGGGGTCGTAAGGGCTAGTTCAACCCAGTTCTGGCTAGCGCCGTGAAACAGCGGAAGTGCATGTCCCGCCATGGCCAACAGGGTCACTGCTACGGTCAGGGGCAGAGACCACCAGAATCGCTTCGAGAAGTCCTTGAGTTCGGGATTCTCCTCCTCGTCGAGTTCAGGGATCAGAGGTTCCAATGACATCCCGCAGATAGGGCAATCACCTGGACCCATTTGGCGGATCTCAGGGTGCATCGGGCAGGTGTACTCGGTCGTTGCATCACCGGCGGACGCCTTCTGTGCGGGCGGCGTGGATGCCTGAGGCGATGACCCATGAGCCTGCTGTGCAGTGAGATATCTAGCAGGATCAGAACGAAACTTGGTCTGGCAACCCTGGCTGCAGAAGCGGTAAGTGCTTCCCTGATAGTGCTCTTGATGCTCGCTGTCCTCTTTCACCTTCATCCCGCAGACGGGGTCTGTGAGTCCTGCAGAGCCTTTCGTTTGGTCAGGCTGATGATGGCAATGCGAGGAGGTCATGCGGGCTCCTTATGGATTGGTTAGCAACGAACAGCCTACTGCGGGGACGTTTGTGGTTTTTCCGATGCTTACAGCGTCCGACAACCAATATATGCAAAGCGTCCTGACCAAAGGCTGAAGTAACCATTACATTTCTGTCAGGTTCTCCGGTATGTCAGGTCGTACGAATGCTGAAGCGAGCTGCTGAAAAAAGTAGCTCGCGCGAATACCGCTTGCTGGCCTAGCCTATGCCTCCCTTATCCGAAGCCCGGCCGCTTTCTTTTAATGAATACCGAACCGTGCAAAGCCTAAGCGCAGGTGCTCTGTTTTGATAGAAGCCGTAATTTTTGATGTCTATGGCACACTCCTGCAAATCAGTGAACGACGGCGGCCATTTCGCAGTAAGCGTCTGCCGAACTCACCTTGCGTAATTCAGGCGGGTGCCCATTGATGCGGCAGTAGTTGGCCAATCTCGCTGGCCCGCTGTGTCGGCAGCCGCATCAGCACATCCTTCAGGTAGGCGTACGGATCATGCCCATTCATCCGCGCCGACTGGATCAGGCTCATGATCGCCGCCGCCCGTTTGCCGCTGCGCAGCGACCCGGCAAACAGCCAGTTCGAGCGTCCAAGGGCCCATGGTCGAATCTGGTTCTCGACCTGATTGTTGTCGATGGGCACAGAGCCATCTTCGACATAGCGAGTCAGAGCCAGCCAGCGTTTGAGGCTGTAATCCAAGGCTTTCGCCGTGGCTGATCCGTTGGGCACTCGATCACGCTGGGCCAGCATCCATTCATGCAGCGCATCGAGGATCGGTGAAGACTTGTCCTGGCGTATTCGCCAGCGTTCTTCATCGCTCATGTGCCGTGCTTGCCGCTCGATTTCATACAGCCCGGCAATGGAGTGCAGCGCCTGTTCGGCTAACTGGCTTTTGTTCGCTGCGTGCAGATCGAAAAATTTGCGGCGGGCGTGGGCCATGCAGCCAATTTCGATGATGCCCTGCTCGAAGCTGGCCTTGTAGCCGGCGAAGTCGTCGCAGACCAGCTTGCCACTCCACTGACCCAGAAAATTGCGCGCATGCTCACCAGCCCGGCTGGGGCTGAAGTCATACACCACGGCCTTCAGGTCGGCGAAGGGTGTGGTGCAGTATGCCCAGACGTAAGCCCGGTGGGTTTTCTTCTCGCCAGGGGCCAGCATTTGCACGGGGGTTTCGTCGGCGTGGATCACGCCTTGCGCCAGTACCGCCTCGCGCAGGGCGTCGACCAATGGTTGGAGCTGTACGCCGATTTGTCCGACCCACTGCGCCAGCGTCGAGCGGGCGATGGCCAGGCCTGCACGGCCAAAGATCTTCTCTTGCCGGTACAGCGGCAGGTGGTCGGCAAATTTGGCCACCATCACGTGAGCCAGCAGGCCGGCAGTGGGGATGCCCTTGTCGATCACCTGGGCTGGTACCGGCGCCTGGATCAGTGTTTCGCACTGACGGCAGGCCCATTTGCCACGCACGTGCTGTTCGACGGTGAACACGCCCGGCGTGTAATCCAGCTTTTCGCTGATGTCTTCGCCGATGCGTTGCAGCTGGCAGCCGCAGGCGCATTGAGTGTTCGGCGGCTCGTGACGGATCACAGTACGCGGAAACTGGGCTGGCAGCGGTGCGCGCTTGGGCTGTTGGCGGGGTTCAGCCGGAGCCGCCGGAGGATTGAGGGTTTTCAGTTCCGCCTCGATAGCGGCAATGTCCGTGTCGAGCAAATCATCCAGCAGGCTGCCCTGGTCAGGGCTTAGTTGCTCGCTACGCTTGGCGAACTTGTGTCGCTTGAACCAGGCGATTTCATGGGTGAGCTGCTCGATGACGGTTTGATCGCGGTCGATCTTCTTGCCCATCGTTTCAACCGTCTTACCCAACGTGTCGACTTGCGACAGCAACTGCGCAGCGAGTGCGCGCAGTTGCTCAGGTGTCAGTTGGTCGAGATTGGGCGAGGAAGTCATGCCGCTGATTGTGCCAGAGCAGGCGATCAGCGCAGATAAAGCGATGGGCTAATGGCCGGCGCTACAACACTGTGATCGCACCGGCTGCACCAACCCGCTGCCAAGGTAAACCGAGCACCAAAGCCTGAAGCTGCTCGGTGTCGAGTTCAACTTCCGAGCCGCGGTGGATGCCTGGCCAGTGAAACTTGCCCTGGTTCAATCGCCGCGCGGCCAGCCAGATCCCTACACCGTCATGCACCAACACTTTCATGCGGTTGGCGCGGCGGTTGGCGAACAGATAAGCACAGTGCGGCTTCGCCGCACCGAATACCTCCACTACACGGGCCAATGCGGTCTCGGTGCCGGCGCGCATGTCCATCGGCTCAGTGGCAAGCCAGATGCTATCGATGCGGATCACGGGGCAAGCCCCCGGACAAAGCGGGCGCAGCCGTCAGGATCGGACACTGGCCATTTCACTGTGACTGACTGCTCGCCAAGCGATAGCTCAATAATCACCGATGCTGCAGTCGGCCGTTTGGGCGTAGCCCTCAATGGAACGAACGCCGGCAACACCGCGGGTAGCTGATCTCGGTAAAGCGGTAGCCATTTTCG
Source organism: Stutzerimonas stutzeri (assembly GCF_024448985.1). Lineage (GTDB taxonomy): Bacteria > Pseudomonadota > Gammaproteobacteria > Pseudomonadales > Pseudomonadaceae > Stutzerimonas > Stutzerimonas stutzeri_AP. The sequence continues at coordinate 18,798 of NZ_JAMOII010000010.1, forward strand.
AATGACGTTGGCGTTGATGCCATGGCGGATGGCAACGCTGGAGACGGTCGCACCCGGTTGTAGGCATTCCTGAACGACCTGGACCTTGAACGGTTTGGGGTAAGAGCTTCGTTGGCGCATGGAAATCCTAACGTTAAGGACGAACGCGTCCGCTTAAAAATACGCGGACACCATCGCCCTTAATGCTGGAGTTCGGAAGGTGACTTGGCTGGACGCTTACATTTCGCAAGCTCTTAAAACAGGTACGCAGCCAAGGTCGTCAACCTAGGGCCGATGATGCCAGGACATTGATGACACGAAACTTGGGGCTGGCCGGCGCCGCCGACCTGTTTGGTACACAACTAGGTAACGATGAGCTTGCTATTTTGGAGCTTGATCTCTACGCGGAACTGGCCAGCGTGCGTCCCTATGATGATGCCCTGCGGGCACTGGAAAGCCTTAAGAGAGCGGGGCTGAAAGTGGCGCTGTGCTCCAACTTGGCTACCCCCTATGCCATACCTGCCAAGTTGCTACTGCCTGAGTTTGACGCCTATGCCTGGAGCTTCGAGGTGGGCGCGATCAAACCGGAGCCAGCGATCTACGAACATCTGCTAAAGCGGTTGGGTTGCAAAGCGTCTTCCATTGCAATGATCGGCGATACATTGGAGGCCGATGTGTTCGGTCCCGAAAGGCTGGGAATGCATGGCTTCCACCTCCAGCGCGATGCCATCCGTGGTCCTGACCGATTAGCTAGCCTGATCGAATTTGCAGACCACATTTTGGGCACGGGGACTGTCACTAGAACGTAGCACTAGCGCACATCGAGGTCGCCTCCAGCTATCGGCCTTCAGTTCAAGCACTCACAACTCGCTTGTAGTGCTTTTCCTGACGATGGCGCTCCCAAAGTCCGTTCGCGCATTGGCCGCAGCGGTTGTGATCACTCAGGCATTCGTAGAGCTGATTGGTTAAGCGGGGCTACCACCAACAGCGTGAAGGAAAGCCGATCAGTGCGGCTTCGTCTCGCTGATGGACTTTGCAGCCCACGTTCTACAATACCCACCATCCGCTAACGGCTAAAGCTGCGTCGCCAGTTTTAGCTGACGCCGCTAGACCCGGATGGCTTAGAGGCATGACGACGCCTTTTTCTGTAACGGGAGCTTCTTTAGCTCTTGAGCGCCAGAATACGCCGAGCGCCGTTTAGAACGATGAATCCCACAACGGTACCGATAATCAGGTCTGGGTAGTTTGACCCAGTCCAAGCGACGAGCGCTCCGGCGACTATAACCCCCATGTTGATGACCACATCATTGGCGGAGAATATCCAGCTCGCTTTCATGTGAGCACCACCTTCCCGGTGTTTGGAAATCAGCAGCAAACAACCCGTGTTGGCGAGCAATGCCAGGAACGCGACGGCCATCATTATCAGCGACTCGGGCTCGCTGCCGAATATAAAGCGTCTGACCACCTCTACGAGCACGCCGAGGGCCAAAATCAGCTGGAGCACACCAGCAAGGTGTGCAGCACGCACCTGCAGATTGACGCTGCGCCCAACCGCATAAAGGGCCAGGCCGTACACTGCCGCGTCAGCGAACATGTCGAGCGAATCGGCAATCAGACCTGCGGACCTGGCGATCAGGCCAGCAGTCATCTCTACCACGAACATGAAGGCGTTGATGCCTAGCAGTAAACGTAGGGAGCGGGATTCCTGTGTAGAGTTCGCCGGATTTTCGGCGGCTTTGATCATCTCTGGGTCTGCCGCGACAGTTTTCTGAAGAGTGGCGCCTAGCCCTAACGTCGCCAGCTTTTTGGTTATGGGCTCAACGGCACTGTCATGCATGACATCTAACCGACGGTCCGACAGATCAAAAGTCAGCTTCCGAACTCCGTCCAAACCATTCAGCGCCAAGCGGATCATTCGCTCTTCTGATGGACAATCCATCTTGGGCACGGCGTAAACACTGACCCATTGCCCCGTCGTATCGGAAGGGTTTTGCACATCGGCATCAGCGGCTGGCGTCGCATCGCAGCCGCAGGGACCATCGGACTTGCTCATGATACGGCTCCACTTGAAATCGAAGATGGGATCATTAAAAGCCTTATAGCTACTATAAGGTCAATAACGCAGAGCCGATGAGGATTCACACGATGCGCATTGGTCAGTTAGCAAGGCTAATAGGGATTGATACACAGACGATCCGCTTCTATGAGCAGCAGGGCTTGTTGCCACCGCCTGATCGCCAGGCGAACGGCTATCGTGTCTACACCGAGAAGCATGGCGAGCGGCTAGCTTTCATCCGGCGCTGCCGAATCTTGAATCTGTCACTTCCAGAGATTCACGCACTCCAAAGCTACCAGGATGACCCTCGCCAGCCTTGTACGGCCGTCAATGCCTTACTCGATGATCACATTTCTCAAGTCAGATCCCAGATAACCGCTCTGCAATCACTCGAACGACAACTCGTTTCACTGCGGGCTAATTGCAACGATGGGCGGGAAGTTGAGGCTTGCGGCATTCTCGCCGGAATTAGCGAGGACGCATGCATTAAATGAACGGCGTTGGGGCTTGCGGGCCTGGTTACCCGGCCAACGCGCATGCCCTCGAAATGGTTGTTTGTCCCTGTGGTTTTTGCCCCTTCGTAGTGATGGCTGTCTCCGTGCGGTATCACTTTGAGTCAGGCCTGCCGAGGAAACGTGAGTTCAAACGTGGTCCGACCGTCTTTGCTGGCGACGGCCACGTGGCCTTTGTGGAGGTTCATCACTGAGCGGACAATCGCTAGCCCCAATCCTGCCCCGCGAGGTTGTATGCCGTTAACGCGGTAAAAGCGGTCGAACAGATGTGGGAGATGATCCGATTCGATAGTCGCGCCATGATTGGTGACAGCCAGCGAGACGATGTCTACGTCCTCCTCAAGGATCTTAAGTTCGACCGTACTGCCAGTATTTGAATGCCGCAGCGCGTTGGATAGCAGGTTGGAAATGGCCCGCTGGACCATAAGTCGATTTCCCAAAATCATGGCATCGCCCGTTACTGTCGTAGCGACTCCCGCTTCTTCGGCAAGGACTTCGAAGTATTCACATACGCGCCTCGCCTCGCTTCCTAAAGATAATTGTTCGAGCTTCAGTGCTGGGCTGGCGTGGCTGGCCTGGGCGAGAAACAGCATGTCTGACACGATTCGATCCATGCGTTCGAGTTCTTCAACCGACGACTCGATCACCTCCCGATAATGCTCCTTGCTTCGCTCACGCACCAAAGTCACCTGCGCCTTGCCTATCAGGTTGTTCAGCGGAGTTTTTAACTCATGAGCCACATCGTCCGAGAATTGTGACAGTTGCTGAACGCCGTCATCGAGTCGATGAAGCATTACGTTGAGGCTGTGCGCCAATGCCTGGAGCTCTTGCGGAAGCCGATCGGTGCGGATTCGAGGTGATAGATCCTGTGTAGATACCTTAGTCGCCAAGGCCCGGAACTTGCGAAGCGGCCGCAAGCCATTTTGGGCGATTAGCCATCCAGCCAATCCGATCAATATCAGTAGCATCGGCACGGTCACTAAGGCCGAGCGCAGGAATGCAGCCACCAGCCGTTGATCGGCACTGCGATCTTGCGAAAGTAAAAGCGTCATTGGAGCCAGTCCCGGGACTTGGATTTGCTTGCGCCCGGTTAGCATCTGCACGCCATCTTTCGTTGTCCAGCCAAGATAGTCGCCGTCCCTGCTCACGAGATCCAGCTGCTGCGGCGCATTGGCGAATCGGCCGATACTGAAAATGGGTGATTTCGCTGTATCGCCGATGACCGTAATCGAAAGGTTGTCATGGCCGAGTACGGTATCGCTCAATGCGTGTTGCCAGGAGCGGCCCATACGGGCTTTGGTGTCTTCGAGGAGTCCATGATCGATCTGAGAGAGCTTGGCCGTCACTTCCTCCTGGGCGCGCAGTTCCAGTTGGCGCACCAGTACCCAGTAGCTCAGTGCAATCAGCAGCGCGACCAAAGCGGCGCCGGTCAGTGTGATTTGAAGCGCGAGACGCGATGCGAGGCTGAGTGGCTTCAAGGCCGCGCCTCCAGCACGTAGCCCACACCCCGGATGGTGTGTATCAGGCGATCGCCGAAGGGTTCGTCCACTTTCATCCGCAGGCGACGAATCGCAACATCCACCACATTGGTATCGCAGTCGAAATTGATGTCCCACACCATGGCAGTTATTTCCGTACGCGTGAGGACTTCGCCAGTCCGGCGCATGAGCAGATGCAATAACGCAAATTCTTTGCTGGTGAGGTCGATACGCTGACCGCTCCGGTAAGCCCTATGCCGGGCCGGGTCCAGTTCGAGGTCGGCTACACGCAGGTTGCTCGGAAGTGTGACTGCCTCGCCTCGCCGCAACAGTGTCCGGATACGGGCAAGCAGCTCGGGGAACTGGAACGGCTTGACCAGATAGTCGTCGGCGCCCGATTCCAAGCCGCGGACTTTTTGCTCTAAGCGGCCATTGGCAGTCAGCATGATGACGCGTGTCTGCTTACGCCGCCTGATGAGTTCGAGAACCTCCCACCCATCCATGGTTGGCAGATTCACATCTAGCAGCACGATGTCATAGTCGTTCTGCAGTGCCAGGTGAAACCCATCGAGGCCATCACTTACGCAATCGACCAAGTAACCACATTCGATAAGACCCTGCTGCAAGTATTCCGCAGCTTTGATCTCGTCTTCGACAACCAGGATGCGCATGTTTTGAGGTAACTCGGCAAGGAGGTGCGCGGTAAGCGGAACCAAAAAAATCCATGTAGTAACTAGGTCAAGACGAAAGCGGCTTGGCTCTAGCGTGAAAGGCAGAGGCGAAAAGATCTGCCCAGGGAAGCGGGAAGCACTTTAACGCGGTAAAAGCCCTGTGAGGGCTATCTTGCGAATTTGTAATCTACCGGTCATTTGGTTGACCCGCAGCGCGAGCGGGTGCACCAAACGAAAAAAGGCGCCCTGATGGGCGCCTGAAACACATCTTCAAACCAAGGGAGCAAAACTAAAGAAGATGTGGTGTTGCTCATGGTGTTTCACAAGATCGAGAGAGGGTACTCGGCGATGAATCGGACCTCATCGAGGTCGGACTCGAAAGCAGTCGCCCGCGTGGTAGCCTGGCGCACCCGCAGAGACAAATCCTTGAGAGAGCCAGTCTGTACAACGTAGCGGGCTTCGACGTCGCGTTCCCAGCGGTTCTGTCCCGTCAGCGGCGCACCGTTATCGTCTTGGCGCATGTACACCTCGTTCGCGTTGCTGTAATCGGCGCCCCAACCGCGGGCGTAGCGGGTCATGAAAGTAAGCCCGGGTATGCCGTACTCCGCCATGTTCAGGTCGTAGCGCAGCATCCAGGACTGCTCTTTAGGTGAGTTGAAATCACTGTACTGAATGGAGTTGTTCAGGTAGATCGAGTCCGCCTGGCGCAAGTAGTCAAAGTCGTTGTTACCGTTGTTTCGCTGATACGACGCCGTGACGGTGTGCGCGCCGAAGGCGACACCCAGGCTGGAGCTCCAGATGTTGTTGTTGAACTCGCCCAGCAACTCACGGCCTTCGTCGGTTGCCTTGTAATAGTTGAAGCTGGCCAGCAGCGCGACGATATCGGAGAGCGGATAGGTGGCCGACGCACCGAAGTAATGCTGGTTCCAGGCATCTTTGAGGCGGCTGGTGTACAGGCTAAGACTGATATTTTCATTCACGCTGTAGTCACCGCCTGCGTAGCCGAGCCAAGGCGCGTCTACGCCCCCGCCGTAGAAGGTGACGAAGTCTTCGTTCATGTTACTGGTGTTGGGCTGGCTCATCGCGTGCAAGCGGCCTCCCTGAAGGGTGAGGTCGTCCAGCGAGTTGTTCACAACGGTGACACCCTTGAAAGACTCCGGCAGCAGCCGAGAGTCGCCGAAGTGCACGACAGGTGTAGTGGGAAATACATCGCCGGCCTTGATCTCGGTGTCCAGCAAGCGTGCTTTCACCGCGCCCCCCACCCGTGTGAAGTCATCCTCAGGATCGCCAGCGCTGTCGTGGGGAAGCAGGTCGATGCTGCCGCCCACACCGGAGCGCCCCGAACCGGAGTCGAGCTTGAGGCCGAGCATGGCGAAAGCGTCGAAGCCAATCCCTACCGAGCCTTGGGTATATCCGGACTCGAAGAAGGCCATCAATCCGTGGGCCCATTCCTCGGAGTAGCCATTGCCGGCGGCACTCTCACCGTCGCGAAAATCCCGATTGAAATAGAAGTTGCGATTTATCAGCGATAGCGTGCTGCCTTCGATGAAGCCCTCGGCTGTTTCCGATTGGGCAAAGACCGGGGCGCTGCCCAATGCCAGTGAAAGGGCTGTCAGCGAAAAAACGGCCTTTTTGCTCATGATGATGCTCCTTATGTACGGCAGGTCAGTGCTCGAATGACGCCTTTCGCCTTTTTGTTTTTAGCGCTTGGCCATGTTCTTCCCCTAGAGATGACGGCAGGATTAGCGGCAAATGACTATTTTGTAATCTGAGGAAGCCCAATCGCGCACTCCTTCGATTACAGATTTGTAATGTTGCGGTCACCAGGTCGTTATCCACACTTATTTAAAGTCACCACCCCATAGCCATCAGCTATCTCGCCGGCTTGGCAAGGCTGATAAAAACGCTTTCGTGTATTTGTCTACTAAATTCAGGGCGAATCACTATCGCAGTAGAGGCGCATGTGTTTCGCGTCTTGGCGGGGGTAGTTCTTATGATTGGATTCGACATCTAAACCAGGAAGTCATCGTTTTGCCTTGGATGAGAAAAATAGTTTTGCTGATGTTGCTAGCCTTGTTCCCATTGCAATCATCATGGGCAGTTGTTAGCACGAGCTGCAGTCATGAGGATGGTTCGGCAGCAAATCATCTTGGACATCACGAACATCCGCACGAGTCTCTGGGTACTGACGAGGAAGGATCGTCAAAAGCCGCAAAAAAAATCAGTCTGGATGGAGACTGTGTCTTTCATGGCGACCATATCAAGCCGCTTATAACGAAAGGGATCTGTCCTGGTTCGGTATTATCAATGAGCTTGAAACCGTTTCCTTCTGCTAGCTACGCATCGGCTGAAGCGGGGCGTCCTGAGAAACCTAATTGGCGCATCGGTGCAAAACCGGTGGGACGCCAAAGTAACCAGTAAGCGCCATTTATCTGTATCTGACGTCTCACCGAACCTTCCCTTTTTTTAGGAGATTTCGGTGCGAAAAGCTCTTTTCTCGCTGGGGTTGACGACGTTGTCGTGCAATCTCGCCTTTGCGCAACCCTTAGAGTTGCCGACCTTCACACAGACCTTACCTGTCGGTGTGTCAAATACATTCCCCGTTGAGTCTGTCGAATCCATAAGCTTTCTACGCGCCTTGGAACTCGCTAGCTCTGCAAGCCCTGAACTGGCTGTTGCAAGACGTGAGCTGGCTGCTTCTCGCGCATTAATTAGCCAAGCCGGAGCACGTCCGAATCCAATATTGTCCGCTAGCCAGGAGGGAATCCGGGGCGATGCCCCGGAGACCACGCTTGAACTGAGCCAAGAAATAGAGCTGGGTGGTAAACGTTCGGCTCGTATTGAGGCGGCGCAACGAGCCTTGGACGTAGCAGCTGCTGACCTACAGGACGCCCAAGCTCGACTGAGGGGGGCAGTGATGGGCGCGTACTACGATGTGCTTACTGCTCAAGAACGGCTGGACCTCGCTCAGGCTGCTTCAAAGCTTGCGAAGCAAGCAGTGAACGTGGCCAATCGACGTGTGAGGGCCGGCATGGTTTCTCCCGTAGAGGAAACCCGGGCGCGGGTTGCGGCTACTGGAGTGCAAGTAGAGCTTGCCCAGGCCACAGCTGAACTCGAAGCTGCGCGCACTCGGCTGGCGGCCAACTGGGGAAATCCACAGCCACGCTTTGAGCGAGTAAAAGAGCCGGCAGAGGCAGTGCCTCCTCTTCCCGAGCTAGCTGAGCTTTATAGCCGTTTGAACGATTCCGCCCAACTAACCCGCGCGCGTCGGGAGGCTGAAAGACGTCGGGCTGCGTTAAAGCTGGAAAGGACGAATCGCTTTTCTAACGTGACGGTTAGCGTAGGTGCCCAACGCTCAGATGAATATAACGGCACGCTGGGATTGGTGAGTATCTCGATGCCCCTGCCGTTGTTTGATCGAAACCAAGGCAACATCGGAGCAGCGCAGGAACGGGCCTACCAGGCGCAGGACGAGCTCAACGCCGTCCATATACGCCTGAAAAGCGAACTTTCCCAAGCGCACATGCGGCTGCGCACTGCTCGCCAGCAGTTTGAACTGTTGCGCAACGATATGCTCCCCAGTGCCCAAAGCGCTTATGAAGCTGCCAGCAAGGGGTTCGAACTTGGAAAATTCACGTTCCTTGACGTACTGGATGCTCAACGCACGCTTTTCCAAGCCCGATCTCAGTATCTGTCTGCGCTATCACAAGCTAACCAGGCGGCGGCAGAAATCTCGCGAATTGTCGGAGATGGGTCGGCCGTTATCACCTCGGCCACTCAGCCATAGGAATCCATATGAAAAGTAAATCGAATACATCTTCCTTGGCTGGTCACAAGAAGCAGATTTTTTGGATCGTCGTCATATTAAGCGTGGCACTTATGCTTGGCGGATTGCTTCTTCGCAGTAGTCCAGCTGTGCCCGATGCGGGCGACGCACATAGCGAGCATGGTGACGAATCGGAGCATGAGGATGAAGGGCATTCGGATGAGGATGCAGAAGCCGAAGGAGATCATGGCCATGATGAAGGAGGCGCCGATAGCGATCACGAGGTCGGTGCGGCAGAGAAAGATGAGCATGAAGATGAGCCCGAGGGAGCGGAGCATACTGAAACAGCAGAGGTAGAACTCTCAGAGACACAAATCCTAGCCGCCGGCATCTCACTGGCAACTGCTCAGCCCGCAAAGATAAAAAGCGCAATTGAGCTGCCTGGCGAAATTACATTCAACCAAGACCGCACAGCGCAAGTTGTGCCTCGTCTCTCAGGTGTCGTTGAAGCGGTCAAAGTCGATTTGGGCGAACAGGTGAAACAGGGGCAAGTACTTGCTGTGATCGCGAGTACAGACCTGTCGGAACGTAGAAGCGAGTTCTACGCGGCGCAAAAACGTCTTGCATTGGCTCAAAAAACCTATCGACGCGAAAAGGAGCTATGGGAAGAGCGTATTTCTGCGGAACAGGATTATTTACAGGCACAACAGGCTTTACGGGAAGCAGAGCTGACTGTTGCGAATGCAAACGCACAGCTACAAGCGCTTGGCAGTGATGCTGGCAAGCCAGACGCATTGAGCCGCTACGAACTCAGGGCGCCGTTCGATGGGATGATCGTTGAGAAGGACATCACGCTCGGTGAGTCAGTCAATACCGATGACCAGATATTCATCATTTCCGATCTCTCCACCGTGTGGGCAGATATCAGCGTTCCTGCCAATGCACTCAGCGCGGTACGAGTAGGCAGCAATGCCGTTATCGAGGCCACAGCATTCGAGTCCAGTGCCAATGGAACCGTTTCTTATGTCGGCTCACTTGTTGGTCAGCAAAGCCGCGCCGCTACCGCCCGGGTCACACTTCCCAACCCTGAAGGGGTTTGGCGCCCCGGCCTGTTCGTCAAAGTGCAGGTAGGCGCTGGCGAAGCATCCGTGCCAGTCGCAGTAAGTCCTGATGCGATCCACACATTGGAAGAAAAGCCGGTGGTGTTTGTACGGACCGACCATGGCTTTGCTGCTCAGCCAATCGTGAGTGGCCGCAGCGATAGTGACGCGGTCGAAATCAAGGAAGGCCTCCAGCCCGGAGCGCGCTATGCCTTGGATAACAGCTTCATCATCAAGTCCGAGCTTGGCAAAGCCAGCGCCTCGCATGCTCACTGATACGGAGTTATAGAATCGTGTTCGAACGTATCATTCGTTTTTCTATCGAGCATCGCTGGTTGGTTATGCTAGCCGTGCTTGGCATGGCAGCGTTAGGAGCTTACAGCTACCAAAAGCTGCCTATCGATGCTGTCCCGGATATCACCAACGTACAGGTGCAAATCAACACTGCGGCGCCAGGTTATTCCCCGCTGGAAGTGGAGCAGCGTATTACCTACCCGCTCGAGACGGTAATGGCTGGGCTGCCCAAGCTCGAGCAGACACGATCCTTGTCTCGATATGGACTTTCTCAGATCACAGTTATTTTTGAGGAAGGCACTGACATCTATTTTGCCCGCCAACTTGTGAACGAGCGCCTGGGAGGGGCCAAAGATCAGCTCCCAGATGGCGTCACTCCAACACTTGGCCCTATTTCCACTGGGCTTGGCGAAATCTATTTTTGGACGGTTGAAGCTGAGGAAGGTGCCACCAAATCGGACGGTACGCCGTATACCCCTGCTGACTTGCGTGAGATTCAAGATTGGATCATCAAACCGCAAGTCCGAAATGTACCTGGTGTTACTGAGATCAATACGATCGGAGGATATGCAAAGGAATATCAGATCGCCCCCAACCCAGACACTTTGCGGTCGTTTGGACTAACACTACAAGATTTGATCGAGGCGGTTGAGCAAAACAATAACAATCTAGGTGCCGGATATATTGAAAAGCGCGGCGAGCAGTATCTTGTTCGCGCTCCAGGACAAATGCAGTCTGTGGAGGACATCCGCGATACCCTTATTAGCAACGTTGACGGTACCCCAGTGCGTATCCGCGACGTTGCGACGGTCGAGGTTGGAAAGGAGCTCCGCACTGGCGCAGCCACCGAGAATGGCCGCGAAGTGGTACTAGGTACGGCCTTCATGCTTATCGGTGAAAATAGCCGAGTAGTTTCAAGGGCTGTCGACGACAAGATGAAAGAGATAAACCTTTCGCTTCCGGAAGGCGTAAAGGCAATTACTGTCTACGATCGAACTGTACTCGTAGACAAAGCTATATCCACCGTTAAGAAGAACCTCACTGAGGGTGCCATTCTTGTTGTGGTTATACTTTTTCTCTTCTTAGGCAATATCCGGGCGGCGATCCTAACCGCGCTTGTGATACCGCTTTCTATGCTCTTCACGTTCACCGGCATGGTAGCCAATCAGGTCAGCGCCAACCTGATGAGCCTAGGCGCATTGGATTTCGGCATCATTATCGATGGAGCCGTGGTGATTGTTGAGAACTGCGTGCGTCGACTTGCACACGCTCAGTCCCATCACGGACGGGCATTAACACTGTCCGAACGGCTTCATGAAGTATTCGCTGCGGCAAAGGAAGTGCGTCGGCCTCTATTGTATGGGCAGCTGATCATTATGATCGTGTATCTGCCGATATTCGCCCTTACAGGGGTAGAAGGTAAGATGTTCACGCCCATGGCGTTTACCGTAGTGACAGCGCTATTCGGGGCGATAATCCTTTCGGTGACGTTCGTCCCGGCGGCCGTTGCGCTCTTTATCGGTAAGCGGGTTACGGAAAAGGAAAACTTTCTAATCCGCAATGCTAAACGGGCCTACGCACCTGCGCTCGATGCGGTAATGGCCAACAAGCCAGCAGTGCTCACCTTTGCGGTAGTTGTAGTCATACTTTCTGGCCTCGTAGGGTCACGTATGGGCAGTGAATTCGTGCCTAGCCTCAACGAGGGAGACTTCGCTATCCAAGCCCTTCGTGTACCAGCTACCAGTCTTAGTCAGTCTGTAGAGATGCAGCAGCAGCTGGAGCGAAAGCTTATGGATGAGTTTCCGGAGATTGAACGCATATTTGCGCGAACTGGCACTGCGGAAGTGGCATCGGATGCTATGCCTCCAAATATCTCTGACGGGTACGTCATGCTGAAGCCACAAGAACAGTGGCCGGATCCAGGCAAGTCGCGTAATCAGCTCTTAAGCGAGGTGCAAGCATCCGCCGCTGAGTTGCCGGGCAATAACTACGAGTTTTCCCAGCCGATTCAGCTGCGTTTCAACGAGCTGATTTCCGGAGTTCGTGCCGCGGTAGCCGTGAAAATCTATGGTGATGACATGGACGTTCTTAACAGCACGGCGGCGGAAGTATCCGAGGTGCTAGGACAAGTACCAGGCGCTTCAGAGGTTACGGTCGAGCAGACGACTGGCCTTCCCATGCTCACGATTGATATCGATCGCGATCAGATCGCACGATACGGCCTGAGTCTAGATACCGTCCAGCAAGCGGTTGCAGTAGCTATCGGTGGCCGAGAGGCAGGCACCTTGTTTCAAGGAGATCGGCGTTTCGATATCGTGGTTCGTTTACCGGACGAGATACGCAGCGATCTCGCCGCAATTGAGCGGCTTCCAATTGCCCTTCCAAGGGAATTAAACAGCACCATAAGTTATATCCCCCTCGGCGAGGTGGCCACCCTGGATTTGGCCCCCGGTCCGAATCAGATCAGTAGAGAAGAAGGGAAACGGCGAATTGTCGTCAGTGCAAACGTCCGTGGTCGTGACATTGGATCATTCGTATCTGAGGCAGAACAGAAAATCCAGGCCCAGGTAGATATCCCGGCAGGTTATTGGATCGACTGGGGCGGTACCTTTGAGCAGCTTGAATCGGCAACGAAGCGGCTGCAGATTGTCGTCCCCGTGGCGCTGCTCCTGGTCTTCATTCTGCTTTTCATGATGTTCAACAATGTCAAAGACGGTTTGTTGGTCTTTACAGGGATTCCATTTGCGCTCACCGGAGGCATTGTTGCGCTGTGGCTCAGAGATATCCCATTGTCCATTTCAGCAGGTGTTGGCTTTATTGCTCTGTCAGGCGTCGCCGTTCTAAATGGCCTGGTAATGATCTCCTTCATCCGTAGCCTACGGGAGCAAGGTTTACCTCTGGACACTGCGATCCGCGAAGGTGCCCTTACCCGGCTACGACCGGTATTGATGACAGCCTTAGTGGCTTCACTCGGGTTCGTTCCAATGGCCTTGAATGTGGGTACCGGTGCAGAGGTACAACGTCCCCTTGCGACGGTGGTGATCGGGGGGATTCTCTCCTCAACGGTGCTAACGCTATTAGTTTTGCCGTTGCTCTACCAGATGGCTCATCGACGCGAAGACGAATTGGAGGAGCAAGAAATCGCGTTGGCCGCTGACAGAACAAGCTAGAGATTGGATGGCGGCACACAACGCCCCGTTCTTGCTAGCTAGCGAGAACGGGGCGCGTTAATTATCGGAGCGCAGTTTCATTAGCGGCGCAGCGGACAGCACAGCCTTTGTGGCGCAGTCTGATGCATCTAAGCGGTAAATAAAAAATTGCTCAGCGCTTAGTGCGTATGACTTTCGCTACATACGCGTCCTTGACCTGATGGCTTTCACCCACGGTGAGCTGACGAAGGATTATGCAAACAGCGACTGACCTGCCCCGGTCGGCAGCAAAGGGCGATAGCTACGACAAAGCCCTGGCTGGAACGATCAGCGGGCTGTGCAAGGCCGAGCTGACACCGTCAATCATGGGCGAACCGTGAGGCCTTTGAGATAGCGACCCAGACATGGGTGCGCTGTACGCCACAGCGTCTGTTCAGCTCACTCGGACATGATCCTTGCGAAGGCTAATAACAACAGATCAGGCAATGGCGGCCTGACTTAAACGAAACGGCTTATATAAATTCCGGGCGATTCGCTGGTAGCGATGTTGCGGGCAAGTTATGGAAACAAAAAAGCGCCCCGAAGGGCGCTTAGAGTGCAACTGCTTCCAAAGGAGATTGGAAGCTGCCGGAGGCGAATATCGTTCAGATATGAAGCGGTTAGTCAGCTTTGGTTTCTTTCTTGCTTTCCGTATTGTTCTGATCTTGGCGGGTATCCTTAATCTGTAATTCGTCTATTTTTCGTTTGGCGGATTCGGTTCCGTGAATTCGTTTTTGATCTGCTCGGAATTTTTCATTAAATTTAATTGAGCGGTCGTAACCATCTTCTGCATAAGACAATGCGGAGCCGCAGATTACCAAACCAACAACAATAGCTTTCAACAGATTCATAGGGCAGTCCTCGCTAAATTCAAAGGTGGCTTGCTGAGCTTTCTCGCTGAGCCCTGCAGGTTCGAATGAATTTTGCGTGATTGAAGTTAACAGCAGCATGAGCCAAGCATTACATTATTGAAATGTAATGCTTCCATTGCGCGGTGACATGAGCGCCTTGCTTCGTCATGTCAGCACCGAGGCGCACCAATCTGCAAGGGCCTATCCTACGAAAAGAATGATTGGAAGATTACAATTTTGTCATCTTCGGATTGACGCCGCATCATCTATCATTAGCGAGCAACGTCGTTTAACGTTTGAGAGGGATCGGCCAGTTATCGGCAAGTTTCAGACGATAATGCACGAACTCGCTTGAGAGTGGTCGCATTTCTGTCAGTGTGGTTTGGAAGGCCAGATGGTATTGGTGCTAGTATTATCTATTACTTTTTTGGGCTCCCTATCCTTGTCTTATGTTATTTAAGGACGGTTAAAAACCAATGGCTCACGAACATAACCATAACACCGAAGCCATAGGCGATAAGCGTTTAATCGCTGCCATTGGCGTTAATACTGTGCTAACTCTGGCACAAGTTGTTGGAGGAATACTTTCTGGCAGTTTATCGCTCATAGCTGACGCGCTACATAACTTGAGCGATGCCGCATCACTGGTTATTGCGCTCATCGCACGTAAAATCGGTCGCAAACCGCCAGATGCTTTTAAAACCTTCGGCTACCGACGCAGTGAAACCATAGCGGCTTTGATTAACTTGGTCACGCTGATTATCGTTGGTCTCTACCTCATCTACGAAGCTATAGGTCGGTTTTTTGCCCCACAGCCCATTGAAGGATGGACAGTGGTCGTGGTGGCGGGAATAGCCTTGATTGTAGATGTCGTCACGGCCTTGCTCACCTACACAATGTCTAAGAATAGCATGAATATAAAGGCGGCATTCTTGCACAATGTGTCGGATGCGCTGGCCTCCGTCGGTGTTATTATTGCCGGAACATTAATCCTTCTGTATGACTGGTATTGGACAGATACTGTACTGACGCTGATGATTGCTGGTTACGTGCTATGGCAGGGCTTTAGCATGCTACCTAAAACCATTCACTTGTTAATGGAGGGCGCACCAGAAGGAGTTTCCATCACTGATATAATCAATGTCATGGAGCAAGTGGACGACGTTGTGAGTGTTCACCACGTACATGTCTGGGAAATTGCCGAACATTCAACTGCATTGGAAGCTCACGTTGTCATCAAGAAGGCTAGCCTGCCCGAAATTGAACGAGTGAAGACTGATTTAAAACGTGTACTTCATGAGCGATTCAAAGTCAGCCACTCGACACTTGAAATGGAGCTAGACGGCAGTGTTTGTATCGACACCAGGCAGGCCGACAGTCATCGCAGCGAAGCATAAGCCTGCTTTGCGCTCACCGCTGTTGCTAGACAGTTATCTCGATATCAACGGAGTGAACTTGCGACATCACTCGTTGGCGCTATGTCTTCGACCAGAGACATGCTAGCGGCATGTGGCCAAAGCAGCTCGTCACGAGGAGATCAGGCTAGGTCGTGGCACCTTCGGCAGGCTGCCGCGACGAGCAAGCCCCGCCAGTCGCTACCGCCGCGGACGCTCAGAGCCAGCGGCGGACTCGTGCGCGGTAGCGAGCGAATGATTCGCCGAACAGCGCTTCCAGCGCCGACTCTTCGGGTTCGATTTGGAAACGATTCATGTAAAGCACGAAGGCAACCACGCCCAGCAGGGTAAAAGGCGAGGCCAGGGCCAGCGCGCAGGCCGTCAGGCTGATGGCGAAGCCCAAATACATGGGGTTGCGGCTGTACTGATAGATGCCAGCCTCCACCAACACCGAAGCCTGCTGCGGCTGCAATGGATTGACAGTAGTACGTGCGCGGCGAAACGACAGTACGCCGGCGAAACACACGCCGAGCCCCAGGAACAGTACCGGCAAAGCGAAGGTCAGCCGCGCGGTCCATGCCAGTTCGATGCTCGGTAATCTGGGCCCCGACAAACCCATCAGCAGAGCGATCAGGCCAGCTACGAGCAGCGGTGGCACGCGGTTCTCCAGCGCGCTCATAGTGTCATTCCCGTGCCTTGGCCACTTCGCTGCTCACTAATCGGCGCAGCGGCTCCGGGCCGAACTCGCTGAGCGCTCGACCATTGACAAAAAAGGTCGGGGTGCCACGAATCCCAACGGCCTTGACGTCCTGCATGTCCGTTTCAAGCACGGCGTTGACGCTAGGCGTATGCATGTCCTGGCGAGCCTGCTCCAAGTTCAAACCGACGCGCTCGGCAGCAGCCCATGCCTGCGTTACCTTGGGGTCGTCGTGCCAACCGGGCTGGGTCTCCAGCACAGCCTCCAGCACTTGTTCATGGAGATTTTGCTTGCGCGCCGCCTCAAGCATCCGCGCCACTTCTTCCGAACCTTGATGAAACAGTACATAGCGCAGCACCAGACGTACATCTTCCGGGTTCTCGGCGAGGATCTGCTTCACAAAGGGATGGAAGGCGCGGCATGCCTCGCATGAAGGATCGAAGAACTCGACAATGGTTACTGGCGCTTGCGCCGGGCCGAACACCGGCGAGTGGAAGCGAACCAGTTGGCCTCCGTTCTGTTTGGGTTGTGTCGCGGTCTCTTGGGCTGTCGAACTGGGAGCCTGGGCCTGTTGAGGCGACTGCGAGGGGGAATAGAAGAATGCGGCGGCGGCAAAAACGGCCAGGATCACGGCACTGATGATCAGGACCACGGAACGGCGATTCATGGAGTTGTTCTCCGACGGATGAGAATGAGCAGGATGGCGATCAGGATAAAGGCGAACAAGGCGAGTGCCGGCAGGGGCACCACGCCGAAGAGGGTCATTCCGGCGCCTGAGCAGGATGGACCGGTGGCCGTGCAGGGCTGGATCGGCTGTGGAATCAGCCCTGCATAGAGCAGCGTGTGAACAAATGCCAGAGCCGCACCGATAGCGGTCAGCGGTAGGGCGTAACGCCAGACTGTGAAATCCGAGCGGTAGCAGGCGATGGCCAGGATCACCGCCAGCGGAAACATAAAGGCGCGCTGGAACCAGCACAAAACACAGGGTGCCTGGCCCATCACCTCGCCAATGTACAGCGCGGATAGGGTCGATACCAGTGCGACCAGCCAGGTTAGCAGCAGCAGGTTCCAGGTCATGCCTGAACGTTGAGGATTCATTGCGGTTAGCTCCTGGCGGTGACGAACACTTGCGTCAGACCCGCCATCCGGTTATTTCGAAACACCATGCTTCCTCTTGTCGGCAAGACTTGTTGGAGCGTTGTAAACCTTCGCCCACCGGCACAAGCGAAAAGCAACCAGGCAGCCCGCTGCGCAACCAGCCTCAACGCTGGGTTAAATCCGATGCCAGTGCGAGAATGTCGCCCTTGCGCAGCAAGAGAAGATATCAGATGTCGCGGGACTGGCTGGAAGAACATCAGATAGCATTTTATTTCGCGGCGGTGGTGGCCGCTGCCATTGCAGGTTTGAGCTCTGCGCAATTCACCGGACTGACGGCCATGGCCATCACACCGGCGATTGCCGTGCTGATGTATGCCATGTTTCTGCAGATTCCTTTTCTGGAACTGCGAGCAGCTTTTGCCAACCGCCGCTTCGTCGGTGCCCTGTTACTGGCCAACTTCCTGTTAATGCCATTGATGGTGTGGCTAGTGACGTGGCCGCTCTCATCGAACAAGGCCTTGTTGGTCGGCGCGCTACTTGTCCTGCTGACGCCTTGTATCGATTACGTGGTGGTCTTCACCCACCTGGGCAAAGGGGACTCTCGTCTGGTGCTCGCGGCGACGCCATTGCTGCTGTTGCTTCAGCTTTTGCTGCTGCCCCTCTACTTGCAGCTAATCCTTGGTTCCGAAGCTGGCACAGTGATCAAGCTGTGGCCCTTCGCAGAAGCTTTCCTGTTACTGATCGTCCTACCCTTGGTAGCGGCTGTGCTCACCGAATTTGGCGGGCGCCGATCTCTGCTGGTTCGTGCATGGAGCGCAGGCTGGGCTTGGCTGCCAGTACCTGCAATGGCCCTGGTTCTAATCGTGGTGGTAGGTTCGCAGATCGCGGCCGTCGTGTACCAACTCGACATCCTGGCGCCGTTGCTTCCGGTATACGGAGCGTTTCTATTACTCGCTCCCGCCCTCGGCGTACTCAGCTCCCGGCTATTTGGTTTGGAGGTATCTGCCGCACGGGCAGTGGCATTTAGCTCAGGCACTCGCAACTCGCTTGTAGTGCTTCCCCTGGCCCTAGCGCTCCCGGAGTCCATTCGCGGGCTGGCTGCGGCGGCTGTGATCACTCAGACACTCGTAGAATTGATTGGTGAGTTGATCTACTTAAGGGCGATTCCAGCCATGATCAAAAACCGCTGAGCCTGGTCGAAATCGGCGAGAGCGCTCATGCCTCGTGCTGTGGAGCAAGATTGATCAGCGGCGCAATGATGAGCTGAGCAGTGCGAGCCCAGGAAACCAGCGCCTCAAGATCCGTCTGCAGAGATTCGGCTTCTGCCCAGATACAAGCACTCTCGGCAGGCACCGTAAGGGCGATGCCCTCAATTATCGTCAGAGCCATCGCATGCAATCTCAGCAGCTCGTCGCGAATGGCGGTGGTTCCGCCCAGTTGCAGCAAGCAGGCGTCCAATCGATCAACCAGCCGGAGCAGTTGAGAGGCGTCGAAGCCGTCGCGTAGGTTTTCCAACGCCACCGCATCGACTTCGCCGTACGGTGTAACGCGAAAGGCTGCGGGAGGAACATTGATCATGTCGTTTTCTCGGTATCTAGCTGGCGAGGTGTGATCACCCGCAGCGAGCCGGCAGCTTGTTGGAACACCGAGTCCTTAATCCAGGGCTCCGGTGGCCGGTTGAGCTTTAGGTTGAATTCGCCGAAGCGTTTGACGTTGCTGGTCAGGTAGGGGCTGAGGAAGGACACATCCTCGTCGGTGAACTGCCAACCCTCTCGGGCCAATTTCTGCAGGATGCGCATCATATCTACAGTGTTCTGCAGGATCACCGATGAGGCCACCATGTCGTTGTAGCGCAGACGTTTTTGCTGTTCGTCCGGATCGTTCTCGGCAATCACGTCGCCACCGAACGAAAGCCACTTCGAGAAACCATTGTAGGACTCGATTTTGTTGGTGTTGGCGGTAACTTCCTGGCGCAGCTCGCGGCTGCCGATCCAGTTGAGCAGGAAGATCGTGCGGATCACGCTGCCCAGTGCCTGGGCCGCATGGTAGAGCTTGTTGCGCCGACTATAGGAGCCGAGTTTTCGCAGCAGCATAGGCGAGGAGATTTTGCCGGCCTGGATGGACAGCGCGACCTGCATCAGATCTTGCCAGTGAGTTTCGATCAAGTGCCAGTCGGCAGTGTCGGTGAACAGGCGGTTGATATGCTTGTACGACGCGCCGCGATCCGGCCGGCACATCACCAGGTCACGCCAGTTGCGGATACGTGGCATCAAGTTGATGCCCAGCAGATGGGTGAAGGCAAAGACTGTCGCCGATTGCCCCTGAGTATCTGAATACACAGTGTCTGCCTCGACACTGAGATCAGCCTTAAGCAGCCCCTCAATTACGTAAATCGCCTCCCAGATGCCTGGTGGGATGAAGTGCTGGAACACAGCGATGTAGTTGTTGGCCACGTGCCGATAGGCCACGGCACCCATCTTGCGGTAGCGGAAATGATAGCCGGCCAGCAGGTTGTCATCATAGAAGTCGAACTGCGTGCCGTCCGCTGCCACCGCCTTGCCATCGCCCCAGAGCTTAGGCAGATCAAGCTGCAAATAGAGTTCCACCAGCTCGCGGTTAGCCTTGTCCAGCTTCTCCAGTGAAAGGTGGCGGCGATTCGTATAGGACAGCATGTGTGGCGTGACATTACCGGCCAGATGCCGCGCAGCCTGGTTGGGACCGAGATTGCAGCCCATGGCGAAGATGGTCATCAGATAGCGCTCGGCAGGCTCTTTGAGCTTCGGCTCGTTACCGGACATGGGACCGAAATGCCGCGTGAACTGAATCCAATGCTCTATGTTGGCCATGATGTCGAGCACGTGCCTGGCCGGCATGCGCTGCATAAGCGCCGTCTGTAGTGAGATGGCCGAAGGTGGAATGTCCCGCGCCGTTACTCGGCGCAACACCGGTTCTCCGGCTTCGTTAATCGATACGTCCCCTCGGCAAGATGGGAATTTGTCGTCCAGTTGTTGCGCGGTTTCCTCCAGCTGAGTCTTGAGGGAGGCAACAAACTCCTTGGCCGTGCCTGGCAGCCCGACCTTTTCGCAGTAGGCCGGTAGTCGCTGGAGACATTCCTCCCAGGGCAGCAACTGCTTGCGGTAGTCGGCGAAGGATTCCGACCCCTGTACACACATGTCACCCGATCGCAGCTCGCGGGCCAGGTAGGAGAATACACAAACTTCTAGATAGCGCCGGTTGGTCGGTGGCCCCTCACTGGCAGGACGGCGAACGACCTTGACCCAGCGCTCCGACGCAAACGACAAGTCGACGTGCTCGTCGATCCACTCGCGGTGTAGATTC
This sequence comes from Stutzerimonas stutzeri, assembly GCF_024448985.1. Lineage (GTDB taxonomy): Bacteria > Pseudomonadota > Gammaproteobacteria > Pseudomonadales > Pseudomonadaceae > Stutzerimonas > Stutzerimonas stutzeri_AP. The sequence goes on from NZ_JAMOII010000010.1 coordinate 39,221, forward strand.
TCGCTGTCCTGGATCAGTTGAAGAGCCTGAACCAGCGATCGATCCTGAGTCGTGGGCTCCAGTTGAAGAAGGTGGCTTAGACGGAACAATAACGAGCGATGGGACTTGAAGTGCTTCCAGATCAGCGGCAGGTAGTTATTACCGCCGGTAGCCTGTACTTCGGCGCAAGTCTCACGCAACCGATCCAGATTGCCACCGGGGGAGAGGTATTCCCGAATTAGACTGCCAGCCTCCTGGTCATCCGGTTCTTGAACCAGAATCTGCACCACGCCATCCAGGGTCGCCGCCAACTGCTCTAGCTTCTGGCGTTGCCGCGCCTGGATTTGCTCCAACTCCTCCTTGGCGCGTTTATGGATCGTCGAAATCCGTCGGATGAACATCTCGGCCAAGTGATCCCGGGTCCGCACGCGCATGCGGTAGATTAAGGCCAGCATCAGCGTGTAGCGCTTCGGCAGTAAGCAGTCCTTCAACTCGGCTACGTCCGACGCCGCGGCTTGGGCAGCGAAGTGACGGATCTTGGTGTCGACTATTCCTTCAAAAATGGCACCCAGATCCCCGAAGCTCTCTAGCCATGCCAGATGATCGATCAGTACCTCCAAGTGCTTGCGAGATGGTTTCTTGGGCGCCTGCTTCAGCGCATTGAAGTCGCTCTGGCGTCGGCCGAAGTCAGTATCGAGCAGATCCTTTAGCTTGTGGATCACCTCGACTGGCGTTCTGGTTACTACAAGGTTGAATATTGCCTCTTGGGATTCGGCATGAATTCGCTCAGCAAGATCATTCAGGGTCGAGTACGCAGGGAGCTCATAATCCTGGCGGATCAGCTCTTCAATTACGGAGTTGATGATGTCGGCGCGCTGGTCAAGCACAAACGACATTGCTTTGGCATGCCGCTCGGCGAGCTCCATGGCATCAGAGCCGTAGAATGCCGTCACACCGAGGCGAGCTCGGATCGCGTTCATGTGGCGATATTGCTGGAACCACTTGTATTCCGCGAGTTTCACCTTGCTACGCTGACCCAACTCTCCGCGAATGAAGTCCACTAGTTGATTAGGTACGTCGGTGATATCAGGAAAATATCGGAGCACCTGAAAGGTCTTGAGGAGAACGGCGAGATTGAGGTGAAAGGGGGCCTTGGACTTGCTTCGTATCCACTTAATCTCATCCTCTGAGAATGAAAAATCACGCTGCAGCTCAGCTTTTGAATACGCCTTTGGCAGAGTGGGATACGCCGTACGCTCTAATGAAGCCATAGGAACTCCTTTTCTGAGGAGTCAGAAAAGATAGTCCACGATCAGAGGCTGTGCGGTCTATTTGGTAAACTCTCTTGGCATCAACACGTTACGAGCGAAGTGAGTGAATTTTCCCTTTATCTCGGCATGACCCGGATTCCACCCGCCGATTTATCCGATGAAGCAGATAATCCGCGCCGACGCTGAGTGCGCCGGCAAGCCCTATTCCAAAGAGTCGAAGTGAACGGCAGCTAATGGCCGAGGCTGTGTAAAAACGTTTTCGAGCGCGACAGGTACTCAAAACCGGACTGGAAATCGCGCATCTGGGCGAAATCCACATCTGCTGAGGTGCCGAAAAATTTCAGATTTCACGTAGACGCGCGCACTTCAATTTTGACGAAGCGTTTTTACACACTCTGGGCCGTTAGCTGCCTCTTACCGGCGACAGCGGGGCGAAGACCGTGGCCAGGTGAAACAGCCGTTTCCCGTCGCGATTAGCGTTCAGAGTCAACAGATATTAGCTGCTGGTCTATCAGAAATTTGAGGGCTTCGATTGGATCAGATGGCGGCAGTGGATGGTGTTGACGTTCGTATTCCACGATCAGTTTCGCCAATAGTTCCAGCTCGCTGCCCTCTGAGCAGTCGGATTCTGCACCCCAAAGTTGCGTCAAGCGCGCTAAGGCGGTGGCTAGCTCCTCATCGGAGCGAATCGGCTTTTTGTTAATAGCGCTGTCTCCTTCATAGATCTGGTTGTAACGCTACCTGCGCTGGCTTTTGCAAGCCACTGCTATCATCGCGGCCCTCGATAATTCAGCGCGCCGTGCTCTCGTTCTATCGAAGGAGACGCAACGAATCGCTGCAGAATGATGTGGCTCGATAAATCCTGGGCTCAATAACTGAGTTCAGCATATTATCCGCCGAAGCGCTTGAGGCCATCGACAGCTATTGGCTGGTTACTGTATTTCGTGACAACAGCTGTAAGTCGATAACGACCCGCCCAACGGCGTCCGGCTCCCGTACAGCTCCCTCAGATTGGCAGGCCTGGACAAGGCGTGGCTATCTCGCCCGGCGCGCAGCCCTTATCGCAGTTTGGTGGCTGGCAGTTTCAGGACTGGCGCCGGGCAGCTCAACTGCGCAGTGCGAAATGAGCATCCCGAATGGGCGTCAGGTGATGCGCATAATTGATTCAGACGATGAACAGAGCGATGTGATATCAAGCACCTACTGCCTATGGTGCCGAACAGCGCTACATTCATGTCATTTTTCGCATCTGGAGGTGACGCTATGGATTCCGCGTTTGCTCGTACTCGCAGGGCAGCGGCCGCCCCCCGCAAGCCAACGGAATACCTTCTCCAAAAAAGTGCTGACCAGCTCAGTCCTGTCATCGTCTACAGGCTCACGGTCAAAGGCTTTGATCTGAAAGACGTTAAAGACATGCTTGCGATATCTGATCTGTATTCAACCAAGAAGATCATGAGTCGCATTGTTGGTAAGTCCATCAGGACAATTCAGCGCCAGGGCAGCAGGCAGCCAGCACACCTGAACTCTCAACAGAGCGCCGTTGCTTTCCAGTACGCGAAGGTGCTGGAGCACGCGATGAATGTGTTCGGCACCCAGAAGCTGGCTGAAGAATGGCTAGGGCGCCCTTGCAAGCACCTGGATGGCGACGTGCCGCTGGACGTTATCGACAATCCGTTCGGCTTTCAGGCGGTCGAGGATTATCTGGAACGTATCGAATACGGGGTCTATCAGTGAATTTAATTCACTGGTCTAGCTCTTGGTACGCATGGCGCCTCGACCGCGAGCTCTACCAGGACACCTGGGACTGTGGAATGGGTGCGTACAAGATGTGGGGCCGTTGGAATCCTCCGGGACGAAACGTCGTGTATGCCTCCGTGGACCCCTCAACCGACATTTTGGAGGCAGCCCAAGTTGGCGGAATGACGGGAGGCAAAAATGGGGCGTAATCGTGTCGAGCGCTCTGAGTCGTAGAAAGGCCTGGACGAGAGTCAGCGGCTGGTTAGAGCAAATCGTCGCTTTCCGCAAGCTGATGCGTGGCTTCTATCACGGCGCTTCATCGCAGCGGCAACTGTCGTACCATGCCATCGGAGCAAACGTGAGCACGCGAGGTTTCGATGAAAAAGCGGAAACGTACATCTGAGGCTGAAATGATAGCTCGATTCCGAGAAGAAGCGCGCTTGGTGTTGGCTAAACGCCATGGTGCTCAAGGGCGCTTGTTAGCTATTGCCGCTGCCGCGGGTCGAGATATGGAGCCGGTCGGCCGCTTGGCCGGTTCTACCCTTAAAATAAAGGATATCTAGGGCGGAAACTAGTTAGAGGTGCTCATGATTCGTAGTTGCGCCGCTACAAGTTCCGTATCGAAGCTAGGTAGCGGTGCACCTCCGCCAGTTCAGCAGTGCGCCCTGACAGCATGAACTGCAGAGCGCTTTGGCCGTTGAAGAGGGGTGTTTTATTGGGTTTTCTAACCCAATGGTAGCCGTAGTCGGCATGATTGCTGAAGATCACCCTCAAGGATCTGTGGATCCCCATCAGGTAGGAAATCCTCTCCATGAGATCGTGGCACAGGCATACCTCTGGCAGACACTTGTACTTGTGATACGCGGCGTCGCCTATTATTCCCAGCAGAACTTTCTGCTCAGCTTCAGAGCAGTCCCATTTTTCCATAAGGTTAAAGAAATACGTCAACGCGACCTTGCCTGCAAGTGGACTATTAGGGGCTGCCATTTGATCTTCATCATTTAAAGTCACGTTAATAGACCTCAGTTTACAGCCGCAAAACGCGGGCCTTGGCTACGGGAATCATCCTTTCCACTATAACCAGCGTGGCGCGCGCTACGGACAGACCTGCGGATCTCGCCGCACGGCCTCGATGGGGGCCAAGCTGCGTCTACTCAATTTCCATAGCGCCCCATGAATGCGGTCGGGACTGTGCGATGGCAACGTGCCGCATTCCCGCACGCACTGTTGTGGGCGCCCGCTGCCCGCAAGAGCCGAAATGAAAGCCGATCTGCGAAGCCTGTCAGAATAAGCTAGCGACAGTTCCCCGCCATCCTGTAGCCCGCGGCAATGGCTGAGGACTCATTGGCAAAATGCTCCTGATTCTTGGGGGCCACTTTGGTGTAACTCGGGCAGCCCTTCGGCAGGTGGTACACCCGGCTGTTCCTGTTTCCGATGATCACATCACTGGGCACGGCTTTAGCGGAAGGAGGGGGCGTGACGCTGGTGAGGACCTGGCTCACGATACCCTCGCGCGATGGCTTGTGCCCCTGCGTCCAAGCGCGTTCGCCGGTGATGAAGGGGTTGTGATGTCCCATGACTCTTGCCGTGCGGCTGCCCCACTCCCGCTCCCAGGTCGAAACCGGATGCTGGCGATCCCAAGCCATCAGCAGCAGCTGTTGTTGCCGCGACATCGATAAACCGTAGCGGTCATACATGTAGAATGTCGATCTGGCAACCAGACCCTTCACCTCATCACGCGGCTCGGCGGCGCGTCCCTTGAAGTCCACTCTGGTGCCGCATGCCCCGTACTGTGCAGGGGCGCCGGCCACACGCCCGTACTGGTAGTTACTGCGGTCGCCGTTCACCTCGCCCACGGATGGGTAAAGGTTAAAAAGGTCAGCCTCCATAGCCCGGAACACCGGGTCATCCGCCACGCAGTTTTTACGCCCGCCATCCTGCCAGCACTGCCGCTGATGGCCGAAGATCCAGGCCGGCACGATGTGCTCCCATTCGATCCGCTCCGCGCGTGTCTGCTGTGCGCGCGTTTCGTAGCCGCACGAGGCGGAGTCGATTCGCCCGCCTGACTTGCCCACCCATTCCCATGCGCAGCCGCAGTAAAGGTCGCCGAGCCCGGCAGATGCCTGGTCAAAAAACACCTTATCCTTGGCGACGGCTTTTGCAGCGGTGAAGGTCGATGGTGCACTGGCGAGCGCGACGGAGGTGATGAATAGGGTGGCGAGGCTCGCCACTATCACGTGCTTCATGGGATCTACCCAGGCAAAAGGAAGCGGCATTGTACGGTTTCCGCAGGCGGCGCCCACCGCCTCGAGACCTTTTGAAACGGCCTATGCACCACCTTGCTGTGCCTATAGCGAGGGGTCGTCGATTTGCTCGATTAGTTGCGCACCTTCGCTCTTCACATTCCCAACCGCTCGGTCCACCGGATACCATTCGAATGCCTCCACCGGCAGCGCCAGGTCCCGCACGAGTTCCTCGGCGCGCTCGAGCGATATGCCCGGCTCCATCCACTCCCGGGCCAGATCCGGTGGTAGCACGACCGGCCGGCGGTCATGGATGTCGACCATCCCTTGGTCGCTGTCCCCCGTTATGATCACGAACCCGTCGCCTTCCTGCTCCTCGGTCCTGTCCTCTCGCCTGAACTGCCCCAGCGCCGCGAACCACATCGGTTCGCCTGATTTCAATCGGATGTAATACGGCTGCTTCTTTTTTGGATCGACCGGGTCCTTCATCCACTCGTACCAGCCGTCAGCGCCGACCAGCGTGCGGCCGGTGCGCCAGACGTCCCGAAAGAATTTGCTGGTGGCAGCCGTCTCTACACGCGCATTGATCGCCGGCTGACGTTTGCCCTTCGCCCACCAGGGCTGGTAACCCCACGGGAGCTTGGCCATACGCAGGCCGGAAGCGGTCTCAAAGAAGACGAGCACCCGGGAGCGGGGCGGTACGTTGTAGCGGCCGATGGGCTCTGGGTCGATGCCGCTCTCGATGGGCTTGTCGTAGCGCAGCGCCTCGAGGTATTCGATCGCTGTCCGGTACTGGGTGAATCGTCCGCACATGAACCCTCCGATCATCGCCGTTGAATTGACCCGCGCGATGCGGCTCTGGTATCTGTATATATATACAGTTATCGCAGAGCAGTACGACAATGCGTGTCAATATTTTGGGGCGCCTCAGCCCCGCCAAAACTTTCTCTCAGTACGTGGACATCCGTGTGCCGGCGGGTTTCCCATCACCTGCTGCCGACTATGAGGAGGTCACCCTGTCGATCGACGATTTGGTCGACCTGCGGGCACCCAACGTCTATCTGGTACGGGTGAGCGGGCCAAGCATGATCGGCGCCGGGATCTATGACGGGGACGTGTTGGTGGTCAACCGCGCCCTGGAGGCGCGGTCGGGCAACGTCGTTGTCGCGTACGTGGATGGCGGGATGACGGTCAAGCGACTGCAAATCTCCGCCGCGGGAGTGTGGCTGCAGCCCGAGAACCCTGATTACAGGGCGGTGGCCGTGACCGAATCATTGCACGTGTGGGGCGTGGCCACGCATAACCTGCACAGCCTATGTTCGCGCTGATCGACTGCAACAGCTTTTACGCCAGCTGTGAGCGCGTCTACCGCCCCTGGCTCGAGGGCGTGCCGGTCGTAGTGCTGAGTAACAATGATGGCTGCGTGATCGCTCGCACCCGCGAGGCCAAGCGATTGGGCATCCCGATGGGCGCACCATACTTCCAGTGGCGAGACCAGATGCGGGAGTGGGGTGTGGTCTGCTTCTCCAGCAACTACGAGCTTTACGGTCAGATGAGCGCGCGCGTGATGGTCACGCTGGAGGGAATGTTTCCGAGGGTGGAGGTGTACAGCATCGACGAGGCGTTTGCCGACCTGACCGGCATGCGGGGTGATATGGTCCAGCTGGGGCGCGAGGCGAGGGCGCGGATCCTGCTGTGGACCGGCATCCCGGTTGGCGTTGGCATCGGGCCCACAAAGACGCTCGCAAAATTGGCCAATTGGGCGGCCAAGACTTGGCGTAAATCGGAAGGGGTGATTGACCTTCGCGACCCGTCTAGGCGCGATCGACTGCTGCAGATGACCGAGGTAAGCGAAGTGTGGGGCGTCGGTCGCCGGCTGACCGCGCGGCTTAAGCCGCTGGGCATTAAGACGGCCTGGGACCTAGCGCAGTACGACCCGGCGTCACTACGCCAGCAGTTCAGTGTGGTGTTGGAAAAAACGGCCCGCGAGTTGCGCGGGATCTCGTGTCTGCACCTTGCGGAGGTAGAGCCGCCACGGCAGATGATCTGTAGTAGCAAGATGTTTGGTGCTCGGGTGCGCGAACTGCCGCCGATCCGCGAGGCGGTTGCCGCCTACGTGTCTAAGGCGGCGGAAAAGTTGCGCGCCCAAGGTAGTCTCGCCGGCACCTTGCAGGTGGCAATCCGCACAGGTATGCACAACCCCAACCAGCCGCGCTACGCCAGCGCCATCAACTGCCCGCTGCCGTACCCCACCGACGACACCCGTGTGCTTGCCGCCGCGGCGGTTCGCGGCCTGGATGCGATTTACCGCCCCGGCTACGCCTACAGCAAAGCCGAGGTGCTGCTGATGGACCTGTGCCAACGCGGGGAGTTTACGGTCGACATGTTCGCTGCTACACCTCGCCCGGGTGCCGATCGGCTGATGGCCGTAGTCGACCGGATCAACGCCCAAGAGGGCCGGGGTACAGTGCGGCTCGGCCGTATCCCCGCAGCCCCTAAGTGGGCCATGCGGCGCGAGATGCTGTCGCAGCGGTACACAACGCGGTGGGATGAGTTAATGGTGGTGAGATGAGCTTTGCTTCGGGATTGCTGAGCGGCAGCTATCGGCCCAGAGTGTGTAAAAACGCTTCGTCAAAATTGAAGTGCGCGCGTCTACGTGAAATCTGAAATTTTTCGGCACCTCAGCAGATGTGGATTTCGCCCAGATGCGCGATTTCCAGTCCGGTTTTGAGTACCTGTCGCGCTCGAAAACGTTTTTACACAGCCTCGGCCAAAAGCGGACTTAACGTGAACCATTCTGTGCTAGCAATTATGAGACTGAGAAGCTCTTTACCTCTTCAGATAGGCGCGTCTACGACCGCTTTCAGCTGCGGCCGGATCAGCAGGGAGAGGTGTAAGCAGGGGACGTCTTGATTCACAGGAAAGGGCAGGTATCGCGCTTCGGAGTCAGAATGGTGGTTCGACGTATCGCCCGAGTCACTCCCACCCGTAGCACTAAAAGATCCTGAGCGCAGATTTTTGGATCCTGCGGGGCTTTGGCAATGCGCTGGAATAGGCCGTCGTAGATGATGACCTCGTCGAACTCCTTCCCTTTGGACTTATGTATCGTCATTAGGTGGATGCCGCGCCAGTCCTTTTGAGCTGCAGCGAAATGCTCCTGCATCAAGGCACTGCGGACTGCTTCCTCAGCCCCCTTGTACTCTCCCTGGGCACGCCACAGCGCACCCAGGTTAGCCCGCAGTACCGAGCCACGATGAAGAAGTCGAAGGTAGCGAGCATCTGTTGCTACTTGCTTCAAGGCTACCGCAGCGGACGATTGCAACAGGCCGCGCAGCTGCAACCAGTCCTCCGCAGGGTCGCCCGTTAATTGCAGTTGCTGCCGCAACTCTGCGATACGCTGAACTTCGCTGACAATCAGCTGGCGTTTGGCACCGCGGATCTTTCCCGAGGAGAGGAATCCGCTAAGAGCACCTGCCAGGTCCAGCTCGGACTGGGGGGTAGGCTTGCCTCCGCGGCGTCCACGAATGTGCGAGTGAAGTGCACCAAGCATGCGGCTCGCCACATCGCCAGCCGTCCCCCCCTCCAGTAACGTGGCGATAACGCCAGCGGCGAGAGCCGGCGGTTCAGCATCCATTGCAACGTCGTGATGTAGCTCTGGCAGACCATCAGCTGCAGAAGAAAGGTAATCAGAAAGCTCGAGCATCAGCCGCTTGGATGGCACCAGGATCGCGATCGATTTGTCCGGTATTGCCTTGAGGCGATCCAACGCCGAGAGCACTGCGGCCTTGGCATTGAAGTGCAGGCCCTTTCCATACATGAAGCCGTAACGCGTGATTTTTACCTGCTGATAGACCTTGCCCTTGTTTGCGCCAGTGAGCAGGTCATTCCCATAGGTCGTGATATCGGTACCGCTGCTGCGGTGGTTTTCACCTGCGAAATCAAAGTGGACGGCGCCGAAGATCTCCAGAAAGTCGCCAACCCGCCTAGGATCAGCGCCTCGAAACTCATAGATCCGCTGTTCAGGGTCGGCCAGAGCAATGAGGCGACTACGCTTTCCAAGCTGCTGGATCAGCGCCCATTCATCACAGTTTGTGTCCTGAAACTCGTCGAGGATGATAATGGGATAGGCGTCGGAGAAGATGGCGCTTAGCCGGTTACTACGGCTCAGCAGTTCGCTGACCAAACTTGCGAACAAGTCGAAATGCAGGCGGCCCTCGTGCTCGAATAGGCGTCGCTTCTCATTTTCGTGCTGGGCCTTATCGATATCTGCCAAATGCGCTGCTGCCTCGGGTGGTGGCAGAAGCTGCAAGCTCGGCCTGCCATTCAACAGATAGGCGTGGCTTCGGAGAATGCTCCAAGCAAAACCGTGGTACGTGCTGACCTCAAGTTGCTTCAGGTCCTCGCGAGAAATCAGCTCAGAAGCCTTTTCGATGATGCGCGCTACGGTAGGCCTGGCGAAGCTCAAGAAGAGGATCTTCTGGCCTGGCTTGAGTACGCCTGAGCGAATCTCATCACGAGCTTTGACCAGCGCGACGTGTGTTTTGCCTGCACCAGGACCACCTAGCGCCAAGGTGTGCCCAGCGCACGCCAGGAAGCCGCGCTTCTGATCGCTCCACACTTCCGTCATGCCAGAGGCTGGGGCGGGGACGGTTGGAACTTCCCATAGGCTGCTGCCAATGGCGGTGGCTTGGCTGCAGCCTCTGGGAGAGGGGGCACGCCGGCTAGCTGGGGAGGTAATGGAAGCGGCTGAGGTGGCTCAATGACGTTCTTGATGGCTGCCAGCGTGGTTCTCACGTATTCGGGCATGTCATTGGCAGTTGGACAGGAGGCGAGCAAGTCGCCGGCGTCGCCACCGCCTTTGGCCCAGCCAAAATAGTGCGACAGAGCTACCTGCAGATTGGCCAGCGGTGTTGCGGGTGTTGGTGTGTATGCCGCGAGATGCTGCGGCCAATCAGCGCCAACAACCACAACAGCAGCATAGCTGCGGAGTGCCACCTCAGACGCGCCATACAAGACAAGGTTTTCAAAGCCCTTAGTCGCAGACTCATAGGCATGATCGACCGAGGCAGTGATGGTTGCGAGCGCCTCCGGCGTTTGCTTGTCAAATACGGCGAACACGACCTTTCCGAGTGAGCGGAAGAATGCACCCAGTGGCGCGACATTGGTCTCGCCGCGGGCGTCGACGATCGCCACACCTAGGTTTTCGAGCGATTTGAATCGCGTGGGATCCAGCTCGGCGAGCCGTCGGGCAGCGGCAGGCAATGCGTCGAACTCCGTACGGCCCTCAAGTACAAGTACGTAGCGTGCCAGCAGGGCTTCGCAGAACCGTGCTTTGAATTCTGTGCGATAGGCTTTGGGCTTGACTGCTGGCGGATATGTTGCAGGAACCCCGGTCATAACACCGGCCGTGCGCTTGAGAACCACTACCTGGGCAGGCTCGAACTCCTCCAGCACGTAGGGTGAGTGGGAGGTGAAGATGGCCTGTGCCGACTTCTGGCGCAGCGAATTGATGATTCGCTTCTGGGTGTGCGGCGGAAGCGCGATCTCTGGCTCTTCCATCGCGAAGATCACGCTTTGCTTGAGTTCGGCGATGATCGAAAGCAGAGCCAATACCAGCGTGTTAATCGTGCCAGTGCCTTGGTGCTGATATGGGGCGGAATAGACTGAGCCGTCCGGCCTTTTCGCTCCAGTACCCATGAAGACAGTCAGGGTTCGACGGAGCATGTCGCGAGTGAGGTCCGAAACCCGCATGTGGGGTTGCTCTGCCCAGTCGGATGGTACGTAGTGCCGTACTGCATCTTGGACTGCAACAAGCAACTCGCCGATGTCCTCGGTCTCTCCAACTGGCAGTGCCCTCAGCTGGTCGAGCAAATCCTCCCACATAGTCAGTCGTGTTTCCTTCAGCCGAAGGATCACGTCCAACAAAGAGCCCCGTTCCAGGCTGAGTGCGCGAGCTCCGGTCCGCAGCGTGCGCAGATAAAGAAAACCGCATTTTCGTTTGTCGGGCGCAGAGAACCGGGGGTAGGAGCCATCCGGCATTTCGGGAGTGGCGTAATAGGTGTCCCCGGCGAAGTCGTCCTCATCTACGTCATACCAACCGTTGAAGAAGACGCGTATTGCCGCTCCGACATGGGGCGCGTCTGTTCCCTCCGGGGGCGCCCCTACGAGCAATGACTTGGTCTGTGTGTCCCACCACTCGATATGGTCCCGAAAATGCCGCAGTTGCTCATCAGAGAGTCCTGCGACAATAACTTCGACCTGGATCGGGACGACCTCGTTCTTGGCCGGGTCTACGTACGTACCGGCATAGAAATCGTGCTCATCGATTACAGGGCGACGACTCAGGCGCTCCGGGCCAAGTACCAAGTCCACCGCTTCCAGCAATGTGGACTTGCCGGCGTTGTTGTCACCGATAAAAGCAGTGTGTCCATTGATGTGGACCTCACCGAATGCGATGCCTCTGAAGTTCCGGACGCGAACACGCACAAGATGCACTTCGACCCTCCTTGTCTAGTGGAAACCAAGCTACTGATTCTAGTGCGTCATGGTAGGTGCTATTCGACTGTATCGCTACTTGAGGGCTCCTTCGGGCCGAGTCGCGTACCGCGCGCCCGCAGCCAAGGGCCGCTATTGGCCGAGGCTGTGTAAAAACGTTTTCGAGCGCGACAGGTACTCAAAACCGGACTGGAAATCGCGCATCTGGGCGAAATCCACATCTGCTGAGGTGCCGAAAAATTTCAGATTTCACGTAGACGCGCGCACTTCAATTTTGACGAAGCGTTTTTACACACTCTGGGCCGGTTGTTGCCTACCGCGACCGATAGCTGTGGTTCGACTTCAGTCTGTCGCGACCGGCAGCAGCTGACTTAATGGTAGTGGGTCTTTCACACCCTCCTTTATCTTTGGAACGCCTGGTAGGTCGCTGTCAGCAACGGCGCCTCCCTCACCTGTTCATGATCTAACGTACCCTTGGCAGCTCGTCCCAGCGGCAGGTGTACCCCGGAGAACGCAGCTCCTGCTTCATCGACCAGCCGCCCAGGGCCGGCACGCGCGCCAGGCGCACGGTGCCGCGGCCCATGTTGGTGTTGATCCTGTCCACGGTTGCCATCAGCGCCGCGCTGCGCGGCCGCGGCGCCGGGGCGAACAGGTCGGCCTGTACCTGCCCGGGGCTGGCCAGGTTCATCAGCATCACCCCGGCTTTCTGGTACCGGTAGCCGGGCCGGTAGATACCCTCCAGCCCGGCCAGCGCCGCCTGCACCAGGTCGCGCGAGTCGTTGCTCGGCGTGTGCAGCGCCACGCTGGCGGTGCGCGCGTAGCGCGGCTCGTCCGGGTTGAACACCCCGGTGCGGATATACACCTGCAGCAGCTGCCACACATCGCCTTGCGCGCGCAGCTTCTCCGCTGCGCGGCAGGCGTAGCTGGCCACCGCCTCGCGCAGCGGCGCCAGCTCCGTCACTCGGAGCGAGAAGCTGCGGCTGCAGGTGATCATCTGCTTCGGCTCCGGCCCCTCGTCCAGGGCGAAGCACGGCTCGCCACGCAGCTCACGAATGGTCTTCTCCAGCACCACCGAGAACTGCTTGCGCATCGTCCAGGCGTCCTGCTGCGCCAGATCCCAGGCGGTTTTAACACCCAGCGCGCCCAGGTGCGCCTGCAGCTTGCGCCCCACGCCCCACACCTCGCCCAGCGGCGCGTCCTTGAGCAACGCCGCCTGCTGCTCGGGCCGGGTGGCCACCACCCCCCCGCTCTGGCTACGCCGCTTGGCGGCCCAGTTGGCCAACTTGGCCAAGGTCTTCGTGGTGCTGATGCCCACCCCCACCGGCATGCCCGTCAGCCGTTGCACCTCCGCGCGAATGTGCCGGCCGTAACCGGCCAGCGGCCGGCCGAGGCCCGCCAGGTCGAGAAAGCTCTCGTCGATCGAATAAACCTCCAGACGCGGTGCCAGCCCGCGCAGCACCCGTACCACCCGTGCGGAAACGTCGCCGTACAGCGCATAGTTGCTGCTGAACGCCAGCACGCCATGCGCCTGCACCAGGTCGCGGATCTTGAAGAACGGCTCGCCCATGCCAATGCCCAGCGCCTTGGCCTCGTTGCTGCGGCTCACCACACAGCCGTCGTTGTTGCTCAGTACCACCATCGGCACCGTGCGCAGGTCGGGGCGGAACAGCCGCTCGCAACTCACGTAGAAGTTGTTGCAGTCCACCAGGGCATAGGTCGGCATCAGCACCCCGGCAGCTTGTGAATGCAGCGCGTCACCACGCCGAACACCTCCAGGTCCTCGCCGTCGCGCAGGCGAATGTCCGGGTAGGCCTTGTTCGCCGCGCGTAGCACCGGCGTGCCGTATTCATAGGCCAGCTGCTTGCAGGTGAACTCCCCGTTCACCACCGCCACCACCACCATGCCCGCGCGCGGCGTGATTGTCGTCAGGCCCCGCCACGGAACGGGCAGCAGGAACCGGTAATAAACGTCCGGATACACTTTTGTGTAGTGAGTTCAGTCAGAACAGAGTGCTGGTTTGAGAAAGCTACGAGCGGCGACAGTCGCCCCAAACCAGCCAAGCGTGACAGGCAACAAGCGGCCCAGGCTGTGTAAAAACTTCAGCTGAAATTCAACGTGCGCGTTACTAGGCGAAATCCCTGGAGCTTGGCCGGGCTGGAGTGCTCAGAATTCGTTAGGAGACGCCGATGTTGATCATCAAATGATCAGTGCTCGGTGCTCGGTGCTCGGTGCTCAAAATATCTGTCGCCAGCCGCTTATGATCATTGGTTCTTACAGCCCCTACCCTGCAGTTCGCAATGCAGCGATTTCGCTATTGCGCTTCCAATACCGTTCGCATCCATTTCGGCAGTTTGCAGGCCAGCAATTTGACTAAGTCTTCAGGTCGGAGCCCTTTCTTGATCGCCGCAATACATTCAGGAGTTGAGCCGCCTTTACCGAGATAAAACAATGCACTGATAGCGGCACCCACCTCAGTTCCGGCATGTTGCATGACCATCGGTGCCGCGTGTATCAGCCGAATTTCAGCTTTCCCTATGAATACTGAACGGCTGGCTCCGCTGGTGTAATAGATTGGAATGAGTGGCATCTGGGTGCTGAGCCCAAACCTTCTGACGGCATTGGCGCCGTGGATCTGCAGAGACAAGCGTTTCTGCTTGGTAATCAGGCTAATCAATTTCCAGGGATTGGGGCGAGCCCTGGCAACGTAGCGTCCGGGTTTCGGGCGCATATAGATCCCGCGATACACCCGTTCGAGCTCGCCTCGGTTGACCAGTCGAGCTATTGCTTTGGATACGGCGTTTTTCGTTCCAAACCCTGTGAAACGGCTAATGCTGAACGGCTGCCCTTTAGGTAGGCGCTTGACTCGTTGCGCAATCCGGGCGGATACCGACTGGGCTTGATCAGTGCTGAGCATCGTGGCGTTCACGCCTATAGCGTGAAGTCTAACGACGAACTGAAAAGCGGCTGATGGAACGCAATCACCCTTCGCCGATATTCATCATCTTGAGCGTCGTTTACCAGGCACTCTTCGAGGCGCCCCAGCGAGAAAACTTGAACGGCGGACGGGTAGTGTCTGAGCAGGCTTTTCGCATAGCTGCGAATGTCATCAGGTAGTTCGGTGTTACGAGAGAGGTCGCGGAGAAAAGCTTCGGTCTTGACGACACTCCGGGTTCTTTCATGCGGAAGGGTCAAAGCGGCTACCTCCTTATTCAGTTATTCCAATCTACGAGACCAGAACGGGCAAGCCGCGCGCTTACCCCTAATTTGTCCGCGATTCGACGTGGTGCGGCTGATGGATTTTCAACCCTACAATCAGTTCTTTCCCCAGTAGTTGTCTTTGCTGACCAGACCAAAATCTTCGGAAGCAAATGGCTGATCATCATCGAACATACCATTGACCATGCGCTCCCGACGCAACCCACTCAGCACCCTGAAAAAGCAGGGCTCACAGAGATGCACCCGGTAGTGCTCCCCATCATGCTGGGAGCCATATCCCCATTGGGCTTCAAGCTTGCCGTATTGGGGACCATAGCCGGGAATACGCGTGCCAGAGCGGCACACGTCGCAGATCACATCCTCAACGACATCGACCAATGCCTGCGACTTAATCTCCATGCACACCTCACGATTACGTTCCACACGACGCCGGCCGGTTATGGATTCATGAACACCAACATCATTGGATCAGCCTCGACTGGCTGAGCATCAAAAACAAGCCAGTAGCTGCTGCCGATAATGCTGGGAAAAGCTGACCTGGTAAGCGGGCTCAATTGCAAAGCCACCCAGCGAAATGATGTTCGTAGGCTGCGATCCAATACCCGGTTCTGCACCACCTAACCCCGCACCGTCGAAACCTTCGACATGACCCAAAGTGCCCATCGGCTCAGGCCTGGAGCCTGGAGTAAAACCAGGCATCTGCACATCGCTCAAAACTGCCAGGTCATCAGGCAAGTCATCCGAAATTCGCTCCGCAAAGCCCTGAAGCGTTGGCTCCGCCAACATGAATAGCCATGCCTGGTCGTCGGACTCACCTGTGCGCCGCAGCACTCGCCCCAGCACTTGCCGGTAATGCAGTTCGGTACGGATACGGCTGAGATAGCAGCACACTTGCAGGCGGGGAATGTCGGTGCCTTCGCTGATCATTCCGACGGCCACAATCCAGCGGCAGGCGCTGCTCCGGAATACATTGATTACCTGCTGCGCATCCGGGGTTTTGTTGGTCACGATGCGGCACTCTTCACCCATTGCTTCCAGAGCCAGTACAACTTGCTGGGCGTGTTCGATGTCGGTGGCCACCACCAAACCAGCGGCATCAGATTTGATCTGGCGTAGCTCGTTCAGCTTGCTGCAGCCAAGATCGAGGATTGGATTGACCACCTCGTCATGACGCAGAAGTTCCTCATAGGTGACAGGTGACTCCCCCAAAAGCTTGGCGATGCTGGGAAACAGCCTTACGGAGCTATCCGCGCCAAGCTCTTCCGTAAGTTTCACCTTCTGATTGTCGAGTAACACAATGCGAGGTGATCGGCACACGCCGTCGGCAATGGAATCTTTCAAGCCATAACGGTAATCACAGATCAAATGCCCCTCGGGCGAAGAGTAGCGAGCCAATGCGATGGCCTTGTCGTCCGAACGCCAGGGCGTGCCAGACAGGGCCAACGTGAAGGCAGCCCGATCCTGTATTCGATTCAGTATCTGCTGCCCCCAGGCATTGCTGAGCAGCGGATCGTGGCCGGCGCAATGGTGGATTTCATCGAAGACCACAAGCACCCGGTAATCATCAAGCAGCTGCCAGAATCCCTCATCACGGTATTCCATGGCCTGATAGGTATATGCCGCCCCAACGGCACCTATTTGCCCATCGAGACGTCTGCCCAGGACTTCCGCAAAGGTCGAACGAAAACCCTCCACGACCTGGCAGGACGGCGCAAAGCAAAGCACCAGATCAATTCTGTCCTGCTCAAGCAGTCGGCTGGCTAGCTCTGCGGCCATGCGCGTCTTACCAGCCCCCGGCGTTGCCTGGCAAAAGAAGTGCGGCGTGACGGTGAAGTGCTCCAACGCCCTGGTGATGCAGCTGTTCTGCCAGCTGCGTAGCAGTCTGCTCATTGTGGCGCAGCAAGCGTTTTGAGGGTCTTTTCGATGGCGCGTAGATGGCCCAGAAGGCGAGAGCTGCGATCCCTGGCCTCCAGATACTCGCCTTCAACCTTGCCCCGCAAATGTGGCATCTCATCCAGAAGCAGCTTGAATCGTTCCGCCTCGCCCATAGAGGACAGGAAGTCCAAGCGGATTTCCTTGTGGAGCGCTTCGAGCTGCTGATTCGTATTTGCTGGAGATTGAAGCGGTAGCGCCTCCACTTCGAACGCAGCCGGTGCCTGCTGGGGTTCCCCGGCAATCTTGAGGCTGCTCTCAAAGCCGTTGTCGATCAATTCCAGTTGCAGATGTGCCGGAATCGGCTGCAGATGGTAGACCTGCCCTCGAACACGACGATCCTCATCCAGCACAACCCAGCCCGCGCGCAGCAACCGGCGAATCTGCTCATACACATAGCGGCGCACATCGGCGATACGGAAATGTGTGC
The DNA here is from genome assembly GCF_024448985.1 of Stutzerimonas stutzeri. Classification (GTDB taxonomy): domain Bacteria; phylum Pseudomonadota; class Gammaproteobacteria; order Pseudomonadales; family Pseudomonadaceae; genus Stutzerimonas; species Stutzerimonas stutzeri_AP. Next base: position 56,524 of record NZ_JAMOII010000010.1, read on the forward strand.
CGTTTAGGCGAGCGGCATAGGCATCGCGCAGTTCACGGGTCGTAAACGTTGTACGCCCTGGCTCCTGAAGCAGCTCATACAGACGCCTGTCGAAGATAAACGAGGCCGATTTCATTGAGGCACCAGAAGGGTTAGCGCAAAAATGCGGATTATAATCCGTGGCCTGTGCGTCCGCAAACGCACGATAGTGCCGCCTCAAGTTGAATTGAGACGGTCATGGATAAGTTGGCGAAAGCGTTAGGGGAACGCATCCGAATGCAGAGGAAGGCCTGCCGGATTTCCCAGGACGCATTGGCGCTGGCGTGCAGTCTCGACCGCAGCTACGTAGGTCGCATCGAGCGTGGCGAGGTCAACATCACCGTCGAGAAGCTCTACCGCATCGCAGGCGAGCTAGCCTGCGATCCTTCAAGCCTTCTGCCAAAGCCATCTGAAATCTGATCGAGCACCTAATGCTGTTAAACAGCAACGCTCTCGCTACGTTGCCCCAAACCGACAGCAGCCTTAAGCATCTTGAAAATCACCAACGCAAATGTCCGTTTCTTGGTCTCGTTATCCAGCGCTTCCCGTAAAAGCTTGTTATGGGCTGGTGGAGGCTAGGCTGTGGTCACATACAAGGCTAGAGTCATGTGCAGGCACCATCGTCTTCATCATACTCAGGATCATCCTCTCCCCATTTAAAGCGGTAGAGGGTAGGGCTTTCATAATCCGCAGCGGCCGAAAACACATCACTCGCCAGCATGCTCACAATGTCACCCGTATTAAGGGGCACGCTTGCACTACCGTCCGAATCCGCGTGGTGATCGTAGATATAATCCCACCCCGCGTCCGTGACCGCCCACAGCGCCAGTTGAGCATCTCTGTCCATGCCTTCCAGGCAGGCATGCAGCAAGCTTTCGATAACGTCTTCGTAGGCCGCCCAATCAGAAGATTCCTCTCCCTGGATCTGGGCGCAGATCTCCTCCCAGACGTTCGCTAGCCCAGAATCCCCTGACAGCTCTGCAGCCATACTTTCCAGCTTTTCGATCACTTCTTTGACGGTCGATGCAGCTAACCTGCTAGCCCACGCCCTAACGATGTGTTGCTCTATACGACTCATGCGCTCTCCATGCTCATAACCTGCGGTTAGTTAATGCTTGGTGAAAGCCCAGCCTGCTGGGTCAGCATCTTCAAAATCACCAACGCAAACGCCCGGCTCTTGGTTTCGTTATCCAGCACTTCCAGCGAAAGTTTCTCGTGGTCGGTCATGGCGTCCAGCACGGTGTCGAGTACGCGCTTGGGGAACAGGCCGTGCATCACTTGCTCCACCGAGTGGTTGTTCACCTGAGCCATCACATCTTCCTGGCGGCTGATGCGGTTGGCGATGCCAGTGAGGAATTGCAGCTGGTCTTCATCGCTCACTTCGGCACCGAAGATATCGTTCAGCGCCTCGATGATTTCCGATAGCCGTTTCTTCTCCGGGTCGTGGGGCTTGCCGCTGCCCAGTCCCGTGGCCGGTTCGAGGCCGTAGTCGCCTTGCTCCTCGCTCAGGCGCAGCTGATGCTCGGCGCGCTTGGTCAGGCGGTAGTGGGTCAGTTGCAGCTCACCCACATCCACGTCTTCCTGATCGAGGCGATCCACGCGCAGCAGCGGGTGCAGGTGCTTGGCGTACACGCACAGCTGCTCCAGCTCGCGATCCTCGTAGGGGATGATCTGCGAAAGGAACTCGTACAGGCGCACAAAGCTCTGCAGGTTTTTCTTGAACAGGTCGAGCTGATCGACTTGCTCACCGGCTTCCTTGAGGGCTGCTTCGGCCTTTTTCAGGCCGTCGCCGTCGCCGTTCTTCTCGGCGGTACGCTTGAAGTCCAGCGCGTGCTGGCGTGATTCCTGGGCCAGCTTGTAGCGCTTGGCAAAACGCTCCTTGGCCGGCGCGCAGTAGTAACTGAGCTTACTGGCGGCGGCCTTGGGGTCGAAGAAGGCCAGCGCAAACGCCGCCACCTCTTCCCAGTGGTAAATACCCTCGGCATCCAGCTTCTTCTGCAGGTCATAGATGAGCTGTGGGTCGGTCACGTCGGTCAGCTCGGCCTTGGTGTAGTACGGCAGGAAGGCGTCGAGAATGTCCTGAGCGTCGTTGAAGAAGTCGAGGATGAAGGTCGGCTTGCTGTCGCCAAAGGTACGGTTCAGGCGCGACAGGGTTTGCACGCAGTCCACGCCCTGCAGCTTCTTGTCCACGTACATGGCGCACAGCTTGGGCTGATCGAAGCCGGTCTGGTACTTGTTGGCGGCGATCATCACGTTGAAGTCCTGGGTGTCGAAGGCTTCCGCCAGGTCGCGCCCGTTCAGGCCGGGGTTGAGCAGGCTGCTGCTTTCCGTCACCTCTTCGGGAATCACTCCGTCCGGCAACACACTGCCGGAGAAGGCCACCAGCGGATGCACATCGGTGTAGCCCATCTGCTTCACATAAGCCTGCACCGCCAGCTGATAGCGCACCGCCTCCTGCCGGCTGCTGGTGACCACCATGGCCTTGGCCTGGCCGCCCAGCAGGTGGCGGATATTGGCGCGGAAGTGCTCGACGATCACCTCCACCTTCTGGCTGATGTTGTACGGATGCAGGCGCACCCAGCGCGCCAGTTTCATGCGCGCCTTCTTCGAGTCCACTTCCTCGTCGTCGCCGTCCGGGTGGGCGATCTTCCAGGCGGTGCTGTAGGTGGTGTAGTTCTGCAGCACATCGAGGATGAAGCCTTCCTCGATGGCCTGGCGCATGGAGTACAGGTGGAACGCCTCGGGTTTGTTGTCGGCGCTCGCCGGCAATGCCGGATTGGCCGGGCGACCGAACAGCTCCAGGGTCTTGGCCTTGGGCGTGGCAGTGAAGGCGTAGTAGCTGATGCGCTCGTTGGGCGCGCGGGCGGCCACGGCGGCGTCCAGCAGCTCTTCGGCGCTGATCTCTTCCGCGTCCCCTTCGTTTCCAACAACAGCATCGCTGCCGAGAATCTGCTTGAGCTTGCTGGCCGATGAGCCGGTCTGCGAGGAATGCGCCTCGTCGGCGATCACCGCATAGCGCCCGCTGGCAAGCCTCGGGTACTTGTCCAGCGCATCGAACAGCGCCGGGAAGGTCTGGATGGTGACGATGATGATGCGCGTCTGCTCGGCCAGCGCCTCGGCCAACTGCTCGGACTTGCTCTGGCTGCCGATATCGCGGGTGATGCACTTGACCACGCCCTGGGCGTGCTCGAACTGGTAGATGGTGTCCTGCAGTTGCTTATCCAGCACGGTGCGGTCGGTAATCACGATCACCGAATTGAACAGCCGCTGGCCCTCGGCATCGTAGAGCGAGGCCAGTTGATGCGCCGTCCAGGCAATCGAGTTGGACTTGCCTGAGCCGGCGCTGTGCTGGATCAGGTAACGCTTGCCCGGCCCTTCAGCGCGGGTGGTCTCGATCAGTGTGTTGACCACTTCCCACTGGTGATAGCGCGGGAAGATCAGGGTTTCTTTGGTGAGACGCTTGCCATCGGCATCTTCCTTCACGCTCTTTTGCAGGTGCAGGAAGCGGCCCAGCACCTTGAGCCAGGCATCCGGCTGGAACAGGCGCTGCCACAGGTAGCCGGTGGCGTACTGGCTATCGTCTGGCGCAGGCGGGTTGCCGGCGCCGCCGTCGAGGCTGCCGAGGTTGAACGGCAGGAAGAAGGTCTCCTTGCCGGCCAGCTGGGTGGTCATCGCCACCTCATCCTGACTCACGGCAAAGTGCACCAGCGCACCGCGTTTGAAGGTCAGCAGCGGCTCGGGCTTGCGCGTCAGCGGGTCTTTTACCGGGCGGTCGTAGCGGTACTGGCGCTTGGCGTTTTCCACGCTTTGCTTGAACTCGCTTTTCAGCTCCAGCGTGGCGACAGGGATGCCGTTGACGAACAAAACCAGATCCAGACGCGGGTTGTACTCCCCCTCGCGATAGTGCGGGGAATACGACACCTCCGGCACCACGCGCAGACGGTTGCACTGGTAGCGCTTGAGCGTATCCGGGTTCATGCCGTGGTCGGGCTTGAAGCTGCACGCCTCAATCTTCACCCCCGGCAGCTTGAAGCCATGACGCAGCACATCCAGGGTGCCGTCCTGCTCCAGTTCGCGAACAAGTTTCTGCACCAGCACGGCGTCCGGATTGTTCGGGTTGGCCTTGGCGAACTTGTCCCAACGCTCTGGCCAGGCGTCCTTGAAGTAACCGAGAAAGTCCTCGGTATACAGCGCCGTGTGCCGGTCATAGCCGCTGGCCGGGCCGGTGAGCCAGCCTTGGGCGGTCATGGCGCTGATGATGTCCTGCTGGAACTGGGCTTCCTTGCTGTCTGCCATTACACGGCCTCTGCTACTGCTGGTTCGGTGGCTGGAGTGCTGACCGGTGGCTGCCAGCCGCGTACGTCGATTTTGCCGGTGACGGCGGCGGAGATTAGGGCTGAGCGGCGTTCTTGGAGCAGCCGGACACCACAAGCTGCCTCAGTCAACAACGCACCCAGCTCTGCATCAATCTCCAGAATGAAAGCCTGGATAGCTGCACGCTCAGAACCCGTCGGTGGAACCGCAATTTTTATTGAGCCAAGAGCTTCCGCAGTTAACTTTGGCTGAGCAGATCCGGTCACGTAGTTCGTCAAATCCTGCTGCTCAATAACCTCCACCCAGTAAGTAAGACTGTCATCCTGAGGTCGAATTATATGAGCATGGTTGTTAACCCAGTATTTACCTTGTGCCACAAATGCAATCGGGGTTGATCTCATAAGCAAGTTCGCCCCATCCTCGGACACTAAGACCAAGTCCTCTTCGAAGATAAAATCATTTACATAATCAATAATCCCAGATGCACCATAGTAGGGATAATCCCCCTGCATTGCTCCCCGGTCTTCCGCCTTGATCGGAATACGTTGCCCATCAAGAAACTCAAAGAAAAACTTAATTGGGGCGACTGTCCAATGCGCCGGCACCTCGCCCAGCCACTCCACGCCAGAGTCTTTCATCGGCACCGTCGGGTTAAGGCCTTTGGTGACGGCGTGGGAGATCACGGCCTGGCGCTTTTCCTTGAGCAGTTCGATCAGGCGCTGCTGCTCTTCGATCAGCGCGTCGATGCGGGCGGTTTCGTGGTCGAGGAATTCACCAATCGTTCTCTGCTCGTTAAGCGAAGGAAAAGGAAGGGATAACTGAACAAAGTTGTTATATCTGAGAGCCTGTCCGTCACGGACAAGATTGCTCGTATTTTGAAGCGCAGATATGAAAGAGACGGATTTGAAAAGATGTTTAAAAAATCTATTGTCGATTCCTCTATTGGCATAGAGCGGCACATATGCAGAACTTACAGCGCCACTATAGGAGCAAAACTCCAGCCCGCCTTGGAAGCTCCGCATACTGATGAAAAAGTCATTAACTTCAGCTTTCTTTAAAATATCTCGACCCAAGATAACCTGCATCACCTTCTGGCCTTCAAGCTCTGAAAATAACCTCTGCGGAATGACGCCATACTTTTGCGAAGCTGTCAGCTGTTCGTCACTCTCAAGGGCCTTAATATTTCTCTCCGAGAAAATGTTTTTGCTCCGATAGACATGCCAGTGACTCGGATCTCACCAACCCATTCATGACCGGAATTCTTGTATTCCGGATAGCTAGAAAACGTCATGCCGACAGCCCCTCGATCATCTGCTTGATGCGATCGGTGCAGGCTTTCAGGTCGCGGTCGATCTCGGCCAGAGGGCGCGGCGGCTGGAACACATAGAAGTGGCGGTTAAAGGGAATCTCGAAACCGACCACGCCGACTTCGCCGTCCTGCGCATCCGTCTTGCTCTCGTCGATCCAGGCATCCGGCACATGGGGTTTTACTTCGCGCTCGAAGTAGTCGTATACCGACTCGCCCAGCGGCACGTTCTCGTTGTCGCGCAGGCCGGCGTCGGCTTCCGGCTGGCCCTTGACCATGCAGATATCGGCTTCCGGGTCACGCTCACTCAGGGCGTTGAGGATGGCCTTCAGCTCCGGCGTACTGGGGAATACGTCGTGGGCGTTGAGTGCCTTTTTCAGCAGCTTGCTGAATTGCTCGCGGTTGCGGTGCAGCACGCTGGCGTCCATGGCTTGCAGCGCCTCGACCAGACGCTGACGGGCCGGGGCTTCCAGCTTCTCGATGGCTTTTTCTTTCAGCACTTTTTCGATGCGCTCGGCGCTGGCCTGGAAGTTCAGGCGCAGCGGGCGTTCCACGGTGATGCGCCGGTAGCCGAAAGCTTCGACGGGGAAGATCTTGCTCTGCGGCGTTTCCTCGAAGCGGCCATACAGGCGCACCAGCGCGTCGATCTGCTCCTCGGTGAGGTACTGGCGCTTGCTGCCCAGCGATTTGCGCATCTTGGCAAAGTGCTGGCTGCCGTCAATCAACTGCACCTTGCCCTGGCGTACGGCGGCCTTGTGGTTGCTCAGCACCCACACATAGGTGGCGATGCCGGTGTTGTAGAACATGTCGGTGGGCAGGGCGATGATGGCTTCGACCAGATCGTTCTGCAGCAGGTAGCGGCGGATCTCCGACTCACCCGAACCGGCGCCACCAGTAAACAGCGGCGAGCCGTTGAGGATGATGCCGATGCGCGAGCCACCTTCACGCGGGTCACGCATCTTGCTGACCAGGTGCAGGAGGAACAGCAGCGAGCCATCGGACACACGCGGCAGGCCGGGGCCGAAGCGGCCGTTGAAGCCCTTCTCGGTGTGCTCGTCGGTAATCTGCTTCTGTACCTTCTTCCACTCCACGCCAAACGGCGGGTTGCTGAGCATAAAGTCGAAGTGGTGCTCGGGGCCGGCCAGTTGGTCGTTGGACAGGGTGTTGCCCAGCTTGATGTTGGTGACGTCCTGGCCCTTGATCAGCATGTCCGCCTTGCAGATGGCGTAGGACTCTGGGTTCAGCTCCTGGCCGTGCAGCGACACGGTGACTTGCTGGCTGATGGATTGGATGTACTCGTCTCCCTCGGAGAGGAAGCCGCCGGTGCCGGCAGTCGGGTCATAGATGGTGACGATGCTGTTGGGCTTGAGCTTGTCGTCCTGCCCGGTGATCACCAGCGAGGTGGTCAGGTGCACGATATCGCGCGGGGTGAAGTGCTCCCCGGCGGTTTCGTTGGAGCTTTCCGCGAACTTGCGGATCAGCTCTTCGAAGATGATGCCCATGCCGAAGTTGCTGATGCGCTCGGGGCTCAGGTCGGTGGCGGCGAAGCGCTGCACTACCTGATACAGCAGGTTGGCGGCGGCGAGTTGCTGCACGAAGTCTTCGAAGTGGAAGTGCTCGAAAATCTCGCGGGCATCCTTGCTGAAGGACTGTACATAGCTCATCAGATCGGCAGCGGTCTGGGTGTCGGACAGCGTGCCCAGGGTCAACTTGGAAGCATTGAAGAACTGCTGCCCGGCGGCGCGCAGCAACAGCCGCTCGCGCACCAGATCAGGCCGACCTTCCTGGGCGTAGGATTCACGAATCACCGCTTCCTTGGTCGGCTCCAGCACACATTCCATACGCCGCAGCAGGGTGAACGGCAGGATGATGCGGCCGTACTGAGATTGCTTGAAGTCACCGCGCAACAGATCGGCAATGGACCAAAGAAACGCGGCCGTCTGGGAATGGTTTTCCGTGTTCACGCTACTACTCCTTGGAATACGCGTAAAAACGCGAGTCTAACCTAGACGCCCGTCATCACCTCACCCGCACTGTTTGAGTTTTCTCGACAGCATCGCGGAAGCCCGACTTGTGGATGCCCTGAGAAGTAATGAGCCTTTTATATAAGAGGAACTTTATCTGCTGTTCTCACGAGAGGAAATCTGCTGGCGAAACCTGGCCGGAGCGATCACAGGAGCACTTCGAAAAAAGTTAGGTTTTGGAGCCTAAATTTGACCCAGAATCAGCGAAAGCTAACTAAAAGCTCTGCCATAACACAAGATCGAGAGGAAAAACCGTGCTGAATAGGCTGGAAAGCCAACGATCGCAAGGGATCGACTGAAGATCGCAAAACGTGACTAAAAGCTAATAGCGCAGATATGCATATTGAGCCATGGAAACGAATGCCCGTGACAAAGAAATAGAAGAAGGAAGACCCCGTCGCAGCGACGGGTCAGAACAGTTCGGCAAAGCTACCGGAATGCTCATGACAGGGCAAACCACCGGACATGCTGTCTGCGTGATGGCATTTTGCCGCTTAACGGGGCATCATTGCGTTCTTTCCGCGTTAGCTGTATGGCTTTTCTCGCCTTAACACATAGGTCCGATCCGCTTGGCCGATTCTGATCCCCTTCAGCCGCGCTCGTCCCGTCCCGAGTGGTTCACCAGGCTCAGCCAACTGGCGGGTCGGGTGTTTAGTCGCTGTATGTCGCCCCGACGTTCTGTTTCCCGTTGGCAAGCGTTGCGCTATTCGGACTCCATACTGGACGCCATCGAAGAACGTATCCTCATCAGCGACCTCACCGGTCGGCTGCAGTACCTCAACAGCCAGGCCGGGTCGATGTTCGGCCTGAACAATCGAGACGTGGGACGTTATCGATTGCAGGAGCTGCTGCCGACGCTCTGCCGCGACGCATTCGAGGCCGGCGATCCACGTGCCGATCTCGTCCTGGAGCCCGTGCGACGGCTGCAAGATGGGGAAACGCACATTTATTCCATGACCCGCCGAGCTCTGTGCCTGGGCGGCAATACGCAGCCTTCCGGTTTCGTCTGGGTGATGCGCGACATCACGCGTGAGCAGCAGGCGCAAACAGCGCTGGCGGAGCGGGAGCGTTTCTGGTCTGAGGTGCTGCGTGCGGTGCCCGACACGCTTTATGTGCAGGACTTGGCTGCGGGCAAGCTGCTGTTCAGTAATAACAACCTGGCCTCGCGCCTGGGTTACAGCGAAGAGGAGCGCGGCGAAGATGCCAATTTCTTCTGGCAGCGCATCAGTCACCCCGACGACCAGGAATACATCGCGCGGCTGCTCGCCCTGCGCGGCTCGATTACCGACGGTCAGAGCCAGGAATCTCTGCTGCGTTGGCGCCACCGTAACGGCAAGTGGCACTGGTTCAGCGTTTCCGAACAGGTGCTGGCGCGCAATGAGCAGGGGCGGGTGCAGCGGCTGATCGGCGTAGCCCGGGATGTCACCGCCAATATCGAGCACAGCCATTCCCTGCGTGTTAGTGAGCGTCGGTACCGCATGCTGGCCGACAGCCTGCGCGATCTGATCTTCACCACTGACAGCGCGGTACGCATCAATTACATCAGTCCGTCGGTGCAAACCATGCTGGGCTACAGCCCCGAATGGGTGGCCCGTCATGGTCTGGATCGGGTGGTGACCAAACCGCGTCAGGCCGCTGGGTTCTACGATTTGATGCGCCGAGTGCGCAAGGCTTCGGCTAATCCGGCGGCGATCGCCGAACTCGGAGAGAGCCTGCAAGGCGAAACGTTGTACTTCGATTGTGTCGCCGCCGACGGTCGAACGCTCGCGCTTGAGTTGCGAGTCATGTTGCTCTGGAACGAGAACAATCGTTTCGACGGCGCATTGTGCATCGCCCGTGACATAAGCGAGCAGCGCCAGGCGGAGAAGGCACTGCGCCGCGCCGCGACGGTATTCGACCATTCCACCGCCGCTATCGTGGTTACCGATCCGGCTGGCCAGATCGTCCAGGTCAACGCGGCGTTCCAGCGCATCACTGGTTATCGCACCGACGAAATACTGGGCAAGCTGCCGACGGCACTCAGCGCGGATCGACAGCAAGCCAACCAGATGACCTTCGTTCGCGACAAGATTCTTCAAGCCGGAACCTGGGAAGGCGAGTTCTGGCTCAAGCGCAAGACGGGCGAAACCTATCCGTGCTGGGTCGGCATTACCGCCGTGCGCGATGCTGAAAACGACTTGGTCAGCTACGTCTGCTTCTTTAGCGACATGAGCGAGCGCAAGGCCAGCGAGAAGCGCATCCATCGCCTGGCCTATTACGATGGCCTGACTCAATTACCCAACAGGACGTTATTTCAGGATCGCCTGCACAGCAGCCTGCAACTGGCCGCACGGCGGGGTGGCTGGGTGGCGCTGATGTTTCTCGATCTGGATCGGTTCAAGCCGATCAACGACTCGCTGGGCCACGCTGCGGGCGATCGGATGCTCAAGGACGTCGCCGCGCGTCTGGCTTCGTGCGTCGACGAGGACGATACCGTGGCGCGCATGGGTGGCGACGAGTTCACCTTTCTCCTGCGCCCCAGCGGCGATCGCGATGAGGCGTTGAGCCGTGCGATTCAGGTCGCCGAACGCATTCTGGCCAGCCTGACCGAGCCATTCGTGCTGTCGGGTCGGGAGTTCTTCGTCACCGCCAGCATCGGCATCGCCCTCAGCCCGCAGGATGGCAACGACCTCAGCCAGTTGATGAAGAACGCCGATACGGCGATGTACTACGCCAAGGAGCGCGGCAAGAACAATTTCCAGTTCTACCAGGCCGAAATGAATGCCCGCGCGCTGGAGCGTCTCGAACTGGAAAGCGATCTGCGCCATGCGCTCGAGCAGCGGCAGTTCGTGCTGCATTACCAGCCGCAATTCCTCGTCGATGGCCACACCCTGACCGGCGTCGAGGCGCTGTTGCGCTGGCAGCACCCACTGCGTGGCCTGGTATCGCCAGACGATTTCATCCCGGCGCTGGAAGAGCTTGGGCTGGTAGTCGAAGTCGGCGACTGGGTGCTCCGCGAAGCCTGCCGTCAGATCGTCGAATGGCAGGCGCAGGGGCTTGTCGTGCCGAAAGTCTCGGTGAACCTTTCCGCCAGGCAGTTCGCCGACGGCCGGCTCGGTCAGCGCATCGCTGCGATTCTGGCGTCCAGCGACATCCTGCCGGGCCGACTGGAGCTGGAGCTGACCGAAAGCATTCTGATGCAGGATGTAAATGGAGCGATGCGCATCCTTGATTCGCTCAAGCGTCTCGGACTCTCCATTGCGATCGACGATTTCGGTACCGGCTATTCCTCGCTGAATTATTTGAAGGCGTTCCCCATCGACGTGCTGAAGATCGACCGCAGCTTCGTCGACGGCGTGCCGGCGGGCGAGCAGGATACGCAGATCGCCCACGCGATCATCGCCATGGCACACAGCCTAAGGTTGTCTGTGATAGCCGAAGGCGTGGAAACACAAGCTCAGCTGGACTTCCTGCGCGAGCATGACTGCGACGAAGTGCAGGGCTTTTTCCTCGGCCGACCGATGCCGGCCAATGGGCTGTCGATCTATTTGGGTGAGGAGCGGACGATCGACACAACTGTCGCAGGCTAAGCGTGGTGCGCGGAACGCCGACCGTATTTTTTCGCAACGACCAGCTTTCCAGCCTCCAGCGCTTTTTTCCGTCTCAGCATTCATGTTGCCCATGACCACAGTTCATACCCGCGATCTGGTGGATGGGGTAGAATCCGCGCCTCTCTTTTATCCAACGCCAGCTGATTCTCAGGGGACCGCCATGTTCAGCCGTGATTTGACCCTCGCCAAATACGACGCCGATCTCTTCGCTGCCATGGAGCAGGAAGCCCAGCGTCAGGAAGACCACATCGAGCTGATCGCCTCGGAGAACTATACCAGCCCGGCGGTGATGGAAGCCCAGGGTTCGGTACTGACCAACAAGTACGCCGAAGGTTATCCGGGCAAGCGCTACTACGGTGGTTGCGAGTACGTCGACGTGGTCGAGCAACTGGCCATCGACCGCGCCAAGGAGCTGTTCGGCGCCGACTATGCCAACGTCCAGCCCCACGCTGGCTCCCAGGCCAACGCCGCGGTCTACCTGGCGCTGCTCAGCGCTGGTGACACCATCCTCGGCATGAGCCTGGCCCACGGCGGCCACCTGACCCACGGCGCTAGCGTTTCGTCCTCCGGCAAGCTGTACAACGCCGTGCAGTACGGCATCAACGACCAGGGCTTGATCGATTACGACGAAGTCGAGCGCCTGGCCGTCGAGCACAAGCCGAAGATGATCGTTGCCGGCTTCTCCGCCTATTCCCAAGTACTGGATTTCGCCCGCTTCCGCGAAATCGCCGACAAGGTTGGCGCCTACCTGTTCGTCGATATGGCTCACGTGGCTGGCCTGGTCGCCGCTGGCGTCTACCCGAACCCGGTGCCGTTCGCCGACGTGGTCACCACCACCACCCACAAGACCCTGCGCGGCCCACGCGGCGGCCTGATCCTCGCCAAGGCCAACGCTGAGATCGAGAAGAAGCTCAACTCCGCCGTATTCCCGGGTGCCCAAGGCGGCCCGCTGGAGCACGTGATCGCGGCCAAGGCGGTGTGCTTCAAGGAAGCGCTGCAGCCCGAGTTCAAGGTTTACCAGCAGCAAGTCGTGAAGAACGCTCAGGCCATGGCCGAAGTGTTCATCCAGCGCGGCTTCGATGTGGTTTCCGGCGGCACCCAGAACCACCTCTTCCTGCTCAGCCTGATCAAGCAGGACATCACCGGTAAGGACGCCGATGCGGCCCTGGGCAATGCCCACATCACCGTGAACAAGAACAGCGTGCCGAACGATCCGCGCTCGCCTTTCGTCACTTCAGGCCTGCGTATCGGTACTCCGGCGGTCACCACTCGTGGCTTCAAGGAAGCCGAGTGCCGCGATCTCGCCGGCTGGATCTGCGACATCCTCGACAACATGGGTGACGAGTCGGTGATCGAGGCGGTGCGCGGCAAGGTCGAAGCGATCTGCGCCAAGTTCCCGGTCTACGGTAAGTAATATTCAGCGCAGCATGGAGAAGCCCGGTTATTGCCGGGCTTTTTCGTTTTTACCAGATGACGATCTTGCAGCGTTCAGCAAGATTCGTGTTATCCGGAGACGCTCAATGCAGCTCAGACACAAGATCGCCGCACTCAGCATCCTGCCACTGCTGCTGGCCGTGGCGGTGGTCTGCGCGTTGGTGCTGTTCCAGAACCAGCGCCTCGGTGAGCAACAGGCGCAACTGATCGAAAGCAGTATCCTGGCGAGCAAGCAGGCCGAGTTGAAGAACTATGTCGAAATGGCCCTCAGCACCATCGCGCCGCTCTACGACGCTGGCCTCGACGATGAAGAAACCCAACGGAAGGTGCTCGCCGCGTTAGGACGCTTCAGTTTCGGCAGCGACGGTTACTTCTTCGTCTACGACCGTAACGGGCGCAACCTGATGCATCCGCGGCAGAGCGAGCTGGTCGGCAAGGACCTGTGGAATATGACCGACCCCAACGGCCTGCCGGTGATCCAGGCCTTGATGCACAGCGCCCAGACCGGCAAGGGTTTCCAGCGCTACATCTGGGAGAAGCCCTCGACCGGCCAGTTCGCGGCGAAACTGGCCTATGTGGTGATGCTCGAACGCTGGGGCTGGATGCTAGGGACCGGCATCTACCTCGAGGATGTGGATCAGGCGATTCTGCTAGTGCGTGAAGAGGTCGCCAGCGGCATCCACACCACCATGCTGGCGATTGCTGCCGTGGCGTTGGTGGCCGTATTGCTGGTGTTTGCCAGCGGGCTGACGCTGAACGTCAGTGAGCGACGGTTGGCCGACCGCAAGCAGCAGCTGCTGACTCAGCGCATCGTCAGCCTGCAGGAGGAAGAGCGCTCGCGCGTCTCCCGAGAGTTGCACGACGGCATCAGTCAGCTGCTGGTGTCGATCAAGTTCCAGTTCGAGCTGGCCAGCCATGAACTGGCCAGCGGCAACCAGAAGGCGCAGACGACGCTTGATATGGGTATCGAGCGACTGGCTGGCGCCATAGGCGAGGTGCGGCGAATCTCTCACGACCTGCATCCCTCACTGCTCGACACGCTGGGATTATCGGCGGCGATTGGCCAGCTCGTGGCAGAGTTCGAGCAGCGCAGTGGGCTGGAGATGCGATACAGCAACGCGCTTGGCGACGGAGATCCGGACGATTCGGTGGCCGTCGCGCTGTTCCGGGCCTTGCAGGAAGCGCTGACCAATATCGACCGGCACGCCGCGGCGCAGTCTGTTCATATCAGCCTGGACGGGGACGAAGCCTCTGTGCGCTTGCGCGTTCGAGACGACGGCATGGGCTTCGACCCGCGCCGGCTCGATAGCATCAAGGGCAGCGGTATCGGCCTGCGCAACATCCGTGAACGGGTGGAGCACTTCGGTGGACGTTTCAGTCTGCTATCGACCGCCGGCGGTACCGAGCTGGACGTGACCTTGCCGGCACGGGCCGGCTGACAAACATCGATCCAAATAATAAGAGGCTCGCTCAATGAACCCGAAAGCTCGCATAAAGGTGGTACTGATCGACGACCATGCCTTGGTTCGGGACGGCATCCGCGCGTTGCTGATGGCCGTGCCCGAACTGGATGTAGTCGGGGAGGCCGGCTGCGGTGCCGAGGCGATCGACCTGCTCGAACGTGTGTCAGCAGACGTGGTGCTGATGGACATCGGGCTGAAGGACGTCAACGGTCTCGAACTGACGCAATCGCTACGCGAGCGCTTTCCATGGATCCGCGTGCTGATTCTGAGCATGTACGACAACCAGGAATACGTAACCACCTCGGTTAAAGTCGGCGCCCACGGTTACGTGCTGAAGGATGCGCCATCGCGCGAAATCATCGTAGCGATCGAAGCGATTGCTGCCGGTAATACCTACTACAGCGCGGGAATTGCGGAGAAACTGGCCAGCCGCGGCGGCGAAGAGCGCGAACTGACGCCACGCGAGCGCGAGGTTTTGCTCATGCTCGCCCAGGGGCATAACAACAAGACCATGGCGCGTGCGCTGCAAATCAGCGTGCGGACGGTGGAAACCCATCGGCTGAGCATCCGCCGCAAGCTCGATATCGATCGGCCTGCGGACCTGATGAAGCATGCGATGGTGCATGGCTGGTTGCCGGGACAGCACTAACGGCAGTTGTCACGCTCAAACGCAGGCGGTGTGGTCTACCGCGGTGCTGCCACATCGAATGCAACCAACAGTCTCCGGAATCTGCATGTCTGACAAATCACTCGGAGTGAGACCTCCGCCTCCATTGGTCTACCTGATCTTCATCGGCTGTGCCTGGGGTTTGGCGAGCGGGGTGCCGCTCGACCTGCCGGGACATGAGCTGGCGTCCTGCGCCGGCTGGGCCTCGATTGTGCTGGGCGTCCTGCTGATGGTCTGGGCGGCATGGGAGATGTTTCGTCATCGCACCACCATCAATCCCTATGGCAAGCCGAGCAGCCTGTTGCAGAGCGGGCCGTTCAGCTTTTCGCGCAACCCGATCTACCTAGCCGATACGATGATCTATTGTGGCCTTGCGCTGCTGCTCGCCAGTCTCTGGCCCTGGCTGCTGCTACCCTTGCTGTTTCTCTGCATGCAGCGCACCGTGATCGTTCACGAAGAGCATTTGCTGACGAGGCTGTTTGGCGACGAATACGCGCCTACCGGCGGCGAGTGCGCCGTTGGCTCTGAGCGCCGCTTTGGTTGGGGCGGGCTCGTCTTGTCAGTTCACAGAAGTTTACCGGGAGCCGAAATCATGACCGAAAACACCCACGACCGTCGGCGCTTCCAGCGTATCGACTTCGACGCCGTAACGGAGCTCGTCCAGGGCCAGAACCGCTGGCCGGTCGAGCTGCACGACCTGTCATTGAAAGGATTGCTGGTCCATCGCCCGTCGAGCTGGGATGCCGACCCCGCGCAACCGTTCCACGCGCGGATTCGTCTATCTGACGATGCGGAAGTGCGCATGGAGGTCGAAATGGCGCATGCCGAAGGCGAACTGATCGGCCTGGTTTGTCGCCATATCGATGTCGAATCGATTAGCCATTTGCGACGTCTGGTCGAACTCAATTTGGGCGATGAAACGCTACTCGATCGTGAGTTGACGGCGCTGGGCGAGCCCTGATCACACGCTACTCGAACAGCGCATCCAGCGCCTGTTCCAGACGCGTCACGCCAATGATCTGCAAACCGGCGGGCGCCTCCTTCGGTGCGTTGCCCTTGGGCACGATGGCGCGCTTGAAGCCATGTTTGGCCGCTTCCTTCAGTCGTTCCTGGCCGCTGGGCACCGGCCGGATCTCACCGGACAGGCCCACCTCGCCGAATACCAGCAGATCGGTATCCAGCGGGCGGTTGCGCAGGCTGGAAATCACCGCGGCCATCAGCGCCAAATCCGACGCTGTTTCCAGCACTTTCACGCCACCCACCACGTTAATGAACACGTCCTGATCATAGGTGGGAATGCCGCCGTGGCGATGCAGCACCGCCAGCAGCATAGCCAGGCGGTTCTGGTCTAGGCCGAGGGTGACGCGTCGCGGATTGGCCATATGACTGGTGTCGACCAACGCCTGCACCTCCACCAGCATCGGCCGGGTGCCTTCCCAAGTGGCCATGACCACGCTGCCAGGCACCGCTTCCTGTGCACGGGTGAGGAAGATCGCCGAAGGGTTGGTGACTTCCTTTAGCCCCTTGTCGGTCATGCCGAACACGCCGAGTTCATTGACCGCGCCGAAGCGATTCTTTACAGCGCGCAGCAGCCGCAGACGGCCGTCGGATTCGCCCTCGAAATACAGCACGGTGTCGACCATGTGCTCCAGCACGCGCGGCCCGGCCAAGGCGCCTTCCTTGGTTACGTGGCCGACGAGGAAGATCGCCGTGCCGCTCTGCTTGGCAAAACGCACCAGCAACGCCGCGCTTTCGCGCACCTGGGCGACGCCGCCTGGGGCCGATTGCAGCTGCTCGGTGAAGATGGTCTGGATCGAGTCGATCACCATCACCTTGGGCTTTTCCAGCCGTGCGGTGGCGATGATGGATTCGATACAGGTCTCGGTCATCATCTTCAATTTGTCCTGCGGCAGGTCCAGCCGCCGTGCGCGCATGGCCACCTGTTGCTGGGATTCCTCGCCGGTGACGTACAGCGCCGGGAAACGCTGGGCGATGGCGCACAGCGTCTGCAGCAGAATGGTGGATTTGCCGATGCCGGGGTCGCCGCCGATCAGCACCACCGAACCATCCACCAGACCGCCGCCGAGCACACGGTCCAGTTCACCGGATGCGGTGGAAAAGCGCGGCACTTCCTCGACGCTGACTTCGGCCAGGGTTTTGATATTGGCCTGTTCACCCGCCCAGCCGGCACGCCCGGACGGCGGTGCGGCGCCGTCGATGATCGTTTCGACAAGGGTGTTCCAGGCGCCGCAATCACCGCACTGGCCGGCCCACTTGGGAAAGGTCGAGCCGCACTCGGTGCAGCCGTACATGCGCTTGGCCTTGGCCATGGGGAACTCCGCGTCGGGAAAATGGAGTCGCATGATAACGGCTGGCTTGATCGGCATCAGCCACAAAGGGCGCAAGATGCGCCAGACTGCATGAAACCGTCCCGGAGTGAGACCTATGCGCCATCTGCTGTTCCTTCACCTGCTCGGTGCTAGCGTCTGGGTCGGCGGCCATCTGGTGCTGTTGTTCAGCGTCTTGCCTAGTGCGTTGCGCGGTCGTGACGTGCAGCCGGTGCGTCATTTCGAGCAGCTTTACGAACGGGTCGGCATTCCTGCCTTGCTGCTGCAGATCATCACCGGGGTCTGGCTGGCCGGGCGCTGGTTGCCGCATTCGCAGTGGTTCGGCGACTCACCCGTCGCACACCTGGTTCAGGCCAAGCTGATCCTGTTGGGCTTTACCGCCTTGCTTGGTGTGCACGCGCGGCTGGCGCTGATACCGAAGCTGAACGCGCAACGCCTGCCGCAGTTGGGCGTGCATATTGTGTTGATCACCCTGACGGCGGTGGCGTTCGTCTGGGTGGGATCGGGATTCCGTTTCGGTGGGTTGTTCTAGCAGGCCGTCAAAACCCACCGCCAACGGCCTCGCCTAGCAGGCATGTGCGAGCACGCGGCTGGTCGTACGCTAGGGGCCGATCTTGTTCGGCCTTTGTGAACCGGCGGCCGGATGAGTCCGGCCCTGCAGGTCCAGGCCGTTGAGTGAGTTTGTCCGTCGGGTTACGCCTTCGGCTCACCCGACCTGCAACTGATACGTGGCTGGTCGTAGGGCCGAACTTGTTCGGCCTTTGTGAATCGGTGGCCGAATGAATTCGGCCCTACGGTTAGCAGGCCGTTGAACCCGTCGTGGCGGCGGGCTTGGTTCTTGGACGGCTTAGCCGCAGCAGCCGCCACAGCAACTGCCGGAGGCACGCTTGAGGTCTCGGGCGATATCGCCCTTCAAAGTCTCACGCTCCTGCTTGAGCGCCTCGAGCGACGCGTCGTCCAGGTTTGCGGCGCTGCTGATGCGCTTGTCCAGCGCTTCGTATTCCTCAGTCTTACGGGCGAAGACTGGGTTTTCCATGCGCAGTTTTTGCAGTTGTTCGCGCTTTTCTGGGAAATCCTTGATCAATGGGTGATGTTCGACGTGCATGGAGCTGCTCCGGGATGTACAGGGGAGCCGCTACCTTAGCGTTGCGGCCGATTAACCCGGTTGACGGCGATCAAGCGATCGATATCCTCGCGCTCCAGCCGTCGGAGTGCGGCCCGCTCTGGTATGCGATCCGAAGGGTGCCTATGCTCTACAACGGTTGTTACGCCGTATTACGGCATTCCGATGCAAGCCAATTACCGTAAGGATTTCGATATGAGTCTGATCAGCGAATTCAAGGCGTTTGCCGTCAGGGGCAATGTGATCGACATGGCCGTGGGCATTATCGTCGGTGCAGCCTTCACCAAAATCGTTTCGTCCTTCGTTGCGGACGTGGTCACTCCGCCGCTGGGACTGTTGATCGGCGGGGTGGACTTCTCGGACCTGGCCATCGTACTCAAGCAGGCTGTGGGTGATACGCCGGCAGTCACCCTGAGCTACGGACGCTTCGTCCAAACGGTATTCGACTTCGCCATTGTGGCGTTCGCCATCTTCCTGGCGGTCAAGGCCATCAATCACCTCAAACGCAAGGAAGCCGAAGCACCATCGGCCCCGCCAGCGCCCTCCAAGGAAGAGGTGTTGTTGACCGAAATTCGCGATGCATTGCGCGCGCAGAACCGGTCCTGAGATCGCTTCCCTAGTGCTCGAACAGCCGCTGCCCCCTGCGGGCCAGGTCGGTGGTGGAGAGGAGCCGTTCAAGGCGGCGAGCTGAGCGGTTCGCTCATTGGGGTGGCATAGGGATACTGGAAAAGAGCTCCCGGCGCGGGGCGCCGGGAAGCGGAGTGGCTTATTCCGGCTTCGGCGTGGTCGCGGTGCTAGCCGGTAGTAGCGGATAGGCCACCTGCGGTTGCTCACCGGTCAGGCTGTGCAGGAAGGCGGTAATGGCCTTGACCTCGTCATCCTTGAGCTGACGACCGAGCTGGCTGTCACCCATGATGGCGACGGCCTGCTCCAGGTCCCACACCTCTCCGCTGTGGAAGTAGGGTGGAGTCAGCGCGATGTTGCGCAGCGGCGCTGCGCGGAACACGTACTCGTCGGCGGCGGTGTTGGTCACGGCGAAGCGACCCTTGTCATCTTCCGGCAGGATGTCGGCGCCCGGCTTCTTGATCACGCCGAAGGGAAAGTAGCTCTGGCCGCCGACGTTGATGCCGTTGTGGCAGGCGATGCAGCCGGCATCCATGAACAGCGCCAGACCTTCCTTCTGCTGCGCATCCAGCGCCTTGTCGTCGCCCTTGAGGAAGCGGTCGAACGACGAGTTGGGCGTGGTCAAGCTAACTTCGAAGGCTTCCAGGGCATAGGCCATGTTGTCGAAGCTGACCGGGTCCTTGTCCTTGGGGAACGCCTTGGCGAACTCGGCAACGTATTCGGGAATGCTCTTTAGCGTCGCTTCCACACGTTCCGGCGTGCTGTTCATCTCGACGCTGGCCTGCACAGGGCCCTTGGCCTGTTCCTGCAGATCCTTGGCGCGGCCATCCCAGAACTGCGCGGCGTTGAATACAGCGTTGAGCACGGTCGGCGAGTTGCGCGGACCCTTCTGCCAGCCATGGCCAATGGAGGTGGTGACGTTGTCGCTGCCGCCGATGCTGAGGTTGTGGCAGCTGTTGCAACTGATCACGTGGCTGCTGGAAAGGCGCGGATCGAACCACAGCTTGTGCCCAAGTATGGCCTGGTCTTCGCTGACAGTCTGGCCACGGACTTCGGTGACCTTGTCCGGGATCGGCTGGAAAATGGCGTTGGCACGGTCGCGCAGTTCGTCGGCATGGGCGGTGCCGGCGATCAACAGAAAACCGCTGAGCAAAAGAGGAAGTGGGGCGCTCATCAGGGGGCTCCTTATAGATATTGGCAGGTTCTAGGAGGCCTGTTTCCGTCGAGCGAAGGCTTGATTCAAGTCAAGCGGGAGCGAACTTCCGATGCTCGCTATCAATTAGCTCGCTACTAATTGTTTCGACGCTAGTTGAATAGAAGCCTTCGTCACTCGGTCGGAAAAATGCCCGCTTAGTCTGCCGGGCTCTGAATTGCGCGCTTGTTGTTCGTCGTCTCGGGCGCACGCCTGCCAGCCTTGCAGCAGGACAGTGGCAACGCCAGAATGGCGGCATCAATCGTGGCCACGAGGCCGCTCCAGCAAGGATTTCCGATGCCCCAAACTGACGCTGCCGGCCTGCGCCTGGCGCCCGATGCGCTGACCCGCCCCTTCGAACCCAGCCAGTTCGACTTCAAGACTACCGACGAACTGGAACCTTTCCTGGGCGTGCTCGGCCAGGAGCGAGCCGTTGAGGCCCTGCAATTCGGCGTGGCGATGCCGCGTCCCGGTTACAACGTCTTCGTGATGGGCGAGCCGGGTACGGGGCGTTTCTCCTTCGTGCGGCGTTACCTCAAGGCTGAAGGCAAGCGTCTGGATACGCCGTCGGATTGGGTGTACGTGAATAACTTTGACGAGCCCCGTGAGCCGCGCGTAGTGGAACTGCCCCAGGGCGGCGCGGGGGAATTCATCGCCGACATCGGTCAACTGATCGACAACCTCATGGCGACCTTCCCGGCGGTGTTCGAACACCCGAGCTTCCAGCAGAAGAAGAGCGCCATCGACCGCGCCTTCAATCAGCGCTACGACAAGGCGCTGGATGTGATCGAGAAGCTCGCGCTGGAGAAGGAAATCGCGCTTTACCGCGACAGCAGCAATATCGCCTTCACGCCGATGAAAGACGGCAAGTCGATGGACGAAGCAGAGTTCGCGCAGCTGCCAGAGGCGGAGCGCGAGCGCTACCACGAAGATATTTCCGCGCTGGAAGTGCAGCTGAACGAGGGACTCGCCAGCCTGCCGCAGTGGAAGCGCGAATCGAGCAACCAGTTGCGTCAGCTCAACGATGAAACCATCAGCCAGGCATTGCAGCCGCTGCTGGCGCCGCTGTCGGAAAAATACGGTGAAAACGCGAGCATCGAAGCATATTTGCAGGCCGTGCAGGTCAACCTGCTGAAGACCGTGGTGGAGCAACTGGTCGACGAGAATCGCCCGGACGCCCAGACCCGCCAGCTGCTGGAAGAACAGTACAGCCCAAGCCTGGTGGTCGGGCACCCGCTGGACGGCGGCGCACCGGTGGTGTTCGAACCGCACCCGACCTACGACAATCTGTTCGGCCGCATCGAGTACAGCACCGATCAGGGCGCGCTTTACACCAGTTATCGGCAGCTGCGTCCGGGTGCGTTGCACCGCGCCAATGGCGGCTTCCTGATGCTCGAAGCGGAAAAGATGCTCGGCGAGCCTTTCGTATGGGAAGCGCTCAAGCGTGCGTTGCAGTCGCGCAAGCTGAAAATGGAATCGCCGCTGGCCGAGCTGGGGCGTCTGGCCACCGTCACCCTGACGCCGGAAGTCATCCCGCTCAACGTCAAGGTGGTGATCATCGGCTCTCGGCAGCTGTACTACACCCTGCAAGACCTGGATCCGGATTTCCAGGAGATGTTCCGCGTACTGGTGGACTTCGACGAGGAGATTCCGCTGGCCGAGGACAGCCTCGAACAGTTTGCCCAATTGATGAAGACGCGCACCTCGGAAGAGGGCATGGCGCCGCTGACCGCAGCGGCAGTGGCGCGTCTGGCGACCTACAGCGCGCGCCTGGCCGAGCATCAGGGGCGCTTGTCGGCGCGTATCGGCGATCTGTTCCAACTGGTCAGTGAAGCGGATTTCATTCGCCAGTTGGCCAAAGACGAGGTGACCGATGTCGGCCACATCGAGCGAGCGCTGAAAGCCAAGGCGACCCGGACCGGTCGTGTCTCGGCACGAATTCTCGAGGACATTCTCGCCGGGGTTATCCTCATCGACAGCGAAGGCGCGGCCATCGGCAAGTGCAACGGACTCACCGTTCTGGAAGTCGGCGACTCAGCGTTCGGCATGCCGGCGCGCATCTCCGCCACCGTCTATCCAGGTGGCTCGGGGATCGTCGATATCGAGCGCGAGGTCAACCTCGGCCAGCCGATTCACTCCAAGGGCGTGATGATCCTGACTGGCTTTCTCGGCAGCCGCTACGCACAGGAATTTCCGCTTGAGATATCCGCCAGCATCGCGCTGGAGCAGTCCTACGGTTACGTCGACGGCGACAGCGCCTCGCTCGGCGAATGTTGCGCGCTGATCTCAGCCATTTCGCGCACGCCGTTGAAGCAGTGCTTCGCCATTACCGGCTCGATCAACCAGTTCGGTGAAGTGCAGGCGGTTGGAGGGGTGAACGAGAAGATCGAAGGATTCTTCCGCCTCTGCGAAGCGCGCGGCCTTACCGGCGAGCAAGGCGCGATCATTCCTTTCGCCAATGTGACCACTTTGATGCTCGACGAGCGTGTGCTGGAAGCCGTACGTCAGGGGCGCTTCCACGTGTATGCGGTACGCCATGTGGATGAGGCGCTTTCGCTGCTGGTGGGCGAGCCGGTAGGTGCGGCGGACAAGGACGGAAACTTTCCCCGGGGAAGCGTTAACGGCCGGGTGGTGGAGCGCTTGCGCGATATCGCCGAGATCGAACCCGAGGACGACGGCAAGAGCGATGCGGCTTCTCCAGAGGAGGTGCTGGCACAAGCGAAGGGGGGCGAGCAGAACTGACCGGTTCTGCATTGAGCAAAAACCGGACGGAACGATACGGCCGGCGGCGGGTCTGCAGTGGACGAGAATTCCCACTCTCTGTCCACATGGTTATCCACAACTTCTGGGGATAAACAGGTTGGCCCGCCCATTCGTCCTGGATGACGGTGCGCAACCGAGCGCGAGGATCGCCGTCATGTCTCAAACACTCTGTCTGAACCGTCAATGCCTGGGCCTGGTTACCCGTATCGAATGCACTATTCGCCCACTAAACGGCGGCCAAGGCTTGTGGACCTTGCTTTGTGCGGCCGGTATCGACGCCGGACAACCCACCGCAATTAAGGCCCAGGGCCCATTTCACGGGCCTCGCGCGGCCGAGTCGGTGCTGCAGGCAATCGCCAGCAATCTTCACGGGCAGGGTTATTGCGAGTCCGACTCGCCATCGATCTGGCAGCTGCATATGCATGCAGAGCTGCGCAAGATCAACGCCAATCAGGCGCGTTATCTGAGCGGTTGGGAATCCAGAACCTGAGTCCTGGCGACGCTTGGCGCTAGGACCAGCAGAGCTGATTCTGCGAATCGAGCCGGCGCTCAAGATTCTTATCCACACAAAAACCTGCTGTCATAAAGGCGTTCTTGAAGGCGCTGTGGCGCTGCGTATACTCGCTGCCGATATCAGCTCCTCAAGTGAGAACAGATGGAACGCTTCATCGAGAACACCATGTATGCGGCCCGCTGGCTGCTTGCCCCTATCTATTTCGGCCTCGCGTTTGCCCTGCTGGCATTAGCGATCAAGTTCTTTCAGGAAATTTGGCACATCCTCCCGGCCGTGCTTTCGCTGAGCGAAGGCGATCTGATCCTTAAACTGCTTTCGCTGATCGACATGGCGCTGGTCGGTGGCCTGCTGGTCATGGTGATGCTCTCTGGCTACGAGAATTTCGTGTCGCAGCTAAACGTCGATGAGGGCAAGGAAAAGCTCGACTGGCTAGGAAAGATCGATTCCGGCTCGTTGAAAATGAAGGTCGCGGCATCGATCGTGGCGATCTCGTCCATTCATCTATTGCGCATGTTCATGGACGCTCAGCAGCTCGAGAGCGAGCAATTGATGTGGTACGTGATCATTCATTTGACGTTCGTCTTCTCCGCCTTCGCCATGGGTTATCTGGACAAGATCACCAAGCACTGAGGCAAACCTTCCAGCTACAAGCCGCACGTTTAGGCCACGAGGTGCGTGGGCGGGCAGGCCGGGCCGCAAGCTGTGCTAGGCTAGCCGCCCTTTTTTCCAGCGGAGCCCAGGCATGACCGACCTCAACCTAACCACCGACGAAACGCGCGTGAGCTATGGCATCGGCCGGCAGCTGGGCGATCAGCTGCGCGAGAATCCTCCGCCCGGCATCAGTCTGGATGCGGTCATCGCTGGGATCCGCGATGCCTTTGGCGGTGTGGCCAGCCAGGTCAGCCCGGAAGACCTCAACGCCAGCTTCGCCGTGATCCGCGAGCGCATGCAGGCCGAAGCCCAGAAGAAGGCAGAAGCCGCTGCCGGCGAGGGTAAGGCGTTCCTCGCCGAAAATGCCAAGCGCGAAGGCGTCACTACCCTGGCCTCTGGGCTGCAGTACGAAGTTCTGACAGCCGGCGAGGGCGCCAAACCAGGCCGCGAGGATCAGGTTCGTACCCATTACCACGGCACCTTGATCGACGGCACCGTCTTCGACAGCTCCTACCAGCGCGGCCAGCCTGCCGAATTTCCTGTGGGCGGTGTAATCGCCGGCTGGACCGAAGCGCTGCAATTGATGGGCGTCGGCAGCAAGTGGCGTCTCTATGTGCCGAGTGAACTTGCCTACGGCGCCCAGGGTGTCGGCAGCATTCCTCCGCACAGTGTGCTGGTGTTCGACGTCGAGCTGCTGGCCGTTCTGTAAGCCCTCAGAACCTGTTGCCCAAAACATCCGTAAGGGCCGAATTCATTCGGCCTGCAGGTGCAAAGGCCGAACAAGTTCGGCCCTACAGGCTCGGAGAGGTATGCCTTCCCCGTTTCGAGCGAGACGCCTGGCTTCTTCGGCCTCAGGGGCGCAACGCCCGGGCATAGGAAAACAGGAACAGGTTGCGCACCTGCTCCTTGAGCACGCAGGGTTCACTGGTGCTCAGCTCCTGCAGATCCAGGTCGCCCTGGTCACGAAGCTCGTTCAGGGCGTCTCCCTCCAACGAAATGCACACCGCACCGGTATCGCGATCGAGTATGCGCAGGTAGGGTTGTGGGCGGTCCAGCCATGCATCAATCAGATAAGTCATGTTCGGCTCCAGTTGATTTCCTTAATGAGAATAATTGCTATTTGCAAAGATGCAAGCGCAAAAACGCTCATCGGGATCGATGGCCGAGCGGAGTGTCGAGGAGGGGCGAGGCGGGCGGCAAGAAACTGAAGGGTGCCAGTTGCACCCTGTTTTGCTGGATCAGTGCGTGCGAGCGACGGCGAAGCGGCTGAGTTCTACGAGTGCATCGCGGTAAGCGTTGGCCGGAATCAATTCAAGGCAGGCGATTGCTCGATCGGCATAGTCGCGTGCCAGGCGTGCGGTGTATTCCAGCGCGCCGCAGGCCTGTACGGCGCTGCGGATGCTTTCGAGGTCTTCGATACCGCCTTTCTGGATGGCCTTGCGCACCAGTGCGGCCTGCTCATCGGTGCCTTCGCGCATGGTGTAGATCAGCGGCAGGGTCGGCTTGCCTTCAGCCAGGTCGTCACCGACGTTCTTGCCCAGGGTTTCGGCATCTCCCTGGTAATCGAGCAGGTCATCGACTAGCTGGAAGGCAATGCCAAGATAGTCGCCAAAGGTGCGCAGCGCTTCGCGTTGTTCCTCATTGGCCCCAGCCAGGGTGGCGGCGCTGTGGGTGGAGGCTTCGAACAGCATGGCCGTCTTGCCGCGAATGACCTCCATATAGATTTCTTCGGTGGTGCTGGCGTCGCGGACTTTGGACAGCTGCAGCACCTCACCTTCGGCAATCACGCGCGTGGCCTGGGAAATGATGCGCATGACTGGCATCGAGCCCAATTCGACCATCATTTCGAACGAACGTGCATAAAGGAAGTCGCCGACCAGTACGCTTGGGGCGTTGCCCCACAGCGCATTTGCGGTAGAGCGGCCGCGGCGCATGCCGGACATGTCCACGACATCGTCATGCAGCAGGGTTGAGGTATGCAGGAATTCGATGATGGCGGCCAGTAGACGCAGCTGCTCGCCTTTCAGGCCGAGCGCGTTGCCGCTGAGCAAGACCAGTAGCGGACGTAGGCGCTTGCCGCCAGCTGAAGTGATGTAATCCCCGATCTTTTCAACCAGTGGTACACGAGACGTCAGCTGGTTGCGGATAATGCCGTCGACTGCGGCAAAATCGTCAGCCACAACTTGGTAAAAGGCCTGGGGTTGCATCGGAAGCCGGTACTCCTCGGAGGTTGCGCGGCATGCTATGGGGCGGGTCTGGTACTGTCAAGGCGAGGCCAGGCGGCTATTGCGCCGGGTCTGGCGGATGCGTACAATCGCGGACCCTGAACATTCCCCCTGGGCATTTCCCTGCCTTACGCAATTGCAAGAGTGTCCCTCCGGACCTTGAGCAGCCATGCCAGCCACCAACTATTTCACTTAAGCGCTGGGTGAGCAGGATCAACGGAGATACAAGATGTACGCAGTTATCGTTACTGGCGGCAAGCAATATAAGGTCGCCGAAGGCGAATACCTCAAGATTGAAAAACTCGAAGTTGCCACTGGCGAAGCAGTCACCTTTGACCGCGTTCTGCTGGTTGGCAACGGCGATGATGTCAAAATCGGCGCTCCGGTGGTCGATGGTGCCAAGGTCACTGCTGAAGTGATTGCTCAGGGCCGTCACGACAAGGTCACCATCATCAAATTCCGCCGTCGTAAGCACCACATGAAGCGTCAGGGCCACCGTCAGTGGTTCACTGAGGTCAAAATCACCGGTATTCAGGGCTAATCGGGCCTGAATCCCCTTATAGGAGTATTGAACTCATGGCACACAAAAAAGCTGGCGGTTCTACCCGCAACGGTCGCGATTCAGAAGCCAAACGACTTGGCGTGAAGATGTACGGCGGCCAGGTCATCAAGGCCGGTAACATCATCGTGCGTCAGCGCGGCACCCAGTTCCACGCGGGTTACGGCGTTGGCATGGGCAAGGATCACACCCTGTTCGCGAAAGTCGAAGGCGTGATCAAGTTCGAAGTGAAGGGCGCTTTTGGCCGTCGCTACGTGAGCGTCGTCGCAGCCTAACTGCGGCGTTGCTGGAAAAGCCCTGTCATGCGACGGGGCTTTTTTGTTTCTGTATCCTCTATAGGGCTCTTGCAAAACACTGCTTTGCTCTAGTTTTCGCTGGGTTCTGCAAGACCCTTATATTCCTGTTTTCTAGCCCGTCCTTGCGGCGGGAGGCGTTCCCATGAAATTCGTCGATGAAGTATCGATTTTTGTAAAGGCCGGTGACGGTGGTAATGGCATGATGAGCTTCCGTCGCGAGAAGTTCATCGAGAAAGGCGGCCCCAACGGCGGCGATGGTGGTGACGGCGGCTCTATTTATCTGATGGCCGACGAAAACCTCAACACGCTGGTCGACTACCGCTACACCCGTCGCTTCAATGCGCCGAATGGCCAGAAAGGTGGCAGCACCGAATGTACTGGTGCCAAGGGTGAGGATTTGATTCTGCCGGTGCCGGTCGGCACGACCGTGATCGATGCGGCGACTCAGGATGTGATCGGCGACCTGACCAAGGCTGGTCAGCGCCTGCTGGTCGCGCAGGGTGGCTGGCATGGTCTGGGTAACACGCGCTTCAAATCCAGCACCAACCGGGCGCCTCGGCAGACCACGCCGGGCAAGCCGGGCGACGCGCGCGATTTGAAGCTTGAGTTGAAGGTTCTGGCTGATGTCGGCCTGTTGGGTTTGCCCAATGCTGGCAAGAGCACTTTCATTCGCTCCGTATCGGCGGCCAAGCCGAAAGTGGCTGATTACCCCTTCACGACGTTGATTCCGAATCTGGGAGTTGTCAGTGTCGGGCGCTACAAGAGCTTTGTTGTTGCTGATATTCCTGGTTTGATCGAAGGCGCTTCGGAAGGCGCGGGTCTGGGTATTCGTTTCCTCAAGCACCTGGCGCGTACCCGCTTGCTGCTGCATTTGGTGGACATGGCGCCGCTGGATGAGAGCGACCCGGCTGATGCCGCCGAAATCATCCTCAACGAGTTGGAAAAATTCAGTCCGGCGCTGTCTCAGCGCGACCGTTGGTTGGTGCTGAACAAGGCGGATCAGCTGCTCGACGAGGAGCGCGAGGCGCGCATGCGCCAGGTAGTGGATCGTCTCGAGTGGACTGGGCCGGTTTTCGTGATTTCCGCGTTGGAGCGGGAAGGCACGGAGGAGTTGAGTCAGGCGATTATGCGTTATCTGGATGAGCGAGCGCTGCGCATCAGTGAAGAGCCTGCTTATGCAGAGGCGCTTGCTGAATTGGATCAGCAGATCGAAGACGAGGCGCGTGCTCGTCTGCAGGAGCTCGACGATCAGCGGGCGTTGCGCCGTGCTGGCGTCAAGGCGGCAGATGAAGCGGATGACGACGACTTCGACGACGATGACGATGACGAAGGCGGCGCAGAAATCATTTACGTGCGTTAAGGCTTGCTCGGGTGGTTGCGGATCTATGTGCGGGTGCTCGGTGGGCTGGCTCGTCCGTTGCTCACCAGCATGGTTTTGGCCGGATATCGGATAGAAGGCGGGATCGATGCGGGACAAGGTGAGCGGCGCGCGGCGCTGGGTAGTGAAGATCGGCAGCGCTTTGCTGACGGCTGACGGTCGCGGTCTCGATCAGGCGGCCATGGCTGTCTGGGTCGATCAGATGGTGGAGCTGCGCCAGGCCGGAGTCGAACTGGTGCTGGTTTCTTCCGGTGCGGTCGCGGCCGGCATGAGTCGCCTTGGCTGGGCGGCACGGCCCAAGGCTGTTCATGAGCTGCAAGCGGCGGCTGCGGTGGGGCAGATGGGGCTTATTCGGGCTTGGGAAGCCAGTTTCGGTCGCTGCGAGCAGCAGACTGCCCAGGTGCTGGTGACCCATGACGACCTGTCTGACCGCAAGCGTTATCTCAATGCGCGCAGCACGCTACGTACGCTGATAGATCTTGGTGTGGTGCCGGTCATCAACGAGAACGATACCGTCGTCACCGATGAGATACGTTTCGGTGACAACGATACCCTTGGTGCGCTGGTGGCTAATCTGGTGGAGGCTGATCTGCTGGTCATTCTCACGGATCGCGACGGCATGTTCGATGCTGATCCGCGGACTAATCCCGACGCCAATCTGATCAGCCAGGCTCGCGCCGACGATCCGGCGCTGGACGCGGTAGCAGGTGCCACCGGTGGCGCGCTGGGTCGTGGCGGTATGCAGACCAAGCTGCGCGCGGCACGTTTGGCTGCGCGTTCGGGTGCTCATACGGTGATTGTCGGGGGGCGCATCGAGAGCGTGTTGACGAGGCTGAAGGCCGGAGAGCAGTTGGGTACCCTGCTGGCGCCGGAGTGCAGTCGTCATGCCGCACGCAAGCAATGGCTTGCGGGGCATTTGCAGACGCGAGGGTCGCTAATACTGGATGCTGGCGCGGTGCAGGCGCTCAAGCAGGGGAATCGCAGCTTGCTGCCGGTCGGCGTCAAGGCGGCGCAAGGCGGGTTTCGGCGGGGTGAGATGGTGGTCTGCGTGGGTCCGGAAGGGCAGGAGGTTGCTCGTGGTCTGGTCAACTACAACGCTGCTGAGGCTCAGCGGATCCTGGGGCATTCTTCCGACGAGATCGAGAAGCTGTTGGGTTATGTCGACGAGCCCGAGCTTATTCATCGCGACAACATGATTCTGGTATGAGGCGCTCGATGCGATTGGCAAAGGCTTTGATGGTGCTGCTGGCTTGTCCTGCAGTCGGCATGGCGCGCGAGGTAGGCGAAGTCGACACTGTGTTCAAATGGCTCGGGCCGAATCACAAGATCGTTGTGGAGGCGTTCGATGACCCTAAGGTCGAGGGCGTTACCTGCTATCTGTCGAGAGCGAAGACCGGTGGCATCAAGGGTGGGCTCGGCCTTGCTGAAGATCGCGCCGAGGCGTCGATTGCCTGTCGCCAGGTTGGGCCGATTCGCATGAGTGATGAGCTTGAAGATGGCGAGGTCGTGTTCAAGGAGCGGACCTCGCTGGTGTTCAAGACCATGCAGGTGGTGCGCTTCTTCGATGAGGCGCGTAACACGTTGGTCTATCTGGTTTACAGCGACCGGGTGATCGAAGGCAGCCCGCAGAATGCCGTAACGGCCATTCCTATACTCCCTTGGGTGCGCAATCCATAGCTGCGTAGACTCAAGCTTCGCGCCGAGGTCGGTACTTCATAACAATCTAATGATCGCGCCGCGTCTTTTGTAGGCGGCGTGCTGCGCGGCGAATGCAGGTGACAGCCAGCCATAAAGCCCAAAAGCTAGCGCCGGGTCGGTCCTTCCACAGAAAACAAAAGCCATACCGCGTGGCCTTGCAAGTGCGGCCCATGGCAAATGAAGGCCAGAGGCGCTGCCTGCAGTGCAAGGCGCTATACGAGCCTTCGCTGTGTGGCTTGCTCAAAAAGCAGGCACAAAAAAACCGGCGCTAGGCCGGTTTTTTTCAAGAACCTGCAGTTTAGGCTGCAGCAGCTTCGCCGAGGGCCTTGATGTGGCCGTTCAGGCGGCTCTTGTGACGAGCGGCTTTGTTCTTGTGGATGATGCCCTTGTCGGCCATGCGGTCGATTACAGGCACGGCTGCGGTGTAAGCAGTACGAGCTTTTTCCAGATCTTTTGCGTCAATGGCCTTGACCACATTCTTGATGTAGGTGCGGACCATGGAGCGCAGGCTGGCGTTGTGGCTGCGACGCTTCTCAGCCTGAATTGCGCGTTTTTTGGCGGAAGGGCTGTTGGCCACCGTCGAACTCCTCGAAAACGTGGGATTACAAAGCAAATAAGGCCGCGAATCATGCCGATGCGGCGCGGACTTGTCAAGCATGACTGAAGATTGATGACGCTGGCCGGACAGAAGGGCTGCCGCTAAACTCGCGGCCTCTTTATCTGTCGTAATTGCCCGTCGATTCCGGTGGCCAATGCTGGCCGGAACCTCTGTCGCAACCTCTGGGAAAACAAATGTCCGATACGTCCGGCAAAAGCGGATTACTGCGTTCTAGCGCGGTAGTCAGCGTGATGACGCTGCTGTCCAGGGTGCTGGGCATGGTACGCGATATGGTCGTGGCCAGCTACTTCGGGTCCGGTGCTGCGGCGGATGCATTTTTCATCGCCTTCAAGATTCCCAACTTTCTGCGGCGTCTGTTTGCCGAAGGCGCTTTCGCCCAAGCGTTCGTGCCCGTGCTGTCGGAATACCGAACCAAACGGACGCTGTTAGAAGTCAAGCTGCTGGTTGATCGTACGGCCGGCATGCTTGGCTTGATCCTGACTGGCATCACAGCCATCGGGGTGTTGGCCTCGCCTTATGTAGTGATGCTCTTTGCACCCGGATTTCATGATGAGCCGGCAAAAATGCAGTTGGCCGGCGAGTTACTGCGCATCACCTTTCCCTACTTGCTGTTGATTTCCCTGACGGCCTTCACGTCCGGCGTGCTCAACAGCTATGGACGCTTCGCTGTGCCGGGTTTCACCCCGGTGCTGCTCAACGTCTGCATGATCGCTTCGGCAGTGTTTCTTACGCCTTATTTCGATCAACCCATCATGGCGCTGGCCTGGGGCGTATTCATTGCTGGATTTGCTCAACTGGCCTTCCAGCTTCCTTATGTCGCTAAGTTGGGACTGTTGCCGCGGCCTCGGGTGAAGTTCGGTGACGAGGGCGTACGACGGATCATGCTGTTGATGGTCCCGGCGCTGTTCGGCGTGTCGGTCAGTCAGATCAATTTACTGCTCGACACGGTGCTTGCCTCGTTTCTGCAGACCGGCAGCGTGTCGTGGCTTTATTACGCGGATCGGCTTTCGGAGTTGCCGCTCGGCGCATTCGGCATTGCCATCGGCACGGTCATTCTTCCGAGTCTGTCGCGTCAGCACGCCGGCGAAGACCCCAAGGCCTTTTCCGACACACTCAACTGGGCCCTGCGAATGGTGTTGTTGGTGGGAATCCCGGCGGCGCTCGCGCTAGGTATTCTGGCCGAACCATTGATAGCCAGTCTGTTCTTCTATGGCGCGATGAGCGAGGAGGCTGTGGTGCAGTCGGCCCGTGCGCTCGAGGCTTACTCACTTGGGGTGCTGGCATTCATGCTGATCAAGGTGCTCGCGCCCGGCTTCTTCGCTCGCCAGGATTTGAAGACGCCGGTGCGGGTCGCGATCATCTGCATGGTCGCCAATATGGTGATGAACCTGATCCTGATCTGGCCGCTCAAGCATGTCGGGTTGGCGCTGGCGACCTCGCTGTCATCAATGCTCAACGCCGGACTGCTGTTTTGGGGCTTGTACAAAATCGGCGTGTTTCGAGTTGCGCCGGGCTGGAGCGTGTTTATTCTGCGATTGGCGGGCGGTTGTGCCGCCATGGTGGCGACGATCTGGTGGCTCAACGCGCCGTCGGTCGAATGGTTCGTCTGGGGGTGGCAACAGCGCGCGTTGCAGCTGGGGCTGCTGGTGGTGGCTGGGATCGGGGCGTTCGTTGCAGGGCTGCTAGTGCTCGGTTTGCGACCGCGTCATCTTCGTCACTGATTGGCCGGCCATGCTCACGGCAAGCCTGTCCGCGGCTGGCGCCTCATGCGTATAATCGACGACTTTTCAAGCAAGAAGTGCGGTATGCAGCTGGTTCGAGGTCTTCATAACCTGCGCCCCGGGCATCGGGGTTGCGTCGCCACCATCGGCAATTTCGACGGCGTTCACCGGGGGCATCAGGCCATTCTGGCCCGCCTGCGCGAGCGTGCTGCCGAGTTCGGCCTGCCCAGCTGCGTGGTGATTTTCGAACCCCAGCCGCGTGAGTACTTCTCGCCAGACAAGGCGCCCGCACGCTTGACCCGGCTGCGGGAAAAGCTGCAGTTGCTCGCTGAACAGGGCGTCGATCGGGTGTTATGCCTAGCGTTCAATCGTCGTTTGCGCGAGATGAGCGCCGCTGAGTTCGTCCACGCGACGTTGGTCGAAGGGCTTGGCGTTCAGCATCTCGAAGTCGGTGATGATTTCCGCTTCGGCTGTGATCGTGCCGGGGATTTCAATTTTCTATTGAAAGCGGGCGCTGCCGAAGGCTTCAGTGTCGAGGCGGCCACCACCATCGAGGCGGAGGGCGAACGTGTCAGCAGCACGCGGCTGCGCCAAGTGTTGGCCGATGGCGATCTGGCTCTGGCCGAGCGCCTGCTCGGTCGTCCGTTCAGTCTTGCCGGGCGGGTCATGCATGGGCAGGCACTAGGACGTCAGCTTGGCGCGCCGACGGCCAATATTCAGCTCAAGCGCAAGAGCACGCCGCTTAGCGGCGTGTTTGTGGTGAGCACGGAAGTCGACGGCATACAGCAGCCGGCGGTGGCTAACATTGGCATGCGTCCATCGGTCGAAAGTGACGGTAAGCCGCATCTCGAAGTGCATTTGCTCAATTACCAGGGCGACCTCTATGGTCGCCTGCTGCGCGTGACCTTTCACCGCAAGCTGCGTGACGAGCAGCGCTTTGCCTCGCTGGAGGCGCTCAAGACGGCGATCGAAGCCGATATCGCCGCGGCTCGCGAATACTGGCGAGCTTCACCCTTTACCACGAGTCAGGACTGAAATGACCGATTACAAAGCGACCCTCAATCTGCCGTCCACGGCATTTCCGATGAAGGCCGGTCTGCCACAGCGCGAGCCGGAGACCCTGCAGCGCTGGGACAGCATTGACCTCTACGGGAAGCTGCGGCAGATCGGCGAGGGTCGCCCGAAGTTCGTCCTGCATGACGGCCCGCCGTACGCCAACGGCAGCATTCACATCGGCCATGCGGTGAACAAGGTCATCAAAGATTTCATCGTCCGCTCCAAGACCCTAGCGGGTTTCGATGCCCCCTATGTGCCGGGCTGGGACTGTCATGGCCTGCCGATCGAGCACAAGGTCGAGATCACCTATGGCAAGAACCAGCCAGCCGACCTGACCCGAGAGCGCTGCCGCGCCTATGCCGCTGAGCAGATCGAGGGACAGAAGGCTGACTTCATCCGCCTTGGCGTGCTCGGTGAGTGGGACAATCCGTATCGCACCATGGATTTCGCCAACGAGGCCGGTGAAATCCGCGCGCTGGCGAAGATGGTCGAAGGTGGTTTCGTCTTCAAGGGTCTGAAGCCGGTGAATTGGTGTTTCGACTGCGGCTCGGCATTGGCCGAGGCAGAAGTCGAGTACCAAGATAAGAAGTCCGATGCTATCGATGTGGCTTTTCAGGTCGAGGACGCGGACAAGCTGGCAGCGGCTTTCGGCGTCGCGGCGTTGGCCAAACCGGCCAGTATCGTCATCTGGACCACCACGCCCTGGACCATTCCGGCCAACCAGGCGCTCAACGTGCATCCCGACTTCGTCTATGCCTTGGTCGATATCGGCGAGCGCCTGCTTGTGCTGGCCGAAGAACTTGTCGAATCCAGCCTGCAGCGTTATGGCCTGAGCGGTGAGATTGTTGCCCGTTGCGAAGGCAAGGCGCTGGAGCTCATCCGTTTCCGTCATCCTTTCTATGAGCGCTTCGCACCGGTCTATCTGGCAGACTACGTGGAAACCGGCGCCGGTACCGGCATCGTCCATTCGGCCCCCGCTTACGGTGAAGACGACTTCCGCTCCTGCAAGCACTACGGCATGGAGAACGACGACATCCTCAGTCCGGTGCAGAGCCATGGCGTCTACGTACCGGATCTGCCGTTCTTTGGCGGCCAGTTCATCTGGAAGGCCAACCCGGCGATCGTCGAGAAGCTGGCTGAAGTCGGTGCGCTGCTCAAGCATGAATCCATCCAGCACAGCTACATGCACTGCTGGCGCCACAAGACACCGCTGATTTACCGCGCCACTGCGCAATGGTTCGTCGGTATGGACAAGGTTGCTCACGACGGCAGTTCCTTGCGTCGCCGGGCGCTGGATGCCATTGAGCAGACCGAATTCGTCCCTGCCTGGGGCCAGGCGCGGCTGCACGGCATGATCGCTGGGCGCCCGGATTGGTGCATTTCCCGTCAACGTATCTGGGGCGTGCCGATCCCGTTCTTCCTGCATAAGGAAAGCGGCGAATTGCATCCGCGTACCGTCGAGTTGATGGAAGCTGTAGCGCAACGCGTGGAGCAGGGCGGAATCGAAGCTTGGTCGAAGCTGGATGCGGCCGAGCTGCTTGGCGAAGAAGCAGCGCAATACGAGAAGATCAGCGACACCCTGGACGTCTGGTTCGATTCCGGCACTACGCATTGGCACGTGATGCGCGGCTCGCACCCGATGGGGCATGACAACGGCCCACGAGCCGACCTGTATCTGGAAGGCTCCGATCAGCACCGTGGCTGGTTCCACTCGTCGCTGCTGACCGGTTCGGCCATCGACGGCCACGCGCCTTACAAGGGGCTGCTGACGCACGGCTTCGTGGTCGATGAAAACGGCCGCAAGATGTCCAAGTCGCTGGGCAACGTGGTTGCGCCGCAGGAAGTTACCGACAGCCTGGGCGCCGATATCCTGCGCCTGTGGGTCGCGTCCACCGATTATTCCGGTGAAATGGCGGTTTCCAAGGTCATTCTGCAGCGCAGCGCGGACTCCTATCGCCGCATTCGCAACACCGCGCGCTTCCTGCTTTCCAATCTCGACGGTTTCGACCCGGCGCAGCATCAGGTGCCGGTCGATCAGATGATCGCGCTTGACCGTTGGGCTGTCGATCGCGCCCTGTTGTTGCAGCGGGAAATCGAAGAAGCCTACGGCACCTACAAGTTCTGGAACGTCTACCAGAAAGTGCACAACTTCTGCGTACAGGAGCTGGGCGGTTTC
This sequence comes from Stutzerimonas stutzeri, assembly GCF_024448985.1. Taxonomy (GTDB): domain Bacteria; phylum Pseudomonadota; class Gammaproteobacteria; order Pseudomonadales; family Pseudomonadaceae; genus Stutzerimonas; species Stutzerimonas stutzeri_AP. The sequence goes on from NZ_JAMOII010000010.1 coordinate 92,283, forward strand.
TATCTCGACATCATCAAGGACCGTCAGTACACCACTGGCGCTGACAGCCTGCCGCGGCGCTCCTGCCAGACCGCGCTGTATCACATCGCCGAGGCACTGGTGCGCTGGATCGCGCCGATCCTATCGTTCACCGCCGATGAGATCTGGCAGTACCTGCCGGGCGAGCGTAACGAATCGGTGATGCTCAATACATGGTATGAAGGCTTAGCCGAACTGCCCGACGATGTCGAACTTGGCCGTGAGTTCTGGGACAAGGTCATGGCAGTCAAGGCTGCGGTGAACAAGGAACTGGAAACCCAGCGCGCGGCCAAGACCATCGGCGGCAACCTACAGGCCGAAGTAGTGCTCTACGCCGAAGACGCCCTGGTGGCGGATCTGGCCAAGCTGGGCAACGAGCTGCGCTTCGTGCTGATCACCTCGGCGGTGAAGATAGCGCCTCTAGCCAACGCACCTGCCGAAGCCGTCCAGAGCGAGCTGTCAGGTCTCAAGCTGCAGGTCAGCAAAACTGACTATGCCAAGTGCGGCCGCTGCTGGCACCACCTGCCCGACGTCGGCGGTCACGCGGCGCATCCAGAGATCTGCGGCCGCTGTGTTGAAAATATCGAAGGCGCTGGCGAGGTTCGCCACTATGCGTGATTGCGGCTCGATGCTCATGGTACGGGTAGGGTGGGCTTCAGCCCACCGTCGCTGTAGCTCGATTCTCGAAAAATCGCAGCGGGGCGGCGCCCATCCCATTCTGAGGCACTTGTCAGAGTTGCGCGTTGGCGGTGAAAGCCTTTTGGTGAACGTGAGGCTGATTGCATGAGTGCCCGTTTCGGTAAGCTCTCTTGGCTTTGGCTAAGTGTGCTAATCATCGCGCTGGATCAGGCGACCAAGCATTATTTCGAAGCCAACTTCAGCCTGTACCAGAAGGTCGATGTGATCCCCAATTACTTCGCCTGGACGCTGGCCTATAACACTGGTGCGGCATTCAGCTTTCTAGCCGATCATTCCGGCTGGCAGCGTTGGTTATTCGCGGCGATCGCCATCGGCGTCAGCGCCGTGCTGGTGGTCTGGATGAAGCGCTTGAAGCCGAACGAGACCTGGCTCGCGGTTGCCTTGGCGCTGGTGCTAGGGGGCGCGCTCGGTAACCTTTATGACCGTGTCGTACTGGGCCATGTCGTCGACTTCATCCTGGTGCATTGGCAGAACCGCTGGTATTTCCCGGCATTCAATATTGCCGACAGCGCCATCACCATCGGCGCAGTGATGCTGGCGCTGGACATGTTCCGTAGTAGTAAAACGGGAGAAGCGGTAAATGACTGAACAACGCATCGCGCAGGATATGCAGGTCACCCTGCATTTCGCGCTGAGTCTGGAAAATGGCGAGCAGGTCGATACGACTTTTGACAAGCAGCCGGCGACCTTCAAGGTCGGTGATGGAAGTTTGTTGCCGGGGTTCGAACAGCAGTTGTTCGGGCTCAAAGCCGGTGATAAACGCACCTTCCAGATCGCACCAGAGCAAGGCTTCGGTCAGCACAATCAACAAAATGTGCAGACCATGCCGCGCAGCCAGTTCGAAGGCATGGAGCTGTCCGAAGGCCTGCTAGTGATTTTCAACGATGCCGCCAAAACAGAGTTGCCAGGTATCGTCAAAGCCTTCGATGAGCGTCAGGTGACCGTGGATTTCAACCATCCGCTGGCTGGCAAGGCGTTGACGTTCGAGGTGGAGATATTCGAGGTCAAGCCGGTCTGAGTGGAGCTTCCGAAGTAGTCTGCTGTAGGGGCAGTTTGCTGGCGAACCAACGTTAGCCCATCAACACTACCGGTTTTGCTGATATCCGCTTCGCTTCATAGCTGCCATGCGTTACACCTAATAATCACCTGCTTCGCGTGCCGAGAATTCATATGCAAATCAAACTCGCCAATCCGCGTGGTTTCTGTGCCGGTGTCGACCGTGCCATCGAGATCGTCAACCGTGCCCTGGAAGTATTCGGGCCGCCGATCTATGTCCGCCATGAAGTGGTGCACAACAAGTTCGTGGTGGAGGACCTACGCGAGCGAGGCGCGATTTTCGTCGACGAGCTCGATCAGGTGCCAGATGATTTCATCGTCATCTTTAGCGCGCACGGCGTTTCCCAGGCGGTGAAAATGGAGGCTGACAAGCGCGGCCTGAAGGTTTTCGACGCGACCTGCCCGTTGGTGACCAAGGTTCACTTGGAAGTGACCAAATACAGTCGCGAGGGGCGAGAGTGCATCCTCATCGGCCACGAAGGCCATCCGGAAGTCGAAGGCACCATGGGTCAGTACGACACCGCGAATGGCGGCTCGATCTACCTGGTCGAGGACGAGGAAGACGTCGCCCAGCTACAGGTACGCAACCCCGAGTCATTGGCCTTCGTGACGCAGACCACGCTATCCATGGACGACACCAGCCGAGTAATCGACGCGTTGCGCACGCGCTTTCCCAGCATCGGTGGCCCCCGCAAGGACGACATCTGCTACGCCACCCAGAACCGCCAGGACGCGGTCAAGCAACTGGCCGGCGAGTGCGATGTGGTACTGGTGGTCGGCAGCCCCAACAGCTCCAATTCCAACCGCCTACGCGAACTGGCCGAGCGCATGGATACGCCGGCTTATTTGATCGATGGTGCCGAAGACCTCAAGCGCGAATGGTTCGCCGAAGACGCCCGCATCGGAATCACCGCCGGCGCCTCGGCACCTGAAGTGCTGGTGCGTGGTGTGATCGACCAGTTACGTGAGTGGGGCGCGAAAGGGATGGATGAGCTGGAAGGGCGGCCGGAGAATGTAACGTTTTCGATGCCGAAGGAGTTGAGGGTCAGGCAGGTTTAGAGAACAGGTTAATAGAGAAGGCCGGCGATTGCCGGCCTTCTCCGTTTTTACCAGCAGCTCTCGCGTGTCCCGGTGCCGGTTATGAGTTTTTCGCCCCGGCTGGTGAGGATGAGGTTGCCGCATTGGCCGTCGGCCACCTGCTGGTTGATGGCAGTGGCGACCAAGCGGACGCAGCGTGCCAGCGGTGTGCCGGCGGCGCATGCCTCGGCTGTGATGTTGTAGCGACCTTCGTCGCTGGGCATCGGCGCATTGGCTGCGACAGGGAGGTCCAGACCGCGGTTATTGGCGGCACTTGTTCCCAGGTTAGCGGTGTAAGTCTGGTTCTGTGAATAGAAACGCTCCTGCGCCTGCATCACCTGCGTCAGCTTCGCATGGCCATCGGAGCGACCTGCCTTGAGTTGATACTGCTGGTAGTTCGGGTAGACGATGGCGGCAAGAATGCCGATCACCGCCACTACAATCATCAGTTCGATCAGCGTAAATCCATTTTGCTGCCGCATCAGTTTTCTCTCCAGTAGGTTTTGCTGACTGGGCTTCTGTCCTTATCGCAGAAGCCGACGCCGCCGATGCACTCCGGCTCATCGTCATTGCCATCGCCCTTGGGTTGGTCGTTCAGCACCTCGGTGCCTACGATGACACGTGGTGGGCCGTCATCGCTGAATAGCGCAGTTGGAGCGGGCGGAATGCCAGAGCGGAGCAGGGCATAGCTGCGGATGGGCGCATCATTCACGGCCAGTATCGCGCTGGCGTCGCGAAGGTTCAGTGCATAGGAGCGCCCGCGCCCGACGTCGGGTCCGCAGGTGGTGATGGTTTCGCCGCGCGGGCTGAAGGTGGTGAAGAACAGCGCGCCACGGAAGATCAGCGGGGACGACAGCACCTTCTCACCCTTGGGCAGGCGCATATACCAGCCCTGACTTTCTGCCAGAAGCGTCTGATTAGGCATGTAGCTATTGCCAGGAACCAGCTGGCCATAGAGCTGGTTGATGTCCTTACGCAGTGCCGGTATGCCGTCCTCGTTATCCAGCGCGGCCAGCAGCGCCTGGTCAAGCAGGAACTGGTAGGCTTCGAATATCGTCAGGTCGTTGCCGTAGAGCACCTTGGCTGCTGCCAGTTGCTCGGCGTTCAGCAGGCCCGAGGAGGCTTCGTAGGGGATAGCAGCAATAGCGTTGGCTTGAGCCTGAGCCGTTGAAGCTTCGCCGGCTCGCAACTGGCGTTGCGCTTCCCAGTCTGTGACGGTTGCGACGTTACCTTTGAGGTTGTGGGCTTTGTTTGCCAGCTCGGTGTTCTTTGCTGCTTCGTAACGTGCGATCAACTCGGCTTCATCCAGCGCCGGGCCGGAAAGTGGAGGGATCAGGGCCTGCAATGATGCCAAGGCGTTGCTGATCGCCGTGATATCTCGCCCCGCAATGTTGCTCCTGAGCTGCGTCAGCGCGCCCAGCAAGGCTGGACTTCCCGAGCCGTTATCAGCATTGAGCCGGGCGCGCTCAGCAATGGCGTACTCATTGTCGTAATAATTTTGACTCAGCCCATCCAGCCCGTTTTGCAGGTTGGTGATTTTTTCGTCATCTGCCGAGTCAGCCTTGGCAGTCAGGAGCGCTTGTTCCTGATCCAGGATTGCCTGGTACAGCGAGTCCTGTGCCGTTTGAAGGTTGATCAGGCTGCTGTAGCTTTCAGCTAGGTCGCGGCTTTGGTTGGTAACTGTCGTGTAGTTGCTTTCTGCGTCGGCTTTGGCCGTTGCAGCAAGCGTGTAGGCAGTTTCAGCCTCCGTGAGGGCTTGCTGATTCTGAGGTGTTTCGTCTGCCAAGAATACTGCTTGGGCTGCATCACGAGTAGCTTGCGCGGTGTCGTATGCCTCATTCTTTTCTTGCCACTCGGCTTCGGCATCGGCGACCAGATCCTGCATCGCCTTCAGCGCATTCTGGCTTTCCAGCAGCCCCTTTTGCAGCTTGCTCTGCTCGCTGCTTTCGGCAGCATGGACGGTTAGGAAGGGATCCGCGGCCAGGATCGCATCGATATCCGCCTGCAGGGCATTGGCGAGGCTGTTGGCCTGTAGCATGGCGTTGTATTTTGCGGTGAAGCCCGATGAATCCTTGTAACCATTGAGGGCATCGCGTGTGGCGGTCACAGCCTGGTTCAGCGCGGCGATTGCGGCTTCCGCTTCGGCGATTTGTTCCTGAATCCCTTCGGCTTCAGCATCAGAGAGGTCCACGCTGGAAACGTCCAGCAGGTCATCTTCGGTGAGAGTGGTGTAGGAGACGTTACCCTGAGCATCTTTCGGCTTGCCGAACAAAGGTCCGTCCTGCAGGACATAGAAACGGTCGATGGTGTCTTCGTTGAGCGGATGGGCGCGGTAGCCGGAGCCGATGGCGATGGCAAAGTAGCTTTTGCCGCCACGCTCCCTGACCATAGCTACGTCTGGCATGCTGAAGAAGCGGCGGTTGTCAAGGGGCGTATCTCCACCTAACTCGGCGATGCGCCCGCCGGTTGCAAGTGCGCTGGCTGAGGTGTTGGCGTTATCAATGTCGAAACGGAATACCTGAGCGCGGGCATCAACGGCGTAAATGATGTCCGCCAGGCCGTCGCCATTGGCATCGATGATCACCGGATCGGCCGGCATGCTGTGAGTCAGCTCGGCTAGCTTCAGGTTAGCACCCGTTTCCGAGCTGTGCCCGGCTCGCCAGATCAACTGGCCGGTATCGGCATTGACGATATACAGCGCATTGCCCTGGGCATCGCCGGCAAGGGGTGTGTTGGGGCTGTCGTTATCCTGCTGCGGGTCATAGCCGCCAGTGAATACCAGTACCTTGGTTTGAGTGCCGTTGAGCTTGATGTTGGCCAGCTTGGGCGTGGACCAGGTTTGTCCCAGTTTTTCGAAGCCGGGTGTTGCGCCGCCCTTGATCACCCATTTGAGCTTTGGCTGGTCGATATTTGTCACATCGAGCGCGTAGTAGTTCTTGCCGCCCCGGCGCATGCCGGCGTAGAGGTAGCTTTTGCTGATGCTGCGGGTCTTGGCGTTGGCGTCCAAATTGCCGTACTCAACCCAGAGGTTGAACTGGCCATCCATACCGTAGCGCTTCTGCTCCGAGCCCTTGGGATCTTGGTAGTAGGCGTTCAGGTTGGGTAGCAGTTCCTTTGGAATGAAGGCGAACTTTTCCGCTCCATCTTTGGGGTCCACCGCATGGATAAAGCCCTCGTTGGTGCCGAAGAACATATAGAGCTGCTCAGGTGAGGCTGTGGTGCCGGCCCGCTGCAGGTCTTCATCGGTCTTGTAGGCCACCAGACGAGGCTCGTTGTGCAGCACGTCCGCCAGTTGCAGGCGGGCCTGGCTTGGGTTGTCAGGATTCTGGCCGCGGCCCCACTGGATGGCTTTGGTTCTGGCGTCATTGCTGCTGACGCCGAGTAGCACCTGAGTGAGGGCATTGTTATCGGTGCTCAACTGGCTCGACAGGGCGACGCCACTCGTACTGGCGCTGGGGCTGCGATCAACTGCTGTCCAAGTATAGATTTTTCGTGTGCCTGGGTTGCTGAGCGTGCCGGCGACCCCGCCTTTTTCTACGTCGCGGCCATCGGCGGCGGTTGACCAGTAGCTGGACGAGTTGTCCCTGAAGAAGCCTGTGGATTCGTCGATGGCAGGCTGACCGTTTTTGTCCACAATCTGGGTGATGTTGTTGCCATTGGCGTCCGTGGTGGTTTCCGCACGGTAGCGCTTGACGTTACCTACCCAGCGTGCGCCCTCAGCCGGACGAAACAGGGCATAATAAAGGTCGTTGCGATAGCCCAGGTTGTTATAGGCGCTCACCGCCACGCTGGGGGTGGCGAAGGTGGTGTTCTCGGCAAGAATCTCGACGAGGATCGATTTGAGAGCATCGACCAGACCGGAGGTGTTGTCTGTGGTGAAGTAGCGACCATTACCTGCATTAGCGGTATTTTGCAGCAGCGTCTGATTGGTAGCGAAACCGATGGTATAGGTATTTACAGTCTGCTTGCCGGGCTGGCTGCTGCTGACGTCTTGGTTGGCCAGATGCTCGGCGAGGTGGGGCATACACTCGCCGCTGTAGTTACTTGCGCTATTGCCAGGGGAACGGCAAGTGGCGGTAGTGTATTGAGTGTTTGCTGCTCCGGTAGCATTGATTAGCGCTCGAATATCATTGTTTGCAGCATTGTCCATGGTCGGCTCACCATCGGTGAGCAGAATAATGTTGCTTTTCTGGCAGGAATATTCGATGGGGCTTTTATAGCGATTTCCACTTTTACTGGCTGCAACGCTAGGCTTTTCGGTAATGGTATAAAACGGTGAAGTTGTACGCTCATAAGCGGCTTGTGTTTCATTGCCAAACTTTGGTTGCTGCCCTTTCATATACAGAGCAGCTTCGTAGTAAGCTTCGGAAAGTGGCGTGTTGGCACCGGCATATAGTTTGTTTATTTCGGCCTTAAAGTTTTCGCCATTGGTGCTGACCCGCGCTACAGGAATGGCAACCATGCCACCTTGCATATTGTATTGCCGATCCGCTATTCGATCACGATTAGCATCAAAGTGCATAAGGCCGACATTGACGTCATCGCTCAGTCTCAATTCATCTATAAGCGAGCCTGTAACGTCTTTCACTACTTGGAGGCGTGTTTTTCGATATTCGTAAGTGTCTTCATACCTAGAGCACCCAAACCAGCTTTGTTGTACGCAGGTGCGACCGGTGCGAACAGGTTCGCACCTGTTACGGATATTTCTTTCTGCTGCGGTGCATTCTGTCCCGGGGACGCCCGCATCCATGGATCCTGAGTTATCTATTACGAACATCAGATTGGGACGTATCTGTTGGTCTTCCGACAGTTTGCGGCTGACATAGATTTCAGTGTCGTCGGCCAGCGCTGTTTGCAGTGCAAGTCCGATATAGCAGAAGCTGCCCAGCAAGAGGCCGAATTGACGAAGGTTCATGTGCAAGTCCTTTTACTTAGCAACTATCTGGTCGATGGCATCGATTGGCTGGCTAGTGAGAAATACCGTGCCGACCAATTCCTGCCCGTCCTGCAACTCACGGGCCGACTTCTCTTTGCCTTGAAGATAAATTCGAGCATCTGGAGTGAAGGGCAGCAGGCGCAACGCACAGCCTCCGGGGCAGGGATAGAGCTGACCGTAGGGGTGGCCGCCCGTCATGCGAATGGTGACGGTGGTCATTTCCAGCGGTGAGTAACTGTTGGGATCTTCTGCGCCATGGCCGATAGCGGGGAAAGCGGCACTTGCCGTCAGGGCGAGGATTGCAAATAACTTGTTCATGGCGTCACCTAGCCTCTAACGTTTTCAAAAACAATGCCTTGTGATTGATCGGAGTAGGCGCCGTTGGGTAGTTCGGAACGAACCTGGATCTCGAACTTCGAGCACTCGATGATCTGCCCCGAAGCATTGTCCACGTCATAATCACAGAGTGTGGGGTTGTGGGTTTTGCGAATGACGGCGCTCCCCTGGTCCGGAAGTTCAGGGGCAACTACAGCTCTACCAGTGGTTGGGGGTAGGCCAAGCTGTGCGAGCTGAGCAAGCGTCAGTGTGATGGGGTAACTCCCGCTTCCATCGTTATAGCGCCCAGCATTCATGGCTTCTTGCAATTGCGCTCGACCGGCTGTTTCGGAGTTGAGAGCTGTCAGGTTTACTTGGATTGTGTTTTGAGCTGTTTGAAATACTTCATTGCGAGATTGTGAGTTGCCAGCCATACGCTCCTCGAGCGTGGAAAATTGCATGGCAGTGATACCAGCGATGGTGAGCACGACCAAGAATACCAAGGCGACAATCAGAGTGGCTCCGGCCTGACGAGAGCAAAGGGCTAGATTCATGTTATGGCTCCCCCGTATTGCGGAGTTTTATGGTGGTAGTAAAAACTTGGCGTGCCTTGCGGCGGTTGTCTTCGTCGGGATCGTTGTCGAAGTTTAAAGGTGGGGCGTCTAGCAGAACATATTGGCGGCCCGGTGGGGGAGGTGGATTAACCGGCTTAATAGAGTTGGCCAGCACAGCGATACGAATGGCCAGTACGTTATTCCAGTCATCCACGCGATCAGCCGATACGTACCGGGTGACGCTGCCGGTGGCGCCGATGCCGTATTGAATCTGAAGGGCGTCGATGCCTTCAACTAATACGTTATTGTCGCTTTCATTCTTGGGAGTGATTGTTGACGCACAACCTAAAGATGCGTTTCCTGTTCCTTCATAAACTATATAAAAGTGGCTAATGATTACGTCAGTATTGTCAATGGTGGTTCCATTACCACTCGTCTTGCCCAAGCAGTCTCGCCTGGCTCCATCCAACAGCCGGGGCTGGAAACTGAAAGCGACACTGTCCGAGGCGTCCGGATTGTCTTCTGTTCCCTGTCTGCTGCAAAGCGTTCCGGCGCAATCGTCATCATTTGGGGCTAGGACGGGCCTGGGGAGTGACTCAAGGGTATTGTTTGCCGCCTCGACATAGCCCGCATGTCGCGCGCTCTGTGAAATGAACTCCAGGGCAAAGCGCCCATTTTCTTGAAGCCGTGATGCCGCTTCGTTGCTGGCGTAGGTTTGTTTCGAAGCAAGAAAGACCTGAACGACGCCGGTCATCAGCAGCATGCTGATCACTAGGGCCACCAGCAGTTCAACGATGGAGAGGCCCGCCTGGGCCTTGCTGGAATTCATCGGACAATCCTCACGGTTGCGTTCTGCTCGGATGGGTTGGCAGCGGGGGTTGTAGATTCCTCGCCTTCGTCCTCCTCATCCTCTTCGCCGTCTTCATCGTCCTCTTCGGGTTCCTGGTAGAACGAAGGCTTGTTGCTAGCCGCCTTGCTGAACCAATTGATGCTCAGTTCGCCGTTGCCATTCAGGCCGAGGGCGTCACCCTCGGGGGCGATCAGAAAATCCCGGCTATTGAAACGGCTGTTGCCATTGGGGTTGAGGTTGGCGAGGGCGGCATAGCTGCATTGCGCTTCCCAGCGGTCGAACGCGGCCATTTGGGCGCTACTGCAGTTTGCGGCGTTCACCTTGGCGTTGGTCGCAGGGTTGTAGTAATCCGCGCAGACGGTGGCGGGCAGTTCGTCGCATTCGGGGGCCACACGGTAGTTGTCCAGTGTTCCGCCGGGGTTGGCACGCATGCGTTCGGCAAGGTCATTCATGAGCCAGGCGGCCTGCGAGCGCTGGCCGCTGTCGCTCGTGCTCTGCAATGCGTTGAGCTGCATGGCGGCCAGGCCCAGCAGGCCGACGGTGAAAATCAGCAGCGCGATCATGACCTCGATCAGTGAGGCACCGTGCTGCTTGCATGGTGATGGGCTCATATACATTCCTTGTCTGTCAGCAGGCGCCATCGCGCACTGCCTTTTCGCTTTCTGCACGACCGAGCGGGCTCAATCTGATGCAGCGTGCGCTTTCACTGGTGGCGTCGAGCATGGGGGAGGTGACTTTCAGCTCGGCATCAACGTTGCCTTCGCGTGTGCCGTCTCGTCTGAATACGAATCTTGGTGGGTTTGCAGTATTGAAGCTCGTTATGCGTGCGCCATTGGCCGCGCTGAAGACGCGTATCACGTCAGCGTGGTTGCAGTTGTTGCCAATACTGGCAGGGCCTACGCACCAGCCGTCACTCCAGCCATTGGCGGTACCAGTGCGTGGGATGACCCGGATATCCTCATTGCGCTTCACAGCCTCGCTTCTGGCAAAGGCCAGCGAGAGCATCATTTCATTCGCTTGCGAGCTGACGCGCTGCTTGATAGCAAAATCGCTAATGGCCGGCATCGCTATGCCGAGCACGACCGCGAGCACTGCCAAAGTTATCATCAACTCGATCAGGGTAAAGCCGGAGTTCTGCTTCAATTTGGAGCCCTTGATTATTCGTCACGCATCATTGCCAGCGATCCGCTGCGCTTCAAGCAAGGAAAGATGCCCGGCTCGTTTATCGGAACGAATGGTTGTTCACTATTGGCAGCGTGCCGAATTGTTGTTGAGCTGCACACGCCCCTGCCGGTTGATAACCATTGCACCAGCTTTGACGCTTTTATTCTGTGGACAGATGCTCATGGTGCCATTGCTCACAAACGTAACCCCTTGGGTGCTGAAATGTATTGAGTTCGCTGGCAGCATGCCTCGCCAGCGCAGGGTAATTTGGTCAGGGACGTACAGCGTCCCGACAATTTCCTCTCCCTGATCAAGGCGACGGTTACCATTGCCATCGATGAAGCTGCTCAAGCTTTGCGTCCATTGCTGATTGCAGGCGCCGAGTTCCGTAAGCGGACAGAGTGTGACCTTTGCCTGGCGTGTCATTGCGAGATAGCGGGCCAGATAGGTCATCTTTAGCAAGTCAGTCTGTACGCTGCGTACTTGGTGCTCCTGCTTGAACGTTGAGATAGCGGGTACGGCAATGCTTAGCAGGATCGCGATCACGGCCAAAGTGCAAAGCAATTCAAGCAGGCTTACGCCTTGCGCGCGGGTGGGCCTCATCCTGAGTCCTTTGTGGTTGTCCTTAACTGGGCCGATGTTAGCCGGTTAACGGGCTTTTGTTTTTTTGGCTAGGCTTATTTGAGGAGCGTGTCGCTTTGACTGAAACCATTACCGTGGGCGGCGGCGTTATAGGGCTGCTCTCATCGTATTTATTGGCTATGGAAGGACAATCCGTGACGGTACTGGAGTCCGGTGCTGTGGGTGCCGAAGCCTCCTGGGCCGGTGGCGGTATCGTTTCTCCGCTTTATCCATGGCGATACAGCCCTGCGATCACAGCTCTGGCTCATTGGTCGCAGGATTTTTATCCGCAGCTTGGCGAGAGTCTCTTCGAGCAAACCGGAATCGATCCGGAAGTGTACGAGACCGGGCTTTACTGGCTGGATCTGGATGACGAAGAGGAGGCGCTCAACTGGGCCGAGCGCCAGGGGCGCCCGTTGCATCGAGTATCGATGGATCAGGTTCGCGCTTCCGTTCCGTCCTTGGGAACGGGATTCTCACGCGCGGTATTCATGCCGAGCGTTGCCAACGTGCGCAACCCGCGTCTCTTGGACGCTTTGCGAGTGGCGCTTGCCAGATTGCCGAACGTGCAGGTGGTCGAGCATTGTCCGGTTACTCGTTTCATTCGTGATGGCGAGCGAATTCTAGGAGTCGAGACGGCGCACGGTGAAATGCGCGCTGATCGGGTTGTTGTCGCGACAGGGGCATGGAGTGGTGATTTGCTCGCCACGCTGGGGCTGGAGTTACCGGTCAAGCCGATGAAAGGACAGATGATCCTGTTCAAGTGCGCCGACGATTTTCTGCCGAGTATTGTCTTGGCCAAGCGGCGCTATGCTATCCCTCGTCGTGATGGACATATCCTGGTTGGCAGTACTCTTGAGGACGTCGGTTTTGACAAGACGCCCACCGGCGATGCCCTCGAAAGTCTTAGAGCGACGGCAATCGACCTACTTCCCGCCTTGGCTGATGCCGAAGTAATCAAACACTGGGCAGGGTTGCGTCCCGCCTCCCCTGAAGGCATTCCCTACATCGGGCCGGTGCCGGGACATGACGGGCTTTGGCTCAACTGCGGGCATTTCCGCAACGGTTTGGTGCTGGCGCCAGCTTCGTGCCAGTTGCTAACGGATCTGATGCTTGAGCGCACCCCTGCGATCAACCCAGAGCCGTATGCACCTGCCGGTCGGTTCTGATTTTGTAAATGGCGGTGCTAGTAGCGCTCTGGTGATAGCAATCCTGGCTCATATAAAAGCATCCTGATAAATAAGTCTGCTTTTATATAGTTTCATTGCGAATCAAGCTGGCACTGTTTTGTTTGATATCTAACGTAGAAGCGTTAATTCATCCCGTGGTTGTGTTTTTTTCTGTATAGAACTACTTTGTAGTAGAGTCTTGATGGTCTCGGAAGAAGTCTGCTAGCTCTACTTTGTACGCCCCGTACAAGATGTCGCGACAAATTCCATCATCTGTCCTGTTAAGGAGCCAGGCTTTTTCGTTATGATTGTGCTTCTAAGTGCTGGCCGCTTTGGCTGTAAGTTATTAGATGGGGCGCATTTTTCCCATTGCAAGAAACTAATTTTTGGATTGTCTTATCTGTGGTCACGCTTTTCTCGCATGGATAAGAATCGTGCATGCTTGTCGAGTAATATAGTGTCTCTTGCCAGCGAGCAGCGTCCCGGTATGTGCTGACAATCCGCCCTTTGCCAAAGTCTGGGTTGCTAATACGGCCGGTGCTAGAGCATTAATTTCTTGCCTGTCGGCGTCATGTGGCATCAGTGAGTATGTTTCGTTGACGTCTGATTTTCCATACGGTACGGCTACGTCGCGGTACTCATATATCAGGAGCGATGCGCTTCAAGTAACTTGCCCTATCGTCACTCATTCTAGAAGTGCAATTATCAATCGTTACCTGATACGCTTCTGCGGTTTCTTCTATTTCAAAAGCTTCAAGCTTGCAGTCGGCGTCTCGTAGTTTTATCCACTCTCGCTGCGCCCTTCTCAACAGAGAAATGTATTGATCCGCCAACGAGGGCGTTTTTTCGTATTGATGCCTGATTCGATCCAGGGTTGTTTTGTACGATACATTGAGGCGCTTATCCGATTGGTCTTTTTTATATTCTGCGCATTGTGCTATCTGCTGCGACGCGTCAATTCTCTCACATGGATTTACAGCAGTATCGCTAAATGCCGGAGAGGTAAGAAGTAGCAGCACAAATGGACTTATTTTTTTCATGTCGGACGCTCTAATCATTCCTGAGGTAGCTAGCCCTATTTCGACCTGGTTCGTATTGGCTGATAGCAGGCGTGTTTTCTATGTAGCGTATCAGTTCCTCCTTATCATTCCTCATCCCGGCTCTCATTGGATTTGGTCCCTTGGTGAAGCCTTGATATACAAAGTCTACCAGCACATCCCTGATCACCTGTTTAAGGGCGCTCCATTCTGTTCTATCAGGCTCGTTCGCGGTCCAATGATTGTAATTTTTAACAGCACGTTCTACGTAGTCTGGGTAGATCGTATTGAAGAGAATAACTTCCTGCTCGATGGTAATTCTGCCAATACCTGCTTTGTTGTCTCTTACAAATTGCTGCGCAGTTGAGCCTTTTTTTCCGTACGCCAGGGCAATCTTGGTTGCCTGATCGTGCTCGATTCCGGCATTTTTCATATGGTTATAAATTTCTGATTCGCTTCTGGACCCCATGTCATAGCCACGCCCCAACGTAACCCCTGAAAGGTCATTTCCTGGCCAGTGAATGACACGGCTGAAGAATGGTGAGGTGGGAATGTTATTTCCTTCAGCGTCGAATGTTATTTGCCCTTCTTTGATAATCGGGTCAGCCTTGGCCGCTGTACTGAATGCTCCGATAAGCGCTAGCGGTTGCAGGTGCCATGCTTTTCCATCCGCACCCATTCCATGCTTTCCGGCGACATCGCCCCACCAGCTCAGGGCCTTGATGCGGTTCTTCTCTTCGACCCAATCCTGATTGGGATCATCGGGACTGTGGCCCATCAGCTCGTCGAGCTCGTCCCAGCGCGACGCATCCCAGAACCACTCGCTTTCATGCCGCGTGACGAGCTGGGAGATGGATTGAGCATGCCAGGGCTTTTCCAGAGCCGCCTGGATCTCTTCCGAGGTCATCTTACCGTCGCGGTTGGTATCGATGATGTCGTAGAGACGGCTACGCACAGGGCCATTGTCGGACTGGTCGATCGCGCCCTGGTAGCTGGCCTTTTCATCGTCGGACAAGCGGCGAGCCGCGTTGAGGTAGTAGGCCAGTCCAGCGCTGGGGCTATCGGTATCCTCAAGAAAATAGAAGCCTTCCCATTCCCACGGGCTGTGACGGGTGGTGATGAGCTCCTGCTCTGCCAGCCAGCCGTTGATGGGTTGGCCATCCTTGTCGGCCAGCAGGCCATCGAGGCGCCACCAGTTGGTTCCGGGCGAGCAGCCGGTTGCCGTGTTGCTGGCGGGGATATTGATCTTGGCCTCGGTGGGTAACGCATCCAGCAGGCTCTGAGACAGGATCAGGTCAACGCCTATCTCGGCTCCGTTGTCGGTCAGTTTCGGCGGATTTCCGGCCTTGATGTCATCACAATGGGGGATCAGTTTGCTGGCGCCGGCGTGGACCTTGAGCAGGGTCTTTTCCTCCTCCGGCAAGTTCAGCGCCCAGGTACGGCTTTCGCTGATGAACGTCGGCACGTCTTCGCAGCTGAAGACCTCTAGGTGCAGCAAGTCCTGGGGCGAGCCGTCGCTCTGGTTCTGGTACTTCCCTACATGCCCGATCAGGTCGCCCGCCTTGATCGGCAGGGGCGGATCCAGCAGCACCACGGTGCCCATGGTCTTGGGTTGCGATTGAGCCGTCAGGAAGGACGAGGAAACATAGCCGGGAAGGCTCCCGTCGTCCCCGGGTGTCAACGCCGGTTCATTGTTGCCACTGATTACCTGCTCGAGCTTGAGGAACGCCCCTTCACCCGAGGCGCGGATCTGGGCGCCTTTGCTCAGTTTGCCCACGATCGAAGCATCGCTGTGAGCATCGGCGCGTACGTTGAGCTCGCTGCTGCGGGTGTTGACGGTATAGACACCGGATCCCCAGAACGCCGGGCGCTCCAGTTTTTCGTCCTGGCGGTAGTCTTTCCAGCACTTGAGGTGCATGTACAGGCTGTAGATCGTCAACGCGGGCGGCTTGGGTTTCGACTCGTCAGCGGTGGCAGGTGCCTTGGCCTGGAGCGTATGCCTGACCAGGACGAAACCGGTAGAAAACGGTGCCCGTATCTGAAACGGTGGTCTGCCTGCATAAGTGCTGACGGGGTATTCCTCATCAATCCGGTAAGCGACCACTTCGCCGTGGGTCATGCAGTTGATACGGCTCTGGTCGAAGGTTTCGGAGGTGCCCTTGTCCAGGTGAATGCCGCCATGCCACAGGCCGTTTCCACCGATGGGGTAGAACCCGGCCTTGGCCTTGCTCAGGGCGGTCAGGTGCTGAAGCGAGTGACCCGCAGACGGCGTGTACGGATAGCACCAGTCACCCTTGGCAGCGCTTTTACCGCTTTTGGCAACGTCTGGCTTTGCATCGTCCGGGTTCAGGGCGCCGCTCACCATGTCCGCTATGTATCGCTTGAAATCACCTTCCTCGAGTTCTGCGTGAACGTGGATGGCATAGCTCTGTACACCCGCCCGGTCCGTGCCGGCCTGGAGGCCGATGTGCTGGCCGTAGGTGATGGCGTCCCCGTCGTTGACCTTGAAGGTGGGGTGGAGGTGAAGGATCTGGCCGATCAGTTGGCCGTTGGTGGGGGCGTCATAAATCTTCAGTGTTCCGTAGGCGCGGCTGGTCTTGGCATAGCCTGCCAGCGGACTGGGGACCGGGATGGAGCGGTTGCTGCCGTCCACCAGCAGCACGAAATCCTTCTTGATGAGCCTGCGACCGCCGACATGGCGCACCTCCTCGAGCTCGCCACTGATGGTTTCGTAGTCCCGGTTGGGTTCACGGCCGGCTGAGGGGTGGTGCTTGGCCAGGTCCTCGTAGCGGTTTACGTCTTCGATGCGGCTGCCAACACTTTCAACGATTTTGAAGCGACGCCCTGTCATGACTTGTCCTGTGAAAAGGTTGTAATCGTATTCAACGCTCAGAGGCCGCAGGCCGCTCCGAAGGTCTTGTAGGTGTCCGTCTTGCCGGCTGATTCGAAGGTGAGGTCGACGTGGCGGTCATCCGACTCGTTGTACTCCGAATGATTGAACTGGCTGACCGTGGTGAGCGTGGCGCTCATCCCCTCGTAGGCGTAGGCCGTACGGGTCGCGTCGATGTCGGTCTGTTGCAGTTCATGGACGGTGCCGGCGATCTTGACGAAGAGCACTTCATCGAGTTCAACGGCGATCGGCTGGGCGTCATCCAAGGGCTGGTACTGCTCATCGGCCGGCACCAGTGCGCAGCGATAATTCTCGATGCCGCCGCCTTCCTGATATTGGGTGACGGCTTCCTGGTAGGTGATGGGCTCAAGTTCGGCGGCCGCGCAGCCAGTCAGATAGCCACAGGACAGGATGAATAAGAATGCCTGGCCGACGAGGTGACGGCCCATGGTTGCTTGCTTCTTTGTCATGACGTTCATGGTTCGACTCAGCCTGAAAAACTCATGGTTCTTTTGACTTTCTTTTTGGGGTTGATCAGACCAGCTAGCGCCTGCTCCAGCTGATTTCCCGCCTTGTCCTTGTCCGCTGTGCCCGGCAGCACCGGCAGCTTGACGCCGACTCCCGAACCCTTGCCCGGCGCTCCGCCTGCATTGATCTTGGTTATGGGGCCGCTGACTGTGATGCCGCCTGGATCGAGCTTGATGAAGCTGCCGCCGGCAGTGAGGGTCAGTTCGATGCCGGCTTCGATGACCATCTTCTGGCCAGCCTTGAGGTGAATTTCGCGGCCGGCCTTGGTCAGTTGGGCGGTGCCGAGTTCGATGTGCTGGGTTTGGCCCACGCTCAAGTGATCGTCCGGGCTGACTTCCACCTTGCGGTCGTCGGCGACGGTCAAGTGTTCTTCGGCTTTGAACTCGCTGTAGCTGTTGGCCTCGACGGTGTCGTGGCGTTCGTGCCCGACGCGGATCTTCTGATCGTGCTCGATGTTCTGGTCCCAGTTGCGCTGAGCATGCATGTAGATCTGCTCGGCGCCCTTGTGGTCCTCGATGCGCAGCTCGTTGTAACCGCCGCCGC
This sequence comes from Stutzerimonas stutzeri, assembly GCF_024448985.1. Classification (GTDB taxonomy): domain Bacteria; phylum Pseudomonadota; class Gammaproteobacteria; order Pseudomonadales; family Pseudomonadaceae; genus Stutzerimonas; species Stutzerimonas stutzeri_AP. The sequence goes on from NZ_JAMOII010000010.1 coordinate 109,740, forward strand.
CCGGTGAAGTCAGGGTCTTGAATACTGTGCGAGTCTTGTTCGCCGGCAGGTCATAGGGCACCTGGTGTTCTGCGTGGTAGAGGCAACCACTGACGAGAGGCTGATCGGGGTCGCCTTCGAGAAAGGTAATCAACACTTCCATGCCGACGCGCGGGATGGCGATGCCGCCGTAACGATCACCCGCCCAGCTGCTGGACACGCGCAGCCAGCAGCTGGTCTTGTCGTCGGCGGTACCGATGCGATCCCAGTGAAACTGGACCTTTACGCGACCGTGTTCGTCGCAGTGGATTTCTTCGCCGGTGGGGCCCGTGACGACGGCGGTCTGACTTCCGAGAACCCTTGGTTTGGGGTGATGCAATGCCGGGCGATAAGGGACGATCCAGGGAGTGGCGGTAAAGTGGTTGCGGTAGCCCTGGGTAAATGCGTTGTCTGCTTGATCCAGCCCCTCACCCCAACCCTCACCCCGGAGGGTGGAACTAGTGATCGACTCTTCCAGCACCTGTGGCTGCTTGCCTTCGTGGATCACCTCGGTGACCAGCCAGAGATCGTTCCATTCCTGGCGCGGGTGGTCGGAGATTTCCAGCAGATGACCGCTGACCAGCTTGTGCTGGTCGCTGTTGCCTTCGGCCAAGCGGTAATCGGCGCGGTGGCGCTCCAAGGCGCGCTGGGACAGATGCTTGCCGCGCGTGCGATCGGTGAAGCGGCCGGGATAGTCGTAGTCTTCCAGGTCCGGCTGCATCGCTTTCGGTTGTCCAGAGAGGCCTTTATGAGCGGCTTCCATCAACAGGCGCGGTTGTTCGAAATCATAGTCGCGCCGGCTGACGCGGTTGGTGCGGGTTTGTAGGCGTACGGAGAAGCCTTTGATCACTGGTTCGTCGGCGACCAGGCCGCTGTTCTGAAGATAGGCCGTGGGTTGGCCGAGTCTGGGAAAGCTGGTCTGGTCATCGCCGAACACCAGGAGGTGCCCGTCTGAGGTATGTTCGAAGTGGAAGTGAATGCCTTCTTCCTCGCACAGGCGCTGGATGAAGTGCAGGTCGGTTTCGTCGTACTGCGTGCAATAGTCGCGCTCGGGATAGACCGTCGGACCGAGCTGAAAGCGATAGGCGTTGGCCTGGATGCCGTGACCTTCGAGCACCTGGGCGACAATCTGCGGCACAGTCAGATGCTGGAAGATACGCTGATCGGTGCGGCGGGCCAGATAGGCGAGTTGCGGGACGATGGCCAGCCGGTAGCGGGTCAGGCGCTTGCCGGATTCGCCCTGGGCGACGCGGTGGATCAGTCCATGGATGCCGTTGCCCGATGGCGAGAGAGCGAGAAAAGCCGGCTTGTGAAGGAAGCTTTGCAAGTCCAGTTCAGGGTGCTCACTGACCAGCTCCAGGTCGAAGCGATAGGGTTGGCTGATGGCCTCGCGACCGGTGAACGCGAGCACTTTCAGATCGTGCTCGATGCCTTCGATGGTGATACTGAAATGGGTGTCATTAGCCGCGTTGAACATCGCGCTTCCTTGTCCTTGTGTCATCCATGGGTGCGCCCGAACCAGCGCTGCATCCGGCTGGGTGCGGGGCGGCGGAAGCTATCCAGTAGCTGGGTCACGCTACTCGTTCGCTCGTCTACATCGAAAGCGAGTGCCCTAAGCACCGAGCGCCAAACATGAGTAGGCAGCTTCGGCGGGCAGCGCAGCTCTTTTTCCAGCGCCATCGCTTTGGCCTGCTTGGCACTCAAGCGGCGGAACGGGTGTTTGCCGCTCGCTAACTCGAACAATAGGCAACCGAGCGCGTAGATATCGCTGACTTCAGATGGCTCGTCGCCGTCCAGCAGTTCAGGAGCTGCATAGCGCGTCGTCCACGCCTTGAAACGGTTGCGCGAGAGGCGCGGTAGATTATTGAGTACGCCCTCGAATGGCTGGCCGAGCCCGTAATCGAACAGGCGTAATCCGTCCTCTGCGAGTATCACATTGCTCGGTTTGAGGTCTCCGTGAATGACGCCGCGGCTATGTGAATACGCGAGCGCTTCGAGCAGCGGCAGGGCGATCTCGCGCAACTCATTCCAGGCAAGCCCTTCGGGATGCTCGCTGAGCAGCTGGTCGAGCGTCGGACCCTTGAGCAATTCGAGGGTGATGAAGGCACGCTGGCTGGCGGTGTCCACGTCGAAGCCGAACAGGCGCACGACGTGGCGATGACTCAGCCGGGCAGTCAGTGCGAATTCGGTATAAAGCAGCGCATGGGCGTCGGGGTATTCGGCGAAATCGTCGCTCAGGGTCTTCAGCGCGACGTGGGGCTCCGGATCGCCGAACTGTTCACGCAATAGATCCCGCGCTCGGTAGACCGCGCCCATGCCACCGACTCCAAGCAACCGTTCGATCCGGTAACGCCCGCCAAGCACCTGAGGCAGCTCTTTGGTTGTAACGGTTGCAGCCGTTGGTGCCTGCCCCGGCGCAGCAGTAGCGGCGAAAGCGAAATAAGTCAGATCCGAGGCCGGTTCGGCGCAAAAAGGTTCGTTCATCGACGCACCACCACGGCGCTGAGATTGTCCCGCGCCGGACCGTTCAAGGCCTGGTCGAACAGGCGCTGTAGCGCAAGTCCGGGCGACGGCGAGTTCAGCGCCGCGCTCAGGGCATCCGGCGACAGACTTTGGTAGAGCCCGTCGCTGCATAGAAGCAGAGTGTCGCCGGGGTGAACGTCGAACTCGAGGATATCCAGCTCCAGTTGCTCGCTGGCGCCAACGGCACGGGTGAGCGCGTGCGCTGCGGGGTGGCGCGCGGCCTCCTGCGGGCTGAGGTTCTGCTCGTCGATGAGTTGCCGCAGCAGCGAATGGTCGCGCGAAAGCTGATACAGACGGCTGCTGCGCCAGAGGTAGCAGCGGCTGTCCCCGGCCCAGACGCAAGCGGCGCGTTCGCCCTCCATCAGAAGGGCGACCACGGTACTGCCGATGACTGGGTCGGGACGTTCGGCGGTAACGGTCAGCTCCTGTCCTAGGCGGCGATTGAGTTCGTGCAGACAGCGGCGCAGGCTGACCAAACGCTCGGCCAGACTGCCTTCGGGCAGCTCGGCCAGCTGCTCGACGATCAGGCGGCTGGCCAGGGCGCCGTTCTGGTGGCCGCCCATTCCGTCCGCGACGACCCAGAGACCTTGCTCGGGGAGATCGAGAAAAGCGTCTTCGTTGCGTGCGCGGACCTTGCCCTTATCGGTCCGCGCCGCGCTTCGCCAGCTGTAGACCTGGCTCGGCGTCCCGGTCATCACAGGGTCGCCGGCAGCTTGAAGTCACGCAGCAGGGCGATGTCGAATGGGTTCGGCGAGCGCTGGCTATGCAACAGGTAGTTGGCGTGGCGCCCGCCGAGGTTGGCCTTGAGCATCAATACATCACGCCCGCTGTGGTAGTCGACCTGCATCAGATCCAGCAGGCGGAACAGCGACCAGGGGCCTGTGTTTTTCTCGATACCGACGCGGCGTCCACCGAGTTCCTCGACCACCAGGCTGGTGCGGCCATCGTCTGCGGTAGCCGGCCAGCTAAAACCGGTCTGCACGATCGGCCCATGGCGGTATTCCATCTGCTGATTGCCAAAGCGGAAGTCGGCGCGACCCAGGCTCGAGTCCAGCGAATAAGGCTCTAGCTTGAAGCGGATCTGTGGCTCGTTAGGGCTCTCCGCGAAAAAGCTGCGGCGGATAGTCTGTGCATGTCCCATCTGTGCCAGGAATTCGCGCGACAGCGGCAGGCCACGACCATCGACGCGGCGCAGCTGATACTGGCCGGCGCTGCCGCTGACGAAGGGTTTGAGGTAGCGATCGAAGAAGCCGTCGGCAACGCCTTGTACCTTGAAGAATTCACGGAAATCGGCGATCGCGACGTCGCTTTCACTGTGAGCGCTGAACGGATAGCGCTGACGCAGCGAGGTTTTGTAGAACGCATACAGCTCGCCCTGGTAGCGCCGGTTGAGGTAGTGATAAGCGTCGTTCAAGACTAATGTCCAGCTATCTTCGGCGAGCAGGCCGAGCCAGTTGCCGATGGGTTGCGGCAGACGGGCCGCGCTGGTGCGCAACTGGTTGATCGCGTCGCGCTGGCCGCCCATACGCGCCTTGGCCAGCTCGAATGCGGCCTGATCTGGGGCGCTGGCGTGGGCCAGGCTCGCCAGTTGTAGCTGCAACGCGTCGAGCGCCTGCAGCGTCGGGATCAGCTCGGCGCTGGCGCCCGCCTGTTCGTCGAGCAGGCGATGCAGCGGTTCGAATCGACGCTCTAGCATCTTGCGCGCGGTGTCCGGCAGATTCTTGGCCAATGCGGCCTGGGTTTGTTCCGCTGCGGCTGAGGCCAGTTTGGCGGCCTTGCCCAGTTTGCCATTGGCATCCTTGAGCGCATCTGCAGCATCACCTGTGGCGTCCGCTGCGCCGGCAAAGCGGGTGTTGTCGCGTACTTCGACCAGCAATTGCAGCAGCGGCGAGTTGGCGGCGCTCAGCCCGCTTAGTAGTACGGCACCCTGGCCGGCGCCAGCAATCGGCTCCAGCGACAGCTGTGCTACGGCTTCGCCCCAGTAGTTGGCGTAGTCGCGAAAGTAGAGCTGTTCCATTTCCACCATCAGGCGCCCAAGGTCCTTCAGGCTCAGACTGTCGCCCTCGCCGAGCACCCAGTTGTCGCGAAGGATCTCGCGCACCAGATCGCTGCCTTGAGCGACGTAGAACTTCTGGTAACCGTTGTGGGTGTAGAGGCCGGGGATGGCGTAATCGCCGCCGTTGAACAGCGCGCCTTGGGGGCCGAGGCGCTGGCTGAAGCGATAGTCGGGCAGACTGCGGGCCTGATCGCGCAACATGCGATAGACAACGTTGGCCAACGATTCGCTGCGTAGCACCTGCCGCGCCTCGGCGACAAGCTGATCGTTGAGCGCGTAAGGCGCGAAACCTTCTTCGAGCAGGCGCTGGAAATGTGTGTTCAGACCGTTTTGCGCCACGGTATTGCCGGCATAGCGCAGCGACCAGTCGGCTGCCAGCCACTCCTTGAGAAAGCCCTCGTCGCGTCGCTGCGCCAGGTTGAGCATGAGGTAGGCGCGTAGGCTGCCGAGCAAGCGTTCGCGATCGGTGAGGTTGGCACGAATCTGGGCTTCGAGCTGGCGGCCGACGCGCGGCAGCAGCAAGTTTTCCAGCTCGCGACGATAGGCCTGACGCAACGTCGGATCGACGTCCTCGCCCTGGTAGAGCCCGCCGCGCTGCAGGTAGGACACTTCGGCCTTGTCCGGAAATACCTGGGTGGCGGCATAGCTGGCGTCCAACGCCTTGAGCGTGCGTAGCGCGTCGTCCTGAGCGGCGATTCCCTGGTGCTCGTCTGCCAGCCGATCGGCCAGGCTGCGCAGCTGTTCGAGCCGCTCATGATTGCCGGAGAAACCATTGGCCCAGAGCGCGCCGAACAGCGCCAGGCAGGCGAAGCTCGCGGCATACAGGGCGCGCTGGCCCCAGTCGATACGGCGCACTTCCTTCTGGTCCAGTCCGGCCAGGTCGGCCTCGGGGAAAATCACTCGGCTGAGCAGGTGATTGATGAAGCGCGCTCGGCCACTGCGCAAAGTCGGTAGTGCATTGCTGGACAGCCCAAGATTACGGCCGATGCCGCTGGTCAGCGGATCGAGCCCGCCTTGCAGTTGCGGCGCGCTGGTCAGGTAGAAGCCGCGCAGCTGGCTGGCACGCTGGTAGCGGTTGCCGGAAAACGCCAGCTCGGTGAACAGGCAAAGGCGCTCGCCGATCTGACCGAGCTGATGGGGGAAGTCGAGAATGCGGCCGCGACGTTGGGTATCGCGCTCCTGGTGCATACGCAGAATCACCTGGCTGTTGAGCCGGCGCAGCAGCTCCTCGAACTCGCCTCGGATCACGTTGAGGTCGGTGCCGTCCTGCTCTTTGCGGAAGCTGGCGCCAAGCACCTGATCGCTTTCTTCGCGCGACAGCTGGTCGAAGAATTCGTCGAAGCCGAGCACCTTGTCCGCCTTGCTCAGGACCAGATAGACCGGTACATCGGCGCCCAGGCGCTGGTGGATCTCGTGCAGGCGCTGGCGGCTTTGACGCGCCAGGGTTTCGAGCTCCAATTCGCTCGACTGCAACAGTTGTTCGACTGGAATGTTGACCAGCACACCATTGAGCGGACGCGCACGGCGGCGGCGTAGCAGGCCGAGCAGCGTGTCCCAAGCCTTGCCGTCGACGGCGCCATCGGGCTGGGTCAGGTAACGGCCGGCGGTGTCGATCAACACCGCGTGATCGGCGAAATGCCAGTCGGCGTAGCGGGTGCCCGAGACATCCTTCGTCAGGCGCTGGTTTTCGCTGCGGTTGAGCGGAAAGTCCAAGCCGGAGAAGTCGAGCAGCGAGGTCTTGCCGCTGCCTTGCGGACCAAGCAATAGATACCACGGCAGATCGTTGCGCCATTTCTCGCTGCGCCCGCGGTACAGGCTTGAGCGCTTGAGAGTGCGCAGGGCGTCCCGATAGCGTTGGCGCAGGATGCTCTGCTCTTCGCTGACCAGCCCTTCGCGGCGCAGGCGTTCCTGCAGTTCGTCATCACTGGCCTCGGCCTGCTGACGGCGGGTGCTGCGCCAGCTGGCGAAGACCATGAGCAGGCCCCAGACCAGGCATAGACCGGCAATGGTCAGCAGGCGGCTGGTCGAGGATTCCCAGAACTTGTAATCGTCCACCGCCAGCAGCGGTCCGACGAACCACACCAGCAGGGCCAGTACCAGCAGGACGCATAGGCTCCATACCCAGGTCTTGCGGAAAAACGCGGCAAGCTTGCCGAAAAAAACCTTCATGGCATTACGTCCTTGTTACGACTGAGGCTCGATCTGAACGGTCGGATCGACGGGTTGGTACGGCTGCAGTACGGTGTCGCGTTGCTCGCCAAGTACCCAGGCAAAGCCTGCGTACAGCATGCCCAGGCAGACCAGCGTGAAGAGAGCGACCAGCCACCAAGGCACGATGCGCACCAGGCGCCGACGCGTGTCGCGCAGGCCCTGCCAGTGCGGTGAAACCTCACGCGGCACGTCGCCACGCAGCTGGCGGATTTGCCGGTACAGGCTGTCGCGTACCGCTTCGAGTTCAAGCATGCCGCGTGGCAGTACGCGGTACTTGCCCTCGAAGCCCAGCGAAAGGCAGAGGTACATCAATTCCAGCATCGGTAGATGCTTGACCGGGTTGCGCGAGAGGCGCTCGAGCAGCTGGAAGAACTTTTCGCCGCCGAAGGTCTCGTTGTGAAAGCTCGACAGCAGGCTCATCTGCGACCATTCGCTCTCGTTGCCCCACGGCGTGGTGACCACCGCTTCATCGATGGCGGTGCACAGGACATAACGCGCAGCCATCACCTGGCTGCTTTCGGCGCCGTCGTGCAGAGCGCGGTGTTCGAATAGCTTGAGTTCGCTCGATAGGCGCTGATTCAGCGCATGCATGTCCTCGCCTTCGAAGCTGTGCTTGAGCCGCACGACTTCGGAGAGCAGCGAGGAGGCCGCTGCTACTAGTGGGTTGAGGCTGATGTTGAAGGTTTCCGCCGGGCGCAGGCGAGCGGCGTAGATCATCCGCTCCTCGAGCTGCTCGAATTTGGGCGGCGCGCTGAAGTCGGTCAGCGGGCTTTGTGCCGGGGCGTCGCCGTGGCGATTGAGGATGACCGTATTGTCGTCCTGTCCGTAGTCCATTTCTCTGATCATGTCGGTCAGTTCCTGATCGCCCAGAATTTCAGCTCAAGCCCGGTGAATTCACCGGACACGTGGAAGGCGAAGCCGCCGGAGCGCTCCAGTTGCGCCAGCTCCTCGGAGTTGAGCTCCAAAGCGAAGTAGGTCTTGCCGGAGTGGAACGGAATCTGCCGCGGTGCCACTGGCAGCGGTTTGACCTTGATCCCCGGCAGATGCAGGTTGACCAACTGGCGGATGCGCTCCACCGGGCCGACCTTCAGGTGTGCCGGCAGGCGTGTGCGCAATTCTTCGGAGTCGCACTGGGCGCTGGCGGCCAGCACGAACGAGGCACTGCCGAGCAGTTTGTGGTCGTGTAGCGGCGAGACCTGGATGCCGTACTGGCGTTGCTGTAGCAGCAGTTCGATGGCGTGTTGCTCGAGCACCATCGACAACACCTGGCGGATCGCATCCATCAGCTTGCGGAACGACAGCCCCTGGTCGTTGTGCAGATAGCGGCCGTCGAGGCGCGGGCGCTTGGTCTCGCTGGAGAAGGTGGCCAGTTCGCCGAGCAATCCCAGTAGCTCACGATAGATCTGTTCGGGATGCACACGGTCGATACCCAGGTAATGGCGCAGCACCGGCTCGTAGCGGTTGATCAGCTGCAGCATCATGAAATCGCCAACCTCGGCACCACCGACCTTGCCGGTAGCGCGGATGCGCTCGGCGAGGATGTCGCCGCGATGGCCGAGCATGCTGATCACTTCCTTCAGGCAGGACAGCAGATAGCTTGATGCCTGGAAGTCGATGAAGGTCGGAATGTATTCGGGGTCGAGGCTGATGACGCCATCAGGCGTGGTGTCGAGGATGTCGCAGAGCTTGAGCTTCACATAGGCCTGATCACTCTGCTGCTCGCCGAGCAGCAGGCGAAAGTCCGGACGGGCGGTGCTGACCTGGCTGCTGCTGGCGTCACCGGCGTTGGAATCGGCGACCTCCTCGTCGACGGCGGTGTAGCGCGCCAGCACGTCTTTCTGTTCCGCTCGACGGCTCTCGATATGGTTGCCGGTGACCAGCGGCAGCGCCAGATAGACCGGGGTATTGCTGGTGTTGGGCGACACGTCCACGGCCAATGGCTCACGCTCGGCGCCGATCTCGAACAGGCTGCCATCAGGAAGGAGGCCGCTGGCCTGGCTGAGTACTAGCTTGCCCATGTTGAGAAACTGACGGTCAATCTCCAGCCCGAAGAATCCCCAGGCGTAGTGGCCGAGTTTCTGGGTACGCAACTTGAGCTGCGCGTCGTAATGACGGTCGTTTTGCTGGAAGTGCTGCGGGCGCAGCAGCATGCCCTCCTGCCAGACCACTCTGTTCAGGCTCATTAATCAGTTCCCCTTCGCGAGTGGGTCGACGGTCTGGATGCCCTGCTCGTCGAGGGTCAGCTCGATGCGGTTCTGCGCCTTGTGCTGCAGCGGGATGACGAAACGCCAACTGGCTTCCGGCAGGTCGCGGTAGGCGGCCAGTACACCGACATAGCGGCTGTGTTCTTGCACGAATAACTTGAGATCGCGCTGCTCGCCGGGGCGTAGTTCCAACTCTTCCTGAATCACCAGGTCCGGTGACAGGGCTTCCTTTGGGCGCTGGTAGAGCGAGAAGAAGTCAGCGTTCTCGAAGGCCACCGGATGCGTGAGTTCGATCAGGCGTATCACGATGGGCGATGGGCGGCCGTTGAGGTCGGGATTGAGCCGGTCGCTGCCCTGCAACGACAGGTCCAGCTTGGTCAGATGGGAATTGGGCGAGAGCGCCGAGCAGCCAGCGAGCGCGGCCAGCGCAGCAAGCACCGCAGCGGAAAAAAAGCGAGACATGGACATCATCCTTGAAGGTCGGTGTTGAGCGTCGCGATCAGGCGCACCTGCTCCTCGTAAGCCTGTGCGAAGTCGCGTGTGAACTGCCGTTCGCTCCAGTCGTCGTCGCGCTGCATGGCTTGATGCAGTCGCCGATAGGCGCGCCAGCGGCCGCCGGAGGTGGTAATCAGTGGTTTATTGTCGCGCTCGAAACGCAGTGCCAATTGCTCCGGCGAGAGTTGCTCGAACATGCCCTTGATGGCGGCCCGGCTGGCGGCCAGCATCGCCACCTGATGCGCCTGCAGATCCCGATAGGCACGCCCCACGGCTTGCTCTGCCGGCAGCTGGCCGGCTTTGCCGCCGCGCAGCAGAAGGCTCAGCGCTTCGCCACTGTCGATGCTGTGCTTGAGCGGGTTATTGCCGGCGCTCTGCATGGTGGTCAGCGACAGACGCAACTCGTTTTTCAACTCGCCACGGGTGCGCAGCGCCTGCTGCAGTCCGCCGACGCTCTGCTTGAGCAGGCTCGCCGTCTTTAGCGCCAGCGCTTGGCGTGCCTGCTCGTCAAGATCGTGCAGGCTGACGCCTAGCGCCTCGCCGAATCGCGTCCAGAAGTCCGGCGGCAGACGTTCGGGTTCGGCCGCGGCCTTGGGTTGGGCGGCTGGGGCTGGCATCACCAGTTCGGGAATCTGCAGATTTTCTTCGTCGATCTGTGCGTAGTCACGTTGTTGCGCCTGGGCTCGAGACGGGGCGAGCACGGCGGTAAGGTCGTCCACCTCGGCGTATACGCGCTCCTGCTGGTCCATTGCGGTCAGCGGGTCGAGGTCGAGAAAGGCATCGTCGGGAATGATGCTGCCGGCTGGCTGCGGGCGCCCGATGTCACCTTCGAAAGAGGCTGGATCTTGGATCAACCGAGCGCGGATCTCGAAGTCACCCAGGCAGTAAACGCTGCCGTGTTCGATTCGCTGCGCCCGACCCTTGTCCAGGCTGGCGCCGGTGTCCTTGAGCTGAATGCCGTTGCTGCTGGTGTCGGTGAGGAAGAACGCGCCGTCCCGGTAGCTCACCTCGGCGTGGCGGCTGGATAACACGCGCTTGCGGTCCGGGATTACCCAGTCGCAATCCTCGGCACGGCCAATGATGCCGCCGGCCTGCTTGAAGGTTTTGCTGCTAATTAGGCCCGGTACGAATTGCTGCGCACTGACCATATCGAAAACCAGTTCCATGGCTTTTTTCTCCTGGCAGATCAGTTGCCGCGAGACGATGCCTGCGGATCACCCAGCGGGCGATACTCGTCGTCGTTGAACTTGTAGTTGCCGGAGCAACCGGCAAGGGCGAGGGATGCAGCGAAAAAAACGAGGGCGCAATAGCGGGCTAGCACGCGATTTCCTCCTTGAAAGCGTGTGGGCGGACTGCCCCGCTAACGCAAATGGCGAGGCGGGACGCAGGCGGTGCATTAAAGTTCACCCGCCTGCTCGCGTGGGTGAACAAGGTCACGAAAAAGGGCGGGGTTGGCTTGGAAACGAGAGCTATGACTAATAAGCGCTGCATCATCCACGCCGGACGTTTGTTCAGGTTGGTATCAGCGATCGGAAGGGCCTGGTTTCTTGAGCTCAGAGATGGCGCTCACGCCCAGCCGGTCCATGCGATAGAGCAGCGTCCGGCGCGGCAGGCCCAGTTCGCGGGCTGCCTGACTCTGATTGCCGCCATTCTTGCGTAGGGAATCGATCAACAGGCTGCGCTCGACTCGCTCCAGCCGCTCGCGCAGGTTGAGGGTGCTGTCGAGCGCGTCTTCCACCGTGCGTAGGTTGAAATGCTCTGGTAGTAATTCGCCGCCATCGCAGAGCAGCACAGCGCGCTCGACGAGTCCCTTGAGTTCGCGCACATTCCCTGGGAAACCATAGCCGGCTAGCTGCTCCAATGCGGCGTCCGACCAACGCACCGCATCGCGCTGCAGGAAGCCGCAGGCCTTTTCGGCGAAATGTCGAGCCAGGCGCAGGATGTCCTGGTCGCGCTCGCGCAGGGGTGGCAGTTCGATGGGGAACAGCGAGAGACGGTAGTAGAGGTCCTCGCGGAAGCGGCCCTGCTCGACGCGCTTGAGCAGATCCTGATGCGTTGCGGCGACGATGCGCACGTCGACCTTGTGGATGCGCGTGCTGCCCAGCGGTCGGACTTCGCCCTCCTGCAGGACCCGCAACAGCTTGGCCTGCAGGGTCAGCGGCATGTCGCCGATTTCATCGAGAAACAGCGTGCCGCCGTCGGCTGCGTCGAACAGACCTTCGTGGTCGCGCTCGGCGCCGGTGAAGGCACCCTTGCGATAGCCGAATAGCTCGCTTTCGAGCAGATGCTCGGGCAGCGCCGCGCAGTTTTGCACGACGAATGCCTGACTGCGGCGTGCACCGCAATCATGGATGGCACGAGCAACCAACTCTTTGCCGGTACCGGTCTCGCCAGTGAGAAGCACACTAACCGGATTGTGCAGTACCTTTCCGATCAGCCTATAAACGGCGCGCATGCGCGGACTGTCGCCGATCAGTCCGTAATCGCTGGCGCACGGTCGTGCTGTTGGGATTTGCGCGAGGGAGGGCTGTGTCGCACCGTGCAAACGATGCAGCAGCTGCACTTGGCCAAGCGCAAAGCGGCCCAGGTTGGCGAGGCTTTGCGCCGCGTCACTGAGATCGCGGTCCACAATATTCGCTGCCACCAACAACCCGGCGGCATGGCCCTGCGCATCTTGTAAAGGTAGGCACAGCAGGCTGCGCCACGGCCGCGCTGACTCGGGTAGAAATCCGGTCTGGTGCAGGCTGGTGTCGAGCGTAGCGAGGCTCAGTGGACGATTCTGATTGAGGCAATATTGCAGCAGCTGTTCGCCGTCGTAGTCGCTTGGCAGGCTCGCGGCCTCGTGCCGCTGCTGTTTGCCTTCGAACCATTCGGCCGCCAGCATCAGGCGGGTATGGGTTGCATCGAGCAGATACAGTTGGGCGAGCGGACAGTCGGTCAACTGCGCCGCGATCTCAATCAGCCCATCCAGCCAATCGTCGGAATCGGACGAGCAGGACAGCTGGGCGAAGCGGCCCAGGAGCGAATCGGCGTCCAGCGAGGGTGGCGATTCGGCGAATACCGCCTTAAGCGAACTCACAGACAACCATCCCATCAGCGTCGAGCGTGGCGTGCACTTGAGTAAGCGCTTCGCCGCCGGCCATGGCATCGAGCAGGCGATCAACGACCTGCGGTTGCAGGTATTGGTCGATCAGATGGTCGATCAGGCGCGCGCCGCTGTCGCTGTGGGTGCAGCGCTCGGCCAGGTCGTCCACCAGTGCTTCGCAGTGGCTGAAACGCAGTTGGCGACGGGCCAGGCGCTCGGCGAAGCGCGACAGCTTGAGCGCCACCAGTTCTCTGAGCAGCTCGCCCTGCACCGGGTAGTAGGGTACGACGCGCATGCGGGCGAGCAGCGCCGGTTTGAAGTGCTGGGTCAGGGCAGGGCGGATGGCCAGTTCCAGCTCTTCGGCCGCCGGCTGCTGGCCGCCCTGGCAGAGGTTGGCGATACGGTCGCTGGCCAGGTTGCTGGTCATCAGAATCAAGGTGTTGCGGAAGTTGATTTCACGGCCCTCGCCATCATTGGCTACGCCCTTGTCGAAGATCTGATAGAAGATGTTCATCACGTCCGGGTCGGCTTTCTCGACTTCGTCGAGCAGCACCACCGAGTATGGTTTCTGTCGCACCGCCTCGGTCAGCATGCCGCCTTCGCCGTAGCCCACGTAGCCGGGCGGCGCACCGATCAGCCGGGATACGCTGTGCTTCTCTTGGAATTCCGACATGTTTATGGTGGTCAGGAAACGCTCGCCGCCGTATAGGAGGTCGGCCATCGCCAAGGCGGTTTCGGTTTTGCCGACTCCGCTTGGGCCGACTAGCAGGAACACGCCAACCGGCGCATCCGGCTTGTTTAGACCGGCGGCGGTGGCGCGCATCGAGCGGTCCAGCGCTTCGATGGCTTGCTCCTGGCCCCGTACGCGCCGGCGCAGATCGTCGGCGAAGCTGAGTACCTTGCTGTTGTGCTCGCGCGCCAGCTGAGAGAGGGGCACGCCGGTCCAGTGGCTGATCACCTCGGCCACCAGGCGTGGGCAGACTTCGTAGCTCACCAGCCGTTCGGTGGTCTGCGCGCTGGCGAGCTCGGCCTGTAGATCACGCAGCTCGGCTTCGAGCTGTTCGAGGTTGGAATGCGCTCCTTGTTCGGTCTTGATTTCGGGGTTCAGTCGAGTGGTAGCGCATTGCTTGCGCAACTCCAGCAGGCGCTCGGCGAGGCTGCGTTGAGCTGACCAGCGGGTCTCCAGCTGTTCGAGTTCGGCGCGGGCACTGGCCAGGCGGGTTTCCAGACGGTTCAGCCCATCGGTTTCGATCTGCAGACCGGCGTCAAGATCGCGGCGCAGGGCCAGCCCCTGACGCTCACCTTCGGCGATTTCACTACGCAGACGTTCCAGCGCTTCCGGCGCGGCCGCCAGGCTGATACGTACCCGGGCGCAGGCGGTATCGAGCACGTCTACCGCCTTGTCCGGCAACTGGCGCCCGGTGAGGTAACGGGCTGATAGCTCGGCGGCGGCGACCACGGCGTCGTCGCGCAGGTAGATGCCGTGGCTCTTTTCGTAGACCGGCGCGAGGCCGCGGAGGATGGTCACCGCTTCGTCGACGGTGGGTTCGTGCAACTGGACGGGTTGGAAGCGGCGGGCGAGGGCGGGGTCCTTCTCGAAGTATTTCTTGTATTCGCTCCAGGTGGTGGCGGCGATGGTGCGCAATTCCCCTCGCGCCAGGGCCGGCTTGAGCAGGTTGGCTGCATCGCCACTGCCGGCCTGACCACCAGCGCCGATCAGAGTGTGGGCTTCGTCGATGAACAGGATGATCGGCTTGGGCGAGGCCTTGACCTCGTCGATTACTCCCTGCAGGCGGCGTTCGAACTCGCCCTTGACACTTGCGCCGGCTTGTAAAAGGCCGAGGTCCAGGCACAGCAGCTCAACGCTCTTGAGCGCATCCGGCACCTCTCCGTGGGCGATGCGCAGCGCCAGGCCTTCGACGATAGCAGTCTTGCCGACACCGGCTTCGCCAACCACGATCGGGTTGCTCTTGCGGCGACGGGCGAGGATGTCGATCATCTGGCGGATCGCCGCGTCGCGACACAGTACCGGGTCTAGCTTGCCGTCGCGTGCCTGTTGGGTGAAGTTGTGGGTGAAGCGCGACAGGTTGGATTCGCCCGCTGGCGCTGCCTTGCCTGGAGCAGCCTGCGGCTGCTGCGACAGCGCGAACTCGCGCAGGCGCTCGGCATTCAGGCGCGCCAACAGCGGCTGATAGTGGCTGCCGGCGTAACGCATCGGGTTGCGTAGCAGCGCAAGGATCAGCGCGGCTTGGTCGATCTGGCTCTGGCCCAGTTCGAGATTGCCAACCAACAGGGCGTCTTGTAGCCACTGCACCAATTCTGCAGAAAAGACCGGGTTGCGCGATTCACTGTGCTCACCGCGCGGCTGCAGTGACTGGGCCAGCGTGCCCGGTTCGATGCTGGCGTCTTGCAGAGCACGCGCGAGCAAGCCTTCGGGGCGCTCCAGCAGGCCCAGCAGCACATCTTCGACCAGGATCTTGCTGCCGCCCCGCGTTACACAGCGTTCGGCTGCGACTTCCAGGTCGCGCTTGGTCTCGGAATCGAGGGCCTGGACCAATTGTTGGAGGTCTACATTAATCATTTCATCATTCCTTAATGAGTCTGGCTGCCCAGGGTGACCATGCCGTCGGCGCGTTCGCTGCCGAGCCAGCTGGTCCAGCCGAGGCGGCAGGGATTTTCGGCACCGATGCGCAGGTCGCGAATTTCGTCCCGGCGCAGTTCCAGGCGGATGTCGTAGTCGAGCGGGTCACGCAGCGTGAAACGGACCAGCGCGCAGAGCGGCTGGTAACCGCTGCCCACGGGTAGGAATTCGTGGAAACGGTCCCAGCTCAGCTGACGGATATGGATACGGAACTTGCCGCCGCGATCACGTACCCGCTCGCCCAGCACCAGGCTTTCGCCGAGCTGGCTGTTGGCTAGGCCGAGGCGGTTCTGCTGCTCGGCGATGATCTCGACCTGGCGCTCTAGACACTGCTCGATGCGTAGGTCGGCGTGTTTGAAGTAATAGCGCAGCACGGATTCGATCAGGGCGGCCGAATGTGCGCGCAGGCTGAGCAAGCCGAGATAGGGCAGCAGGCGCTTCCAGTTCAGCTCCGAGGCGGCGCGGATCTGCTCGCCGCCCAGTCCGATCAGCGCGAACAGTTGCTCAGACAGCGGATCGCGCGCGCCGCTGGAGAAGCGCGCGTGGTAGCGATATTTCTGCCATATCGGCAGCATCAGGCGCTGCAGGCGATTGTTGAACAGATCGAGGAATTCGCGCGTCGGGTTACCCTCGGGGCTGTCGCCCAATGCCTGGTCGGCATAGAAAGCGGGCAGCGGCGAGCCGGCACCGAACAGGCTGATCAGATTAATCCGCAGGCGTGCTCGCAACTCGCCGCGCTCTTCGAAGAACTCCACGCGATCAATGTCGCTGCCGGGAAAACCCAGGCTCGGGTTGGCCTGGAACTCCAAGTGTTCGTAGAGCGACTCTTCGTCCAGATCGGGGTGTGCAGTCTTCAGGCGGTCCATCACCAACAGTACACCCTGGAACAGGCTGTACTCGCGAATGCCCCGGCTGATCCGGTTTACAGCAGGGGCTGTTGTCCCATACGCGGCGTCCATTGGTACACCTCTCCCTGTGTGCTCCTGACGCGCAGCTCGTGGTACGAGTTGAGGCTGGCGTACAGCGCGAAGAATTCATTGAGTATCGAGGCGAAGAGGAACAGATCGCCCTCGCCGAGATAACCTTCGAGGTCCATTTCGAGTTCGGTACGTACGCCGCGTACCGGCAGCCCGCGATGCAGTCGATCAACATGTTGATGCCCGATCTGCTTGAGCCCACCGAGCAGGCGCTCACTGACCTTTTTCGCGTGCTGGTCATAATGGCGCGGCAAGTCGTAGGTCTCGAGGATCACCTTCAACGCCTCGACGTTAGCCAGCGACAGGTAGTTGAGCGACATGTTGCTGATCAGCTTCCAGAGGAAGTCCCGGTGTAACGGCGGCGCGTAGCTCGGCGTCACGGCGCTGATGTTGCGAAAGGTGAGGAACTCAGGCGTGTCTTCGCTGGGCATACAGATGTCACCCAGGCGCAACTGGTGCGGCAGGTTCTGGTTGGTGCAGGTCAGTTCGATGGACAGCGTCTCATGTTGATCGAGGTTGCGCAGGCCAAAGCTGAGGTAGGTTTCCAGACCATCGCCGAGCATCGAGGGTTGCTGGCGGACGCTGTAGTGTGGACGCGCCAGGGGTACGTCGAAACTGGGGTCGTGTTCGAACGACTCGAACGGGACGTACTCTTCGTAGCCCATGCCGCCGGGTTTCCAGCCGGTGACTCGATCGACCGAAAAAACACCACACTGGCTGCTGTCGAGTTCCGAAGGCAGCAGCAGATATTGGTCCTGTTTGCCATCGAGACGGATAGGGACGGCGTCGTGTTCGAACAGGTTGACTACCGGTGTGCAGTACAGGCGGACATTGTCCAGCGTCGGGCGAATGCGCTGAACGCCGGCCTTGTGGATGTCGAAGCGCAACTCGAAGCCTCGGGCCTGCTTGAGTAATTCTTGCGGTAGGCGCTGTAGAGCGTCGAGGCCGTGCAGATCGACGAACAGAAATTTTTCCTGAAACGCGAAATATTCTTGCAGGTAGCGATAGCCGCGAAAGGTATTGAGCGGGTAGGGGATAAGTGCCTGGTCTTCAGCAAAACCCACGGGCTGCAGCTTCGCTGGATCGAGCCGCAAGCCCGGCAGTGGGACACCGAAATCGTCGGTGAACGGCTTGCCCTGAGCGTCCAGCGCGACCAGTTGCACGCCGTTGAGGTGGCGCAGCAAGCTCAGGTAGAGCATCTGGCTGATGTACCGCTCGCCGGCCAGATGCAGGCGCAGTTGTTGGAGATTCAATTCGCCGAGCTGGCCGTCGGCAGTGGTCTGCAAGCGCAGGCTGAGCAGCGCGCCGTCGCCTTTGACCGAGTAATCCAGCCCTTCGAGTGCCAGTGGCAATACTTCGGTGGCGTAAGCGGTGCGGAACCGGCAGGTCACGCCCTGGATCGGCTTGGACTCGACCGGCGTGTTGCGCGGCACCATCAGCGCTGGGCCGGGCTGTTTGAGCGGATCGAACTGGAGCATGCTGAACGCCGGCAGCGGCCGCATATAGTTCGGCCACAGCAGGTGCATCAGCGAATGGGTCAGCTCTGGCAGCTCATCATCGAGCTTTTGCCGCAGACGCCCGGTGAGAAAGGCGAAGCCTTCCAGCAGGCGCTCGACGTCCGGGTCACGCCCGCTCTGTCCGAGGAACGGCGCCAGCGCCGGGCTGCGCTCGGCGAAGCGCTTGCCGAGATGGCGCAGGGCGGTGAGCTCGCTCTGGTAGTAGTGGTTGTAAGACATTGCGGTTAGTCCCGTAAAAGGGAAGTCAGGACGAGCTGGGCGAATGCCATGTCGCTGAGGGACGGCACCTGAGCGGATGACTTGAGCCGATAGGTTTTGAGCGCACTCTCGAAATAGGCACCACGCCGCTTTCCATCGCTGGCGATGAAGTACGCCGCATCGTCGAGGGTCAGTTGCGAATACTGTCGACTGTTTTCTTTCGATGCTTCCGAGGCGCTCTTAAAGGTGTTCGCCAGGGCAAACAGGATCAATGCTGCAATGGTGGCTGTCAGGCTGAAGGGGTTGTCTTCACGCAAAACACAGCCAACGCCGATGCAACCTTGCGCCTGGGCGGGGTTCGCCAATAGAAGCCCGGACAGCAGGAGACTCCATAGCCAGAGGTGTTTTCCTATTCGCATCATTTCGCGGTCATCCCTGTTTTAGCCGTTGCGTTGAACGCGAACTTGCCCACTGCCATCCAGGCTTGCGGAAAAACTCACAAGACGCTTGAAACCGTCGACGTCCAGCAAGCCTTCGATGGCGAAGGACAGGTTTAGTGGATCGTGATCGCGGGGCAGTGAAATCACCCGTACCTGGCTCAAGCGGGGTTCGTACGCTTCGATGAAGCGTTCAATGGCGATGCGCGCCTGCTGCAGCGAGTCGTGCAGCGACAGGCGCATATCGTTCAAATCGGGCAACCCGTAGTCAGGCAGCGTTTGCACGCTGCCTGCCCGGGTGCTGAGCATTTTGGCGAGATGGGCAGCCACCGAAGCCATCGCCGCGACTTCGCGGCTCCAGCCGGCGCGCTTGTCAGCGTCGCCACCGAGGCGCTCGAAAAGGCTGCCGTATCCGTTCAAGTGCTTATTCCTTGTCCAGCTTGCCAACCAGCGACAGGGTGAAATCGGCACCCATGTATTTGAAGTGCGGACGCACGTTCAGGCTGACGCGGTACCAGCCCGGCTCACCGTCTACGTCGCTGACAACGACTTGCGCGGCGCGCAACGGACGACGGCTACGGACTTCGGAGCTTGGGTTCTCCTGGTCGGCCACGTACTGGCGAATCCACTTGTTCAGCTCAAGCTCCAGGTCGGTACGCTCTTTCCAGGCACCGATCTGCTCGCGCTGCAGCACCTTGAGGTAGTGCGCGAGGCGGTTGACGATGAACAGGTAAGGCAGCTGAGTGCCGAGCTTGTAGTTGAGCTCAGCATTCTTGCCTTCTTCGCTGTTGCCGAAGAACTTCGGCTTCTGCGCAGAGTTGGCCGAGAAGAACGCGGCGTTGTCGCTGCCCTTGCGCATGGTCAGTGCGATGAAGCCTTCTTCGGCCAGCTCGTATTCACGACGGTCGGAGACCAGAACTTCGGTCGGGATCTTGGTTTCGATCTCGCCCATGCTCTCGAAGTGGTGCAGCGGCAGGTCATCGACTGCGCCACCGCTCTGCGGGCCGATGATATTCGGGCACCAGCGGAACTTGGCGAAGCTGTCGGTCAGACGGCTGGCGAAGGTGTACGCGGTGTTGCCCCACAGGTAATGCTCGTGGCTGTTGGCAACGTTTTCCTTGTACACGAAGGATTTGACCGGGTTGTCTTCCGGGTCGTAGGGGTTGCGCAGCAGGAAGCGTGGGACGGTCAGGCCGACGTAACGGGCATCTTCCTGCTCGCGGAAGCTCTGCCACTTGGCGAACTGCGGGCCTTCGAAATGATCCTTTAGATCCTTCAGGTCCGGCAGGCCGGTGAAGCTTTCCAGTCCGAAGAACTTCGGGCCAGCAGCGGCGATGAATGGCGCGTGAGACATGCTCGCGACCGAAGCCACGTACTGCATCGTCTTGATATCCGGTGCGCTCGGATCGAAGAAGTAGTTAGCGATCAGAGCGCCGACCGGCTGGCCGCCGAACTGGCCGTACTCGGCGGTGTAGATGTGCTTGTATAGGCCGGACTGGACCACTTCCGGACTGTCTTCGAAATCTTCCAGCAGGTCCTGCTTGGACGCGTTAAGGATCTCGAGCTTAATGTTCTCGCGGAAATTGGTGCGATCGACCAGCAGCTTGAGGCCGCGCCAGGAGGATTCCAGGGCCTGGAACTGCTGGTGGTGGAGGATCTCGTCCATCTGACGGCTGAGTTTGGCGTCGATTTCCGCGATCATGCGGTCGACCATGGCCTTCTTAACTGGCTCGTGCTCGTTCTGTGGCTTGAGAAGCTCTTCGATGAAGGCCGACACGCCGCGCTTGGCGATGTCGTAAGCCTCGTCGTCCGGGGTTAGTTTGGTTTCGGCGATGATGCGGTCGAGGATGCCGAGTTCGGCGAGGTTCTTGCCGCTTTCAACGGCTGCTGCGCTAGTGCTCATGGTATTGGCGTTCCTTGTCGGTGTAATCAGGCGTCCAGTTGTTCTTTGGCGGCGAGACCCAGCTCACCGAGTACGCGGTCGCGCGAGACGTCGTCGGCCAGTACGCTCTCGATCGCCTTGCGGAAGGCCGGGGCGTTACCCAACGGGCCTTTGAGCGCGACCAGCGCGTCGCGCAGCTCCATCAGCTTTTTCAGTTCCGGAACCTGCTCAACCAAGTTGGCCGGGTTGAAGTCCTTCATCGAATTGATGTTCAGCTGCACGGCCAGCTCTTCATCGGTGGGCTCGTCCTGCAGACGGTTCGGCACCGAGAATGTGAGGTTCAGCTCCTGCTTCGCCAGGACCTCGTCGAAGCTGTTCTTGTCGATGGCGATCGGCTTGCGGTCTTCGATCTTGCGATCGTCGGCACGCTGGGTGAAATCACCGAGCACCATCAACTTCAGTGGCAGCTCCAGCTCTTCCTGAGCACCGCCGGTCGAGGGCTTGAAGGTGACGTTGATGCGTTCTTTGGGGGCTACCGAGCCTTCTTTGGCCATGGGTCTTCTCCTTTGGTTTACGGCCCGGGGGCCTAATCGAGTACCACTTCGAGGTCGAGGTGGCACAGCCTGCGGTAAATCTCATCCTTGCTTTCACGCACGGCGTGGTTCTGCGGCAGCAGCTCACAGCAGCTATGCAACAGACGCAGCACCTCGAGGGCGAGATCGGGTTCCCAGTCGCCGAGGCCCGTGGCCTGCAGCGTCTGATCGAGGGATTCGAGTTGGGTCTTGGCCAGGTCGTATTTCTTGGCCTGGAAGCACAGCCGGGCCAAGGTCAGCTGCCAGAAGAAGCGCTCACGCCCGCCACGCGCCCGAGTGAGGCCCTGTTTGAGCTTTTGCACGGCGCTTTTGAGACCGTCCTTGCGCAGTTGTGGGAGCACCTCCTGCAACGCCTCGTCCCAGGCTGGTGTGGCGCTGCTTTGGTTAGAAGGCGACTCATTCTGTGTCTGGGCCGGCTGCACGTGCGGCATCACTCTCGCGCTGATCCAGGCGCGTGTTTCCGCGTCAGCGAAGGGCGTACCGTCATGGAAGCGCAGCTCGTCGAGCGCCGGCATACGTTGCAGAAACAGCGCGAGCTGAATTTCAACCTCGCGCATCGCCTGCTCGGCATCGAGTTCATTCAGGCATTCCCAGGTCAGGCGTTGGCCGTCGAGCCAGAAAGGGGCCCGGGCGATACTGGCCTCCAGGTCGGCCAGCAGGTCGGCATAGAGGCCTTGGGCGAAACGTTCGCGATAATTGGCCAACTTGTCTGCTGGGATGCCTCGCAGAGTGGTGACTTGCTCAGCGTTGCGCTCGGGTAGGCTGTCGATCTGCAGCCACAGTAGGGTGCGAGCCAGCCGAAGCGGCTTGAGGTCGGTAGCTTTTTGCTTCAGCCACCAGCTGCACAACGGTCGTGCCTGGTCCTGCATACTGCGCAAGCTTTTGTGCGCGTCCTTCTCATGTTCGATCGGAGTGGTTGCGGTTAAGACCTGCGCGGCGGCCTGTTTGACCTGGGCGATGGCTGCGCCGACGGGACCTGGCTGCGGATGGGCGATCCCGGCACGCTTGACCATGTCGTCGAGCCGCCGGCAGAGGGGTAAAAGGAGGGGTGCCTGAGCACCTAAATGGGACGCCAAGCTATTTTCAAGGCTCCGGAGCTCCAGTGCGATGTGTTCGAAAAGCGGTAGCTGCTCTCCCATGGGCACGTGATCGGCCAGCACATCCTCCATACGAGGCACTAGCCAGGATATGGCTGCTGAGCGAGTGCGTGACTTGTGAGGATGGAGCTCACCCCAATGAGCACCGCAAAGGTAGCTGAGCATGGCGACGCCGGCATGGAGTCCTGTGAACGAATCGCGCTGATACAGGCTCCACGTTAGCCATGCGGCTATCCGCAGATCTTTTGTCTGGGTAGTTAGCAGCCGTTCGCTGCCTTCGCGCACGAGTTCCCAGTCGATGGTTCCGGCGATGTGTACCGAGGTGGCCTTTCCGAGTTCCTGTTCAAGAGCTTCATACTCGGCAGCGTAGCGGAGGTCATCGCCTGCGAAACAGGTTGCTGTAATCGGAGATTTCGCTACCGCTAAATAGTGCGCGGCTAGCTTGGTAGAAAACGTCATTCCGTGACTCGATTCGTTCCTGCTTAGCAGTGCTGCAGGGCGCTTCATGCGCTAGAGATGCTGCGTGCATATGCGGGCACGCCTGATGAGGTGCGCATCCTATGCGTGACGCACTGATGCGACTGTGAAGTGGTTTACAACTATGGGGGTGCTGCGTCATGGGCGTGGTCGCTCATGCCCAAGATGAGCACTGGTTAGCTTCTTCAGAGCGTTTTGCGTTGAACCGTAAAGCTTATATATGGTCTCGCTGCGCTATTGATGTTCGAGGGTTCGCCCTCGGTCTTGGTTTTTCTATATATGTACAGTTTGCTCTATGAGTTCAGAAACGCCGTTGACATGAATTTCTGAGTGTCTATAATGCGCACCTTCTCCGGCGCAGGCG
>NZ_JAMOII010000011.1 GCF_024448985.1 Stutzerimonas stutzeri
ACCTCGGGGCGAAACTCTTCTGCTCCAGGCGGACCTACGGTCCGCATCGCCGCGAGGGTGCGCCTCCTACACAAGTGCGGCGTCAGGTGCCGCTGCGAGCCCGTGCGACCCGCGAACCGTTGGGTCGCCCCAAGATGTCACTGATGCGTTGCCCCGCGGCGACCAGCGCATCCAGATCGATCCCCGTCTCGATGCCCAGGCCGTTAAGCATGTAGAGCACATCCTCGCTGGCAACGTTGCCACTGGCGCCCTTGGCATAAGGACAGCCGCCGAGCCCGGCGACCGAGCTGTCGAACACGCAGATGCCTTCCAGCAGACTGGCATAGATATTAGCCAGTGCCTGGCCGTAGGTATCGTGGAAATGCCCGGCGAGCTTGTCACGCGGCACTTCGCGGCTGACGGCCTCGATCAGCTGACGGGTTTTGCCCGGCGTGCCGGTGCCGATGGTGTCACCTAGCGAGACCTCGTAGCAGCCCATGGCGAATAATTCGCGAGCCACATGGGCGACGCGCTTCGGATCGATCTCGCCTTCGTAGGGGCAGCCCAGCACGCAGGACACATAACCGCGCACCTGAATGCCGTTTTCGCGCGCCGCCTCCATCAGCGGGACAAAGCGCGCCAAGCTCTCGTCGATGGAGCAATTAATGTTCTTTTGCGAAAACGCCTCGGACGCGGCGCCGAACACCGCGACTTCACGGACGCCAGCTTCGATGGCCGCTTCGAGGCCTTTGAGGTTCGGTGTCAGGGCCGCATAGGTCACGCCCGGACTCTGCCTGATCTGCGCAAAGACATCGGTCGAGCCGGCCATCTGCGGCACCCATTTGGGCGACACGAAACTGCCGACCTCGATGTAGTGCAGGCCAGCCGCGCTGAGATCGTCTACCAGCCGCACCTTGTCGGCGATGCTGATCGGCTGCTTCTCGTTCTGCAGGCCGTCGCGCGGGCCGACTTCGACTAGACGGACGTTTTTGGGCAGGGTCATAAAAGCTCCATTGGCGATGTCGCGTCTTGTTAGTTTTCTGGTGGGCTGAAGCCCACCCTACGCAGCTCCCATGTCCCGTAGGGTGGGCCGGGCGGCGCTCCGCTTCAGCTCACCGATTCGAATACGTCATGCGTCCTCCATCTCCAGCAATACCGTACCCTCGTTGACCATATCGCCTTCGGCACAGAACAGACTTTTGACCACGCCGGCCTGTTGGCTTCTGATGCTGTGCTCCATTTTCATCGCTTCCAGCACAATCAGCGCGGTGCCGGCCTCGACGTTTTGGCCCGGCTCGACCAGCACGCGCACGATGCTGCCGTTCATGGGCGCGGCCAGACCGCCGTGGTGCTGATGACTCGCCTCTGCTTCGGCGATGGGATCAAAGGCGGTCACGGCTTGCAGTTCACCGTTCCACTCCAGATACAACGTTTTGCCCTGGCGAATCGCTTTCGGACGACGCATGACCCCTGTAGGAGCGAGCTCGCTCGCGAAAGCAGATTCGGCGGACCTCGCGGTATCGGCTTCGCGAGCAAGGACTGAGGCGTCCCCCTCGCTCCTACGCAAAGCGGCTTGCGCCTCGCTCCCGACACGCACGGTCCGGCTCTCGCCATTGCACATCAGGTGCACACCGATTTGCGCCGGCATGCCGAAGCGCAGGCCGGTGCGGCCGGTCCATGGTGAATGTGCGTCATCGGCCCGGGCCCGGGCCGGCTCGGTCTGCACGAAGAGTTCGCCTGCCAGTTGCCAGAACTCATCGGCCAGCTCACCAGGTTTGCGCATCAGCTCGGTTTCGTGGCGCGGGATGAAACCGGTGTCCAGCTCGGCCGCCGCGAACGCGGGGTGGCTGATTACGCGACGTAGGAAGGCGAGGTTGGTACGCACGCCACCCACACAGGTTTCATCGAGCATGGCCAACAGGCGCAGGCGTGCTTCCTCGCGGTTTTCGCCCCAGGCGATCAGCTTGCCGAGCATCGGATCGTAGAAGGGTGAAACCGTATCGCCTTCGGCCACACCGCTGTCGACGCGACGGCCCGGGCCTGGTGCAGATTCACGGTACAGGTCGAGCGTGCCAGTGGCCGGAAGGAAGTCGTTATCCGGGTCTTCGGCATACAGCCGCACTTCGATGGCATGGCCGTTGAGCGGCACTTGATCTTGGGTAATCGGCAGCGGTTCGCCACGGGCGACGCGGATCTGCCAGGCCACCAGATCGAGACCGGTAATGGCTTCGGTGACAGGATGCTCAACCTGCAGACGGGTATTCATTTCCATGAAGAAGAACTCGCCCCGGGCGTCGAGCAGAAACTCCACCGTTCCGGCACCAACATAACCGATAGCTTGCGCGGCCTTGACTGCCGCTTCGCCCATGGCACGGCGCAATTCGGGAGAGAGGCCCGGTGCCGGCGCTTCCTCGACGACCTTCTGGTGGCGGCGCTGGATCGAACAGTCGCGCTCGTTGAGGTACAGGCAGTTGCCGTGCCTGTCGGCGAACACTTGGATTTCCACGTGGCGCGGCTTGAGCACGTACTTCTCGACCAGCATGCGCGAGTCGCCGAACGAGGACTGCGCCTCGCGCTGGGCCGATTGCAGCGCTTCGGCGAGATCCGCTTCACGCTCGACGACCTTCATGCCTTTGCCGCCGCCCCCCGCAGTGGCCTTGAGCAGAACCGGATAGCCGATCTGCTCTGCGGCGACGCGAAAAGTTTCCACATCCTGGGCTTCGCCGTGATAGCCGGGTACCAGCGGCACGCCAGCCTTATCCATCAGTGCCTTGGCGGCGGACTTGCTGCCCATGGCGTCAATGGCCGAGGCGGGCGGGCCGAGGAAGATCAGCCCGGCGTCTTCGATAGCGCGGGCGAAATCGGCGTTTTCGGAGAGGAAGCCATAGCCGGGATGAATCGCCTGAGCGCCGCTGGTCTTTGCTGCGGCGATCAGTTTGTCGATCTGAAGGTAGCTTTCCGCTGGCTTGGCGCCGCCGAGGTCAACGCGGATGTCGGCTTCACGGGCATGGCGTGCGTCGCGGTCGATGGCGCTGTGCACGGCGACGGTGGTCAGGCCCATGGCTTTGGCGGTGCGCATCACGCGGCAGGCTATTTCGCCGCGGTTGGCGACCAGGAGGGTGGTAATCATTGTTGTGGCTCCTGCGTGGCCTTGAGTACGTTTCCCCTCACCCTAGCCCTCTCCCCAAAGGGGCGAGGGGATGACGGAGTGAGGCGGGGCAATGGTGTGGTGTGACAGCCGTCAGCGCGTCTGGTTAATGTCCAAAAGCGGGTTCGGTCGATGGGCGTATCGGTGCTGCGGGCTGGTGCTGCAGCCCAATCGCTGCACGAAACAACCCCCTCGCCCCTTTGGGGAGAGGGCTGGGGAGAGGGGGTGGAGTCCCAGACGAACCCGAACACCAAGCATCCCTTAATCAGGCCGGTTTGCGCTTTTCCAAAAAGGCATTCAACCCTTATTGGCCTTCCAAGCTGAAGCGGATACGCGCAATAGCGTTTTCGGTGTAACGGCGCAGCGCTGCCATCGTTGCCGTCGCTGCGAGCTGACGTCACGGCCCAATCGCTGCACGAAACAACCCCCTCGCCCCCGTGGGGAGAGGGCTGGGGAGAGGGGGCAGACTTCCAGACGAGCCCGGACATCAAGCGTCCCCTAACCAGGCCGGTTTGCGCTTTTCGAGAAAGGCATTCAGCCCTTCCTGTCCTTCGGGGCTGACGCGGATGCGTGCAATGGCGTTTTCGGTATAACGACGCAGCGCCGGACTCAACGAAGCGCTGCTGGCCTCACGCATCAGGTCCTTGCTGGCGCGCATGGCCTGTGGACTATTGAGCAGCAGATTGCCGATCCAGCTATCAAGACCATCATCCAGTTCCGCCGTTGCATAGGTTTCGGACAACAAACCGAGCTCGCATGCGCGCTCGCCGCTGAAGCGCTCGCCGGTCATGGCATAACGGCGCGTGGCGCGTTCACCGATGGCCTTGACCACGAAGGGGCTGATCACTGCTGGTGCTAGGCCGATGCGCACTTCCGAAAGCGACAGCTGCGCGTCGTGAGCGCCGATGGCCATGTCGCAACAGGCGATCAAGCCGACTGCGCCGCCGAATGCTGCGCCTTGCACCACCGCCAGGGTCGGCAGTTTGAGGTGGTAGAGGCTGTACATCAGCTCGGCCAGTTCGCGGGCGTCGTTGAGGTTGGTCTGGAAATCCAGCTTGGCTGACTGCTGCATCCAGGCGAGGTCGGCGCCCGCCGAGAAATGCTTGCCGCGACCACGCAACAGCAGGAAGCGCAGGTCCTTGTTCGCCTGCACCTGATCAATGGCCAGCACTAGCTCGCGGATCATCTCGGCGTTGAAAGCGTTGTTCTTTTCCGGGCGATTCAGCCAGAGGGTGGCGAAACCCTTGGTGGAGTATTCGAGTTCAATGGTTTGAAAGGAAGACGTGTTCATATCAGGTTCCTGCAGCGAGGCCTACGGCCCTTTGCTGAAGGCGGGACGTCACGCCTCCAGCGTCGTTATCGGCTTTTTTCTACATGCGGAAGACACCAAAGCGGGTCGGCTCGATCGGTGCGTTGAGACTGGCGGATATGGCCAGGCCCAAGAGGTCTCGGGTCTGCGCCGGATCGATGACGCCGTCATCCCACAACCGCGCGCTGGAATAGTAGGGATGGCCCTGGCGCTCGTACTGTTCAAGAATCGGCTGCTTGAGCTGCGCTTCGTCGTCGTCGGAAAAGGATTGTCCGCTGCGTTCAGCTTGCTCGCGCTTGACTTGCACCAGTACGCCAGCGGCCTGTTCGCCGCCCATCACGCCGATGCGCGCGTTGGGCCACATCCACAGGAAGCGCGGATCGTAGGCGCGCCCGCACATGCCGTAGTTGCCGGCGCCGAAGCTACCGCCGATGACCACGGTGAATTTCGGCACCTGGGCGCAGGCCACCGCGGTGACCAGCTTGGCGCCGTGCTTGGCGATGCCGCCGGTTTCGTATTTCTGCCCAACCATGAAGCCGGTGATGTTCTGCAGGAACAGCAGCGGGATACCGCGCTGACAGGCCAGTTCGATGAAGTGCGCGCCTTTCTGTGCGGCCTCGGCGAAGAGGATGCCGTTGTTCGCCAGGATCGCGATGGGATAACCGTGCAACGTGGCGAAGCCGCAGACCAGCGTAGTACCGAACAGTGCCTTGAACTCATCGAATTCGCTGCCGTCGACTAGCCGCGCGATCACCTCGCGCACGTCATAGGGCTGCTTGGCTTGAGCTGGAATCACACCGTAGAGCTCGTTCGCGGCATACAACGGTGCTCTGGGCTGACGGGGCTGCACCGTGCCGAGCTTGCGCCAGTTAAGGTTGGCCACGCAGCGGCGGGCGATGGCCAGCGCATGCTCGTCGCTTTCGGCGTAATGGTCGGCCACGCCGGAGATCTTGCAATGCACGTCAGCGCCGCCGAGGTCCTCGGCGGTCACCACTTCGCCAGTAGCGGCTTTGACCAGGGGTGGGCCAGCGAGAAAAATCGTCGCTTGGTTGCGCACCATGATGGTCTCGTCGGCCATCGCCGGTACGTAGGCGCCGCCCGCGGTGCAGGAGCCCATCACCACGGCAAGTTGCGGGATGCCCATGGCGCTCATGTTGGCCTGGTTGAAAAAGATGCGTCCGAAGTGTTCACGGTCGGGGAATACCTCGTCCTGGCGCGGCAGGTTGGCGCCGCCGGAATCCACCAGATAGATGCACGGCAGACGGTTCTGCTGGGCGATGGTCTGGGCGCGCAGGTGTTTTTTCACGGTGAGCGGGTAGTAGCTGCCTCCTTTTACTGTCGCGTCGTTGGCGATGATCATGCATTCGACGCCTTCGACCCGGCCAATGCCGGCGACCACGCCAGCGGCGGCGACGTCTTCACCGTAGACCTCGTAAGCAGCCAACGGCGCGACCTCGAGAAAGGCCGAACCAGGGTCGAGGAGGGCGTTGATGCGGTCACGTACCAGCAGCTTGCCGCGTGCGACATGGCGTTGCTGGGCCTTTTCGCCGCCGCCTTCGCTGACCTTGCCGAGCAAGGCGCGCAGGTTTTCGACCTGTTCCAGCATCGCGTCGCGGTTGGCAGCGAATTCTGGCGAGCGGGAGTTGATCTGGGTGTTCAGGATGGCCATGTTCGGCTCCGGTTCAATCCGTGGGGTGGATGCGCTCGGTCCCGTAGGGTAGGCCGGGCGGCGTTCCGCTTCAGCCCACCGCCGTGCCGGAGGAAGGTGGGCTAAAGCCCACCTACCGAGTTCGCCTTCAGCGCCTTTTATTTGCTTTCGTTAAACAACTCACGCCCAATCAGCATGCGGCGGATTTCGCTGGTGCCAGCGCCGATTTCGTAGAGCTTGGCGTCGCGCAGCAAACGGCCGGTCGGAAACTCGTTGATGTAGCCGTTGCCGCCCAAAATCTGGATCGCCTGCAGCGCCATTTGAGTCGCCGCTTCGGCGGTGTAGAGGATGACGCCGGCGGCATCCTTGCGCGTGGTCTCACCGCGGTCGCAGGCCTGGGCCACGGTATAGAGGTAGGCGCGGCTGGCGTTGAGCTGGGTGTACATGTCGGCCACCTTGCCCTGGATGAACTGGAACTCGCCGATGCTCTGGCCAAACTGCTTGCGGTCATGGATGTAGGGCACCACCACGTCGAGGCAGGCCTGCATGATTCCGACAGGGCCACCGGCGAGTACCACGCGCTCATAATCCAGGCCGCTCATCAGCACCTTGACGCCGCCGTTCTCGACGCCCAGCACGTTCTCTTCCGGCACCTCGACGTCATCGAAGAACAGCTCACAGGTATTGGAGCCGCGCATGCCGAGCTTGTCGAACTTGTTGCCACGCGAGAAACCCTTCCAGTCGCGCTCGACGATGAAGGCGGTAATGCCGTGCGGACCCTTGTCCAGGTCAGTCTTGGCGTAGATCACATAGGTGTTGGCATCCGGGCCGTTGGTAATCCAGGTCTTGCTGCCGTTGAGCACGAAGCGGTCGCCTTTACGATCGGCGCGCAGCTTCATCGAAACCACGTCGGAGCCGGCGTTCGGCTCGCTCATGGCTAGTGCGCCGATATGCTCGCCTGAGACCAGTTTGGGCAGGTACTTCGCCTTCTGTTCCGGCGTGCCATTGCGGTTGATCTGGTTGACGCAGAGGTTGGAGTGCGCGCCGTATGACAGGCCGACCGAAGCCGAGCCACGGCTGATTTCCTCGAGCGCGATGACGTGCGCCAGATAACCCATTCCTGCGCCGCCGTATTCCTCGTCTATGGTGATACCGAGCAGGCCCATGTCGCCGAACTTGCGCCACATGTCGTCGGGGAACAGGTTGTCGCGGTCGATGGACTCGGCGCGCGGCGCCACTTCGTCGGCAACGAATCCGCGTACCTGATCGCGCAGCATGTCGACGGTTTCGCCAAGGGCAAAGTTGAGTCCGGAATAGTTCATGTCGCCACCTGCTGTCTTGTAATTGTTCGGGTCGATGGTGCCGCGCGCCGGGAGGAATGGGTTCACCGGACATTCGGCCCCGCTCTTACTGCTTCCGACACCCGTTTTAGCTGTAGGGTGCGGTGGGTTGTCACGCTGTTACCTTTACGTTAACGTAACCAATGCCCGGAATGACTGTCAACACTCCAGCCTCCGGGAAGGCAAGGCCTCATAACAAACATAAGACTGAGGAGTTCCGACATGAGTCTTCCGAGCTACACCTGCGGACCGCAGACCAAACCCCTATTGGCGATGACCATTGGTGCGGCGTTCGACCGGGCGGTCGAGCGGTTCTCCGACCGTGAGGCCTTGGTCGTGCGTCATCAGAACCTACGCTACACCTGGGCGCAGCTGGCCGAAGAGGTGGATCGCTGTGCTCGCGGTTTGCTGGCGCTCGGCCTTCAGCCTGGTGATCGGCTGGGCATCTGGTCGCCGAACAACGCACAGTGGTGCATCACCCAGTTCGCAACGGCCAAAGTGGGCGTGGTGCTGGTGAACATAAACCCGGCCTATCGCCTCAACGAACTCGAATACGCGCTCAAGCAATCCGGCTGCCGCTGGCTGATTTGCGCCGATGCCTTCAAGACGTCCGACTACCACGCGATGCTTCATGAGCTTCTACCTGAGCTCGAGCGCTCCGCGGTGGGCGCCTTGCAGAGCCATATGTTGCCGGAGCTGCGCGGCGTGATCAGCCTGTGCGACAAACCGGTGGATGGCATGCTGCTTTGGCAAAGCCTGATGGAGATGGCCGAAGGCGTCGGCCCCGACCAGCTGCGTCAATGCGGCGAGCAGCTGCAGTTCGATGATCCAATCAACATCCAGTACACCTCCGGCACCACGGGTTTTCCCAAAGGCGCCACGCTCAGCCACTACAACATTCTCAACAACGGCTACATGGTCGGTGAAAGCCTGAAGCTCACCGAGCACGACCGGCTGGTGATCCCGGTGCCGCTGTATCACTGCTTCGGCATGGTCATGGGCAACCTCGGCTGCGTGACCCACGGCACCACGATGATTTACCCGAGCGCGGCCTTTGAACCGCTCGCCGCCCTTCAAGCCGCAGCTGAAGAGAAAGCCACGGGCATGTACGGCGTGCCGACCATGTTCATCGCCATGCTCGATCATCCGGAGCGCCAATCGCTGGATCTGAGTCATCTGCGTACCGGGATCATGGCCGGCTCCACCTGCCCGATCGAGGTGATGAAGCGTGTCATCGACGACATGCACCTTAACGAAATGCAGATTGCCTACGGCATGACCGAGACCAGTCCGGTCTCGACCCAGACCGCGGCCGACGACGACCTGGAGCGTCGCGTCACCAGCGTTGGACGCACCCAGCCGCATCTGGAGAGCAAGGTGGTGGACGAGCACAACCGCATCGTCCCGCGCGGACAGATCGGCGAGCTTTGCACCCGCGGTTACAGCGTAATGCTGGGCTACTGGAACAACCCAGAAGCAACGGCTGGTGCCATCGACGGAGCGCGTTGGATGCATACCGGCGACCTGGCAATCATGGACGACGAGGGCTATCTCAAGATCGTCGGGCGCAACAAGGACATGATCATTCGTGGCGGTGAGAACGTGTACCCGCGCGAGGTCGAGGAGTTTCTCTTCACTCATCCGGCCGTCGCGGACGTTCAGGTGATCGGGGTACCGGACAAGACCTACGGCGAAGAGATCGTCGCCTGGGTCAAGCTGCATCCGGGGCATGAAGCCAGCCCGGATGATCTTCGCGATTTCTGCAAAGGCAAGATCGCGCATTTCAAGACTCCACGGCACTTCAAGTTCGTCGATGACTTCCCCATGACCATCAGCGGCAAGGTGCAGAAATTCCGTATGCGTGAAGTGAGCGTGGCCGAGCTCGGGCTCGCTGAACAATAAGAACTGCTGGCAGGCCCAGCCGCTGCATTTCCGGATAAGGAGTTAGCCGATGACTCAAGCTATCAGTCGCTTCCCGCTGGTCGACGACCTGGATGCACTGCCTGCCGATGTGCATGAGCGCATTCTGGCGGTGCAGGAAAAAGCAGGCTTCGTACCCAACGTCTTCGTGATGTTGGCCCATCGACCCGATGAATTTCGGGCGTTCTTCAGCTATCACGATGCATTGATGGAAAGGGAGTCCGACAGCCTGACCAAGGCGGAAAAGGAAATGATCGTGGTGGCCGTGAGCGCCGATCACGGCTGCCTGTATTGCGTGGTGGCCCATGGCGCGATCTTGCGCATCCTGGCGAAGGACGCGCTGATCGCCGATCAGGTTGCGGTCAACTATCGCACTGCGCCAATCAGTGAGCGTCAGCGGGTGATGCTCGACTTCGCGTTGCATCTGGCTGCGCATCGCGGCGTGCTGGATGACATTTGGCAGGCGCGTCTGGAAGAACTGGGCTTCACTCTGGATGACATTTGGGACATCGGTGCGATTGCCGCGCTGTTCGGTCTATCCAACCGCCTGGTGTCGATGGCGCGTACGCCGCCCAATGATGAATTCTATTTACTGGGCCGGGTGCCCAGAGCTGCCGCGGGCTGAGCGGCAGCATCGATTTACCGCAACGCGGTAAAGCCCGACCGGTCGGAGCGAGGCCGGTCGTAACAGCTGCATCAACCAAGACAATAACAAGAGAGATGACTATGCACCTGAAACCCCTAAGCCGTTTCTTCGTCTTCAGTAGCCTGGCGGCCACCGCGTTGGGCATGTCGACGACGGCATCAGCCGCGTTTTTCGACGACAGCAAAGCGGCTATCGAGCTGCGCAACTTCTACATGAACCGCGATTTTCGCACCGGCGCTGCGCCATCTAAGGCCGAGGAATGGGCCCAGGGCTTCATTCTGAAGTTCGAGTCCGGCTACACCGAGGGCCCTGTTGGGTTTGGCGTCGACGCTGTCGGCCTGCTGGGCGTCAAGCTCGATTCCAGCCCGGATCGCAGCAATACCGGTATTTTGTTACGGGATTCGTCTAATCAGCCTCAGGACGACTACGGGACCGCAGGTCTGACCGCCAAGGCGAAGATGTCCAGTACGACGCTACATGTTGGGACACTGCAACCGATCATTCCGGTAGTGATGCGCAACGACAGCCGCCTGTTGCCTAACATCTACCGTGGCGCCTGGCTGCAGAGCAGGGAAATCGATGGCCTTACTCTCGACCTGGGTATGCTCGACCGCACTAGCTATCGCGATTCTTCGAATTACGAAGAAATGACTGCGCTCACCAGCGGTGCGAGAAATATCGTTTTGGGCAGCACGGCGACCAGCGACGAATTCGTCTTTGCTGGTGGCCGTTACCAGTTCACTCCTGAGCTGACCGGCAGCTACTACTACGGCGGGCTGGATGGCATTTACGACCAGCACAACTTCAACGTCGTGCATGTATTGCCAATCGGTGAAAACCAGAGCTTCAAGACCGATCTGCGCTACGTTCGCTCCACCGACGACGGCGGCAGCAACGTCGACAATAATGCGTTCGGGGCGCTCTTCACCTACAAGATCGGTGGCCATGGCTTCACTGGCGGCTACCAGAAGATGAGTGGCGATACCGGTTTCGCCTACATCAGTGGTGGCGATAACTCGCTGATCAATCTTTTGCAGATCAATGACTTCGGTAACGAAGATGAGAAGTCATGGCAAGTCCGTTATGACTATGACTTCGCTGCCATGGGCATTCCCGGTTTGAGTCTGATGACCCGCTACGTGACCGGCGACAACGTCAATGTTGTCGACCGCGCCAGCGAAGGCAAGGAATGGGAACGCGACACTGACATCGCCTATGTGATTCAGAGCGGACCGATGAAGAACCTTGGCCTGAAAGTGCGCAACGCGACCGTACGCAGTAATTTCGGCAGCGATATAGACGAAACCCGGTTGATCCTGAGCTACACCATGGCGCTGTGGTAATAGCCCTGCGGTTGATTCAAATACCTCCTCGTTGATCGTTTTTACCGGGCTGTTGTGGCCCGGTTTTTTTCGGCTAACTTCAATGAGGATTCGCCGATGACGGGCAAAAAAAATCGGTTGTTCCGATCAATCGATCGTTTGAAATTGGAGCTTGCCTGCTGATCGAATCGATTGTTATCGTTTACGTAAAGGTCATCCAGCGACCTGCGCCATAACCAACAACAATAATCAAGGTTAGAGGGCATCTCATGGCACCAGAGTTCGTGCTGGAAACGCGCGGCTTAACCAAGGAATTTCGCGGTTTCACCGCAGTGGATTCCGTTGATCTTCGCGTTCAGAAGGGTCACATCCACGCGCTGATCGGCCCGAACGGCGCCGGCAAGACCACCGTCTTCAATCTCCTCACCAAATTCCTGAAGCCCACTCGCGGCGACATTCTCTATCGCGGCAAATCCATTACTGCCATGAAGGCCAACGAGATTGCCCGGCTCGGACTGGTGCGTTCGTTCCAGATTTCCGCGGTGTTCGGTCACATGACGGTGCTGGAGAACGTGCGAGTAGCGCTGCAGCAGAAGCTGGGCAACTCGTACCACTTCTGGAAATCCGAGCGAACGCTGCGCGATCTGGATGAGCGGGCCATGCAGCTACTGGCTGACGTGGATCTTCAATCCTTTGCCCAGACGCTCGCCATCGAGTTGCCCTACGGTCGCAAGCGCGCACTCGAACTGGCAACCACCTTGGCTCTGGACCCGGTCGTCCTGCTCCTTGATGAACCCACCCAGGGCATGGGTGGTGAGGACGTCGACATGGTCGTCGCGCTGGTGCGCCGCGCAGCCCAAAACCGCACTGTGCTGATGGTCGAACACAATCTCAGCGTGGTTAGCCGTCTTTGCGACCGCATCACGGTTTTGGCTCGTGGCGCCGTGCTGGCCGAGGGCGACTATGAAACCGTGTCGGCCAACCCTCTGGTACGCGAGGCTTACATGGGCAGCGAAGCCGCTGCAGAGGAGGCTCACGCATGACGCCTCTGGCCGATCGCGACCAGCTGCGGCTGGATGACCTGCATGCGTTTTATGGCGAGTCCCACATCCTTCATGGCGTCGACATGGTGGTCGGGCGGGGCGAGCTGGTCACATTGCTCGGGCGCAACGGTTCCGGTCGCAGCACCACCTTGCGCGCCATCATGAACATGGTCGGACGCCGCACCGGCTCGATCGTGGTCAACGGGAACGAAACCATCGGCATCCCCGCCCACCAGATTCCCCGGCTGGGTGTTGGCTATTGCCCGGAAGAGCGGGGCATCTTTTCCAGCCTGAGCGTCGAGGAAAACCTGTTGTTGCCGCCAACGGTACGCAGTGGCGGCATGGGACTGGACGAGCTGTACGAAATGTTCCCCAACCTCTATGAGCGCCGCTTCAGCCAGGGTACGCGATTGTCCGGTGGTGAACAGCAGATGCTGGCCATGGCGCGCATCCTGCGTACCGGCGCCAATCTGCTGTTGCTGGATGAAATCACCGAAGGCCTCGCGCCGGTGATCGTGCAGAAACTCGGCGAGGTGCTGATCAAGTTGAAGAAACGCGGGTTGACCATCGTTCTGGTGGAGCAGAATTTCCGTTTCGCGGCGCCACTGGCGGACCGTCATTACGTGATGGAACACGGTCAGATCATCGAAGAAATCAGCGCTGCCGAACTGGATTCGAAAAAGGAGTTTTTGAATAGCTGTCTGGGGGTCTGACGACCCTTTGTCAGGAGGTATGCCGGATTGAAGTGCGCGCCGGCGAGCTCATCAACGAAAGGCAAAACAACAAAAACAATCACAGTGAGTGACTATGAAAATCATCAAGAAAACCGCAGCCACCGTTCTGGTTTCGAGCATGATCACCGGTGCCGCCCAGGCGGAAATCAGCAACGACGAAATTCGCATCGGCTACCTTGCCGACATGTCCGGCACCTACCGCGACCTGTCCGGCCCGGGCGGTCTCGAAGCGCTGAAGATGGCCATCGAGGACTTCGGGGGCAGTGTCGATGGCAAGAAGATCGTTACCTTCAACGCCGATGATTTGAACAAGCCTGACGTGGGCGCCAACACCGTGCGCCAGTGGATCGATGAGCGCAACGTCGACATGGTGACCGGCATGGTGGCCAGCTCCGTGGTGCTGGCAGCCAGCAAGGTGGTGGAGCAGGGCGGCAAGCTCGCGCTGATCTCGGGGGCCGCCGCATCGAGCATCACCAACGAGTTCTGCTCGCCCAACCACATTCACTGGACCTACGACACCTTCGCGCTGGCAAACGGCACCGCCAACGCAGTACTCAAGGATGGCGGCAAGAGCTGGTTCATCCTGACCGCCGACTATGCGTTCGGTCATGCCATGGAAGCCGACATCAAGAAAGTCGTCGAGGCTGAGGGCGGCAGCGTGGTCGGCGCCGTTCGCCATCCGTTCCCGAGCAGCGATTTCTCGTCCTACATTCTGCAGGCACAGGGTTCCGGCGCCGATGTGGTCGCGCTGGCCAACGCAGGCGCTGATACCGTCAACTCGCTGAAAACCGCCAGCGAATTCGGCGTGACCCAATCCGGGCAGCGTCTGGCCGGCATGGTAGTGTTTCTCAACGACATTCACGCCATGGGGCTCGAAGTGACGCAGGGCCTGATGCTGACAACCGGCTGGTACTGGGACATGAACGAGGAGACCCGCGCCTGGGCCAAGCGCTACGAAGAGCGCATGGGCAGCATGCCGACCATGGTGCATGCCGGCATCTACTCGGCGACCACCCATTACCTGAACGCAGTGAAAGAGACGGGCAGCGACGACACCGAAACCGTTCGCGCGCAGATGGCCAAGACGCCGGTCAACGACATGTTCGCCAAGAACGGCACCATCCGCGAGGACGGTCGCATGGTCCACGACATGTACCTGGTAAAGGTCAAGACACCGGCCGAATCCAAGGGCGAATGGGACCTCTACGAGATCGTTAGCACCATCCCAGGCGACGTCGCATTCCGCCCGCTCTCCGAAAGTCAGTGCAAGCTGGTTACCAAGAACTGACCGGCCTGACCCGAGCCATCCCCGGCCGCTGATGGCCGGGGCGTCACGGACTTTTCTGGGTAGTGAATCATGACTCTCGTTTTCGGCGTTCCCCTGAGTGTGTTGTTCGGGCAGTTGCTGCTCGGCCTGATCAACGGGTCGTTCTATGCGCTGCTGAGCCTTGGTCTGGCGATCATCTTCGGCTTGCTGCGCATCATCAACTTCGCTCACGGCGCGCAATACATGCTGGGCGCCTTCGCGGCATTCCTCGGGCTGAACTACCTGGGCATCAATTATTGGGCAGCGCTGCTGCTGGCGCCGCTACTGATCGGTTTGCTGGGAATGGGGATCGAGCGCGGCCTGCTACGGCGCATCGCCGGTGAAGATCACTTGTATGGCCTGTTGCTGACGTTCGGCCTGGCGCTGATCGTCGAAGGCAGCTTCGTCAAACTTTTCGGCGTGTCGGGTTCGTCATATCCGATGCCTGAAATGCTCAAGGGCGGACATAACCTGGGCTTCATGTTCCTGCCGACCTACCGCGGCTGGGTCATCGTCGCCGCGCTGACGGTGTGCTTCGCCACCTGGTACATGATCGAACGGACCCGCCTGGGCTCCTATCTGCGCGCCGGTACGGAAAACCCAAAGTTGATGCAGGCGTTCGGCATCAACGTGCCGTTGCTGGTAACCCTGACCTACGGCTACGGCGTGGCGCTGGCGGCCTTCGCCGGCGTGCTGGCCGCGCCGATCTATGCGGTCACGCCTGGTATGGGCTCGAACCTGCTGATCGTGGTGTTCGCGGTGGTAGTGATTGGTGGCATGGGCTCGATCATGGGCGCAATCATTACCGGCCTCGCGATGGGGCTGATCGAGGGCTTGACCAAGGTGTTCTACCCAGAGGCGGCAAACACGGTGATCTTCGTGATCATGGTTCTGGTCCTGCTTGTTCGTCCGGCAGGCCTGTTTGGTAAGGAGGCATGAACATGTCGACTCAGGAAAGCGTTCAAGCGTCTCCGATGACCATCCGGGCAAATGCCGAACGCGAGCGTCGCCGTGCTGCCCGGCGGCGCCAGAACATTTTCTATCTGGTCCTGCTGGGGGTGGCGCTGGTCGCGCCGATGATGGTCTACCCCGTGTTTCTGATGAAGTTCTTGTGCTTCGCACTGTTTGCCTGTGCCTTCAACCTGCTGCTGGGGTATGCCGGGTTGCTGTCCTTTGGCCACGCGGCCTTTTTCGCATGTGGCGGTTATATCACCGGCTACATGCTCAGCACCTACAGCGGCCTTAGCACGGAACTCGGCATCCTGGTCGGAACTCTGGCGTCTACGGTGCTAGGCGTGATCTTCGGGCTGCTGGCGATTCGCAGACAGGGCATCTATTTCGCAATGATCACTCTGGCGCTGGCGCAGATGGTCTTCTTCGTCTTCGTCCAGGCGCCGTTCACCGGCGGTGAAAACGGTATGCAGGGGGTTCCGCGTGGACATCTGTTTGGGCTGTTCGATATGCAAAACAACATGTCCCTGTATTACTTCGTGCTGGCGGTGTTCGTACTTGGCTTCGCGATCATCCAACGCACCATTCATTCGCCCTATGGACAGGTGCTTAAGGCGATCCGCGAGAACGAGCCGCGGGCGGTGTCGTTGG
Source organism: Stutzerimonas stutzeri (assembly GCF_024448985.1). Lineage (GTDB taxonomy): Bacteria > Pseudomonadota > Gammaproteobacteria > Pseudomonadales > Pseudomonadaceae > Stutzerimonas > Stutzerimonas stutzeri_AP. The sequence continues at coordinate 15,998 of NZ_JAMOII010000011.1, forward strand.
GCTACAACGTCGACGCGCACAAGCTACTCGCGTTCGTTATCTCCGCTGCGCTGACTGGGCTCGCCGGATCGACCAAGACGGTGGTGTTCCAGCTCGCCTCCTTGACCGATGCGCACTGGCACATGTCTGGCGAAGTGATCCTGATGACGCTGCTGGGCGGGGTTGGCACGCTACTCGGGCCGATAGTCGGAGCGACCGTTGTGGTGACGCTGCAAAGCTCGCTATCCAGCGGCCCGCTGGGCGAGTGGGTGCATGTGATTCTGGGCGTGATCTTCGTACTGTGCGTGCTGCTGTTCCGCTCCGGCATCGTGGGCTGGTTGGAAAAGCTGATCAAGCGCAACTTCAAATAGCGGACACAGAACGTCGCGCTTGCATTTCGACGGGGACGACCACCTGTATGGCCGAACTTGTTCGGCCGCGTTGGCGCTTGCGGGGTCATCGGCCGAATAAATTCGGCCCTACGGATGGGTTTGGGATGCGATGTCGGTGTTGCTGAACGGTTGGTTCCGCTCTACGTGAGAACCCAGCCTGGACACGCAGGAAACCATCACCTGTAGGGCCGAACTTGTTCGGCCGTGTTGGGCTGTTGCGGGGTCATCGGCCGAATAAATTCGGCCCTACGGATGGGTTTGGGATGCGATGTCGGTGTTGCTGAACGGTTGGTTCCGCTCTGCGTGGGAACCCTGCCTGGACGCGCAGGAAATCATCACCCGTAGGGCCGAACTTGTTCGGCCGCGTTGGCGCTTGCGGGGCCATCGGCCGAATAAATTCGGCCCTACGGATGGGTTTGGGATGCGATGTCGGTGTTGCTGAACGGTTGGTTCCGCTCTGCGTGGGAACCCTGCCTGGACGCGCAGGAAATCACCACCCGTAGGGCCGAACTTGTTCGGCCGTGTTAGGCGGTTGCAGGGCATTGGCCGAATAAATTCGGCCCTACAGAATGGTTTGAGACGCGATGTTGGGCGTTGATGAATGCCAGCACTCGGCGCGAAGCTGTTGTCAGCTCGAAGCCCATATCCGCGAGTCCGAGTTACTTAGGCGTTCTGCCATTTGGCGCTGCGCTTTTCCAGGAAGGCATTGACGCCTTCCTTCTGGTCCTGCGTATCGAACAGCTCGGCAAACAACTCGCGCTCAGCGGGCCAGCCGGCGGATTGCGGCGCCTGCCGTGCGTTCATCACCAAACGCTTGCAGCGGCTGACTGAGGAGGGGCTTTGTGCGCTGACGCCTTCGGCAAGCTTGAGCGCGACCTCCAGCGACTGTCCACGCGGCACCACTTCTTCGACCAGACCGATCTTTTCTGCCTTCTGAGCGCCGATGCGCTCACCACAGAGGATCATCCGCTTGGCCCAACCTTCACCAACCAGCCAGGGCAGGTTCTGCGTCCCGCCGGCGCAGGGCAGCAGTCCTACTTTGGCTTCCGGTAGCGCCATTTGCGCGTGTTCCTCGGCGATACGGATATCGCACGCCAGCGCACATTCCAGCCCACCGCCCATGGCATAGCCATTGATGGCGGCGATGGAAACACCACGAAAATGGCTCAGCGCTTCGAAGGCGCGCCCGAACAGCGCGGCGACTTCTTGAGCACTCTGCTTGTCCCCATCCGCAAACTGGTTGAGATCGGCACCCGCAGAAAAGAACTTCTCGCCCTGGCCGGTAATCACCAGCGCGTACACGTTCGGATCATCGTTGAGTTGTCCGATCATCTGTTCCAGAGCGGCCAGCGATTCCCGATCCCAGGTATTCGCCGGTGGGTTGGCAATGGTTAACAAGGCCGTGTGGTCGCGCATTTCGAGCTGAATCTTCTGGCTCATGTCGGTTCCTTCTTGTCGGAATTGTCGTTAGGCGAAACAGCGTTCGATGAACGAGCCTAGCAGCGTAAAAATAGTAAACCCATGGTGCGAAATGCAGAGGTATTCTGTGTTTTTGCACAAGTTGGCACGCTCAAGCCAAATGGATGGAGCCTGAAGTGGATTGGGACAACCTGCGTTTCTTTCTCGAACTCTCCCGGGCGGGCAAGCTGACCGTCGCCGCGCGACGCCTGGCAGTCGATCACACGACGGTGGCGCGACGCGTGCAGGCACTGGAGAAAACCCTGGACCGGCAACTGTTCATTCGCGCCAAGGCGGGCTATCGCCTGTCCGAAGCCGGTCGCGAATTGTTGGTGCAAGCCGAGGCCATGGAAAGCGCCATTACCTCGATCGAACAACCGAGCCTGAGCGCCGACAAGCTCTCCGGCCAGGTGCGCATCGGCGCCACCGAAGGCTACGGCACTGTGATGCTGGCCGGTCAGCTGGCCAATCTGACCCGCGACTATCCGCACCTTGGCGTGGACTTGCTGGCGGTTCCGCGTTCGGTGCGATTGGCGCGGCATGAGGCGGATATCGTCGTCACGCTGGAGCGCCCGGAGCGCGGCCCCTATGTGATCACCAAACTGACCGATTACGTGTTGCGGCTCTACGCTTCGGAGACTTATCTTGCGCAGCACCCACCGATCCGCAATCGGGATGATCTGAGCAACCACGTTTTCGTCAGCTATATCGAGGACCTGCTCTATAGCAAAGAGCTGAACTTTCTCGATGAGATCATGCGGCCGCGCCAGCACTCGCTGCGCAGCACCAGCATTCTTGCGCAGCAGGAAGCCGTTGCTGCCGGCGCTGGGCTGGCGATCCTGCCGGCGTTTGCCGCCCGCAAGGAACCCTTGTTGAAAGAGGTTCTGGTCGAGGAGATCGAGTTCACCCGCACCTTCTGGATGCTGATGCCGGTTGAAAACAAGGACCTGGCGCGGATGCGCGTGTGCTGGGATTTCCTTCGTGAGGTCGCCGCCAGCAGCCAGGATCAGATGATGGGGCGAGCATGATGCGCGAGGACAAGGGCACCATTTCCGTACGGCTGGTGGAAGAAGCGCTGCAGGCCTTCATGACGCCAACGCAGACGGCCACTGTGCTGCTGCAAGCTCTGGATGTTTCACCGATCGACCTCGATGACCCGGCGGCGCGGATCGATGTGGTCGAGTACAGCAAGCTATGGCGCCGTCTGGCGCGGCGTTTCGATGACGAGTTCTTCGGCATGGATTCACGGCGGATGCGTACGGGCAGCTTTGCCTTCGTTGCACGTGCGGCCATGGCACAGCCGACGCTCGACGGTGCGCTGCGGCTGGCGCTGGATTTTTTCGGCCTGACCTTCGAACATTTTCACGGCAAGCTGCACCGCAGCGAGAGCCTGGCTGAAGTCGTACTGCTGGAGCATGCGGATTCACCGCCACCAAGGGCGTTCACTTACTTCACGTTCTGGATGTTGGTGCACGGCCTGGCGTGCTGGCTGATCGGGCGGCGCATCCCGCTGTTGGCCGTGGAACTGCGCTGCGCCGAACCAGCCTATACCGATGATTATCGGGTGATGTTCTCAGACAACCTGCGCTTCGCCCGACCCAGCACTCGGATCATTTTTGCCGCCGAGATGCTGGACCTGCCAGTGCGACGCAGCGAGCAGGAACTGCACGACTTTCTGACTCATGTCCCGGCCAACATTCTGGTCAAATACCGCGACACCACCAGCCTCGCCAGCCGCATCAAGGCACAGCTGCGCGAGCTGCCGGCGGATCGATGGCCGACCAGCGAACTGCTCGCGCAAACGCTGTGCGTCTCACCCTCGACGTTGCGTCGGCGACTGGCCGAAGCCGGAATGCCCTACCAGGCGATCAAGGATCTGGTACGTCAGGAGATGGCCACGCTGTGGTTGGCAGACGCCGGTATCACCTACGCCGAAATCGCCGAGCGCCTCGGTTTCGCCGATGTCAGCTCCTTCTACAAGGCGTTCCGCAAGTGGACCGGCACCAATCCGGGCCAGTATCGTGGATTGATCCTCAGCGCCGATGAATAGGCCAAGCGTGTTCCTTCAAAAGCGAGGAGCGCCGCGCTCCAGACGCATAAGCTGCAGGCCCAGCCAAGCGAGATCGGCAAGTTCGTCGGATTAGATCTGATGGCGCTCCAACCACCCTTGTTTTGAGGCAACCAGCGCTGCCGCTGCCCTCGGTCTCGTCGTCAAAGCCTGCTCGATACGTCCGGCTACTGGCTTCCTCGCCCCGTTGGGGAGAGTGCTGGGGTGAGGCGAACAAGGCTGAGCCATCTAGCGGCCCAAACTGATAGTACGGAAGCGTAGCCTTGCTATGGATGTCGGCTACGCCGCGCCGTGCAGGTTATTTGGCCAAAACAGTCATCGCGATTGCGTGCAACGACCATTGTCCGGGTAAACCGGTCTGAAGAAGATGGAACCAGCGAGATCCGGCAGCGCGTCTGCAGCGATCCCTAACATTTTCGTGAGGTCATGCTGTGAACATTCAAGACAAGGTTTTTCTGATCACCGGCGGCGCTTCCGGTCTGGGTGCGGCAGCTGCCGAAGCGCTGATCGCCGCGGGCGCGAAGGTCGTGCTGGCGGATATCAACGCCGAGCTGTTGAACGAGCGCAGCGAAGCGCTGGGCGCAAGCGCTCACGGTGTGGTCACCAACGTGTGTGACGAGGCCGCGGCGCAGGCGGCAGTGAATGCGGCGGTAGAACATTTCGGCGGCCTGCATGGGTTGGTCAACTGCGCCGGCGTTGCAAGCGGCGAAAAGGTTCTCGGTCGCCAGGGCCCGCACGGGCTGGAGAGTTTCAGCCGGGTCATCGGCCTCAACCTGATCGGCAGTTTCAACATGCTGCGCCTGGCCGCTGAGGCAATGTCGCGCGGTGAGCCGGATGTGCAAGGCAATCGAGGTGTGATCATTAACACGGCTTCCATTGCCGCCTACGACGGACAGATCGGCCAAGCCGCTTATGCCGCATCCAAGGGCGGCGTAGTCGCCATGACGCTGCCGGCCGCACGCGAACTGGCGCGTCACGGCATTCGCGTGATGACCATCGCACCGGGCGTGTTCGAGACGCCGATGATGGCCGCCATGACCCAGGAAGTACGCGACTCGTTGGCAGCCGGAGTGCCGTTCCCGCCGCGTCTGGGGCGAGCGAATGAGTACGCGGCGCTGGTGCGCCACATCATCGAGAACGACATGCTCAACGGCGAAGTGATCCGCCTCGACGGCGCGCTGCGCATGGCCGCCAAATAATCGGGAGATACATGATGAACAACGATCCAATCGTGATTTTGGGCAGCGCCCGTACGCCCATGGGCGGTTTTCAGGGTGATCTGAAAAGCCTCAGCGCGCCGGAGCTGGGCGCGGCTGCGATTCGCGCGGCGGTTGAGCGCAGCGGTGTTGTCGCCGAACAGGTGCAGGAAGTGCTGATGGGTTGTGTGCTGCCGGCCGGCCTCGGCCAGGCGCCGGCCCGTCAGGCGGCGCTCGGCGCCGGGTTGGGTAAAGCGACCGCATCCACGACGCTGAACAAAATGTGCGGTTCGGGCATGCAGGCGGCCATCCTTGCGCACGATGCATTGCGCGCTGGCAGTGTCGATCTGATCGTCGCGGGCGGCATGGAGAGCATGTCCAACGCGCCGTACCTGCTGGAAAAGGCACGCAGCGGCTATCGCATGGGACATGGCAAGGTGCTCGACCACATGTTTCTCGATGGTCTAGAAGATGCCTACGACAAGGGCCGGCTGATGGGCACCTTTGCCGAAGATTGCGCGCAGAACCATGGCTTCAGCCGTGAAGAGCAGGACGCGTACGCGCTGACATCGTTGCAGCGCGCTCGCGACGCGATCACCAGTGGCCGCTTCGCCAGTGAAATCGTCCCGCTGGACGTTACCCAGGGGCGCGAGCAGCGCACCATTCGTGACGACGAGCAACCGCCCAAAGCGATGCCGGACAAGATCCCATCACTCAAACCGGCGTTCCGCGAAGGGGGCACCGTCACTGCAGCCAACTCAAGTTCGATCTCTGACGGTGCCGCCGCTTTGCTGCTGACCCGCCGCTCCGAAGCCGAGCGTCGAGGCTTGAAGGCTCAGGCAGTGATTCATGGGCATGCCGTTTTCGCCGATGCGCCTAATCTTTTCCCGACGGCCCCGATCGGAGCCATCCACAAGCTGCTGGAACGCACTGGCTGGCGTCTTGATGAAGTGGACCTGTTCGAGATCAACGAAGCGTTCGCAGTGGTCAGCATGGTCACCATGCGCGAGCTGGGCCTTGATCACGCCAAGGTCAACGTCAACGGCGGCGCCTGTGCGCTAGGCCACCCAATCGGTGCATCCGGTGCGCGCATTCTCGTGACCCTGATCGCGGCATTGCGCGACCGTGGCCTGCGTAAAGGCATTGCTGCCATCTGCATCGGCGGTGGCGAAGCGACAGCCATGGCTATCGAATTGCTCGACTGAGGACCTGTCATGTTGCTCAACGACGACCAAATCAGCATCCGCGATATGGCCCGGCAGTTTGCTCAGGAGCGGCTCAAGCCCTTCGCTGCGGACTGGGACCGTGAACATCGCTACCCGGCCGAGGCAATCAAGGAAATGGCCGAGCTCGGTTTCTTCGGCATGCTTTGCCCCGAGCAATGGGGCGGTAGCGAGACCGGCTATATCGCCTATGCGCTGGCACTGGAAGAGATCGCAGCCGGCGACGGTGCCTGCTCGACCATCATGAGCGTGCACAACTCGGTTGGATGCGTCCCGATTTTGCGCTTCGGCACTGAAGAACAGAAGGAGCGATACCTGGCGCCATTGGCGAGCGGCGCGCAGATCGGTGCTTTCGCCCTGACCGAGCCCCATGCTGGCTCCGACGCCAGCAGCCTGCGCACCCGCGCGCGGCGTGATGGCGAAGGCTACGTGATCAACGGCGCCAAGCAATTCATAACCTCGGGCCAGCACGCCGGCACGGTAATCGTTTTCGCCGTGACCGACCCTGACGCCGGCAAGCGCGGCATCAGCGCCTTCATCGTGCCAACGGACACGCCTGGTTATCAGGTAGTACGTGTCGAGGACAAGCTAGGCCAGCACGCGTCAGACACTTGCCAGCTGGCCTTCGAAGACATGCGGGTGCACGAATCCCAGCGTCTGGGCGAGGAGGGTGAGGGGTATCGCATCGCCTTAGCCAACCTTGAAGGCGGGCGCATCGGCATCGCGGCGCAGGCCGTGGGCATGGCCCGCGCGGCATTCGAAGCGGCACGCGACTATGCCCGTGAGCGCGAGGCATTTGGCAAGGCGATCAGCGAGCACCAGGCCGTCGCCTTCCGTCTGGCTGACATGGCGACCCAGATTGCGGTCGCCCGGCAGATGGTTTTGCATGCCGCCGCACTGCGCGAGGCCGGACAGCCTGCACTCGTCGAAGCCTCGATGGCCAAGCTGTTCGCCTCCGAGATGGCCGAGACGGTTTGCTCGGCGGCGATCCAGACGCTTGGTGGATATGGCTACCTGCAGGACTTCCCGGTGGAGCGCATCTACCGCGATGTTCGGGTCTGCCAGATTTACGAAGGGACCAGTGACATTCAGCGGTTGGTGATTGCGCGCAATTTGGGGGAGTGAATTCGGCTGCGTATCGCACTTCGATCCCCAGACATGACTCGGTGGTGATGATTACTGCATGGGATGGATGCAGCGATATTCACCCTACCGGCTTTCCGCTGGGGCGGTCTCAAACTCAGAGACTTCCGCCTTTAACATCGACCGAATTCCTCGCAACGCCTGACGAATGCGACTCTTGTTCTCTATAAGCGCAAAGCGGACATGGTCATCTCCATACTCGCCAAAACCGATACCGGGAGATACCGCAACCTTGGCCTCTGCCAGTAGTTTTTTTGCAAACTCAAGCGAGCCTAGTTGCTGATACCGCTCGGGTATCTTTGCCCAGACATACATGGTTGCCTTTGGCTGCTCCACCGCCCAGCCAATGGCTCGCAATCCCGAGACCAAGACATCTCTGCGGGCTTGGTAGGTCTGAGCGATATGCTTCACGCAGTTCTGGTCGCCCTCCAATGCAGCGATTGCGGCGACTTGTAGTGGGGTAAACATGCCGTAGTCGTGATAGCTCTTGATGCGTGCCAGGGCGTTTACGAGCTCAGCATTTCCAACCATAAAGCCAACGCGCCATCCGGCCATGTTGTAGCTTTTCGACAATGTGAAAAATTCGACTGCAACATCCTTGGCCCCAGGCACCTGCAGGATCGAAGGGGCTTGCCAGCCATCGAACACAATGTCTGCGTAAGCGAGGTCATGCACGACCAGAATTCCGTATTGCTTGGCGAGAGCAATCACCCGTTCGAAGAAATTGAGATCGACACACTGCGCGGTGGGGTTCGATGGGAAGCCAAGAATCATCATTTTCGGCGTTGGGATGGATTCGCGTATGGCCCGCTCCAGTTCGATAAAAAAATCCACACCTGAAACAAGTGGTACGGAGCGGACTTGAGCGCCAGCGATCACAGCGCCATAAATATGGATCGGATAGCTTGGGTTGGGCACTAGCACCGTGTCCCCGGCATCCAGTGTCGCTAGCATCAAGTGCGCAAGCCCTTCCTTTGAACCGATCGTGACGATTGCCTCCGTTTCGGGATCAATCTCGACGTCGTATCTGCTCTGGTACCACTGTGTGATTGTGCGACGTAGCCGAGGGATACCTTTTGAGCTCGAATATCCGTGAGTGTCGTCCCGCTGGGCGACCTCACAAAGCTTCGCCACGATGTGTGGGGGAGTCGCACCGTCCGGGTTACCCATGCTGAGGTCGACAATGTCCTCTCCTCTGCGTCTGGCGTCGAGTTTCAATTCTGCCGTTACATTGAAAACATACGCAGGAAGGCGATCGATTCGACTGAAAGCCATTTTGGTTGGCACAGGGGCGTAATGACTGCGATTGGACATTAGAATCTCGAGAGTGAAGACGGATTATCTGAACGAGTGGAGTTGCTTCGTAATCAACAAAGCTAGACTTGAAGATCGCTTGGCCTACGCCTTGAATAATGCCTGCGGTTTGTAATCTGGCTCATCAGCAAATGGGAGATGAGAAGCATCAAGGACATCCTGTTCTGTTAGCCTCAATATCGAATAAGCGAAGAGCCCAGCACCAGCTATCGTCCCGATTAGCATCAATAACAAGCTCATCAAACAACCTCGGCAGTAGAAGGGCGTCGAGCAGTGGTGAATCGTTCCGCCGGAATAACTAACGTGCACCAAGCGTTGTAAGCCATTAAAACCATTCCGATCACGAAGAGCGATCCACCCAGGAGGCGCACCACATAACCTGGGTGACTTGCTTCCAGGGTTTCGACGAAGGAGTAAGTAAGGGTGCCGTCGTCATTGACTGCCCGCCACATCAAGCCCTGCGTGATACCGTTTACCCACATCGAGGCGATGTAGAGAACGGTCCCGGCTGTTGCGAGCCAGAAGTGCACGTCGATGAGCTTGATGCTGTACATCCGGCTCTTGCCCCATAGCTCGGGAATCATGTTGTACAGCGTGCCGATCGAGATCATCGCAACCCAACCCAGCGCGCCTGCATGAACATGGCCGATGGTCCAGTCGGTGTAGTGAGATAGCGCATTGACTGTCTTGATCGCCATCATTGGACCTTCAAAGGTCGACATCCCGTAAAAGGCAAGAGATACCACCAGGAAACGAAGGATTGGATCGGTGCGCAATTTGTGCCACGCACCTGACAGCGTCATTACACCATTGATCATCCCGCCCCAACTTGGCGCCAGTAAAATTATCGACATGGCCATGCCCAGGCTCTGCGCCCAATCGGGCAAAGCGGTGTAGTGCAGATGGTGAGGACCAGCCCAGATATATAAGCTGATGATTGCCCAGAAATGTACGATCGAAAGCCGGTACGAATAGACGGGGCGGTCAGCTTGTTTGGGTACGAAGTAATACATCATCCCCAAAAAACCGATCGACAATATAAATCCGACGACGCTATGTCCGTACCACCACTGGATCATCGCATCGGTGGCTCCCGAATACATTGAATATGATTTGAGCACACTGACCGGTACGGCGACATGGTTAATAACGTGGACCATTGCGGTCACGATGATGAATGCTCCGAAGAACCAATTGGCCACATAGATGTGCTGGGTTGTCCGCTTGGCTATTGTCCCGAAAAACAAGTAGATATAGACGGCCCAAACAACCGTGACCCAGACAGCGATCGGCCATTCCATCTCTGCATACTCTTTCGAAGTGGTATAGCCCAGCGCGTAGCTTATGATCATCGCAAGGATCGCTAGCTGCCATCCCCAGAATACGAACTTTGCAGCGACAGGAGAGATAAGCGGTGTTCTACATGTCCGCTGCACTACGAATAGCGACGTGGCGAACAGAACGCTGCCACCGAATGCGAAGATGACGAGGTTCGTATGGATAGGGCGGATTCGTCCGAAACTAGTCCACGGCAAGTCGAAGTTCAGTGCTGGCCAAACGAGTTGAGCTGCAATGAATGCGCCCATTCCCATGCCCAGTACGCCCCAGACTAGTGCAGCCAACGTGAACTGGCGAACCACTTCATAATTAAGTGTCTCGTTGATGCTTTTCACTTTGCATCTCGGCTGTGACTGGGGCATTGGGGATCTGGGCATCGCGCACAAGCCGGCGCGCTTTAGGGGAAAACGCGTCGTCATGTGATTCGCTTGCATCGGGTTCTGGCCCGCCCAGTCGCTTGTCCCATGATTCAACAGTGCTGGTCCTGATTCGATTTGCCACAAGCTTCTGCCAGGAGGGCGGCAACCGAAGCGACTGGAGGCGCGTCAATGCGTCCAAGTTCATGGTGTTTACATAAAGGAGCTGAAGCACTTTGCGCAGAGGCCACTCGGGGTTCGGTCGTTCGAGCAAGTCCAGCGCAGCGCCGGCTTCGATTGTCCCTGGTTCCAATACCCGGTAGTACCAACCAACTTTGCCGCTGCGCTGCATTTCGAATGCAGCGCCTTTTATTCCGAGGCGATCATCAAGTTTCCAGCAAGGCTGTCGGGTTTGTGAAACCTCTAGCACTGTGGAACCGCACGAGATGATGTCTCCCATGCAAATATTTTCTTCGGTGACCCCAACGGTCGATATGTTTTCACCGAAGGCCCCAGGGGCAGCGAGTAATTCTCGATGCCCAAACGCTTCTCTCCAGTGCCGATAGTGGTCGTACGGGTAGTGATGAATGGCCTTGTCGGGTCCTCCATGCACGCGCCGATCTCCTTGCTCGTCACCCTCGAATCCCTCAATCCCGACGCTAACCGAGCCCAGGCGTGGTCTTTTATTGATTCCGCTGAAAGTCCCAGGCCGAGTGAATGGCACCGCTCTTCCAGTCATGATGGTTTGAATCGTCCCGAGTAACATTTGCGCGGCTCCGTCAGTTCCTATCCAACCAGGATGCAAAAATCATCTGAGCGGCGGTGAGCAGTTCCTCCCCGCATGCCTGCGCCTGGTCTCTTATGACGCGCGGATCGAGCTTGATGCTATCGAGCTCACCTGCGTGGCCGACGAGCCAGGGCTCGATATGATGCGGGTTCGCCTCAAGGTGGAACTGAAGGGCTAAAACCGAGTTGCCTATAGCGAACGCTTGGTTCGGGCAAATTTCGGTGGCGGCGAGATGCGTCGCACCAGCGGGGATTTCGAATTGATCCCCATGCCAGTGCAGTACCGGTACGCCGCTACTTAGCGGCTCCAGGCAGGACTGCAGGCCCGCATCCGTGAGAGATACCGGCGCAAAGCCGATCTCCTTTTGGTCCATTGGACCTACGTTGCTGCCCAGTGCCCGTGCTATCAGCTGAGCACCAAGGCAAACTCCCAATATTCTCTTACCGCACTGGAGACGTTGTTCTACGAACGACAGAACGGCCTTCAGGAGCGGGTACTTCGCTTCGTCGAAAGCACCGATTGGTCCGCCTAGAACAACGACCAGATCGGGGGCTGACGGATCGTGACTCGCGAGCGATTCGAGGTTCGCGTCCAATGTTTCGATTTGGTATCCGCGGCCAACAAGAATTTGCTGCAGCGAGCCGAGATCTTCGAAAGCTAGAAAACGAATGACAAGGACGGTTTGCATTTATGTACCAATACAATAGAATGAATGTATGAATACAATATCTAACGGATCGACCGCTGTCGAGATTGCCGAATCGATCGAGCAGCAAATTCGTTCGGGTTTTTACCAAGACGGCGCCATGTTGCCTGCCGTCAGATCACTCGCGGAGCAGCGCCAAGTCAGCCCAAACACAGTGGCTGCGGCCTATAAGCTGCTGCGTGATGCAGGCCTGATAGTTACTGACGGACGGCGCGGAACGCGCGTTGCGAGCGAGATGCCGAGGGCCGAGACCCAAACCACTATTCCGGACGGTTTGCGAGACATGGCCTCCGGAAATATTGACGGGGCGACCTTGCCTGCCATCGAAGCTGGCTGGCTCACGGAGAGTCAATCCGGCTATGACGTCCAAAGTAACGATCCGCAGCTGCTCGAGGTTGCCGGCCATTGGCTGTCTCAGCAAAGAATTCCTTGCCAGGAGCTGGGCGTTTACTCCGGAGCGCTCGATGCGGTGGAGCGCGCGCTTCGTCTACGCTGCCGGCCGGGCAGCAAAGTGGTCGTGGAAGATCCATGCTGGCCGCCAGCGCTTGCCCTATTGGCAAGCTTGCGGCTTAAGGCTGTTCCTGTCCCGGTAGATGCAGAAGGCGCCATGGTTCCATCTGCTGAAGTTCTTCGTTCTGCGGCGGCGGTCATCCTGACGCCGCGCGCCCACAACCCCACCGGCTTTTGCCTTAGCCGAGGCCGTTGGAAGGCGTGGGTCGATACGCTTGCAGGCGCGCCCGATACGCTACTCATTCTCGACGATCATTGGGGACCGCTCAGCGCAGCCAAACCCTTGGATTTCAACCGCGAGCCGGTTAGCTGGCTCTACGTCGTATCGGTAAGCAAGTTCCTAGGACCAGATCTGCGCGTTTCGGTGGTCACAGGAAGCCCCAATGTGATCAAGAGCATGCACCGTCAGCAGGCGCTCGGCCCTCGATGGGTCAGCCTGTTGTTGCAAAGACTCGCAGGACACCTTTGGCAGAAGATGCTCGATAGCAGTCGTCTGGCAAGGGTAGGAACAGAGTACTTGGAACGGCGTTCGGCCTTAATTCGTGGCCTAAACGACCTGGGAGTGGTTGTGCCTGCTCAGGGGGAGGGGCTGCACGTATGGTTGCCCGTCTCGGACGAGACCTCGGTTGTACAGACGCTGGCATCGTTGGGCTGGGCTATCCAGGCGGGGTCACCGTTCAGGCTGGAAAGCCCAGCGGCCGTGCGGATCAGTATCGGAAACCTGAACCCTATTAGCGTGCCGGCATTGGCTCGCGACGTTGCGCACGCATTGAAGCAGCGGCGCCGGACGGTGAATTGAACAGGAGCCCGCCAAATCCGGCCGGTTCGCTGTGCAATCAGAAACAACTACCTAGATCTTCGGCGAAGCGGGCAGCCTGGTCAGCATCAAGCATCGAAGTGGTGATGCGAATGCCGCGTATCGGCTCCTGAACGGTGAACCCCGTACCGCTGCGAACGACCCAGCCTCGCTGGGCCAGACGCAAAATGATCGGCTCGACGTCTTCTCTGAGCGGTACCCAGACGTTGAGCCCATCGCACGGACGTTGGGCCTGTATCCCTTGAGCACTGAGCGCATCAATCAGAACGTCTCTGCGATTTTTGTAGTCGGCACGGGCGTGCTCGATTTGCTCTGCGAACAGGGGCGATGTCAGACAGGTATGAGCGATATCCTGCAGCAGATGGCTCACCCAGGTGGTGCCTGGCGCCAGTCGCAGCCGCAACCGCTGCGATGTCTCGCGATCGCTGCCGACAGCAGCGAGCCGAAGGTCCGGCCCGAACGCTTTGGATACTGATCTGATCAACGCCCAGCGTCTGGTGGAAGAGGGAATGACTTGGTGAAACTGCGAGTCGGACAGCAATGCGAAGTGATCATCTATTAGTACGAAAACGTGCGGGTACCGCTCAAGCACTACCCGCAATTCCTCAGCCCGCTCGGCGCTGACGCTCGATCCGGTGGGATTGTGCGCACGAGGCGTGATCAGGACTGCCAGTACTCCCTTCGCTAAAGCGTCCGCGAGCGCGCCTGCTTGCATTCCTTGCTCGTCTACCGGAATGCCGACAGCCTGTAAGCCGGCGATACGCAGCGTGTTGATGCTACTGATGAAGCATGGGCTCTCGACCGCAACCTTGTCCCCCGCAGCAAGGTAGGTGGCCAGCAGCCGTTCAACGGCGTCCACTGCGCCATGGCTCAGGTCGATTTCTGGAGGCGAGGGGCAGTCGTCGACTAGCCACCGATAGGCTGCGTCCTGAAAGACCGGATCAACAGGTGCGTCGCCGTAAAGCCGCAGATGGGATTTACGCTGAGACAGTGCAAGAACCGGATCGGGTAACCACGTCGGGTTCGGGTTGCCGCTCGACAAATCGGTCAGCCGAGTGTGACCGATCCGACCTTCCTGCTCGCCGGGACTAGCCGTTTCACAGATCACGGTTCCGAGCCGCCCCCGGGTCTCGGCGATACCTGCCGTTACCAGACGTCTGTATGCAGCGGCAACTGTGTTGCGGTTGACCCCAAGCTCGGAAGCTAGCTGCCTTACGGGCGGTAGCGTCTGACCCGGGTTCAACTGATGCGTCTGAACCTGGCTTCGTATCGTTTCGAAGATATCGGCTGCGGTTTTGCTTATAATTTCCATATTGTCCTATGACAATGTTTACTTGATCACAGGACAATCTTACACTCCAGATCAAAGGTTGCTACCCAGGCAATCGAATCAACGCCAGCTTAGGCTGTGGTCTCTACAGCCGCGGATCATCGGCAGGCTGCAAATTTGGAGCATGCATTGATGGCTGCCAGCAGGGATTTCGCCGATATGTCAGGTACAGAGCCGCTTTCACTCGACGTGATTTCAATTCAATCGCAGGTGGTCTACGGATGCGTTGGTAACAGCGTCGCCGTGCCTGTGCTCCATGCGAGCGGACTTGCTGTAGGGGCCATACCCACCGTAGTGCTCAGCAATACCCCTCACTACCCAACCGTACATGGCGGTGCGCTTCCGACCAGCTGGTTCGCCGGCTATCTGAAAGACTTGGAGGCCCGGGATGCCTTGCGCTCGGTTAAAACCATCCTGGTGGGCTACCTCGGAAACACAACCCAGGCAGCGGTTTTAGCGCGCTGGCTGGGTACCGTATTAGGGAAGTTTTCCGACATATGCGTTCAGCTGGACCCTGTGCTCGGTGACGATGACTGCGGGATGTACGTAGACCCCTCGATGGTGCGTGCCTTTCAGGATCATCTGCTCCGGTTTGCTCATGGCCTTACACCCAATGCTTTCGAACTGGCGCGCCTGTGCGGTCGCCAGGCTGAAACGCTCGAAGAGGTTATCGATGCCGCACGCAGCCTACTGATTGGGCGCACCCAGTGGGTCGTGGTTACCAGCGCAGCTAAACGCGATTGGCCTATGGGTCGCATGTACGTAGTGGTGGTGACGAAAACATACGCCGAGGTGATCGAGCATGAGCGAGTCAACGTATCGCCTAAGGGAACCGGTGACCTCTTCAGTGCCGCACTTGCCGCAGCGCTGCTGACCGGCATGAATCTCACCGACGCCGTTCAGTCTGCCAGCCGCAAAGTGGTCGAGTCTCTTGCGCTAACTCTTCAAAGCGACTCGGTCGAGCTGCGCCTTTCGACTCGGTTCCCTCTCTTCGCTAAGGAATGATTGCCATGCCTGTCTACCGCCTGAACATTGGCCGCTACCAAAAGCATCTTGGCCATTTCGAATCTGATGCGCCATGGGCGTTGGAGGCGATGCAAGACATCGCTCAGCGTCTTCCGGCAGACGAGGGCTATCGTGTCGAGATGCAGGTGTCTGATGGCGAGCGGCGCTATCTCGAAGTCGGCCCAAGCGGAATCCGGGTACTGGGCACGGAGCATAGCTTTCGGCCGTTAACACAGAGCGCAACACTGCTTTCATTAATGGAGTAACAGTTGTGGATGATCAGGGCTCTCATCTGATGCATGCCTATGCCAGGCAGTCGGTCTACTTCTCCCGTGGCCAGGGTATCCGCCTGTGGGATACCCACGGTAGGGAGTATCTCGATGCCATATCAGGGGTTGCGGTGACCAACCTCGGTCACTCGCACCCTGAGATAACCGCAGCCATTGCCGATCAGGCGGGCCGGTTGATGCATACCTCGAACATGTTCGGGATCGAGTGGCAGGACTCGCTCGGTTCGAGACTTTGTGCGATCTCAGGGATGCGGCGAGCGTTTTTCTGCAATTCTGGAGCGGAAGCAAACGAGACGGCGCTAAAACTGGCTCGCTTGCACGCGACCCGCAGGAAAGTAGCTCAACCAGTCGTTCTGGTGATGGAGAACAGTTTTCACGGCCGCACACTCGCAACGTTGGCCGCAACCGGCAACCCAAGCGTCCATCGGGGCTTCGAGCCGCTTATGCCAGGTTTCATGCGGGCGCCGTATGCCGACATCGACGCAGTCATGGAACTTGCATCGCAATGTTCCAATATCGTTGCGGTACTGGTCGAGTCAGTGCAAGGCGAGGGCGGTGTACGCATTGCGCCTATTGCCTATATGCAGGCGCTGCGAGACCTCTGTACTGCAAATGACTGGCTGTTCATGGTCGATGAGGTGCAGACGGGATTCGGGCGCACTGGTGCATGGTTCGGGTACCAGCATGCAGGTGTTTTGCCGGACGTAATCACTTTGGCCAAAGGCCTCGGCAACGGATTTCCAATCGGCGCATGCCTGGCCAGAGGTGCTGCGGCGGACCTTTTTTCACCCGGCCACCACGGCTCAACTTTTGGCGGCAATCCAATGGCCTGTCGAATAGGCTGCACTGTCGTCGATGTGATGGAGCGTGATCGCGTACCGCAACATGCGAAAGCCATGGGGCAGCGCTTTGAGGGCGCGCTGCGCCAGGGGCTCGGGGGATGTGATGGCGTGGTAGCGATTCGCGCGTTCGGTCTGATGGTCGGTATCGAAATGAATCGTCCGTGCGGCGAGCTCGTAGCCTATGCATTGGAGCATGAAGCGCTGTTGATCAGCGTCACGCGTGGGCAAACGATTCGTCTGCTGCCGGCTTTGATCTGCACCGAAGAAGAAATTGATGAAATTGCGGCGCGCCTGTCCCGACTCGTTTGGCAATGGTCGCGACGGTGCGCGAAATTAGGCATGCGGGAGACTGCCTGATTGGGCTGGCCCTTGTTGCTCGCGATTATGGTGTTCGGAGTCAGTTAGAGCGCTTTTCCGATCTGCTGTGGTGTTGGTGCATGTCGGAGTTGATGGTGGTTGAACTAAGCGCCGTTCTATCTAAGCTACTCAATCCCAACCTGCTGCATCTACCGAGTCCCGTATCGCCCCCGGCGTCCGCGAGAAGCGCGGCGCCGGCGCGGCGTGCAGCGCGCCGTCAATGCTGCGATAGACGCCGCGCTGGTGCATGTGCGGATGTTGCACGGCTTCTTCCAGGGTGAGCACCGGCGCGAAGCAAGCGTCGCTACCTTCGAGTAGGGCGCACCAGTCGGCTTGGGTTCGGCTGGCGAACAGGGCGGCGAGCTGTTCGCTCTGTTCTTCCCAACGGTCCGGGTCGGCACAGCCTTGTCGCAGGTTTTCCGGCGCATCGATTCGCTGCATCAGCTCTGCAAAAAACTGCGGTTCCAACGGACCAACGGCGATCTCGCGACCATCGGCGCAGGTATAGCAGCGGTAATGCGGTGCCGCGCCTGAGAGCAGGTTGCGCTCGCGTTCGAGGGAGATTGCACCGCGGGGCAAGAGGCCGGCGAAGAAGGTCATCATGGAGGACACACCGTCGACGATCGCAGCATCGATCACTTGCCCCTTGCCCGATCGTTCTCGCTCCCACAGCGCGGCCATGATGCCGAACGCCAGATACAGCGAGCCGCCGCCAAAATCGCCTACCAGATTGAGCGGCGGAATCGCCGGGCCTTCGCGGCCACCTATCGCTGCCAGTGCGCCGGTGATCGCTAGGTAATTGATGTCATGTCCCGCAGCCTGGGCGAGTGGACCGCTCTGGCCCCAGCCGGTCATGCGGCCGTAAACCAACCGCGAGTTGCGCGCATGGACGTGTTCTGGCCCAAGGCCCAGCCGCTCCATCACACCGGGACGAAAGCCTTCGATCAGCACATCGGCGCTCTCCAAAAGCGTCAGGCATTGCTCGCGCCCGGCTTCGGTGCGGATGTCCAACGTCAACCGTTTGCGGCCACGATCAGCCACTGGGTTGGGCCACCCGTTGCCGCCCTCGCGCTCGATGCGGATCACCTCGGCGCCGAGGTCGGCCAGCAACATTGCGCAATGTGGGCCGGGGCCGATACTGGCGAACTCCAGCACACGCAGGCCGAGTAGAGGACCTTGGCGGGGTTATTTTTCATCGTTCGACATCGTTAGCCCCCGAGGCGTAGCGGCCAGACGCATAGCGCCTCTATCCGGCGCTCGCGTATCGAAATGACAGCGTCATCATCAGTCCGGACGCTAACCTGTCGTCGCAGCCGTCATAAAGCCGCTCAGTGGCGCCAAGTAACGGAGATCGCTTCCTGCACTTGCCGCCAGCATCTATCGGTGGATCGGGAAAGCGCGATCTACCTACGCCCTTTGTTCAATCGTAGGGTGGACGGCACGGCCTAAGTGCTTGCCGCGCTCGTGCTCATCTCCAGCAGATGGTTGCGATAACGGTCGCGCAGAGTCTTCTTATCGATCTTGCCGGTAGCGGTCAGCGGAACGCTGTCGATGATGACGGCATCGGGCATCCACCATTTGACGATCTGCGGCTCCAGGAAGGCGAGCACGGTTTCGACGCAGATCTCGACATCGTCGTGGGGCTCAATGATCAGGACGGGACGTTCTTCCCATTTCTCGTGAGTCACGCCGACGACCGCGGCAACGCGTACACCGGGGCAGCCCACGGCGATGTTCTCTATATCGATGGAGCTGATCCACTCACCGCCGGACTTGATCACATCCTTACTGCGATCGGTGATGCGCATATAGCCGTTGGGGTCGAGTGTGGCGATGTCGCCGGTGTCGAACCAACCGTCAGCATCCAGGGCGCTGGCATCGCTGCGGAAGTAGCGTTCGACGGTCCAGGGCCCGCGGACCAGCAGCGCGCCGGAGGTGGTGCCGTCATGCGGCAGCTCGTTGCCAGCTTCGTCGACGATCTTCAATTCGATGCCGAATTGAAGCCGGCCCTGACGGGTCCAGATAGCCTCGTTGGTTGCGGCTTCGCCCATGGCGGCGAGCTTGGGCGTCGGGGTGGCAACTACGCCGAGTGGGCTGGTTTCGGTCATGCCCCACAGCTGGCGAACGCTGACGCCATATTTGGTTTCGAATTTCTCTGCCAATGCGCGGGGCACGGCGGAGCCGGCAATCACCAGACATTTGAGCTCGCCGGTGGACTCCCCGGTGCGCTCCAGATAATTGAGGTACATGTTCCAAATCGTTGGTACGCCCCCGGAGAAGGTCACGCCTTCTGCCTGGATCAGCTCTTGCAGGCTCGCGCCGTCCATCTTGTCGCAGGGCAGGACGAATTTGCAGCCGTTGATTGCGGCAGTAAACGGCACGCCCCAGGCGGTGGCGTGATAGAGCGAGGAGCAGGGCATGATGCAGTCGAAGGCCGAGAAGCCGAAGGCGCCGGTCAGGCCTGCGGCCATGGCATGCAACACCACGGAGCGATGGCTGTAGACCACGCCCTTCGGGTTGCCGGTAGTGCCGGAGGTGTAGCAGAGCATGGCCCCCGCATTTTCGTCGAACTGCGGCCAGTCGCTGACAGGTTGCTCGTCGGCGATGAGCGTTTCGTAACTCAGTGCACCGATATTGCCGGGGTCCGTGCGCTGGGCATCCGAGAGCATGATGAAGGTGCGGACGTGTTCCAGGCGTGGCCGCACACGCTCGACTACAGCAAGAAAGCTGCGGTCGAATAGCAGCACAGCGCTTCCTGCGTGGTTGAGGGTGTAAATGATCTGGTCATCGGATAGCCGAGGATTAGCAGTGTGCAAGACAGCGCCGATGCCAGGCACAGCGAAGAACAGCTCGAAGTGACGATGGGTATTCCAGGCCATGGAGGACACCAGGTCGCCAGGCTTGACCCCAAGCTTCTGCAACATTGCGGAAGCTTGGCCAGCGCGTTTTGCCAGGCCTGCGTAGTCATAACGCCATTGAGGCTCGTCGACCAGTCGCGAAACGATTTCCCGGTCGCCATGGGCAACGGCCGCGTGGGTCAGAATGCCGCTGATCATGAGCGGGGTCTGCTGCATCGTACCTTTGAGCATCTTCGTATCCTTCTTATTGTTGTTTGGGATGTCGGACGACGAAAACGGCGCGGCGCCCGTGCTTGCTGACATCCGTTACTCGGAATACTGCTTTCGAGGTGTTTCATCTAACGGCCAAGCGTTGGATGGCTTTTGTCGCGCCACGCCGAGTTGCTGTCCGTTGCGTTATGCCTTGCATCAATGATTACAAGTAAGTGCCTGGCGCCCCCTTGCTACTACCCGGCCGTCACACTTCGGGCGCTGCCGTCACAGCCCATAGTTATTGAGTTCACGCGCGATCAGCAGGCGCTGTATCTCGGAGGAGCCTTCGTAGATCTGGGTAATCCGAGCGTCGCGGTAGTAGCGCTCCACCGGATAGTCCTCGAGATAGCCGTAGCCGCCATGAATCTGCATGGCTTTGGAGCAGACGTACTCCGCGACCTCGGAAGCAAACAGCTTGGCCTGGGACGCTTCGGACAGGCATGGCAGGTTCGCGCTGCGCAGGCGGGCGGCGTGCAGAATCAGAAGACGCGCTGCGTTGAGCCGGGTATGCATGTCTGCCAGCATATTCGCCACGCTTTGGTGCTCGATGATCGGTTTGTCGAACTGGATACGGTCACGGGCGTAACCCAGCGCGGCTTCGAATGCTGCGCGGGCGATACCCAAGGCTTGGGCGCTGATACCGATCCGGCCACCTTCGAGGTTGGACAAAGCAATGGCCAGTCCTTTGCCACGCGGGCCTAGTAAGTTGGCTTCCGGGATGCGGCAATCGCGAAGGGTCACGCCGCAGGTGTCCGAGGCGCGGATACCCATCTTGCTTTCCATGCGGTCAACGATGAAACTGGGATTGTCGGTAGGCACCAGGAACGCCGACAGTCCTTTCTTGCCTAGCTCCGGATCGGTGACGGCGAAGACGATTGCGATCTTGGCGCGCTTGCCGTTGCTGACGAACTGCTTGGCGCCGTTGATCACCCATTCACCGTTATCCAACACGGCACGCGTGCGCAAGTTGTGCGCCTCGGAACCTGCCTGGGGTTCTGTGAGGGCAAAGCAGCCGATGGCGCGACCGGTCGCCAAGTCCGGCAGCCATTCGTCTTGCTGCACCGGCGTGCCGTATTTCAGGATGGGGCCACAGCCGACCGAGCTGTGAATGGACATCAATGCGCCAATGGCACCGTCACCGGCGGAGATTTCCTCGACAGCCAGCGCGTACGCAACGTAGTCGATATAGGTGCCACCCCATTGCTCGGGCACGATCATGCCCAGCAGCCCGAGTTCACCCAACTGCGTCACGGTGTCGTCGTCGATCCAGCCGGCTTTTTCCCACGCCTGCGCCTTCGGCGCGATTTCGGCGCGGGCGAAGTCGCGCGCCATGTCGCGGATCATCCGCTGTTCTTCGCTCAGTTCGATGTCTTGCATGTGAAGCCCCTTGGGTCAGACGCCAGCAAAGAAGGCTGCCACGCGTTCTGGCGTTACTTCTTCCAGCGTAGGCGGGTTCCAGCGCGGATTCTTGTCCTTGTCGACTATCAATGCACGAACGCCTTCGATGATGTCGCCCTGGTCGAACCATTGGCGGTCGAGGTGCAGCTCCATGCGGAAGCACTCCGCGAGCGATAGCGTGCGCCCGCGACGGAGCATTTCCAGCGTGACGCTGAGTGACAACGGCGAACGGCTGTCGATGATCTTGAGGGTTTCGGCTGCCCAGTCGCGATACTCGGGACGGTTTTCTTCGGCAAGTGACTGGCGGATGTCGGCGATGCTGTCGTAGGCGAAATGCTTTTCGATGGCAGGGAAGAGCGCCTTGAATGGCGCATCCGGCAGCTCGGTGCGGCCCATGGAACTGACCAGATTCGTCATAGTTTCCTGGGCTGGCGCGCGCCAGTCCTGCTGATCCAGGCGTTGTTCCAGTTCAGCGAACCGCTCGTAGCGGACGCAGTAATCAGCCAGGCCGGCGTACAGCGCATCGGCCGAGCTTACATGGTTACCTGTAATGCCCATGTAAATGCCGAGATTGCCTGGCAGGCGGGGAAGAAAATAGCTGCCGCCGACATCCGGGAAATAGCCGATGCCGACCTCCGGCATGCCCATGCGCGTACGCTCGGAAATCACCCGCAGCGACGCGCCCTGGACCAGCCCCATGCCACCGCCAAGGACGAACCCATTCATCAGTGCCAACAGCGGTTTGCGGTAGGCGTGGATGTATTGATCCAGTGCATATTCTTCCTCGAAGAAGACGCGGTGCAGGTTTTCACCATTCTGATAACTGTCGTACAGCGAGCGAATGTCGCCGCCAGCGCAGAAGGCCTTTTCGCCAGCGGCCCGCAATACCACGGCAACCACATCCTGATCGTCAGCCCAGTCCCGCAGCTGCCGATGAAGGTTGCGGACCATTAGCAGCGTTACAGCATTCAGCCCGGCTGGGCGGTTAAGGGTGAGATAGCCGACGCGATTACGAACCTCGATCAATACCGGCGCTTCTGCCTGGGTCATGTTCGATCCTCCTGGCGGTAGAGTTTGATGATCGCGGAGAAATCCAGCGTACCGTTGCCCTGCATGCTGAAGGCCTGGTACAGCTGCTGCGCGAGACCACCGAGGATAACCGGCTGGCGTACTTGTTTGGCCGCTTCGCTGGCCAGCCCAAGGTCCTTGAGCATCAGGTCGGTGCCGAAGCCGCCGCTGTAGTCGCGCGAGGCCGGGCTGTTTTCAACCACGCCGGGGAAAGGGTTGTAGATCTCGGAGCTCCAGCAGCGCCCGCTGGACGAGTTGATTACGCCGGCAAGGACCTTGGCATCCATGCCCAGCGCGACGCCCAGGGACATGGCTTCGGCAGCGCCGATCATGGAGATGCCGAGCAACAGGTTGTTGGCGACCTTGGCCACTTGGCCGTTGCCGCTGCCGCCACAATGGACGATGTTCTTGCCCATCGTCGCGAGAATAGGCTGCGCTTTCTGAAAGTCCGCGTCAGTACCTCCTACCATGAACGTCAGGGTGCCGGCAGCCGCACCGCCCGTGCCGCCGGACACGGGTGCGTCGAGCATCGGGTTACCTTTTGCTGATGCGGCGGCGGCGACTTCGCGTGCGCTCATCGGATCGATTGTCGACGAGTCGATTAACAACACGCCGGCGGGTACATGGGCGAGCAAGCCGTCCTCGCCGAGATAAACCTGCTTCACGTGGGTGGCAGCCGGCAGCATGGTGATGATCATTTCAATCCCTGCCTGGGCAACTGCAGCAGGCGAGGTGGCTTCCTTTGCGCCGGCCGTCACCAGCCCGGAAACCGCCGTGGGGGACAGGTCATAGACACTGACCTGATGGCCTGCTTTCAGCAGGTTGTGGGCCATGGGCCCGCCCATGTTGCCGAGTCCGAGAAATCCGATATGCATGGCCATTTCCTTCTTCTTATTAGGGGCAGCTGTCGGCGCCGTGATAGACACGGCGCGGACGGTGGTCATTTCAAATTGATTGTAGTGTTCACGGGCCCGCCAACCTCGTTCTCGTCAAACCAGCGTTGAATGACGGTCTTGGTCTGGGTATAGAACTGCACAACCTGTTTGCCATAGGGGCCGAGATCACCGAGTTTGGAGGCGCGCGAACCTGTGAATGAGAACATCGGCACCGGCACTGGAATCGGCACGTTAATGCCCACCTGACCCACATCGATCTCTTCCTGGAAGTGCCGGGCCGCAGCGCCGGAACGGGTGAAGAGGGCGGTACCGTTGCCATTGGGGTTGGCATTGATCAGCTCGATCGCCTGGTCGAGGGTATCGACCTGCATCACGCAGAGCACTGGTCCGAAGATCTCTTCGCGGTAGATGCTCATCTCCGGCTTTACCCCGGAGAAGATCGTCGGCGCGACGAAATTGCCTTTGTCGTAACCGGCAATGTTTGGGTTGCGTCCATCGAGTACCAATTCGGCGCCTTCCGAAACGCCGCGTTCGATCAGTGAGCTGATGCGATCAAGCGCTGCGCAAGAGACCACCGGACCGAGGTCGGTACCGTCTTCAGCGCCCGCGTTGACCTTTAGGGTCTTGGCCTTAGCTACCAAGTCGGGCAACCAGCTCTGTGCTTCACCGACCAGAATCAGCACCGACAACGCCATGCAGCGCTGCCCCGCAGCGCCAAACGCAGCACCGAGCAGGTTGTTAAGCGTCTGCTCCTTGTGTGCGTCGGGCATGATGATGCCGTGGTTTTTCGCGCCCATCATGCATTGCACGCGCTTACCGGCCTGGCTGGCCCGGTTGTAGACGTGGGTACCGACCTTGGTGGAGCCCACGAAGGAAACAGCCTTGATGTCCGGATGATCGCAGATCATGTTTACCGCATCGGCCCCGCCATGGATGACGTTGAGCACGCCTGGGGGTACGCCGGCCTCCATCGCCAGTTCGGCGAGACGCATCGTTACCATCGGGTCCTGTTCGGATGGTTTCAGCACGAAGGTATTACCGGTGGCGATGGCCATCGGGAACATCCACAACGGAATCATCGCTGGGAAGTTGAACGGCGTGATGCCGGCGCAGACGCCCAGTGGCTGCAGCAGCGTATAAGTATCAACGCCTGTAGCGACGTTATTAGCCAGCTCGCCCAGCTGCAAATTACCGATGCCTGCGGCGTGCTCGACAACTTCCAGACCGCGGAACACATCTCCTTCAGCATCCGGTAGGGTCTTACCTTGTTCGGCGGTTAGGATCGCCGCCAGCTCTTTCATGTTTTCTCGAATCAACTGCTGGTACTTGAGGAATATTCGCGAACGAGTGCCGATGGGCGTCTTGCGCCACGTTTTGAATGCTTCTTTTGCACTCGCGACTGCCGCATCCATTTCAGCCTCGGTGGCGAACGGCACACGGGCCAGTACGTCCTGGGTTGCCGGATTGACAATGTCCCGCCACTCGCTAGTGTCCGATTCGACCAGCTCACCGCCGATCAGGAGTTTGACTGTGGGGATGGCACTTGACTGGGTCATGGTGGGTCCTAGCGGTTGTTGTTATTGGATACGGCTGTCCTGATCCTAGAGTGCAAATTTCTCTGCATCAATGAGGCTTGCCGCATAGTGCATCTGCAAAAATGCACGTTGTGCTTGCGCACGTTGACGGGCGCCGATTCTTTGCGGCTTGAATGACTATAGATGTTGAGGCTGGATAACCCTGGCGAAGCGGCAGTCGATAGGCGTGATGGGCTTCGATGAAGCGTTATCGGATGCGCTGGCGATCGACATGCCTGCTTGACGCGATGATGCCGTGCGAGTCGCCGGTCAGGCAGATGGGAGCGGATCGGGGCCTGCGCAACTTAGGTACGCAAGCCCAACTGAAGTGCAGTGGGTGTCGTTGCCGGTCCCAACGTTGCCGTCTTGCACGCTCTATCGAGCAAGACGGCAATAGTGACGTACCGCTAGACCGCGTACCCCAGCACGCGCGGAAGCCACAGCGCGATTTCCGGGAAGATCGCCACCAGCCCGAGTGCGCTTCCCATCACCAGTACGAACAGCATGGCCCAGCCAACCGTTTGTTCCAGCCGAATCTTGGCGACTTCGGCCGTAACCATCAGGTTGATTGCAACCGGTGGCGTGAACTGGCCGATGGCGATGTTCATTGCCAGCAGAATGCCGAACCACACCGGATTCCAGCCGAAGTGCTGCATCACCGGAATCAGAATGGGCATTAGGATCAGGTAGATGGAGATGGCGTCTAGCAACATGCCGGCCAGCAGCACGGCGATCATCACCAGGATGAGCAGTACCGTGCCGTTGTTTGATAGCGAGATCAGCCACTCGGCCAGATGACGGAACGTGCCGAGCATGGTTCCGGCCCAGGCGAAGATGCCGGCCAGAGCGATGATCAGCATGACCACGCCAGAAATCACCGCAGCCTCGCCGCACAGTCGCCAGAGGTTGCGCCAATCCAGTTCGCGAGTGACGAACAGGCCGATCAGTACGCCGTAAGTCACGCCGGCCACGGCCGCTTCGGTGGGCGTGAACAAGCCGCTGCGCAGGCCGCCGAGAATCAGCACCGGCGCAAAGAGCGCGGGTAACGCCTGGCGAAAGCTTTCACCCAACGGCGGCCGTTCGGCGCTTTCAGGGTTTTCCCAACCATAACGCCGTGAAAGTAACCATGCGGGCAGCAACAACACCAGACCGGCAAGGATTCCCGGGAACAGACCCGCGGCGAATAGTGCACGTAGATCGACGCCCGGCACGACGATCGAATAGAGGATCAGCGCGATCGAAGGTGGAATGAGGATAGCGGTGGAAGCCGAGGCGGCAATCAGCGTGGCGGAGAACGGCTTGGGATAGCCCGCGCGAGTCATGCTCGGCAGCATCACCATGGCTACCGCCGCGGCATCGGCTGGACCCGAACCGCTCATTCCGCCCATGATCAAGCACACCAGGATCGCAACCATCGCCAGGCCGCCATGACGTGGGCCGATCACTGCCTGGGCGAAGCGCACTAGACGCAGCGCGACCCCGGATTTCTCGAATACCAGGCCGGTGAGTATGAATAATGGAATGGCAATCAGCGGATACTTGGCGACGCCGTTGTAGGTATTGGTGCCGAGCGTTGCCAACATGTCCGGCGAGAGCCCAGCGAGAATGCCGATCGCGCCCGACAGCGCCAGAGAAAATGCCACCGGCACGCCGATCAGCAGCAACAGCAGGAAGCTTGCGAGCATCCAGAAATCAGGGCTCATCAGAGAGCCTCCCGCGCAGTCGGTCGACGGTCATTTGAGTCAGTCGCACCGACATCGACAGAGCCAGCAATGGTAGCCAGATCACATACCACCAGTTCGGCAGGCCAAGGCCGGGAGACTCCGATTCCCATTGGAATTCTTCCAGCGCGAACTGGCCGCCGAACCAGACCACGAGGCCAAGCACCAATATGCTGGCGAGCCATTGCAGAAGAATCAGCGGCGTGCGCAGGCGTGGAAAAAGGCGCTCGATCAAACCTATGCGAATGTGACGGTTACTGCGCATCGCCACCGAGGCACCGGCAAAGGTCAGGATCACCAGCAGAAAGACGGAAAGCTCTTCAGTGAAGGCAAAGGAAGCATCGGTGAAATAACGCACCACTACGTTGGCCAGGCTGATCAGGCTGATGAAAACCAGCGCCAGTGTGGCTAGCACGCGCTCCAAGCGCGCGTCCTTTCGATTGTTCATGGATTCCCTCGAATCCCGGCGGCACGAGGCCGCCGGGCAGAACGTTTACTCAGCGATGGCCGCGCGTGCCGCTTCGATCAGATCTGCACCGATCTTCTGCGTCCACTTCTCGTGTACGCTGCGGGTCGCGTCGACGAATGCCTGGTGCTCGGCGTCGCTCAGTTCGGTCACTTCGACGCCGCGGGCGCGGATGTCTTCCAGGCGCTTGGCCTCGCCACTGCGCGACAGTTCGATCTCCCACTTGCCTGCGTCGATGGCGGCCTGACGTAGCAGTTCGCGATCGGCTTCCGGCAGTTGTTTCCAGACGCGTTGGTTGACCGCAAAGATCAGCGGGTCGGCCATGTAGTGCCAGAGCGTGAGGTATTTCTGGCCAACCTGATCAACGCGCGCCACGTCGAACACCGCCAGCGGATTTTCCTGGCCATCTACCGCGCCGGTAGTGAGCGCCGGCTTGGCATCGGCCCAGCTCATCTGGGTCGGGTTGGCACCCAAGGCGGTTAAGGTATCCTGGAATAGCGGGGAACCGACCACACGGATCTTCAGACCGGCAAGATCGGCTGGGGTCTTCACCGGCTTGGATGAGTTGGATATTTCGCGAAAACCGTTCTCACCCCAGGCCAGTGGAACGATGCCGCGTTTCTCAATGGCAGCGAAAGCCTGTTTACCGGCTTCGCCTTGAGTGATGGCGTCGAGGTCAGCGCTATCGGCCATCAAGAAGGGCAGGGAGAACAGGTTCAGCTCCGGCACTTGGGGCGACCAATTAATAGTCGAGCCGACCGCCATATCGATCAACCCGGAGCGCATGGCGGAGAATTCCTTGGTCTGATCCCCTGCGACTAACTGAGCGTTGGGGTAAACACGCAGGGTGATTTCACCTCCGGAGCGTTCCTCGACCAGGTCGGCCCATTTCTGCGCGGCCTGGCCCCACGGAAAGGCATCGGACAGCACGGTGGAAACGGAATATTCGCGGGCCGAAGCGGCAAAGGTTGCAGACAGGGCGACAGCGGCAGCCAGCGCGGTAAAGCAACGGGTCAGTTTCATGAGGCGTCCTTGTTCGGATCGGTCTTGGTTTTATTTGGCGAACGGCCAGGCGCTGGCGAGCAGCGACAGGTGCAAAGGATAGCGGGTCGGCCATCGGGGCGCGCGGGTTGCGCGAAAGGACGCGGCGAGCTGCGCAAGGTGGGCGCAGCGAATATCGAAGGGCGTCGCGAGCGCCGAGCGCCTTGTGAGCGAACGGCATGCCAGCCGCAGTGCGACTGGCCGAGCAACTATCGCAGAAGGTGTCATGGAGTGCTATTACCGGTTCTGGTTAGACGCAATGGCGGCTCATCAGGTATCGCGCAGCAAGTCCTGGGCGTTGAGCAGGCTGAAGGCGATTTCCGGCCGCTTCTGCAATGCCCGTCGAATCGCGGCGGGAATCGACTGGCGCGTTTTACGACACAGCCCAGGCAGCTCGGCTATCTCAACGCGGATGCCGCGCATGCTGCGCACTTCGTTGTGTCCCGGCGCGATCTCCACGCGAATGCCCAATTGCTGGTACATCCGCTGCTGCATGCGCTCGAGGTCGCCCAGGCTAGTCAGGTTCTCCAGCCGTTCCAGCAGCCGATTCTCTTCATGGAGGGTCAGGCGCAGGATGCGGGCATCGCTGTTGGGCGTGCCCAATAACTGCTCGCGGCCGCAAATGCAGGCGGCGGGCGGGCAGGATTGGCGAATCGGAACCGAGGCTGTCATTGCGCTGATCATAGTGAGCGTCGCATGGCGTTGCCTATCATTTTTATTGACCGTCGAGATGCCTGCGCCGCCGGGGCTTTGCCTGCATTTTTTCACTAACGGCGTCTTCGAACCTCCGGTCGAGGCTCCGTTCGGTTGACCGCTGACGATCGGGGTGACTTCTATGATTCGAGCCACTAGAATGCTTGCCCATTCTGGGGCCGGAACGCCGGCTTATGTCTGTGCAACGAGGAAAATCCATGCAAGTTTCTGTTGAAAGCACCTCCGCTCTTGAGCGCCGCATGACCATTGGCGTGCCGGTCGAGCGCATCGAGAACGAAGTCAACAAGCGTCTGCAACAGACCGCCAGCCGTGCAAAGATCCCAGGTTTCCGTCCCGGCAAGGTGCCGATGAGCGTCATTCGTCAGCGTTATGAGGCTGCCGCACGCCAGGAAGCGCTGGGCGATCTGATCCAGGCCACCTTTTACGAAGCCGTGGTGGCCGAGAAGCTGAATCCCGCCGGCGCGCCTGCCGTCGAGCCGAAAGTGTTCGAGAAGGGCAAGGATCTGGAATACGTCGCGACTTTCGAAGTTTTTCCCGAATTCAAGGTTGCCAGCTTCGAAGGCGTCGAGATCGAGCGCCTGCAAGCCGAAGTGGCAGATGCCGACGTCGACAACATGCTCGACATCTTGCGCAAGCAGAACACTCGTTTTGAAAAGGCCGACCGTGCTGCCGAAGACGGCGATCAGCTGAACATCGATTTCGTCGGCAAGATCGACGGTGAAGCCTTCGCCGGTGGTTCGGCGCAAGGCACCCAGCTCGTTCTGGGATCCGGTCGCATGATTCCGGGCTTCGAATCCGCGCTGGTTGGCGCCAAGGCCGGGGAAGAGCGGGTCATCACCCCGACTTTCCCGGAGGACTACCAGAATCTCGACCTCGCCGGTAAAACTGCTGAGTTCACCGTTACCGTCAACAGCGTCGAGGCTCCTCAGTTGCCGGAGCTGAACGAAGAGTTCTTCGCCCAGTTCGGTGTACAAGAAGGCGGCCTCGAAGGCTTCCGGGCCGAAGTGAAAAAGAACATGGAGCGCGAGCTGCGCCAAGCCATCAAGACCAAGGTCAAGAACCAGGTCATGGAAGGGCTGGTCAGTGCCAATCCGATCGAAGTCCCGAAAGCACTGATCGACAACGAAGTGAACCGTTTGCGCGTTCAGGCTGTTCAGCAATTCGGTGGCAACATCAAACCTGACCAACTGCCGGCCGAGCTGTTCGAAGAGCAGGCTAAGCGCCGCGTCGTGCTGGGTCTGATCGTTGCCGAAGTAGTCAAGCAGTACGAGCTCAAGCCTGATGATGCTCGCGTTCGCGAGCTGATCGAAGAAATGGCTTCCGCTTATCAAGAGCCGGAGCAGGTCGTGTCCTGGTACTACAAGAACGACGAGCAATTGAACGAAGTCCGTTCTGTTGTGCTCGAAGAACAAGTTGTAGATACTGTCCTGCAGCAGGCTAAAGTGACCGACAAATCGGTCTCCTACGAAGAAGCAGTGAAGCCTGCGGAAGCTCCGCAAGCTGCCTGAGTCTCTTCACCGTTTATATGCATTCATAAGCCAGCCTCGCGCTGGCTTATGTCTTTGCGGCATGACATAGGGAGTTTCGTTGGAAATGTCCGGCAATTCGTTTATGCAAGCACCAGATATCCAGGCGGCTGGCGGCCTGGTGCCGATGGTCATCGAGCAGTCAGCTCGTGGTGAGCGTGCGTATGACATCTATTCCCGTCTCCTGAAGGAGCGGGTGATTTTCATGGTCGGCCAAGTGGAAGATTACATGGCCAACCTGATCGTTGCGCAGATGCTGTTCCTCGAGGCGGAAAACCCCGAGAAGGATATTCACCTGTACATCAACTCCCCCGGTGGTTCGGTTACTGCAGGTATGTCGATCTACGACACAATGCAGTTCATCAAACCCGACGTTTCCACGATTTGCATCGGTCAGGCTTGCAGCATGGGCGCCCTGTTGCTGACGGGCGGCGCAGCGGGCAAGCGTTACTGCTTGCCGCATTCACGAATGATGATTCACCAGCCGCTGGGTGGTTTCCAGGGGCAGGCGTCTGACATTGAGATTCACGCCCGCGAAATTCTCACGATTCGCGAGCGATTGAACAAGGTAATGGCTGCGCACACTGGCCAGCCGATGGAAGTGATTGCGCGCGACACCGACCGTGACAACTTCATGAGTGGCGAAGAAGCAGTCAAGTACGGCCTGATTGACCAGGTCTTGGCCCAGCGGCAGATGGCAGTCTGATCACACCGCCCGGCGATATCCGGCTGTAGTGTGGGCTTGAAAAAGCCCACGATTGCCTTCATCTTGTGTTTCAAGCCTTCCCCGATTGGATCGATCGAATGACTGACACCCGCAACGGCGAGGATTCCGGCAAGCTGCTCTATTGCTCTTTCTGCGGCAAAAGCCAGCATGAAGTACGCAAGTTGATTGCCGGGCCCTCGGTCTTTATCTGCGACGAGTGCGTCGACCTGTGCAATGACATCATCCGTGAGGAGGTGCAAGAGGCACAGGCTGAAAGCAGCGCGCAAAAACTGCCTGCACCCAAAGAGATCAGCGGCATTCTCGACCAGTACGTCATTGGTCAGGAGCGCGCCAAGAAGATCTTGGCAGTGGCTGTGTACAACCATTACAAGCGACTCAATCAGCGCGACAAGAAAGAAGAAGTCGAACTGGGCAAAAGCAACATTTTGCTGATCGGGCCGACCGGTTCGGGCAAGACGCTGCTCGCCGAGACGCTTGCACGGCTGTTGAATGTGCCGTTCACCATTGCCGACGCCACCACCCTCACCGAGGCGGGTTACGTAGGCGAAGACGTTGAAAACATCATTCAGAAACTGTTGCAGAAATGCGATTACGATGTTGAGAAGGCTCAAATGGGCATTGTCTACATCGATGAGATCGACAAGATTTCCCGCAAGTCGGATAACCCTTCGATTACCCGTGATGTGTCGGGCGAAGGTGTACAGCAGGCACTGCTCAAACTGATCGAGGGTACGGTCGCTTCGGTACCGCCGCAGGGTGGTCGCAAGCATCCGCAGCAGGAGTTCCTGCAGGTAGATACGCGCAACATCCTGTTCATCTGTGGCGGTGCGTTCGCTGGTCTGGAGAAGGTTATCCAGGGCCGCTCGACCCAGGGCGGTATCGGCTTCAATGCCGAGGTTCGCAGCAAGGATCCTGGCAAGAAGATCGGTGAGTCGCTGCGTGCCGTGGAACCTGACGATTTGGTCAAGTTCGGCCTGATTCCAGAGTTCGTTGGTCGTCTGCCTGTCATCGCGACTCTCGATGAGCTGGACGAGGCGGCGCTGATTCAGATCCTGACCGAACCCAAGAATGCGCTGACCAAACAGTATGGGAAGTTGTTCGAACTCGAAGGCGTAGATCTCGAGTTCCGTACCGACGCACTCAAGGCCGTGGCTAGCCGTGCCTTGGAGCGCAAGACCGGAGCGCGCGGTCTGCGTTCGATCCTGGAGGGCGTGCTGCTCGATACCATGTATGAGATTCCTTCGCAGAAGGATGTCAGCAAGGTGGTCATCGACGAAAGCGTCATCGAAGGGACCTCCCAGCCGCTGCTTATTTACGAGAGCAGTGAGCCGCCTGCGAAGGCTGCGCCGGACGCGTAACGTAACAAGGGGCCTCCGGGCCCCTTTGCTTTTCTGCCGCCTCCTTGTTTTTTGCCCTGCGCGCCCTCATCTTGATTGCCAGGGTGTTTCCCCGTTCACCGCCGTATGGCCGTCGTAGAGCTGAATTTATGAAGACAACCATCGAATTGCCCCTTTTGCCGCTGCGCGACGTCGTGGTTTACCCGCACATGGTGATTCCGCTGTTCGTTGGCCGGGAAAAGTCCATCGAGGCGCTCGAGTCCGCCATGGCGGGTGACAAGCAGATCCTGCTGCTGGCCCAGAAGAACCCGGCTGATGACGATCCTGCTGAAGACGGGCTTTACCGTGTGGGCACGGTTGCGACCGTTCTGCAGTTGCTCAAGCTGCCGGACGGCACCGTCAAGGTTCTCGTCGAAGGCGAGCAGCGTGGTGTCATAGACCGCTTTTACGATGTGGACGACCATTGTCGTGCCGAGGTGTCGTTGATCGACGAGACCGGCATCGAAGAGCGCGAAGCGGAAGTTTTCACTCGCAGTCTGCTGAGTCAGTTCGAGCAGTACGTTCAGCTTGGCAAGAAGGTCCCTACCGAGGTGCTTTCATCACTTGCCAGCATTGATGAGCCGGCGCGTCTGGTCGATACCATGGCAGCGCACATGGCGCTCAAGATCGAGCAGAAACAGGCGATTCTCGAAATCATCGATTTACCGGCCCGGGTCGAGCACGTATTGGCGCTGCTTGATGCCGAAATCGATCTGCTTCAAGTAGAAAAGCGCATTCGTGGGCGCGTGAAGAAGCAGATGGAGCGTAGCCAGCGTGAGTACTATCTGAACGAGCAGATGAAGGCCATCCAGAAAGAGCTGGGCGATATCGACGAAGGTCATAACGAAATCGATGATCTGAAGAAGCGCATCGAGAACGCTGGCCTGAGCAAGGACGCCCACGCCAAGGCGACGGCCGAGCTGAATAAGCTCAAGCAGATGTCGCCGATGTCTGCCGAGGCGACTGTAGTTCGGACCTATATCGACTGGCTGATAAATGTGCCTTGGAAGGCTGCGAGCAAGGTGCGTCTGGATTTGACCAAGGCTGAGGAAGTGCTCGATGCCGACCACT
Source organism: Stutzerimonas stutzeri (assembly GCF_024448985.1). Lineage (GTDB taxonomy): Bacteria > Pseudomonadota > Gammaproteobacteria > Pseudomonadales > Pseudomonadaceae > Stutzerimonas > Stutzerimonas stutzeri_AP. Next base: position 49,797 of record NZ_JAMOII010000011.1, read on the forward strand.
ACGGCCTCGAGGAAGTTAAAGATCGCATTCTTGAATACCTTGCGGTCCAGAAACGCGTGAAAAAGCTCAAGGGACCGGTGCTCTGCCTGGTCGGCCCGCCGGGCGTGGGTAAAACTTCGCTGGCGGAGTCCATTGCGCGCTCCACCAACCGTAAGTTCGTGCGGATGGCGCTGGGTGGGGTGCGGGACGAAGCCGAGATCAGAGGCCATCGGCGGACCTATATCGGTTCGATGCCTGGCCGGTTGATCCAGAAGATGAGCAAGGTCGGCGTGCGCAATCCGCTATTCCTGCTCGATGAGATCGACAAGATGGGCAACGACATGCGTGGCGATCCGGCGTCGGCGTTGCTTGAAGTGCTCGACCCAGAGCAGAACCATAATTTCAACGACCATTACCTCGAGGTCGACTATGACCTATCCGACGTAATGTTCCTGTGTACTGCGAATTCCATGAATATCCCGGCTCCCTTGCTGGATCGTATGGAGATAATCCGTCTTCCGGGGTACACCGAAGACGAGAAAATCAACATCGCGATTCGTTACTTGGTCCCGAAGCAGATACAGGCCAACGGACTGAAAAAGACCGAGCTGCTGTTCGAGGAAGAGGCGATCCGCGACATCATCCGTTATTACACCCGCGAGGCTGGCGTTCGCAGCCTGGAGCGTCAGGTGGCGAAGGTCTGCCGGAAAGTGGTCAAGGAACATGCTGCGGAGAAGAGCTTCGAGGTGAAGGTTACCGCCGAATCACTCGAGCACTTCCTTGGCGTTCGCAAGTTCCGCTACGGGCTTGCCGAGCAGCAGGATCAGGTGGGCCAGGTGACGGGCTTGGCCTGGACCCAGGTTGGCGGCGAGCTGCTGACGATTGAGGCCGCTGTGGTGCCCGGCAAGGGCCGGTTGACCAAGACGGGTTCGCTCGGTGATGTAATGGGCGAGTCGATCACCGCGGCGCTTACGGTCGTGCGTAGCCGAGCCAAAAGCCTGGGGATTCCGGTAGATTTTCATGAGAAGCAGGATATCCATATCCACGTGCCGGAAGGTGCAACACCCAAGGATGGACCTAGCGCGGGAATTGGAATGTGCACGGCGCTCGTGTCAGCGCTTACGCAGATTCCGGTTCGCGCCGAAGTTGCGATGACCGGAGAAATCACGTTGCGTGGTCAGGTATTGGCTATCGGTGGATTGAAAGAGAAACTGCTCGCTGCGCATCGGGGTGGAATCAAGACTGTGATCATTCCCGAAGAAAATCAGCGTGATCTGAAAGAGATTCCTGAGAATATTAAGCAGGACCTGCAGATTAAACCGGTGAAGTGGATTGACGAAGTCCTCCAAATTGCGCTGCAATACGCGCCGGAGCCCTTGCCCGATGCGGCTTCCGAGATTGTTGCAAAGGACGATAAGCGCGAGCCTGATTCCAAGGAGCGAATCAGCACGCATTAGTCTGAAAGGCTTTGTTGACACATTTTCGCCGGCCTTGATATAAGCCGGCCCCTTGTGTCGTCGCTATTTCGGCACCGCTTTGCTTACACCCAAAAAATTAAAGATACGACTCAACAGAAATAAGGGGACTTAGAGTGAACAAGTCGGAACTGATCGATGCCATCGCTGCATCTGCTGATATCCCGAAAGCTGTTGCTGGCCGCGCGCTGGATGCAGTGATTGAATCCGTCACTGGTGCTCTGAAGGCTGGTGATTCCGTGGTACTGGTTGGTTTCGGTACTTTCGCTGTCAAGGAGCGCGCCGCCCGCACTGGCCGTAACCCTCAGACCGGCAAGCCAATCAACATCGCCGCCGCCAAGATCCCAGGTTTCAAAGCCGGCAAAGCTCTGAAAGACGCTGTCAACTAAGCGTTTTCGATCCGGCCAGTTGTCAGTTAGCGCTGGCCCTGGCTTGGAGCGGTTAACCGAACAGGCTCGGCCTGTTGCGTTCGGGCCTGGGGGATAAGGTCCAACCGCTCCAAAGCTCCGAGAGGCGCATCCCTGGATGCGCCTTTCTTTTATTCGGATTCCACCCGCGCTGCAACGATCATTGCGCAGCTGACTCCTGGGGGACGCATGCTTCAGAACATCAGGGACAATTCACAAGGTTGGATTGCCAAAACCATCATCGGCATCATCGTTGTGCTGTTGGCGCTTACAGGCTTCGAGGCCATATTCAATAGTGCGGGCAACAGCCGAACTGCCGCCGAGGTCAATGGCGAAGAAATATCGCAGGATGAGCTCAACCAGGCAATGAACATGCAGCGCCGACAGCTGACCCAGCAGTTGGGAGGTGATTTCGACCCCTCACTTCTGGATGACAGGTTAGTTCGCGAATCATCTCTGCGAGCGCTGATTGATCGTGCGCTTTTGCTACAAGGCACTCGTGAAGCCGATTTCGCTTTCTCGGAGGCTGCGCTCGATCAGCTGATACTGCAGACGCCTGAATTTCTAGTCGACGGCGCTTTCAGCGCGTCACGGTTCGATCAGGTCATCCAGCAGATGGGCTATACCCGATTCCAGTTTCGTAAGCTGTTGAAGCAGGAAATGCTCATTGGGCAGCTGCGTGCCGGTATTTCTGGTTCCGGTTTCGTCACGGATGATCAGATTGAAGCCTTTGCTCGACTGGAACAGCAAACTCGCGATTTCGCCACCATTACCGTGCCGGCAGATACGACTGTGGTTGAAGTCAGTGACGATGAGGCGCGCGAGTACTACGAACAGAACACTGATCGTTTCCGCTCACCTGAGCAGGTTGTTCTTCAGTACGTTGAGCTGAAGAAGGAGTCGTTCTTCGATCAGGTTGATGTCTCGGACGAGCAAGTGACTAACCTCTATCAACAGCGCATCGCCAATCTTGCCGAGCAGCGCCGTGCCGCGCATATTCTGATCGAGGCAGATGGTTCCAGCGACGCTGAGGCCAAAGCGAAGATCGACGAAATTGCCAAGCGCTTGTCTGCTGGTGAGGATTTCGCGGCATTGGCCAAAGAAACCTCCGACGACCCGGGTTCGGCCAACGAAGGGGGCGATCTGGGCTTTGCCGGTCAGGGGGTCTATGACCCGGCGTTCGAAGAAGCGCTGTATGCGCTCGAAGAAGGACAGGTATCGGCTCCTGTCCGGTCTGACTTTGGTTGGCATCTGATCAAGCTGTTGGGTGTGCAATCGCCTGAAGTTCCTACGCTGGAAAGCATGCAACCGGAGCTGGTTCGTGAGCTCAAGGTGCAACAGGTCGAGCAGCGTTTCGTCGAAGCAACCAAGTTGTTGGAAGATACCGCGTTCGAATCCTCCGACCTCGCCCAGCCGGCTCAGGAGCTAGGCTTGTCCGTGCATACGACCGAGGCGTTCGGACGTGAGGGCGGTGGCAGCGGTGTTGCAGCCAATAGGCAGGTTATCCAGGCGGCGTTCAGCGAAGAAGTTCTCATAGATGGCGCCAACAGCAGTGTCATCGAACTGGATCCGGACACCGTTGTTGCGGTGCGTGTGAAGGAGCACCTACAACCGGAAGTGAAGCCGTTCGATGCAGTGAAAGACGACATCGTCGCTCAACTGCAGCGCAGCAAAGCGGCTGACCAGGCGCGTGAGGCAGGCGAGGCGCTAGTTGCCAGACTGCGCGAAGGCGTGCAGGCTGAGCAGCAATGGCAGGTGGTAGAGGCCGCTTCGCGCAACCATGAAGGCGTTGATCCGGCAGTGCTTCAGCAGGTGTTCCGGATGCCGAAGCCGGAGACGAATGAAACGCCGACTTACGGCAGCGTCCGGCTTTCCGGTGGGGACTTCGTAGTCGTTCGCCTAAGTGGAGTTAGCGAGCCGGAAGCCGAGCTGTCTGAAGAGGACAAGCAAAGCTATCGCCGCTTCCTGGCCTCGCGTAGTGGGCAGCAGGATTTCGCTGCCTACCGGCAGATGCTTCACGCCAACGCTGACATCGAAACCTTCTGATTCGATTCGCTCAGATGCAAAAAACCCGCACCTAGTGCGGGTTTTTTGTGGGCGTTGGTTCAGTCTTCGATCGCACCCATTGCGGTGGTATTGAAGCCACCGTCGACGTAGAGAATTTCACCACTGATACCGGAAGCGAGATCTGAGCAGAGGAACGCGCCGGCGTTGCCGACTTCGTCGATGGTGACGTTGCGACGCAGCGGTGTCTGCTTCTCGTTAGCTGCCAGCATTTTGCGGAAGCTCTTGATTCCAGAAGCCGCCAATGTGCGGATCGGGCCCGCCGATACGGCGTTGACACGGGTGCCTTCTGGCCCGAGGCTACCGGCCAGGTAGCGAACGCCTGCCTCAAGGCTGGCCTTGGCCATGCCCATCACGTTGTAGTTGGGCATGGTGCGCTCGGCGCCCAAATAGCTGAGGGTGAGGATGCTACCGTTGCGACCTTTCATCATCGGGCGACCGGCCTTGGCCAGCGCTACCAGACTGTAGGCACTGATATCGTGAGCGATCTTGAATCCCTCGCGAGTGGTGACGTCGGTGAAGTCACCGTCGAGCTGATCGCCCGGAGCGAAGCCGACCGAGTGAACGATACCGTCCAGGCCGTCCCATTTCTTGCCTAGCTCTTCAAAGACCCGGACGATCTCATCGTCGTTGGCAACGTCGCACGGGAAGCACAGCTCCGGACCTGAGCCCCAGCCGGCGGCGAACTCTTCGACGCGCCCCTTGAGCTTTTCGTTCTGATAGGTAAAAGCCAGCTCAGCGCCTTCGCGATGCATGGCGGCGGCGATACCCGAGGCGATCGACAATTTGCTGGCGACGCCAACAATCAGTACGCGCTTACCGGTAAGAAAACCCATGTGCTTGTCCCTCTTCTGGTTGTTCAGCCGCTGGCACCATGAAGGCGGATTCCAGCAACTGCTGTGTATATGGATGTTGGGGAGTGGTGAAGATAGCCTCGGCCACTCCCTGTTCAACGACCTTGCCTTGCTTGACGACCATCATCTGGTGGCTCAGCGCCCGTACCACCGCCAGATCGTGGCTGATGAACAGGTAGGTCAGGTTGTACTTGGCCTGTAGCGAGCGTAGTAGCTCCACGACTTGCCGCTGTACGGTTCTATCCAGGGCTGAGGTTGGCTCATCCAGCAGGATCAGCTCCGGCTTGAGCACCAGAGCCCTGGCTATCGCGATACGCTGCCGCTGGCCCCCGGAAAATTCGTGGGGATAGCGGTGGCGGCTCTCCGGGTCGAGCCCAACCTCGACCAGTGCATCGATAATCGCCTGCGCCTGTTCCTCAGCACTGCCCATTCCATGGATGCTAAGCCCTTCGCCAACAATCTGGCCGACCGACATTCGGGGGCTGAGACTACCGAATGGGTCTTGAAACACGACCTGCATTTGACGCCGCAACGGACGTACCGAACGTTGCGACATCTTCTCCAGTGCCTGACCCTGAAACCGGATCTCGCCATTGCTGGCTAATAGCCGCAGGATCGCAAGCCCCAACGTAGACTTCCCCGAGCCGCTTTCCCCGACGATGCCCAGCGTCTGGCCCTTAGGTAAGCTGAAGGTGACACCATCAACCGCTTTGATGTGATCGACGGTGTGCCTGAATAACCCTTTCTTGATAGGGAACCAGACGCGCAGATCATTCACTTCCAGCAACGTCGGAGACGATGCTTCAACGTTTACCGGATCGCCGCTAGGCTCCGCCGCAAGCAGCTCCCGGGTATAGGGGTGCTGGGGCGAACGAAACAATTCTTCGCAAGGCGCTTGTTCGACGACGCGACCGCTCTGCATGACACATACACGATGAGCGATTCGGCGAACGAGATTAAGATCATGGCTGATCAGCAACAGCGCCATGCCCAGGCGTGCCTGCAGATCCTTGAGCAGCTCCAGGATTTTCAGCTGGACCGTTACGTCCAGCGCTGTGGTCGGTTCGTCGGCGATGAGCAGTTCGGGTTCGTTCGCCAGCGCCATGGCGATCACCACACGTTGACGCTGACCGCCCGACAGTTCGTGCGGATAGGCCCGTATACGCTTGGCGGGTTCTGGAATGCCGACCAGTTCGAGAAGCTCGAGGGTGCGTGCCGTGGCGGCCTTGCCGTTGAGCCCCTTGTGAATCTGCAGCACTTCATTGATCTGTTTGCCAACGGTATGCAATGGGTTGAGCGACGTCATCGGCTCCTGGAACACCATCGCGATGCGGTCGCCACGTATGCCACGCATGCGTTTTTCGGTCGCTTTGAGCAGGTCTTCACCGGCGTAGCGGATTTCACCAGCTGGATGTTGGGCGAGCGGGTAGGGCAGCAGGCGCAGGATCGAATGAGCCGTGACGGACTTGCCGGAACCGCTTTCTCCCACCAGTGCCAGGGTCTCGCCCTTGCGGATATCGAAGCTAACACCTTCGACGACCCGCTGGACCCGGTCCCCGGTGACGAACTCGACGGCCAGATCGCGGACCTCTATCAGATTCTCAGCCATGCTATTTCCTTGGATCGAAGGCATCGCGAGCGGCCTCGCCGATGAATACCAGCAGAGTCAGCATGATGGCCAGCACCATGAATGCACTGATGCCAAGCCATGGCGCCTGCAGATTCGCTTTGCCTTGCGCCACCAGTTCACCCAGTGATGGGGCGCCAAGCGGCAGGCCGAAGCCAAGGAAGTCCAAAGCGGTTAGCGTGCCGATTGCTCCGGTCAGGATGAACGGCATGAAGGTCATGGTCGACACCATCGCATTCGGCAGGATGTGACGGAACATTATGACGCCGTTGCGCATGCCCAACGCCCGTGCAGCGCGGACGTATTCAAGGTTGCGTCCACGCAGGAACTCGGCCCGCACGACATCGACCAGGCTCATCCAGGAAAACAGCAGCATGATGCCGAGCAACCACCAGAAATTTGGCTGCACGAAGCTTGCAAGAATGATGAGTAGATAGAGCACCGGCAGTCCGGACCAGATTTCTAGTACCCGCTGTCCGACGAGATCCACCCAGCCACCGTAGAATCCCTGCAACGCGCCGGCGATCACGCCAATTATTGAGCTGATCAGCGTCAGGGTCAGGGCGAACAATACCGAGATGCGGAAACCGTAGATGATCCGGGCCAACACGTCGCGGCCCTGATCATCGGTACCCAACCAGTTACTCCATGACGGCGGGGCGGGCGCAGGCACCTGAAGGTCGTAATTGATGCTGGAGTGATGGAATGGAATCGGTGGCCAGATCATCCAGCCGTCCTTCTTTTCGATCAGCTCCTGGATGTACGGCCCCTTGTAATCGGCCTGCAGCGGGAATTCGCCGCCGAACACCGTCTCCGGATAACGTTCGAATACGGGGAAATACCAGCCGCCGTCGAAGCGCACTACGATCGGCTTGTCGTTGGCAATCAGTTCGGCACCGAGACTCAGCACGAACAGGGTGAGAAATATCCAAAGCGACCACCAGCCGCGCTTGTGGGCTTTGAACAGGGCGAAGCGGCGCTGATTCAGCGGCGACAGCTGCATCTCAGGCCTCCCTGCTTTCGAAGTCGATTCGTGGATCGACCAATGTATAGGTCAGATCACCGATCAGCTTGACCACCAAGCCGAGCAGGGTGAACAGAAAGAGGGTGCCGAACACGACGGGATAGTCGCGGTTGATGGCAGCTTCGAAGCTGAGCAGGCCAAGGCCATCGAGGGAAAAGATCACTTCGATCAACAGCGAACCGGTGAAGAACATACCGATAAAGGCGGCAGGAAAACCCGCGATGATGATCAGCATTGCGTTGCGAAAGACATGACCGTAGAGCACGCGATTTTTGCTCAGGCCCTTGGCCCGCGCTGTGATCACGTACTGCTTGTTGATTTCGTCGAGAAAGCTGTTTTTCGTCAGCAGGGTCAGGGTCGCGAAGTTGCCGATGACCAGAGCCGTGACCGGAAGCGCCAAGTGCCAGAAGTAGTCGAGAATCTTGCCGCCCAGCGTCAGCTCGTCGAAATTGCCCGAAGACAGTCCTCGCAACGGAAACCAGTTCCAGTAGCTGCCACCGGCAAACAGCACGATCAGCAGGATGGCGAACAGAAATGCCGGTATCGCATAGCCAATGATGATCGCCGAACTGGTCCAGACATCGAACGGGCTGCCATGACGAGTCGCCTTGGCGATACCCAGCGGTATCGACGCCAGATACATGATCAGCGTGCTCCATAGCCCCAGCGAGATCGACACCGGCATCTTTTCGATGATCAGATCGGTCACCTTGGCGTCACGGAAGAAGCTTTCGCCGAAATCCAGGCGCAGATAGTTGCTGAGCATGATCCAGAAACGTTCCGGTGCCGGTTTGTCGAAGCCGTACAGACGTTCGATCTCAGCGATCAGGTCGGGGTCCAGTCCTTGTGCACCCCGATAGCTATTGCTGCCGGTAGCCACTTCAGAGCCACCGCCTGCAATGCGGCTCGTCGCGCCTTCGAACCCTTCGAGTTTGGCGATCGCCTGCTCGACCGGCCCCCCAGGCGCAGCCTGGATGATGATGAAGTTAATCAGCAGGATGCCGAACAGGGTGGGAATGATCAGCAGCAGACGCCGGAAAATGTACGCCAGCATGCCTATCGCTCCGCCGCACGGGTGGAGTCGCTGGCGTCTGATTCTGTGATTGGCTCTTGCGGATCGGGACTGTCGACGTTGGGCTTGTGCCACCATGTCATCAGGCCGATATCGTAACGAGGTGTCGTTTCCGGGTGAGCCAGATGATTCCAGTACGCCACGCGCCAGGTCTTGATGTGCCAGTTCGGAATCACGTAGTGCCCCCAAAGCAGTACGCGATCCAATGCGCGGGTGCGGGTGATCAGCTCTTCACGCGAGTCGGCGGCGATCAGCTTATCCACCAGAGTATCGATGGCTGGGTCCTTCAGCCCAATGAAGTTGCGGCTGCCGGGATTGTCCGCACTCGCTGAATGCCAATACTCGCGCTGTTCGTTACCCGGAGAGCTGGACTGGCCGAAACCGCTTACGATCATGTCGTAGTCGCGCGAGCGCAACCGGTTGATGTATTGCGATACGTCGACCCGGCGGATCTCTAGCTCGATCCCCAGACCGGCAAGGTTGCGCTTGTACGGAAGCAGCACCCGTTCGAAGTCGGCCTGTACCAGCAGAAACTCCAGCTTTACCGGCTTGCCCTCGGCATCCACCATACGATCGTTTTCAATTTTCCAGCCTGCATCAGTGAGCAGCTCGTATGCGCGGCGCTGCTGCTCTCGGATCATGCCGTCGGCGTTGGTCTGGGGCAGCTCGAAGGGTTTTTCGAACACCTCTTCGGGTATCTGGCCACGCAGGGGTTCGAGAATGCTCAGCTCGTTCTCGCTCGGCATGCCCGAGGAGGCGAGCTCCGAATTGTCGAAGTAGCTGGTCGTGCGGGTATAGGCGCCGTTGAACAGCTGGCGATTGGTCCATTCAAAATCGAACAGCAGCGCCAGGGCTTCTCGAACCCTGATGTCCTGAAGGTGTTGTCGGCGGGTATTGAAGATGAAGCCCTGCATGCCTTGCGGATTGTGATTGGCGATCTCGTCCTTGATGATCCGCCCGTCTCGGACTGCGTCGGTATCGTAGGCGGTCGCCCAGTTCTTCGCGCTGGTTTCCAGCCAGTAATCGAAATGTCCGGCCTTGAAGGCCTGCAGCGCTACGGTGTTGTCGCGGTAGTAATCGTGGTGCACATGGTCGAAGTTGTAGAGGCCGCGGTTGACGCCCAGGTCCTTGCCCCAATAGTCCTCGACACGGGCATAGCGCACCGAGCGCCCAGCTTCCGCGCGTTCGATTCGATAGGGGCCACTGCCTAGCGGCGGCTCCATACTGCCGGAGGTGAAGTCCCGTTCGGCCCACCAGTGCTTCGGCAGGACCGGGAGTTGTCCGAGAATCAGCGGCAGTTCGCGGTTGCCGCCATGCTTGAAGTCGAAACGCACGCGACGTGGGCTTTCTACCACGGCTTTCTCAACGTCGGCGTAGTAGCCACGGTAGTGCGGCGCGCCCTGGCTGATCAGCGTCTCGAAGGTGAATACGACATCTTCCGCCTCAACCGGCTCGCCGTCGTGAAAGCGCGCTTCGGGCCGCAGATGGAAGCGAACCCACTCGTTGTTCGGACCCTTCTCGATCCTTTCGGCAAGCAGGCCATAAACCGTGAAGGGCTCATCCAGGCTGTTGGTCGTCAGAGTGTCGTAGATGAGCCCGATGTCGTCCGCGGCGACTCCTTTATTGATGAAGGGGTTGAGCGAGTCGAAGCCGCCGAAGCCGGCCTGCCGAAGGGTGCCGCCCTTGGGGGCGTCGGGATTGACGTAGTCGAAATGGGAGAAGTCCGCAGGATACTTGGGCGGCTCATCATATAGCGTCAGCGCGTGTCGGGGCGCCGCTTGCGCAACGCCCAGAAGACATAGCGCGGCAAGGACTCCTGCATGCAGGATCGATAATCGCGTGTTTCTTGTCATTGAGCCTTCTCCAGATCCTTCAGCCACCAGGCACGCAACCCGAGAGTGTAGGGCGGGGTGGTGACATGGGCGAACCGATTGCGATACGCCAGGCGGTGGTAACTGATGTACCAGTTGGGGATGGTGTAGTGATTCCAGAGCAAAACGCGGTCGATGGCGCGCGCGGCGGCGATCTGCTCTTCCCGGGTTTTGGCCGTTAGCAATTTGGCGATCAGATCATCGACCATCGGGTTGGCGATGCCGGCGTAATTGCGGCCTCCTTTGACGTTCATCTGGCTGGAATGGAAATACAGCCACTGCTCCAGCCCAGGGCTGAGGCTCTGGCCCAGCGTTGTCAAAATCATGTCGTAGTCGTACTGATCCAGGCGCTGCTTATACTGCGCGCTATCAACGGTACGCAAGCGAGCCTGTACGCCAATGCGAGCTAGATTTTCCACGTAGGGCTGAAGAATGCGCTCGAGTCGCGGATTGACGAGCAGAATCTCGAACCGGAAAGCGCGGCCTGAGTGGTCGTGAAGACCATCAGCCGTCAGTTTCCAGCCAGCTTGATCGAGTAGGTTGAGCGCTTCGCGCAAGGTGTCGCGTGGAATACCGCGCCCGTCCGTTTTTGGCAGTTCGAAGGGTTCGGTGAATAGTTCGGCGGGCAACTGGTCGCGGAAAGGCGACAACAGCAACCATTCACCTCCTTTCGGTGTGCCGGTCGCCGCGAAGTCGCTGTTCGGATAGTAGCTCTCGCTGCGCTGATAAGCGCCATAGAACAGCGCGCGGTTGGTCCATTCAAAATCGAACATCATGCCCAAGGCCTGACGAACCCTGATGTCGGCAAAGCTCTGCCTGCGCCCGTTCATGAACAGCGCCTGCGTCTGGGTGGGGATCTGATGCGGGATTTCGGCGCGGATCACGTCACCGCGCAGAACAGCAGGAAACTGATAGCCGTTGGCCCAGTTCTTCGCCTGGTGTTCGATGTAGAAGTCGAATTCGCCGACCTTGAATGCTTCGAATGCCACCGTGCTGTCGCGATAGAACTCGATGTCGACCCGATCGAAATTGTACTTGCCGCGGTTGGCTGGAAGTTCTGCCCCCCACCAGTTCTTCACTCGCTCGAAGGTCACTCGGCGTCCCGGTTGCACGTCGCTGATGCGGTACGGGCCGCTACCCAGTGGTGGCTCGAATGTCGTGGCGCGGAAGTCGCGGTCTTTCCAATAATGTTGCGGCAGTATCGGTAATTCGCCGAGGCGCATGATCAGCAGCGGATTGCCGGGCCTGTCGAATACAAAGCGAATCCGGTGGCGGTTGAGTATGTCGACGCGCGCGATGCCTTGCAGATCGGTGCGAAAGCGCGGATGACCATCCTTGATCAGCAAACGATAGGAAAAGGCTACGTCATAAGCTGTGATCGGTTGGCCATCATGAAAGCGAGCCGAGTCGCGCAGATTGAATACCACCCAGCTATGGTTGTCGCTGTACTCGATGGTTTCGGCGATAAGCCCGTAGGCCGAAGCAGACTCATCGCCGGAAGGATCATAAATGCCCGTTCCGACCATTAACGGTTCGTTCAGCTCACTAATGCCATATTGGAAGAACCCTGGCGTCGCGGTCGGGCTGGTCCCTTTGAAAGTGTAGGGGTTGAGCGTGTCGAACGTGCCCGAGGCCATCAAACGTACATGGCCCCCCTTAGGGGCATCGGGATTCACCCAGTCGAAGTGGGTGAAGTCTTTCGCATACTTGAGGGTGCCGAACTGGGCATAACCGTGGCTTTCGCTGATGGTCGCGAACGACGGAAAGCTAAATCCCAGGCAGCTCAATAACAATAGGATGGGTCGCATCAAACGGTGAATCCGATCCATGGCGCTTTCGGTCTTTTCGGCCGGGTACAGTAACAGCTTGTATCCGCTGGAAAAAGGCCGGCCATCTGGGCACACTGCCCGCTATTAGCTGCCGTGGCGTCAGGCGCTGTTGACGTTTCGTTCGCGGCCGCGCCGAAGCCAGTTTTTGCGCGAGGCAAGGCACGAGGAGTGAAGTTTGGTCGTTCCAAATAAGCGACGAGAAACGCCGCAAATGGCGCCATGCGGCGTTGCGGGACTTGGAAAGGGAGCATCCATTACCTGCGTCCCGCGCCTGGCCTTGCGCCATTTGGCGCAGCAACGCGGCTCGCGACGAAACGTCAACAGACCCCTCGGTGAGGTCGCAAAATCTTGAGTGAAACTAGCTACGGTTTGCAGGCGTGGATAGACCGCTTGAACCAGTCCGAGTTACCGGCACTGGCGACGGTCGTGCAGGAGCTGCAGCGCCTCACGGGGCAGCAGCATGCCTCTGTGCAACAACTTGCCGACGTCCTGCTGCGCGACGCCGCGCTGACGGCCAAGGTGCTTCGGGTTGGCAATAGCAGCTATTACAACCCGTCCCAGGAAACCATCAAGACCATTTCTCGCGCGATCGTCATGATCGGCTTCGATAATGTCCGTTCGATCAGTCTTTCAGTCAGTCTCATCGATGGGCTAATGGATCGCGCGCCGCGCCAGCAGCTGAAGGAACTGTTGGCACGGTCGTTTCACGCTGCGGTGCAGGCGCGCAATATAGCCGGTTACGTACTGGCGAAACATGAGGAAGAAGTGTTCATCGCGGCGTTACTGCATGAGGTCGGCGAGCTTGCCTTTTGGGGTTGCGGTGGTGTGCAGGCCGATGAGCTCGCAGAGGCTCTGGCGGCCCGCGACACTGATCATGAGCAGGCGGTTGAAGGCGTGCTCGGCACCAGTTTCCGCCAGTTGAATCTCGGAATGATCAAAAGCTGGAATATCGGAGAGCTCGCCAGCCTGGCTCATGGTTCAACTAATCTGCGGGATCCAGCTGTGCATTCGATCAGCCTGGGGGTGCGCATTGGCGGGGCTGCGCTGGACGGATGGGGCAGTCCCAGAATGGATGAATTGGTCAGTGAGCTGGCCGAGTTTTGCGGCATATCCGAGGCGGATGCGATGCAGCAAATCTTTGCGAGCGCCGATGAAGCAGTCAAGATCGCGACGACTTTCGGCGCCAGTCGACTAAGCAAGCTGATCCCATCAACCGACCCCGAACAAGTGCGGCTGCAGCAGGCGCAGCGTAGAACGAGCCACTTGCAACCCAATCTGTTGTTGATGCAACAGACCATGCAGGATCTCGGAATGATGGCGTCCGGCCAGGGCGACGTCGCGTTGATCCTCGACGCTTTACTCAAAGGCTTGCATGAGGGCGCCGGGTTGGAGCGCGTGATGCTGACTGTTCTTGCGGATCGACAAACGACGTTTCGTGCCAAATGCGTCGTTGGGGAACAGACACAGCCTTGGCTCGAAACCTTCGTCCTGCCTATCGAGCCGTCGAGCCAGACGCACATATTCAGTTACGTGCTTCGCCAACGTCAGCCGCTATGGATGGGCGTGCCGGCAAGCTACAAACTCGATGAATTGGTCACATTGCCGCTTCGGCAGCAGTTGGGCAAAGGCATGTTCTTCATTGCACCGATCATGGCGGGTACGCGTGAAATCGGTGTGCTCTACGCTGATAGCCGGATAACCGGCCGAGCGTTGAAACATGAGCAGTTCGTGGCTTTTCAACGATTCGCCCAACTGGCCGGACGCTGTCTCGAGGCGCTGAGCAGGCGCGGCTGAAAAGGCGCGCCTGCCATGCCTTATTGAGAGAGGTACAAGGTCAGGGTTTGCCCCGGTTTGAGCATCGCGCTATCCCTGGGATTCCAAATCTTCAGATTATTGATCTGAACGTTGAAACGCTTGGCAATCTCGTAAAGCGAATCACCTTTCTTGACTTTGTAATAAGTCGGTGCGGATTTAGCACGCTGATTGCTACCGGCTGCCTGAAGAAATAGCGCCTGGCCCACTTTGATATTACTTCCCGATAGGTTGTTCCAGCGCTGCAGGTCACCTACCGAGACGTTCTGTGTCTTGGCGATATCCCAGAGATTGTCGCCCTTGCGGACTCGGTAGCTGCGCGGAGCTGGCTGGCTTCTCGCAACGGCATGCAGCAGTTCTCGAGACTGTCCTGTACCAACCGATTGAGGAATGCTCAGCACTTGCCCGATTTGCAAGCGATCACTTCGAAGGCGGTTGATGTCACGAATGATATTGACCGAGAGGCGATGCCTGTTGGCGATCGCTCCGAGCGTGTCGCCGGGGCGCACCTTGTATTGCTGCCAGTCAACCAAATCCTGTGGCTTCATCAATGCCAGGTTGGCCGAGAACATCTCGACCTTGTCACTCGGGACCAGGAGGTGCTGCGGACCATCCAGTGTGATGCGGCGGGTAAACGCCGGGTTCAACTGGTAGATCTCGTCTTCCTCCATGTTCGCCATTTCGGCGACTCTCGCGAGATCCATGCGTTGCTTGAGTGCGACGACTTCGAAGTAGGGTTCGTTGGCGATCGGGTTCAGATTGAGGCCGTATGCTTCGGGGCTCTGCACCATCTGCGAAAGCGCCAGCAGTTTTGGCACGTAATCGCGCGTTTCTTGGGGCAGGGGCAGATTCCAGTAGTCGGTCGGCAAGCCGAGTTTCTGGTTGCGCTCGATCGCTCGGCTGACGGTTCCTTCGCCTGCGTTGTAGGCCGCAAGGGCCAGCAGCCAGTCGTCGTTGAACAGGCCATGCAGATAGGTCAGGTAGCGCAACGCTGCGGCGGTGGAGGCGGTAATGTCGCGCCTGCCGTCATACCAGCTGGTTTGCTGCAGGTTGAAGTGCCGGCCAGTAGCGGGAATGAACTGCCATAGACCCATGGCCTTGGCTGGGGAGTACGCGAACGGGTTATAGGCGCTCTCGATTATCGGCAGCAGTGCCAGCTCGAGCGGCATGTCGCGCTCTTCCAGCTGCTCGACGATGTAGTGGATGTAAGGACTGCCTCGCTCGCTAGCGATCTCGATGGAGTTCGTCCGGCTGGAGAACAGGAGGCGCTGCTGCTCGATACGCGGATTGCTGCCCAGATAATCCTGGAGCTTGAATCCATGTCTGATGCGATCCCAAACGTCGGAATGCGTCGGTACGGCAGGTGCCTGGGTGAGCCACAGTGTTTCTTGTACCTGTGGCACCGCTCGCGTCTGGATATCGCTGCCGGTCGGCGCACGCGGCGCGGTGCTCTGGCAGCCCGTAATAGCGAGACAGATTGCTAGCGCCAGGGCCCGGCCGGAGGCTGCCAAGGCGTCCGGATGAGGGCTGTTCGAAGAGTCAGACGGCATTGGCTGAAGGGTTCCCTTGGCGCAAATTCGAGGGAGTGTAGGAATGCCGTTCCGGTGGGTCAACCCGACGAGCCTGTTTTTGGGGAATGGTCGACTCCGTCAGAAGCTATCTTTCCAGGCACGCAGGGCCGCGAAAACGGCTTCCGCTGTGGCAAGTTCGCGCCCTGCGTGCCGGCTTGCCGCAGCGGCCACGACCGGCTCGGTGCTACGCAGAAAGGGATTTGTGGCCAGCTCGGTGCGTAGATCGGAGGGGAGGGTGATGCGTTTCGCCTCACGCATCTGGACGACTCGTTCGAGGCGCTCGGCAATCGCCGGGTTGCCCGGCTCGACCGCTTGGGCAAAACGCAAATTGCTCAAGGTGTATTCGTGCGTGCAATAAACGCGTGTTTGCGCCGGCAGCGCTGCCAGCCGTCCTAGTGAGTTGAACATCTGGGCTGCGGTCCCCTCGAACAGGCGGCCGCAGCCTGCGGCAAAGAGGGTGTCGCCACTCAGCAGCCAAGGATCCTGAGGGTTGTCATGATAGTAGGCGATATGGCCGCTGGTATGGCCGGGTACCTCGATGACGTCCAGATCGTGATCGAGAATGCGGATGCGTTGTCCGTCGACTAGGGCTTCGTCCCGGGCAGGAATATTCTCTGCGGCCGGGCCGTAGATCCTGGCTTCATGTCGGGTCTTGAGTTGCTGCACCCCGCCCACATGATCGTGGTGGTGATGGGTTATCAATATATCGGTCAGACGCCAGTCGGGATGCGCGTCCAGCCACGTCTGAACGGGGGCGGCATCGCCTGGGTCCACCGCTACGCAGCGACGTTGCTCAGGATCCAGGAGCAGCCATATGTAGTTGTCGATGAACGCGGGCAGTGCTTCGATTTTCAACATGGGACCGGTCGCCAAGTCATTAGCAAAGGCGCATCCTAGCAGTCGAACTGGAAAGTTGAACCGACCGGTAGCATTTATCGGTTCGGCCGAACCGATGAACGGAGGCTAACCATGAGTGAGTCTTGTACCAAGTCGGATGATCGCTGGCTGTCGCTGATGAACGATGCCAGCGCCTGGTTCGACAGCCCGTCGGGCCATCAATTGCTGACGCAGGAGCAGCAGGCGATCGATCTACAGCTGTCGCGTTGTTTTGGCAGTTATCTGGTGCACTACGGCCCTTTTGCAAGCGCTCCGATCGAGTCGCAAAAAATCAAGCGCAGTGTCCGGTTGGGGCCGCCGCTTCCCGGAGTCGAGATCGTTTGCGAAGAGCAATCTTGGCCGATCGGTGAACATGCCGCTGATGTCGTCGTGGTTCAGCATGGCCTCGACTTCAGCCTGTCACCGCATGCCTTGCTGCGCGAAGCAGCTCGTAGCGTTCGGCCGGGCGGCCATCTGGTGATCGTCGGGGTCAATCCGTGGAGTGCCTGGGGGGCGGCGCGTTTGCTGTCACGCAAGGCCTTTCGCCACGCTCGCTGCATCCGCCCCACACGCGTCGGCGATTGGCTGAACCTGCTCGGATTCGCACTGGAGAAACGTCGGTTCGGGTGCTATTGTCCGCCGCTTTCTTCGAGCGCTTGGCAGGCGCGATTGTCCGGTATGGAGATCGCCGGCCAACGGCTGCAAATGCCTACTGGCGGTTTCTACCTGCTGGTGGCGCGAAAGCTGATGGTGGGGCTGCGTCCTCTGCGGCAAAGTCGTCGGGAGCGCATGGGTCAGCTGTTACCAATGCCGGTGGCGAAAGTCAGCCGCCGCGATGCCGAACAGTAAGGTCGAACATCCTTCATGAGTGATGACATAGTCGAGATATACACCGATGGCGCCTGCAAGGGTAATCCTGGTCCCGGTGGCTGGGGCGCGCTGCTTATCTATAAAGGTGTAGAGCGCGAACTTTGGGGGGGCGAAGCGGACACTACCAACAACCGTATGGAGTTGATGGCGGCGATTCGCGCATTGGAGGAGCTGAAAAGGTCATGCCCGGTGCGATTGGTAACCGACTCCCAATATGTCATGCAGGGCATCAACGATTGGATGCCCAACTGGAAGAAGCGCGGCTGGAAGACAGCTACCAAGCAGCCGGTAAAGAATGCTGATTTATGGCGGCTGCTGGATGAGCAAGTCAATCGCCATCAGGTGAGCTGGCAGTGGGTTCGCGGCCATACCGGCCACCCGGGTAACGAACGCGCCGATTTGCTGGCCAATCGCGGCGTAGTACAGGCGAAACGACAAACTGCTTGAGTGAGTTGAAATATGCGTAGCGTAGTGCTGGATACCGAAACCACCGGCATGCCGGTGACCGACGGCCACCGGATCATCGAAATCGGCTGTGTCGAAGTCATCGATCGTCGCCTGACCGGCCGGCATTATCACGTGTACCTGCAGCCGGATCGCGAAGTGGACGAGGGTGCAATCGCGGTCCACGGCATTACCAATGAGTTCCTGACTGACAAGCCAAGGTTTAGGGATGTCGCCGATGAGTTCTTCGAATTCATCAAGGGCGCCCAGCTGATCATTCACAACGCAGCGTTCGACGTCGGCTTCATCAACAATGAATTCGCCCTGCTCGGGCAGCAGGATCGCGCCGAGCTGAGCGATCACTGCGGCATTCTCGACACCCTGCTGATGGCCCGGGAGCGTCATCCAGGGCAGCGCAACAGCCTCGATGCGTTGTGCAAGCGTTACGGGGTAGACAACTCCGGTCGCGATCTGCACGGCGCTTTGCTCGATGCGGAAATTCTCGCCGACGTCTTCCTGACGATGACGGGCGGGCAGACCAATCTGTCCCTGGCCGGGGACGGCGCCGATTCTGAAAACGGCGGCCGCCAACAGGCGACGCCGATTCGGCGTCTGCATGCCGATAGAGCTGGAACCTTGGTCATTCGCGCCAGCGCTGAAGAAGTCGCTGCACATGCGGCGCGCATGCAGGCGATTGAAAAAGCTTCGGGGGCAGCACCGCTCTGGGTTCAGCTGGAACACCCCGCCGACATCGAGGCGGAAGCCTTGCCTGCTTGAAGCTTTAGCGCTGACGTAGGCTTTGCCGCGTCAGCCTGGTGCAATCGCATTTCACGCTTGGTGCTTGGGGGCGGACCTTCTACGCTGAAGGGGAACGCTCTCAGGAAGCACTCATGTACAAAGATCTGAAATTTCCCATCCTTATCGTTCATCGCGACATCAAGGCTGATACCGTCGCCGGCGAGCGGGTTCGCGAGATCGCGACTGAGCTCGAGCGCGACGGCTTTCATATTCTTCCTACCGCAAGCGCTGCTGAAGGCCGTATCGTCGCTTCGACGCACCATGGCTTGGCCTGCATATTGGTCGCTGCCGAAGGTGCGGGTGAGAATCAGCGACTGCTGCAGGACGTCGTAGGGTTGATCCGCGTTGCCCGGCGTCGTGCTCCACAGCTTCCTATATTTGCGTTGGGCGAGCAGATCACCATCGAGAACGCGCCGGCCGAAGCGATGGCCGATCTGAATGAGCTGCGTGGGCTGCTGTATCTCTTCGAGGATACGGTGCCCTTCCTGGCGCGGCAGGTGGCACGAGCCACACGCGCCTATCTGGAAGGCCTGCTGCCCCCGTTTTTCCGCGCGCTGGTTCAGCATACGGGCGACTCGAATTATTCGTGGCACACGCCGGGTCATGGCGGTGGGGTTGCTTTTCGCAAGAGCCCGGTCGGTCAGGCGTTTCACCAGTTTTTCGGCGAAAACACGCTGCGTTCCGACCTGTCGGTTTCCGTGCCCGAGCTCGGCTCGCTACTCGATCACACAGGTCCGCTGGCGGCGGCCGAGGCGCGTGCGGCGCGCAATTTTGGCGCCGATCATACGTTTTTCGTCATTAATGGCACATCGACTGCCAACAAGATCGTCTGGCACTCGATGGTGGCGCGCGACGACCTCGTACTGGTGGACCGTAACTGCCACAAGTCGATACTGCACTCGATCATCATGACCGGCGCGATTCCGCTTTATCTGACACCGTCACGCAACGAACTCGGCATCATCGGCCCCATCCCGCTCGACGAGTTTTCTCCAACGTCGATTCAAGCCAAGATTGACGCCAACCCGCTGACCCGGGGGCGTGCGCCGAGGGTGAAGCTGGCTGTCGTGACCAACTCCACCTACGACGGCCTCTGTTATAACGCAAACCTGATCAAGCGAACCCTCGGGAACAGCGTCGATGTGCTGCATTTCGACGAGGCTTGGTACGCCTATGCCGCGTTTCACGAGTTCTATGACGGCCGCTATGGAATGGACACGCGTGAGCAAGGGCCCCTGGTGTTCACCACCCACTCGACGCACAAGGTGCTGGCGGCTTTCAGCCAGGCCTCGATGATCCATGTGCTCGACAGCGAGCAGCGACAGCTGGATCGAGATCGCTTCAATGAAGCCTTCATGATGCATATCTCGACGTCGCCACAGTACGGCATTCTTGCATCGCTCGATGTGGCTTCGGCCATGATGGAAGGCCCTGCTGGCCGTTCGTTGATTCAGGAAACCTTCGACGAGGCGCTGAGCTTTCGGCGCGCGCTGGCCAATCTTCGACAGCATCTACCTGACGGCGACTGGTGGTTCAGCATCTGGCAGCCCACGGCGGCGGACGGAGCCGACGAGCTGGTTACGGCGGACTGGTTGCTGGAGCCTGAAGCGGACTGGCATGGTTTCGGCGACGTCGCGAACGACTACGTGCTGCTCGATCCGATCAAAGTCACGTTGGTCACCCCCGGGCTTACCGCGGGTGGCAAGCTGAGCGAGCGGGGTATTCCCGCGGCCGTCGTCAGTAAATTCCTCTGGGAGCGAGGCTTGGTGGTGGAGAAAACTGGTCTTTACTCGATCCTTGTTTTGTTTTCCATGGGAATCACCAAAGGCAAGTGGAGCACTTTGCTGACCGAGCTGCTGGAGTTCAAACGGCACTACGACAGCAACGTACCGCTGTGCGATGCGTTACCCACCGTGGTGCAGGCCGGCGGCAGCCAGTACCTCGGCATGGGACTGCAGGATCTTTGCGATTCGCTGCATGACTGCTATCGGGAAAATGCCACCGCCAAAGCGATGCGGCGGATGTATACGGCATTGCCTGCGTTGGCGATGAAACCCGCCGATGCCTATGACAAGCTGGTCCGAGGGGAGGTCGAGGCGGTGCCCATCGAAGCGCTGGAAGGCCGTATCGCCGCCGTGATGCTGGTGCCGTATCCGCCTGGCATTCCGCTGATCATGCCGGGCGAGCGGTTCACCGCCGAGACGCGCTCGATACTCGACTACCTCCAGTTCGCGCAACGTTTCGCTGCGCGCTTTCCGGGCTTCGATGCCGATGTCCACGGGTTGCAGCTAGAGGACTATCCGGGCGGCACGCGCTATACAGTCGATTGCATCCTGGAGGGATGATTGGTCGCCTTGTCGGTGTCGCCGAATGTCAAAGCTGATGATGCGCAAGGCCGTGGGCTGGATCACAACCTCCTCCATCGACTTTCACCCGGCTGTTGTTATAGTTGTTCGGCTGAGAACAGTCCCTGCGCAGGGACTGTTCAACCTGTTTCAGGCACTGAGGTGCCTCGGCTGTCGAGGATGATAGCGTGACTGAATACCAAGCCTTCCATGTGGAGTTGAAGGACAAAGTCGCTCATGTAGCGATCAACCGGCCGGACAAACTCAACGCCATGAACGCTGCGTTCTGGAGCGAAATCGTCGACATATTTCAATGGATTGACGATACGGATGAGGTTCGGGTGGTGGTGTTGTCCGGTGAGGGCAAACATTTTTCGGCCGGTATCGATCTGCAGCTGCTGGCACAGGCCGCCATGCAGATGGGCACGGATATCGGGCGCAACGCAGAAAGACTGCGCCGCCAGATACTCAAGCTTCAGGCTTCGTTCAATGCAGTGGATAACTGCCGCAAGCCGGTTATCGCAGCCATCCAGGGTTATTGCATCGGCGGTGCAATAGATCTCATCGCGGCATGCGATATGCGTTACAGCACGCTCGATGCGCAATTTTCCATCAAGGAAATCGATATGGGCATGGCTGCTGACGTCGGCACGCTGCAGCGCCTACCGCGAATCATTGGCGACGGAATGATGCGCGAACTCGCCTATACCGGACGAAGCGTGGATGGCCAGGAAGCGCAGGGCATTGGTTTGGTCAATCGGACCTATGTCGACCAACCCGCCCTCATGGCTGCCGTATTCGCACTCGCGGCTCAGATCGCCACGAAGTCGCCGGTCGCCATTCGCGGCACCAAACAAATGATCCGTTATATGCGAGACCACCGTGTCGACGATGGCCTCGAGTACATCGCTACCTGGAATGCGGCAATGCTTCAGTCGGCCGATCTCAAAGTGGCCATGGCCGCTCATATGAGCAAACAGAAACCGGATTTTGCCGACTGATGAACCATCTAAACGTTGCGCGGGAGGCGCGCTAAGCATGGTTACCGGAGCTACTTCACTCAGCCTGGTTCGCGATGAGTTATTCGCCACCATGGAGGAGGCCGAGCAGAGCCTCGAGCATTTCATCATCGATCGTAATAACGGCAGCCTTCTGCAACAGGCTGTCGAAAATCTCAAGCAGGTTCGCGGAACCCTGAAACTCATCGAGTTGACCGGAGCCGAGCTGCTCGCACAGGAAATGCTTCAGCTGGCAACCGATATTCCGGTTGGCGCGGGCGGCGAGCGCGATACGCAGCTGGCCGCGCTGAGCAACGCGCTGTACGTGCTGGAGCGCTACCTGGAAAGCGTCGACGCGACTCGTCAGGAAATGCCTGAACTGTTACTCCCGGCGATCAATGCGTTGCGCCTTGCCAGCGAGCAATCACCGTTGCCCGAAAGCTTTTTCTTCAGCGCTCGGCTAGACCATGCCCGGCCTCCGGTGGTTGCAGCGGTGCGGGAGCCTGCCGTACGAGCGACCGAAGCTCGGCGTTTGCGCCAGATGTATCAAGTCGGTCTGCTTGGCTTCATTCGCGAAGACAACGCTGCGGCGAGCCTCAAGCTTATGGCACGGGCGCTTAGCCGCTTGGATCTACTGTTCGCCAGTACGCCTGCAGGGCGTCTGTGCTGGCTGGGTAGCGCAGCTGTGGAGGCGCAGCTGGATGGTCAGCTGCTCCCGCGTCAATCGCGCAAACAGTTGTTCTCCAGGCTCGACCGTGAGCTTCGACAGCTCAGCGGCAATGCTACCTACGAGCCGCCGCGTGTTCTGCTCAAAGAGCTGCTGTATCTGGTTGCACTGGCAGAAAGTAACGGACCCATGGCTACCCAGGTTCGGGAAATCTTTTCTCTTGGCCCGCTTCCCTTTACCGATCACCTTCTCGAGGACGAGTCCCAGCGTCTTGCCGGTCCCGGTCAGGCAGTGATGCGCTCGTTGTCATCGGCGATTCGCGAGGAACTGGCAAGCCTCAAGGATCTGCTCGACCTCATCGAAAGACAAACGGCTCCGGCCGAATCCTATGCCACTCTGCACAGCCTGCTGGGCAAACTGGCAAAGACCCTGGGAATGGTCGGTCTGTCTTCGGCATCAAGCACCTTGCATGCACAGCTCGCGACAGTGTCGAGCTGGAGCGCGGGGGAGGCACCGGATTCGCCGGCTTTGCTCAAATTGGCCGATGCGGTGCTATACGTCGAAAGCATGGTTGCAAGCCTGGAGCGCGGCGAGCGTCGTGATACGCGTCCGCAAATTGCACAGCCAGGTCATGAGGCCGAAGCGTTCGCCAATCACCAACTCACCGAAGCTTGCATCGTTGTCATCGGAGAAGCGACCGCAGGCCTGGCATTGGCCAAGCGCGCCATTACTGCCTATCTGGAATCCAACGGAGAGAAGCTGCATCTGGCTAACGTCCCCTTCAGTCTGATGGCGGTTCGTGGCGGGCTGCACTTCTTGGAGCAGAATCGCGCCGCCGAGCTGATCGGTGCATGCGCTGACTTCATTCAGAAACAGATGCTCGAAGGCGTGCAGATGCCCTCTGAGCAAACGCTCGAGACACTGGCTGATGCGCTGACCAGCCTTGAGTACTACCTCGACGGCGGAGCGATACTGCGGCGTGACGATTCACGTGCCAGCGTGCTGGACCTCGCGACCGAGAGCGTCAAGGCATTGGGTCTTCCGGTGGCGGCCTGATGAGCTTGCGCTGGCAGCCGGCATTGCTTGACCCTGCGGGCGAAGGCGGGTGGGCGGTCGTACATTGCCAGCATGGCTTTCTTTTCGACGCCAATGGCGTGCTGTTTCCGAGAGGCTGGCTCAAACGCCTCGAGCTACCGCTGCTCAGCGAGCAGGGCTTGGGCTATTTCGACGGTGACCAGGTGTTTTTGCTGGAATTGGCGCATCCGGTCGAGGTGCCCGGTGCGGCCTGGCAAAGTCTGCGGCAACTCATGATGCAGGATGACGATACCGACAGATTCCGCATGCTGGGCTTCGCGGCACAGATCGGCACTTGGGCCAATCATCATCGTTTCTGCGGCAGTTGCGGCAACCCGATGCGTCAGCATCCGACGGAGCGGGCGATGCAATGTGAGACCTGCGGTATTCATCATTACCCGCGCATCTCCCCGAGCATGATCGTCCTTGTCACCCGTGGCGATGAACTGCTGCTGGCTCGTTCACCGCGGTTCGCTCCGGGTGTCTACAGTACGCTGGCAGGCTTCGTTGAGCCGGGCGAATCGGTTGAGCAATGTGTTCGACGCGAAGTGCATGAAGAGGTAGGCGTTTCGATCCAAGAGCCTCGGTACATTTGCAGCCAGGGCTGGCCGTTTCCGCACTCGCTCATGCTGGGGTTTCATGCCGACTACGCGTCAGGTGAAATCGTGATGCAACCTGAAGAGATCGAAGATGCCGGCTGGTTCTCCATCCATGATCTGCCCGCACTCCCGGCCCACAAATCCATAGCACGTTACCTGATCGAGCTGTATCTGGCGCAACGGCTAGGCCGCCCCGAACCAATGCTGCCAGGCTAACCGCAGGCTCAGCACCAGTACGACCGAAATGAAGATCGGCCGGATGAACCTTGATCCGCCCTGGATCGCCGTGCGTGCGCCAAGGTAGGCGCCGCCCATCAAGGCGATACCCATCCCGATACCCAACGCCCAGGCAACGTGGCCGCTGATGATGAACACGGCGAGTGCGACACCGTTGCTAACGAAGTTCATGCTGCGTGCCACGCCGCTGGCCCTGAGCAGGTCGAGTGGGTAAAGAAGCATGTTGCTGACCGTCCAGAATGCCCCAGTACCGGGGCCGGCTATGCCATCGTAGAAGCCCAGCGTCAGGCCCTGTGGCCATTGGCGGCGCTTGCCGATTGGCGCAGCGTCGGCTCGTGGCGTGGTCGGAACACGACCAAAAAGCAGATACAGTCCGCAGCCGAAAACCACCAGGGGCAGTAGTTGATTAAGCCAGTGAGCCGGGATCAAATGTGCCAGTCCAGCACCCAGCGCTGCTCCGATGGCGGTGGCCACGAGCGCGAATCGCCATTGCGCCGGATCGAACAGCTTGCGGCGATAAAAGGTGTAGCTCGCCATGGCCGAGCCGAATGTCGCAGACAGTTTGTTGGTGCCGAGAACCAGATGCGGCGGCAGGCCCGCAGTCAGCAATGCGGGTAGCGTCAATAGCCCACCCCCACCGGCAATCGCATCGATGAACCCTGCTAGAAAGGCTACGGCCATGAGGGCGGCCAGCACCAGAGGGTCCGCAGCGAATTCAAGCATCGGTATGGGTTCTCGTAAGCGAACAAGGAGATCACAGGCGATGCATGATGCCGTTTGCATCGTGATAAGCCAATGGCATGCCGTTCAACACGGCTTCCTTGCTGTTCACCAAGAGAAAGGCAGCAGAATGTCGACTCGTTGCCACTGTTCCGATCTGTCGCTGGATGCATGATGTGGGGCTGCGGATAATGCCCCGTCAGGTTTGTAGGGAAGGCGGGTCATGCAATATCTGGGGCTGGCAGTGGTTGTCGCGCTAGTCGCGTTCATCATTGCACTGATAGCGGTACGCATGCTGTTTGGCGGAAATTGGCTGCTTGGCTGGT
This sequence comes from Stutzerimonas stutzeri, assembly GCF_024448985.1. Classification (GTDB taxonomy): domain Bacteria; phylum Pseudomonadota; class Gammaproteobacteria; order Pseudomonadales; family Pseudomonadaceae; genus Stutzerimonas; species Stutzerimonas stutzeri_AP. The sequence goes on from NZ_JAMOII010000011.1 coordinate 75,336, forward strand.
TGCGCGGCACCTTCGGTATGCTGGTCCTCGCGCTGGCTGGGCTGATCGGCCTGATTGCCTGGGACGTCAAAACTTATCAGCCCCTCGCCCAGGGCAAGCCGCTGGCTTCGCTGTCATTTCAGGCCGATGGTCAACAGCGCTACCAAGTCAGGATCGAGGAAGATAAGCATGTCCGCTTTGTCACGCTGGAAGGCGATCTCTGGCAACTCGATTTGCGGGCGCTTCACTGGAAGAGTTTGGCGGCATTGATTGGTTTGAAGCCCGGCTACCGACTTGAGAAGCTTTCGGGGCGTTACCTGGCCGTCGAGCAGCAGAATCAGGCTCGTCATCCGTACGTCGAGCTCGGACATAGCTGGAGCGGAGTGGATTTCTGGAACTGGCTGCAGCGTTGTCGCTGCGCATCACTGATGTTCGAGGCGCAGGCCCGGCGAATCAGCTATCTGCCAATCGCTGATGGCGCTGTCTATACATTGGAGATGGCTCCCACCGGATTGCGGGCGAAGCCGGCGAATACCGCTGCCGAGCAGGCAATGAAGAATTGGTGACGTCGAGGACTCAGAAAAAAGGGAACCCTAGGTTCCCTTTCGTCGTTTAAGCCTGATCAGGCAAGGTAGCCGCCGTCCACGTTGAGCGACAAGCCGGTGGTGTAGCTCGATGCATCGCTGGCCAGATACAGGACGGCACCGGCCATTTCACTTGGGTCGGCGACGCGATGCAGCGGGATATGACGCAGCGCTTCTTCACGGATCGAGTCGTTCTTGACCAGTGCCGAGGCGAACTTGGTGTCAGTCAGGCCTGGTAGCAAAGCGTTGCAGCGAATGCCCTGCGGTGCGCATTCCTTGGCAAAAGCCTTGGTCATGTTGATGACCGCGGCCTTGGTGACCGAATAGATCCCCTGGAAATTGCCCGGTGTCACGCCGTTGATGGACGCAACGTTGATGATGCTGCCGCCACCATGCTCGCGCATCAACTTACCAGCCTCGACGGACATGAAGAAATAACCGCGAATGTTCACGTCGACGGTCTTTTGGAATGCCGAGACGTCGGTATCGAGGATGTGACAGAACTGCGGGTTGGTCGCTGCGTTGTTGACCAGAATATCCAGCCGGCCAAACTGCTCCCGAATCTGAGCGAAGACGGCCTGGATCTGCTCCAGCTCACCAATGTGGCAGGCCACCGGTGTCGCCTTGCCACCCGCGGCAACGATTGCATCCGCGACAGCCTGGCAGCCTTCGATCTTGCGGCTGGAAACAATGACGTGGGCACCTTGCTGAGCCAGAAGCTTGGCAATCGCCTCGCCGATACCGCGGCTGGCGCCTGATACGAACGCGATCTTGCCGTCCAGATCGAACAGAGTGGTTTTGCTCATGGAGTGTTTCCTCTTGGGGAGCTGTGTTACAGCTTCGATTTGTTAATGACTTGCAGACTCACATGCTCGAGCAGGGCGTTCATCTGAACGAACCTCGCGAATCGCTTGTCCTGCGTCTGGCCGTGGAAATACCGGTAGTAGATCTGCTGCACGATAGCGGCGAGGCGGAACAGGCCGTAGGTGTAGTAGTAGTCGAAGTTGTCGATGCGAATGCCAGCACGCTCGGCGTAGTAATCGACGAATTGCTGGCGAGTCAGCATGCCTGGAGCGTTGCTGGGCTGCTTGCGGATCAACTGCATAGGAGGCGGATCCGTCGCTTCGATCCAATAAGCGAGCGTATTACCCAGATCCATCAGTGGGTCACCAAGGGTAGTCATTTCCCAGTCCAGGACGCCGATGATCTCCATTGGGTTATCTGGGCTGAGAATCACATTGTCGAATCGGTAGTCGTTGTGAACGATTGCCGGCTTGTGATGATCCGCTGGCATCTTATCGCGCAGCCAGGCCTTTACCTGTCCCCAGGCGGGTGCGTCAGGCGTGATCGCCCGCTCGTAACGGTCGATCCAGCCGTTGATCTGACGTTGCACGTAACCTTCGGGTTTGCCTAGGTCGCCCAGGCCGCAGCTGTTGTAATCGACGTTGTGGAGCTCGACGAACTTGTCGACGAAGCTTTTGCACAGCGCGGTCGTTTGGTCTGGGGTGAAGCCCAGCTCGGCGGGAATATCCTCTCGCAAGATGATGCCCTTGACGCGCTCCATGACATAGAACTCGGCACCTATAAGCGTCTCGTCAGTGCAATACGCATAGGCTTTGGGACAGTATGGAAAACCAGCGTTTAGCTGATTGAGAATCCGATACTCGCGGCCCATGTCGTGTGCCGACTTGGCCTTGTGGCCAAACGGAGGGCGACGTAGCACGAACTCCTGCTTCGGATATTCCAGCAGATAAGTCAGGTTGGACGCGCCCCCTGGGAACTGCGTGATATCCGGTGTGCCTTCCAGACCAGAAATCTGGCCTTTCAGGTACTGGTCGATGACGTCGGTAGGCAGCTCTTCACCGTCTCGTATGCGGCTGGTCTGATCTGTTAATGCCATGCTTGTCCCTTTTTATAATCGATGCCGATGAGCAGGTCATTGGCAGGCGCGCATTCGATACCCTCTGACCATTCGGCGTTCGTAATCTAATGTGCGGTACGGGCATCACCAAGCAAAGTGCGTTGTTATTGGCCGGGGTGTTGCCGTGTAATCAAGCTGCTTAATGCATGAACGTCCGTAAAAAGCGCATAAAAAAGCCGAAGTCATGCGACTTCGGCTTTTTACGCAACGGCTGATCAGGCCGGGAACAGTTCGCTCAGCTTCAGAGCAAGCATCATGTCGCCCTCGGCGCGCAGCTTGCCGGCCATGAATGCCTGCATGCCGTCGGTTTCGCCGCTGATGACGCCCTGCATGGTTTCGCTATCCATGATCAGCGTTACGTTGGCGTCGGCAGACTCACCTTTGTGGAAGTCGCAGGTGCCGTCTTTGACGACGAGGTAGTAGTTCTCTGCATCGGTAATGTTGAACTGGAAAACCAGATCCAGGCCGGCCGCAGCGCTGGGATTGAACTTGGCCTTCATGCCCTGAATGGTTTCGTCGACGTTGCTCATCGGATATGTCCCTTTGTTGTCGTGGAATAAACATGCAGCCTCGGGCTGCAGGCGGCTGGAGCTTATCGGTAGGTGACGAGCTCCGGATTTTTCATCAGATCCAGATGTACATGACTATTGAACGTCGCCAGCGCGACATCACGATCACGGAATCTGAGTCGACTGAGTGAGGTGTTGACGATCTGCCAGTTCAATTCGAACGCCTTGATGGGCGGCACACCGATGACCAATTGAAGCAGTGCCGTAATGGTGCCGCCAGATGTGAAGACGGCGATACGGTCTTTTTTGTCTGCCTGGTCGAGTAGCCGGTTCAGGCCGTCCTGAACGCGGTCGATGAAACACTGCCAGCTTTCCAGGTCGTCCTTTTCATGTTCGCCAGACACCCAGCGCTGAATGACGTACTGAAACAGGCGTTGAAATTCGGCCCGGTGATCGGCTGCGTTGGCAAGGATTTGCATAGCCTTGGGTTCGAAGGCCAGCAGATCGGCCATGTGCGCACGAATCACCTCGTCGGCATGAAACTCATTGAAGGCTGGATCTATTTCCAGTGGCGGCAACGGCCTGTCTTGGCAAGAACTCATGCGCTCAAGAGTCGTCTTCGCCGTGTCCTGCTGACGCTCCAACTCTCCACTCAAGCAGCGGTCGAAGCGAATATCCAGTTGGTTGAAATAATTGCCCAACGCAGCTGATTGCTGAAAGCCGAGCGGTGAGAGCACATCGTAGTTGTCCGCGCCAAACGACGCCTGACCATGTCTGATCAGGTAGATACTACCCATGCTCCGCTCCAGGTCCCCTGTTTTCGCGAGGGTAGGGGGATCGTTCTGGAGTGTCAACGATAAATCATACGTTTGTTTGAATTGAGCTCTGCTGGCTCAGATAGACGAGTACTCGGTATGCTTGGCCGGTTTGTGCCACGCTGCGTCTCTGCTGGCGACCCTTTAATCCTAGGAGGATCTGTGGACTTTCTTGCTGACTATGCAAGCTTTCTGGCGAAGACCGTAACCTTGGTGGTTGCTGTGCTGGTGGTGCTTATTGCGCTCGCCTCGTTGCGGCGTGGGCGGTCTCGGCATTCGGGCGGCCACCTCGAAGTCCATAAGTTGAACGACTTTTACAAATCGATGCGTGAGCGCCTCGAGCAATCGTTGGTCGACAAGGATCAGCTCAAGCTGCAGCGCAAGCGTGAGGCCAAAGCCGCCAAGCTGGCAAAGAAAAATCTGGAGAGCCGTCCGCGGGTGTTTGTGCTCGATTTCGATGGAGACATCAAGGCGTCGGCGGTCGACAACCTTCGTCATGAAATTACCGCACTGCTGACCCTCGCTACGCCGCAGGACGAGGTCGTTCTCCGCCTGGAAAGCGGCGGCGGCATGGTTCACGGTTATGGGCTCGCTGCCTCGCAGCTGGTTCGCATCCGTGATGCGGGCGTTCCGCTGACGGTGTGCGTCGACAAGGTCGCCGCAAGCGGCGGGTACATGATGGCGTGCATCGGCCAGAAAATTCTCAGCGCACCTTTTGCAATCCTTGGCTCCATCGGTGTTGTCGCCCAGTTGCCGAACGTGCATCGGCTACTGAAGAAGCACGATGTCGATGTCGAGGTGCTGACCGCTGGTGAATACAAGCGAACTCTGACGATTTTTGGCGAAAACACCGAGAAAGGGCGGGAGAAGTTCCAGGACGATTTGGAAACGACACACGAACTGTTCAAGAATTTTGTCGCGCGGTATCGCCAGCAAGTGTCGATCGATGATGTCGCCACTGGCGAGGTCTGGCTCGGTATCGCGGCCCTCGGCAAGCGGTTGGTTGACGAGTTGAAGACCAGCGATGAATACCTGGCTGCCCGGGCTCGCGAAGCGGACTTATTCCAACTGCATTACGCGGAGAAGAAGAGCCTACCCGAGCGGTTCGGCATGGCCGCCAGCGCTACCCTTGAGCACGGCCTGCTAAAGGGCTGGACACGACTCAATGAACAACGATTCTGGCAATGAGGGGTAACTGATGAGTAGCTTCAAGGCACTGCAAACCAGCGAAAGCGCAGAGGGTCGTTTCGAAACGCGCATCATCGAGCGGGAGGTTAGCGAACTGCCCGCTGGCGAGGTGCTGATTCGCGTCAGCTACTCATCGCTGAACTACAAAGATGCCCTGTCCGCCAGCGGCAATCGCGGCGTCACTCGTAACTACCCGCATACGCCAGGCATCGACGCAGCAGGCATCGTCGTCGAGTCGAGTGCCTCGGGCTACTCCGAAGGTGACGAGGTGATCGTTACCGGTTATGACCTGGGAATGAACACAGCAGGCGGCTTCGGCCAGCTCATTCGTGTGCCGGCGACGTGGGTGATCAAGCGTCCGTCCGGACTCTCCTTGCGTGAAGCGATGGCCCTCGGAACCGCAGGCCTGACCGCTGCGCTTTGCGTGGACAAGCTTGAGCGGGCGGGCCTCGTGCCGGGCGACGCGCCAGTTCTGGTGACTGGCGCGACCGGAGGCGTTGGCAGTATCGCGGTCGCATTGCTGTCCCGGCTCGGCTACAACGTGGCCGCCGTGACGGGCAAAGTCGAACAGACGCAGTTTCTGACCAGCCTTGGCGCCACGCAGGTGATCGAGCGTAGCGTGCTGCAATCCGGCACCGAAAAACCGATGCTCAAGGAGCAATGGGCGGGTGCTGTCGATACCGTGGGTGGCGACATTCTGTTCAACGTCATCAAGTCCCTGCAGCGCGGTGCCAGTGTCGCTTGCTGTGGCCTGACCGCTGGAACGAATTTCCAAGCCAATGTACTGCCGTTCATCCTTCGCGGCGTGAATCTGCTTGGCGTCGACTCGGTCGAGATTCCAAGAAGCACGAAGGCTTCGATGTGGGACAAGTTGTCGACCCAATGGAAGCTACCGAACCTGAATGAACTGGTGCAGGAAATTTCCATGGAAGAACTGCCACAGGCGATCGAGCGAATGCTGGCGGGCCAACAAACAGGACGAATGCTGGTGCGGCTCGACTGAACGCTATTGGCTGTATAGCCAGAACCGATTTCGTTGCGGCAGTTGTTTGCGAGAAGCTAGCGCCACTTCAACGCAACAGGAATTGGTCATGAAAGCACTGGCAGAAAAAATCATGGAAACGTTCGGCAGGAAGCAGCCAGCCAAAGTCGCCCAAATCGAACATCCCAACTTCTGGATGTATCAGTGACAAAAAAACCCGCCAAACGGCGGGTTTTTTGTACAGCTGAATCAGCCCTGTCGGCGACGGAACAGTGGCAGCGGCTCATCCACGGCGGACTGGTACGTCACCGAGAAATCCTTCAGACCTTCCAATGCATCGTAGGGGTCGCGATCGGCGCGTACGGCATAGGCATCGAAACCACAGCGGCGCATGAGAAACAGCTGATCGCGCAGCACGTCGCCAATGGCACGAATTTCCCCTTTGTAGCCGTAGCGTTCACGTAACAGGCGCGCACTGGAGAAATGACGACCGTCAGTAAACACCGGGAAATTCAGCGCCACGACCTGGAAGTGTTCGAGATCGTCGACGATGTCCTCGATGGCTTCGTCGGCCTCCAGCCAGATGCCCAGGCCGCCATCACGCACCTTGAGGGCATGGGCGTGATCGGTCCAAAGCCGCATCGGCACGATTACATCGTCGCTGTTCGGCACGTCCGTCAGGGCGGCGTCACTGGGCAGCAGGTGCCAGGTCTCGTCGACGACCTGATCGTGCTTAATGATTCGCTGCATAGACGCGCTCCTTGAAAGGATCGATGCCGATGCGGCGGAAGGTGTCGAGAAACTGTTCATCTTCGTTACGTTGCTCCACGTAGACGGCAATGATTTTTTCGATGACGTCGGGCATCGCGTCCTGGGCGAAGGACGGGCCGAGGATCTGGCCAAGGGTGGTATCGCGCCCCGAGCTGCCGCCAACCGAAACCTGGTAGAACTCGGCGCCCTTCTTGTCGACGCCAAGGATGCCGATGTGACCGACATGATGGTGGCCGCAGGCATTCATGCAGCCAGATATGTTCAGGTCCAGATCGCCGATGTCGAACAGATAATCAAGGTCATCGAAGCGACGCTGGATGGCGTCGGCAATCGGGAGCGACTTGGCATTGGCCAGCGAACAGAAGTCACCGCCTGGGCAGCAAATGATGTCAGTGAGCAAGCCGATGTTCGGCGTGGCGACGCCCAATTCACGCAGCTCGTGCCATAGCTCGAACAGGCGCGATTGCTCGACGTCGGCGAGGATCATGTTCTGTTCGTGCGAGTTGCGTACTTCGCCGAAGCTGTAGCGGTCGGCGAGATCGGCGATCATGTCCAGCTGCTTGTCGGTGACGTCGCCGGGCGCAACGCCGGTGCTCTTCAGCGACAGCGTTACCGCCGCGTAACCGGGTTTCTTGTGCGCGACCACGTTGCGCTCGCGCCAGCGCGCAAAGCCGGCGTGCTCGGTGTCTAGCTGGCGGAGGGCATCGTCCTGATCATCCAGGGTCTTGTATGGAGGATCGACGAAATACTGGCTGACCCGTTGGACTTCCTCATCGTTCAAGGTGCTGGGACCGTCCTTGAGATGTTCCCATTCAGCATCGACACGTTCAGCGAACACTGCCGGCGTCAGAGCCTTGACCAGGATCTTGATGCGCGCCTTGAACTTGTTGTCACGACGGCCATAGCGGTTGTACACACGCAGGATGGCTTCGAGATAGGTAAGCAGGTGCTTCCAGGGCAGGAATTCATTGATGAAGCTGCCGACGATGGGGGTACGCCCCAAACCACCACCGACAGCGACGCGGAAGCCCAGTTCGCCTTCGGCGTTCTTCACCGCTTCGAGGCCGATATCGTGTACGCCGATCGCCGCGCGATCGCTTGCCGCGCCGTTGATGGCGATTTTGAACTTGCGTGGCAGGCGAGCAAATTCGGGATGGAAGGTCGACCACTGGCGGATGATTTCGCACCATGGGCGTGGATCGATCAGCTCATCCTTGGCCACGCCAGCGAACTGGTCTGTGGTGGTGTTGCGAATGCAGTTGCCGCTGGTTTGGATAGCGTGCATCTGCACTGTGGCGAGTTCGGCAAGTATCTCCGGGACGTCTTCGAGATCCGGCCAGTTCAGCTGGACGTTGGTACGGGTACTGATGTGGGCGTAACCCTTGTCGTACTTGCGAGTGATCTCGGCCAGTTTGCGAATTTGCATCGAGGAAAGTAGGCCATAGGGCACCGCGATGCGTAGCATAGGTGCGTAACGCTGGATATACAGACCGTTCTGCAGGCGCAGCGGCAGGAATTCAGCGTCAGTCAGCTCGCCGGCCAGGTAACGGCGGGTCTGTTCGCGGAACTGGTTGACGCGTTCTTTGACGATCTGGTGATCGTACTGGTCGTAAACGTACATTGAGTGTCCTGTTCAGGCTGTCTACAGCTTGTCGCGCGCACGGCCGCGCACCCATCAGGGAGGCAGCAAGATACCAGCTAGCGGTTATACGCAAAAGTGATGTTTGGGAATATGTTTAGAACGAAACGCCGCTTATTGAGCATTTAAACCCCTCACCTTGAGCGCCTCGCTTGCGTGGTCTTAACTGCAAGCAGACGAGCTCTCAACAACAAGGGGAAACAGCTATGTCGGAGCCTTCCAACCAACGTGGTAATGACAGTAGAGCAGACGCTGCCGCCATCTTCGTTCTGATTCTTCTGGCGGTAGCGACAGCGATTTTCTGGGTCAGCCATCAGTAAACGGCAGCGCGCCGATTTACAGCCCCACGAGATAGAGCACTAGTTTGACTACGCCGAGAATCACCAAGACGAACACTACGGTGAAACCCAGACCCAACAGGATGAAGTGGCTGGGCTTGCCGTGACTGAAGTCGCGAGCGCGATTCTTGCCGCTTTGCACGCCCAGTGCTCCGGCCAGAATGCTTTGCAGCATTTGCCGCAGGGTCAGAGATTTGCGCTCTTGCTCGTCGCTCATAGACACCTCGAAGCTATGGTCTGCCAGGAGTCTAGTCAGTATTCAGCGATGTGGACGGCATCCGCAAATCTTATGGTCAGGGCCTGGATTCAGTGACCCTTGAACCAGTCCCAAAGGCCAACGGAGTGATTCGGCAGCAGGTTGATGCCAAGTGCCGACTTGAGCAAGTACAGCACGACCAGTCCCACCAATACGGAAAAGAACAGGAACAAGGTGATCGCAATGGCCTTGGTTATCAATGACAGGTTGCGCTGGCCCCGCGTCAGGCCGCGCTTGTTACGCCCTCCGACCAGGACGAAATAGTACTGGTTGTTCCAAATACTGAAGGTGCCGCGTAGGTCGATTTTATGTCGTGCCCATGAGCGTGTGGCGAAGGCGCTACGAAGTCCTAACAATTGCTGTTCGGTGAAGCTCTCGCGAAGCGCTTCGGGTAGGCGCTGCTTCAGGCCAATGATGAACGGATCATGCTTTAGCGCAGCGGCGTTTTCAGTGGCCGGGTAACGGGCGGAGCTTTCGTTGTCAGAGTCGGAAGGAAGCATAGCGTCAGGTTGCCGTCAGTACAGGGATTAGGCGCAACCTCATGCAACTAACTGGCCGGGATGAGGCTAACTTGGTCAAATTTTTTCAGTTCGCGCTGCAGCTCGCTGAAACGAGGCCTATGCGCTGGGTTGTCGAGCAGGCATCGGCGCTGCAGCGTGTGGAGTCGTTGAACCTGCAGATGGCCATCGCTAACGTCACAGCGTTCCAGCAATTCTTCGAGCAAGCAGCCAAATGCTCGTACTTCAAGTCGTTCGAGAGACTGGCCCTGAACGCTTTGCGGTGAATAGAAGGAGGCTGCGCCGAAGTCGCTTAGCAAGGTATCTCCGTTTGGATCGACTAACAGGTTATGGCCATAGAGATCACCGTGAAGAATGCCACGCTGATGAAGATGGCTGACCACCGAGGTCACGCTAGTGGCGATGCGTAACACCTGGCCGACTGAAAAACGTCGCTCCGCTTCGTAGCAGTCGCGGGTGCAGCTGGCGAGCGATGGTGGTCCAGCCAGTGGCCGGTAGGACGATGCAATGAGCTCCATGAGCAAACCCGGCAGCGTATCGAGGCCTTCGGCCAGCGGTCCGGCGATACCAATCAGACTGGGATGCTCGCCGGCTGCGATGCATGCGGCCATCTCGCTGTGCGGCAGGCCGTCGCTGGTTACAGTGCCTTTAAACAATTTGACGGCCATGGCCCGTGGCACCTGGTCGTCGTATTGCCAATTGGCCTGATGAATAACGCCGGAAGCCCCCTGGCCGAGCATGTCACCCAGCGTGATTTCGTCACGGCCGATGGGTGGCAGCGGATGTTGCGCCAGCGTCTCTGCCTCGATCGTGTCGCTGAATGGATTGCCGGCAAAGGCGAGCCAGGCGAGCCGAGGCATGGTTAGCAGCCAGTCGGGCAGTGCAGGCAGTTGGTTTGCGGCAATGCGCAGCAACTCCAGATTGAGACAGCGGGACAGGCCCTCGGGCAGTGCTTGCAGCCGATTGCCGGCGAGCATCAGTTTTTGCAGCCGCGCGCAGCGACCTATCTCATCGGGCAGGGATTCGAGCTGATTGTCGGTGAGAATCAGCCAGCGGAGCTTGGGTGGCAGCGCCTCGGCGGGCAGGCGCCGGATACGGTTGGCCTTGAAACCGATCATCTCCAGATTCGGGCACTTGCCGAGCGCCGCCGGAACCTCCGTGAATGCATTGTCCGAGCAAAACAGAATGCGCAGCTTGCGTAGCCGCCATAGATCAGGCGGCAGGCTGCTGAGTCGGTTGCCCGAAAGGTTGAGTACTTCCAAGCTATCGGCCAGGTCGAAAATCTCACGGGGAAAGATTTCAAGCTGTTCCGACAGATCCAGTCGCGTGGCGCCTGTCAGCTCGCCGCTTTTCAGTTGTGCCAGTGTGTGCATGCTGTTTCCGTGCGAGCTGACTGTCGTGGCAAAAGATATGGTTGTTGCTGCCAAGGCGGCCAGCGGGTCAGTGCGCTACGACACTGAAGAATCCCCGGCGTTCCGTCAGCCCTTTGATGCAGGCTCTTCCATCGGTTCTTGCCGCTGACGGATGACTCGCTCAGCGCGAGCGCGAAGTTGCCCGCAGCCGCCATCGATGTCCTGGCCGGCAGAGTTACGTACCTTGGTCAAAACGCCGTTTTGGTGCAGGTAACGCATGATCTGATGGATGCGATCAGCGCTAGGACGCTGGAATTCATCATCGTCGAGGCTGTTATAGGGAATCACATTCATGATCGCGAACTTCCCCTTGAGCAGCCGGATGAGGCCGTCCATTTCCTCCTGGCTATCGTTGATGCCCTTGAGCAACGTCCACTGGTACTGAATCGGATAGTCGACCAGGCGCGCATAGGCTTCACCCAGTTCGACTAGCTCAGCAGGGTCGAACACCGGTGCTCGGGGCAGCAACTCGCGGCGTAGCGCCGCATCGGTACTGTGCAGCGATAGCGCCAGCGCGGGACGTATCTTCTGCTGGGGCAAACGCTCGAATACACGTGGATCGCCTACGGTGGAAAACACCAGATTCTTGTGCCCAATGCCGCCGTCGGTGCCAAGCAGGTCGATGGCCTCGAGCACGTTATCGAGGTTATGGGCCGGCTCGCCCATGCCCATGAACACGACCTTCTTTACCGGGCGGAAGCGCCGCGCAAGGGCGATCTGGGCGACGATCTCGGCACTGCCTAGCTGGCGCAGCAGGCCGCTTTTGCCCGTCATGCAGAACACGCAGCCGACCGCACAACCGACCTGGCTGGAGACGCATAGACCATCGCGAGGCAGGAGTACGCTTTCCACCATCTGACCGTCAGCCAGTTCCACCAGCAAACGCGCGGAACCGTCATTACCTGGATGCTCGGAGCGCAGCCGGGCCAGGCGTTCAATGGTTTCGCTGACGGCGGGGAGGCCGGTGCGTACCGATAGTGGCAGAAAGTCTTCGGTTTTCTGATGCCGGGTACCGACGTCCAGCGCCTGGCCTTTGAGCCAAGCACGCGTGACCCGACCGATGTGGACGGGCTTTGCACCAATTTCGGCGAGCTGTTGATGGATATCGTGGATGCGCATAGGGCGCGCATTCTAGCCAAAGGGCGCGAGCGGGTCTGTAGTGGGGTAAGCAGCTCTGCGTCGCGAGATTATTCGTTGAAGCGACGACCACCCAATGCAAGGCTGGCTAGCAGCACAGCAAGAAGGCCAAAGGCGAGGGTAAGTGATCCATAGTGAGCTATGACCCCAATCAGAGCTGGACCGGCAAGCACCCCAGCGAAGCCGATGGTGGTTGCGGCAGTAATGGCCTGATGCACCGGCATGCTGCGCTGGCGGCTCAGGGAGGAGATGAGCACGGGCGAGACATTGGCGCAGCCCAGCCCACAAAAGCCATAACCGATGAGCGCCAGCGCCCAGTGCTCGGTCACGAGGCTCAGGCCGACGCCGATCGCTGCCAACAGCCCCCCAAAACCAATCACGCGCGCCGTCCCCAGCGCGTTCACGATAGGCCCACCGGCGAAACGGCCAATCGTGACCATCAATGCGAAGCTCGCGTAGCCCAGGCCGCCCTTGGCCGTCTCTAATGACTTTTGTTCGGTGAGGTAGAGGGCGCTCCAGTCCAGTATCGCGCCCTCGGCCAAGTAAACGACGAAGCACAGGGCGCCGACCAGCAGCACCATGCCGGTGGGGCGAATGAAGGCGACCCCGCCGGCCGGCGCTTTGTCCCGTAGAAATCCGGGAGTCACGACAAGGTTCGCCACTGCGATGACGGCGATCATCAGCAAAGTGCCGGTTAGCGGTGCGAGACCCAGCGTCAGTGCGACGGTGAGTGCCAGCGCACCGCAGATTGAGCCCAGGCTGAACATGCCGTGAAAGTTCGACATATGCCGCTTACCGGTGTCGCGCTCGATCATCACGCCTTGAATGTTGAGCACCACATCGATGACGCCGAGACTGCCACCGAAAAAGAACAGCGAAAGTGCCAGCAACCAGATCGATTCGGTCATGGCCATGCCGCCCAGTGCGACGAGTAATAACGCCACGCTGGACAGCACGACCGGGCGAATCCCGTAGCGGGTTACCAGCAACCCGGACAGCGGCATCCAGGTCAGCGAACCGATACCGATGCACAGCAGTAGGGTGCCGAAAAGCGCATCGCTCATCTCGATGCGCTCACGTACATAAGGCACCAGCGGCGCCCAGATGGACAGGCCGAACCCGGCCATGAAAAAGCCGACGCGGGCGGCGCGGCGAGCAACGGGCGAAGCGGCATCGACGGAGAGGCTTGCCGCAGACATGCACGGGTATCCTTGATAAGCAGGTGATTTCAGACGCTGGGCGCCAGAGCCGATTGTGCAGGCGGCTTGGTGTCAAAGGACAGTGGAAAATATCGTTGCAGACGCGGTAGCGGGGCAATGCGAGCCAGCGCTCGACTCGCCAGTGGTGGATGCGGCCGTGGTAATCTGCGCCTTTGCCAGTAACGCGGTCCGGAGCGGTACATGAAGTTCATACACCAGCGCGAACACCTCAACGAAGACGACTTCGTGATTATCGAATGTTCGCAGCCCTGCAACATCCGTCTGATGAACGACAAGAATTTCCGCAGTTTTAGAAATGGCGGCAGACATACCTACCATGGTGGTGCCTTCGACAAGTTTCCGGCGAAGATCAAAGTACCCAACACCGGATTCTGGAATATCACCATCGACACGGTAACGCGCAGAGCTATTAGTGTTACTCGCAAGCCGGCACTCACGCATTCGATCAAAATCGTCCGCAATTCGCCCTCTCAGCTGAAGTAACCAATCCAGTTCGGATGCGTGCACCTGGCTGCGCGCTCGATTGCCGGGCAAGTGTCATTCGTCGCCGCGCTCACGTAAGCCGTGTTATCGCTTGCCTTCCTTGTCTCGTCTATTTAGCTTTAGGTAAAGATTCTTTCCCTGGAGTTATTCATGTACAAGCCCGAGGCTGGTGACCATGTCGACGACGTATTGGCCCAGTGGCGCAACGTGCGTCCTGAAAGCGACACATCGCCGATGGCGATATTCACGCGCGTATTTCGGCTTTCCAAGTACCTCAACCGCAGCATTGCCGCCGTGTTCCGTACGTACGGCCTCCATGACGGCGAGTTCGATTTGCTCGCGACGCTGTACCGTGCGGGTCAGCCACAGGGGCTGACCCCAAACGCGCTTCGCCACGCCGCAGTGCTCAGCTCTGGTGCGATGACCAATCGGCTCGATCGACTTGAAGCCGCGGGGCTGATTCAGCGTGTCGCCAATCCGGCAGACCGCCGCAGTCTGTTGATCCGCCTCAGCGACGAAGGGCAGGCCGTGCTGCTCGGCTGTCTCGATGAGTACCTGGCTACCCTGCATCGCATGCAGGCGCCACTCGATGAGGAACAGAAGCGGGCCCTGGCGAATGGATTGCGCGCGCTGCTGCTGACGCTGGAGGAGCAGGGCGATGACTAAAATAACCCGTGGCGTTACCCGCGCGCATTTGGGCATGGTGCTCTGGGCGTTGTTTGTTGGCCTGTCCTTTCCCGCGGTGGGGCTGATGAGCGAAGGGCTACCGCCGCTGCTATTGACCGCCATCCGCTTCAGCATTGCTGCGTTGGCACTGCTCCCGTTGTTGTGGCGACAGGAGGAGCGCTGGCCGAGCGTTCCAGGGCTGCTGCTGTATGCGTTGATGGGCCTGAGTCTGGCTGGCTTTTTCGGCACGATGTTTTGGGCCGCGCACCGTGTCAGCGCGTTGTCGATGGCCACGCTGTTCGTCAGTGTGCCCCTGCTGGCCTACTGCATTGGCCGTGGTTTGGGTGTCGAGCAAGCAGCGGGGCGGTTACTGGCGATTCTCACGTTGGGTGCGTTCGGCGCACTTGGTCTAGCTATCGCTGAAAACAACGGGGATCTTTCCGAGCTGAAATTCGGCTTTGGCGAACTGGCATTCTTTTTCGGCTGCATCGCCTCGGCGTTGTACCCGGTGTTGAGCAAGTGGGGCTTGCATCGCGGCGTACTGGCCCGGCAGGCAGGATTACGGACTTTCTGGAGTCTGTTCATGGGCGCGATACTGATCGGCATGCTGGGGCTGATCTGGGAGCAGCCGGCTGCATTGATGCGGATGGATTTGAGGGATACGGCCTTGGTCATCTATCTTGGCGTGTTCTCGAGCGGCATGACCTTTTTTCTGCAGCAGCGGGCCACGGCGGTGCTGACTCCAGGCGCGGTCACTGCTTACAGCTATCTGGTCCCGTTCGTGTCGATGGTGCTGCTGTTTGTCGCCCAACCACAACGAATCGGCTGGCATTGGCTACCGGGCAGCCTGATGGTGGTTCTGGCTATCGCGCTATTGCTGCGGCGTGGCGAAGGTCATGAATAACTGAATCAGTTCATAGGCGATGTGTGTTCAATTAGTTCTGCCTCAATGAAGCCAGCGATCATGGCTCGATAGACTTGTTCAGTAACCGTCTGGTCGGCATGCAACTCCGCTGCCAGCGCCTTGACCTTTGCAATCACCTGTTCGACGCGCTGGGGTGCTCTTACATCAGCGGTAGTCTTTTTGAACGCTGCGGCGCGCTTCACGTAGCTGCCGCGTTCGGCTAGCAGCGTAACGATCCTTCGGTCGATACGATCGATATTGTCTCGGACGTCTTCAATCGAGTTACATTCGTGGATATTCATTGAAGCTCCTTGGTTGCGGAGTTGACCAGCAGGCTCTGTCCGGACAGGCCGAAAGACCGCAACTTGCTATGCCTGAAATTTCGGTATCGCTCTAAGCCACCGGCAAAGCCCGTGACGCCTTCTGACTGCCTGACCGAACGATGTCGAATGAATTAACCATCGCTCAGGTCGAGAAAGTAACTGTGAAATTCGTTGTCCCTGACATATCCCAACGACTCATAGAGACGTTGAGCAGTGGTATTGGTCTTGGCTGTTTCAAGCGACAGGCCCTTGGCGCCGGTTGCTAGTGCATGTTCATGGGCGCGGTTCATTAGCATCCGCCCGATGCCGCTGCCTCGGGCGCTTTCGGCCACGTAGAGATCATTCAATATCCACGAGCGCTGAGCGGAGATGGACGAGAAGACGGGGTAAAGCTGAGTGAAGCCTATATAACTTCCTGCTGCGTCCCTCGCGTAGAAGATCGTTGACTCTTCATTACGGATGCGCTCGGCGAGAAAGTCGCGGGCTAGCGCGAGATCGGAGGGTTGCCCGT
This sequence comes from Stutzerimonas stutzeri, assembly GCF_024448985.1. Classification (GTDB taxonomy): domain Bacteria; phylum Pseudomonadota; class Gammaproteobacteria; order Pseudomonadales; family Pseudomonadaceae; genus Stutzerimonas; species Stutzerimonas stutzeri_AP. The sequence goes on from NZ_JAMOII010000011.1 coordinate 91,492, forward strand.
AGAACATCCGATAGGCATCGAATAGCAGGGCAACGCGCCCTACATCGTCATGCTCGGCTCGCAGGATTTCAGGTTGCATGGTTTGCCTTCGCTTTTTGATGGAATGCCGCGACGTTAGTTGAGCCGGATCGCGACGCCGCCTTGTACAGGCTTACTCCACTAACAGTTCGTAAATCGTCCTACCCAGCTCGGCGAACGCCGCGTTGCGGTCGTCGAACGAGGCGACCGTATCGGTCATATAAATGCTGACGATCAAGGGGTGCTGTTGAGGCGGCCAGATGACGGCCACGTCGTTCATGGTGCCATGATCGCCTCCACCGGTTTTGTCGCCGATCCTCCAACTGGCTGGTATGCCGGCCCGCAACTTGGCATCGCCAGTCTTGTTGGCTATCAGCCAATCATTCAGCTGCCGTTGTGATGAAGCGGAGAGAGCATCGCCGAACATCATGACATCGACGCAGTGCGCCATGGCGGCAGGCGTCGTGGTATCTCGCGGATCGCCGGGTGTCGCTGCGTTTAGCTCGGTTTCCCAGCGATCGAGCCGGGTCTTCGTGTCGCCGAGCGACCGGGCAAATTCGGTGACCCCGCCTGGCCCGCCGAGCTGTTCGAGTATGAGGTTGCCCGCCGTGTTGTCGCTGTGCGTCAGCGCAGCCTTGCACAGCTGCGCGAGGGTCATACCATCACCACCGGCCTGACTTTTCGTAACCGGTGAGTAGTCGACGACATCGGCAATCTCGAAGCGGACGATTCGATCGAGTTGATCGCGACCCGCATCAACGTGCGTCAGTAGGCTGCCCGAGGCGAGCAGCTTGAAGGTACTGCACATGGGGAAGCGTTCATCTGCCCGGTACGCCCAGTGCATTTCAGCGTCAGAGCTTCTGACTACCGCGCCGATGCGTGCGCCGAGTCTGGCTTCCAGCTCCTTTGCCTTACCGATGAAGACGTTTTCCGAGGCATCGTTCGTACCGCCACCCGAAAGCATGGACGCGCAAACGCTACCGGCGGCGAGGCTGGCTGCAGCTGAGATAAAGCGCCGTCTCGTTAGGCTCAATACAGCATTCCTCAGAAGCCGGGTCGCGAAAAAAGATGCTCCAAGTATCTGAGCAAGCGAAGTTGCATGGAGGTCCCGAAGTGCCCACAGGCCGGCTTATCGGGACCGTGGAAATCGATCAGATGCGCGCAACGTCTGCTTGAGGCAGAATTTCCTGACGCGCAGAAGCCGTCTGACCCGCTCTCATTCGTCTTCGTTGCAAGCGCTGATCGCGCCCAGGCATTTGAGGCGATGTTGAGGAGGTTCGCCGAGCGCCCAGCTGTCGTCTTCGACATCGTGTTGCGCTTCCATCACGGCGTTATAGCTGAACGACCACCGGCGCCGTTCACGCCCGTCCAGCGACTCTATACGCAGCACTATCTCTTCGCTGGAGAAAGACTCGTTGGCGAGCGCTGCTGCCTCGGCGCGATCCAGCAGATCGTCGTTGAGATTGAATTCGAATGCGTGCAGCCCATCGATTTCGAGCATGTCGGCAGTTTCGAGCTGGTCAAGCAGATAGAGTGGCGAGGTGGGCATGGTTGGCGTCCAGGTAGTCGACAGGATAGATAGGTAGGAGCGGCTCGCAAACTGCACAGCAGGACGCCCGTCAATATGTGCCTTCACGAGCGAGAGCCACGCGTTACTCCCGCTCTACAGGCCGACATTGCCTCGTTAGTCGTCGTATCCTAGGTTAGGCATCAACCAGCGCTCGGTCACGGCCAGCTCCTGACCTTTGCGTTTGCTGTAGCGTTCGACCTGATCCTTGTCGATCTTGCCGACTGCGAAGTATTGCGCTTGCGGATGTGCAAAATACCAGCCGCTGACCGCTGCTGTTGGGAACATCGCATAGTGTTCCGTCAGGGTCACCTGACTGACGCCATCGGCATCAAGTAACTGGAACAACGTGCCTTTTTCGGTGTGATCGGGGCAAGCCGGATAGCCGGGGGCAGGGCGGATGCCCTTGTATTGCTCCCTGATCAGCTCTTCATTGCTGAGCTGCTCCTCAGGATCGTAGCCCCACCATTGCTTACGCACCTGCTGGTGCAGCCACTCTGCGCAGGCTTCAGCGAGGCGATCGGCGAGTGCCTTCACCATGATCGAGTTGTAGTCGTCCCCGGCGTCCTGATAGGCCTTGGCAACTTCCTCAGCGCCGATGCCAGCCGTAGTGATGAAGCCGCCCACATAATCGGTGACACCGCTGTCCTTCGGCGCAACAAAGTCGGCGAGGGAGAAGTTCGGCTTGCCGTCAGTCTTCACCGTTTGTTGACGCAAGTGATGCAGGGTAGCGAGGGCTTCGCCATTGTCACCATAGACCTGGATATCGTCTTCGTCGACCTGATTGGCCGGCCAAAAGCCGAAGACGGCACGGGCCTTGATCAGTTTTTCATCGACCAGCTTGTTAAGCATCGCTTGGGCATCGTTGAACAGTGACGTGGCGGCTTCACCGACGATCTCGTCCTCCAGGATGCGCGGGTATTTGCCGGCCAGATCCCAGGAGATGAAGAATGGCGTCCAGTCGATGTAATCGACCAGCGTGCGCAGGTCGATGTCTTCCAATACTTTGCGGCCGGTGAAGGTCGGTTTGACGGGCAAATAGCTGGCCCAATCGAACTTGGGTTTGACCGCAACAGCCTCGGCATAGGTCAGGCGTTCGGTGCGGGCGCTACGATTGGCGGTGCGCTCACGGATCATCGCGTACTCTTCCCGGGTTTTCTGCGCGAAAGCCGGCTTCAGTTCTTTCGACAGAAGCGTCGTGGCTACACCGACCGCACGCGAGGCATCGGTGACGTACACCACCGCATCGTTCTTGTAGTGCGGATCGATCTTCACCGCGGTGTGGGCCTTGGATGTGGTCGCGCCGCCGATCATCAGCGGGAGATGGAAGTCCTGACGCTGCATCTCGCGCGCAACGTGCACCATCTCGTCCAGGGACGGGGTGATCAGGCCGGACAGGCCGATGATGTCGCACTTCTCGGCGATAGCCGTCTGCAGGATTTTTTCCGCCGGCACCATGACGCCCATGTCGACCACGTCGTAACCGTTACAACCGAGCACCACGCCGACTATGTTCTTGCCGATGTCATGCACGTCGCCCTTGACTGTGGCCATGAGGATCTTGCCCTTGGCTTCCGGCTTGTCGCCTTTTTCCGCTTCGATGAAGGGAATCAGGTGCGCCACGGCCTGCTTCATTACGCGGGCGGACTTGACCACCTGTGGCAAAAACATCTTGCCCGAGCCGAACAGGTCGCCAACAACGTTCATGCCCGACATGAGTGGGCCCTCAATGACCTCGATGGGCCGCGCACATTGCTGGCGGAACTCTTCGGTGTCCTGAACGATATGGGTGGTGATGCCTTTGACCAGCGCATGCTCCAACCGCTTCTCAACGGTGTAGCCGCGCCACTCTTCGGTTTCCGCTTCCTTGACGCTGCCGTCGCCCTTGAACTCGTCTGCGATGGCCAGCAGCGCCTCGGTACCATTAGGCGTCCGGTTGAGCACCACATCCTCGACCGCATCGCGCAGCTTCTTCGGGATCTCGTCGTAGATCTCCAGCTGGCCAGCGTTGACGATACCCATGGTCAGGCCATTCTGGATGGCATAGTAGAGAAAGACCGAGTGAATCGCCTCGCGCACCGGGTTGTTGCCGCGAAACGAGAACGACACGTTGGATACGCCGCCCGAGGTCAGGGCGTGGGGGAGGTTGTCGCGGATATAGGCGCAAGCTTCGATGAAGTCGACGGCGTAGTTGTTGTGCTCTTCGATGCCCGTGGCGACGGCGAAGATGTTCGGGTCGAAGATGATGTCTTCCGGCGGGAAGCCAACTTCACTGACCAGGATGTCATAGGAGCGCTGGCAGATTTCGCGTTTGCGCTCAGCAGTGTCGGCCTGGCCGGCTTCGTCGAAGGCCATCACCACCACAGCGGCGCCGTAGCGCTTGCACAAGCGCGCATGGTGCTTGAACGCCTCGACGCCTTCCTTCATGGAGATCGAGTTGACGATGCCTTTGCCCTGGATGCACTTAAGGCCGGCTTCGATCACTTCCCACTTGGAGGAGTCGATCATAATCGGCACGCGGGAGATGTCGGGCTCGCCGGCGATCAGATTGAGGAAGGTCACCATCGCCTTCTTCGAATCCAACATGCCCTCATCCATGTTGATGTCGATCACCTGAGCGCCGGCTTCAACCTGCTGCAGAGCAACTTCCAGCGCCTCGGTGTAGTTGTCTTCGCGGATCAGGCGGGCAAAACGGGCAGAGCCAGTGATGTTGGTGCGTTCACCGACGTTGACGAACAGCGAACTGCGGTCGATGGTGAAGGGCTCGAGGCCTGACAGCCGGCACGCCTTTGGAATGTCCGGGATGACCCGCGGCGCGTACTTGGCAACTGCTTTAGCAATCGCCTCGATGTGGCCGGGCGTCGTGCCGCAGCAACCGCCGACTATGTTGAGAAAGCCGCTGGCGGCGAATTCCTCGACGACCCGGGCCATTTCCTCGGGACTTTCATCGTACTCACCGAAGGCGTTTGGCAAGCCGGCGTTGGGGTGCGCCGAAACATGGGTCTCGGCCTTGTTCGACAGTTCTTCCAGATAGGGCCGCAACTCCTTGGCACCCAGCGCGCAGTTCAGCCCGACGGAGATCGGTTTAGCGTGGCGTACAGAGTTCCAGAAGGCCTCGGTGGTCTGCCCGGACAGGGTACGGCCGGAGGCGTCGGTAATGGTGCCGGAGATCATGATTGGCAACTCGAAACCGATTTCCTCGAACACTTCCTGCACGGCAAATATCGCGGCTTTGGCATTGAGCGTGTCGAAGATGGTTTCGATCAGGATCAGGTCGGAGCCGCCTTCGATCAGGCCGCGGGTGGCTTCGGTGTAATTCTCCACCAACTCGTCGAAGGTGACGTTGCGGTATCCCGGGTTGTTCACGTCCGGTGACAGCGAGCACGTCCGGCTGGTCGGACCAAGTACGCCGGCAACGAAGCGTGGACGGTCAGGGGTTTCGGCCGTCTTGGCATCGGCGGCCTGACGAGCGAGGCGGGCGCCTTCGACGTTCAGCTCGTAAACCAGCTCTTCCATGCCGTAATCGGCCTGGGATACGCGGGTGGCATTGAAAGTGTTGGTTTCGACGATATCTGCCCCGGCGTCGAAGTAGGCTTTCTCGATCGAACTGATGGCGTCTGGACGGGTGAGGATCAACAGGTCATTGTTGCCCTTGAGATCCTGTGGCCAGTCGGCGAACCGCTCGCCGCGGTAGTCGGACTCCTCCAGTTTGTAGCTCTGGATCATGGTGCCCATGCCGCCGTCGAGAATCAGGATGCGCTCTTTTAGCGCCTGCTGGAGTGCCTGGAGACGGGCGTTGCGGTCGAGCATGGGGGACTACCTGGGAGTTGATTACGTGACCGGGAATGATAACAAAGCTGCACGCTGTTTGATCGTTCGCCGGTTTGAATGAGTTTTGCTCATGTTCGTTCGGAGCGGGCACAAACGTTGGGCCGGCCGAAGTCACCGAGGCGCCTGAAATCGGAGCAATGATTGCGCAAAAAATAGGAATGCAATCCACTGGTTTGCCAGGGACTGGGAGACACCAGAATTCTGAAATCAGAAAATGCTATTTCCTACTAAAACACTAGGACTTTATCCCGCGCATTGGTTGGCGTACACTGCCGGCCATGTATGAGAGGAGTTCCCATGAGCGCCATTACCATTACCGAAGCTGCACACGATTACCTGGCCGAGCTGCTCGAGAAGCAGAACACCACCGGGATTGGCATCCGGGTTTTCATTACTCAGCCCGGTACGCCATACGCCGAAACCTGCATCGCTTATTGCAAGCCCGGGGAAGAAAAGCCGGATGACGTTGCGATTGCGCTAAAGCGTTTCACGGCCTGGATCGATGGCGTCAGCGAGCCCTTTCTTGAAGATGCTTTGGTGGATTACGCCACCGATCGCATGGGCGGTCAGCTGACCATCAAGGCACCCAATGCCAAGGTCCCCATGGTTAACGAAGACAGCCCGCTAAACGAGCGCATCAATTATTACCTGCAAACCGAAATCAACCCGGGGCTTGCCAGCCATGGTGGGCAGGTCACCTTGATCGATGTAGTCGACGAAGGAGTGGCTGTGCTGCAGTTCGGTGGTGGTTGCCAAGGGTGCGGACAGGCTGACGTTACGCTCAAGGAAGGTATCGAGAAGACGCTGTTAGAGCGGATCCCCGAACTCAAGGGCGTGCGTGACGTAACTGACCATACCAATCGGGATAACGCCTACTATTAAGACGTAACTGCCTTAAAAATAGGCATTCCCGCCAGCCTCATGGCGAAATGCCATTATCGTTATGTGTCGCCTCCACGGCGCTCGTTTGCTGAGATAAGCTGTCCACATTCCGGAGGCTGACCACGTGAGCGAGCGCTGCATGTCTATCGTTTCCCTATTGATTTGCGATGATTCGAGCCTGGCGCGCAAGCAGTTGCTGCGCGCGCTTCCGGCTGCCTGGCCATTGGATATTCACCAGGCGGCAAGTGGCCGTGAGGCACTCGAACGCATTCGTGAGGGCGTCGTCGATGTGCTACTGCTCGACCTGACGATGCCGGACATGGACGGCTATCAGGTGCTCGGCGCGCTGCGTGACGAATGCCTTGAATGCAAAGTCATCGTCATCTCGGCAGACGTCCAGGATGAGGCCGTGCGACGCGTGCTGGAGTTGGGTGCGCTTGCATTCATTCGCAAACCCGCCGATCCGGTGCATTTGCAACAGACCCTGGCAAGCTTCGGGTTATTAGGCGATGAATTGCCGTTGCTTGGTCAGCGGAATACCGGACAAATCCCGTTTCGCGACGCGTTTCGCGAGGTGGTGAACGTCGCGATGGGGCGTGCAGCAGCGCTCTTGGCGAGAGTGCTCGGCGTTTTTGTTCAGCTGCCCATTCCCAATGTGAACATTTTCGAAGTCGGCGAGCTGCACATGGCACTAGCCGATGCGGCCCAGGGCGACAAGCTTACAGCGGTCTGCCAGGGCTATATTGGTGGCGGTATAGCAGGCGAGGCGCTGCTGATCTTTCATGACTCGGAAATGGCCGATATGGCGGTCTTAATGGGCGCTGAGGATTACCGCGAACTCGAGATGCTGCTCGATCTGTCGAGTCTGTTGATCAGTGCATGCCTCAGCGGCATCGCCGAACAAATCGACTTGGTGTTTTCCCAAGGACACCCGCAAGTGCTTGGCCAGCACGCATCGATCGACGAGCTCATCCGTGTTAATCGCCAACGCTGGAAAAATACCCTTGCGGTAGAAATCAGCTACAGCATCGAAGCCCACGATGTACATTTCGACCTGCTGTTGCTGTTCACCGAAGATTCGGTTGAGCTGCTGTCCCGTAAACTCGCGTACCTGATGGACTAAGCAATGTCCGACTCGAACAATCTGAGCGAACTTCACTGGCTGCTGGCGATCGTTCAGAGCATTGATGTCGGTGTCGTAGTAATGGACCGCCAATACCGTATCGATGTGTGGAATACGTTCATGGAGAACCGATCCGGGCGGTTACCTGAAGAAGCGCGAAAGAAATCGTTCTTCGAGCTGTTTCCGGAAGTGGACGAGCAGTGGTTCCGGCGCAAGGTGGAAAACGTCGCAACGCTCGGCACGCCTTCATTCACTGTTTGGGAGCAGCGTCCGTACCTGTTACGGTTCAAGAATTACCAGCCCATCACCGGGCTGGAAGACTTCATGTATCAGAACACCACACTGCTGCCGTTGAAGGGGCTCGGCGGCTGCATCGAGCAGATTTGCCTGATCATTTACGACGTGACCGATGTCGCAACCAACCGCCGTCAGCTGCAAGCGGCAAACCAGGAGCTGCAACGGTTATCCAGCACTGACCGTCTGACAGGTCTGTTCAACCGGGGCCATTGGGAAGAGATGCTGCGTCAGGAATATGCACGGCATTGCCGCTACGAACGCAACGCGGCGCTGGTGATGTTCGACATTGACCATTTCAAGAAAATCAACGACACCTACGGCCATCAGGCTGGCGATGCCGTCATCCAGCAGACGGCTGAAATCATTCGTACGAGTATGCGAGACGCCGATACCGCCGGGCGCTACGGCGGCGAAGAATTCGTGGTGTTGCTGCCTGATACCGATAGTGAGGGTGCGCTATCAGTCGCAGAACGGCTTCGTCAGTCTATCGAGGCGCATGAAGTCAACTACGAAGGTCATAGCATTCGCTTCACCGTCAGCCTTGGCATCGCCGATCTCAGCCAGCCCATCAGCGGCTATGCACAATTGATAGAACGGGCCGACAACGCGCTGTATGCCTCCAAATCGGCGGGGCGCAACCGGGTAACGGTTTACCAGAAAGTGGGCATTACTGCGGATTGCGTTCGGCAAGAAAATTCAAAAGCGTGACCTCCGCGCTGCTTAGCCATTTACGTTTTCGCGCCTTTGGCAGCCGCGCGAGTTCACCGGCTGCGAAGGCATCGAGCACGTCGGGATGGATGTAGCACTGGCGACAGACCGCCGGCGTGTTACCGAGCTGCTGGGACACATTCTTGACCGTTTCGACCAGGTTGCTGCGCGCAACCGCTTCCGGTTGCCAATCACATTTGCGCAAATATTCGAGGGCCAGCGCGCTGCCTGCCCAGGTGCGATAGTCCTTGGCCGTGAAGTCGCCGCCAGTCATATCCTGAAGGAACAGATTCACGTCGCCTGAACTGACCGGGTGGCGCTGACCTTCTTCATCCAGATACTGGAACAGATGCTGGCCGGGCAGCTCCATGCAACGGCGCATGATGCGCGCCAGCCGCTGATTCTTCAGCGTGACCTGATGCTCCACGCCACTCTTGCCGCGAAATTGAAAGCGAATCGCCGCGCCTCGTACATCCACATGGCGCGTGCGCAATGTCGTCAGACCGTAGGATCGGTTTTCACGCGCGTATCGTGAGTTGCCGACACGAATCAAAGTCGATTCGAGCAACTGCACGACAAGTGCCATGACCTTCTCCCGCGGCATGCCGCGCAGTGCCAAGTGTTGCTCCAGGCGAGCCCGCAGCCTGGGCAGGGCCGCGCCGAACGCCAGGATGCGTTCGTACTTGTCGCTGTCGCGAATTTCTCGCCAGCGGACGTGATAGCGATATTGCTTGCGACCGCGTGCGTCTCGCCCGGTGGCCTGCATGTGGCCTTGCGGGTCTGGGCAGATCCAGACATCAACATAGGCCGGAGGGATAGCCAGCTTGTTGATTCGCGAAATTTCTGCCGGATCACGTATACGTTCTCCGCTCGGCAAAAAGTACGCGAATTTGCCCCTCAACACGCGGCGACTGATGCCGGGGCTGCGGTCGTCGACGTAATGAAGATCGGCAGGCAGCGGCGGGCACAGGGCGGTGCCCGTATCGAGTTGCTCGTCCGCGGGCACCGGACGCACGCCTTCCGCCGAGCCTAGAGGAGCCTCACTGCTCTGATCGACCAGCATTCGATACTCCTCTTCAAACGTCATTTGGCCCCGGACGGCGGGGTCGGCAATCGTCAGTCGGGGCAGGGGCGGCGGTGTAGCCGGCGAAAGCCGGCGCGTAGTCTGATCAGCTTTCTTTTTCCTCACTATTGCGCATCAACAACCGAATCGCGGCCACTAGCTCGTCGATCGCTTCGCGATAAATCGCCGGATCAGCGCTTGTCTCAGCATGGTCAGCGTGCTTTCGTGCGGTTTCGAGATGTTCATTTATCGAGGAATAGTCGCCTAGCATAAGTGTGCTCCTGAATAGCGAGTGAAAGGCGCAGTCGCGCTGAGGTGGCCCATCGCGCTGACCGTCTCTATAAGTGACCGATGTGGGCGGAGGGGGTTCGCGCCGCATGTCAGCGCAAGCGCGGATTGCTAAGCGCAATGCACCAGTGCTGGTTCTGGCAACGAGGACAAGTCGCGTGCTGCTGTTCGCCGATTACTTGCGGGTATCCGCAGCGCGTGCAGGCATATAGACCGCTGGAGGGCGCCTGCTGATATGCAGGCCGGTACTCGGCGGGTAGAACCGATAACCCGGGACGTATCGAGTCGTCGTCGTTGAAAAAAAGGCTCACGTCGCCGTCGGTTTCAAGAATGCCCAGGCGAACCTGCCCCAGGTGCTCGACGCCTTGCTGGCGCAACTCCATGAAGAATTCATCGGACGAAATGTTCAATCCTTCCAGGCTGTTCAGCTCATACAGCCCGTCTTTGATGATCGTTACCGGCTTGCCTTCCATCCAGTTTGAGAATCGCTCGCTGTGGCCCGACGCCCATACCGTGAGCCGGTAAAGCCCCAGCAGAGTAACGAACACCGCGGCAACGGGCAGTAGCGGTACATCCTCATAAAACGACACATCACCAGCGGCGGAACCGAGGGTCAAGATCACTACCAGTTCGAACAGCGACAGCTGCCTGATCCCGCGACGCCCGCTGATCTTCAAAAACAGAAAAACTGCACAGAAGGCAAAAAGCGCCCGTAGCGCCACTTCAGCGATAAACATCGGAGGAAAGCTATCCAGCAGCATGCGCTGCCAATCGAAAGGAGTCATTCAGAGTCTCGGCAGGTGAGGGTGGTCATCCGGCGATACCCGGTTGCTCAGGCATGGACCATGGGCTCAGCGATATCCCGTCCTTGCTGAGCTGCAGACGCGCATGTTCCAGCAGCCCGGCAAGGTGCAGCGGGGTCGTGTATTGGGAGCGCGCAATATGCGCAATGGAAAGAACTACATCGCCCGCCGCGTTGGTTACTCGCAGCGAAAAGCTAACGTCCTCGTTATCCGCCACGGTGGTGACATGGCAGGGTAAAAAAGCCATCTCGCTGATCCGCATGGCTTCGTCGAGTGTGAGCTGTTGACTGGTCATGGTTCCGCTCCCTCGTGATAGATGCTCAGTTTGCTGGGGCTACGTCGAAAACGAGGTCTACGCCATCGCCGCTACCGTCCCCGACGACCGAGCCCACCACTGGTTTGTGCGTCACCTGGCGGCCTTCATAGACTTCGCTAAGTCGCTGCTGCGCGACTTCGCATACATGATTGATCAGTCCGGTGAATTGAGCATCGCGGGGAATGATGAACTTCAAGGTGATGCAATGCGCCTCGGGCCCTTCTGGCAGATTCGCCAACCCGCTGCTATGCCACTGATCATTGACGTAGGCTTCTGCACCTTTCATGGCTCGCTCCTTTGGATTCACTTATTGCTGGGACCGTGAAACAGGCGAATGGATCAGTCGAACAAGCGGGGCGGCGATGCGTGGCGGTACCGCGAACACAACGCAAAAGACCCGGTGCTTGCGCAACCGGGCCTTTTGCTTTCGAAACCGATGCTTATTCGGGCATGTGCCAGGGGGCGAAGTGAACGCCCTGACGGCTCAGGTCGGCCCGTGCCTGCTCTAAGGATTCGCCAAGCTTGACGGGATCGGAATAGACAGTGCTGGAAAGTTTGCAATGACCAACAGCGCGAGACTCGCTGCCATCCACGACGGTGATACTGAGGTCGCCGTTACCTTCGAGCAGCGTCCAGGCGACGCACTGGAACGGCTTGAAGGCGCGGTCAGTAATAAGAAGGGCGTCGTTGAAACGAAGGGGGCTGTTCATGGGGGCATGTCTCTCTAGGTGATACCAAAATTCGGATTGAGCCTGCCGCCAGGCTGCCGGCATTGGCTTACATATCCATTGATGTACACAGAGGACTGATAAGTCACATGGACAGTTCGTAATTGTGGGGGATTTTTGCAATTAGCCGAAGGTATAGGATTAGTTGCGGGCGCGAGGTTTGGATTAATCGGCCATGAAAGCCTGATGCTGCCTGGCCTGCAGCGTTCAAGGGCAGTCATCCTTACGCTTGGCGATCCGTTTTGAGTACTTGAGAGCGTGGCGAAAAGTCGCAGTCGATGGACGAAATAAAAGGCCAGCTCCTTTTTTGGACCTGACCATTCTTATACGAACAATCGGAGGTAAATCTACGGTCAGACTTTGAATTGCTTGAGTAATCTATTCAAATGTTCTGCCAAATCACCAAGTTGTTTGCCTGCCGCGCTCGATTGCTCGGCAGCCAGGGTGCTTTCCTGTGCCAGTCCTGCTGCCTGAGTGACGTTCTGATTGATGTCCTCGACGACGTGGCTCTGCTGTAACGTCGCACTGGCAATCGAAGCATTCAGACCTGACAGATTGCGCAGTGCCTGAGCAATCTGGCCAAGGCTCTCACCGGCTTGACTGGCTTGTTCGACTGTAGCCTGTGAGGCGCGGCTGCTATTCATGATGACGGTGACCGCAGCTCCCGAATTCTTCTGCAGGCGTTCGATCATCGTGTGGATTTCCGCCGTCGATGTCTGGGTGCGCTGCGCCAACAGGCGGACCTCGTCAGCCACAACGGCAAAACCGCGTCCCTGTTCGCCGGCACGTGCCGCCTCGATTGCGGCGTTCAGCGCGAGGAGATTGGTTTGTTCGGCAATCGATCCGATGACTTCGAGAACCGAGCCGATCTGGGTGGTTTCCTCGGCCAGCGATTGAATCACCCCAACCGCCTCGTTGATCGTCGTCGACAGTTGATCGATTTGTTGCAGGCTGGCGTCGATATTGCGCTGCCCTAGATCGGCCTGCTTTTCTGCGTCGTTCACCTCGTTCGACGCATGCTCGGCATTCTTTGCTACTTCCTGTACAGCGTAAGTCACTTCGTTGATGGCCGTGGCGACCAGCTCCATCTGCTGGGCTTGCTGTTGGCTTTGTTTGTGGGCCTGGCCGGCCAGCCCACCGAGGGCGTTGGACGACTGGTCTAGCGAGCCCGACGTTTCGAACAGTTGGGTTATGACCGTACGGAGCTTTTGGGTAAAGCTGTTGAAGTCACGACTCAAGGTCGTCAACTCGTCATTGCCCGAGACGTCGAGGCTACGCGTGAGGTCGGCTTCGCCACTGGCTATGTTGGCCATGGCTTGCATGGAGTCGCGCAGCGGTTTGGTGATGCTGCGAATCAGAATGGCGACCAGCACGGCCATCAACGAGGCGATCACTAGGCCAATGATCGAAAAACGAACCACATAACGTTGGAACTCTGCTTCGACATCGTCGACATAAATGCCTGTGCCGATGATCCAACCCCAGGGCTTGAACAGTTCGACATAGGAAATCTTCGGTACTGGATCTACCTCTCCCGGCTTCGCCCATTGATAGTCCACCAGACCCGCGCCCTGACGCTGTGCAACCCGAACCATTTCGTTGAATAGTTCCTTGCCGTTCGGATCCTTGGTCTTGGACAGGTCTTGGCCATCGAGCTCTGGTTTCATCGGATGCATGAGCATTGTCGGCTTCATGTCGTTGATCCAGAAGTAATCGTCCTGCCCATAGCGGAGCAGGCGAATCTGGTCCATCGCCGCCTTTTGCGCCTCGGCAGTACTCAGCGAGCCGTTCGCTTCGAGTTGCTGGTAATGGCTGAGAATGCCGTTGGCGGTCTCGACGATGTTTTGCGTCATGACCTGCTTGCCTTTGTACAGGTCGGTGCGCACTTGCTGAATCATCAATAGGCCAAGGATGAACAGCATGGCGATTGCTAACACCAGGATCAGCCAAAGGCGTTTGCTGATCGGGAAATTTCTTAGCAGATTCATGGGCTTGTACGCTCCTGTTGAAGACTTTTCTTAATTATTATTCGTGTATTGCTTCGCAGGGAGCTTGGCGCCGTGCCTGCCTGTTGAGGTCGCGAGACCCAGCGTCTGATGCTGGGCTATCGAATAGCTTTTCGGCTGCTCTAAAAAAAAGATGAGCGCCGCATGTCGATGTGTTGAATTTACTTGGCACTAACGAGTCAGAACAGCGCCCTGAGTGGCTAATTGACATATACCTTCGTTGCATATTCAAGCGCGGTGGTCTGCACCGCTATTGAGGAGTAGATGGATCTTTGGGTTGCCTTTCAGGCGTTGCTTCTAGGGGTGGTTGAGGGCATCACGGAGTTTCTGCCGGTCTCCAGTACCGGACACCAGATCATCGTTGCCGACCTGATCGGGTTTGGTGGCGAACGGGCGCTTGCTTTCAACATCATCATTCAGCTGGGCGCGATTCTGGCTGTGGTTTGGGAATACCGCCGAAAGATCATCGACGTCGTGGTCGGCTTGCCTAAAGAGCGGCAAGCGCAAAAGTTCACCGCCAATCTGCTGGTGGCATTCATGCCGGCTGTGGTACTGGGTGTGGCCTTCGCTGACCTGATTCACGAATACCTGTTCAACCCGATCACCGTGGCAGCCGCGCTGGTCATCGGTGGCGTGGTGATGCTCTGGGCGGAAAAGCGCCAGCACGAGGTGCAAGCCGAAACCGTAGACGACATGCGCTGGACCCATGCGTTGAAGGTCGGTTTCGCTCAATGCCTTGCGCTGGTTCCGGGTACCTCGCGCTCTGGCGCCACCATCATCGGTGGCCTGCTCTTCGGACTTTCGCGCAAGGCAGCTACCGAGTTCTCTTTCTTTCTGGCGATGCCGACCATGGTTGGCGCCGCAGCGTACTCGGGCTATAAATACCGCGACCTGTTCCAGCCGAGCGACTTTCTGGTGTTCGCGATAGGCTTCGTCACATCATTCATCTTCGCGATGCTGGCGGTACGGGCATTGCTGAAATTCATAGGCAACCATAGCTATGCGGCATTTGCCTGGTACCGAATCGTCTTCGGCATCATCATTCTGGCGACTTGGCAGTTCAACCTGATCGACTGGAGCACCGCGGCGGGTTGAGCGCCTTGAGGCCATTGTTGAAGGAGCGCCCCGTGCACGAATACGAACACCAGCTGCTGTCGGTCAATGGCATTACGCTTAGCGTCTATAGCGCCGGGCCGGTAGAGGGCGCCGTGGTCTGGTTGCTGCACGGCTTTCCGGAAAGTTGGTATTCGTGGCGGCATCAGATTCAGGCGTTGGCCGACGCAGGCTATCGAGTGGTGGCTCCGGAGATGCGCGGCTACGGCCAAAGCAGCGCTCCGAATGATGTCGCGGGTTACGACCTGATCACCGTATGTAGCGATATCCAGGCAGCGATGGACCAGCTCGGGCACCGCTCGGTGGCCGTGATAGGGCATGACTGGGGCGCACCGGTTGCATGGCACCTGGCACTCCTCGAGCCGGAGCGTGTCCGCGCCGTCGCTGCCATGGCCGTACCCTATGGAGGCCGTCCGAAGAAGCCTGCCATCGACATTATCCGCAGCCAGTTCTCCGATCGCTTCCACTACATCCTTTATTTTCAGCAGCCGGGCGTTGCCGAGGTCGAGCTGGATCAGGACATCCCCCGTACCTTGCGAATGATGATGCATAACACCTCGGCGGCCGTCCCGAAGGACTTTTTCCTGCAAGACAAACCTGCCAACAGCACGCTCTATCTAGGCATGCAGGACCCAAGCTCGCCGCCGGCCTGGTGTGATCCGGAAGCCTTTGCCGTCTACGTACGGACCTTCGAGGGGCGCGGATTTCGCGGTGCACTGAACTGGTATCGGAATTTCGAACGTAACTGGGAGCGAACTGCGCCGCTGGCCGAGCGCAAGGTCGAGCAACCGGCACTTTTCCTGCTGGGCGACAAGGACCCGGTAGGCACGCTCGAAGCGCATACGCTGCAGAAGATGCCTTCCTGGGTACCAGACCTCGAGCAGCACGTGCTCAGCGATTGTGGCCACTGGGTACAGAGCGAGCAGCCCGCACAGGTCAACCGACTGTTGCTGGACTTCCTTGAGCGCCGCTACGCATCACCTAGATAAGCGGTTGGGGCGGCTCGTCATGAACCGAGCGACGCATTAGAATCCCGGTCCCTGCCAACCGGATCACCCGTCATGGAATTACGCGGTCAGCTTAAAAGCTGGGATGACCAAAAAGGATTTGGCTTCATCCGGCCGGAGCAGGGTCGTGGTGATGTCTTCGCCCATATCTCGGCCATGCGTGGCGCGCGTCGGCCTATGCAAGGCGACCGGGTGCTGTATCTGAGCGAACCCGACAAGGCCGGGCGCCTGCGTGCTACGCATATCCGGCTTGATGCGCCGCTGTCCCTCGACGAACCAGCCATACGCCGCAAACCGTCCGTGCCGAAATCCCGCCCCGCGCAGTCTGTGAAGCCCGCGCCGCGCGCACGCCGTAACGGTCCGTTGCAGCAGCCGCTATTGAAAGCGCTAGGGTTCTTCCTGCTCTGTCTGCTGCCTGCGCTCGGTAGCCTTCGATTGGCGGAACACGGCAGCAACTGGCCGCTGTTCGCTTACGTACTGGCTAGTTTGCTGGCATTTGGGCTGTATCTGCATGACAAACGCAGCGCGTTGCGCAGTGGCTGGCGCATACCCGAGGCGCGGCTGCATCTGGTTGAATTGCTCGGTGGTTGGCCGGGCGCATTAATCGCCCAGCAATGGTTGCGACACAAAACCAGAAAGCTTTCGTTCCAATTGGTGTTCTGGCTGATCGTTAGCGCGCATCAGGTTGCGTGGTTCGACTATCTGTATCTCCAGCGCCTCTATCGATTGTTGCCGCAGATCTGATCCAGGCTCAGGCGAAGTCGGAGGCGTCAGCTGGGGGTAGTTGCAAAAACGCCCCGTACTAGCGGGGCGTCTTCTATCGCTGCGCGATCCTAGATCACGCCGAGGCTGCGCAGGTAATCGTCATAGGTGCCGCTGAAGTCGGTTACGCCCGACTCGGACAGCTCGATGATGCGCGTGGCCAGCGAGCCTACGAACTCGCGGTCATGGCTGACGAAGATTAGCGTTCCCGGATAGTTCTCTAGCGCCAGGTTCAGCGCCTCGATGGATTCCATGTCCAGGTGGTTAGTCGGTTCGTCCATCACCAGCACGTTGGGCTTTTGCAGGATCAGCTTGCCGAACAGCATGCGGCCCTGCTCGCCACCGGAAATTACACGCACCGATTTCAGGATTTCATCGTTGGAGAACAGCATGCGGCCAAGGGTGCCGCGTACCAGCTGTTCGCCGCCCTGAGTCCACTGGCCCATCCAGTCGAACAGGGTCGCGTCATCTTCGAAATCCTCGGCATGATCTTGAGCGTAATAACCGACGTCAGCGCTTTCGGTCCATTTCACCGAACCGGCATCCGGCTGCAGATCGCCGACCAGAGTACGCAGCAGCGTGGTCTTGCCGATGCCGTTGGGGCCGATGATAGCGACGCGTTCGCCAGCCTCGACGGTGAAACTGAAGTTCTTGAATAGCGGCTTGCCGTCGAAGCCCTTCGCCAGGCTTTCCACCGTCACGGCTTGACGGTGCAGCTTCTTGGTTTGCTCGAAGCGGATGAACGGGCTGACGCGGCTGGACGGCTTGACTTCGTCGAGCTGGATTTTGTCGATCAGCTTGGCGCGCGAGGTGGCCTGCTTGGCTTTTGAGGCGTTTGCCGAGAAGCGGCTGACGAAGGTTTGCAGTTCAGCAATCTGCGCTTTCTTCTTGGCGTTGTCTGACAGCAGGCGCTCGCGGCTCTGGGTGGCCGCGGTCATGTATTCGTCGTAGTTGCCGGGGAATAGACGCAGCTCACCGTAATCCAGGTCGGCCATGTGCGTGCACACGCTGTTGAGGAAGTGTCGGTCGTGGGAAATGATGATCATGGTGCTGTTGCGGACCTTGAGAACATCTTCCAGCCAGCGGATGGTGTTGATATCCAGGTGGTTGGTCGGCTCGTCCAGCAACAGGACTTCCGGGTCGGAAAACAGCGCCTGGGCCAGCAGCACGCGCAGCTTCCAGCCGGGTGCTACTTCGCTCATCGGGCCGAAGTGCTGTTCCAGCGGAATGCCCAGGCCCAGCAGCAATTCACCCGCGCGGGATTCGGCGGTGTAGCCGTCCAGCTCGGCGAACTCGGTTTCCAGCTCGGCCACGGCCATGCCGTCTTCTTCGCTCATCTCCGGCAGCGAATAGATGCGCTCGCGCTCGGCCTTGACCTTCCACAGCTCCTCGTGACCCATGATCACGGTGTCGATGACATTGAAGTCCTCGTAGGCGAACTGATCCTGACGCAACTTGCCGAGGCGCACGTTGGGTTCGAGCATCACCTGGCCGCCGGAAGGCTCCAGATCGCCGCCGAGGATTTTCATGAACGTCGACTTGCCGCAGCCGTTGGCGCCGATCAGGCCGTAGCGATTGCCGTTGCCGAACTTGACGGAAACGTTCTCGAACAGCGGTTTAGCGCCGAATTGCATGGTGATGTTAGCGGTGGAGATCAAAGCGGTGTCCTGGGTTTCAGAAGGGCCGGGGTGCGGCACAGACGCGACCAAGCCCGGTCGATCCGACCGGTGCGAGAGACGAGGTGCGTAAAAGGGCGTGCATTGTAGTGCGGATGGCCGCGATTCGACAGGGCTTCGCATGTCCGTTTGGTCGCCTGCGTAACAGCCATCAAGGCCGCGCGGCGAGAAGATAAAAGCGAGGCGGGTAATATGGATGGTCATTAGAGAATGCCAACGCGGCGGCGTCACGGGCACCAGCTGGCGCGGCCGTTTCGCCTGTGCGTTGTGTCAGCTCGCCACCCAGCGCACCGAAAAGAGCTTTACATTCAGTGCTATCTCTCGTTCGCCGCACGCTGAGCCGGCTGCGGGAGATGCAGCTGCAGCGCTTCGGCATCGTGAGCTGACGAGCCTCAGTCGCGATAGAAGACCTGCACCAAGTGATAGCCGAACTGACTTTTCACTGGCCCATGCACTTCACGCAACGGCTTCTTGAAAATCACCTGATCGATGCTGCGTACCATCTGGCCGGGGCGCACCTCGCCCAGGTCGCCACCTTTCTTGCCGGACGGGCAGGTCGAATACTTTTTCGCCAGCACGTCGAAGGCTTCGCCATTGGCGATGCGCTTTTTCAGCTGTGCGGCCTCCGCTTCGGTTTTTACCAGAATGTGGCGTGCCATGGCTTTGGGCATTACAGGTCTCCTGGGTTGCGGCGGCGATTGTAGTTAGCTCGTCGGAAAAACCGAAGCACCGAGACCAAACAAGACTACCGTTCGGCTGAATCGAAAAGCGACGAACGGTAGTTATAGTAAAAAGTATGTTAGCGCTACCATCCGGCTCAACAATCATAACGCGGCACATTGATGCTGCTGGAGAGCCGATAGTGGATTTCCACTCCAATAGCGACATCCCCCTCGCCAGCCGCGCGCTGGTAGTTATGGGTGTCAGCGGTTCGGGTAAGACCGACACCAGCCATGCCGTTGCCGATGCACTGGGTTTTCGCCATATCGAAGCCGATAATTTCCATCCCGAAGAGAACGTTGCCCGTATGCGCGCGGGCATGCCGCTATCCGACGCTGATCGTGTCGAGTGGCTGCAGAAGCTCATCATCGAGATGCAAAAGGCAATCGAAGACGACGTCGGCTTCGTGCTGGCCTGTTCAGCGCTCAAGCGCCGCTACCGTGATCTATTACGCGACGCGGTGCCGGCCTTGCGTTTCGCGCATCTGTCCATCGATTACGACACGGCCGTTCAGCGCGTGGGTGGCCGTGCTGGGCATTTCATGCCGATTTCTTTGGTGGACAGCCAGTTCGCCACACTCGAGTCGCCGGAAGGCGAACCCGGTGTGCTGGTAGTCGATGCCAGCCAGTCGCGCGAGCAGGTCCTCGGAGAAATCGTCAGCTGGATGCAGCGTGATTTTGGACTTGAAATCGCCGATCGCGAGGATCTTTCCGCACGTCCGCTTGATAGCGCTAACACAGAGCTGGAGCGCGGCGCTGAGTTGACCAGCGCACCCATATACAGCGGAAAAATGGCGCAGAGCTTCGATCGGATCACCGATTGGCTGATGGCGGGCTTGCTCGCTTTTATGGTGATCGTGGTGTTTAGCAGCGTGGTGCTGCGTTATGCCTTCGGTACCGGTTGGACTGGCGCCGAGGAGCTTTCGCGATTGGCCTTCGTCTGGCTGGTCTTCGTTGGCGTCGCGTCGAGCATGCGCCGCGGAGAGCTGATGGCTTTCAGCATGATCCGTGATCGTTTTCCAAAGTTGTTTCGCCGCTTGGTCGATTCGGTCAGCTGGCTGATGGTGGCCGTTGCCAGCGGCATGGCTGCTATGGGCGGATGGAACCAGATGCAGTTCGGCTGGAACATCAATAGCCCGGTAGTGGGCTATCCGCTGGCAGTAGCGATGCTACCGGTGATGGCCAGCATGATCGCACTGACGGTCCTGGCGCTTTTGCAACTCGTCAACGTATGGCGCGGACAGCCCCAGCCGCATGCCGCCGACGCCAATGTAACGGCCGACTGACTTTTCGATAACAACATGGGCAATGCCCGCCTGAGGACCGTACATGACTGTCGTCGTCTTCCTTTCTTCACTGTTTGGCTTCATGGCCTTCGGCATGCCGATCGCATTCGCGCTGATTCTCACTGGTGCGGTGTTGATGTGGTATCTGGATTTCTGGGATGTGCAATTGCTGGCCCAGAACCTTCAGGCCGGCGCTGACAGCTTTCCACTGTTGGCCGTGCCGTTCTTCATTCTTGCCGGTGAATTGATGAATGCTGGCGGCATTTCTCGCCGGATCATTAACATGGCGCAGGCCTATTTCGGCCACAAGCGCGGTGGGCTTGGGTATGTTGCGATTGCTGCGTCGGTGCTGCTGGCAAGTATGTCCGGCTCGGCACTGGCGGACACCGCGGCGCTGGCCACGCTATTGCTGCCGATGATGCGCGAGCGCGGTTATCCACTGAGTTCGTCATCGGGTCTGGTAGCAGCTGGCGGCATTATCGCTCCGATCATTCCGCCCTCGATGCCTTTCGTGATTTATGGCGTGGTGACCAATACATCAATCAGTCAGCTGTTCCTCGCCGGTATGGTGCCCGGTTTGATCATGGGGGCTGGACTTGTGGTGGCCTGGACGCTGATCGCACGCAAGATCGAAGAGCCCCCTCAGGAAAAAGCCACCCGTGCCGAGCGGCGCAAGGCGCTGGTCGACGGAGCAGCCGCCTTGATGCTCCCGGTAATCATCGTCGGCGGCTTGCGTGGCGGGTTGTTCACGCCAACCGAGGCAGCAGTAGTGGCAGCGGTTTATGCGCTTGCCGTTTCGACCTTGCTGTATCGCGAACTCAACTGGCGCGGCGTGATTGAAGTGCTGACTCGCGCGAGCCGTACCACGGCGTCAGTGATGTTTCTCTGCGCCGCGGCAATCGTTTCCGGCTACATGATCACGCTGGCGCAGTTGCCGGACGAGATCGCCATGATGCTCGGCCCGCTGGCGCAAGATCCGAAGCTACTGATGGTTGCCATCATGGTGTTGATGATCGCGATCGGCATGGTGCTCGATCTGACACCAACCATTCTGATCCTTGGCCCTGTGCTGGCGCCTATCGCGGTCAAGGCCGGTATCGACCCGGTGTACTTCGGCGTGATGTTCGTATTGATCGGCTCCATCGGTCTGATTACGCCGCCAGTGGGCACTGTGCTGAACGTTGTCGGAGGTATCGGCAGGTTGCGCATGGAGACACTGGTGCGCGGAGTGATCCCATTCTTCGTTATTTATTTGCTGATCGTCGCACTGCTGGTTGCCGTGCCGTCGATCATCACCGTGCCGCTGCAATGGTTGCGCTGATCGGGGCAGGAACTCGCTCGAATTGACCGCAGCGGCATTCAGGTTTCGCCTTGGCGAGAAAAGCTTCATCTTCATTCCATCCACAACAACAAAAGGTAAGACAGCATGAAACGGTTTCTCATAGCGGCTCTGGCGGCCACCACGCTCGGTAGCGCCATCACCGCGGTCAGCGCGCAGGCGGCTGACGACGTTCGTTCACGAATGATCCGCTTCGGTTATGGCCTCAACGAAGACAGCAACCAGGGCAGGGCGGCGAAGCTGCTTGCCGAAGAAATCGCCAAGGCGTCCGACGGCAAGCTCAAGATGCGGACGTTTGCCTCCGCCAGCCTGGGATCGGACGACCAGATGCAGAACGCGCTGATGGGCGGGGCGCAGGAAATGATGGTCGGCTCGACCGCCACCCTGGTGGGCGTCGCCGAGGAAATGGCGGTATGGGATACACCGTTCCTCTTCGAAAGCGAAAAGCAGGCGGATTACGTGCTCGATGGCCCGGTCGGGCAGAAGGTCATGGATGCGCTGGAAGAGAAAGGGCTGGTTGGGCTGGTCTACTGGGAGAACGGCTTCCGCAACCTCACCAACAACGTGCGGGCGGTTGAGAAAATGGAGGATTTCAATGGCATCAAGCTGCGCGTGATGCCCAACCCGGTGTTCATTGACACCTTCAAGCAAATGGGCGCCAACGCGGTTCCGCTGCCGTTCTCCGAGCTGTTCACTGCGCTGGAGACCAAGGCCGTCGACGGTCAGGAAAACCCCTACAACACCATCCTCTCCTCGAAATTCTATGAGGTGCAGAAGTACCTGAGTGTGACCAATCACGTCTACAGCCCATGGATCGTTACGGCATCCAAGCGCTGGTGGGATGGCCTGTCCGAGACCGAGCAGAACATCATCATGGACGCGGCGAAGAAGTCACGTGATTCGGAGCGCGAAGATACTCGTGCCGAAGCCCGCGAAGCCTTGGCGCAAATCGAAGAGCACGGCATGGAGATCAACAAGGTCAGCCCTGAAGAAATCCAACGTATGCGCGAGCAGGCCAAGCCGGCGATTCAGACCGTGATTGATACGGTCGGCGAACCGCTGTTCAACGAAGTTCAGGCGGAAATAGCGAAAGCACCGAAGTGATCGGGCGCGCCCCATTCGGGGGCGCCTCCCGTATAGAATTTCCGCCCCTCGCCGCTGGATCCCGCTATGAGCTCTCGCCGTCGCCGCTCTCTGGAGCGGGTCACATTGTCTGATGTGGCTCGCAGTGCTGGTTGTTCCTTGATGTCCGCTTCGCGTGCGCTGTCGCAACCGGAGCGGGTGTCCGATGCGCTGCGCGAGCGTGTCATGGCTGCGGTCAAAGCGCTGGGCTACGTGCCGCATACCGCGGCGCGAAGCCTTGCCAGTGCAAGGTCGAATCTCGTAGCTGTGATCATCCCTTCACTGTCGAACGCCGTATTCGTCGATACCGTCGAGGCGGTTCAGCGAGTCCTGATGCCGGCCGGGTATGAGCTGATGATCGGCGTCAGTCACTACCGTCCGGAGGAAGACGAGCGTCTGTTGCGTGCCTATCTGGCCCATCAGCCGGCAGGGCTTCTGGTCACCGGCTTCCAGCGCAGCGATGCCGCGCGCGAAGTGCTAGGCAGCTACACCAGCCCCATCGTCACGCTGATGGAGCTGAGCGATGCACAAGAGGACTACTGCGTCGGTTTTTCGCAATTCGAGGCAGGCGCCGCCATGACCCGCAAACTGCTTGATCGCGGTTACCGCACCATCGCCTTCGCCGCTGCGCAGCTCGACCCGCGTACCCTGCAGCGTGCCGAAGGTTATCGGCAGGTGATGCGCGAGGCGTCCCGCTATGACCCCGCGCTAGAACTGCTGACGCCGGAGGTGTCCTCCATCGGCCTTGGCGCCGAACTGCTGAACAGGCTACTGGCCCAGCAGCCAGGCATCGATGCGATCTTCTTCAATAACGACGACCTGGCGCTGGGGGCGTTGTTCCGTGCCCGCCAGCTGCAGCTGGCCGTTCCTGGGCGCTTGGCCATTGCCGGTTTCAACGACCTGCCAGCCGCCGCTTGGATGCACCCGGCGCTGACGACTGTACGCACCATCCGTGGAGAGATCGGCACGCTGGCCGGGCAGATGCTGCTCAGCCTGATGCGCGGCGAAACGCCAACGCAACGGCGGATCGATGTGGGGTTTGAAGTGGTGATGCGCGAAAGCGCCTGAGACGCAACCGGCAGGCATCGCGCTTGCCGGCTCCATTACAGCAGGGCGTCAGTCGGCCTGCTGCGCCGCCGTGACCTGCTGGGCGATCTCAATCATCTGCTCGCGCATCCAGCGGTTGGCCGGGTCCTGATCGGTGCTTTCGTGCCAGTAGATATGCGTTTCCAATGGCGGAATATCTACCGGCAGTGGCACCTGATGCAGATCGTGGCGACGGGCGAAACGCTCCGGCACGGTCACCGCCATATCGGTGTGCTGAATCACCTGCGTGGCCATCATGTAGTGCTGCGAGCGTAGAGCGATCTTGCGCTGCTGGCCCATCTTGCCCAGCGCCAGGTCGACCATGCCCAGGCCGCTGCGCCGGCTGGAAATATGGATGTGCGACAGCGACAGGTATTCCTCGACGCTGAGCTTGTCCTTCGCCAAGGGATGGCCGCGGCGCATGGCGCAGACGTAGCGGTCCTCCAATAGCTTGACGTGGCGCACCTGCGGGTCGGTATTGAGCGGGGCGTCCATGGCGAAATCCAGGCGGCCGGCCGCCAGTTCCTTGGTGGTTTCGCGACGCTTGGCCAGCATGCTTTCGATCTTCACGTTCGGTGCCATGCGGCGCAGGCGTTGGAACAGCGGCGGCAACACCACCGCCTCGGTGAGGTCAGTCATGCTGATGCGGAAGGTCTTGTTCGCCTGCAGCGGATTGAAGGTACGGCTTTCCTGCACCGAGACGCGCAGCAACTGCAACGCGTTGCGCACCGGGCCGATGATGTTCTGTGCCATCGGCGTCGGCACCATGCCTTGCGCGGTGCGCACGAACAGCGGGTCGTTGAAGGTCTCGCGAAGGCGCGCCAGGGCATTGGAAACGGCGGGCTGGGTGATGCCGACGATCTGCCCGGCGCGGGTCAGATTCGCCTCGGTATAGATGGCATCGAAGACGATGAACAGATTCAGATCGACCTTGTTCAGGTTCATTGTTGTGCTCTCCGGCGTGTATCGGAATTCGCCGATCATATATCGGTGATGAATGTTTATACACGAGGAAAATAGCTTAGATAAATCGTCGAGCGTCCTCTAGCATCTAAAACTACAAAACGTTACCTGCAGAAGGTCTGTCGCCATGGATTTCGCCTATTCCCCCAAGGTTCAAGAGTTGCGTGAACGCGTTCAGGCGTTCATGGATGCGCATGTCTATCCCGCCGAGAAAATCTTCTATCAGCAGGTAAGTGAGGGCGACCGTTGGCAACCCACCGCCATCGTCGAGGAGCTGAAGGCCAAAGCCAAAGCCGAAGGATTGTGGAACCTTTTTCTGCCAGATTCCGAGCTGGGCTTTGGGCTGACCAATACCGAATACGCGCCGCTGGCCGAAATCATGGGCAGCTCCGGCCTTGGTCCGGAGGCATTCAACTGCTCGGCGCCGGACACCGGCAACATGGAAGTACTGGTTCGTTACGGCAGTGACGAGCACAAAAAACGCTGGCTCGAGCCTCTGCTTCGAGGAGTAATCCGCTCGGCCTTCGGCATGACCGAGCCTGGCGTGGCTTCGTCGGACGCGACCAACATGGAGGCGCGTGCCGTTCGCGAAGGTGACGAGTGGGTCATCAATGGTCGCAAGTGGTGGACCTCCGGTGCCTGCGATCCACGCTGCAAAGTCATGATCTTCATGGGCCTGACCAACCCGGATGCACCGCGTCACCAACAGCATTCGATGATCCTGGTGCCGATGGATGCGCCCGGTCTCAAGGTGCTGCGCCCGTTACCCGTATTCGGCTACGACGACGCGCCGCACGGCCACGCCGAAGTGCTGCTGGAAAACGTCCGCGTGCCGTATGAAAACGTGCTGCTCGGCGAAGGCCGTGGTTTCGAGATCGCCCAGGGCCGCCTTGGCCCAGGCCGTATCCACCACTGCATGCGCTCAGTGGGCGTGGCCGAGCGTGCGCTGAAGCTGATGTGCGAGCGTTCGGTCAACCGCACGGCGTTCGGCAAGCCGCTGGCGCGTCTGGGGGCGAACCTGGACCATATCGCCGAATGCCGCATCGAGATCAACATGGCGCGGCTGCTGACGCTAAATGCGGCCTACATGATGGATACGGTCGGCAACAAGATCGCCGCCAGCGAAATCGCACAGATCAAGGTGGTTGCGCCAAATGTGGCGTTGAAGGTGATTGACCGTGCCATCCAGATCCACGGCGGCGCCGGTGTATCCGAGGATTTCCCGCTGGCCCACTGGTACGCCATGCAGCGCACCCTGCGCCTGGCTGACGGTCCGGACGAAGTGCATCGTGCGTCGATCGCCAAGCACGAGCTGGGCAAATACGTGCCGCGCGAGGCGCTGCGTAGCCGCTGACACGCTCTGGTAGTACCAAAGGCAAAGCCATGAATTCCTGGCTTTGTCTTTTTTATGCGTGGTTATCTGCTGGTGTGGCGCGCTGGGGATTGGACAAAGCGTTCGCGAGCAAGCTCGCTCCTACGGGATCGTGCGACCTCGGCCGTTGTAGGAGCGAGCTTGCTCGCGAATGGAAACTGTAGTTACGCCTGCTGACCATAAAAGCTGGTCACCAGCCCCTGATAGCGCCGATAGGCCTGCTCATAAGCTGCGACGGCGTGTGCATCCGGCCTGACGGCGGTCGTCTCATCCAGGCTGACACAGCGCTCGCAAATCTCGGCGAGACTGGCCTGCGCATCGCTCTGCCGCGCATGACACCAGGCCGCCTGGATGGCCGCACCCAGCGCTGCAGCTTCACTGTGCGTGGTGCAGATCAGCGGCGTGGCCATGACGTCGGCGATGATCTGCCGCCACAGTGGGTTCTTCGCACCGCCACCGATCAGCCGAATCCGTTCGCTGCGAATACCGCTATCACGCAGCAGGTCCAGACCATAGCGCAGGCCGAAGGTCACGCCTTCGAGCACGGCGCGGCAGAGGTTGGCGCGAGTGAGGTTGTCGCTGGTCAAGCCGTGCAGGCTGGCGCTGGCCTGGGGCAGGGCGGGTACGCGTTCGCCGTTGAGATACGGCAGCATGCTTACGCCATCCGCGCCGATGGGCGCTTGTGCCACCAGTGCGTTGAATTGCTCGAGCTCGAGCTGCAGCAACTCGCGGATGGTGCCGTTGGCGTTGGTCAGGTTCATGGTGCAGATCAGCGGCAGCCAGCCACCGCTGGACGAGCAGAAGGTCGCGACCGACGGCTGCGAACTGACGCGGGGTTCATTGCCGTATCCGTAAAGTGTGCCGGAGGTGCCCAGGCTCATGGTGATCGCGCCGGGTGCGATATTGCCGGTGCCAATGGCGCCCATCATATTGTCGCCACCGCCGCTGGCCACCAATGCCTGGGGATTGAGCCCCAGCCGTTTGGCCAGCTCCGGTCGCAAATATCCGACCGACTGGTGAGGCTCGATCAGTTCCGGCAGTGCCGCTGCCAGCCGACCGCTCGGGTCGATATGGTGCAGCAGCTCCAGATCCCAGCGCCGACTGCGCACATCGAAGTAGCCGGTGCCCGAGGCATCGCCATACTCGCTGCAGTAACGCCCGGTCAGCCAGTAATTGAGATAGTCATGGGGCAGCAGGATATGGGCGATGCGCTCGAACAGCGCGGGATGCTGCTCCTTCATCCAAAGCAGCTTGGACACCGTGTAACCCGGCGCAATGGCCACGCCCAAACGCTGCAGCGAGCCGATCTCGCCGCCCAGCCAATCCAGCAGGCGCTGGTTCTCGGTGGCCGATTCGGTGTCGCACCAGAGCTTGGCCGGCCGCAGTACTTGGCCATCCGCATCCAGCGTGACCAGCCCATGCTGCTGGCCGGAAACGCCGATGCCGAGTACGGCCGTATCCTTGACCCCTGCCTGGGCCAGCGCCGCCGCCGTAGCCTTTTCGAACGCCTCGATCCATTGCTCAGTCGCCTGCTCGCGGCGGCCGTTGGGACCACTGATAAGTTCATGACTGGCTGAACTTTCACCCAGCACGGTTCCGGTCGCGGCGTCGAGCAGCAGCGCCTTGGTGCCTTGGGTACCGCAGTCGATGCCTAGAAACATAGGGTCTCCTAGCTCGCGAGCAACTGATCGAGCGTGCCTTTCACCCCCAGCGAACGCAGCCGCGTCAGGTTGCGCTCGAAAGCCTCCCGAAATGCCGCTGAACGCGGAATCTGCGTGCCGAAAATATCCTCGCGCCCGAGCAGGCGCTCGGCCAGCCCGTCATCCGCAGCGACCAGCCCCTGGCAGAATTCCAGACGCGGATCGAGGATCCGGTAGCGCTCGCCATTTTCATCGACTCCCCGCAGATACAACGCCCAGGCGGCGATCACCAGCGCGGCGCGATCCAGCTCGGCGTCGTCGGCGATTAGCCGGTTGATGGTCGGTACGCTGAACTTGGAGAACTTCGACGAGCCGTCCGAACAGACCCGCTCCAGCTGGTCGGCGATGGCACGGTTGGAGAAACGCTCGATCAGCGTGCGCTTGTATTGTTCGAGGTCGATACCGGGCACTGGCGCCAGTTGCGGCGTTACGTCCTCGTCCATGTAGCGTTGCACGTAGCGCCTGAGCAACGGATCTTCCATGGTTTCGTGCACGTAGCGATAGCCGCGCAGGAACCCCAAATAGGTCAGCGCCAGATGACTGCCGTTGAGCAGCTTGAGCTTCATTTCCTCATAGGGTGCGACGTCGTCGGTGAACTGCACGCCGACTTTCTCCCAGGCGGGGCGACCGTTGACGAACTTGTCCTCCAGCACCCATTGCACGAAGGGTTCGCATACCACCGGCCAGGCGTCGTCGATGCCGTGGTGGTCCTGAAGCGCCTGGCGATGCGCTGCGCTGGTCATCGGCGTGATGCGATCGACCATAGCGTTGGGAAAGCTGACGTGGCGCTCGATCCAGCCGGCCAGCTCGGCGTCCACCAGAGTGGCGAAGGCCAGCAGTGCCTTGCGGGTGACGTCGCCGTTGTGCGGCAGGTTATCGCAGGACATCACCGTGAACGGCGCAATGCCAGCTCCACGGCGTCGGGCCAGCGCCGCGCAGAGCAGGCCGAATACGCTGATCGGCGCGCGTGGGTTGGCCAGGTCGTGCTTGATCTGCGGCAGCGAGGCGTCGAACTGGCCGGTGCTTTCGTCCATGCAGTAGCCGCCTTCGGTGATGGTCAGCGAGACGATGCGGATCGCCGGGTCGGCGAGCCGGGCCACCACCGTTTCCGAACCGTCCTCGACCAGTAGCATGTCGCGGATGCTGCCGATCACCCGAACCTCCGTATCCGGTCGATCATCCAGCTCCACCAGAGTGAACAGGTGGTCCTGCGCGGCCAGGGCATTGCGCATGGCCCGTTCCTCGGGGCGGGTGCCGATGCCGCAGATGCCCCAGTCCAGCTCTTCACCGGTATTCATCAGGGCATCGGTATAAGCCGCCTGGTGGGCACGATGAAAACCGCCGACGCCGATATGGGCGATGCCGGTGCTGACCGTTTCCAGGGGATAGCCGGGGCGCTTGATGTTGGCCGGCAGTTGCTGCAGATGCTGTTCGTTCAACTTCATCGGATGTCTCGCTGACAGACGTGCGCGTCCTCGCCACGGGATCGTCCGTAACGGCTGGCAACACGGAAATGAATGACAAGTCGCCGTTTGAGCGACCTGCCAGGCTGATTCAGGCCACCTGACGCAGGGGCTGGCCGACCGCCAGGCCCTTGCTGTCGAACAGGTGGCAGTGGGCGGCATTGAGCGTCAGTTTCAGCGCCTCGCCATAGCGCGGCGTGAAATCGCCACGGATGCGCATGGTCAGCGGCTCGCCCGCCTGGGTGATCACATGGCAGTAGGTGTCGCTGCCCAGGCGTTCGCTGACGTCGGCCTTGACCTCCAGTTGCCAGCTGCCGTCGGTGCTGCGGTTGAGGTGCTCGGGACGGATGCCGAGAGTGACCGGATCGCCAATGGACAATGCCGGGCCGCCCAGGGGCAATTGCAGGCGGCACCTGGCGTCCAGTTCCACCTCGCAACCCTCGTCATGTACACCGACGACCGTACCCTGGAGGAAGCCCATCTTCGGCGTGCCGAGAAAACCGGCGACGAAGAGGTTGGCCGGGTTGTGATAGAGCTCCATCGGCGAGCCGACCTGCTCGATGCGCCCGCCGTTGAGCACCACCACCTTGTCGGCCAGGGTCATGGCTTCCACCTGGTCGTGGGTCACGTAGATCACGGTGCCGCGCAGTTCCTGATGCAGGCGCGACAGCTCCAGGCGCATCTGCACGCGCAGAGCGGCGTCGAGGTTGGACAGCGGTTCGTCGAACAGGAAGACCTTCGGGTTGCGCACGATGGCGCGGCCGATCGCCACCCGCTGGCGTTGACCACCGGACAGCTGTTTCGGTTTGCGCTCCAGCAACGGCTCCAGGCCGAGAATGCGCGCGGCGTTGGTGATCTTGCGTTCGACTTCCTGCTTGTCGACACCGGCCAGGTCCAGGGCGAAGGACATGTTCTTGCGCACCGTCATGTGCGGGTACAGCGCGTAGGTCTGGAACACCATGGCCAGGTCGCGCTTGGCCGGGCTGACCTGAGTGATGTCGCGGCCGTCCAGCTCGATATGGCCGCTGCTGACTTCTTCCAGTCCGGCAATCAGCCGCAGCAGGGTGGATTTTCCGCAACCGGATGGGCCGACGAACACTACAAACTCACCGTCGCGGATTTCCAGGTCAACACCCTTGATGATCTCGTTGCCGTCGAAGC
>NZ_JAMOII010000012.1 GCF_024448985.1 Stutzerimonas stutzeri
ACGCCTTCCCGACCTTCCCCCGATGATCAGTCGGGAACTATCACCCCAAATAGCGTGGTAGTCGAGATACAAGGGTGGGCTGAAGCCCACCCTACAGGCGCCACGGATGCGCTACAGCCCATCGGTCGAGGGACTACCAGGCTCCTGCATACTGCTAGGCTGCGACAGCAAACCCGCGGTTCAGAGCGCTTCGACCCTATTTCAGACTGACCCCGGACGCCGTTGTCAACGATCGGCACCTGCAGCCGACAACAACAAGCAAAACCGCCGCCCACCCGCCAGAGCAGACCGTTCCCCATGCTGTTCAGTCGTTTCGAAAATCTGATCGATGTCTTCAAACCCAGCCCCGACGTCGCGCCGCCGGCCGGCATGCTGCGCTTCTACGCCCATTACCTGAGGCAGGTCTGGCCGCTGATGCTCGCTGTGCTGGTGGTCGGCTTCTTCGCAGCATTGATCGAGGTGGCGCTGTTCAGCTTTCTGGGTCAGTTGATCGACATGGCCCAGACGACCGAAGACGCGCGGACGTTTTTCGCCGAGCACCGCAACGAATTGCTGTGGATGGCGGCGGTGGCGTTGATCATCCGGCCCCTGGTGTTCGGGCTGCACAACCTGCTGACCCATCAGGCGATCAATCCGGGGCTGACCAATCTGGTTCGCTGGCAGAACCACCGCTACGTCCTCAAGCAGAGCCTGAATTTCTTCCAGAACGATTTCGCCGGACGCATCGCCCAGCGTGTCATGCAGACCGGACCATCGCTGCGCGATTCGGCCATGCAGGTGATCGACGCGCTGTGGCATGTGGTGGTCTACGCCGGCAGCGCGCTGTATCTGTTCGCCGCCGCCGATCTGCGCCTGATCGTGCCTCTGGTGCTGTGGATTATCGGTTACAGCGCAGCGCTCTGGTATTTCGTCCCGCGCATACGCGCCCGCTCGGCGGCCGCTTCTGCTGCGCGTTCGAAGGTCATGGGCCGTGTGGTGGACGGCTACAGCAATGTCGCCACGCTCAAGCTGTTCGCGCATTCCAAGGAAGAGGAAAGCTACGCCCGCGAAGCCATGCAGGAGCTGCTCGGCAAGTTCCGCCTGCAGTCGCGCATCATCACCAGCCTGGACTCGCTGATCACCTGCATGAACGGCCTGCTCATCGTCGGCACCGGCGCCCTGGCGCTGTGGCTGTGGAGCGAGGCGCTGATCACCACCGGCGCTATCGCGCTGGCGTTGGGCCTGGTGATCCGCATCAACAACATGGCCGAGTGGATCATGTGGGTGGTCAACGGCATCTTCGAGAACGTCGGCACCGTACAGGACGGCATGCAGACCATCGTCCAGCCACGTCACGTCGTTGACCGCGAGGATGCCAAGCCGCTGGAGGTGGAGCAGGGCGGCGTGCGTTTCGAGGACGTGCATTTCCACTACGGCAAGACGGGCGGTGTGATCAGCGGGTTGAGCATCGATATCCGTCCCGGCGAGAAAATCGGCCTGGTGGGGCCGTCTGGCGCCGGCAAGTCCACATTGGTCAACTTGCTGCTGCGCCTCTATGACCTGGAAAGCGGGCGCATCCTGATCGACGAGCAGGACATCGCTGAGGTCAACCAGGAAAGCCTGCGCGCCAACATCGGCATGGTCACGCAGGACACATCGCTGTTGCACCGGTCGATCCGCGACAACCTGCGCTACGGCAGGCCTGATGCCAGCGATGAGCAGCTCTGGGCGGCGGCTCGCAAGGCTCGCGCGGATGCCTTTATCGCCACGCTGGACGACAGCCAGGGCGGCCTAGGCTTCGAGGCCAAGGTGGGCGAGCGGGGCGTCAAGCTCTCCGGAGGCCAGCGCCAGCGCATCGCCATCGCCCGCGTGTTGCTCAAGGACGCGCCCATTCTGGTGCTCGACGAAGCCACTTCGGCCCTGGATTCAGAGGTCGAGTCGGCCATACAGGAAAGCCTCGATACCCTGATGGAAGGCAAAACGGTCATCGCCATCGCCCACCGGCTCTCGACCATCGCGCGCATGGATCGGCTGGTGGTGATCGATGAGGGCCGGGTGATCGAGACCGGTACCCACGCCGAGCTGGTCGAGCGCGGCGGCCTCTATGCCCGCCTGTGGCAGCATCAGACGGGTGGCTTCGTGGGTGTTGATTGAAGATGAGCACAAGGATGAATCTGCAATGAAAGTCGTGGTGCTCACGGGAGCCGAATCCACCGGCAAAAGCTGGCTCGCGGCGCGGTTGCAGCAGCGCTTGGGGGGTGTGGTGGTGGGTGAATACGTCCGCCACTTCATCGAGCGTGAACAGCGCGACACCTGCCTGAACGACATCCCCGCTATTGCTCGCGGCCAACTGGGCTGGGAAGACGCTGCGCGGGGCAGGGCGCCTGAACTGCTGATGCTCGATACACACCTGCTGAGCAACATGATCTGGAGCCAGACACTGTTCGGCAGCTGCCCGGCGTGGCTGGAAGATGAGCTGCTCGCCCGCCATTACGACCTGCACTTGCTGCTGTCGCCCGATGGCGCCGAGTGGCATGCCGACGGCCAGCGCTGCCAACCGGAGGCCGCCGAGCGTTGGCGCTTTCATGAGGCCTGTCGCGGCTGGCTCCAGCGGCACCAGCAGCCATTCGTGGAGATCGTCGGTGACTGGCCCAGCCGCGAGGCGAAGGCTATCTCTCAGGTGCAGGCGCTGCTGGGTCGTTGATTCGCTGGGTGGCACTCACAGGGTAGGCGGCTGTCCTCTGTCGACTGTCTGCGCGGACGTTCAGCTCGGCCCGCTTGAAGCCCGATAACAGAGATCTGACATGAACATCTTTCTGACTTCTTCATTCGCCGACGTCGCGGACCTGTTCGTCACCTTCACCCAAGGCCAGTGTCGGGGCAAGACGGTCACGTTGATTCCCACGGCAAGCCTTGCTGAAGAGGTGAATGCGTACCTAATCGCCGCTAAGGATGCGCTCGTTGAAGCGGGCCTTGCGATTGATGAGCTCGAAGTGTCGACGGCCAGCCAGCAAGACATTGCCGACAAGCTCGAACGCAATGACTACATCTATGTGGCCGGCGGCAACACCTTCTTTCTGCTGCAAGAATTGAAGCGCACCGGTGCCGACAAACTGATCGCCGAGCAGGTTAGGGCAGGTAAGTGCTACATCGGCGAGTCCGCCGGCTCCGCTGTGCTCGCGCCCAGCATCGACTACCTGCAGAGGCTGGATGACCCCAGCGCGGCGCCTGATCTCGACTCGTTTGCGTCGCTCGCACTGGTGGATTTCTACCCGCTGCCTCATTACGGAAACGCGCCATTCAAAGAGGCGGTTGAGCAGGTCTTGGTCGAGTACAACGATACGCTGGACCTTCGCCCGTTCAGCAATGACCAGGCGATCGTCATACTGGGCAATAACGTCGATATCCAGACTCGCGCAGATCCCGCTGAGTAAAGGCCAGGGCGACGAACCTTTGTGTCCGGGTTCGTATCCCCGGTTCAATCGGGCGCGCCAGCGGGGCGATTTCTTTGTCGTGCCGGGCTTGGTTTGCTGGCTAGTCGACGCTGCAGCCGTGATGTGTTCAGGGCAATCCTGATCGAGGTTCAGCTGCTGTAGGGGTGGTGTTCCAAGGATGCAAAGGGTTGGCTGATACCTACTCACCGAACGAGCCGCTGAGCTCGGCGTTACCCGCCCAGTTCTGTGTTAACAGGCCTTTCTCCACGTACCGGTTGAAGCTCGAATAGGGCCAGTCCGCGACCTTTTCTACCAGCCCATGCTTGACCGGGTTGTAGTGGATGTAATCAACATGCCGCTGTAAATCCGTTTCGTCCCGAATCTGATGCTCCCAATAGCGCCGCTGCCAGATGCCTTTCTCTCGCTTGCGGATCTGGCTCGCGTTGCGAGGCATTGCTGGACGTTGTCGAGAGAATGCGCTCTTGAGCAGGCTCCAGCGGCCGGCGAAGTCGGCGTTGTCCTTGGGGAGTGTCCAGATAGCGTGCAGATGATGGGGGAGGATGCAGATTGCGAGGGTTTGGAAAGGACGGGCGTAGTGGGTCAGACCATAGGCATCTCTGAGCAGTGCGACCTGCTCAACCAGCAAGCGAGATTCGCGGTCAGCCAGGGTCACGGTGAAAAACCACGTGCCGCCAGGCACCAGACTGCGGCGGTAGTTGGACATGGAGGCCTCCTTGCCTTCACGAGATGTATGTCGATGCCGTTGCGCTTCTGTCGATTGATTGGAGATGCTTGCCGGGCAACGGTGGGCTGAAGCCCACCCTACGGCCGGTTTACGGCAACAGCTTTACGTAACGGAGCGGATCAGCTTGTAGGGTGGGCTTTAGCCCACCGGTTGGTAGCTGAGCCGGGATTTATCGCGGTCGCCAACGCTCTCATATGAGTAGCCAGCGAAACACCTGAAATCGAACTGTTTGATGCGGGTGGGATGGCGTTTCGATAAAGGTGAGCGCGTGGACAGTCGAGAGTTCGTGTGGGCCCACTTCAAGCTCAATGCCGAGCAACGCCTGCGGGGGTTCAACTTCTTCGTGGTGCTGGCAATTTTTGCCGATGGTGGGGTGCTGGCAGCGCTGGAGCGGGGCTTCTCGCCGGGCCTGCTGGTGCTGCTGGGCGCCTTCACCGTCTTGCTGGCTCTGGTGTTCTGGCTGGTCGATGCCCGCAGTCGTCAGCTTTTGCAGCTGACCATTACGGCGCTCAAAGAGATGGAGACCGAGTTTCCGGCCAGCCACCGGTTGTTTGCTCACGATGCGCTGGGGCAAAGCTGGATCATCAGTTATACCTTCGCCATTCGGGCGCTGCTCCTGGCGCAGATGGGGTTTGGTCTGGGGGTGGTGGCCTACGGGCTGTACCAATGGTGACGGCCGTGATTTGTTGCGACGTTCTCACGCTGCCCATCCTGTTGCATGGCGCGCTGGAGCCCGTGCGGGCACGCTGTTAGAGTGCCGCCGCTTGCCAATCACCGGCTGACGGGACGTCTGCCCAGCCGCCGCACAGGATGCTTTCCATGAAAAAGCTCGTACTCGCCGTTGCCGTACCCCTGGCCCTCATCGGTGCCGCCACTGTTTACACCAGCACCCAGGTCGAATCGACCGCGCGCAATGCCGTCGACCAGGCCAATATCAAGCTGCGCGAGATGAGCATCGGCGGGGGTGCCGGCGCCAACCTGAAGCTGCTCAGCTTCGAACGCGGGCTGCTGTCCAGTGACGCCCGCTACCAGATCGACATCGAGGTGCCCGATGACGAGGGCAACACGCAGCAGTATTCGCTGCTGTTACAGGATCACCTCGAGCATGGCCCGTTTCCGGTCTCGCGTCTGGCGCGAGGCCGCTTGATGCCCGTCGCCGCCCAGAGCCACGTCAAGCTCGAGCGGACGCCGCTGACCGAAAAGCTGTTCGAAGCTGCCTCGGGTGAAATGCCGCTAGTAGGCGATGTGACCATTGGCTACGACGGCCGCCAGCACGGCGAGCTGCGCTCGGCTGCCTTCAACGTCGCGGACGAAGAGGGCACGCTTCGTGTCTCGCCCGGCACCGTCACCTTCGAAGCGGCAAAGGACGCCACCGCGTTTCGTATGGACGGCGAACTGAAGGACGTCGATCTCAACCTGACCGGCACTGCCAGCAAGCCGGTACGGATGAGCATTCGTGGCATCAGCATGTCCGCCGACAAACAGGAGGATGCCAACGGCTTCGCCCTTGGCCCATCAGCCGTTACCGTCGAGCGCATGGACATTCAGGTCGGTGAGGCCCCCGCCGTGGTGATCCAGAAAGCCTCCATCGATGAAATGCTGGGCCGCGGCACCCGTGGCCTCGACCAGACCGTTGCCTACCGCATCGGTCAGGTGGAAGCCAGAGATCAAACCTTCAGCAACGTCGCCCTGGCGTTCAGCCTGCGCCACCTCGAAGACGCAAGCCTCAAGGCCCTGGTCGAGAGCTACAAGGCTATTCTCGAAAGCGGCCCCAGCCAGGAGGACGCCCTTGCCAACATGAGCGACGCCCAGCAGAGCGAACTGCAAGCTCAGGCGATGCAGCTGCTCAAGCACAAGCCCACCCTGGCGCTCGACGAGTTCGGTTTCGAGACCGCTAACGGTGTCGCCCGTCTGTCCGTCGTGCTCGATCTGCAAGGGCCGGGCGAAGGCGCCGTTGATCCCTTCGCGATGATCACCAGCGCGCTCGCTTCGCTCAAGGCCGACGCCGGTATCGACAAAGGCCTGGTGCGGGACGTTGCCGGTCTGATCGTGCGACATCAGGGCGATGAGACGGATCCGGTTGCGCTGCAGCAGGAAACCGATGCCGCCACCGATCTGTTCAGCGGCATTGCACTCAACGCAGGATGGTTCCAGTTACAAGGCGATCGCCTGGCCAGCTCCCTGCACTACACCAATGACAAGGTCACGTTGAACGGCCGCGAGATGAGCGTGCAGGAATTCATCGGCTTTGCGTTTGGCTCGGCACAGGGCGCGGGCCTTCTCGGGCAGTAAGTACCGGGCCAGCACGTAAAAAATGCGACCTTCGGGTCGCCTTTTTCATTCAGCTGCCGGGCGCAAGGACGTGAATCCGCTGCTGCCCGGTCCGCCTGAAGCTGCTCAATCAACCCGCATGATGCGCCCTTCCACGTTGCCGCTGAAAGGTTGCGGCAGCGTCTCGATGTAATCCACCAGCGCATCCAGATCCACCGGTCCAACGACGCGGTTGGTGCCTTCGGTGAGCACGGCGAAGTTGTCGCCGCCGCCGGCTAGGAAGGAGTTGACCGTGACGCGGTAAGTTGCCGCTGGGTTGATCAGCACACCGGTCGCATCACGCATCTCGATCACACGGTTGCCTACGGGGCGGCTGGCCGACCAACTGTACTGAATGCCGGAAGGCTTGAGCAGACGAGGGTAGCTCTGGCCGATCCACTGCTGTTCGAGCATGGTCTTGAGCTGTATACCGGTCAGGTCCATGGAGACGAGATCGTTGGCGAACGGCTGGATGGCAAACAGCGCGCCCCAGCTGACTTCCCCACTGGCCAGGTCCGCTCGAATACCGCCCGGGTTCATGAAGCTTATCTGCGCTTCGGTGGCCACGCGCTGGGCGTCGGCAATCAGATTGCCCAGGGCGGATTCGCCGGCCGGCGTCTCGGTGCGGGTGATGTCGCCCTGAGCCAGGCCTACCACGCGCTCGACCAGCGGTTTGACGCGTGCATCGGCCTGCGCCACCAGCGCCGCGACTTCCGGGTCTGGTGATAACCCGGTGCCTTGGTCGGCCCAGGTAGTGCGCACGACGGCTGACTTCTCGACGATGTCCCGGCTGCGGCGGCTGACCACCAGCTCGATATCGGCATAGGCGGTGCCGGCCGAAAACGCCTGGGTCACGAGAATCGGCTTGCCGTTGGCGTTGGGTACCAGGGCGTTGGTAAACCCGTGAGCGTGGCCGGAGAGAACCACGTCCACCTCGTCGTCCAGGCGTTTGATGATGTCGACTACCGGGCCGGTTACCGTGTCGGCTTCAGGGTTGGTCGGGCCGTCATAGCTGGTCTGCTGGCCGCCCTGGTGCAAGGCGACGACGATGGCGCGCACGCCGTGGCGACGCAGTTCGGCCACGGACTGGTTGATGGCATCCGCTTCGTCGATGAAGCGCAGGCCGGCAACGCCGCTAGGCGAGACGATGGATGGCGTTTCCTTCAGCACTGCGCCGATGATGCCGATCCTCACGCCGTCGCGGTAATAGATGGAATAGGGCGGCAACAGGGACTCGCCGGTGGATTGGTCGATCACGTTGCTCGAAACCATGGGAAAGCGTGCGCCTTGCCATGATTCTTCGAGGAATGGGCCGTTGCGATGAGTGCCGCCCGTGTGCAGGCGCAGCAGTTCGGCGCGGCCATCGTCGAACTCATGGTTACCGAGAGTGCCGATCAGATTGCAGCGCTGTTGAGCGAAAGGCTGCACGCTGCGAGGCATCTGCATTTGCCGGCTGAAGGGCCGGCAATGCGGGTTGGCCAGCAGGTTGAAGAAGCTGATGGAGGGTTCGTCTTCCAGCAAGGCCGAATTCGGCGGCGAGGCGCCCACCTGATCGCCGTCGTGAACGATGAGCGTGTTGTCGTTGCTCGCCGCCTTCAGGTACGCCGCCAGCACGGCTGCGCCACCTGCCGGTCGACCGGCGACCGTTCGCGGGGAGAGCTGGCCGTGAAAGTCGTTGATGCTGAGCAGGTTGAGCGACACCACCGGCTCGGGGCGCCAGGCCGGATCTCGCCAGCTGCGGCGCTCGGCAGCCTGCTGGCGAGCCTTCAGGCCCTCCAGCTGCTCGTCACGATAATCCTGCTCGATGGAGCCGTGCTCGATTTGTACTTGTGCGATCGCCGGGGCAGCGATGCCGGCCAGGGTAGCGGCTAACAACCAATCCAGTATGCGCGTACGCATTTGCGAATCCTCGGGGCGGGGGGTTCGACCGAAATTAGGAAGCGCAGGTGGCAGGTTGATGACCGCTTGTTGGCGTTTTGGCGCGAGGCGACGTACGGACGACTTCAGCTGAAGTTTTGGGTTTCAGGGCGTGGTTATGGTTGATGTGGAACACCGTCCAGCCACCCCTTGCCGCTGCGATGGGCGCTGGCGCGCAGATCTTGGTCGCAGCGAAGAACTGATCTAGACAGGCGCGTCTTGATGTCATCCGTCGCGGGTCGCGCCTGGCACCGAACGCTCACAGCGGGCGCCCGGTCGGTATTACTAACCACCGGGAGATAACGATGACGATATCCAGCGATCTGTTTTGGGGCGCCCTGGCGCTCGGCGCGGTGACCGGCATGCGCAGCATGTTGGCACCCGCGATGGTCAGCCGTGCGCTTGCCGCGCGTGACGACGTGGATGAAGCGGACGAGCCGGCGCGGACATTGGCCTCGCACCGGGCCCAGCAGTTTCTGATGCCAATGGCTGCTGCCGAATTATTGGGCGACAAGATGCCTTTTGCGCCGGACCGGACCATTGTCCCTTCGATGATGTTTCGTGCGGTATCGGGTGGCGTGACTGCGGCGGCGTTAGCCAGCGCAAGGCGTGAGCCGGTTTGGCTGCCAGCGCTCATCGGCGCGACGGCGGCACTGATCGCATCCGAAATTGGGCTGAAGTTACGCAAGCCCTACCAGAGCAACGCGCTGGACAATGCCGCGCTGGGGCTGACCGAAGATGCCGTGGCATTCGCGATGGGGAGCGCTGGAATAAAGCGAGCGTTAGGCGAACGGTGAAGGCGAAAGGCTGAGATTACGGACGGCTGCGGTGAATAGAGCGACGCCGTCTCCAGCTTATGGAATAGGCCGGCTGCGATGATCAAAGCAGGGTGCACAGTGGCAAGTTCGCCCGCACGATTGTTCAGGGTGTTCGCTTGCAGATATCACTGGGCGAAGCGATACCAGCCGGATGCCGGGCCCTTGAGTTTCACGTTCTGTTTTTAAGGCGTGATCGGCAGTTTACTCAGCCGGTTTGCTCACGGGCCGCTTTGTGCGGCCCGTGTGCTGCCGCTGGTTGATCAGCTTGGTCGGCGAATCACACAAACGCGGTCACTGCAGGTCCCCGCCTGGCTGGAGGCCGTGTCCTGCATCGCATCGTGGGTGGCGACGGTTTCACCAGCCAGGCCGCCACCAGTCGGCGATGCGGTGGCGGTGGTTTCCGGATAGTCAGTCCCGGCACGTTTAGCAGCACTGCCGAAATCATACTGGCTGGTATCGGCAATGCTGCTGTCGGCATGGTCGGTCGCTGCGGTATGGGTGGTGTGGCTGGTACCTACGGCGCCGCCCATCGGAGTCCCGGTATCGAGATGACCACTGCCGGCATGCCGCGCATCAGCGGAGGTCGTGGTCGAGGTCGCAGTGGTTCGTGTCCCCGCGAAGTGCTTGTCCAGATGGCTGTCGCCGCCGGTCGCACCGGCGTAGGGGCTGGTAGGCCCAGCGTAGCCCGTCGTGGCGCTCGTACCGCTGGCACCGGCTCCGTCCCCGTCGATGCTGATGGCACCGTTGTATTCCAGTGCATCGCGCGCTTTGATCAATTGATCCTCGTCGTACACGTCGACTGCGATCACCAACGAGCCTCGGCGCACCGCTTCCGGGTAGGCCGTGGCGTGGCGGCGGTGATCGTCGTGCGGCTCATGGCCGAATAGCGACTTGAAGAAATGGGCGACCTTCGACTCGTGATGCTCACGGTCAACGGTGCTATCGGTGGTGGAGTAAGGCTCATCGTAGGCATGGATCTGCGCCGTTTCGGCGCCCACGGAATGGATCTGCTCTTGGGCAATGCCCCGAGACATCAGGTCACCCTGGGTCCGGGTGGCGTCGGTCAGCGTTGCGAACGCTGCTACCAATGTGTGTTTCATGAATCACCTCGCGTTGTGTTGAACAACTGGGTATGCCGAGCGTTGCGCTTATCAAGCGCCCTACGGCACGCCTGGGTGCGAGCACCCATGACAACGGCTGAGTCATCGGTTGCAACGCTCATGAATATTGGGTCTAGCCGTACGGCTATAGTTCAGCACGGAGGGATCAGCGGTCAGGGCGCGACGGCATTGGCAGCGGGAGAGAAGGGCGCATGGGCGGGCTGGGCTGAGGTGGCGACCCCTCAGCCCATGCCTGGGTCAGTCGAGGTCGGACGCGTCGTGACGTTCCGGAGCCTGCTCGGACTCGTCACCCCAGGTGCGATTGACCTTGCGTCCACGGATCACGGCGGGGCGTTGCGCGACTTCCGCGGCCCAGCGTTGCACGTGCTTGTATTCCTGCACAGAGAGAAACTCGCCCGCCTCGTACAGCTCACCCTGAACCAAAACGCCGTACCACGGCCAGATCGCCATGTCGGCAATGCCGTACTCATCACCGGCGACGAAGCGGTTCTCGGCCAGCTGGCGGTCCAGCACGTCGAGCTGGCGCTTGACCTCCATGGCGTAGCGGTTGATCGGGTATTCGTATTTCTCCGGCGCATAGGCATAGAAATGCCCGAAGCCGCCGCCAAGGAAGGGCGCCGAACCCATCTGCCAGAACAGCCAGTTCAGGGTTTCGGTACGTGCGCGGGTCTCTGTGGGCAGGAAAGCGGCGAATTTTTCAGCCAGGTAGACCAGGATCGATCCGGACTCAAACACGCGCAGCGGTTCACCCTCGACGCTGTGGTCGGCCAATGCAGGGATCTTGGAGTTTGGGTTGATCCCGACGAAGCCGCTGCCGAACTGGTCGCCGTCACCGATCTTGATCAGCCAGGCGTCGTACTCGGCACCGCTGTGGCCGAGGGCGAGCAGCTCTTCAAGCATGATGCTGACCTTCACGCCGTTGGGCGTTGCCAGCGAGTAAAGCTGCAGGGGATGCTTGCCGACCGGCAAAGGCTTCTCTTCCCGCGCGCCAGCGGTAGGGGCGTTGATACTGGCGAACTTGCCGCCCGACGGCGCGTCGTGCGTCCAGACCTTGGGCGGTACGTAAGGGGTATCAGGCATGGGATGTCCTCGAGTGGCTACTGGATGTGCAGGTCATGCTAAGCGCACGCACGGCGCTGCCGAAATTAAGCTGATCGATATTGGTCATCGACAGTCGATGATCTGTTCAGGGTCAGGCGGCTACTCTACGGAGCGGACTATCCGCCTAGTAAGAAAGAGGCGGGGGGGCAGACCGGTCGGTCGTCAATCCACCACAAACAACCGAGCGCCCACTTCGGTAAACGACCGATGCGGCTCCGCGTCATCCGCAACTTGGTAGCTCATGCCCGGTGTCAGGGTGAAACGGCGGCCGTCGGGGAGTTCGGTGTGCAGTTCGCCTTCCAGGCACAGCAGGATGTGGCCTTTGTGGCACCAATGATCCGCGAGATAGCCGGGTGTGTATTCGACCATACGAACACGAATCGGGCCGAATTGGCGGGTGCTCCAGTAGGCGCTGCCGGTTTCGCCGGCATGCTCGGTGGGTTCGAGCGTGGCCCAGTCGGTAATGCCGAAGGGGATGTCCTTGATGTCCATGGCGGTCCTTGATGGCAAGGGCAGTGGGTTCGGGGTTACCGCTTTGGAATGAGGTTTGGCGCATAGCCGTGCGCAGCCCCGTCCCCTCACCCTAGCCCTCTCCCCAGCGGGGAGAGGGGACTGTTCGAGCGGCAGTAATGTTTGGATTTGGCTACGCACCTGAGGTGCCTCGGAACGAAAGAAGCCGCGGCTGGGTTACCGTGGCAGCGGCCCTTTTCGGTCCGGTGGCCGGTCAGGCGCGGGCGCTGCGAACGCCCTCGCTCAGTTCACGGCACAAACCCAGTACACCTTCGACCGCCTTCTGGCCGCTTTCGGCTTTGGCGATTTTGTCGATCAGTGCGGAGCCGACGACCACGCCATCGGCCAGACGCGCAATGGCGGCGGCCTGCTCTGGCGTGCGGATGCCGAAGCCGATGCACAGGGGCAAGTCGGTGTGGCGCTTGAGGCGGGTGACGGCTTCTTCGACGTGTTCCAGGGTCGCTGAACCGGCACCAGTCACGCCCGCCACCGAGACGTAATAGACGAAGCCCGAGCTGCCGTTGAGTACGGTGGGCAAGCGCTTGTCGTCGGTGGTCGGGGTAGTCAGGCGAATGAAATCGATGCCCGCGGCCTGGGCTGGGTCGCAGAGGTCTTCGTTATGTTCCGGCGGCAGGTCGACGACGATCAGACCATCCACACCGGCCTCCACCGCTTCGGCCAGGAAGCGCTCAACGCCCATCTTGTGGATCGGGTTGAAGTAGCCCATCAACACCAGCGGCGTGTCTTGATTGCCCTGACGGAACTCGCGGACCATTTGCAGGGTTTTCGCCAGGTCCTGCTTGGCAGCCAGCGCGCGGATGTTGGCCAGCTGGATCGCAGGGCCGTCGGCCATCGGGTCGGTGAAAGGCATGCCCAGCTCGATCACGTCGGCGCCGGCGGCGGGCAGGCCTTTGAGGATTTCCAGCGAGGTGGCGTAGTCCGGGTCGCCGGCAGTCACGAAGGTCACCAGCGCGGCGCGGTTTTCCTGTTTCAGCTGGGCGAAGCGCGTCTGCAGGCGGGAGTTCACCGAGCTCATATATGTTCTTCCTGTTCGTCGTAGTGATGCATAACGGTTTGCATGTCCTTGTCACCGCGGCCAGATAGGTTGACCACCATCAGGTGATCCTTCGGCAGCGTAGGTGCGCGTTTGAAGACTTCGGCCAGCGCGTGGGCGCTCTCCAGTGCCGGAATGATGCCTTCCAGGCGGCAGCATCTGTGGAAGGCGTCGAGTGCTTCCTTGTCGGTGATCGAGGTGTACTCGACACGGCCGATGTCGTGCAGCCATGCATGCTCAGGGCCAATGCCGGGATAGTCGAGGCCGGCTGAGATGGAGTGGGCATCGATAATCTGGCCATCTTCGTTCTGCAGCAGGAAGGTGCGGTTGCCGTGCAGGACGCCGGGAACGCCGCCGTTGAGGCTCGCCGCGTGCTGGCCGGTCTCGATACCGTGGCCGGCCGCTTCGACGCCGATAATCGCCACGCTCTGGTCATCGAGGAAGGGGTGAAACAAGCCCATGGCGTTGGAGCCGCCACCGATGCAGGCGACCAGCGAATCGGGCAGCCGGCCTTCCTGGGCTTGCAGCTGATCGCGGGTCTCCTTTCCGATCACGGCCTGGAAGTCGCGGACCATGGCCGGGTAGGGGTGCGGGCCGGCGACGGTGCCGATCAGGTAGAAGGTGGTGTCAACGTTGGTCACCCAATCGCGCAGGGCTTCGTTCATGGCGTCTTTCAAGGTGCCAGTGCCGGCGGTGACCGGGATCACTTCGGCACCGAGCAGCTTCATGCGGAAGACGTTGGCCTGCTGACGGTCGATGTCGGTGGTGCCCATGTAGATCACGCACTGCATGCCGAAGCGTGCGGCCACGGTGGCAGTGGCCACACCGTGCATGCCGGCGCCGGTCTCGGCGATGATCCGCTGCTTGCCCATGCGCTTGGCCAGCAGGATCTGGCCGATGCAGTTGTTAATCTTGTGCGCGCCGGTGTGATTGAGCTCCT
Organism: Stutzerimonas stutzeri; assembly: GCF_024448985.1. GTDB lineage: Bacteria > Pseudomonadota > Gammaproteobacteria > Pseudomonadales > Pseudomonadaceae > Stutzerimonas > Stutzerimonas stutzeri_AP. The sequence continues at coordinate 13,930 of NZ_JAMOII010000012.1, forward strand.
CGCGTTTGAGGTAAATTTTCGCACCGCCGCAATGCTCGGTCAGGCGCTCAGCGAAGTAGAGCGGGGAGGGGCGCCCGACGTAGTCGCGCTGGAAGTAGGCCAGCTCTTTGGCGAACTCCGGATCTTGCTTGGCTCTTTCATATTCGGCAGCCAGCTCATGAATGAGCGGCATCAAGGTTTCGGCGACGTACTGACCGCCGAAGTGGCCGAACAGGCCCTTGGCGTCAGGGCCGCTGCGCAATGAGGTCATGGTCATCTCCTAAAGGGAACGGCGGCATCCACCGGCGAAGCAGGGATGCGCGATGGGGAGAAATTAACCGAGTTGGTCATCGATAAAAAGCGATAAGATCGCCTCAATCTGTCAGGAAATCTCACCGATGAGTCAAGGCCTTCCTCCCCTTAACGCGCTGCGTGCGTTCGAAGCGGCAGCGCGCCTGCAGAGCGTAAGCCAGGCAGCAGTTGAGCTCAGCGTGACCCACGGTGCGGTCAGCCGGCAAATTCGGTTGCTTGAAGACGACCTTGGCCTGGCCCTGTTCAGCAAAGAAGGGCGCGGCGTAAAACTCACCGATGCAGGCATTCGCTTGCGGGATGTGGCGGGGGAGGCCTTTGAGCGGCTGCGCGGTACCTGCCAGGAGCTTCGCCAACAAACCGTAGACGCGCCTTTCGTGCTTGGCTGTCCGGGGAGCCTGCTGGCGCGCTGGTTCATTCCCCGACTCGATCGGCTTAACCGTGAGCTGCCGGATCTGCATTTGCAGTTATCCGCCAGCGAAGGTGAGCTGGACCCGCGCAAGCCTGGTCTGGATGCCACCCTGTGGTATGCCGAGCCGCCGTGGCCGGCGGACATGCAGGTGTTCGAGCTGGCTGCCGAATGCATCGGCCCCGTGCTCAGTCCGCATCATCCGAATTGCGCCAAGCTGCGCCAGGCGCCGGTCTCGGTGCTACTCGACGAAGCGTTGCTATACCCCACCTCCAGGCCGCAGGCGTGGCCGGCTTGGGCGCAGGGCAACGGTATCGACCCGGCCCGTCTGAAGATGGGGCAGGGCTTCGAACACCTATACTTTCTATTGGAAGCGGCGCTGGCTGGGCTGGGTGTGGCTATCGCTCCGCAACAGCTGGTCATTGACGATGTGCGCAAAGGGCGCTTGCTGGCGCCCTGGGGTTTCGTAGAGACCCGCGCCAAGCTGGCGCTATGGGTGCCGGCGCGGCGATTGAATCGGCGGGCTGAGCGGTTGGCCGAATGGCTGCGCAACGAGCAGGCCGGAATTGAATCGGTGCAAAGTAACCCTGGCATGACTCGGTAGGCAGGCTTCAGCTCACCGAAATTTGGTCGACGAACCCGACGGCCGAGATAGAAGGTAGGGTGGGCTTTAGCCCACCGTTGTAAGGTCGTCGTGTGTTGGTGGGCTAAAGCGGAGCGCCGCTCGGCCCACCCTACAAGGTCTAACTCGCCAATGCGGTTTCGGTGGTCGCTGCGACCTTCTCGGCTGGGACTTCCGTCGCGTAGCCCTGCGGATTACGGCTCTGCCAGCGCCAGGCATCGGTGAGCATCGTCAGCAGATCCTTTTCCGCCTGCCAGCCCAGCTCTTCCCTCGCCTTGGTCGGGTCCGACCAGCATTGCGCGATGTCGCCAGGGCGGCGTGCCTTGAATACGTGCGGCAATGGACGGCCGATGACTTCCTCGAATGCGGTGACCATCTGGCGCACCGAGTAGCCACGGCCGGTACCGAGATTCCAGACCGATACGCCGCGAACCAGATCCAGCCGCTCCAGTGCCTTGAGATGCCCCTTGGCCAGGTCGACGACGTGGATGTAGTCGCGCACGCCGGTGCCGTCCGGGGTCGGGTAGTCGGCACCATAGATGCTGAGCTGCTTGCGCCGACCGACCGCCACCTGAAGCATGTAAGGCAACAGATTGTTGGGAATGCCGTTGGGGTCTTCGCCGATCAGGCCGGACTCGTGCGCGCCGATGGGGTTGAAGTAGCGCAAAAGGGCGATCGACCAGCGTGGGTCGGACTCGGCCAGCCCCTTGAGCACGTTCTCGGCCATCAACTTGGACTGGCCGTAAGGATTGGTCGGAACGCCGGTCGGGCAATTCTCGGTGATCGGCATCCGCGGCGAGTCGCCGTAGACGGTTGCCGAAGAGCTGAACACCAGCCTGAAAATGCCGGCTTCGGCCATCGCCTGGCACAGCGCGATGCTGCCGCTGACGTTGGTCTCGTAATAGCGCAGGGGTTCGCGCACGCTTTCACCCACCGCCTTGAGACCGGCGAAATGCAGCACGGCGGTCACCGGATAGGAGGCGAACAACGCGTTGAGCAGCGACCGGTTGCGTACGTCGCCTTTAACGAACTGCACCTTGCGACCGGACAACGCCTCGACTCGGTCCAGCGCTACCTTGGAGCTGTTGCATAAATTGTCCAGCACCAGCACCTCATGGCCCGCCAGGAGCAGCTCCAGCACTGCATGGGACCCGATGTAACCAGCTCCTCCCGTTACCAGAATCATGTTTCCACCTCGCGTGAGAATTCTTTCGACGCGCACGGAGACTGCGGCTGGCCGTATGAGCGCGGTCGCTGCATGGATCTCCAGGGTTGGGTTCGGCGAACCGGGCGGTGCTACTGCGAGAGCACGCTGCGCCGGTGCCGGGGTAAATCATGCGTCCTGAGATAGGGACGGGAGAGTTGCGGCCAAGTTCCAACGAGACGACCGCCAGCCGATGACCGACCGCTTTGCTGTGGTAGCACGTGATTGAAAAGAGTTTGGTTAAGGCGCAGCGATCCTCAGGGCTGTAGTCACAGGTGAGCCGATGCGCGAGCGCCGTAAGTGAATGCTCGAAAGGCGCGGACCAGAGGCAGCGGACGGGCGTTCAGCAGCCGCCTTCGACACGGCATTACTGAGCGCTCTCCTGTACAGCAACCCGGCGAAGGGAACCTTGGCTCGTCCGGCGTCGTCCATAGCCCGCGGGCTGCGCTTGGTACGCCATGAGCGTCATAGGCAGCGAGTCCCGACTTTTTCAGTGTTTGCGCAGGCAGCGCGGGCCAATGCGATGCAGCAGAACGGACTCTGAAGATTTCGCGATCCGAGAGGTGTTCATGAGCTGGGCCGGCCCTTATCAATACGAGATTGGAAAATCCCCCGAGAAGCAGGAGACGCCGCCCGAAGTCGTTTTCGATGAGCAGGTGCCGACGCTGCTGTGTCTCTCGCATCTTCGCTGGAGCTTCGTCTATCAGCGTCCGCAGCACTTGATGTCGCGATTCGCGCGGGACTTCAACGTGCTTTTTTTCGAAGAGCCCATTCCGACCGAGGATGCCCAGCCCTGGCTGGAGGTCCGCCCGGAAGAGAACGGCGTGCAGGTGCTGATTCCACGCCTTCCTCAGGGCTGCGGCGGCGAGACGGCTTTGCGCGTCCAGCGCGACCTGCTCGATGGTTACCTGGACAAGCTCGGCGTCAACGATCTGATGCTCTGGTACTACACGCCGATGGCGCTCGGGTACGCTGGCCATCTGAAGCCCAAGCTCACCGTCTATGACTGCATGGACGAACTCTCCGCCTTTCGCGGCGCGCCGCCCGAGCTGGTGGAGCGCGAGCGTGAGCTGCTTCAGCGTGCCGACGTGGTATTCACTGGCGGCTACAGCATTTGGGAAGCCAAGCGCGAGCTGCACGACAATGCCCACGCCTTTCCCAGCAGTGTCGACGTTGCGCATTTCGCCGAGGCCCGCCGGACCCAGGCCGATCCCGACGATCAGGCGGAAATCCCGCACCCGCGGCTGGGCTTCTATGGGGTGATCGACGAACGCTTCGATATCCAACTGGTGGGCGAAGTCGCCGAGAAGCGCCCTGACTGGCAGTTCGTGCTTATCGGGCCGGTGGTCAAAATCGACCCGGCGGAGCTGCCACAGCGCGAAAACATTCACTACCTCGGCGGCAAGACCTATGACGAGTTGCCCCGGTATCTGTCCGGCTGGGACGTGGCGATCATGCCCTTCGCGATGAATGAATCGACACGCTTCATCAGCCCGACCAAAACCCCCGAATACCTGGCCGGCGGTTGCCCGGTGGTGTCCACGCCGATCAGGGACGTGGTGCGCACCTACGGTGACACCGAGATTGTCCATATCGCCGACAGCCCCGACGCCTTCATCGCCGCGGTGGAGAGAGCGCTCGTCGATAGCCAGGACCGTGACCGCCTGTTGAGAACCGCCGACGAGATCCTCGGTGACATGTCCTGGGATCACACCTCGGCCCTGATGAAGGAGAAGATGCAATGCGCGATCTAAGCCTGCGAGACAGCAATCCCGAACACGCAGGCGGTGGCGCCAGCGATCATTCTTCCAGCCGTCGGCGCGGCTTCGACTACCTCATCGTCGGGGCCGGCTTTGCTGGCAGCGTGCTGGCCGAGCGGCTGGCCGCCGGGCTGAACAAGCGCGTGCTAGTGGTCGACCGCCGTCCGCACATCGGTGGGAATGCCTATGATCATTACGACGAAGCCGGCGTTCTGATTCACCGCTACGGCCCACATATCTTCCACACCAACGCCCAGCGCATTGTCGATTACCTCTCGCAGTTCACCGAGTGGCGTCCCTATGAGCACCGCGTGCTGGCGCAGGTGGACGGGCAGGAAGTGCCGATCCCGATCAACATGACCACGCTGAACAAGCTCTACGGCCTGAACATGACCACTGAGCAGGAGGCGGCGGATTTTCTCGCCAGCCGCGCCGAGCCGGTCGAAGACATTCAAACCAGTGAAGATGTGGTCATCAACGGCATCGGCAGCGAGCTGTATCAGAAGTTCTTCCGCGGCTATACCCGCAAGCAGTGGGGCCTGGACCCGTCGCAGCTGGATAAATCGGTAACCTCGCGCATTCCTACGCGCACTAATACCGACGACCGCTATTTCACCGATACCTTCCAGCAGATGCCCAAGTACGGCTACACCAAGATGTTCGAAAAGATGCTCGCGCATCCAAATATCAAGGTGATGATCAACACCGGCTACCGCGAGATTCGCGATGAGGTACAGCACGACCACCTGATCTTCTGCGGCCCCATCGATGAATACTTCGACTACCGCTTCGGCAAATTGCCGTACCGCTCGCTGAAGTTCGAGCACAAGCAGCTGGATCAGGAGCAATTCCAGGCGGTCGGCACGGTCAACTATCCGAATGAGGACGTGCCCTATACGCGCATCAGCGAGTACAAGCACCTCACCGGTCAGGTTCATCCGAAAACCAGCATCACCTACGAATACCCATCGGCCGAAGGCGATCCCTACTACCCGATCCCACGGCCGGAAAATGCCGAGCTGTACAAGCGCTACCAGAAGCTCGCCGACGAAACCCCTGGCGTCACCTTCGTCGGCCGCCTTGGCACCTACAAGTACTACAACATGGATCAGGTCGTGGGCCAGGCGCTGGCGCTGTACAAGCGCATCGAGGAGGCCGAGCGCGGACCGGAGGCCGGCGAGAGCGTGGAACACAGCCAGTCGTTGGCCGAACAAGCACCCTGAGACGAGGCGCACGATGTATCAGCCCACGTTGTTCAAGAGTTTTTTTATGGGCGGCTTCGAATGCTCGAACCACCGCCGTAGCGATGGGCGGCGTCTCGATCTGCTGGCGGCGACCGGCCATGACCGCTGGGCCGCGCATGACTATGGCGTACTCCAGCGCCACGGTTTACGCAGCGTACGTGACGGGCTGCGCTGGCACCTGATCGAAGGCGCGCCTGGCCAATATGACTGGTCGAGCTTCCTGCCGATGCTGCAGGCCGCACAGCGGCACGGCACCCAGGTGATCTGGGATCTGTGCCACTACGGCTGGCCTGACGACATCGACATCTGGCGCCCGCAGTTCGTCGAGCGCTTCGCCCGTTACGCGGCGGCGGCGGCGCAGCTGGTCAAGGATGAAACCGACACGGTGCCCTTCTACGCGCCGCTCAACGAGATTTCGTTCTGGGCCTGGGCCGGCGGCGACGAAGCCTATTTCAATCCGATGGCGCGCGGTCGCGGCTTCGAGCTCAAGCATCAGCTGGTACGCGCCACCATCGCCGCGATGCAGGCAATACGCGACGTCGAACCACGGGCACGTTTCGTCCAGGTCGACCCGGCCATTCACGTAGCGGCGGCCAACGACCGCCCCGGCCCGCAGCGTGAGGCCGAGCGTTTTCGCCAATCGCAGTTCGAAGCCTGGGACATGCTGTGTGGAGAAATCTGGCCGGGCCTCGGCGGTGCGCCGGAATACCTCGACGTGCTGGGCGTCAATTACTACTCCAACAACCAGTGGTATCACGGCGATGGCCGCACCATCGAGCGCGACAGTCCTGACTATCGGCCCTTCAAAGGCATCCTCAGCGAAATATGGCAGCGTTACAAACGTCCGCTGCTGATTGCCGAAACCGGTGCCGAGGGCGACTTACGCGGCGACTGGCTGCGCTACGTCAGCGAGCAGGCGGGGCTGGCGATGCAGCGCGGTGTTCCGGTCGAAGGCATTTGCCTGTATCCGGTACTCGATTACCCCGGCTGGACCGACGACCGCCTTTGCCCGGTCGGGTTGCTGGGCTTCCCCGATGAAAACGGCAACCGCTGTGTGCATGAAGGCCTGGCCGATGAGCTGCGCCTGCAGCAACTGAGGTTCAGCCAGTTCAACGCCTCGCTGCCACTCGCCGAAGCATTGCCATGAACGTACCGGCCCAGCCGCCCAAAGCGAAGCCTCAGGAGGCGCCGCTTCCAAGCCGGCCGGTGGCCTTTCTCTGGCATTACATTTGTGGTCGACCGTGGCATTTCAGCGGCTTACTGGCGCTGATCATAGGCGCCGCCAGTTGTGCGGTGGCGGTGCAGTACGGCATGAAATTGCTGGTCGACGCCATGGCGCAGGGCGGCTCGGATCGAGGCGCCGCCAACGTCTGGCTTCCGTTGGGGCTTTTCATCAGCCTGATCGTTGTCGAGAACGTGTTCTGGCGTCTCGGCGGCTGGCTCGGTTGTCGCACGGTGGTGGCCAGCGTGGTGGACATCCGCGTCGACCTGTTCAAGCACCTGACCGGCCATCCGATGCGCTATTTCACCGAGCATTTCGCCGGGTCGCTGGGTAATCGGATCTCCGCGGTCGGCCAGGCTGCGGGCGCGATCTATGGCGGACTGGCCTGGAAAATCGTCCCGCCGATCGTCGATTTCATCGGCGCGGTGGTGGTGCTGCTCACCGTCGATGTGCGCATGGCGGTGGCGCTGATCCTGTTCGTCGCCATCGTCGCCGCACTGATCACTGGGTTCGGCATTCGTGGCCGCTCCAAGCATCAGCGGTTTGCCGCGCAATCGGCGCGGGTCGGCGGTGAATTGGTCGATGCGGTCTCCAACGTCTGGACCATCAAGGCGTTCTCCGCGCGTGATCGTGAGGCCGAACGCCTGGCTCACGAGATAGGTTATGAAGCCCGCGCCCAGCGCCGCAGCTGGATGTACCTGGAAAAAGCACGGGTGATGCACGACATCTGCTTGTCGGTGATGGCCGGCGGCATGTTGATCTGGGCCATCAATCTGTGGATCGGTGGGGAAGTAACCGCGGGTGACGTGGTGCTGGTCAGTGCACTGACCTTTCGTATCCTGCATGGCTCGCGCGATCTGGCGCTGGCGCTGGTGGATGCTACTCAGCAGATCGGCGCCATCGATGACACCCTACGCATCATCGTCCAGCCGCATGGCCTGGAAGACAGCGACGCCCAGCTGTTGCTGGCCGAGGGCGACATCACCTTTGAAAACATCAGCTTCAGCTATCCCGATCGCGGCGCGGTGTTCGAGCACCTGGACCTGCATATTCCAGCGGGGCAGAAAGTCGGCGTGGTGGGCTCCTCGGGGGCTGGCAAGTCGACGCTGATCAACCTCATCCAGCGCCTCGATGACGTGAAGGACGGGCGCGTCCTCATCGACGGTCAGGACATCCGTGGCGTCAGCCAGGACAGCCTGCGCGAGAAGATCGCTGTGGTGCCGCAGGAAACTGCACTGTTCAACCGCAGCATCCGGGAAAACATCCGGTATGGCCGACCTGGCGCCACCGACGAAGAAGTAATCGCCGCCGCGCGCAACGCCTTCTGCGACGCCTTCATCCGCGAGTTGCCACAGGGCTACGACACGCTGGTCGGCGAACGGGGCGTGATGCTTTCCGGCGGCCAGCGTCAGCGCCTGGGCATCGCCCGCGCTTTCCTCAAGGATTCGCCGATTCTGATCCTCGATGAGGCCACTTCGGCGCTCGATACCCAATCCGAAGCCGAGATCCAGGCGGCGCTGAACAACCTGGTGCACAACCGCACCGTGGTGGCAGTGGCGCATCGCCTGTCTACGCTGTCGAGCTTCGACCGGATCATCGTGCTGCGTGAAGGACGCATCGTCGAGGACGGCCCCCCGCATGATTTGCGCGTCCGGGGTGGCGAATTCGATGCGCTTTGGCGAATGCAGGCCGAAGGCTTCAAGCAGCAACCTGATCCGGCTGTATGAAGCGTGTCGCGGTGTCCTCGCGCAGCCTGCGTTCGCTGGGCTATGACGTCGACGAGCAGGCGCTGGAGGTGGAGTTTCACAACGGCTCGGTCTATCGCTACGAGGAGGTTCCGGCTGAGGTGGTGCAGGCGCTGCTCGAAGCGGATTCGCTGGGCCGTTACTTCAATCAGGTGTTCAAGCCACAGCATTACCGCTACCGGCGCCTCGAATAATCTGCGTGGTTGGCCCGCTTCGCGTGGATGCGGATCGCGAGCAATGTGGTGGGCTTCAGCCCACCAACGAGGCCAGCGCCACTGGTGATCTGAAGCACACCCTACTTGCTACTCGTGCCTGCGACTTTCCTTTTTAACGGCTTCGATTGCACCGTTGCGCTGAACTTACGCGCCCCTGCGCGGGCCTCAATCAGACAGGATGCGTCACCACCGAGCGGAGGCTCTTCAGATCAGAAGGGGAAATCTATGTCGGATCATCACACGTACAAGAAAATTGAAATCGTCGGCTCCTCGCGCAACAGTGTTGACGAAGCGATTCAGAACGGTATCGCCGAAGCCAGCAGCAAGCTGCAGAATGTCGAGTGGTTCGAAGTGGGCGAAATTCGTGGCCACGTCGAGGGAGGCAAGGTCGGACATTTTCAAGTCACGATGAAGGTTGGCTTCCGCCTCGCCGATAGCTGATCGCCGTTGTTGTTGGATGCTGGGCGGCGCTCCGCTTCAGCCCACCGGTGATCTCTGCGCCAACCGTCACCGCAACCCGGCAAGAATCTCGAACGCGCGGTGGCGGTCGGCGGTTTCGTAGAAGTCGCAGGTAAAAATCAGCTCGTCGGCCCCGGTCTGCTCCAGCAGAATCTCCAGCCGCGCGCGGATCTTTTCCGGGCCGCCTATCAGCGCCATGCCGAGGAAATTGCCCACCGCGTCCTGCTCGTGTGGCAGCCACTTGCCTTGCATGCTCTGCACCGGCGGCACAAGTACCAAGCTCTGGCCACGGATCAGCGCCAGGATGCGTTGGTAGGCAGTGGTCGCCAGGTATTCGGCCTGCTCGTCGGTGTCGGCGGCCATCAGCGGTACGCCAAGCATCACGTAGGGTTTGTCGAGCACCTCGGACGGTTGGAAATTCTCGCGGTACAGGCGAATCGCCTCATGTGCATAACGCGGCGCGAAATGCGAGGCGAAAGCGTAGGGCAGCCCCTTGGCGGCAGCCAGCTGCGCACTGAACAGGCTGGAGCCGAGCAGCCAAATCGGCACTTTGCTGTCAACGCCGGGCATGGCGATTACGCGCTGGTTGCGCTGACGCGGGCCGAGCAGTAGCTCCAGCTCCTCGACATCAGCCGGAAAGTCGTCGGCGCTGCCCATGCGGTCACGGCGCAGGGCGTGGGCGGTGAACTGGTCGGCGCCCGGTGCGCGGCCCAGACCGAGGTCGATGCGGCCTGGATAGAGCGCTTCCAGCGTGCCGAACTGTTCGGCGATCACCAGCGGTGCGTGGTTGGGCAGCATTACTCCGCCGGCGCCCAGACGAATCCGCGAGGTGCCGGCCGCCAGATAACCGATCAATACGGACGTGGCGGCGCTGGCGATGCCGTCCATGTTGTGGTGTTCGGCCACCCAGAAGCGCTCGAAGCCGAGCTTTTCGACGTGCTGGGCCAGCGCCAAAGCGTTGCGCAAGGCGAGGCCGGCATCGCCGTCATCGCGGATCGGCGCCAGGTCAAGGGTGGAAAAACGGGTGTGTGCGATACGGGACATATTTTCTTCTCTCTGCTGGCGGGGCGGGCTCAGTAACAGTGCTCCGCCTCAGCGCGGGCCAGTACTTGGTGCTGTTCGTCGCGCAGCCAGCCCTGCGGCGTGAAGCCCAGCGAACGCGCCTGAAACAGGTAGCGCCGCCCGGCCTGGAAATTGTCATAGCGGATGACCATGGTACAGCGTAGGTATTGGGTTTCGCCGAAGATGCCCATTCCGCCGCTACTGATTTCGAATTCATAGCGCGCTTCGAGTTCATGCGCGCCGGGGCTGACCTGGAAATAGCGGCCGTCTGGCGTGCGTTTGTCGTCCAGACGATCGGACATAAAAATGTCGCTGGGTTGTGCGGTCAGATCGATCCAGGCCATGTTCGGATCGGGTGGCGGCAGTGGACTGGCGCAGCCGGAAAGGCCGACGATCAGGAGCAGGACAAATGGCAGACGCATGGCAGTTCCTCCAGCGGGCCCCGTCAGCCCATTGCTGCGGCGGTCCCTGTCGAGCCTGAGCCAGATCAGGCCGTGTGACAACTACTGCGCTCGGCCATGCTGCGTTAAGAACAGACTCGTGCGCGAGTCCGATCAAAATACTCAGCTCGTAACTCGCGTGCGAACCCAGTTCGCTTTCTCGCCTGTTTTGTGGGGCCGCCTAGTTCTTGCCTGACCTTAGCTCGCTACGTTCTCACACGGCCTGAGCGGCGACGCTTTTACAACGATCTGCAGCTAGCTCAGCGGATGGCGACACCGCCGCAGCCGCGTTCGGTGGCCTTGGCCAGCAGCTGATCATGTTGATCGTAAAGCCGCGCCCAGGGGCGGAAGCCGTAGCCACCGGCGACCAGACGATAGCGGGCGCCGGCATCGAAACCGTCGTATTCCAGAGTCAGGCGGCAGTCACGTTCCAGTGCTTCGCTGTCGCCGCCAACATTGGCCGGCCCCACCTCGAAGCGGTAGCGCATGCCCAGCTGATGGCTGCCGGGCGTCACTTGAAAGTATCGGTGATCGTCCAGCGGCCTCGAGTCCACGGCAACGGCCTTGAGTTCGGTTTCGCCACGCGGGGCCAGCTCGATCCAGGCCTGGTTCGGGTCCGGCTGGGGCATCCACAGGGCGCAACCGCCGAGTGTGGACAGCGCGAGAGCAAGGATCAGGATTCGCATGACGAGTCTCCACCGCTGAGGGCGCGGTCTGGCTGCGAAGGCTTGCTGCCTTCGGTGGTTGGGTGGGCTTCGATGTCGTTGTAGGCTCAGCGCATCGACCGAGCAGGTCTTCAAATGCGAGCAGGCGTTTGTTCATTTCGAAGCTGAAAACCGCCCTTGTCGACAGCCGAAGCGTGCGCTGGGTTCCGCTGCTGCTGGCCGTTGGTCTGAATGGCTGCAGCACCTATTACGGTCAGCTGGCGGTCGGTCAGCTGGATCTGTTGCGCCAGCGTGAGCCCATCGCCGCCATCATCGACAACCCCCAACGCAACCCACAGCTGCGTCAACGACTGAGCTTGATGCTACAGGCCAGAGCCTTCGCCAGCAGCGCGCTGGCCTTGCCGGATAACGGCAGTTACCGGCTCTATGCGGACATCCAGCGGCCTTACGTGGTGTGGAATCTGTTTGCCACCGAGGAGTTTTCCGTCGCGCCGCTGACCCACTGTTTTCCGATCGCCGGTTGCGTGGCCTACCGCGGCTACTACCAGCCGGGGCGGGCGCGGGGGGCGGCAGCATTTCTCAAGGCAGAGGGCTACGACACGCTCGTAAGCGGCGTGCAGGCTTACTCGACGCTGGGCTGGTTCGACGACCCGCTGCTCAGTTCCATGCTGCGTTGGGACGATGAGCGTCTGGCCGGACTCATCTTCCACGAACTGGCGCACCAGCAGCTGTACGTGCCTGGCGACACCGCTTTCAACGAATCTTTCGCGTCCTTTGTCGAGCGCGAGGGCCTGCGCCAATGGCGTGCCAGTCGCGGTTTGCCGCCGCTCAGCGACGCGGCACAAAGACGCTCCGCCGAATTCACCGAGCTGTTGCTAGAAACTCGGACGCGGTTGGCGGCGCTGTATGACAGCAACCTGGACGAATCGGCCATGCGCGCCGCGAAGCAGGCTGAGTTCATGCGCCTGCGCCAGGCCTACCGCCAGCTGCGCGATGGCGCCTGGAAGGGTGATCGCCGTTTCGACCGTTGGATGGCTCAGCCGCTGAACAATGCCAGCCTGTTGCCGTTCGGCCTGTATGACGGCTGGGTGCCGGCGTTTGCCGCGCTGTTCGAGCAGGTCAACGGCGATTGGGTGCGTTTTTACGCGCAAGTCGAAGCGCTGGGTCGACTGCCCCCCGACGAGCGGGCGCGTCTCCTGGAGACGTTTCGTTTAAGCGCAGCGCCGCCTCGCTCAAGGCTAGCTCGGACAAGCGTCGGGGCGGGTTTTGCCTTACCGGACCCGCAACTCATTCGAAGGGGTTGACTGCCGCCGCTCGTCTTTTTCGCGCGTTTTTGCCCCCAATCCTGCGGAATTGTTTTCCGCTTTCCTCCGTCCATTTTTCAGGACGTCGGCACCAGCTGCCCGTGATTCAGCTCGTACGTCTATTCAATACAAGCCGTAAAAACGGAGGCTTCATGGACAATTTATCCGGCATTCTCGATAACAAGGGCACGCCGCTCGAAAAGCAGAAGTTCACCTGGAAGGAAATGGCGGGCAAGCCGATCAGCAAGCTGGACGACGACGCCTTCACCCGGGTGCGGATCATTCTGATGAACGGCGTCGAAATCGATGCGCTGCGTCTCAAGCATGGCATTGCCCGTATCACAGGCCAGCTACGCGGCCCGCTCGCCGAGATTCGTCGCGTCGAGCAGCACCAGGCGACGATGATCAACTGGTTGATTTCCGCCGACCATTCACCGCTGGAAACCACCGTCGCCTACGAGCAGGTCGCCATCGAAGTTACCGCCGCCGTGGCCCAGACCGAGCCCGATCCTTATCAGGCCCAGACCTATCGCTTCGGCCTGCTGGAGGACTTCGACCATCTCTACCGCTACGCGGCGATGCTCGATCGCCTCGAAGGCAAGGATGCGAACAACATCCTGCAGGGCTATACCGACATTGTGCCGGGCCGGCAAACATCCGAGCACCATCGCCATCCGACCAATGACCTGCGTGACAGCTACGCCAAAGAGGAAGCGGCGTTGATCACCAAGATCCACTGTGCGCTGATCACCGCTGCTGAATTCCAGACGCATGATTACTACATGAACGTCGGGCCGTTGTTCGCCGACCCGCTGGCGCGCCAGCTGTATGCCGAAATCGCCTCGGTGGAAGAACAGCACGTGACCCAGTACGGTTCGCTGGCCGATCCGCAGGAGTCCTTCATGGAGAAGTGGCTGGTGCACGAGGCCATGGAGGTCTATGCCTACGCCAGCTGCGCCGAGCAGGAAACCAATCCGCGCATCAAGGCCATGTGGGAGCGTTTCCTCGATTACGAGCTGGGCCATCTGAACATCGCCTGCGAGCACTTCAAGAACATCGAGCGCCGTGACCCGGCGGAAATTCTCGGAGGTCCGTTGCCTAAAATGATTGAGTTCAAGAGCCAGCGCGAATTTGTCCGTCAGGTCCTCGCTGCCGAGGTCAATCTGCGAACCAGCGGCACCCAGTACGTCGACAAGAGCGAAGAGCCGCAGAATTCGCTCGATTACCGCAACCAGCTCAACTCCGAGGGCATCGCGTCGAGCATTGTTTCGGCGGGCTATCAGTGGGCGCCGGGTGGCGAACTCATGGGTATGCGCAAGATTTCTTGAGGAGAATCGACATGGCGACTTCAGCGAAATTAGGCACCAATTTCACCGGGGTGCAGATGTCCCCGAAGGACACCAAGAGCCTGCTCGAGGCGGTCGAGCAATTTCCGCCAACCGTGCCCGGCGACTCCAAAGGCATCATGCTAGAGCGCGTAAAGCGCGCCGAAGAAGCCGACCGTATCGGTTCGGTGCCGGTCCCCGGTTCGGCCAAGGGCATGCTCAAATCGACTTTCGACATGGCGATGGGCAAGAGCCCGGAGTTGCTGGTCGACAAGCTCGGCGAGCGGTTGGCGTTCGAGCGCAGCGGCGTGCGTCTGTATGACGCGATGATCGCCAAGGCGAAGGCTCTAGGCACAGCGGAATCCGATTTGATCCAAGTGCTGCAGCACATTCGTGACGAAGAGTTCGAGCACATGAACATGGTCGCCGAGGTGATCGAGACGCTTGGCGCCGACCCGACGGCGCAGACGCCTTGCGCTGATGTCGCGGCGGTGAAGTCCATGGGCGTCATGCAGGTGCTTACCGATCCGCGCACTAATATTGCGCAGGGTATGGGCGCACTGCTCACCATCGAGCTAGAGGACAACGCCGCCTGGGAGCTGCTCATCGAACTGGCCGAAGCAGGCGGCCATCCGAACATCGCCAAAGGCTTTAAAAAGGCGAAGGACCAAGAGGATGACCATCTGGTGAAGATCAAGACGCTGATCCGTCGGGACCTGATAGGCTAGATCAAATAGACAGCGCGTGCGCTTGAAACTTGGCGCGCCTCTTGGGCGCGTCTTTTTTATGCGCGGATTCTTTATGCACGGAATCAGCGCGGCGGCGCCACCGCGATGGCCGGCTTGAAGAACAGCGTTGCGCCTCGGGCCAGGTTGGTAAGGCTAACGTGATCATTGGCGACGTCCTCCTTGATGGGCTGCTGTTGACTGGCGACCCTGAGCGTGACGCGGGTGACGGCACCAGCGGTCGGTTGCGGCGCTGCCGTTCCCCAGCCTGCTGGTGGGGTCGGACAACGATGTGGCGGCCAGTCCCGAACGCGCCTGGGCGATGGGCAATGCCTGGGGCAGTGAAGTGGCGATTCTCAGCGGGGCCGGGCACGTCAACGTAGCGTCCGGGCATCGCCGTTGGGAACAGGGTTTCGCGTACCTCTATCGGCTGCTGCACCGCATCGAACAACGAGTGAAACGTCGGGCCTGAGGCGATTCGCTGGCGACATGGCGTGGGTGAGCGGGTTTGGAGCAGATGGATGAATGACGCTGCAGGACGGGGCGAACCGGCGGCATTCGTTACACTCTGATCTCCAACGCCGCCATCGAGCCGCTGCATGTCCAACTCGCCATCCGACACCCTTTCATCCCTGCCGCCTGTGCTCGCCGGGCCGCTGTTGCGCAGGTTGCAGGCCGATCGCCTGGTGCTCTGGCTGGTTGCCAGCGAGCCGCTTTCGTTGCGCCTGACGCTACACCCCGACGGCGAGCAGCCGCGTTCACTGTCGTTGGTTGGCGAAGCTTGTCGCCGGCTGCGTATCGGCACTTCGGCCTGGTTGCATCTGATCGACCTGCGCCTGGATGCGTCGTTACCGGTTGATCAGCTAGTGGAATACGACCTGTTGATCCTACGCGATGGTGTCGCACAGACGATTGCCGAGTGGGCGCCGCATCTGCTTCACGACGGCGCCGACCGACCGGCCTTCGTCATCCGCTCGCGCCACGATGACTTGCTGCACGGCTCCTGCCGCAAGCCGCATCACGTATCGGCAGACGGGCTGGTAAAGGTCGATGAGCTGATTGCCCAGGCCCGCCAGGCACCCGAACGCTGGCCCGCCGCGCTGCTGATGACCGGCGATCAGGTCTACGTCGACGACGTCGCCGGGCCGACTCTGGTCGCTATCCACGCGCTGATCCGTCGGCTCGGGCTTTATGGCGAATGCCTGGAAGGCGCGACCGTCGCCGACAGCGATGAGCTGATGGCGCATCCGGCCACCTACTACCGACGCGAGCAGTTGCTGCCGGCGTTCAAGTCCAACGAGGCGTTACGTGAGCGCTTCTTTGGCGGCGTCGAGAAGCCAGTGTTCACCACCGCCAACGCGCATAACCACCTGGTGACGCTGGCCGAGGTGCTGGCGATGTACCTGCTGGTCTGGTCGCCCGTACCTTGGCGCCTGATCGAAGTACAGGCACCGCCGCTGGACGAGAAACTGGCCGAACGCTGGTCTCGCGAGGCGAGTTGCATCGAGGCCTTCCGGGCAGGCTTGCCGTCGGTCGCGCGGGCACTGGCGCATCTGCCGTCGCTGATGATCTTCGACGACCACGACGTCACCGACGACTGGAACCTCAGCGCCCGCTGGGAACAAACCGCATACGGTCATCCCTTTTCGCGACGCATCCTCGGCAATGCGCTGCTCGGCTATCTCCTGTGCCAGGCGTGGGGCAATGTCCCCGAGGATTACGCTGCGCCGCTGCAGGCCATCGAGGCGTTACTGGCAAGTGGCGAAGACGGGCAGCTCGACTGCGCGTTGCAGAATGAGATGGTGGATGAGGTGCTACAACGCGGCGATTGGGGCTACGTACTGCCCAGCGAACCGGCGGTAGTGGTGCTCGACACTCGCACCCGGCGTTGGCGCAGCGAACTCCGCCTGAGCCGGCCGTCGGGTCTGATGGACTGGGAAGCGCTCACCGACCTCCAGCAGCACCTGCTCGATCAGCGATCGGTGGTCATCGTTTCGCCGACACCGATGTTCGGCGTCAAGCTGATCGAGACCGTGCAGCGGGTGTTCAGCTGGGCCGGGCAGTCGCTGCTGGTCGATGCGGAAAACTGGATGGCCCATCGCGGCGCCGCACAGACCATGCTCAACATCTTTCGCCATACGCGTACGCCGGGTAACTACGTGATCCTGTCCGGCGACGTGCATTATTCCTTTGCCTATGAAGTGCATATTCGGGGCCGTGTCGGAGGGCCGCGGCTGTGGCAGATCACCAGCAGCGGGGTAAAAAACGAGTTTCCTCGTCGCCTGCTGGATCTGTTCGACCGGCTTAACCGATGGCTCTATTCGCCGCGCTCGCCGCTGAACTGGTTCACCAAGCGCCGCCGGGTGCGGGTCCAACCGTGGCTGCCGAGTCGCAGCCAATCCGGTGAGCGATTGTGGAACGGCGCCGGCATTGGCCGCATCTGCCTCGATGATGAAGGCCGACCGCTGCGTGTCGAGCAGATCAACGCCGATGGCTCGCCCCCGGTGACCTTCAACCCCGGACGCGACCAGATGCCTAGCTGAACGCCGCGCGCAACGCCGCAAGCGTGGCGTAGTAGTAGGCAGGCGATTCGGCCATTAGCTCGGCGTGGCTGCCGAAGCCGTAACCGACAGCGGCAGCCTGCAGGCCGTTTTTCCGGGCGCCGATCAGGTCGTGCTTACGGTCGCCGATCATCAATGTCTGCTGTGCATCGAGCCGTTCTTCGGCGATCAGGTGCGCGATCAGCTCCACTTTGTTGGTACGGGTGCCGTCTAGTTCGCTGCCGTAGATCACCTTGAAGTGATGATCGAAGGCGAAGTGACGAGCGATCTCGCGCGCGAACACCGAGGGCTTGGAGGTCGCGACGTAGAGCGTCCGGCCCTGACCGCGCAGGTGTTCGAGCATCTCCAACACGCCGTCGAACAGAAGGTTTTCGTAGAGGCCGGTGACCTTGAAGCGCTCACGGTAATGCCCAACCGCCTCCCACGCGCGGGCCTCATCGAAGCCGTAGAACTCCATGAATGCCTGCAACAGCGGCGGGCCGATGAAGGGTTCGAGCTTTTTCAGATCAGGCTCGTCGATACCGAGCCTGGCCAGCGCATGCTGAATCGAACGGGTAATGCCTTCGCGCGGGTCAGTGAGGGTGCCGTCGAGATCAAAGAGGATGGTGGAGTGGTGCATGAGAACTCGTCGTTACGTTTCGGTAGGCGGCATTCTAGGTCCGTTCCCATTTCGGGACGCAAGCCTGTAGGGCCGAATTCATTCGGCCATGGTGGTGGCCGAACAAGTTCGGCCCTACGTCCCTTCTGCCATATGCATGTTCTTCAACTTCACATAGTTGCCAGCGGTATAGCTGAAGAAGCTGCGCTCCTTTTCGGTCAGCGGACGAGCTTGTTTAACTGGGCTACCGACGTAGAGAAAGCCGCTTTGCAGTGTCTTGCCCGGCGGTACCAGGCTGCCGGCGCCGATGATGACTTCATCTTCGACCACGGCGCCGTCCATGACGATCGAACCCATACCCACCAGGATGCGGCTGCCCAGGGTGCAGCCGTGCAGGGTGACCTTGTGGCCGACGGTGACCTCATCGCCGATGATCAGCGGGAAGCCGTCCGGGTTGAACGGGCCTGCATGGGTGATGTGTAGCACGCTGCCATCCTGGATGCTGCTGCGCGCGCCGATGCGAATGCGGTGCATGTCGCCACGGATCACCGTCAGCGGCCAGACCGAGCTGTCTTCGCCGATCTCGATGTCGCCGATCAGCACGGCGCTGGGGTCGACGAATACGCGCTCGCCGAGCTTCGGGGTGTGGTTCTGGTAGGTGCGGATGGACATGGCTGGCTCCTGTGCGAATGCGCTCAAGCTTCGGGCCTAGCGGGCCGGGTTTCAAGAAGGGACTTGGAGCCCGGACGGATTCTGCCGCCTGGCATCGCGGAAGAACTCGCCGGGCGTGGCGCCGAACTGCTCGCGAAACGCGGCGATGAAGGCCGATAGCGATTCGTAGCCGCAGCCCAGCGCCACATCGGTCACCCGCTCGCCACCCTCCAGCGCCGGCAGCGCGCTGAGCAGTCGCAAACGTTGTCGCCAGGCGCGAAAACTCAACCCGGTTTCGCGCAGGAACAGCCGGCTCAGGGTGCGCTCCGAAACGCCCAGCGCCTGGCTCCAGTCGGCCAGGCTTTCGCGAGAGTCGGGGTGGTTCTGCAGTCGTTTGCACAGCTGGCGCAGGCGCGGCTCGTCCGGCAATTGCAGCACCAGTTCGATCTCCGGCGCGCAGCTCAGCTGATCCAGCAATACTTGCACCAGACGCCCTTCCGGGCCGTCTTCGGTATAG
This sequence comes from Stutzerimonas stutzeri, assembly GCF_024448985.1. Classification (GTDB taxonomy): domain Bacteria; phylum Pseudomonadota; class Gammaproteobacteria; order Pseudomonadales; family Pseudomonadaceae; genus Stutzerimonas; species Stutzerimonas stutzeri_AP. Next base: position 32,946 of record NZ_JAMOII010000012.1, read on the forward strand.
GCTTCGGGCAGCGTGCTGAAATGCTGGATCAGTTCACGCAGCAGCGGGCTGATCTGCAACACGCGGCAGCGTTCGGGGGCGTCGCCGACCACGCTGCGGTCGATGTACAGGCTGCGGATGCAGGTATCCGACGCGCAGAACACTTGGTGGGTGACTCCCGCTGGTATCCAGACCGCGCGCAGTGGCGGGGCGATAAAACGGCCGTTGTCAGTCCGCACTTCAAGCACCCCTTCGACCGCGTGGGACAACTGCACCCAGGGATGGCTGTGGCGGTAGCCGAGCTTGAGATTAGGCGGCGAATCGAGCTGACCATAGACGGGCCGAGGCAGCGCTTTAAGCTGGCTGAGCCGAGTGATAAGTGCTGTTTGTTGTCCGATAGGCGACATTTAATGCCTGCTTGGCGTTAGTCGGAAGGCGGCACTCACGTTAAGGTCCATTCCTGTTGACTGCAAGCCTCAAGGAAATCACCCATGGCCAATCTCCGTATTCTCTTCGATAACTTCACCCTGGCCCTGCTAGCAGTGGTCGCGATTGCCACGCTGTTTCCCTGTGAAGGACAGGTCGCGGTGTTCTTCGAGTGGCTTACTGCCGCCGCTATCGCCTTATTGTTTTTCATGCACGGTGCCAAATTGTCGCGTGAAGCGATCATCGCCGGCGCTGGCCATTGGCGTCTGCACCTGCTGGTCTTTGCCTGCACCTTCGTGATGTTTCCGCTGCTGGGGCTTGCGCTCAAGCCAGTGCTAACGCCGATGGTCGGCACTGAGTTGTACTTGGGCATGCTCTATCTGTGCGCATTGCCAGCTACGGTGCAATCTGCCATCGCCTTCACCTCGCTGGCGCGTGGAAACGTGCCGGCGGCTATTTGCAGCGCGGCGGCGTCGAGCCTGATCGGTATCTTCCTCACCCCTTTGTTGGTATTGCTGCTCATGGGCGTCGAGGGCGAAACGGGCTCGACCCTGGATTCCATCGGCAAGATCGTTTTGCAGTTGCTGGTGCCCTTCATCGTAGGGCAGATGGCGCGGCGTTGGATTGGTGCCTGGGTCACGCGCAACAAGACCTGGCTGAAGTCGGTCGATCAAAGCTCAATCCTGCTGGTGGTCTATACAGCGTTCAGCGGTGCGGTGGTCGACGGCTTGTGGCAAATCGTGCCGCTCAGTCATTTGTTGGGGCTGACCGTGGCCTGCTGCCTGTTGCTGGCCATCGTTCTGTGGCTGACCAGCGTTCTGGCCAAAATTATGTGTTTCAACCTGGAGGACCGCATCACCATTCTGTTCGCCGGTTCGAAGAAGAGCCTGGCGACGGGCGTGCCGATGGCCCAAGTGCTGTTTGCCACCAGCGCGGTCGGCATGATCATCCTGCCGCTGATGCTCTTCCACCAGATCCAGCTGATGGTCTGCACAGTGCTCGCCCAGCGCTACGCGCGCCGACCCGAGCTGCCGGTTGAATCGCCTGCGGCTCTGTAGAGTCGCTTTTGTCCAAGCTACTCGCACGGCCATCTGAGGGAGCCAGGAGGACGCCTAATCCAGTCCTTGCTGGCGATCCGAGGCGATGAAACACAACACTGCATAAACCTGCACATTTCTCACCACGAGCAAGGACTCGGCCTTCCCCTCGCTTCTACAGGAGCAGTGCGGTGGAACCCGCGCTCCTGGAAACCGTCGCAATTAAAGCGTTAGTCGGTTAGAGCGAGGAGGGCTGGATGAAGCATCGGTACGCGGCGCAATCTTGATCGAAAAAAGCTGCGATTTCCGGCGTCCATAGCGCCACGCTATCGAGTCGTTTGCTGGCTGCGCGGTCGGGCAATTGTCTTTAACATGCCTGGCTGATCATTTATTCAAAAGGGGCACCTGCCGTGACCGATACCAACCCGCTGCTTCGGGAATTCGACCTGCCGCCTTACTCAGAGATACGCCCCGAGCATGTCGAGCCGGCGGTGGATACCGTGCTCGGTGACAACCGAGTCGCCTTGCAGGAGCTACTCAGCCGCCCGGCCGAAAGCCTCGATTGGTCCACGCTAGTGGTCGGCCTGGATGAAATGAACGAGCGTCTCAGCCGTGCCTGGGGCCCGGTCAGCCATCTGAATTCGGTACGCAACAATCCCGAATTGCGCGCCGCCTACGAGGCCTGCCTGCCCAAGCTGTCCGCGTACGCCACGGAACTCGGGCAGAATGCCGACCTGTTCGCCGCCTACCAGACACTGTCGCTGAGCGCCGAGGCTGAAGGCTTCGACGTCGCGCAGAAGACCATCATCGAGCACGCCCTGCGCGACTTCCGTCTGTCTGGCATCGACCTGCCGCCGGCCGAACAGCAGCGTTTCGGCGCTATCCAGATGAAGCTCGCCGAGCTGGGCAGCACGTTCTCCAACCAGCTGCTCGATGCGACTCAGGCCTGGACCAAGCACGTCACGGATGAAAGCCTGCTGGCTGGCGTCACCGATTCGGCCAAGGCGCAGATGGCCGAAGCTGCAAAAGCCAAAGAGCTCGACGGCTGGCTGATCAGTCTGGAGTTTCCCAGCTACTACGCCGTGATGACGTACGCCGACAGCCGCGCGCTGCGCGAAGAGGTCTACGTCGCCTATTCCACCCGCGCTTCCGATCAAGGTCCGAACGCCGGTCAGTTCGACAACGGTCCGGTGATGGAGCAGATCCTCGACCTGCGCCAGGAGCTGGCCAAACTGCTCGGCTTCGGCAATTACGCCGAGCTGTCGCTGGCCACCAAGATGGCCGAGAGCACCGACCAGGTGTTGGGCTTCCTGCGTGATCTGGCCGTGCGCAGCAAGCCGTTCGCCGAACGCGACCTGCAAGAGCTGCGTGCCTTCGCCGCCGAAAACGGCGTGGATGATCTGCAGAGTTGGGATGTCGGCTACTTCGGCGAGAAGCTGCGCCAGCAGCGCTACAGCCTGAACCAGGAAGAGCTGCGCGAGTACTTCCCCATCGACAAGGTGCTGTCCGGGCTGTTCGCCATCGTCCAGCGCCTCTATGGCATCGAGATTCATGAGCTGGAAAGGTTCGACAGCTGGCATCCGGACGTGCGCCTGTTCGAGATCCGCGAAAACGGCGAGCACGTCGGGCGCTTCTTCTTCGACCTCTACGCGCGGGCCAACAAGCGCGGCGGCGCCTGGATGGATGGCGCCCGCGACAAGCGCCGCACCTGCCTCGGCACCTTGCAGACGCCGGTGGCCAACCTGGTCTGCAACTTCACCCCACCGGTTGGCGAGCGCCCGGCGCTGCTGACGCATGATGAAGTTACCACCCTGTTCCATGAGTTTGGCCATGGCCTGCATCATCTGCTGACCCAGGTCGAACACGCTGGCGCTTCGGGCATCAACGGCGTGGCCTGGGATGCGGTGGAGCTGCCCAGTCAGTTCATGGAGAACTGGTGCTGGGAGCCCGAAGGACTGGCGCTAATCTCCGGCCATTACCAGACCGGCGAACGCCTGCCTCAGGACAAGCTGGACCAGATGCTGGCGGCGAAGAATTTCCAGTCCGGGCTGATGATGGTGCGCCAGTTGGAGTTCTCGCTGTTCGACTTCGAACTGCACGCCACCCACGGCGACGGTCGCAGCGTGCTGCAGGTGCTGGAGAGCATCCGCGACGAGGTGTCGGTGATGCGCCCGCCGGCCAGCAACCGATTCCCCAACAGCTTCGCCCACATCTTCTCCGGTGGGTATGCGGCTGGTTACTACAGCTACAAGTGGGCCGAGGTGCTGTCCTCCGACGCCTTCTCGCGCTTCGAAGAAGAAGGCGTATTCAATCCCGAGACCGGCCGTGCCTTCCGCGATGCCATCCTGGCGCGTGGTGGTTCGCAAGAGCCGATGGTGTTGTTCGTCGATTTCCGTGGTCGCGAGCCATCCACCGACGCCCTGCTGCGCCACCTCGGCCTGATGGAGCAAGTGGCATGACTGACGAGCCGAAAGTAACGACCAAGCGTTTTATCGCCGGCGCGGTGTGCCCGGCCTGCAGCGCGTCGGACAGTATCAAGATGTGGGACGTCGACGGCGTGCCCCATCGCGAATGCGTCGAATGCGGCTACGCCGACACCCTCAACGCCCAAGGGCAGTCGGTGCCCTCGGAGCTTGGCACGCGGGTCAACCAGGCCAAGCCGAAACCCGCCGACCCGCAGGTGCAGGCGGTGCAGTTCTTCCCCAATCCAAAGCTGAAGAAAAACCCCGACTGATCCATTGCGAGGCCCGCCATGTGGCATCTCACCTGTGGCGATCTCGCCGCTGACAGCGTCCGGCAGCTCTTGGGCGAAGGCAACGGCGAGACGGTGCGTGTCCTGCGCGACGATCTCGCGGTCGGGCCGCTTGCCGATATCGAATCTCTCTCATGTACGGAGCGCGTTGCGTTCTGGGAAGGCGTGTGGCCGGCGGCTTTCACGCCGCGCCCAGATTTCTCGTCTATTGCCGTCGATGCCGAGTTTCTGGCGGGGCTGGCAGGCCAGTCGCGGCCGGTGACGGTTTGGCACGGCGACAGCGCGTCCGAGCAACTGATGCTGGCCCGCGTGGCAGCGGCGCTTGAAGACTCGGCGCTGCCGTTTCGGGAGGTCGTATGTGGCACCGGCGACAGTCGCGTCGGCACGCGGATGGCGGTATCCATGCAGGCGCCGGATGCCCTGGCAACGCTCTACCGACCACGCACCGTCGAGCCAGAGAGGATTGCCGAGCTAGCGAGCCAATGGCGCGCTGCCGTGCAGGAAAACGCAGCGATACGACGTTGGGTGGGCGGGCGTTTCGTCGGTGAAGACTCCCAGCGTATTGACCACGAACTGACAGTGGCCTGCGGCGATGACTGGTTGCCGTTGGCCCGCGCCATGGCCGAGGTAATGGGGCACTGCGATGGGTTTTTTCCGACCGACCTGTTTCTCTACTGGCGCGCCCGTGAGCTGGCGAAACGCGGCGTCATTCAGCTCAGCGACGGTGCAGAAGCTGAGTACAGCAAGGTGCAGGTGCGTCGTACCGCAGCCTGAGCGAGCATGCTTGCGCAGCGGTGGTTCGAGGCGGAGGCATTCGAATGGGGGAAGCGTTTATTCTCCGGCGTATTCCCAAGTCAGTTCCGAGGTTCATGCGTATGACGTGCCACAGGCAATTACTGACGCTTTGTCTGCTTGCCCTCGTACCGATGTCCTCAATTGCCGATCCAAGCGTTTCTACGCTCGAAGCCGCGCGGAGCGAATGGTCGACCTACCGCTTTCCGTTGTTTGAAGGCGAATCGGCTGCGCTGGAGCGAATCAATATCTACCTGCACGCGTTCGAGCTCGACGGTTTGCCGGGCCGCTTCAAGCAGTCGCCCTTCGAGCGAATCTGGCCGAAAGAGGACGGGGGGCATGGGCGGGTCAGCCTGGATTATGAAATCCATGCAAAAACGCCTGGCTTCCTTTCGCTGGATATCATTGGTGAGTATTACGGTGCCTATCTCAGCCTGGGCCGCAACAGCTATGCGTTCGCGCTAGCCGATGGCTCGCCCCTCTCGTTGTCTGAGTTGTTCAGCGAGTCGGGTCTGCAACGGCTGCGTGAACGGGTAAGCCAGGCGCGGATAGAGCGCATCGAGAATTTCCTTGCCCGAATTCCAGCGAACAGCGCCACTCAAGAAGAGGCCGAGTCCGCCGCCATTCAGCGCGAAATCTACGAGCACTGCTTGCCGCGCCATCTCGACACCAATCTCGCTCATGACAGGCTGGTGCTCGAGCAAGCGCAGCTGACCTTGATTGCGGAAAGATGCTCGGCGCATGTAGTACGCGCACTGGATGATCTTGATGAGTTTTCGAACAGTTTCCCCTACACCGATCTTGCGGAGGATCTTAGTTCGTACGGACGCTGCCTGCTGCTGGAGCAACGCAGCGATTGCCGGCAGCTGGCGAGGCCGCAAATGGGCGGTGCGTACCGTGGCGAGATTGGTCACCGCGATCGAATCACGCTGGTGATCACGCCAAACGCCGAAGGCTCGTCCAGAGCCGTCTACTTTCATGGCAAGGACGCCAGCGCGATCAGGCTTGTTGTTCGCCACGACGCCAGCCGCACCTTACTTCGAGAGCAGCGTGAGGTACCCGCGCTGTTCGAGCTTCAGCTTGGCCGCGACGGCCAACTCAGTGGCAGCTGGCAAAAGGACGGCGGCCCGCCACTGCCGGTCAATCTGCGCTGATTGCGTTGCCGATCCGCGCCGCTGGGGCGACCACTGAGGTCGCGCCGGTCGGAAGGCAGAGCAAGCAAAGAGTGTTTCTATATGGCCCTCCCTGCAGCCACGGCGATTCGACATCGCGTTTCTCATTCAACCAAGGTCTTAGGCGTCACGAGACTGGGCTGTGGCGCTCCGGAGAGACGCTGCTTGAATTTCATCGCCGGCGCCTCGATCAGGTGCCAGGACAGAATTGCCAGCAGCAAGGTCGGCACGAGGCTAATAACGGTCAGCCAGAACACGCCGATCTCGTGGCCAAGCAGATAGACGGTGAGCTGCTGGAAAGGGAAGGCATAGATGTACATGCCATAGGAGAAATCGCCGTACTTGCCGAATCGCGAAAGCAACGGAATCGGCGCATAGGCGAGGTAGATCACCAGATAGGGCAGTGCGATCACATAAACATACGGCCCGGCGGCGGTATGAAACGTCAGCACCAGCGCCGCGACGAACAGGGCGGCAATCCAGCCGCGCCAGGGCAGCGCGTCGCGGTAGAGGAAGATGGCAGCGCCGGTGTAATACAGCAGGCCCAGCTTGAATACGTTGGTGATGAAGAATGACTCGATCCCGAGCCGCTCCAGTAACCAGAAATAGCCCAGGGCGAGGCCGGCGATGGGGAGGAAGATCAGCCGAGGCTTCAACAATCCAACCAGACCCATGATCAGCACGCCCAGGTACATCAGTACCTCGAGTGGAAGCGTCCACAGCGATCCGTTCATCACGTTCGGATAGATGTTATGGCTGAACACGCCCGGCAGCTCGAAGCGCGTGACGAGCAAGATGTTCTGCAGGTATGTCCAGGTGATGGGGGACGAGAAATAGCTGGTCATGCTGCGCTCGGTCACCAGCGGGCCGATGACGAACGCCGATAACAAAACGGCCAGTATCAAGGCCGGAAAGACCCGCAAAGCGCGCTTGATCAGGAAGCTTCTCGCACTGCTGCTATTGATCCAGGACGATGTGATCAGGTAGCCGCTGATGACGAAGAAGATCGCGACGGCGAATTCTCCGCCGTTCTCATAGCCGGTCAGCAGTTCGATGGGCTCGTCAGGCCGGCGCCCAGTCAGCGGATAACTGTGAACGAGCAGTACCAGCGACGCTGCAAAAAAGCGCAGGAAATCAAAGTTGTTTTCCCGGGCATGCAAAGGTCCCTTGGAATGCATTGTCGCTCTCTCCGCAACGGCCTCTTTTAGCCGGGTACTACCGTTGTAGACGATCTAGTTTGCTTGGCTGTGAATCACTCGCAATTCCGACCGACGGTCATGCATCGCTAGACCCTGCGCTCGTCGGAAGACGAATGCATGTTGATCATTCTCATATACTGTATGTATGAACAGTTATGAGGTTGCTCATGTCCAGCATCGTCGCAACACCACGCGGTCGCGGTACCGCCATAAATCCGAACAACCGTTTCGCGCCGACCCTTAGCGAAGCCTATAACGACGGCTGGGAGCAGGAAGTACCGCCGACCCGCGCGACCGAAGTGCGAAGCGAGACGGCAAAGTCCGTCATCACTCGCAACCAGTCGCCGGATGTCGGCTTTGATCGTTCGGTCAATCCGTATCGGGGTTGTGAGCATGGCTGTATCTATTGTTTCGCAAGGCCCAGCCATGCCTATTGGGACCTGTCGCCGGGCATCGATTTCGAGACCCGGCTGATCGCCAAGACCAACCTTGCCGAGCGCCTGGAACAGGAACTGAGCAAGCCCGGCTACGTGCCGCAGCCCATCGCGCTGGGAGTCAATACCGACGCCTATCAGCCGTTGGAACGCGAGCAGCGGCTCACCCGCCAGGCGCTGGAGATACTGCTGCGCTTCAAGCATCCGGTGCACATCATTACCAAGGGTTCGCTGGTGCTGCGCGATCTGGATCTGCTGGTTCCCTTGGCCGAGCAGCGGCTGGTCAGCGTCTCGGTCAGCCTGACCACCTTGGATGACGAGCTCAAGCGCATCATGGAGCCGCGCGCGGCATCGCCCACGGCCCGGCTGCGTGTGCTGCGGACCCTGCACGAGGCAGGTGTTCCGGTCAGCGTGATGTGCGCGCCGATGATTCCGATGATCAACGACATGGAGCTGGAACGCATGCTCGAGGCCGCGCGCGAGGCCGGTGCGGCGTCGGCGGGTTATGTCCTGCTGCGCCTGCCCCACGAGGTGGCGGAGCTGTTCGAGTCCTGGTTGATCGAGCACTTCCCGCAGCGCGCGGCGCATGTAATGAGCCTGGTGCGCCAGTCGCGCGGCGGTAAGGGCTACGACAGTCGCTTCGGCAGCCGCATGCGTGGAGAAGGGCAGTTCGCTCAGCTACTCGCTCAACGGTTCCAGCTGGCTTGCAAGCGCCTGGGCTACAACCGTCGCGATCAGAATTTCGGCCTCGATTGCAGTCGTTTCGCGCCGCCGGGGCAGCAATTGAGCCTGCTCTAGGGCTTTGAAACAAAGGCTGAACAAGTTCGGCCCTACATCCCAGCAACCAGTCCAGATACCGACGCTGCTGACCGTAAGGCCGAATTCATTCGGCCGTCGATAGCTCATACCCGACGAACGGGATCTGCGGCTTTCTACCTTCACGAGTTCGCGCCGGAACTCTAGCGAGCGCGAAGGGCACCAATCCATGCACGGAACGGATTGCCGGACCTTGATTCTTGGCTTACTGGAGGTGATGTGGACTGGATCGATCTGCTGCAATGGCCGGCTATGGTCATCACGGTGCTAGCGGCGTGGCTGATCGGCTCGCTGAAACCGAGCCGGCGCACGGTGGGCTTCTGGTGTTTTCTGCTGAGTAACCTGCTCTGGGTGATCTGGGGTTGGCACGCCCAGGCCTGGGCACTGATCACGCTGCAGGTATGTCTGGCGCTGATGAATATCCGTGGCGTGAAGAAGAACGATCAGCCGCGCGAAGCGGAAGCTAACCCGAGCACCTGACGAAATTGCCAGTCGGAGAACGCTGTCTATACTCCGATCGTAAGCGTACCGATTGAATCCGACTGCGCGTGCAAAGCGAAGGCTGGTGACCAGGAATTGGGGGGCACCGGATCAAGGCGTAGTCAGGCCGTCGAAGTGAGCGTGGCTCCCTTCGCGTCCGGACAACAGGCCAGTCGGCGGGATAACAAGAACCATAAGGGGAACCCGCAATGTCGCGACATCCACGAGTCTGGATGGGGATTGGGCTGTGGTCGCTATTCGGTCAGGCCCAGGCGGCCTGGGACGTGAATATGCAACCCGGCGTAACGGACGTCAGTCGCTCCGTATTCGATTTGCACATGACCATCTTCTGGATCTGCGTGATCATCGGCGTGCTGGTGTTCGCGGTTATGTTCTGGTCGATGTTCGCCCATCGGCGCTCTAAACGACTGGAGTCGGCGCACTTCCACGAAAATACCAAGGTCGAGGTTCTCTGGACCGTCATTCCCTTGTTGATCCTGATCGCCATGGCCGTGCCGGCGACGCGCACTCTCATCCACATTTATGACGCGTCCGAATCGGACGTGGATATCCAGATCACCGGCTACCAGTGGAAGTGGCATTACAAATATCTGGGAGAGGATGTCGAGTTCTTCAGCAACCTCACGACACCGCGAGACCAGATCAACAACCAGGCGCCCAAGGGCGAACACTATCTGCTGGAGGTCGACGAGCCGCTGGTGATTCCGGTGGGCGCCAAGGTGCGCTTTCTGATTACCGCCGCGGACGTCATCCATTCCTGGTGGGTACCGGCGCTGGCGGTCAAGAAAGACGCCATCCCTGGCTTCATCAACGAATCCTGGACGCGTGTCGAGGAGCCCGGCATCTACCGCGGCCAGTGCACCGAGCTGTGCGGCAAGGATCACGGTTTCATGCCGGTGGTGGTCGAGGTCAAATCCGCCGAGGACTACGCCGCCTGGCTGGGCGAGAAGAAGGCCGAAGCGGCCAAGCTCGCCGAGCTGACCAGCAAGGACTGGACACTGGAAGAGCTGACCGCCCGCGGCGAGCAGGTTTACCAGACCAACTGCGCATCCTGTCACCAGGCCAATGGCGAGGGGATACCTCCAATGTTCCCTGCGCTCAAGGGCTCGCCAATCGCTACTGGCGATGCTGAAAACCACATCAGCATTGTCGTCAAGGGCGCGCCGGGTACGTCGATGCCGGCATTCGGCCCGCAGCTTTCCGAGGTCGATCTAGCCGCGGTGATCACCTACGAGCGCAACGCCTGGGGTAACGACACGGGCGACATGGTCACGCCGAAAGACGTGCTCGTCTTCAAACAGGCCGAAGAAGCCACCCAGTAAGAGGATCAGGTGATGAGTGCAGTGATCGACGATCATGGTCATGCCGGGCATGACCATCACCACGGCCCAGCCAAGGGTCTCTCACGCTGGCTGCTGACCACCAATCACAAGGACATCGGCTCGATGTACCTGTGGTTCAGCTTCTGCGCCTTCCTGCTAGGCGGCTCCATGGCGATGGTGATCCGCGCCGAGCTGTTCCAGCCGGGCCTGCAGATCGTGCAGCCGGAATTCTTCAACCAAATGACCACCATGCACGGCCTGATCATGGTCTTCGGCGCGGTGATGCCGGCGTTCGTCGGCCTGGCCAACTGGATGATCCCGCTGATGATCGGCGCGCCGGACATGGCCCTGCCGCGCATGAATAACTTCAGCTTCTGGCTGCTGCCCGCCGCGTTCGGCCTGTTGGTCTCGACGCTGTTCATGGAGGGCGGCGGGCCGAACTTCGGCTGGACCTTCTATGCACCGCTATCGACCACCTACGCGCCGGAGTCGGTGACCTTCTTCATCTTCGCCATCCACCTGATGGGGATCAGTTCGATCATGGGCGCGATCAATGTGGTCGCGACCGTGCTCAACCTGCGCGCGCCGGGCATGACGCTGATGAAGATGCCGTTGTTCGTCTGGACCTGGCTGATCACCGCTTTCCTGCTGATCGCGGTGATGCCGGTGCTGGCCGGCGTGGTGACCATGATGCTGATGGACATCCACTTCGGCACGAGCTTCTTCAGTGCGGCGGGCGGCGGCGACCCGGTGCTGTTCCAGCACGTGTTCTGGTTCTTCGGCCATCCCGAGGTGTACATCATGATCCTGCCGGCGTTCGGCGCGGTCAGCTCGATTATTCCGGCGTTCTCGCGCAAGCCGCTGTTCGGTTACACCTCGATGGTTTACGCCACCGGCGCGATCGCCTTCCTGTCGTTCGTCGTCTGGGCGCACCACATGTTCACTGTCGGCATACCGCTGACCGGCGAGCTGTTCTTCATGTACGCAACCATGCTGATCGCCGTGCCGACCGGGGTGAAGGTATTCAACTGGGTGTCGACCATGTGGCGCGGCTCGCTGACCTTCGAGGCGCCGATGCTGTTCGCCGTGGCCTTCGTCATTCTCTTCAGCATCGGCGGGTTTTCCGGCCTGATGCTGGCCATCGCGCCGGCTGACTTCCAGTACCACGACACCTACTTCGTGGTGGCGCATTTCCACTACGTGCTGGTGCCGGGGGCGATTTTCGGCATCTTCGCTTCGGCCTACTACTGGTTGCCCAAGTGGACCGGGCACATGTACGACGAGACGCTGGCCAAGCTGCATTTCTGGATGAGTTTCGTCGGCATGAACCTGGCGTTCTTCCCGATGCACTTCGTCGGCCTGGCCGGCATGCCGCGGCGCATCCCGGACTACAACATGATGTTCGCCAACTTCAACATGATCTCGTCGGTGGGCGCCTTCATGTTCGGCGCCACACAGTTGCTGTTCCTGTTCATCGTCATCAAGTGCATTCGTGGTGGCCCGGCAGCCGCGGCCAAACCTTGGGACGGCGCTGAGGGACTGGAGTGGAGCGTGCCGTCGCCGGCGCCTTACCACACCTTCAGCGTGCCGCCGAGCCTGGAAGAGCTGCATGAGCATCGGACGGGGCCAAAGCATGAATAGGCAGAGAGCCGCTGAAGGCTTGGGGCTGGACGCTGGACGAGCGGTGGCTTCGACGGCTCGCTTTGCGGCTACTCGGGGGATGGGCGATGGTTGTGGTGGGCTAAAGCCCACCCTACTAGGCTATGGGCTGAAGCGGAGCTCTGCCCGACCCATCCAACGCCTGCGTAACGCTGAGCACGCCGTAGGGTGGGCTTCAGCCCACCGGAACACCGCTTTCGCGCAGCGCTGCGTGGGTATCCATCCACCCTACGGTTGCGATGACGACAGGCTGGCGTCGCTTTTTCGTTCAGCCTCCAGCTTCCAGGGCTCTTGTGGTCTTCTGGGAGAACCGTCATGAACACTGAGCTGCCACTCGGCCACCTGGTTCGCCGTCTGCTGCTCGTCGTGGTGGCGATGTTCGCCTTCGGCTTCGCACTGGTGCCGATCTATGACGTCATGTGCCAGGCTTTCGGCATCAACGGCAAGACGGCTGGCGCCTACGAAGGAACGCAGACGGCGGACGAGGCGCGGGAGATTCGTGTGCAGTTCCTGGCCACCAACGCCGCAGGCATGGAATGGGAGTTTGGCCCGCAGGCCGATCAGCTCAGTGTGAACCCTGGTTCCAGTCAGGAAATGCGCTTCGTCGCCTACAACCCCACGGATAAGCCAATGACGGCCCAGGCCGTGCCCAGCGTGTCGCCCTCCAAGGCAGCTGCGTACTTTCACAAGACCGAGTGCTTCTGCTTTACCCAGCAAGTGTTGCAGCCCGGTGAGCGCATCGAGATGCCGGTGCGCTTCATCGTTGATCGTGATCTGCCCGCAGACGTGCGTCATCTGACGCTCGCCTACACCCTGTTCGACATCACGTCTCGCCAACCCCCCGTCGCCGCCATTGATCAGGCGCCCGTGGTGGCGGCCAAGGAGAGTCTGCAATGAGCAAACAGACCACCACGCACGAGAATTACTACGTTCCCGCCCAGAGCAAGTGGCCCATCGTTGCCACAGTTGCGCTGTTGGTCACCGTCTACGGCCTCGGCAGCTGGTTCAACGACCTCAAGGCCGAGCGCGCCGACTCCAACGGTCCGCTGATCTTTTTCATCGGTGCGCTGCTGATTGTTTACATGATGTTCGGCTGGTTCGGCTCGGTAGTCCGCGAAGGTCGTGCCGGGCTCTATAGCGGGCAGATGGACCGGTCCTTCCGTTGGGGCATGACCTGGTTCATCTTTTCCGAGGTGATGTTCTTCGCTGCGTTCTTCGGCACGCTGTTTTACATCCGCTACTGGGTCGGCCCGTGGCTCGGTGGCGATGGCGACAAGGGCGTCAGCAATATGCTCTGGCCCAACTTCGAATACACCTGGCCGCTGCTGAACAACCCCGATCCCCAACTGTACCCGGCGCCGGAAGGCACGATCAGCGCCTGGGGGCTACCGCTGATCAACACCATTCTCCTGGTCACCTCCAGCTTTACGCTGACCTGGGCGCACCACGCACTGCGCAAGGGCAATCGCAAACACCTCAAGCTCGGGCTAGGGCTGACCGTGCTGCTCGGCGTGGCCTTCCTCATCCTGCAGATCGAGGAGTACGTGCATGCCTATACCGAGCTCGGCCTGACGCTCGGCTCGGGCATTTACGGCGCGACCTTCTTCATGCTCACCGGCTTCCATGGTGCCCACGTCACCATGGGGGCGATCATCCTGACGGTGATGCTGGTGCGCAGTTTTCGCGGCCACTTCACGCCCGAACAACATTTCGGCTTCGAGGCGGCGGCCTGGTACTGGCACTTCGTGGACGTGGTATGGCTCGGCCTGTTCGTCTTCGTTTATGTGATTTGAAGTTGCAACCCGTTGTAGGGGCGTTATCCGAAACCGGGCCGCAGCAGGCCGGAGTAAAAGCCCCAGGCGATCAGCGCGACCGTCAATGTCGTGAGGGAGACGCGAACGAACAGAGCGGTTACCAAGCGGGAAGTACGGCCTTCGTCCTTGACCAGAAAGAACAGTCCACTGAACAGACTGACCAGCGTGGCGACTAATAACAAAATAATGACCGCCTTGAGCATGAGCGGGTCCGCCGTAATAAGTGAACTGGGGGAGTGGGGGTGGAGTATAGCCAGCCGGATAAATACGTCGCGGGGCGCGGCATGAGCGGCTTCAAGCCGGGTTTGCTGCCAACGCTGATAGTGCTGTGCCTGTTGCCGCTGCTGGTCTGGCTAGGTTTCTGGCAGCTGGAGCGCGGCGAGCAGAAGCGCGACATGCTGGCCCGTCAGGAGGCCCGCCAGGAAGCCGCGCCGGTATCGCCGGAGCAGATCGAGAACCTTGAAGATCCCATCTATAGCCGCATCCATCTTCAGGGCAGCTTCGATGCCGAGCACAGCTTTTTGCTGGACAGCCGCACCCGCGACGGTCAGGTCGGCGTCGAGCTGCTGCAGCCGTTTCACGATCAGTCCAGCGGCCGATGGGTACTGGTCAACCGGGGCTGGCTGCCTTGGCCGGATCGCCGCATCCCGCCGAAATTCGACACACCGGATCGCCCGTTGAAGCTGGCCGCCTGGGTCTACGCCCCCTCGGGCGAGCCGTTCATTCTTAGCAAGCGCATGGCCGAAGGCTGGCCGCGGCTGATCAATCACGTCGATGTCGAGGAGATCTGGCAGCTGCTCGATCGCGATGGCGTCAGCTACGAGCTGCGGCTGGAGCCGGGGCCCGCGGCATACCGCGCCGACTGGCCGGTGACCTTCATGAAGCCGCAGCAGCATGTGGGTTACGCGGTGCAATGGTTTGCGCTGGCAGCGGCGTTGCTGGCGTTGTTCATCTACTTCGGCGTGCATCAGGCACGAGGGAGCAAGCAGTGACCACGATGAATCCGACACTCAACCCTGCGCAGCCGCAGCGGCGTCGCGGGCGGCTGCAATTGTTGCTGATCCTGGCGGTGGTGATTGGCCCCATGCTGCTGGCCAATGCTATGTACCACTTCGGCTTCTGGGTCCCGCAAACCCGAACCTATGACGGCGCTCTGGTCGCGACCGGGCAGGGCCGCGATGCGCTCGGGATCAATGCGCCGGTCGCCACCGCGGCGGCCGCCGCCGAGCCGCGCTGGGAGCTGCTGGTCACGGCACCGCAGGGCTGCGCCGAGGATTGCCGGCAACTGGTCTATCTGGCCCGTCAGATCAATATCGGCCTGGCCCGCGAAGCCGGTCGCGCCGGTCATGCGCTAGCCAGCGCGCAACATCTAGCTAGCGACTATGACCAGCGCCTGCAACGTGAATACCCGCAACTGCAACGCTATCCGTTGGACGCCGCCGTGTACGGCGCTAATCCCGAGCTGCCCGCCGGCGCACAACTCTGGATCGTCGACCCACACGGCAATCTGGTGCTCCGCTACGACGCGAAAGCGGACGGCAAGGCGATTCTCGATGACCTGAAGTATCTGTTGAAGATCTCGCAAATTGGATGAAAGAGCAGCTGGAAGCTGAAAGCTTGAAGCTGGAAAAAGCACTGAGCCAACCCCCCTCCCCTCGGGGAGAGGGCTGGGGTAAGCCAACCCTACGTTGAAATTGGGTACGGCGCCTGCCCTGCAAGCTTTTCGATAACGAGGACCTTATGCACTCAAAGTCACGCCCCGGTTATCGCCTTGCCGTATTTGCCACGCTACTGGCCGTGGTGGTGGTGCTGCTGGGTGCTTACACGCGCCTGACCCACGCCGGGCTTGGCTGCCCGGACTGGCCTGGCTGCTATGGGTTTCTCACCGTGCCCATGAGCGAAGACAAACAGAGCCTGGCCGCACTGCGTTTCCCCGAGGCGCCTCTGGAAGTGCGAAAGGGCTGGAACGAGATGGTCCATCGCTACTTCGCCGGCGCATTGGGGTTGGTGATTCTTGCGCTGGCCGTTCAAGCTGTGCGGCGTCGTGCCGAGCCCGGTCAACCGGTCAAGCTCCCGCTGTTGCTGCTGGCGGTCGTAATCGCCCAGGCGGCGTTCGGCATGTGGACCGTCACCCTGCAGCTCTGGCCGCAAGTGGTCACGGCGCATCTATTGGGTGGCTTCGCCACCCTGAGCCTGCTGTTTCTGTTGAGCCTGCGCTTGTCCGGTAGGCAGCCGGCGATCCCGACTGTGGCGGGCCGGGTCAGAGCGTTAGCGGTGACCGGCATGCTGGCGGTGATCCTCCAAGTGGCGCTCGGTGGCTGGGTCAGCAGCAACTACGCCGCGGTGGCGTGTACCGACTTTCCCACCTGTCATGGCGAGTGGTGGCCGACGATGGATTTCATCAATGCCTTCAATCTGACCCATCACGACATCGGCCCGAACTACCTGGGTGGCATGCTCTACGGCGAGGCGCGCACGGCTATCCATGTCGCTCACCGGCTGGGTGCGCTGACCGTGACGCTCATCCTGCTGGCCCTGAGCTGGCAGCTCTGGCGTCGCGGACTGTCGCGCCTGGCCGGGTTGCTGCTGGCCGCGCTGGCCCTGCAGATCGGGCTGGGCATCAGTAATGTTCTGTTCAATCTGCCCCTGGCCGTCGCCGTCGCCCACAACGGCGGCGGGGCGATGCTGCTACTGGTTACCGTGCTGATCAACCTTCGTCTCCTGAGTCACGGCGCTGTCACGGCGCGCGAGCCTGCGCTTCAGGAGCGCCCAAATACCGCGGGCGGGCTCGACCTGCCCAGCGCTTGACCATAAGGAGAACCCCATGGCGACTCTACTCAGCGAACGCGGCGCCCAGGCCAGCTGGCGCGATTACCTGGAGCTGACCAAGCCGAAGGTGGTGCTGCTGATGCTCATCACCTCCCTGGTGGGCATGTTCCTGGCGACGCGGGCCGGTGTGCCCTGGACCGTGCTGGTATTCGGCAACCTCGGTATTGCGCTCTGTGCCGGGGGCGCGGCGGCGGTCAATCACGTGGTTGATCGGCGTATCGATTCGGTGATGGCGCGCACGCACAAGCGGCCGCTGGCCGAGGGACGGGTATCGCCGGCTGCCGCGCTGTTTTTCGCGTTACTGCTGAGTGTGGCGGGGATGGTCCTGCTACTGACCTTTACCAACGCGCTGGCGGCCTGGCTGACGCTGGCCTCGCTGGTCGGCTATGCGGTCATCTACACCGGCTTTCTCAAACGGGCAACGCCCCAGAACATCGTCATCGGCGGGCTCGCTGGCGCTGCGCCGCCGCTGCTCGGCTGGGTCGCGGTGACCGGGCAGGTGACGGCGGAGCCGTTGCTACTGGTGCTGATCATCTTCGCCTGGACGCCGCCGCATTTCTGGGCGCTGGCGATCCACCGCAAGGATGAATACGCCAAGGTCAATGTGCCCATGCTGCCGGTGACCCACGGCGAGCACTACACCAAGGTACACATCCTGCTCTACACCGCGGTCCTGCTGGCAGTGAGCTTCATGCCGTTCGCCATTCACATGAGCGGTCCGCTGTACCTCGCGGCAGCCGCGCTGCTGGGCGCGCGATTCCTGTTCTGGACCATCGTGCTCTATCGCGACAGCCGCCCCCATGCGGCGATCAAAACCTTCAAATTCAGCATCTGGTACCTGTTCGCGCTGTTCATCGCACTGCTGGTTGATCATTATCTGCTGCTCAACATCTGAGCCGCTCGACAAGGAACCCCATGACCCGCATCCAGAAAACCGTATTCGTTCTCGTCGCGCTGGTCGCGCTGGTCATCGGCCTGACGGTTTCCAAAGTGCTCAATACCGAGCGCCAGCTCGATACTGCCGAGCTGTTGGATGCGGGCATCGTGCTCCTGCCCCAAGGCCGCGGCATGCCGGAACTGACGCTGACCAACCAGGACGGCGAATCGGTGTCGCTGCAGCAACTGGAAGGGCAGTGGAACCTGCTGTTTTTTGGCTACACCTTTTGCCCGGATATCTGCCCGGCTACGCTGGCCGAACTGCGGCAACTGCGCGGTATGCTTTCGGAGGAGACGCGCCAACGGATGCAGCCGATCCTGGTTAGCGTCGACCCCGAGCGCGATACGCCGGAGCAGCTGAAAACCTATCTCGATTATTTCGATGCAGGATTCATCGGCCTGACCGGGCCGCTGGATAACATCCAGACGCTTGCCAACGCCGCCGGCGTGCCCTTCATTCCGGGCGATACCTCGAAAGAAAACTACACCGTCGACCACGGCGGCAATCTCGCGCTGATCGGCCCTGATGGCCGCCTGCGTGGCTTCATCCGCGCGCCGATGCGTACCCAGAAGCTTGCGGAGCAATTGCCAATGGTACTGGCGCTGGAGTAAGCACCTTGGGCCGCCCGGCCCGCTCTAGAACGAAACCCTGCCGTAGGGCCGAACTTGTTACGGCCATGAACGACGAACCCCGCACGCGGCGGGGTTCGTTGTCAGCTCGGAAAGAATCAGAAGGCGGGAACGACCGCGCCCTGGTACTTCTCTTCGATGAACTTGCGGACCTCTTCGCTATGCAGTGCGGCAGCCAGCTTCTGCATGGCGGCGCTGTCCTTGTTGTCCGGGCGGGCAACAAGAATGTTCACGTAGGGCGAGTCGCTGCCTTCGATCATCAGGGCATCTTCGGTGGGGTTGAGCTTGGCTTCCAGCGCGTAGTTGGTGTTGATCAGCGCCAGATCGACCTGGGTTAGCACGCGCGGCAGGGTCGCGGCTTCCAGTTCGCGGACCTTGATGTTCTTCGGGTTCTCGGCGATGTCCTTCGGCGTGGCGGTGATGCCGGCGCCTTCTTCAAGGGTGATCACGCCGGCTTTGGCCAGTAGCAGCAGCGCACGGCCGCCATTGGTGGCATCGTTGGGGATGACCACGTTGGCGCCTTTCGGCAGTTCGTCCAGTGATTTCAGCTTGCTGGAATAAGCGCCGAAGGGCTCGATATGCACACCGGCTACGCTGACCAGCTCGGTGCCCTTGCCCTTGTTGAACTCATCCAGGTACGGCTGATGCTGAAAGAAGTTCGCGTCCAGGCGCTTCTCGGCGACCTGGATATTCGGCTGCACGTAGTCGGTGAAGACCTTGATCTTCAGATCGACGCCCTGCTCGGCCAGCTGGGGTTTGATGAATTCGAGGATTTCCGCGTGCGGGACGGCGGTCGCGGCGACGTTCAGTTCGTCGGCAGCCTGGGCGGAGAAGGCCGCGACGGCGGCGAAAGCGGCAAGCAGTTTTTTCATCGTTTGGTTCCTTCAGAAGGTGAGCGGGTTGCGATGGTTCGCTCGCCCTGGTTGCGGTTCATTTGCGTGAAAAATGGATAACCAGCTTGTCGCCGACGCTCTGCAGCACCTGCACCAGTACCAGCAGCAGGACTACAGTGACGACCATCACATCGGTCTGGAAGCGCTGGTAGCCGAAGCGGATCGCCAGGTCGCCGAGACCGCCGGCCCCTACCACACCGGCCATCGCGGTATAGGACACGAGGGTGATGGCGGTGACGGTGATAGCCGCGATGATGCCCGGCCGCGCCTCCGGCAGCAATGTGCTGAAGATGATCTGTCGCGTGGTGGCACCCATCGCCTGGGTCGCCTCGATGATGCCGCGGTCCACCTCGCGCAGGGCGGTTTCTACTAGCCGCGCGAAGAAGGGTGCGGCGCCCACCACCAGCGGCGGGATGGCACCGGCCACGCCCAGCGAGGTGCCGGTCAGCAGCACGGTGAAGGGAATCATCACGATCAGCAGAATGATGAACGGCAGCGAGCGCAGCACGTTGACCACGAACGACAGCAGGGCATACAGCGGGCCGTTCTCAAACAATTGGCGCGGCCCGCTGAGAAACAGCAGCACGCCCAGCGGCAGGCCGAGCAGGATGGTGAACAGCAGCGAGCCGCCGAGCATCAGCAGGGTGTCGAGCGTCGCCAGCCAGATTTCGTACCAATCCACATTCGTGAAAAGAGCATCCATCAGCGCAGCACCTCCACGTGAACATCGGCGCTATCGAAGCGGGACAGGGCGGCTTGCATGTCGCCGCCGGTGAGTGCCAGCGTCAGCTGGCCGTAGGGGGTGTCCTTGATGCGGTCGATGCGCCCCGAGAGGATGCTGAAATCGACGCCCGTCTCGCGCGCCACGGTGCCCAGCAGTGGCTGGTAGGTCGACTCGCCCTGAAAGGTCAGGCGCAGGATGCGGCCCGGCACGTGGGCGAAGTCGTCGCGCTGCTCACCCTCATCCACCGCCTCGTCTTCCAGTACGAAGCGCTGGGTAGTCCCATGCTGCGGATGCAGGAACACATCGGTCACCGGGCCCTGCTCGACGATCACACCGCCATCCATCACCGCCACGCGGTCGCAGACCCGGCGGATCACATCCATCTCATGGGTGATCAGCACGATGGTGAGGTTCAGCTCGCGGTTGATCTCCGCCAACAGCTGTAGCACCTGCGCGGTGGTCTGCGGATCGAGGGCGCTGGTGGCCTCGTCGCAGAGCAGAATGTCCGGTTCGGTGGCTAGTGCGCGGGCGATGCCGACGCGCTGCTTCTGCCCACCGGACAGCTGCGCGGGGTATTTGCGTGCATGATCCTTTAGGCCGACCCGGTCGAGTAGGGCGGCTACGCGGCGTTCGATATCGCCTTTCGAGTAAGTGCCGGCCAGGCGCAGCGGCATGGCGACATTGTCGGCCACGGTCTTAGACATCAGCAGATTGAAGTGCTGGAAGATCATCCCGACGCGCTGGCGGAAGCGCCGCAGGCCGTCGGCGTTCAGTGCGGTGACGTCCTCGCCGTTGACCAAAATGCGCCCGCCGGAAGGTTCTTCCAGCCGGTTGATCAGACGCAGCAGGGTGCTTTTGCCGGCGCCGGAGTGGCCGATCAGGCCGAACACTTCGCCGGCTTCGATTCGGAAGCTCGTCGGCTGCAGCGCCATCACGTCGCGACTGGCGACGCGATAGGTCTTGTGGACGTCATAGAATTCGATCACGGGCGAACCTGTAGATAGGGTCGATACCGGCAGCATCGGCCGGCAAAAGATCGGCATTCTACCGCATCCGGCGCGCAGGCTCAGCCGCCGGACGGCACGGCTGTCGGCGCCGATCATTGCGACCTCCTATCGCCATCATTAGAAAAGCAAATTAGCGCAAGACCGACCTTGTACACGTCGCGGCTGTCAGTTTACCGAGCGCCGTGGAAAAGCCGGGTCAAGCAGACGGTCCGCCACGGCTTGCGCAACCCATTGCGAGGCCCTCCATGACCGACATCAAAGCCCCACGTAACGAAATAGCCGGCACTGATACGCCGGACCGCGCCAACCGCAACGCCAAGCTCGACCAGTTGGAAAGCTTCCGTTCCGATGCCACCGGACAGGCGCTGACCACTAATCAGGGCGTGAAGATTGCTGACAACCAGAACACCCTCCGTGCTGGCGACCGTGGCCCCTCGCTGCTCGAAGATTTCATCATGCGCGAGAAGCTCACCCACTTCGACCACGAGCGCATTCCCGAGCGCATCGTTCACGCGCGCGGCTCGGCGGCCCATGGCGTGTTCGTCAGCTACGGCGACCATAGCTGGCTGACCAAGGCCTCGTTCCTCGCCGCCGAAGGCAAGGAAACCCCGGTATTTGCGCGTTTCTCCACGGTGCAGGGTTCGCGCGGCTCCGCGGACACGGTGCGCGATGTGCGCGGTTTTGCCACCAAGTTCTACACCGACGAAGGCAACTTCGATCTGGTCGGTAACAACATGCCGGTGTTCTTCATTCAGGACGCGATCAAATTCCCGGACTTCGTGCATGCGGTCAAACCCGAGCCACACAACGAAATCCCGCAGGCGCAATCGGCCCATGACACCTTCTGGGATTTCGTCTCGTTGACGCCGGAATCGGCGCATATGGTGCTCTGGACTATGTCCGACCGCGCCATTCCGCGTAGCTACCGGGCGATGGAGGGCTTCGGCGTACACACCTTCCGCCTGATCAATGCCGAGGGGGTCTCCCGCTTCGTCAAGTTCCACTGGAAGCCGGTGGCCGGCGCGTTCTCACTGGTCTGGGACGAGACACTGAAGATCGCTGGCAAGGACCCGGACTTCAACCGCCGCGACATGTGGGAATCCATCGAGAGCGGCGACCCCTTCGAATGGGAACTGGGGGTGCAGGTGGTCGAGGAAGCCGACGAGCACAGCTTCGATTTCGATCTGCTCGACCCGACCAAGATCATCCCGGAGGAGCTGGTGCCGGTGCAGAAGCTCGGCAAGATGACGCTTAATCGCAACCCGGACAACTTCTTCGCCGAGACCGAGCAGGCAGCCTTCCACATCGGTCACATCGTGCCGGGCATAGATTTCACCAACGACCCGCTGCTGCAGGGCCGGCTGTTCTCTTACACCGACACTCAGCTGCTGCGCCTGGGCGGCCCGAACTTCCACGAGATTCCGATCAACCGGCCGCTGTGCCCGCTGCACAACAATCAGCGCGATGCGTTCCATCGACAAGCCATCCACAAGGGTCGCGCGAACTACGAGCCCAACTCCATTGATGGTGGCTGGCCCAAGGAAACCCCGCCAGGGGCGCAGGGCGGCGGCTTCGAGAGTTATCCGGAGCGCGTCGAAGGGCACAAGATTCGCAACCGCAGCGCGTCGTTCGGCGACCATTTCTCACAGGCCACGCTGTTCTGGAACAGCATGAGCGAGCCGGAGAAGGAGCATATCATCGGCGCCTACACCTTCGAGCTGGGCAAGGTGGAGCGGGTGTTCATCCGCGAGCGGCAGGTCAATGAGATTCTCGCCAATATCGACCTGGAACTGGCCCGCCGCGTGGCGGAAAACCTCGGTCTGCCGGCACCGAGCGCACCCAGCGTAGCGAAGAAGGATCCGGCGACGCCGAGTTCGCCAGCGCTGAGCCTGATGAACCATGCGCCGGGCAATATCAAGTCGCGCAAGGTGGCGATCCTCGTGGCCAACGGTGTCGATGGCGCGGCCATCGACGCGTTCAAGGCCAAACTCGCCGAAGAGGGCGCCTTCGCCAAACTGATCGGCCCGTCGCCGGCACCGGTAAAGACCGCTGAAGGCAAAGTGCTGGTGATCGATGCGGCCATGGACGGCATGCCGTCTGTGATGTTCGACGCCGTGTTCGTACCCGGCGGGGCGGACGCGGCAGCGGCCATGGCCCAGTCCGGCGAGGCCAGGCACTACCTGCTGGAGGCCTACAAGCACCTCAAGCCAGTCGTCGTGCTCGGCGCGGCGCGTCCGCTGCTGGCGTCGCTGAACCTCATGCCCGACGCCGGTCTGCTGGAAGGCGATGACGTCGATGCGGTATTCAGCAGCTTCGCCCAGGCCCTCGGCCAGCACCGCGTCTGGGCACGCGAGGCGGCAGCCAAGGCGGTGCCGGCGTAAAGGTGGGCGTAGCGTAGATGGCCGAAGTCATCCACGCGGGGCCAGGCACGTCGCATGGCGTGGCACCGGTGGTGGTGGGCTGAAGCCCACCCTACGGGTCCAATCGAGTCGCTTACCGGCGCGGTTGTACAGGTCTCAACCGTAGGGTGGGCTTCAGCCCACCGCGGCGAGTTTGCTGCCTGATCGCAGGGCCCACGCTCGAATGTGGGCTCCGCTTTCGGCCGGCTCGACGTCAGTTGTCCTGCAGCTCGCGCCAATGCAGGTACAGCCGCAGATCGAACTCGATCTGGCCATAGCCCGGCAGCATGTGTTCGCAGAGCTTGTAAAAGGCGCGGTTGTGCTCGGATTCGCGCAGATGCGCCAGTTCGTGGACGACGATCATCTTCAGGAATTCCGGTGCCGCGTCCCGAAACAGCGAGGCGACCCGGATTTCCTTCTTCGCTTTCAGCTTGCCGCCCTGCACGCGTGACACAGCAGTATGCAAGCCCAGGGCACGGTGGGTGAGGTCGAGGCGATTGTCATAGAGCACCTTGTCGATCGGCGGCGCGCTTTTCAGGTGATCCTGCTTCAGGCGCTGCACATAGCCGTACAACGCCTTGTCGCTCTGGTGTTCATGGCGGCCCGGGTAGCGGCGCTGTAGATAGTCGCCCAGACGCTGTTCGGCGATCAGCTGGCGGACCTGCTCCAATAGCGGCTCGGGATAGCCGCGCAGGTATTTCAGATCAGTCATGGCCGTTCAATTGCGCTTGCGCCAGGCGAAGCTGAGCAGGAACAGCGCGGCGGCGCTGACGACGATCGAGGGCCCAGCTGGCGTGTCCTGATACCAGGACAGCGACAGTCCGAAGCAGACCGCCAGCAGGCCCAGCAGGCTTGCGCCCAGGGCCATCTGCTCCGGCGTGCGGGCGTGGCGCTGGGCCGCGGCGGCCGGGATGATCAGCAGGGAGGTGATCAACAGCACGCCGACGATCTTCATCGCCACGGCGATCACCATGGCGATCAGCAGCATCAGTGCCAGGCGGATGGCCGCGACGGGCAGGCCTTCCACCTTCGCCAGCTCCTCGTGCACCGTCACTGCCAACAGCGGACGCCACAGCGGGATCAGCACCAGCAGCACCAGCGCGCTACCGCCTGCGATCCAGGCCAGATCGGTCGGGCCCACGGCCAACAGGTCGCCGAACAGGTAGCCCATCAGGTCGATGCGCACATCCTGCATGAAACTCAGCGAGACCAGCCCGAGCGACAAGGTGCTGTGCGCGAGGATGCCGAGCAGGGTGTCGGAAGCCAGTGGCTGGCGCTGTTGCAGGGTCACCAGCAACACCGCCAGCAGCACGCAGCAAACGACGACCGCGAGGGTCAGGTTGACCTCCAGCATCAGTCCCAGCGCCACGCCGAGCAGCGCGGAATGGGACAGCGTATCGCCGAAATAGGCCATGCGCCGCCAGACCACGAAGGAGCCGAGTGGGCCGGCGACCAGTGCCAGGGCGAGGCCGGCGAGCAAGGCGTTGAGGAGAAAGTCGGGCATCGTTGGTCAGTGCTTGCAGTTCGGGCCGTGAACGTGGGTTTTACCGGTGATTACGCCGCCATGTAGGTCATGGCTGTGATCGTGCTGGTGGTGATAGATCGCCAAACTACGCGCGTCTTGACCGAATAGCTCGATGAAAGCTGGATCGGTGCTGACCTGTTCCGGATGACCGGAGCAGCACACGTGACGGTTCAGGCAGACCACTTGGTCGGTGGCGCTCATCACCAGATGCAGGTCATGGGAGACCATCAGCACGCCGCAGCCGTAACGCTCGCGTAGCCGGCCGATCAGTCGATAGAGCTCCGCCTGGCCGGCGACATCGACGCCCTGCACCGGTTCGTCGAGTACCAGCAACTCCGGTTCGCGCAGCAGCGCGCGGGCCAGCAGCACCCGTTGCATTTCGCCGCCCGAAATCGATTGCAGCGGGCTGTCGATCACCTGTTCGGCACCCACTTCGCTCAGCGCTCTGAGCGCAGCGGCGCGATCTACGCCCGGAACCAGACGCAGGAACCGTAGCACCGAGAGCGGCAGGGTGGCATCGACGTGAAGCTTCTGCGGCATATAGCCGACACGCAGCTTCGGCTTGCGCCAAACGGTGCCGCTGTCCGGTTTCAACAACCCCAGTACCGCGCGCACCAGCGTGGTCTTGCCGGCGCCGTTGGGGCCGATCAGCGTGACGATTTCGCCACGCTGCACTTGCAGCTGCACGCCTTCGAGCACCGCCTGCTTGGCGAAGCGGACATGGATGTCATCCAGGCGGATCAGCGCCTCGCTCATGCCGCACTCCGGCAGGTCGCGCAAAGACCGACCACTTCAACGGTCTGGCCTTCGACCTGGAAATTCACGCTGTGCGCAGCCTGATTGATGGCTTCGCTGACGATCGATTGTTCCAACTCGATCGCAGTGTGGCAGTTGCGGCAAATCAGAAATTGTCCCTGATGCGGATGTTCAGGGTGATTGCAGCCGATGAAGGCGTTGAGCGATGCGATGCGATGTACCAGGCCGTTTTCCAGCAGAAAGTCCAGCGCACGGTAGACGGTCGGCGGCGCGGCACGGCGGCCGTCCTGCTCGGTCAGCGCACCGAGAATGTCGTAAGCGCCGAGCGGCTTGTGGCTTTGCCAGACCAATTCCAATACACGCTTGCGTAGCGCAGTCAGGCGCACTCCGGCGCGGGCGCAAAGGGCATCGGCTTCGGCCAGCGCACTACTGACGCAGTGTTCATGGTTATGGGGAGTGCAGGCCAGCGGAGTATTAGGCATGAGCGGCGACGAGATGTTGGAGAGACGTTATTATGTTACCCATTCAGTCCAGCCGAGTGTTGCCCGTGTTTCGCCTTTTTTCATTACCTTTGCTTGTAACCCTTATCTTTCTCGGTAGCGCGCCAGCGCGCGCCGAGGTGGAACTACTGACCAGCATCAAGCCCCTGCAGCTCATCGCTGCGGCCGTTCAGGACGGTGTGGGCGAACCGCAGGTGCTGCTCCCGGCGGGCGCGTCTGCCCATCATTACGCGTTGCGCCCTTCCGACGTACGGCAGATTCGCAGTGCCGATCTGTTTTATTGGATTGGCCCGGATATGGAAGCGTTCTTGGAACCGGTGTTGAAAGGCCGTGAAGGGCCGAGCGTCGCCGCACAGGCGCTGCCGGAGCTGACATTGCGTCATTTCGGTGATGAGCATGCCGAGTCTCATCAGGGACATGCCGAGCATGCGCACGAAGCCGACGATCATGCACACGAAGCTCACGCGGCTGGCGGCCACCATGACCACGCCCATCGCCCCGGCAGTCTCGATGCGCATCTCTGGCTGTTGCCGGCCAATGCCTTGGTCATAGCCGCAGACATGGCCGACAACTTGGCGGCCGTCGACCCAGCCAACACAGCGCGTTATCAGGCGAATCTCGAGGCATTCCGGCAGCGTTTGGACGCGCTCGATCAGCGCCTGACGAAGCGGCTAAGCGATACCAGCAAAAAACCCTTCTTCGTCTTTCATGAAGCCTATGACTATTTCGAGGCAGCCTATGGCATTGCGCATACCGGTGTGTTCGCTGCTGGCGAGGCACAGCCGGGGGCGCGTCATGTCGCCGAAATGCGTCAACGCCTGGAGCAGGCCGGGCCCAGCTGCGTATTTTATGAGCCGCCGATCCGTCCGCGTCTGGCCGACAGCCTGATCAGAGATCTACCGGTGCAAGTGGCCGCGCTGGACGCAATGGGTCAGGACATTGAAGCCACAGCCGGGGGATACGAGCGTTTGATCGAAAATCTCGGCACCTCGCTCACTGCATGTCTGGACAATCTGTAAGTCACTGAAAGAAAAGAATGCCCGTAATACTCACAACGTCGCTCTGAAGCGCCACCGGTCAGGAGTTGCGCTCGACAACCGGCAACTTGATAAATGTCATCCCAAGCCGTGCCGGGCTGGCTTAAGCTTCGGTTTTCCCACCGCACGAGGATGCGCAGCATGGCGAAGACCGACGGGCCGATTGCGGCAGACAGTAAAACCACCGCCGGAATCGCCCTGCAAGCGGCTTCCGAGGATATATGGGCGCAGAAGTACCGCCTGACCGCCAAGGATGGCACGCCGGTCGACGGCAGCGTCGACGCCACCTGGCAACGGGTCGCGCGCGCCCTGGCCGACGTCGAGCCGGACGAGCAGCGCGAGCATTGGTACGAGCGCTTTCTTTGGGCGCTGCGCAATGGTGCGATTCCCGCCGGGCGGATCATTTCTAATGCCGGCGCACAGGACTACAAACCCGCCACTTCGACCATCAACTGCACCGTTTCGGGCACCATCGCCGATTCGATGGACGACATCTTGGGCAAGGTCCACGAAGCTGGATTGACGCTCAAGGCCGGCTGCGGCATCGGCTACGAATTCAGCACCCTGCGCCCGCGTGGCTCCTTCGTCTCCGGAGCTGGCGCGCATACCAGCGGGCCGCTTTCGTTCATGGATATCTTCGACAAGATGTGTTTCACCGTCAGCTCCGCAGGCGGTCGCCGTGGCGCGCAAATGGGCACCTTCGACGTCGGCCATCCGGACGTGCGCGAATTCATCCGCGCCAAGCGCGAAGACGGCCGCCTGCGCCAGTTCAACCTCAGCCTGCTTATCACCGATGAATTAATGCAGGCGGTCGAAGCCGACGGAGAATGGCCGCTGATCTTCCCGCTGCACCTCAAGGAAAAGGCCGAGCTGGATCTGGACGACCCCGAGCAGATCGTCTGGCGTGAATGGCCGAGCCACGAGGGCTACATTGTCCGCGACGACGGCCTGATCGCCTGCAAGATCTACGGCCGGGTCAAGGCGCGGCACCTGTGGGACATGATCATGGTCTCCACCTACGATTACGCCGAGCCGGGCTTTATCCTCATCGACCGCGTCAACCAGTTGAACAACAACTGGTGGTGCGAGGCGATCCGCGCAACCAATCCTTGCGGTGAGCAACCTCTGCCGCCCTATGGCTCTTGCCTGCTGGGCTCGATCAACCTAACCAACTTCGTGATCGAACCATTCGGCGTCGATGCCCGTTTTGATTGGGACAAGTACCGCGAAGTGGTGCGCCTGTTCACCCGCATGCTCGACAATGTCGTGGAAATCAATGGCCTGCCGCTGCCGCAGCAGCGTCACGAGATCGAGCACAAGCGCCGCCATGGCATGGGCTTCCTCGGCCTCGGCTCGACCCTGACGCTGCTCAAGCTGCGTTACGGCAGCCCGGAAGCCTGCGTGTTCACCGAAGAAGTCGCCCGGGAGATGGCGCTGGTCGGCTGGGAAGTGGCGCTCGAGCTGTCGAAGGAAAAGGGGCCGGCGCCCCTGCTGGCCCAAACCTTCGAAGTCACCGCCGAGATGCTGCGCAAGCGCCCAGAGATGAAGAAGCACGGTTACAAGGTCGGCGACCAGGTGCCAGGCCGCGTGCTGCACGCCAAGTATTCGCGTTACATGCAGAAGATCGCTGAATACGCGCCCGAGCTGATCGAGGCGCTGGCCGAGCAGGGCGCGCGCTTCACCCACCACAGCTCCATCGCGCCTACCGGCACCATCAGCCTGAGCCTGGCCAACAACGCTTCCAACGGTATCGAGCCGAGCTTTGCCCATCACTATTCGCGCAATCTGATCCGTGCCGGGCGCAAGGCCAAGGAAAAGATTGAGGTGTTCAGCTACGAACTGCTGGCTTACCGCACGCTGATCAATGAGCGCGCCAAGCCGGGTTCCGACGCGCCGGGCGAGAAGCTGCCCGAGTACTTCATCACCGCCGACGACATCACCCCGACCCAGCACGTCGACATCCAGGCCGCGGCACAGAAGTGGGTCGACTCGTCGATTTCCAAAACTGCCAACGTCCCCACCGATTACCCGTTCGAGGCGTTCAAGGACATCTACCGTTACGCCTGGCGCCAGGGCCTCAAAGGTTGCACCACCTTCCGCTTCAACCCGGCGGCGTTTCAGGGCGTGCTGGTCAAGGAAGCCGACCTGGAGAAAACCCTGTACCGCTTCATTCTTGAAGACGGCAGCGTGGTCGAGTTGAAAGGAAATGAAGAGGTCGAATACGACGGCGAGGTCAATTCCGCCGCCAACCTGTTCGATGCCCTCAAAGAAGGCTATTACGGCAAGTATTGAGCCCCGACCAGTAGCCGGGCGGCGCGCGCCGCCCGGATGGAGAACCTGTAATGACCGTCAAGATTACTCAGCGCATCAAGGGCTTCAAGGTTGTCGATGAGACCCTCGAACGCCCCGCCGTAACGCCCGACAGCAACGCCAGCAAGGCGAAGGTGGTGGAGATGGACGAAAGTCTGCAACGCCCCGAAACGCTGGTCGGCATGACCTACAAGATCAAGTCGCCGCTGTTCGAGCACGCGCTCTATGTCACCGTTAACGATGTCGTGCTCAACGCCGGTACGCCCCACGAGCAGCGCCGGCCGTTCGAGATCTTCATCAATTCGAAGAACATGGATCATTTCCAGTGGATCGTCGCGCTCACCCGGATCATGTCCGCAGTGTTCCGCAAAGGCGGCGACTGCACCTTCCTGGTCGAGGAGCTGAAGGCGGTATTCGACCCGCGTGGCGGCTATCTAAAGAAGGGCGGCGTCTACATGCCTTCCATCGTCGCCGAAATCGGCGGTGTGCTGGAGCGCCATTTGATTGCCATCGGCATGCTCGAAGGCCATGCGCTGGACGAAACCCAGCTCAAATACCTGGCCGAAAAACGCGCCGCCTACGAAGCCAGCCAGGGCGCGGTGGCGGTCGAGCCGGGCGAAGGCTTTCCGGCTGGCGCGCAACTGTGCAACAAGTGCAACACCCAGGCGGTGGTGCTGATGGATGGTTGCGCTACGTGTTTGAACTGCGGAAATTCGAAGTGCGGTTGAACACGTCGTCGGATCGCGACTTCGGACCGTCGGATTACGCCTTCGGCTAATCCAACCTACGTTGACTAGAGGATTGCGGCTGCTTTGCAGGATGGAATCGCCGAAGGCGCTTCCGTCGTTTACCGCGTAGCGTTTGCTTCTTCAGCCTTGGCTGTCGGCTGGACGAGCACCTGGCCCGCCGTATCGAGCGGGCCTGGCTCTGCTAGATATTAGAAACGGCTCCAGCAGGCCGGGGTTAGCGCTTCGACAGAGGGGCGAGCGACCGTAGTCGTTGCGGCCCCCCGGTTCGGGATATCAGCTCACTACCCGGTAGCACGGCTCGTAAGGCCGTCCGCCGGGTAGCTTCATCCGATGCTGCAGGACGAACGCCTGCAGCAACTCGTCCAAGGGTTTCATGATTGCCGCGTCGCCGTGGATCTCGTAACGGCCGTGCTTTTCGATGCGGCGGATACCCTTGTCCTTCACGTTACCGGCGACGATCCCGGAGAACGCCCGGCGCAGGTTTGCCGCCAGTTCGTGGGGGGGGACGTCACGGGTCAGGCGCAGGCTGGCCATGTTCTCGTGTGTCGGGTCGAACGGATGCTGGAAGCCTTCGTCGATCTTCAGTAACCAGTTGAAGTGGAAGGCGTCGTTGCGCTCGCGACGGAACTGCTTGACGGCTTTCAGCCCCTCGACCATCTGCCGGGCCACCTCGGCCGGGTCGTCGATGACGATCTGGTAGTGACGCTGGGCTTCTTCGCCAAGTGTCGCGCCTACGAAATCGCGCAGCTGCTGGAGGTAAGGCGCGGCGCTTTCCGGGCCGGTGAGGATGACCGGGAAGGGCACGTCGCGGTTATCCGGGTGCAGCAGGATGCCCAGCAGATAAAGGAATTCCTCCGCCGTGCCAACGCCGCCGGGGAAGATGATGATGCCGTGGCCCACGCGGACGAAAGCCTCCAGGCGCTTCTCGATATCCGGCAGAATCACCAGCTCGTTGACGATTGGGTTCGGTGCTTCGGCGGCAATGATGCCCGGCTCGGTCAGGCCCAGGTAACGGCCACCGACGATGCGCTGTTTGGCATGGGCGATGGTCGCGCCCTTCATCGGACCTTTCATCACACCCGGGCCGCAACCGGTGCAGATATTCAAATTGCGCAAGCCCAGCTCGTGGCCGACACGTTTGCTGTACTGGTATTCCTCGCTGCTGATCGAATGCCCACCCCAGCAAACCACCATGTTCGGCTCGATGCCCGAGCGCAGGGTGCGTGCGTTGCGCAGCAGATGGAAAACGTAGTCGGTGATGCCGGCAGAGCTGCTCAGGTCGATGCGCGAGCTGCCCAGTTCGCTCTCGGTATAGACAATGTCGCGCAATGCGCTGAAGAGCATTTCTCGTGTGCTGGCGATCATCTCACCGTCGACGAAGGCATCGGCGGGCGCGTTGATCAGCTCCAGACGTACGCCGCGATCCTGCTGATGGATACGAACCTCGAAGTCGTCGTAAGCCTCGAGCACGGTCTTGGCGTTGTCGATGCGCGCGCCGGTGTTGAGAATCGCCAGCGCGCACTGACGGAATAGTGTGTAGGTGCTGCCCGAGCTGGCTTCGCTGAGTTGTTGTACTTCCCGCTGGGACAGTGTTTCCAGGCTGCCCTTGGGGGCTACCGAGGCATTGATTACATAGCGTGAGGTCATTCGTTCTGTTCCCTGAAAACAATGCCACCGAGCCAGGCAGGTCAGGTGCATCAGGTTGGTAAGCGCAGTGCGGTGTGGCCGCGCATGGTGCGGTCGCCCGGGCTAGCATCGCGCTAGCTTCCTCATTGCGATGCTTCGTCCAGATCGCCACAACGACAGCCGGGCTGAGACCGGCCATCTTACACCTGCCGCAGCGGCGCGCAGGGTGGGTTTACTTGACGTCCAGGACACGAGAAAGGTTCCGCACGATTA
The DNA here is from genome assembly GCF_024448985.1 of Stutzerimonas stutzeri. GTDB lineage: Bacteria > Pseudomonadota > Gammaproteobacteria > Pseudomonadales > Pseudomonadaceae > Stutzerimonas > Stutzerimonas stutzeri_AP. Next base: position 65,043 of record NZ_JAMOII010000012.1, read on the forward strand.
GCTGGCGGTTGGGTTGGGATGCATCCGGCGCGTCTCGCCACCACGGTTCGACAGTTGGCGGCGCAGTTGCACTTCGCCGCCTTAGTCCATTTCGTTCACGGCAGCAGGGGAGCTGCGCTTACGCCCACCAATAACGCACCGTGTGAAAAAAGATCGGTGCGGCGAAGCATACCGAATCGAGGCGGTCGAGCATGCCGCCGTGCCCTTCGATCATGTGCCCCCAATCCTTCACGCCACGGTCGCGTTTGATCGCCGACATCACCAATCCGCCGAAGAAGCCGAGCAGATTCAGCGTCAGTGCGATCAGCGCTGCCTGCCAGAAAGTGAAGGGGGTGATCCAGAACAGCGCCGCGCCGATCAGCGTCGCCAGCGCGATGCCGCCAACGAAGCCTTCGACGGTTTTCGACGGCGACAGGCTGGGCGCGATTTTGCGTTTGCCGGCCAGCTTGCCGCAGACGTATTGCAAAACATCGGAGAGCTGCACCACGATCACCAGCCAAGCGATCAGCAGCAGGTTGCGGCCTTCGAAGCCGGCGATCTCCAGCGTCAGTAGCGCCGGGACGTGAGACACGCAAAACACTGCGATCATCAGCCCCCACTGCACCTTCGAGGCGCGTTCGAGATAGCGCGTGGTGTCGCCGCCCAGCGAGGCGAGGATCGGCAACAGCAGGAAGATGTACACCGGAATGAAGATCGCGAACAGGCCGTACCAGCCGATGCCGACCAGCAGATACTGCACCGGCAGCACGAAATAGAACGCCGTGATCAGCGCCGGATAGTCGCTGCGCCGGGTCGGTGCCAAGGTCATGAACTCGCGCAGGGCAAAGAAGGAAACCAGGTAGAACAGGATCACCACCGCCGTGTGCCCGAGCCAGAAGGCGATGCCGATCACCGCGACCATCACCCACCAGGCGTTGATGCGCGCGTTGAGGTTGTCAATTACCGGGTTCTCGGCGTCGCCACTGCGGCGTTTAAGTACGAAGCCGATCAGCGAGGCCAGGGCGAGCAGGGCGCCGATCCCGGCGAACAGCATGAGTGTGTTGTTATCCATGTCAGGCTTCCTCCGGCGCCAGTTCCAGCAGCGCCTGGCGGGCGCGAGTCAGGAACGCATCCTTGTCTTCGTTCTCGTCGATGCTTAGCGGCGCGCCGAAACTGATCGTGCACAGCAGCGGCAAGGGCAGCGAGTGGCCCTTTGGCATCACGCGGTTGAGGTTGGCGATCCATACCGGCACCAGCTCCACGGCGGGTCGCGCCTGGCCGAGACGGTAGAGCCCGCCCTTGAACGGCAGCAGACCTTCTTCGAGATTGCGCGTGCCCTCCGGGAACAGGATCAACGAATGCCCTTCATCCAGTGCATCGAGCATCGGCTGCAACGGATCGACCGACGGGTCGCGCCGCTCACGGTCGACCAGCACGCCGTGAAACACGCGATTGATGATGAAGCGGCGCATCTGTCCCTTCTGCCAGTAATCCGCACCGGCTACCGGTCGGGTGCGTTTGCGCAGTTCGGGCGGCAGGGAGGCCCAGAGCAGCACGAAGTCGCCATGGCTGGTGTGGTTGGCGAAGTAGATACGCTGGGTGCGGGCCGGTGCGCAGCCCAGCCAGAGACTGCGCGCACCGGTGAGCAGGCGGGCCCCGGAGGTGAGCAGGAAAGCGGACAGGTAGCCGAGCATCGATTGTCCCTCAGGCCTCGCAGGCCGGTAGTAGTGAGGAGGCCAGCGCAGCCAGAAGCTGGCGCGCAAACTTACAACAGTGGCGGGGTGGGGTAGAGGGACGCATCAGCTGACTCTCTGCGCCAGCGAAACACTGAAAATGCCCCATTCATCGATCCGCTGGGTCAGCTTGCGAAAGCCGGCCGCCTCGACCAACTGGTCCATTTCCGCCTGGCTGCGTCGACGCATGATCCAGGCTTGGCCGTCGCGGTGGCTGGTCAGGGCGCGGGCGATCAGCTCTAGCTGCGGATGCCAGGGTTGGCCGGTATAGATGAGATATCCCCCCAGCGGCACTGCCTCGGCCAGCCCGGCCAGTGAGTTCGCTAGCAATTGGTTGTCCCTAAACAGCTCATAGAGACCAGAGACGACGGCCAGTGTCGGTTTGGGATCGAGTGCGGCCAGGCTGGCCTGGTCGAAGGCATCTGCCTTGATGAAGCGGGCAATGGCACCGAGACCCTTTTCGCCGATCAACTTGGTGCCGTCGCCTACGTTGAGGTCGCTGTAATCGCGCAGCAGTATCGTCTCGGGCAGCGGTTCCACATGCTCCAGGGCTTCGAGGATGTAGCGACCGTGACCGGCGGCTATGTCGACTATATGCACCGGCGCGTCAGCCTCGCGCAGATGCGCGATGGCTAGTTGCAACAACTCTTCGACATGTCGCTTGCGTTGGCGAATACCGCGCCAGCCGATGGAATCCAGATAGTGCCGGTCGATCAGTCGACCCAGCGCCGATTTGCCGTTCGACTGGTTGCGATAGACGTAGTCCAGCGTGCTGCCAGAATCGAAGCCGGTCTCGAATCCCAGCCGGATACCGGCCGACATGCTCGCGGCCAGCCGCATGCCTGCACGCGTCGCGCGCCAGTACAGGTTCCGCATGGAGTGCTTCGGCAAGGCCGCAGCCAGCGCCTCGGCTTCGGCGCAGCTGGGGCCGATACGATCGGCATCCAGCAGGCAATGGCGCTCGGTGGCCGTCTGGAAGCTCTGCAAAATGAAGCGCCGAACACGACCGAGAGCCTGATGACGGTCACGCTCACCCAGCGTGTCGTGGAAAAATCCCGGAAGGATGTGTTTCTCCTTGCGTGCGCTACCCAACCGCGCGAAGAACTGCTCCTGCGGCTTGCGCTTGACCACAAAGTCGGCGCCGGAAATCAGCAACTGCGTCGGAATATGAATTGCCTCGGCATCGGCCACCACTCGCTTCGCCGCCTGATGCAGACCTAGCAGCATGTTCACCGAGATCGCCCTGGCAATCAGCGGGTCGCTCCTGTAGCTGGCGATGCGCGAGGTGTCGTGAGTCAGCAGTCTTGGCTTCACGTAGCTGTCGATGAAGAAATTGCCACGCCAGGCACGCAACAACGCCAGGCCTTGGCGCGCGAAGGGCACGTAGAGCTTTACCTGAAACGCCGGCGAGGCAAGCACCATAGCGCGGATTTTCGGTGCGTAGTCATGGGCCCAGGCCGACACGATCACCGCGCCGACGCTTTGTGCCAGCACCACCATGTCCGTTTCGTCTATTCCGTGCTGTTCGCCGATGTGTGCGATGAATGTCTGCACGTCGCGCACGCTGGTGGCGAAGCTGGGGCTATCACCGCGCAGGCCCGGCGATTGGCCGTGGCCACGAGCGTCCCAGGCAAATACATCGAATCCGGGAAGATCCAGCTCATCGGCCAAATGGGCCATACGCCCCGAGTGTTCATGACCGCGATGAAACATCACCAGCGCTTGGCGCGTCGCAGCGTTTTCGGCAGTTGCCGGCCAGTGGCGATAGAAGAGCTCCACGCCGTCATGGGTGGTGAAGCTGCAAGCGTCGGAGGTTCGCATCCGGAAATCCTTTTCCAAAATATTCAGGCGGCTGTTTCGTTCAGTCCTTGGCGTACACGGTTGATCAGCGTGTACAGCGCAAGGGCGGCGATCAGCAGCAACGCTGCGTTGATCCAGCTTGCCGGCAACCAGCCGCAGGCCACGCCAGCGGCCAGTACGCCGAAGGCAAAGGCGCGGTCGCTCTTGCCCATGGGACCGTCGTAGCGACGGGAGGAACCGACCATCAATCCTAGGACGCCAGCGTATTCACTGATCATCGCCAGCAGTACCACAGCGATGACCGCCTGCGGCCAAACGCCAGCGATCAGTGCGAAAGGAAGGTAGAGGGCGCTATCCGCTACGACATCACAGAGCTCGTTGAGATAGGCACCCAGCCTGGACTGCTGGTGAAATTCTCGCGCCAGCATTCCATCGATGGCATTGAGCGCCATGCGCAAAAGCATCCAGATGGGGATCAATGCAAAAAGCCAGGTCTGCTGGACCCTCAGAGCGATGACGCCAGCGACCAGTAGCGACAGTACGAGGGCGGCGATGGTGACCTGGTTGGCGGTAATGCCGAGCGCGTGGAGGCGTTGCACCAACGGGCGCAGCAGATCCTGAAAGCGTGGCTTGAGCTGATAGATGGAGAGCATCATCGATTCCTTTCGATGTGGGGCATGGTGTGCACGAATGATTGTGCAAGCCGGCTAGCGATCAATCGGAGCCGGACTTTGGGGAAAAACAGGGCGCGTGGCAAGTAGGCTCAGCGGCGCGCCGCTGTTTTTGGGAGCTGGTCGTCGTCAACTATAGAAAGACCCGTTATGGCGCTGGGTACACTGCGATTTGATGCGTCAGCCAAGTATCCAAAGTTCGGAGATCCACCCCGCGCTTCGGTACACGGCCGCTGCAGTTCGGCCAGGTCTTCGATGCGTGTGGGTCCGGCGTTCCTTGCGTTCGCAATCTTTCGCCGTGTTCAGCCTTTTGGCCTGGCTATCAGAGCGCAAACGGCAATGCGCTATGGCATTGCCGGCGGGCGGCGAGCAGGCGGCGGAATTCTTCAGGGTCCTTGATCAGCACGGGTTGCCCGGCGAAGTTCTGCGCGGCGATCAGGCGCGAGAGCCAGAAACGCACGCCAGCCACGCGCAGCATCGGCTGCCACAACTCGGCCTCGGCCGGGGTGAAGCGGCGCAGGCTGGAGTAGGCGGCGAGCAGCGCCTGGCTGCGCTCCTCGTCGAGTTCACCGTTGGGGTGGCTGCACCAATCGTTAACCGTGATGGCGATGTCGTAGAGCATTGGCCCGGAGCAGGCATTGTAAAAATCGATCACGCCGGTCAGGTGACCCCCCTCGAAGAGCACGTTGTCGCGGAACAGGTCGGCGTGCAGGTTGGCGCGGGGCAGGGCGAGGATCTTCGGTTTCAGCTCGGCGATTTCCGTCAGGCTGTCGCGCAGTAGCGGTAGCTGGGCCTCCGGCAGTCCCATGGCGATGCTGGGGCCCTCTTCTTGCATCCAGTCCAGGCCGCGGTCGCTGCGTCGCTCGATGATATGTTCGCGCGTTGTCAGATGCAGGCGCGCCAGCAGTCGGCCCACTTCGCTGCAGTGATGGGCATTGGGCGCCGCGACGTGCCGGCCCGGTAAGCGCGGTTGCAGCAGCGCCGGCTTGCCTGCCAGGTTGCGCAGGGCTTCGCCGTCGGCGGTCTGTAGTGCGTAAGGCACCGGCAGGCCTGCCCGGTGCAGTACTTCGAGCAGCTCGATGAAGAACGGCAGGTCCTGGGTCGGTCCACGCTCAACCAGGGTCAGAACGTACTGACCCTGTTCCAGGCTGACGAAGAAGTTGCTGTTTTCGCTGCCGGCGGCGATGCCCTCGAACTCTTGCAGACGGCCTAGCCCATAAGGCGCCAGAAAAGCTTCCAGTTCTTCGTGTTGCAGCGGGGTGAATACCGACATGAGTGGCCTTCCGTTATCGTCGTCGCCGCGTTACCAGCTGAAGATTTCCCAGGCGGGGATCAGCATGTCCGGTCGGTCGGCCCGGATGAAATTGCTGTCGCCATCGGCGCGCACCAGAAAATAGGGTTTGCCGGTCTTGGGGATGATCTTCACAGCATAGAGGAAGCCGTTAACCCGGTACTCTTCGACGGTCCGCTCACCTTCCTGGCGAATGGTCACGTCAGGCTCACCTTCGACCGACTCCTGGGCAAAACCGGTCAGCGGCACGAGCGCCAGCAGGCTGGCCAGCAACAGAGATTTGACTGCACGCATGATAACCTTGCCCTTTGTCGTCAAGTGGTCCCTGCATTCTAGCCCCGGACCCGCCGAAAAGGTTGATCCCGCTCATGAGTCAAACGCCCCTGGTTTTGGTGGACGGTTCGTCCTACCTCTATCGCGCCTTCCATGCCCTGCCGCCGCTGACCACCTCTACCGGCAAGCCCACCGGTGCGGTTAAAGGCGTGTTGAACATGCTGCTGTCGCTGCGCCGGCAGTATCCGGACAGCCCCTTCGCGGTCGTCTTCGATGCCAAGGGGCCGACCTTCCGCGACACGCTGTTTGCCGAGTACAAATCTCACCGTCCGCCGATGCCGGATGACCTGCGTGGCCAGGTCGAGCCGCTGCACGCCAGCGTTCGCGCGCTCGGCATGCCGCTGTTGTGCGTGGACGGGGTCGAGGCCGACGACGTGATCGGCACCTTGGCGCGCCAATGCGCAGCCCTCCAGCGCGACGTCGTCATCTCCACTGGCGACAAGGACATGGCGCAGCTGGTCTGCCCTCACGTCACGCTGGTCAACACCATGACCGGCAGCGTCTATGACATCGAGGGTGTACGGACCAAGTTCGGCGTCGGTCCCGAGCTGATCATCGATTTCCTCGCGCTGATGGGCGACAAGGTCGACAACATCCCCGGCGTGCCGGGTGTCGGCGAGAAGACCGCCTGCGGCTTGCTCAACGGCATTCCCGGCGGACTTAAGGGACTCTACGAGAACCTCGACAAGGTCTGCGATTTGCCCATTCGCGGCGCCAAGTCGCTGGCCGCCAAGCTCGAAGAGCACCGCGACGCCGCGTTCATGTCCTATGAGCTGGCAACGATCAAGATCGACGTGCCGCTGGACGTCGAAGTGGGCGACCTGATGCCCGGCGAGCCCCACCGCGAAGCCCTGATTGCACTGTACCGCGAGCTGGAATTCAAGAACTGGCTCGATGAACTGCTGCGCGAGGCGAAAGCCGCCGGGGAAGACTGCGAGGTGCAGCCTGAAGGCTGCTCGATCCAGGCCGAGGCCGAATACACGACGATCTTCGAGCAGGCCGAGTTCGACACTTGGCTCGAACGCCTGAACAGCGCCGAGTGCTTCGCCTTCGATACCGAGACCACCAGCCTCGATGCGCAGAAGGCGCAGCTGGTCGGCGTGTCTTTCGCCATCGAAGCCGGCAAGGCGGCCTATGTACCGCTGGGCCACAGCTACATGGGCGTGCCGCAGCAGCTTGATCGCGATGCCGTGCTCGCCGCGCTCAAGCCGCTGCTGGAGGACGCCGGCAGGCGCAAGATCTGCCAGCACGGCAAGTACGACATGAACGTGCTGATGCACTACGGCATCGAGATGCGCGGCATGACCTTCGACACCATGCTCGAATCCTACGTGCTCGACGCCACGGCCACCCGCCACGACATGGACAGCCTGGCGCTCAAGTATCTCGGGCGCGGCACTATTCGCTTCGAGGACATCGCCGGCAAAGGCGCTAAGCAGCTGACCTTCGACCAGATCGCTATCGAGCAGGCCGGACCCTATGCCGCCGAGGATGCCGACGTCACCCTACGTTTGCATCAGGCGCTCATGGGCAAGCTGGAAGCAACGCCGTCTCTGCTCAAGGTGCTCAACGAGATCGAGATGCCGCTGGTGCCAGTTCTGGCGCGCATCGAGCGCAACGGCGCGCTGGTCGATGCCAACCTGCTCGGGCTGCAGAGCGTCGAGATTGGCAACAAGCTCGTCGAGCTGGAGCGCGAGGCCTATGACATCGCTGGCGAGGAATTCAACCTCGGCTCGCCCAAGCAGCTCTGCGCAATCCTCTATGACAAGCTCGGCTGCCCGGTGCTGTCGAAGACCGCCGGCGGCCAGCCGTCCACGGCCGAAAGCGTGTTGGCCGACCTGGCCGAAAAGGATTACCCGCTGCCGAAAGTAATCATGCAGCATCGCAGCTTGAGCAAGCTCAAGGGCACCTACACCGACAAGCTGCCGCTGCAGATCAACCCGCGCACCGGACGTATTCACACCAGCTACCACCAGGCCGTGACGGCGACCGGGCGGCTATCGTCGAGCGACCCGAATCTGCAGAACATCCCGATCCGCACCGCCGAGGGCCGGCGCATCCGCCAGGCATTCGTCGCCGCGCCGGGCTACAAGCTACTGGCCGCGGACTATTCGCAGATCGAGCTGCGCATCATGGCGCACCTGGCGCAGGACGAAGGGTTGCTCTATGCCTTCCAGAATGACTTGGATGTGCATCGCGCCACCGCCGCTGAGGTGTTCGGCGTGGAGCTGGATCAGGTCAGCAATGACCAGCGACGCAGCGCCAAAGCGATCAACTTCGGTCTGATCTATGGCATGAGCGCGTTCGGGCTGGCCAAGCAGATCGACGTCAGCCGTGGTGAGGCGCAGGCCTATATCGATCGCTATTTCGCGCGCTACCCCGGCGTGCTCGCCTACATGGAGCGCACCCGCACGCAAGCGGCGGAGCAGGGCTACGTGGAAACGCTGTTCGGGCGCCGGCTGTATCTGCCCGAGATCAACTCGAAGAACGGTGCCATGCGCAAGGGCGCCGAACGCACCGCGATCAATGCGCCGATGCAGGGCACTGCGGCGGACATCATCAAGCGCGCCATGATCAGTGTGGACAACTGGCTGCAGGGCAGCGGTCTAGACGCCCGGGTAATCCTGCAGGTGCACGACGAACTGGTGCTGGAAGTCCGCGAAGATCTAGTCGAGCAGGTGCGCGAGACGATCTGTCCGCTGATGAGCCAGGCCGCCGAGCTGGACGTGCCGCTGTTGGTGGAAGCGGGCGTGGGCGACAACTGGGACGAGGCGCATTGAGGCGAGCATAGTCGAAGCGAAACGAAATTATTTTTCATGACCCATTGAACTCATGACGCAAAAGGCGAGTCATAGGCTTCGGAGGGTGTCAAAACCCTTCGATGCTCCTTGTTGTGTTAAGTGTTGGCAGATCATCTGGACCTCGCCCTAGCGGTCCGGATTTGGAACCTCGAACTTCCCCCTCCCCCAACGAAGTTCGAGGTTTTTTTTGCCTGTTGAAAATTCCTGCACTCTTCGTATGGCCGAATTCATTAGGTGATAGTCCCACGGCGGCCGAACAAGTTTGGCCCTACCGGACTGCAAGGCGCGTTGGGTCCGCCGGACTTTCATGAGGTACATGCCTTGTAGGGCCGAATTCGGCCATGGCTCCGCGCCGCCGAACAAGTTCGGCCCTACGGCAACTGCAGCCCGCCGCCGGCCTTATGCAAGCCACGCAGGCGATCGCCAATTTGCGCCAGATTGGCCTCCACATCCTCCAACTCTAGCCGACGCTCCTCACTCAACAGCAAGCGAACCTCTGCGTTCAGCGTCTCGGTGAGCTGCAGCAGCCGTGCCTGGCGCTGGCTGCTTTCCTGCTCCAGGCGCGCCCATTCGCTGGCCTGCGGTAGCCCGTAGCCGTGGCCATCGAGCAGCTCGGCTGGGCGACTCAGGTAGCCGCTATTAGCGAGGATGCCCTGCAGCGTGTCGTCGGCCTTGGCTAGGCTCTGGTCACCGCGTTCGCGACCACTCAGGTAGCGATTCTTCAGTTCTTCCTGTGCAAGCAACAGATGCCGGCGTAGCGCGGCTTGCTCCACTAGCAACAGGGCCGCGCTAGCGCGCAGGTCAGCCTGGGCGATCCAAGGGCGGCGCTGCTCGGCGCTTAGCGCCAGCCAATCCTCGACGTTGCTTTGCGGCAGGCCCAGCCGCTCGCGGAGCACCGCGAACATGGCTTGGTAGCGGTCGCGGTAGGAGTCGAAGCGATAACCCAGACGCAGCGCCTCGCGCGGGTCGTCGAGTACGCTTGCATCGGCTACGCCACGATTGATCAGAATCTCTAGCAGCCCGCTGGGCAGGATGCTGTCCAGCGCGTCGAATTCGGGACGGGCCGTCCCGCTGCGCAGCAGCTTGAGGGTTTCCACGGCGCAGTTATTGGACAGGAAGTAATAGTCGCCGTCATAGCTCCAATGCATCTCCGCGCTGCGCTCGACCAGCATATCGATCTCGCGCCGCTCCAGTTTCAGCGGAATCGAGGCCAGGCTGCGCAGCTCGACCTTGGTGTATTCGTCGATCACCTGACCCAGCGGCAGGACAAACAGGCGCGACGGGTAGACGCCGGTGAGGCCGTCCCAGCTGGACAGCTGCACGTCACCGACGAAGGCACGGAAAGACAACACTAGGTGGTGATCGAGATCCAGCCGGCAATCCGGCCCGCTTGGACGGCCAGGCGCGCAGATCACCAGACGCAGCATGCTGTGCCCCCAACGGCTGACCCAGGCGTCATTGGCCTCGGCGAACAGATAGTCCACTTCGTAGACGCGTTCCGGATCGAGTTCCACTAACGGTGTGCGGGCGAAATCATGACCGGCGTTGAGGATCGGCAAACCGCTCGCGCATTCATCCATTTCTGCCGGCTGCCAGCCGAAATGTTCGCGGAAATAGCGATGCAGGGAAGGTCGGCGGCAGGCGTAGCTGGGGTCCAGCAGGAAGTACTCCAGATTCACCGCAACGAATTCGAGGGGATTGGTCAGCTCATACATATCGGGGCTACGAGCGGCCTGAGCATTGCTGACTTCCCGCTCGCCGCGTTGGCCGACGCGCTGGGGCCAGCCGGCGAGATCGAGCAGGCGCGGGTCGTCGCTGAGGGTGAAGCGGCGCTCGGTCTGGCCGCGGCAGGCATCTGGCAATCCCACCAGACCGAGGCTGGCGGCGCGCTGACTGCAAAATGCGAGCTGCCGATAGCCTTCCGGCGACCAGAGCCGAGCGCGATCGTAGAGGTGAGCGATTTCGTGAATCAGCGTGGCCAGCAGCTCGCGGCGTACGGTCCCATGCGGGCGGCTGGTGCGTTGCGTGGCGGCGGAGCCATCGCTCAGCGCGGGCAGCAGACGGCGGTTGAGCAGCAGCTGATCGCCGCCAGCACTTCCGTAGACGTCATGCGTCAGCCCATCGTGCCAGCGGACGCGTACGTCCCGGTCGAGGTGCTCGACCATCCGCGGTGGCAATGCGGCCATGGCTTCATTCAGTAACTGCTGGCTAGCCGCTTGTTCGGCTGGTTGCAGGTTGCGGTCATCCAGCGTCAGGCGAAGGTCGGCCTGAGCAAAATTGGCGAGCGCGGTGAGCGCAACGGCAATCCACCATGCGCGAGGTGATTTCACTGGGCGAGGATGAGTTCAGCCAGTGCCTGGTCGCTGGCTTGCCGAGCTTCGGGGAATGCGCCGCGTAGTCCGCCAAATGCCGCTTCCAGACGAGCACCGCGAATCTCGCCGCCGCTGGCGACGAAGCCGGCCGCTTCGTCCCGCGCTTCGCTGACGACTTTCATGTCGCTGATGCGGCTGGTCACGTCCGAGGTGAAGTTGATGCTGCGATCCAGCGCGTTGACGAGGATGTTGCTGGTGGCCACCAGGGTCTGCGCCTGGGCACCGCCGACGAACAGGACCAGTGCGAGCGGCACGGCGGTCAGCTTGAAGTTCATAAGGGTTCTCGTAAAACGGGGTGGGTCATTGGACGAGGATTGCCTCGGCCAGTTCAAGGTCGCTTGCAGCCAGCTGCGGGTGGTTTTCACGCAGCCAACGCAGCGCCGATTCCAGCCGCGCTCCGCGGTTCTCGCCATCGCTGGCGACGAACCTCGCGGCTTCGTCTTTGGAGTCGAGGATCAGCTTGTTGTCGAACGGGGCGCTGGTTACCTGGCTGGCGACATAGGTGGAAGCGACACTGCCAGCAAGAAGGCTATCGAAGGCCTGTGCGTTGCCACAAAGACAACAGCCGACCAATACAAGGTAAAGCGAACGCATGCGGATCCTGGTGCCGAAAAATCAGCCGCATAGGCTAGCGAAACGCTAGCCCCAGGGCTAGCGCACGCTTGCTATAAAACTGTACGTCAGAGCGCCAGAATGGCGCTGGCCAGCTGCACGTCGCTGGCTTCGATGCCCGGTCGCTCACTGCGGATGTGTTTCAGCGCGGCTTCCAGCTGAGCACCACGTGCCTCGCCATTGCTTGCCACGAAACGGGCCGCATCGTCCCGCGCGTCGCGTACCAGCTTGTCGTCGCCCAGGTTCGAGGTGATGTCGGAGGTGCCTTCGACAGTGTTGACCAGCGAGGCGCCGATTGCATCGATGGTCCCGGTGATGCTGCCGGCGAAGGCCGTTCCCGTGACCAGGCAGGCAGCGGCGGCAACTGACAATAGATATTTGTTCATACACTTCTCCAGAGCTGAGCAACTTCGACCCGTGGCCGGGCGATGCCGTTCAGCTTATGCCGCTAGGCGTCATCAGAGAAGTGTGGCGTCAACGCCAGAACGGCTTACTCAGCTCGTCCATCCGCTCACTGTGACTGATGCCGACGTCGGACAGTTGATGATCGTCCAGCGCCGCCAGTTGGCGCCGAGTGCGCGCGCGTTGCTGCCAGAGCCGCAACAGTTGCAACAATCGGCGTAGCGGTGCCGTGCCGATACGGAGGGTGAGCATGCGGGGCAGTACGCGCTCCATGTGCCTCTCCTTCCCGCCGTTTCGCGGGGATGGGTTATGGGCAAATAGAGTCGCCTGGCGCGCTGTTGCGTAACAGTCACAGGCGTTGTGGATTGTGCCGGTCCAGTTGCAAGTGCAAACGAACTGTACGGCTGTTAATCCAGCGGAACTGTTCTTTGCAACGAGACCTGCTTGGCCTGATTCAGCCCGTAGCGGATGACGGGCTGATCATTTCGATCGGGCGGATCTCGAACTCACGAGTCAGGAAATCCATGCGCTGTTCGTGGAAGCGACGCATGTGAGGCAGCGCACTGTGCGCCTGGAGATGCTCGGGCGATTGCCAGACCTCATAGAAGATGAACAGCGTCGGGTCTTCGCCATCGCGCAGCATGTGGTATTCGATACAGCCGTCTTCGGCCCGGCTCGGGGCAACATAGCTGCGGAAAAGCGCTTCGAATTCGTCGGCTTTGTCCGGTCGCGTGTAGGCGTGGAGCATGAAGGCACAGGTGTCGCTCATGAGTTTCTTGCTCCGTAAGGGCAGTGGCTGTTGCAAACGCTACCGCATTAGCCGGCCAAGCATTCTTGACTTTCAGTCAATTCGTTTTTGTCTCAAAGGCTCTGTTTCGCGGGGTTAGTAATCGTTAGGCTGCTCGCCATTCGTAACTGATCAGGTCGCCTGTCGATGAAAAACGTATTGCTGCTCAATGGCGGAAAACAGTTCGCCCACTCCGATGGTCGCTACAACGCGACCCTTCACGAAACCGCGTTGAGCTTTCTCGACCGTGCCGGCTTCGACGTCAAGCAAACCCAGATCGATGCCGGCTATGACTTGGCAGAGGAGGTCGCCAAGTACCTCTGGGCGGACGTAGTCATTTATCAAATGCCTGGTTGGTGGATGGGCGACGCCCTGGACAGTGAAGAAGTACCTCGATGAGGTGTTCACCGAGGGCCACGGCAGCCTCTACGCCAACGACGGCCGCACACGCTCCGATGCGTCGCAAAAGTACGGCAGCGGTGGGTTGTTGCAGGGCAAGCAGTACATGATCTCGGCGACCTGGAATGCGCCGCAGCAGGCCTTCGACGATCCGACCGATTTCTTCGAAGGGAAGGGCGTCGATGCCGTGTACTTCCCGTTTCATAAGGCCAACGAGTTCCTGGGCATGACAGGCCTGCCGACTTTCCTTTGCGTCGACGTGATGAAGCGGCCGTCGATCGAGGCCGATATCCAGCGATACGAAGCGCATCTAGCGCAGGTCTTCGGTCTCTAACGTCTAAAAACAAAAAACCCCTCGCGGCGAAGCCGGGAGGGGTTCTGGTGTAGCGGGCGTCGGTTACTCCACAGCTTTAACCATGTCCTCGACGACTTTCTTGGCATCACCGAAGACCATCATGGTCTTGTCCATGTAGAACAGCTCGTTGTCGAGGCCCGCATAGCCGCTGGCCATGGAGCGCTTGTTGACGATGACCGTCTTGGCCTTGTACGCCTCGAGGATCGGCATGCCGGCGATGGGCGACTTGGGATCGTTCTTTGCCGCCGGGTTGACCACATCGTTAGCGCCAAGCACCAGCACCACGTCGGCCTGGCCGAACTCGGAGTTGATGTCGTCCATCTCGAAGACCATCTCGTAAGGCACTTCGGCTTCGGCCAGCAGCACGTTCATGTGGCCGGGCATACGGCCGGCGACCGGGTGGATCGCGTATTTCACGGTCACGCCCATGTGCGTCAACTTCTCGGCCAGCTCCATCAGCGCATGCTGTGCACGGGCCACCGCCAGGCCGTAGCCAGGGACGATGATCACGGTGTCGGCGTTCGACAGCAGGAAGGCGGCGTCATCGCTGGAACCGGATTTGACCGGGCGTTGCTCTTGGCTGCCCTTGGCCGGACCGGCATCGGCGTCGCCACCGAAGCCACCGAGAATGACATTGAAGAACGAACGATTCATCGCCTTGCACATGATGTACGAGAGGATCGCGCCACTCGAACCCACCAGCGAACCGGCGATGATCAGCATCGAGTTGTTCAGCGAGAAGCCGATACCGGCCGCCGCCCAGCCCGAGTAGCTGTTGAGCATCGAGACCACCACCGGCATGTCGGCGCCGCCGATGGGGATGATGATCAGCACGCCAATCACGAAGGCCAGCGCCACCAGAATCATGAACGCAGTGAAATTGCCAGTGAAGGTGTAGAACAGGCCCAGCACCAGAATCGCTACGCCAACGGCGAGGTTGATCTTGTGCTGATTGGGGAACACCACTGGCGCGCCCTGGAACAGCCGGAACTTGTATTTGCCCGATAGCTTGCCGAAGGCGATCACCGAACCGGAGAAGGTGATGGCGCCGATGGCTGCACCGAGGAACAGCTCCAGGCGGTTACCGGCCGGGATCGGGTACCCGATGGCCTGGACGATGCCCAGCGATTGCGGCTCGAGCACCGCGGCGATGGCGATGAACACCGCCGCCAGGCCGATCATGCTGTGCATGAAGGCGACCAGCTCGGGCATCTTGGTCATCTCGACGCGCTTGGCCATCAGCGTGCCGATGGTGCCGCCAATCAACAGACCGAGCACGATGAAGCCCAGGCCGCTCCAAGGGCTGGCGCTCTCGGCGAGCTGTGAGCCGAGCTTGAACACCAGGAACACCGTGGTAACCACGGCGATGCCCATACCGATCATGCCGAACAGGTTGCCGCGGCGTGAGGTGGTGGGGTGCGACAGGCCTTTGAGGGCCTGGATGAAGCTCACCGAAGCGATGAGGTAGAGCAGGGTGATGAGGTTCATGCTCATGGCTTGGACTCCGCCTTGGCGCCTGCGCGCTCCTTCTTCTTGAACATTTCCAGCATGCGGCGAGTCACCAGGAAGCCGCCGAAGACGTTCACCGCGGCCAGCGTTACGGCCAGGGTGCCCATCAGCTTGCCCATCGGGGTGACGGTAAGCGCAGCGGCCAGCATGGCACCGACGATGACAATTGCCGAAATCGCGTTGGTGACCGCCATCAGGGGGGTGTGCAGCGCGGGGGTGACGTTCCAGACCACGTGGTAGCCGACGTAGATCGCCAGCACGAAGATGATCAGGTTGTAGATGCCATCAGAAATCATGTCCATGTTCAGGCTCCCTTATCCGTTGGTGCGCACGACTTGGCCGTCACGGCACATCAGGCATGCGGCGACGATGTCGTCTTCGAGATTGAGCTGGAATCGGGCTTCGCCATTGATCACCAGCTTGAGGAAGTCCAGAAGGTTGCGTGCGTATAGCGCCGAGGCATCCGCCGGCACGAGGGTCGCCAGGTTGGTGTAGCCAACCAGGGTCACGCCGTGCTTGACCACCACCTGATCGGCTTCGGTCAGTGGACAGTTACCGCCCTGAGAGGCGGCGAGGTCGATTACCACCGAGCCGGGCTTCATCTGCTGCACGGTTTCTTCCTGCAGCAGCGTCGGCGCCTTGCGGCCCGGAATCAGCGCGGTGGTGATTATGATGTCGGCTTGCTTGGCACGCTCGTGCACGGCCTGGGCCTGACGGGCCATCCAGCTTGCCGGCATCGGCCGGGCGTAGCCGCCGACGCCTTCAGCGCATTCGCGCTCTTCATCGGTCTCGCACGGCACGTCGACGAACTTGGCGCCAAGGGACTCGATCTGCTCTTTCACCGCCGGACGTACGTCAGAGGCTTCGATCACCGCACCCAGGCGCTTGGCCGTAGCGATGGCTTGCAGGCCGGCAACACCGGCGCCGAGTATGAGAACGCGAGCGGCCTTCACCGTACCGGCGGCGGTCATCAGCATCGGCATGAAGCGCGGATACTGGTTTGCGGCGACCATCACGGCTTTGTAGCCGGCGATGTTGGCCTGGGAGGAGAGCACGTCGAGGCTCTGCGCACGCGACGTGCGCGGTGCCGCTTCCAGCGCGAAGGCGGTGATGCCGCGTTCGGCCATGCGCGCAATGTTTTCGTTGTCGAAGGGATTGAGCATGCCGACCAAGACCGTACCTGACTGCATCTGCGCCAGTTCGGTTTCGCTCGGTGCGTTCACCTTCAGCAGGATCTCTGCTGCGAACGCCGCAGCGGCATCGGCGATGGTGGCGCCTGCCGCTTCGAAGGCACTGTCCGGGACGCTGGCTTGTACGCCTGCACCGCTCTGCACAGTGACCTGATGCCCTTGGCCGATCAGCTTCTTGACGGTTTCCGGTGTCGCGGCGACGCGCGTTTCACCGGGCCTGGTTTCGAGAGGAACACCAATGTGCATTGTTCTTGTTCTCCTGCTTGATCGTAACCAGCGCCTCAGCTCGGATGCCGACTATCGGCCGCTGGTGGTCTGTTCGTCCGGCCACTGCAAATGGCGACGGGCGTTCGTATCGGCTAACGGGCCTCTGCACTGCTGGTCCGGCCTGCCGCGGCGCAGCATTCTGCTATCGCCGCGAAAATCAAACAACTGTTTTAATCAGGACTCGAGTGTGTCGCAACGTTCACGGGGTGACCGTTTGGTTTCGCTGCATCGCTGTAGGCTGCGCCGATATTGGCTTCGAGCCATGCCAAAACACTTGGGCGTCGGGTTATGCGCGACGTGACATGAATGGCGGGCCATAGACGGGGTTCGTCTGGTGTGTCGTCTATATTTGACTTGGGGTGCCGTTTCACAATGATCCGGCGCCAGTACCGAAAAAACTGTCAAAGGTTTGAAATGTCATGCATCCCTTGTAGTCCATAGACGTTGGTTAAGCTGGCTCTTGGCTGCCGACGACCTTCGATTGCTTTACTTGCGAGAAATTCAGCATGGCTGAACTGGATGTGAACGAGATGACCGCTTTGCTGGCCGAGCCGGCCCAGCGACGCCTGCCCTTCGCCTTCGCCCGGCGCCATGGCGTGATCTTGCTGGATCGACCCGAAGGCTTGCGTTTATGCGCGCGCGAAGGTGCGCCACTAACAGCGCTGCAGGAAGCTCAGCGCGTGGCTGGTGGGCCGTTGCCGATGCAATGGATTACGCCAGAGGCGTTCGATCAGGCGCTCGGTGCCGCCTACCAGCACGACTCCTCGGCGGCGATGCTCATGGTCGAAGGGTTGGGCGACGAGATGGACCTGCACAGCCTGGCCGACCAGATCCAGGAAACCGAAGACCTGCTCGAACAGGAAGACGATGCGCCGATCATTCGCCTGATCAATGCGATTCTCGGGGAGGCGATCAAGGAAAACGCTTCGGATATTCATGTGGAAACCTTCGAGAAGCGACTGGTGATTCGCTTCCGCATCGACGGCATCCTGCGTGAAGTGGTGCAGCCCAAACGCGAGCTGGCGGCCTTGCTGGTGTCGCGGATCAAGGTCATGGCGCGGTTGGACATTGCCGAAAAACGCATCCCCCAGGACGGCCGTATTTCTTTGCGGGTGGGTGGTCGCGAAGTCGACATCCGTGTCTCGACACTGCCCTCGGCCAATGGCGAGCGGGTAGTGCTGCGTTTGCTCGACAAGCAGGCCGGGCGCCTGACGCTGCGCCACCTGGGCATGAGCGACCGGGATCGCAAGGTGATGGAGCAGGCGGTGCAGAAGCCGCACGGCATCATCCTGGTCACCGGTCCGACCGGCTCGGGTAAGACCACTACCCTTTACGCCAGCCTGGTCACGCTCAACGACCGCACGCGCAACATCCTCACCGTCGAGGACCCGATTGAATATAACCTCGAAGGCATCGGCCAGACCCAGGTCAACACCAAGGTCGACATGACCTTCGCCCGTGGTTTGCGGGCTATCCTGCGTCAGGACCCGGACGTGGTGATGGTTGGCGAGATCCGCGATCAGGAAACCGCCGACATGGCCGTGCAGGCGTCGTTGACCGGTCACCTGGTGCTGTCGACGCTGCACACCAACAGCGCCATCGGTGCGGTGACGCGACTGGTGGACATGGGCGTGGAACCGTTCCTGATTTCCTCGTCGCTGCTCGGCGTGCTGGCCCAGCGCCTCGTACGGGTGCTGTGTAATGACTGCAAACGCGCCTATGTCGCCGATGAAGCCGAATGCGCACTGTTCGGTATCGACCCGAGCGAGGCGCCGACGCTGTATCACGCCGAGGGTTGCGATGTCTGCCGGCAGCTGGGCTACCGTGGACGGACCGGCATCTACGAGCTGGTGATGTTCGATGACACCCTGCGCAGCATGATCCACACCCGCGTAGCCGAGCAGGACATGCTTCGCCACGCGCGCCGGCTGGGCCCGAGCATCCGCGATGACGGGCTGCGCAAGGTGCGCGAAGGCGTGACTACCATTGAAGAAGTGTTGCGCGTGACACGTGAGGAGTGAGATGAACGCCATTGACCGGCAGGCACCTTACAGGCATGCAAGCGGATCGGGTTTATGTGGAACCGATAGCTGGCTTGCCGGAGATCCTGTCTGATGGCCGCCTTCGAGTACCTGGCGCTCGACCCGCGCGGCCGCGAGCAGAAAGGCCTGATCGAGGCGGACAGCCCGCGTCAGGCGCGGCAACTGTTGCGCGAGAAGCAATGGTCGCCGCTGGAGGTCAAGCAGGCCAAAGCCAAGGAAGACACCGGCGGCGGAGGGTTCGCCTTCGGCCGCGGTCTGTCCGCCCGCGACCTGGCCTTGGTGACCCGTCAGCTCGCCACACTGGTTCAGGCTGCGCTGCCCATCGAAGAGGCGCTGCGCGCGGCGGCGGCACAGGCGACTTCGCAGAAGATCAAATCGATGTTGCTGGCCGTCCGCGCGCGGGTGATGGAAGGGCATAGCCTGGCGGGATCGCTGCGTGAGTACCCATCGGCGTTTCCCGAGCTGTACCGCGCCACCGTCGCGGCCGGCGAGCATGCCGGGCATCTGGGGCTGGTGCTCGATCAACTGGCTGACTACACCGACCAGCGCCAGCAATCGCGGCAGAAGATTCAGCTGGCACTGTTGTATCCGGTGATTCTGCTGGTGGCCTCGCTGGCCATTGTGGTGTTGCTGCTGGGTTACGTGGTGCCCGATGTGGTCAAGGTCTTCGTCAACACCGGGCAGGAACTACCAGCGCTGACTACCGGGCTGATCGCCGTGAGCGAGGCGGTGCAGCGCTGGGGCTGGCTGATGTTCGTGGGCATCGTCGTGGCCGCGATCGGCATGCGGCAGGCGCTGCGCGACGAGAAGATCAAGCGCCGCTGGCACGCCGTGATCCTGCGCATTCCGCTGGTCGGGCGGTTGGCGCGGGCGACCAACACTGCACGTTTCGCCTCGACTTTGGCGATTCTTACCCGCAGCGGCGTGCCACTGGTGGATGCGCTGGGCATTGCCGCGGCGGTGATCGCCAACCTGCGCATCCGCGACAAGGTCATCGAGGCGGCGCAGCGGGTGCGTGAAGGCGGCAGTCTGACCCGCGCGCTGGACGCGACAAACGAGTTTCCGCCGATGATGCTGCACATGATTGCCAGCGGCGAGAAATCCGGTGAGCTCGATCAGATGCTCGCCCGCACCGCGCGCAATCAGGAAAACGACCTGGCCGCGCAGATTTCGCTGCTGGTGGGACTTTTCGAGCCCTTCATGCTGGTATTCATGGGGGCCGTGGTATTGGTGATCGTCCTGGCGATCCTGCTGCCGATCCTTTCTCTCAATCAACTGGTGGGCTAGTGAGCATGACGTTGAACGAACGCAAGCAGAGGGGCTTTACCCTCATCGAAATCATGGTGGTGGTGGTGATCCTCGGGATTCTCGCCGCGCTGGTGGTGCCACAGGTGATGAACCGTCCGGATCAGGCCAAGGTGACCGTGGCCAAGGGCGACATCAAGGCGATCGGCGCCGCCCTCGACATGTACAAGCTGGACAACTACTCCTATCCCAGCACCCAGCAGGGCCTCGATGCGCTGGTGGAAAAGCCCGGCGGCAATCCGCAGCCCAAGAACTGGAACCGCGACGGCTACCTCAAGCGCGTGCCGAAGGACCCCTGGGGCAACGATTACCAATATCTGTCGCCGGGCACCCAAGGCCAGTTCGACCTGTATTCCTACGGCGCCGACGGCAAGCAGGGCGGCTCCGAGCTGAACGCGGACATCGGTAACTGGGACCTCTGATCCATGCCTAGGGCGCGCCGGGAGGGCGGCTTTACGCTGATCGAGTTGCTGGTGGTGATCGTCATCCTGGGCGGCCTGGTGGGGCTGGCGGTGCTCTCGATCGGCGGTACCAACTCATCGCGCGAGATTCGCGACGAAGCGCAACGCCTGGCGACGCTGATCGGCCTGATGGCCGACGAGGCCGTGCTCGACAGCCGTGAGTACGGGCTGTTGTTCAGCCGCGACGGTTACCGGGTGATGCACTACGACGAGGCCGAAGCACGCTGGCTCGATGCCGGCGACGGCCAGGCGCACCGGGCGCCGGAGTGGATGCGTCTGGAACTCGAACTCGAAGGCTCGCCGCTGAAGCTGGTAGCACCAGTCAAGCGTGAGGATGATCCTATCGGCCTGTCCGATGACGAGGATCGTGAGCGCCGCAGCGCGCCGCGCGTGCAGCCGCAATTGCTGATCCTCTCGAGCGGCGAGCTTTCGCCCTTCACCCTGACCTTCTCCGACGAAAGACCGGGCGGTACCGGCTGGACTGTGTCCAGCGATGGCTTTCGCATGCCCCGCGCCGAACCGCTGGAAGAGCGCCGATGAGCAACAGCCTGCCGCGAGCGTGGGGGTTCACCCTGCTGGAAGTACTGGTTGCACTTGCGATTTTCGCCCTCGTCGCAGCCGTGGTATTGACCGCCGCCGGGCGTAGCGTGAGCAATGCCGGACGACTGGAAGCGCTGACACTGGCGGGCTGGATCGCCGATAACCGCCTCACCGAATTGCAACTGCAACAGCCGGCCCCGAGCATTGGCCGTGAAGACCGGGCGCTGGAGTTCGCTGGCCGCCAGTGGCAGACCCTCAGCGAAGTGGAATCCAGCGGAACGCCTGGGTTGTTGCGCATCCGCGTCTGGGTGGCAGCTGCCGAATCTCGTCGCGGCAACGCGGCTTCGATAGAGCGCCGGGCCGTCACCAGCCTGACCGGCTTTGTCGGGATCGATCCATGATGCGTCGTGCCGTGGCGGGCTTCACTCTGCTCGAGCTGCTGATCGCCATCGCGCTGTTCGCGCTGCTGGGGCTGGCGACCTATCGCATGCTCGAAGCCGTGTTGCGCAGCGATGAGGTGGTGCGCGCCCAGGAAACCCAGTTGCGCCAGCTTGGTCGCGCCGTGTGGCGCCTCGAACAGGACCTGATACAGGCCGTGCCGCGACCGGTGCGCGATGGCTACGGTGACGAGCAGAATGCCCTGATCGGTCAACTGTCGAGCTTCGAGGGCGGCGCCGCCCTGGAACTGACCCGCAGCGGTTGGCGCAATCCCACCGGGCTGCTTCGCTCGAATCTGCAACGGGTTCGCTGGCGC
Organism: Stutzerimonas stutzeri; assembly: GCF_024448985.1. Taxonomy (GTDB): domain Bacteria; phylum Pseudomonadota; class Gammaproteobacteria; order Pseudomonadales; family Pseudomonadaceae; genus Stutzerimonas; species Stutzerimonas stutzeri_AP. The sequence goes on from NZ_JAMOII010000012.1 coordinate 86,646, forward strand.
CTCAGTGGCGACAGCCTGGAACGGCTCTACTGGACCGTGCTCGACCGTGATCTGGACAGCGAACCGCGCGTGCAACGGGTACTGGACGATGTCACCGAGCTGCGCCTGCGTTATTTCGACGCTGAAAACAGCTGGCACGAGGAATGGCCGCCGTTCGACTTCGGCCGCGGTAATCCGGAAGAGCAGGCGCGTCGCTTGCCGGTTGCGGTCGAAGTCTCGTTCGATCACCTGCGCTACGGCACCATCACCCGGCTGCTGCGCCTGCCCGATGGCCCAACGCCGGCGCCGCAATTCATCCAGCCGGACTCCCAGGGTGTCCCCGAACCCGACCCCGAAGGAGAGATGCAATGAAAGCGCAGCGCGGTGTCGCGCTGATTACCGTGCTGTTGGTCGTTGCCATCGTCACGGTGGTCTGCGCCGGCATGATTACCCGCCAGCAGCTGTCGATTCGCGGCACCGCCAACCAGGCGCAGGCGCGCCAGGCCTGGCATTACGGGCTGGGTGGCGAAGCGCTCGCGCAATCGATTTTGCGACGCGATTTGCGCGCCTCCAGCCCCAGCCCCAGCTCCGGCACCGGCACTGGAGTCGATAATGGCACCGAAAATGGAAATAGCACCGGACAGTCAGCCGTCGATCACTTGCTCGAACCCTGGGCTTTGCCGCAGCCGGCCTACGATCTCGACGAAGGCCAGGGCCAGGTGCAGATCCGTATCGAGGATCTGGCCGGGCGATTCAACCTCAACAGCCTGGTGCAGGAGCAACAGCACAATGCGGCAGCGCTGGCGCAGTTCCGCCGCCTGCTGCTGCGCCTACAGATCACCGAACCCTATGCCGAGCGGCTGCTGGACTGGCTCGACAGCGACCAGCAACCCAGCGGCGAGCTGGGTGCCGAGGACAACGCCTATCTGCTGCTCGATCCGCCCTACCGCACTGCCGGGAGTCGTATGGAGGACTTGTCCGAGCTGCGCTTGCTACTCGATATGCGCGACGAAGACTTCCAGCGGTTGGCGCCCTATGTCACCGCGCTGCCGGCCGACACCCCGTTGAACGTCAACACCGCCAGCGCAATGGTGCTGTCGAGCCTCGCCGACAGCCTTAGCCTGAGTGCCGCCGAGGCGCTGGTTCAGGTGCGGCAGGCTGGCGGGTTTCGTGATGTTGCGAGTTTCACGGCGCAACCGGCGCTTGGCGGTGTCCAACTTGAGGGCATCCGTCTGGCGGTGGCGAGTCAATACTTCCAGGCCACCAGCGAAGTGCGGCTGGCCGATCGGCGGATGGCCCTGGTGAGCCGTCTGCGGCGCGAGGAAAACGGCGATGTCCGCGTCCTTCAGCGCAACCTGGGGCAGCCGCCACGACTGCCTCGTCAAACCAACGATGGAGAGCGATAGCTGATGGATTGCCTGTTTCTGCCGGCCGACTGCGGCGCCCGGCTCGCCACCGATACCCAGGTCTACTGGTTACCGGGCGACGGCGAAGGCGGCTGGATGCCGCTCGCCCGATGCGCCGAGCAGACGCCCGCGGCGGTGACGCTGGTGCTGCCGGCCGAGGTCTGCAGCTATTTCGCGGTCAATCTGCCGACGCGCAAGGCACGCTGGATCAGCCAGGCGCTGGCCTATGCGGTCGAAGAGCTGCTGGCCGAGAACGTCGACGATCTGCACCTGACCCATGGCGACGCGCTGGAAGACGGCCGCCGGCGGGTCATCGCGATTCGTCGGCAGCTGCTGGCCGACTGGCTGGATGATCTGCGGGCGCTGGGGCTGACCATCGTCGCCATTCACGTCGATGCCGATCTGCTGCCCCGTGACGATACCCAACTGCTGTTCATCGGCGAGCGTGCGCTATTGGGCGGCGCGCCGGAGGCGAGGTTGGCATTCGAAAGCAGTCAGTGGCCGCATCTGGCGGCCCAATGCCCGGCACCTCGTCATGCGCATGGCAACCTTGCCGAAGCTCCCGAGCCGCTCGACGACTATATCCGCGTGGACGACCCCTACCGCTTCCTCGCCTCAGGCCGTGCCGCCGCGCTGAACCTGGCTCAAGGCGATTTCGCCATGCAGTCCGCGGGCAGCGGACTGGGGCAGTGGAAGCCGGCGCTGATCGTGCTCGCATTGGTGCTGGCGGTGCAGCTGATCTTCAACCTCGCGCAGGCCTGGTCGCTGGAAAGTCAGGCCGATCGTTACGCCGACGCCAGCCGCGCGCTTTACAGCGAGCTGTTTCCCGAGGATCGGCGCATCGTCAACCTGCGCGCGCAGTTCGACGAACACATCGGTCAGAGCTCCGGCACCTCGGCCGAATTCATGCGCCTGCTCAACGAAGTGGCGCTGGTCATGGCCGAAGGCGTTCCGGTGTCGATCAGCCAGTTGGACTACAACCAGGCTCGCGGCGATCTGGCCCTGCAAGTCCGCGCCAGCGACTTCGCGGCGCTGGAGCAGCTGCGCCAACGCCTGGGTGAAACCGGTGAGCCTGTCCAGCTGGGTTCGGCCAGCCGCGATGGTGACGCCGTCAGTGCCCGCGTGGTGATAGGAGGTCGGGGATGAACCTGAGACAACAGATGCAGGTGCGCCTGGCCGAGTCGCCCATGTGGTTGCGCTGGCAGCGCCTGCAACCGCGTGAACGCCTGTCGCTGACGCTGCTCGGCTCGTTCCTGCTGGTGGTGCTGTTCTACCTGCTGCTCTGGCAGCCGGCGCAACAGCGGGTGAGCGACGCTCGGGCGTATTTTCAACAGGAGCGTGATTTGCACGCCTACCTGGAACAGAACACCGAACTGGCGCGGCAGATGTCGCGCAGCAACCCGGTCTCGCTGGCGCCCGAACAGCTGCAAGGGCTGGTCACCCAGAGCGCGCAGCAGAGCGGGCTGGTCATCGAGAGCTTCGACATCGGTAGCGACGGCAGCCTGCAAGTGAACTTGCCCGGCGCGTCCTACGCCAGCCTGCTGCGCTGGTTCGACGAGCTGCAGGCCGCAGGTGCGGGGCTGGTAGAGGTCAGTATCAGCCAGGTCGGCGATGGACTGGTGGATGCGCGGGCAAGTTTCCGCGCCAACGGCTAGCGGGTTGTTTGGCTATTTTTATCCAAATAGCCGGCTGGCTTCTGTAAGAGCCAGCTTTTCGCGAGCAAGCTCGCTCCTACGAAAAGCGCCTGGTGCAACTCGGCGTGCCGCTAAATTAACCAAACAGGCCATGGCATGCAGCAGGGCAGCGCCGTGGCTGGCGCTGCCTTAGTGTTCGGGTGGTCAGTGCGGCGACTGGAACTGCATCGCCAGGGCGCGCAGGGCGGCCTCGGCGTCCAGCACCTTGTTCACTACATCGTTGGCCTTTTCGCGGCTGAGGCCGAGGCGATCGAACAGCTCCTGCGGGATTTCGCTATAGGCGCCGGAGCCGATACCACGATTGCGCAGCAGGCGTATCGCCAGGCAGACCAGATTGGCATGGGCGGCATGCTCGCCCTGGTAATGCGGATCGTGCTGGAAGCGCAGCGCGGTGGACAACTCGTCCGGCATGCCCCAGTAACGCATCAGCCAGGCGCCGATCTGCTCGCGGGTGATGCCCAGCAGATGCTTTTCGATGACGCTGTGGCTCAGGTGCGGATTGACCTCCAGATGCCGGCAGATTAGCGAGAAATGCGGCGGAAAGACATGCGCCAGCACCAGATAGCCGAAGTTGTGCAGCAACCCGGCCAGATAGCTGATACCCGCTTCCGGTCGCTGGACGCGGGGAATGGCGCGGTTCAGGCCTTCGATCACCGCGGCGGTGTAGATCGCCTGTTGCCAGTAGGGTGTCGCCTGTTGCGGCTGATCCTTGGGCAGGCTCAGCGTCTTGCCTAGCGCGAGGCCCAGCGCCAGGTTGATCACCAGATCGAAGCCGAGCACCCGCACGATGGCATCTTCGACCGAACGGATCTTGCCGGGCGCGGCGTAATAAGGCGAAGCGGCCCAGCTGACCACCTGCGCGGCCAGCGCCGGATCGGTCTCGACCACGCCGGTGATGTCATCCACTGTGGCGTCGGGGTTGACGCGCAGCTTGATGATCTTTTGCGCCGTCTGCGCCAGGGGCGGAATTTCGATGGTTTCTTCCAGACGTTTCTGAATGCGCCGCGCGGTAAAGCTCTGCACCGCCTGGGTGATTTCGGCGCTGTCCTGTTCGGGACGGTCCAGATTGGGCTGAATCTCGCTCAGCGGCACGGCGAACCGGCCCGCGCTGGCCTTGCTGAGCAACTGCTTGAAGTCGCCGCTCGACAACGCCAAAAGCAACCCCGGTTGCCCGGATTCGACCAACAGCTCCGGCTGTTGCAGCAGGCGTTCCTCATACAGGCAGGGCGAACTGGTCAGCGGCGGCAGGCCGGGCAGCACCTGAAGGTCGTGCTTGGACAGCATGCGCGTCAGACGATCGGGCTTGACCGCGACCAACTGGCGCCCGGTCAGCTCCACCAGACGCGGCAGGTCGAGCATGTGATCGCGAGGATAAAGCACCAGCAACGCGCCGATGGCGTCGTCGACCAGCACAGCCTGCACGCGCCGGGCCGGGTCCAGATCCGGGCGATCCTCACAGGTGCGGTAAGACAACGCCAGTTTGTCGAGAAGCTGGACGATCATTGGCGGAAGCGAGATTGGTGTTTTTGTGTCGACAGCCGAGTTCATGAGCAAGTGATCCGTCTTATTCCATGCGGCGCAAGTATAGCCCTTGGGTTTGAGGGTCTGTTCCCGTTTCGTCGCGTACGAAACGGGAACAGACCTTAATGCGGTTTGGGTTTTACCGACGAGCGTTCAGACCTGCCCGTACTGCTGCCCATGACGCAGCCAGCGCTCCAGCAGTGGGCTGACGTGCTGCGGCCAGCGGGCCAGCAGCGCCTGGGCGGCGTCACGTACGGAGGGCAATAGATCGGCGTCGCGCATAAGGTCGGCGACCTTGAATTGCAGCAGGCCGGTCTGGCGGGTGCCGAGCATTTCGCCGGGGCCACGCAGTTCCAGGTCCTTCTCGGCGATGACGAAGCCGTCGTTGGTGTCGCGCATGATCGCCAGGCGCTGGCGACCGATCTGCGACAGCGGCGGGTGATAGAGCAGCACGCAATGGCTGGCCGCGCTGCCGCGGCCGACCCGTCCGCGCAGCTGGTGCAGCTGAGCCAGGCCCAGGCGCTCGGCGTTCTCGATGATCATCAGGCTGGCGTTGGGTACGTCGACACCGACTTCGATCACCGTGGTGGCGACCAGCAGTTGCAGCCGGCCTTCCTTGAACTCCAGCATCACCGCGGCCTTTTCCGCCGGCTTCATGCGGCCGTGGATCAGGCCGACGTTGAGCCCGCCGAGCGCTGCCGAGAGGTCTTCGAAGGTGGTTTCGGCGGCCTGGCAGGTGAGCTCCTCGGATTCCTCGATCAGGGTGCAGACCCAGTAGGCCTGGCGCCCTTCATTGCAGGCCGCGCGCACCCGCTCGATGACTTCCAGGCGGCGGCTGTCGGCGATCACCAGGGTGTTGACCGGCGTACGCCCCGGCGGCAGCTCGTCGAGGATCGAGGTGTCGAGGTCCGCATAGGCACTCATCGCCAGGGTGCGCGGGATCGGCGTGGCGGTCATGATCAGCTGATGCGGGCAGAGCCGGCCGTCGATGCCTTTCTGCCGTAGCGCCAGCCGTTGCTGCACGCCGAAGCGGTGCTGTTCGTCGATGATCACCAGTGCCAGGCGCTTGAACACGACTTCGTCCTGGAACAGCGCGTGGGTGCCGACCACCATCGGGCAGCCGCTGGCGATCTGTTCCAATGCAGCAGCGCGGGCCTTGCCCTTGAGCTTGCCGGCCAGCCAGGCGACGTCGATGCCCAGTGGTTCGAGCCATTTGCAGAAGGTGATGAAATGCTGCTCGGCGAGAATTTCCGTGGGCGCCATCAACGCCACCTGGTAGCCGGCTTCCAGCGCCTGCAATGCGGCCAGCGCGGCGACCACCGTCTTGCCTGCGCCGACATCGCCCTGCACCAGACGCAGCATGGGCTCGTCCTGGGACAGGTCATAGGCGATCTCGGCGCCGACCCGCTGTTGCGCGCCGGTGGGCTGAAAGCCGAGATTCTGCAGATAGCGCTGCGGCAAGCTGCGGGCGACCGGTAGTTGCGGCGCCTGCTGGGCGCGCACGCTTTCGCGCAGGCGCTGCAGCGACAGCTGGTGGGTCAGCAGTTCCTCGAAGGCCAGGCGATGCTGGGCCCAATGGCGGCCCTCGGCGAGTTCTTCCAGATCGGCATCCGGTGGCGGTCGATGCAGGTAACGGATGGCCTGGTCCAGCGGGGCCAATCGGTAGTCACGTGACAATTCTTCAGGCAGCCAATCCGGCAGGCTGTGCGGGCCGAGGCGGGTGAGCGCCTGTTCGCTGAGGCTGCGCAGACGCTGCTGGGTCAGGCCTTCGGTGGTCGGGTAAATGGGCGTCAGGGTTTGCTCGACCGGCGCTGGTTCGCTGGTCAAAGCGCGGTATTCGGGATGGTAGATTTCCAGCCCCGAGGCACCCGGTCGCGCCTCGCCGTAGCAGCGCAGCTGGGTGCCGCGCTTCATGGCTTCCTTCTGGGCATTGCTGAAGTGGTAGAAGCGCAGGCTCAGCGTGCCGCTGCCGTCCTGCAGGCGCACCAGCAGGCTGCGCCGGCGGCCCATGACGATGTCGGCGCCGGTCACCACGCCTTCGATCACGGCATCCTGGCCGGGGCGCAGCGCGCCGATAGGCACCACGCGGGTGCGGTCCTGATAGCGCAGCGGCAGATGGAACAGCACATCCTGCAAGGTTTCCAGGCCGACTTTGGCGAGCTTCTCGGCCAGCGCCGCGCCGACGCCCTTGAGTGCGGTGACCGGGACCGCCGCGAGCTCGCTCATGGATGCAGTCTTTCGCGACCGGAGGCTTGGCTAACAGACCGCTGAAAAACTACCTGCGTTGGCAATACTGCGTTAAAAACAGGCTCGGAATGCTCATTTAGAGCACCTAAACTCCGCTTCCTCGCCTGTTTTTGCCTTGTCTTGCCTGCCTCGCCTACGTTTTTCAACGGCCTGTTACCGAGCACAGGCGGATGGAGTCGGCCAGCACCTCGATGGCCCGCGGGCGCGGGAAACTGGCGCGCCAGGCGATCGCCACGGTGCGGAAGGGCACCGGCGGCGTCAGCGGCCGGATATCCAGCACGCCGGCCGAATAATGATGGCTGTCGACCGCCGACAACGGCAGGATCGACACGCCCAGGCCCGAGGCAACCATATGACGGATGGTTTCCAGTGAGGAGGATTCCACCGTGGTGTGGGTCGGCGCCTCGCCCTTGCGGGTGGTCGGGCAAGCTTCGAGCACCTGATCGCGGAAGCAGTGACCCTCGCCGAGCAGCAGCAGGCTCTTGTCGTTGAGCATCTCGGCGTCGATGGTTTCTTTCTTCGTCCACGAATGGTTTGCCGGCATCAATACGTAGAACGGCTCGTCGTAGAGCGGCAGTGTCAGTACGTCGGCTTCCTGGAACGGCAGTGCGATGATGATCGCGTCTAGTTCGCCGGTGCGCAGCTTGTCGCGCAGCACGTGGGTGAAGTTTTCCTCGATGTACAGCGGCATGTCCGGCGCCACGCGGTGCAGCTGTGGAATCAGGTGCGGGAACATGTAGGGGCCGACGGTATAGATGGCGCCGACCTTGAGCGGCGCGGCCAGCTGGTTCTTGCCCGCCTGAGCCAGCTCGCGAATACTCTGTGCCTGCTCGAGGACCTTCTGCGCCTGGGTCACGATGCCTTCGCCAACCGGGGTCAGGCGTACCGCGCTCTTGGTTCGCTCGAAGATCAGCACGCCGAGTTCGTCCTCCAGCTTCTTCACCCCCACCGAGAGGGTGGGCTGGCTGACGTGGCAGCGTTCGGCGGCGCGGCCGAAGTGTGATTCCTGGGCGAGCGTGACGATATAGCGCAGTTCGGTCAGTGTCATAGCGTGTTTCCATCAGAGTGCCGGCTAGCATAGCCTTTGCTCGTGTTCGAACCAACTGGCCATGCGCCGTTCCGTGCAAGCTGATCAGCGGCGCTGATCAGTGCAAAGCGTGCGGACGGCGGTACACTGCGATAACGCGGACCGATTGGCTGGTCCGCAACGGTTAAGGAGTAACCGACCATGGCAAATCGTCCTTCGGTCATGATCGCCGGCTGCGGTGATATTGGCGTGCGTCTTGGGCTGCAACTGAGCCGAGCGGGCTGGACGGTCTACGGCCTGCGCCGCCAGGCCGCGAGCCTGCCGGTGCCGATCCTGCCGGTCAAAGGCGATCTGGCCGCCGTCGAGGTTCCGCGCAGCTGGCCCAACGGCCCTTTGGACTATCTGGTCTACGCCGCAGCCGCGAGCCAGCATGACGAAGCGGGCTACCGCGCCGTCTACGTAGAGGGGTTGCGCAACGCGCTCGGCTGGCTGCAGCAGCGCGGCCAGCGGCCCAAGCGATTGATCTTCCTCTCCAGCACCGGCGTTTACGCGCAGAACCAGGGAGAGTGGATCGACGAATCCTCACCAACGGAACCCATCGGCTATACCGGCCAGGTGATGCTCGAAGCCGAGCAGTTGGCGCTGAGCAGCGGCATCCCGACCACGCTGGTGCGCATGGCCGGGCTTTACGATCCGGCCCGCCCCTGGATGCAGAATCAGGTCCGCGCCGGCTTGCGTGTCGATCGCGACCCGCCGCAGTACAGCAATCGCATTCATCGCGACGACGCCGCCGCGCTTTTGGCCTGCCTGCTACAGACCGATCAGAGCGGAGGCGAGCTGCAGGACTGTTATCTGGGCGTTGACGACGACCCGGCGCCACTGCATGAAGTCATCGACTGGCTACGCGAGCGACTTGGCGTGACCCATTGGGCCGAGCAAACGATGACGCGCCGGGCCGGCAGCAAGCGTTGCAGTAATGCCCGCGCCCGCGCGCTGGGCTGGACGCCGCAGTATTCAAGCTATCGCAACGGCTACGCCGGCGTCCGTCCCGGCAAGGGTTGAGCCACTGCCAAGACGACAGCCCGTCGGCGTTTTGGCCATTATTGCGACATTCAGGCAACTCTGCCGGCGCGGTGCTTACTAAAAATCTGTTAGCACGCACGCCGCGCGCCTGCCATTTGGCGGCAGTCGGGTCAGGAGCAGGTGCCGCCCCAGCGGCGATCAATCAGGAAGAACCACCACGGCGGCGTTTTCGAACACCGAACCAGGAGATTTTTCATGAGAGCCCTACGCTGGCATGGCAAGCACGATATCCGCTGCGACAACCACGTCCCGGACCCTTCAATCGAGGACCCGCGCGATGCCATCATCAAGGTCAGCTCCTGCGCCATCTGCGGCTCGGACCTGCACCTCTACGACGGTTTCATGCCCGGCATGCAACACGGCGACATCATGGGTCACGAGTTCATGGGCGAGGTGATGGAAGTAGGCTCGGCCAACAAAAAGCTCAAGGTCGGCGACCGCGTGGTGGTGCCCTTCACCATTGTCTGCGGCGAATGCGACCAGTGCCGGCGCGGCAATTTCTCGGTGTGCGAGCGCACCAACCGCAACAAGGACGTGGCCGACAAGGTCTTCGGCCACACCACCGCCGGGCTCTACGGCTATACGCATCTCACCGGCGGCTACGCTGGCGGGCAGGCTGAATTCGTCCGTGTCCCCTATGCCGACGTTGGCCCGGTGGTCGTCCCCGACGGCATGACCGACGAGCAGGTGCTGTTTCTCGGCGACATCCTGCCGACCGGCTGGCAGGCCGCGGCGCAATGCGACATCCAGCCCACCGACACCGTCGCTATCTGGGGCGCCGGGCCGGTCGGCCAGTTCGCCATCCGCAGCGCGGTGATGATGGGCGCCGAACAGGTGATCTGCATCGACAACGTGCCCGAGCGGCTGTCCATGGCTCGTGCTGGCGGCGCCATCACCATCAATTTCGATGAAGAGAGCGTGCTCGAACGGCTCAAGGAACTGACCCGCGGCAAAGGCCCGGAAAAGTGCATCGATTCGGTCGGTATGGAGGCACACGCGGCGCGCTCCATCGACTCCATGTACGACCGCGCCAAGCAGGCGCTGATGCTGGAATCGGATCGCCCGCACGTACTGCGCGAGATGATCTACGTCTGTCGTCCGGCCGGCATCATCTCCATCCCTGGCGTGTACGGCGGGTTGATCGACAAGATTCCGTTCGGCGCGGCGATGAACAAGGGCCTGACCTTCCGCATGGGCCAGACCCACGTCAACCGCTGGACCGACGACCTGCTCAAGCGCATCCAGGAAGGGCAGATCGATCCGTCTTTCGTCATCACCCACAGCGTAAGCCTCGAGCAGGGTCCGGAGATGTACAAGACCTTCCGCGACAAGCACGACGGCTGCATCAAGGTCGTTCTTAAGCCCTGAGGGCTTCGCTCCGCTTCCCTGAACAGGGAAGCGGGCGGCTTCTCCACGCCCCGAGGAGGGACTGATTCATGAGCGTTCCACATCGAGTAACCCGTACCAATCATTCGGCCCGCACGCTGGCCCGCGGCCTTGGCTGGTTCAGCATTGGCCTGGGCGTAGCGCAGCTGGTCATGCCGGGCAAACTGGCGCGTTTTCTTGGCGTGCCCGGCAATGAAGGGCTGATCCGCGCCTGCGGTGCCCGGGAAGTGGCCACAGGTCTCGGCCTGTTGCTGAGCGACGATCCCAAACCCTGGATTTATGCCCGCATCGGCGGTGATGTGTTGGATCTGGCCGGGCTCAGCATGAGCATCGAGAAGGGCACCGAACAGGTCAACGCCGCGATTGCTGCGGGCGCCGTGGCCGGTGTGACGGCGCTGGACCTGTCGTGTGCCAAAGGGCTGGCTGCGGAAAGCGAGGAGGTCATTGAGTGGGATTACAGCGATCGCAGCGGTTTTTCCCAGCCGCCTGAAGCCATGCGTGGACGCGTCGAGGCGGAGTTTGCGGCCATGCGGGCTGAGCCTAATGGGTATAGTCCGTCGGCTATGTTGCATTGAGGTTTATGTAGGGCGTCACCGGTGTGGGGACATTCTGGCTGGGCTCGATAGTTGGGTTTCAAGCCGGTTATCGAGTCGCTTGATGGCGCGGTTTCGCCCTGCTGGGCGACTCACTTTTTTCAAACGCGAAAAAAGTAAGCAAAAACGCTTGCCCCTGCATCCAGGTCTCGCTGCGCTCGACTTCCCTTCATTCCATCGCTGCTCCGAGGGTCGCCGCGCAAGGGCCATCCATGGCCCTTCACGGCTCTCGCGGCATCCATGCCGCTCGCCCCTCTACGCAGCGACTCCATTCGGCCTTCTGACGGGGCGTTCGGTGTCGTCTGATGGTTCGGCTGTTGGTAAACGATAGGCGCTCTAGACGATGCTCTGGGGACCGAACTAGAAAGCCCCTGACGAAGGAACGTACCTGTCTGCGGCCTCCTACCTTTCGTGACTCGCTCGGCATCACCCCTGTGCAGCGTCTACGCTCGGTCTCCTGAAAGGGGGCAGAAGTCCGAGTCGCCTGCTGGTCTCTTTTGCTCTTTTGCTCTTTTGCTCTTTTGCTCTTTTGCTCTTTTGCTCTTGGTTTTGGATTTTTTTGCGCGAACTATCAGGCGACGCAGAACGCCCCATCAGAAGGGTGAGCGGAATCGTTGCGCAGAGGGGCGAGCCGCATGGATGCGGCGAGAGCCGTAATGGGTCGGGGCCGCCATCGGTATGGATGGCCCTTGTACGGCGACCCTCGGAGCGGCGAGGGAGTGAACGAACCCCGGCGCAGCCGGGGCCGGATGCAGGGGCAAGACCTTTTGGTTCCTTTTGGCGGGGCCGGCCATCCGGGCAATTGCCAAAAGGGACTCGCCCAGCAGGGCGAAACCACGCTACCAAACAACTCAATAACCGGTTTGAAACCAAAACTTCCAAACTAGCAGCACCCCCGGACTTGCCAGTTCGTCATCCGCCATCGCTCACGACAACCGCGAAGCCCCCATTTTTTGCTAAGGTCTTCCGCCGGATCGTTCCGGCCAACACGCCCCGCGCCGCCACCTACTGCCGGCCAGCCTGCCGATGAGAAACCATGTCCGCCGTCGTCAATGTCGTCCTGCCGGTTTTCGCACTGATCTTCCTTGGCTATCTCTGCCGCCGTACCGGCCGTATGGGGCCGAGCGGTGCGTCCGAGCTGAATCGCTTCGTCGTCTGGCTGGGGCTGCCCGCGCTGTTGTTCAGCGTGATCGCCACCTCGACCTGGGAGCAGCTATGGCAGCCCGGTTTCATCGTCGCCTTCACGGTGGGTTGCCTTGGCGTGTTCGCTTTCACCCTGGGTTATCGGTTGCTGCAGAAGCAGCCGCTGGTCGATGCCAGCCTCGATGCACTGGGCGCGTCCTACGCCAACACCGGCTACATCGGTATTCCGCTGTGCATGCTGGTACTTGGCGACGAAGCGCTGCAGCCGGCAATGGTGGCGTCGATCATCGTAGTCTGCGTGCTGTTCGCCATCGCCCTGGCTTGCGTGGAAACCGGTTTTCATGCCGGACAGGGCTTCATTCGAACGCTGGGCAAGGTCAGCGGCGCGCTGCTGCGCAACCCGCTGGTGGTGGCGCCGCTGCTGGGTGGCGTCTGGGCCGCGAGCGGGCTAGTGTTGCCGGTGCCGCTGGCGACGCTGCTGAAATTGCTCGGCGCGGCGGCGGCGCCCTGCGCGCTGGTGTCGTTGGGACTGTTTCTTGCCCAGCCGCAGCCTGGCGGCACGGCCACCGGCGTCTGGCCACTGGTGACGCTGAAGCTGGTGGTGCAGCCGCTGATCACCTGGTATCTGGCATTCGAGGTGTTCGAGCTGCCGGCGCTGTGGGCCTATTCGGCGTTGCTGCTGAGTGCGCTGCCCACCGGCACCGGCCCCTACATGCTCGCCGAATTCTATGGCCGCGAGGCGTCACGGGTGTCGCGGGTGGTGTTGTATTCGACGCTCGGCTCGCTGATCACCTTGTCGGTGTGCCTGGTGCTGCTGCCGGTCTGAGCCGAGCCTCTGCGATTGATAGGTGCAACCCATCAATCCATGCTCAAGCGTCGCGTCGATTACTCAGCCGGCCGGGTCACTTCCAGCACCACGGCGGCGATCCGGTCGCATTCGGTATAGGCGCCGTCGAGCAATTCTTCGCCGAACACGTCCGGGTCGACTTCGCGGTAGCGCCATTGCAGGCCGCGACCTTCGAGGCGCTGACTAACTTCCATCAGGAAAGGGTCCTGATTGCCGATCATCGCCACGCCGGTATAGAGCAGCAGCGTGCCGCACGGGGCCAGCCGCTCCAGCGCGCTGTCGAAGATCGCCAGCGACAACCCGGCGCCCAGCGGGCCGCCGCCGTGGCGATAGGCGCGCTCGCCGGGGTCGACCAGGTAGGGTGGGTTGGCCAGGATCAGATCGAATTCGCCGTCGACATCCCTGAGCAGATCGCTGTGCTGGGCTCGCAGGTTGTCGGCACCGGCCAGCGCTGCGTTGATGCGGGTCAGGCGCAGCGCGGACGAATTGATGTCCACCGCCAGCACTTCGGCCTGTGGCCGAGCCAATGCGGTGAGCACAGCGCCGGCACCGGAGCCGCAACCGATATCCACCGCGCGCCGGATGTTGCCCGGGTGATCGTTCAGGTGCGCCTGGATGGCATTGGCGAAACGGTAGGTGTCCGGCCCGAAAAACACCGCGTCCGGCGCATCGGTGGGGTAGGCCGAATGCACGAACAGCTGACCATCCAGGCTCGACAGTCGGACCCGGCTGCGCCAGCGCGAATCGCAGGGCGCCAGCACGCCCGCCTGGTCCATCAGGCTGAACAGCGCCGGTAGCAGCAGCTCATGTTGGAACGGTCGACTCCAGCCAAAAACGCCGGCGAGGTCCTTGGCCAGTACGTTTTCGACTCGCTGGTTGACCCGTTCGTGGGTAAGCGGAGTGGGGGTGATGAAGTGATAGCCGCGCTCGCGCAGCGCCTGAGCCAAGTGCAGCAATGCACGGTCCTGGGCATTTTCCAGCGTCATGGGCTTCCCTGGCGAATTCGCCTCAGTTGAACGGTTTCAGTTGAACAGTCCGGTGAAAATCCGAGTGGCCAGCAGGCCGGCGGCGCTGTGGTGGCGCGCGGGCGATAACAAGGGCAACAGGTGACGCATGCGTGCATCGCGATTGGGCAGTTGCGCCAATTGCTGTTCCAGCAGTTGCGTTTCCTGGTCGAAGTCGCTGACCGTCTTGCTCCGCTCCTGCACCAGTGCAGGCTTGGTCGGACGTTCGTGAGCCGCCTGTCGACGACCGCTGAACTGGCTCTGGCGCTGCGCCAACGCGGGGTGCGGCCTGCCGCGGGACGATGGTTGCTCGGCCAGCCAGTCGCCGGCGATCCAGTCGTGAATCAGCTGCTGCTCATGGGCACTGAACACACCGAACATCGGTCCCTGTTCGCCCGCCATCAGCTGCCAGAAGCGGCTGTGCTGCGGATCTTCGTGACGCTTGATCCAGCCACGGCGCTGCAAGGTGTCGAGAAACTGCGGAATCTGCTCCGGCTCGGCCAGCCATTGGTTCACCGTGCGACCATCGAAGCGGCAATAGTCCGAATGCACGAACTGCCCGACGCCGGCCTTTTTCTCAAGCACGCGCAGTACTTCCTGCTCGGCATCGAAACCGCCAATCACCGACAGTGTGCTGGCGCCCAGGTCGTTGAGGCGATAGCCGTTGACGACCCGACGATAGAACGCCTCGCTGTCACCGATCTGTGGCCAAGCCGCCAGCAAGCCCTGTATGGCCTTCTTCGCATGTCCGTTGTCGGCGTTGTCGACGGTGACATGCAGAGTGAAATAGTAGGGGTCGATGCCCAACTCGGTGAGCTCGTACGAGCTGATCAACAGATGCAGCGGCAACTGTTCGTAACCGAGATTGAAGCCGATCACCTCGGGCAGGAAATGCTCGGCGTGTTCGGCCAGCGCCAGCTGAATCGCGCCCTGGACGAAGTTCTCGTCATCCAGGTTCTGCCAGTCGTCGCAGCCCTGGCTGGCGAGCAGCTTGCGATAGAGCACGACGTGATTCTTTTCCGGCTGGCCTTCGCCGAGTTCTTCGAGATAGGTCTGGATCAGCGCTGTGAAGCGCGCATCGTCCCAGCGCTGCAACAAGCCATAGAGCCAGGCGCCGTCGACCAGTTTGGTCGGCGCCACGCCTTGCAGAAAATGCAGCGCATGGGCCTTGCTGGAGAAATAGCGGCGCGGTGCCCCGGCGCGGCGCGCATCGAGATAGCTTTGATATTGGCCGCCGACGCTGGCGGTATGCGCTTCGAGCCATTCGCCGAGCCCTGCCGGGTCCGGCGGTAGATCGCAGGGCAGTGCCGCCGCGCTCTCCAACTGGGCGTTGAGATATTGAGCGGCGTCGGCACGCACGCTCTCGCTGGCCGGCGCATCGAGCAGCGCGAAATAGAGCGCTCGGGACGGCGCTGCGATCTCGGGTGCAACAGGAGCGGCATCCATGGGTAGGCTTCGAGTCAGTTGCATAAGCTCACACAGCGGCAAAGGGGAAGACCCCCGATGCTGTTTTGGCCTTTACCCAACCGGATAAGTTCAGCGCACCCGTCGAGTGGCCGGTCATCCCGCAAGGCGAGTCTTCATGCAACTTCCGAGACGCGTCGTCTTCCTACCTATTAGGTACACAGATGTTTTCCAGCGAAACCAGACGGAGGTCCCCCATGAACCCATCCGAACGCGGTAAGGAAAATCTTGACGTCATCAACGACCGTGACGACCAGCGCGTCGACCGAGCCGGTGGTAAAACCAATGGCGAAGCCGCCGGCGGCGACCGCAGCGACGTGCCCGGCGGCGCTTACAACGTGCCGCCGAACATGGCCGACGAAGTCAGCGAAGACGACGCCATGCAACACCGCAAACAGCAGAAGCCGGAGCGTTAGCGGCCCGCGCCGTGAACTTAGGTCGCCGGGACAAATAGTCCCGTCGTCTGATGGCCGATTTTCTGCGCTCAAAGGCCGGTGCGGTCGATGAATTTCACATCCGACGGTCGACTTATCGGTAGCGTCTGCACCGTGTCACCGAGCAGCCCGCTGTCCGGGTCGCGCTGTAGCACCACCAACTGATCGCTCTTCTGATTGGCGATGAGCATGAAGCGCCCGCTCGGGTCGATGGTGAATTCGCGCGGCTCCTGCCCCTCGCTGGCGCGCTGTTGAATCTCGCGCAGGCTGCCGGTTTCCTCGATGGCATAGACCATGATGCGGTTCGCCTCGGCGCGGTCGCTGACGTAGAGGAAGCGGCCATCCGGCGATGGATGGATGGCGCCGGGCGAATGCCCGTCGACCTTGCCGTTCTCGGCCAGATCGACCAGCTGACGCTGTACCAGGCTGCCGTCGACATGATCGAAACGTGCGACCTGCGCGCTCAACTCCAGCGTCGCGTAAGCCTGGCTGCCGTCCGGGCTGAATACCAGATGGCGCGGACCGCTGCCGTCGGGCAGCTGGATGAAGGGCGGTTCTGCGGGTGATAGCGGGCGCTCGGCACTGGCCGGATCGTAGCGATAGACGAAGATCTTGTCGGCACCCAGATCACTGACGAACAACCGCTTGCCGTTCGGCGACATCACCGCCGAATGCACATGCGCGGACTTCTGGCGTTGCGGATGCTGCTCGCTGGCCTTATGCGTGGCGAGCTGGGTCACCGGCGACAGGGTGCCGTCCTCTGCCGTGGGGATTACCGCCAGGCTGCCGCCGGGATTGGGCGCCGAGCCATAGTTGGAGACGAATAGATAGCGTCCGTCACGGCTCTGGCTCAGATGTGTGGGCTCATCGCCCAACGTGATTTGCTGGGCCAACGGCGACAGTTGCCCGCTGGCTGGCGCCATGGTGAATGCGCTCACCCGACCGACCGGATCGGGATGGCTCGGGCCATTCTCGTTTGCCGCGTAGAGCCGGTTGCGGTTCAGGTCCAGCGTCAGCCAGGACGGGTTGTGGGTGCGCACCACCTGCAAGGGCTGGGGCTCGAGATAGCCGCGCTCGGCATCGAACTGCATGCGGTAGATCCCTTCGCTACCACCCTCGCTGGTGTAGCTGCCGATCAGTAATTGGTACATGGGTGCTGCTACTCCCGAAGTGCTGAATGCCAGAAAAGCCATGGCGAGGCCGAGGCGACGATGGTGCACCAAATGAAATAGCAGACCGCGCAGTGGACCGGCCATGCCTCGCTCCTGTCTCGCTGAGTGTTTGTGATCCTGGACTGGCTTTGAGCGCCGTAGAGGAAAAAGATTTGCCGGCGCTGTCGATTTTTCCTGTTCCACCTCGACTATGAGGTAACAGCACACGTCGAGGTGTCGCAATGCGCTATCTGTGCCTGGTTTATCTGGATGAGCAGGTTCTGGCCAGCCTGTCGCCAAGTGCGCAGGCGGCGATGGATGACGAGTGCCGCGACTATCGCGAACGTCTTCAGCGCAGCGGCCAACTGATCATCGCCGAAGCGCTCCAGCCGGTCCTCAGCACCACGACGCTACGCCTGCGGGGCGGCACCCTCAGCCTGCACGACGGGCCGGTGGTCGACAGTCGTGAGCAGCCCGCGGCGTTCTATCTGTTCGAGGCAAGCGACCTCAACGACGTGATCCGGCTGGCATCGCGCATTCCACCGGGGCGGCTGGGCTGCATCGAGGTCCGAGCCCTGCATCCAAGGGCGCCACCCTGATTGCCGGTGCCGCCAACGACCTCAGCCATCCCAAGAGGCTACCAATCAAGAGGCTACTCGCATGAACAACGCAACTGAAAACCAGACCGACGAAGCCCGTATCCGCGAACTCACCAACGAGTGGGAGCGTGCGATCGGGGCCAAGGACCTCGATCGCATCATGTCCCAGTACGCCGCCGACGTACTGGCCTTCGATGCGGTGGGCCCGCTGCAATTCAAGGGCGCCGAGGCGTACCGCCAGCACTGGCAGAACTGCTTCGAATTCTGTCAGGGCGAAGGCTTTTTCGAGATCAGCGAGCTGGACGTCCACGCCAGCGCAGACCTGGCCTATAGTCATTTCCTGAGCCATTGCGGCGGCACCAACGAGAAGGGCGAAATGCAGACCGGCTGGATGCGCGGCAGCCGCTGCTGGCGTCGGCAGGGCGGCGATTGGAAGGTCGTCCATGAGCACTTCTCGATGCCGTTCGACATGGCCAGCGGGGAGATCGATTTCGGCATCGAGCCCCAGGCCAGCGCGGCCGGCTGAGCAGCAACCCTCGTCTCGCGGCTGCCAGAGCGGCAGCCGCCGGGCGTCACCGGAGACTGACATGAAATACCTGTGCTTGATCTATTACGACGAGCAGCGCGTGGATTCGATGACCGACGAGCAGTGGGCCGCGTTGGTCGAGCAGTGCATCGCCAACGGCGAGCGGCTGCAGGAGAGCGGGCACTTCATTGCCGGCGAGCCGCTGCAATCGGTGCGTACCGCCAAGACAGTGCGCGTCCGCGAGGGCACGGTGTCCGTGGTTGACGGCCCGTTCGCCGAAACCCGCGAGCAGCTGGCGGGTTTCTACCTGCTGGAAGCGCAGGATCTGGACGAGGCGCTGCGTCTGGCCGCGAAGATTCCACCGGCGCAATTGGGCAGCATCGAGGTTCGCCCGTTGCGCCAACTGCCCGATCGCTGATCGATGCAGGAACGGGGCAGGCCGCCCTCGACCGACCTCCCGAATGGCGGGCCGACGCGGGCCGAGATCGATACTCTCTACCGCAACGAGTCGCGACGGGCGCTGGCGACGCTGATCCGGCTGCTGGGCGATTTCGATCTGGCCGGGGAAGCGTTGCACGATGCCTTCTTCGCCGCGGTGCAGCAGTGGCCGCGCGACGGAATACCGGACAACCCGCGGGCCTGGCTGGTCTCGGCTGGGCGCTTCAAGGCTATCGACGGGCTGCGCCGGCGGGCGCGCTTCAATGCTTCGTTGAACCTGCTGGCCGATCACCTGGACACCGACGAGGAGCCGGACTGGGACCGCGACATGCTGGAAGATGATCGCCTGCGGCTGGTCTTCACCTGCTGCCACCCGGCTTTGCCGGCCGATGCGCAGGTGGCGCTGACCCTGCGCGAAGTCTGCGATCTGAAGACCGAGGAAATCGCCCGCGCCTTTCTCGCCTCGCCCAGCACCATTGCCCAGCGCATCGTCCGTGCCAAGCAGAAGATTCGTGATGCCGCGATTCCCTATCGCGTGCCTTCGCGCGATGAGCTGCCGGCGCGTCTGGATAACGTGCTGCGGGTGATCTACCTGGTGTTCAACGAGGGCTATTCGGCATCCAGCGGCACTGAACTGACCCGCACCGATCTGAGCGCCGAAGCGATCCGGCTGGGCCGGCTGCTGCTCGAATTGCTGCCGGACCCCGAGCTGATGGGGCTGCTGGCGCTGATGTTGCTACACGACTCGCGTCGCATCGCGCGCACCAATGGCGCGGGCGAGCTGGTGCGCCTCGACCAGCAGGACCGCAGCCTGTGGGACCGGTCGCAGATCGAAGAAGGCTCGGCGCTGGTGCAGCGGGCGCTGGCCTCGCGGCGTTTCGGTCCCTACACCTTGCAGGCCGCGATTGTCGCCGCGCATGCCGAGGCGCCCAGCGCCGCGCAGACCGACTGGGCGCAGATCGTCGGGCTCTATGACGTGTTGCTGCGAACCAGCCCGTCTCCGGTGATCGAGCTGAACCGCGCGGTAGCGGTAGCCATGCGCGACGGTCCTAATGCCGGGCTGCTGCTGGTCGAAGGCTTGCTGGCGCGCGGCCAATTGCAGGATTACCACTTGCTACATTCGGCCCGTGCCGACCTCTGCCGCCGCCTCGGCCGCCTGGACGACGCACGAAACGCCTACCGAAGCGCCTTGCAATTGGCACAGTTGGAGCCGGAGCGGCGCTTTTTGCAGCAGCGGTTGGATGAGCTCTTGTAGCGTGTCGAAGTCTCGCCGGATGAACTTTCTCAACATGCGATGCAACTCGTAGGCCGAAGTGCGGCGCTGACCCTTGCGGTGCGCGGAGCGCACCCTACGGGCGTGGCGGTGGAGTAGGGTGGCTATGCGCACCGGCGTGTACGCTGCTACGCGGGAACCCTCGCGTTGGTAGTTCTACGGCTAACGACGCGGGGCGTCGCAATAACGCATCCACGCAGAGCATGGGAGTGATCACCTGGGCAGAATCAGCCGC
>NZ_JAMOII010000013.1 GCF_024448985.1 Stutzerimonas stutzeri
TCTGATATCAAATTAATGTCAATATGAAACTGCTTCGCTAAACGAACGGTTATAGACGATTTACCGGCGCCAAAATAATTTTACTGCTTGCCAATCTTTCTATATAAAGCCTATCCATTCAAAGCGAGCTACGGTTTTGCCGTTTCGCTGCTTTGTTGTGAGTGGGTGGCGTCGTCGGCAGTGCTTCGTTTGTTGCATCCCCCAATGAATGCTTCCGCAATTTTTTAAAGGGTACGCGTGCCCTTTGTCGTATTAAGTTCCGGAGATATCAATGTCCCTCAAAGCAGTTTCGGGCGCACCACGAGCAATACTCGGCGCCTTCGTGCTTACCGCGATGTTTGGCCTCACTACGGTGATCCAGGATGCCAACGCAGCTGTTTCCTCTTCCGCTGCAAGCGCGACGAGGACAGTCGCCACCGCGCAGGTCAACAATTTCACCAGTCCTGAATGGAACAAGGGGACCTGGCGTAAATCGGCGGGTTTTTCCATCCCGGCGACGACGGCTAACAAAGCCGCATTCAAGAAAGGCGCACAGGTAAAACTGGCGAACGGCGAGGTTCGCTCGGTGAAGGTCGTCTATTTTTCGGGCGCGCACATGAGCGTGATGCTGTCTGGCGCAACGCTCAACGTCGCGGCCACCGGTTACCCGAAAACCGTTTCGGCGCTGGGCTCGGATACAGGCGCGCCGGCAATCGCCGCACCGCAGCCGGCACCCTCGACCAGTACGTCCAGCCATAGCAGCGCCATCAACAATTACACCAACAGCGATTGGCAGAATGGTGTGTGGCGCAAATCGGCGGGCTATTCGATCCCACTGACCACGACCAATCGTTCGGTATTCAAGCCTGGCGCCTCGGTGAAACTCGCAAATGGCGAGACTCGCGCCATCACCGCGGTGTACATCTCCGGCAACAACATGAGTGTGATGCTTTCCGGCGGCAAACTCAGCAGTTCGCTCGGCCATCCCAACAAGCTGTTCGCCGCGACCAGCAAGCCGAGCACGCCTGCGGCTCCAGCTCCGGTTGCACCTAGCCAGCCTTCCAAGCCCGTTGCCACCCCGCCGTCGAACAGTTCGTCCCCATCCCTGACGACTGCGCTGAATTCCTTTAACGGTGGCGACTTCGTTAACGGTGTCTACACCACCAGCAAGTTCGTAGGCATTTCGGTCAAGGCGACTGCACAGAACAAGGCGGCATTCCACAAGGGCGCAAAGGTCAGGTTTGCCGATGGTCAGGTACGCACTATCAACCTGATCTATTACTCGGGCGGCAATATGACGGTGATGATGGACGGCGGCGCCATCAACGGGAAAGCTGTGGGTTACCCACGAACCGTGTCGGTCAGCAGCACCGGTTTCAGCCAGGCAAGCCCAGGCACCGGCATTACTGCTCCAGCCACGAACAACCCACCGCCAGCAAACCCCATCAACCTGGTTGGTATCAACCTGGCCGGTGCCGAGTTTGGCGCTGACGTCGCCTTGCCGGGGACATACCTAAAGCACTACATCTACCCGGGCGAAGCAGACTTCAAGCGCTACGCCGAACGTAACCTGAAGCTGGTACGTCTGCCATTTCGTTGGGAACGGATTCAACCGAGGCTCAACGGCGAGCTGAACAGCGCCGAGCTGGCGCGAATGATGGCGACGCTTAACTATGCAAAAAAGTACAACATGCAAGTCGTCCTCGACATGCATAACTACTATCGCTACTACGGCAAGATGATCGGTTCCAATGAAGTGCCCGTTAGCGCTTTTGCCGACGCCTGGCGACGCATTGCACAAAAGGTTGCCAACCACCCGGCAGTTTATGGCTATGGACTGATGAACGAGCCACACACCACAAACGGTAAGTGGCCCACCGCTGCACTGGCTGCGGCAAAAAGCATCCGTGCCGTCGACTCCAAACGCTGGGTAGTCATTGCCGGCGACCGCTGGTCCAGCGCATTCCACTGGCCGTCCTATAACACCCAGCTGGTTAATGACCCTTGGATGCGTGATTCGAAGAACAATCTGGTATTCGAAGCCCACCTGTATTTCGACAAGGATTATTCGGGCTATTACACCAATAGGAAAGAGGTCTACGACCCAATGATCGGTGTCAACCGGGCCAAGCCTTTCGTCGAGTGGCTCAGAAAAAACAAGCTGCGTGGATTCATCGGTGAACACGGCGCGCCGGACTTCTCGCCCTCAGCAATCGTAGCGACCGACAACCTGTTGAAGTATCTCAACCAGCACTGCATCCCAAGCACCTACTGGGCTGCCGGTCCATGGTGGGGCGACTACGCGCTGTCGCTGGATGTGAAGAGTGGCAAACCACGTCCGCAGCTGCCAGTTCTGCAAAAGCACGCGGCGAACAAATCCTGCGGGACCATCGGCCCACTGCTCTAACCGGTCTGTCCGATACTTACGCCCCGCATTAGCGGGGCGTAACTTTTTCAGCCCGTCGCTAACGCATCGAAGATTTCCGGCGTTAGCGCGGCCTCGCCTTTGTCATCCAGGCGCTGGCGGTACGCAGTTCCCGCTGTGTCGCCTTCGAGCATTTCAAGTAATCGTGAGCCCCGCTCGGTCAGGACAAAATTCTCGCCATTACCACCCTGCTCTTCCGGGCGCGTCACCAGAAACCCACCTTCGAACAGCAGGCTCTCGTAGTTCTGCGCTTCAGCCTTGAGCGAATCGAGATTGGGCAGCGGCTGGCCGGCATCCTCCATCGCAATCGCATGCTCGTCGGCATATTGGCGCGGCGCGAACGCCTCGTTGCCAGGCTTTTGCGCTTCGCGCAGCAGGCGCAGCATCAGATCCCAGTCGTAGGTCATGTCAGTTCTCCTGTTGCACCGCGCATAGTGCGGCTCGTGATAATACGGACCGTGCCGGCTGTAGCATGGTTCGAATCAGCACAACGGGAAGGCTGAACCAAAGCGCTCAAACGGCATCCACCGAACAGGACCTAAAGGAGCGTTGCCCATGAAATACCTGATGATTCCCCTCGCCGCCGCCCTGCTGGCCAGCCAGCCGGCGCTAGCCGAATGCACCACGGATCAGATCAATGCTAAAGCCCAGCAGCTGGCTGAACGCGTTAATCAGCTGACCGAGAGCGACCCCGAGCGTGCTGCGGAGATCAACGAGCAATTGCGGGAGATGGAGGTCAAGCAGACCGCCGACCAGTTGGGCGACGAATGTCAGGCCTATGACAAGCGCCTGCAGCACGTCGAGGAAGCGGAGAAAAAAGCTGATATCGCGCCAGCGGAGAAACGTTGATCCGTAGGGCCGAATTTATTCGGCCGTAAATCGCTAAAGGCCGAACAAGTTCGGCCCTACGGTTTTCCTTTTTCGTGCAATTACTGCGCTTCAGGCTTCTTGCGTCGCAACGGTGCCATGCCGTCCTGACTGACGACCTGCGAGGCCGGCGCTTCGCGTTTTGCGTTCTTCGGCCGCTTGGCCGCAGGTTTTGACGCCACCTTGGTCTTCTTACCGGCGGCTTTCTTGTCGGTGGCCTTCTTCTTGTCGTCCTTTTTCTTCTTGGTGCCGGCGGCCTTGCCCGACGCCTTGAGGTTCTTCGGGCCCATATAGCCGCCCTTCAATCCCTTGACCACGCGGTGCTCGAATCGCTGCTTGAGGTAGCGTTCGATGCTCGACATCAGGTTCCAGTCGTTATGGCAGATCAGCGAGATCGCCAGACCTTCGGCGCCGGCGCGTCCGGTGCGGCCGATGCGGTGCACGTACTCGTCACCCGAGCGCGGCATGTCGAAGTTGATCACCAGATCCAGCCCTTCGATATCCAGGCCACGCGCCGCCACGTCGGTGGCTACCAGCACCTTAACGCCGCCTTCCTTGACGCGGTCGATGGCCAGCTTGCGGTCCTTCTGGTCCTTTTCGCCGTGCAGCACGAACGCCTTGACGCCTTCGGCTACCAGTCGCCCATAAAGACGGTCGGCCTGCACGCGGGTGTTGGTGAAGATCACAGCCTTCTTGTAGGTCTCGTTGGCCAGCAACCAGTGCACCAGCTTCTCTTTATGTTCGACGCTCTCGGCGGTAATGATTTGCTGGCGGGTACCCTCGTTCAGCTCGCTGACGCGGTTGAGCTGAAGATGCAGCGGATCACGAAGCACGCTAGCCGCCATCTCGCGCAAGGCGGCGCCGCCGCTGGTCGCGGAGAACAACAGGGTCTGTTGGCGCTTGGCACATTCGCCAACCAGCCGCTGCACATCGTCGGCGAAGCCCATGTCGAGCATGCGATCGGCTTCGTCGAGGATCAGCAATTCGACATCCTTGAGGATCAGCGTGCCGGCATTGAGATGCTCGATCATCCGTCCCGGCGTGCCGATGAGGATGTCCGGTACCTTACGCAGAATCGCCGCCTGGACTTTGAAGTCCTCGCCTCCGGTGATCATCGCCGACTTGATGAAGGTGAACTGCGAGAAGCGCTCAACTTCCTTGAGGGTCTGCTGGGCCAGCTCGCGGGTCGGCAGCAGGATCAGCGCGCGCACGTCGGTGCGCACCACCGCATCGCCAATCAGCCGGTTGAGCATCGGCAGCACGAATGCCGCTGTCTTACCGCTACCGGTCTGCGCCGTGACCCGCAGATCGCGCCCTTCCAGCGCCGGAGGGATGGCCGCCCCCTGCACCGGCGTCGGCTCGACGAATTTAAGTTCGGCGACCGCCTTGAGCAGGCGTTCATGCAGGGCGAATTGGTCAAACAAGGGGGATACCTCGAGGTCGAAAAACGTCGCATAGATTAACGCGTCCGGCCGGCGGAGAGGCGGCTTTATGCTGCACGACGCTCGACCGAACCAGGCCGATGCGGATGCAACCGTGCGGATGCGACTAACAAGTGATATTGGCTGAGCGCTCAGCCGAGCCTCGGAAGCCGGCCGCATCCCGATCGGCTCAACGCGAACCTCATTGCGGCTCGCAGGTCAGCTTGATGCGCAAGCGGATCACATCGCGCTTGAACTTGGCGGTCAGCGGCTTGCGCTCGCCAGCCTCGAGCGTGGTACGACGGGTACGCGGTGCTTCCGGGCCGTTGCGAAACACAGCCGAGCAGCTCACAGGGCGCTCGCCGAAGTTCTGCAACAGCAGACCGGCCATGTCCCGGTCGATGGTTTCGGTGGTAGCCAGCACTTCGGCGCCATTGAGCTGCTGCTCCAGTTCCACCGGATAGCTGACGGCCAGGGCGCTCAGTGGGATGATTGCGAGCGAAGCGAGCGCGGCGAAGCGTATTTTTTTCATTTATGCGGGCTCCTCATGAAGACGTGCAGCGTACCAGACAGACGCGACAGGAAAATAATGGAATGAAAGTGCCACGCGTGACCCTCGATCAATGGCGAACCCTGCAGGCGGTGATCGATCACGGCGGCTTTGCCCAGGCGGCGGAGATGCTGCATCGCTCGCAGTCGTCGGTCAGCTATACCGTGGCGCGCATGCAGGAGCAGCTAGGCGTTCCGCTGTTGCGCATCGATGGACGCAAGGCCGTGCTCACCGAGGCCGGTGAGGTGCTGCTGCGCCGCTCGCGGCAGCTGGTCGTCCAGGCCGGGCAGCTCGAAGAACTGGCCCATCACATGGAGCAGGGCTGGGAAGCCGAAGTGCGCCTGGTGGTGGACGCCGCCTACCCCAACGCCAAGCTGATCCGCGCCCTGACCGAATTCATGCCCAAGAGCCGCGGATGCCGAGTACGGCTGCGTGAGGAGGTGCTTTCCGGTGTCGAAGATGTGCTCAGGGATGGCACCGCCGACCTGGCAATCACCAGTCTGGACATCACCGGCTACCTCGGTGCCGAACTGGGCAGCGTTGAGTTCGTTGCCGTCGCCCATGCCGACCATTCGCTGCACCAGTTGCAGCGCAAGCTCAGCGTGCAGGATCTGCAGAATCAGATGCAGGTGGTGGTGCGCGATTCCGGCCAACGTCAGCCGCGCGACGCCGGTTGGCTGGGCGCCGAGCAACGCTGGACCGTCGGCAGCCTGGCCACCTCGGTCGCCTTCGTCAGCAGCGGCCTGGGTTTCGCCTGGCTGCCGCGACACATGATCGGCCGCGAGCTGGCCGAAGGCGTGCTCAAGCCGCTGCCGTTGATCCAGGGCAGCATTCGCCGCCCGTTGTTCTATCTCTACACTAACCCCGACAAGTCGCTCGGCCCGGCAACGCAGATTCTCATCGACCTGATCAAGACGTACGATGCGCAATCGCCGTCTGCCAATGGCCGACCGGCCCAGGCTTCCACCCTCAACAGGACTACACCATGAAACGACTCGTACTCGCCGCCTGCTCGCTGTTGCTCGCCGGAAACCTCCTGGCGGCTGACAATCCACACGTGCTGCTGAACACCAGCATGGGCGAAATCGAAATCGAGCTTGAAGCCGAGAAGGCACCGATCAGCGTGAAGAACTTTCTCAGCTATGTCGAAAGCGGCTTCTACGATGGCACGGTGTTCCACCGCGTGATCCCCGGTTTCATGATCCAGGGCGGTGGCTTCAACGAAGGCCTGGGCCAGAAGAAGACCGGCGAGCCGATCAAGAACGAAGCCGACAACGGTCTGCACAACGTTCGCGGAACCTTGGCGATGGCCCGCACACAGAACGTCAACTCGGCCACCAGCCAGTTCTTCATCAACCACCGCGACAATGACTTCCTCGACCACGGCGGCCGCGATTTCGGCTATGCGGTGTTCGGCAAGGTGGTGCGCGGAATGGATGTGGTCGATCAGATTGCCCAGGTGCCGACCGGCAACCGCAGCATGATGCAGAACGTCCCGCTGCAGCCGGTGACGATCGTTTCCGCGAAGAAGCTCTAACCTCGATTCCCCCTTCCACTGTCGGCGTTCGGCCTCATGGCCGGGCGCCTGGTGCAGTCAGGCCTCGGCGGTTTCCCAGTAGCGCTGCCAGCGCGCCACCAGATCTCGCGGTGCCTCCAGATAGAGCTCATCACCCAGCGCCAGCGCGTCGCGCTGCATTTCACTACGCCGCTGGACGATCACATCGCCGAGCCGCTCACGTAGCGCCTGGTCACCGAAGAGCGGCGGCTGCGCCTGCATCAGCTGCTGCATCATCGCCAGGTCATGATCGTCGCCGAGCAGATCGGCCAGACGCTTGAGCGAGTCGCTGCGCAGCTGCATTAGCGTCGGCCAGCTCGGAGTCAGTAGCCGCGTCTGATACCAGTGATCCTTGACCCGTTTGCGCCATTCATGGAACTGCTCGTCGCTCGGTTCGAGTTTGACCTTGGCCAGCTCGGCGCACCCGTCAGCGTAGGTGCGTTCCACCCCGGCGGCCAACAGCTCGAAACTTTCGGCGCTCAATGGCCAGCTGTCGATACAGGCGCTGGCATTGCGCAGTTCATCGATCGCCTGGGCAATACGGGCATCCAGGTCGACGGCATCGCCTTCCCCCTGCCTGGCTCTTGCCTGCAGGCGCCGACGGATCTGTTTGAAGCCCGCCTCGGCAAACAGCTTAGGGAACCGCTCGCTCAGCAGATCCCAGCTTTCCAGCATGGCGGTGGCGTCGCGAGATTCGGCCAGCGCGCGGCCAAGGTCGCGTAGACGCTGATTCTCGCGCTTGAATTCAGCCCCCAAGGGCTTTCGCACCAATCGCAGCAACGCGCGCAATTCCTTGAAGCGCTTGCGCGCCTGATGCACACCCTCGGCTCGCTCGGCAGCTGGCACGCTCAGTGCCTCGATGGCTTTATCGATGCGCTGTCGAGCGACCTTGCGAACCTCGGCGGCGGGATCGTGCGGACGCAGTGTGTAACCCATGACAACTCCCTAACAGGCCGTTGAAAAATTACCTGCGTTGGCAATACTGCGTTAAAAACAGCCTTGTCTTGCCTGCCTCGCCTACATTTTTCAACGGCCTGCTAATCAACCCGCGAGCGATGCAGGTCAGCTCACGGGGAAATCAACCGTAGCGTTTCTTCGCTTCGATGGCCAAGCCGCTGCCGATACTGCCGAAGCGGTTGCCTTCGACATGACTGGCCCTCGGCAGCAGTGCGGCAATGCGCTGGCGCAATGCCGGAATCGCGCTGGAACCGCCGGTGAAGAACACGGTATCGATGTCGTCGTGCTTGAGCCCGGCGCTTGCAAGCAATTGACTGACGTTGCTGCGGATTCGTTCGAGCAGCGGGTCGATAGCCGTTTCGAAACCATCACGAGTCAGACTCGCCTGCAGCCCCGCTTCGATCCGCGCGAAGTCGATGAGATAGCGGTCCTGCTCGGTCAGCTCGATCTTGCTCTGCTCCACCTGCATCGCCAGCCAATGCCCGGCGCGTTGCTCGATGAGGCTGAACAACCGGTCGATCCCGGTGGGGTCGACGATGTCGTAGCGCATACTCTGCAGCGCGCGCAGCGAAGCCGGCGCATAGACCGCGTTGATGGTGTGCCAGGTGGCGAGGTTGAGGTGCGTGCTGGTAGGCATCGGTGCGTCGCTTTTCATCCGGCTGCCATAGCCGAACAACGGCATCACGCCCTGCAGGCTGAGCTGTTTGTCGAAATCGGTGCCGCCGATGTGCACGCCCGCGGTGGCGAGAATGTCGCTCTGTCGATCGTCGATCTGACGTCGCTCCGGCGACAGGCGCACCAGGGAAAAGTCCGACGTTCCGCCGCCGATATCGACGATCAATACGCGCTCTTCCCGTTCGATGCGCGATTCGTAGTCGAAAGCCGCGGCGATGGGTTCGTACTGGAACGAGACGTCGTTGAAGCCGATCTTCTTCGCCGCTGCGGCCAGGGTGTCGGCGGCCTCCTTGTCCGCCTGCGGGTCGTCGTCGACGAAGAACACCGGACGGCCCAGTACTACCTCGTCGAAGGCTCGATCGGCACTGGTTTCGGCGCGCTGTTTGAGCGTCCCGAGGAACAGCCCGAGGATGTCCTTGAATGGCATGGCGCTGCCCAGCACCGTGGTTTCGCTCTTTAGCAACTTGGAACCCAGCAGGCTCTTGAGCGAGCGCATCAACCGCCCTTCGTAGCCCTCCAGATACTCGGCCAGGGCCAGCCGGCCATACACCGGACGGCGTTCTTCGACGTTGAAGAAGACGACTGAAGGCAGGGTGTGCTGATCGTCCTCGAGCACGATCAGCGGCTCGCAGGCGGGACGCCACCAGCCGACGGTTGAGTTGGAGGTGCCGAAGTCGATGCCGCAAGCGCGGGCGGGAGACGGAGTGTGCATATGCGATCCGGACTGCCAAAAACGGCCGCGCAGTTTATGCGAGCCTGCCGGCAAATGCAGGCCAATCGTCGGGGGGATAGCTGGACCCATCGACAGCGCGGCTGCGCTGTCGATGGGGAGGCGAATCAGGCCAGTGCCGCTTCCGCTTCGCTGGCGGACTGACTCATGCCGTCGGTCATGCGCTTGGCGTCATGACAGAAGGTCCGCGAGGCCTGGAACAGGAAGACCATGGTCAGCAGCAATGACGCCGGGATCAAGTACATCGCACCGTGCAGACCCTCGGCGCGGAACACCTCACTCATTTCGCTGGCTCCCGCCGCGAGCATTGCCGACTCGGCGAAATGATCCGACAACAGCCCCACCACCACCGTGCCCATGCCACCCCCGAGCAGGTACAGCCCAGCAAAGAACAGCGCCATCGCCGTGGCGCGCAGACGTGGCTCGACCACATCCTGAATGGCGGTGTAAACGCAGGTGTAGAAGTTGTAGGAGAACAGCCAGCCGATACTGAACACCGCGACGAACACGCCGACCTCGATGCGCCCCGCCAGCAGCGCGTAACCGGTGGCGAGCGTAGCGATGAACATGCTCACCGCCGCGAAAATCAGCCGGCCACGGGCGAAACGCTGATGGATCTGGTCGGCCACCCACCCCCCAAAGGTCAGCCCGACCAGACCGGTGAGACCGACGATGACGCCGGTGGCAATCGATGCCTCGACCAACGGCACCGCGTGATAGCGCATCAGCAACGGCACCATGAACGCGTTACAGGCGTAAGTCGCGAAGTTGAACGCCAGACCGGCCAGCACCAGCCACCAGAAGGTACGGATCGCCAACACCTTACGCACCGGTTGCTGCACCCGCTCCTGGGATACCTTCACCGTCTCGGCGGCGCCGCGCTGCGGCTCCTTGACGAAAAAGATGAACACCGCCAGCACCAATCCAGGCACGGCAGCGATAAAGAACGGCGCACGCCAGCTGCCGAAA
Organism: Stutzerimonas stutzeri; assembly: GCF_024448985.1. Classification (GTDB taxonomy): domain Bacteria; phylum Pseudomonadota; class Gammaproteobacteria; order Pseudomonadales; family Pseudomonadaceae; genus Stutzerimonas; species Stutzerimonas stutzeri_AP. The sequence continues at coordinate 10,129 of NZ_JAMOII010000013.1, forward strand.
TACTCGACCATCGAACCAATCGTGAAGAAGGCCAGCAGCAGCCCAAGCGGCAGGCCGAGCATGAAGATGCCCATGGCGCGAGCCCGCTTGTGGGCCGGGAACAGATCGCCGATCAGCGAGTTGGCGGCCGGTGCGTAGCTGGCCTCGCCGATGCCAATGCCCATGCGCACCAACAAAAAGCTCCAGAAATTCCAGGCCAATCCGTTGACCGCCGTCAAGCCGCTCCAGGCGGTCAGGCCCCAGCCCATGATCTTGCGGCGCGAGCCAATGTCGGCCATGCGCCCCAGCGGCACTCCGGCTATCGCATAGACGATAGTGAACGCGGTGCCGATCAGGCCGAGCTGGAAGTCGTTGAGGCTCCATTCCAGGCGTATAGGCTCAGCGATGATGGCGGGAATGGTACGGTCGAAGAAATTGAACAGGTTGGCCAGAAACAGCAGGAACAGGACGCGCCAGGCGTTCGCGGCTTGGTTGGATGGCTGCATGACGTCGCTCTCGATTTATTGTTATAGGCCGACCATTGAGTCAATCGGCTGTCCTGCGAATGACTCTAGAGCTCCTTCACGCTTCTGTCTGTCAACATCATTCCCGCTTATGCCGGGCGATGGCATCAACGCTGCCGCCACTCCGCCAGCCAGCCGAGGCTCGCTTCGGTATCTTGCCCATCGGGCCGATACTCAGCGGCCAACCAGCCGTCGTAACCCGCCTCCCGCAGCGCTTCGATCAGACTCGCGAATGCCACCTCGCCGCTACCCGGCGCGCCGCGTCCGGGGCAATCGGCGAACTGCACGTGACCGATGCGTGAACCCAGAAGCCTGATCCCGGCAGCGATGTCGAGCCCCTGTCGCGCCATGTGGTACAGATCCAGCTGCGCCTGGCAGTTGGGATGATCGACGCGCTCCAGCAAGGCCTGCAGATGCTCAGGGGTGTTGATCAGGAAGCCCGGCATGTCCAGCGGATTGATCGCCTCGCACACCACGCGCACACCGAGCAACGCGAAAGCTTCGGCGCTCTTGCGCAGGTTGTTGGCCAAGGTTGAGAGCGCTTGCTCGCGCGTGACGCCCTCGGCCAGCCGCCCCGGCAGCACATTGACGCAGACCGGTCGCGTCATCGCCGCGTAGGTCAGGGCGTCCTGCAGCGCCGCATCGAAGGCCTGCTGGCGCGCCGGGACCGCGGCCAAACCGGCGCCACCCTGCATGAAATCACCGGCTGGCAGATTGATCAGCACCAACGGCAAGCCGGCACGATCGAGCAGCTCCTTGAAGCGGATCGCCGGCAGTTCGTAGGGAAACTGGATTTCCACGCCATCGAAACCGGCGGTGCGCGCCGCCATGATGCGTTCGGCCAGCGGCAGCTCGCTGAACAGCATGGACAGATTGGCAGCGATTTTCATTGGCTCTGCTCCCGGTACATCCGCACCAAGGTCGCCGGGTCCTGCTCAAGATGACCCTGACTGCCATGCAGACGCATCAGCTGCGCGGCCAGCCCGGTCATCGGCGTGGCGCTGCCCTCTTCGCGGGATAGCTGCACGGCGGTGTCGAGATCCTTCAGCAAGGTGCGCACGTGCCATTTGATCGGCTCGAATTCACTGTTGGCCATCTGCGGGGCGAGAATTTGCAGCGGCTTGGAGTCGGCGAAACCTCCGGCCAACGCCGGCGCGATCAGGCTGGCATCGACACCGGAGCGCTCAGCCAGCGCCACGACTTCGGCGATAACCAGCGCATTGCAGGCCACAATCATCTGATTGCAGGCCTTGGTCACCTGTCCGGCGCCGACCTCGCCCATGTGCGTCAGCCGCTGCCCCAGATGCATCAATATCGGTCGGACCCGCTCGACGTCATCGACACGCCCACCAGCCATGATCGCCAGGCTGCCCGCCTCCGCGCCAGCGGTGCCGCCAGATACTGGCGCATCGACCCAGCGCATACCGCTGCGCGACTCCAGTTCGGCGGCCATGGCGCGCGTGGCCGCCGGTTCCAGGCTGGAATGATCAACCAGCACTTGCCCCGCTCGCGCGCCTTCGACAATACCGCCCGCGCCGAATACCACCTCGCGCACCACTGCGGTATCGGCCAGACACAGCAACACCACATCAGCAGCGGCGCAGAGCTCGGCCGGCGTGCTCGCCTGCCGCGCACCGGCTTCGACCAACGGCGCGCATTTGTCCGGCGAACGGTTCCATACCGTTAGCGGATAACCGGCGGCAATCAGCCGACGACACATACGCAGGCCCATCAGGCCAATGCCGGCGAAGGCGATGGATGGCAACTCAGGCATGAGAGGGCTCCTCGATAAAGAGTGAGATTCTAGCGCTGCAGCGGCCCGTGCGACCAAGTCGCGCTCATAGCACCTCACCCTTGTCCCAGAGCCGCACCAGCTCGCCGGGCGCTTGCTCCTCTGGCACCTGGAGCACCATTTCATCGTCGCGTTCCTGTTGCCGAAAGCGCAATTCGATCTGGTAATAGCGGCGGTCGCCTTGCCCGCTGGGAGAAGTTGCCAACGGCAGGCAGCCTTCAAGTACCGAGCAAATTTGTTGGCGCTGCTGCTCGTTACAACTGGCGAAATCGATTTCTCGCGGACGGCTGAGCGCCTGTATCGCGGCAAAGCCGCCTTGCCGCGACAGGCGAATGGTCGCGTCCGAATCCAGTGCCGGTAACTGTTTCATGCTCGCCTCCTCGATCATGGCTTCACGCCCACATCTGCCCAGGCCTGCGCGACGGCGCGCTCTTCATCGCTGCCCGCGCCGAAGCGGGCGACCGCGTTGTCCACCGTCAATCGCGCGAACGCGGGGAAATCCGCGTCGTTGGCCAGGCGCCGATCGCACAGCGTGTCGTACCAGATGCGCCCGGCCCTTTCCCAGGCGTAGCCACCCAGGGCGGTCGCGGCCAGATAAAACGCGCGGTTGGGGATGCCGGAGTTCAGATGCACTCCGCCGTTGTCGTCGCGGGTGTCGATGAAATCGCGCATGTGCCCGGGCTGCGGGTCCTTGCCCAGCAAAGGATCGTCATAGGCGCTGCCGGGATTGGCCATCGAGCGCAGCGCATCGCCCTGCACGTTATCGGTCAGCAGCTCGGCACCGATCAGCCAGTCGGCCTGGTCCGCCGTCTGCATCAGGCTGAACTGCCGCACCAGCACGCCGAATACGTCCGAAACCGATTCGTTCAGCGCACCCGACTGGTTGAAGTACACCAGCCCCGCCTCGCTTTCGGTCACGCCATGGGCCAGCTCATGGGCCACGACATCCAAGGAGAGCGTGAAGCGGTTGAAGATTTCGCCGTCGCCATCACCGAACACCATTTGCGCGCCGTTCCAGAAGGCGTTTTCGTAATCCACGCCGTAGTGCACCGTGCCGATCAGCGGGAAGCCGTGGTTGTCGATCGAGTCCCGGCCAAACACCTGCCAGAAAAATTCATGGGTCGTGCCGAGCGCATCGTAGGCCTCGTCCACCGCCGCATCGGCGACCGGCGGCTGGCCTTCGATTCGCGCCAGCACACCTGGCAGCACCATCTGCTGCTGGGCATCGTGAACGCTGCGCCGCGGCTCGCCTGGCCGGCCACGCTCGGGCAATACGCTGGCCATCGGCTGGCGATTGGGCGGCCCCGGATTGGGCAACAGATTGCGCACATGGGCCAGCGTCCCCAGCGCCCTGTCGCGCTGGTGCTGGGAGCCGTTATCGATGATGTGCCTGAGGATGTAGGGCGGAATGAAACCGTGGTGCCAGTTCCGAGCGAACATGCAAAACCCCCTTCGATACAACACGAATGCAGGCTGCATCCGTGCATATCTGATCAGGTCCCGTCCGCTGCGTTTCCTCGCCTGGACATTCTCTTGAGTCTAGCCGTCGTTCGCCGATTCCGACGCCATCATGACGGGCTTGTTCTCTAGTGCCCGGATCGCATCGTCCAGTTGTTGGATGCACAGATCGATCGCCATCTGCCGCAAGGCATCCGGCCACTGGTGATCGGTGAGCGGCTCGACCAGATCAAGCAAACCCGAATGCCCGACGAGCATGCCGTGCTTGACCTTGAGCGTCTGGCCATCGCTGACCAGCGTCACCGGATCGCGCGCGATGATCATCGCGCCAGCTGCCAGCAACTCGTCGATGTGTTTGCGAAGAGAGTGAAGCGTACGTTTGTCTCGTTGCTGTTCCATAGCAATAGGCCATCACCCGAGAGGGGCGCGGATTCTAGAACAACAGCGAACTGAATCACAAAATTTCCGTAGCTGGCAGCCGCGAGCGAACAGGCTCGTCGCAGCCTGCCCGCTGCAGACACTTGCCCCTGCGCATCGGTCTAGCTCTATAATCCGCGCGCTTTTTCCGCTATTGAACCGGAGAACCACAATGCTAAAGCGCTCCCTGGCAGCCGTCGCCGGCCTTGCCATTTCCCTGTCTTTTGTCACCGCCCATGCCGCCGAGACCCTTCGTGTATCGGCGATTCCCGATGAAGCGCCGACCGAGCTCATCCGTAAGTTCGAACCGCTGGGCCAATACCTCGAAAAACAGCTGGGCATGCCGGTGAAGTTCACACCGGTGTCAGATTACGCCGCCGTGGTCGAATCCCTGGCTGCTGACCGCCTCGACCTGGCCTGGCTCGGCGGTTTCACCTTCGTCCAGACCCGTCTGAAGACCGGCGATGCGATCCCGCTGGTGCAGCGCGAACAGGACGAGAAATTCACCAGTAAATTCATCACCGCCGATCCTGAGGTCAAAACCCAGCAGGATCTCAAGGGCAAGACGTTCGCCTTCGGCTCCGTGTCTTCGACGTCCGGCAGCCTGATGCCGCGCTATTTCATGATCAAGGACGGTATCGATCCCGAGCAGTTCTTCAAGCGCATCGCCTACTCCGGCGCGCACGATGCCACCGCCGCCTGGGTCGAGGCCGGCAAGGCCGACGCCGGCGTGCTCAACGCCTCGGTCTGGGACAAGCTAGTTGCCGCTGGGAAGGTCGATACTGACAAGGTCCGCGTGATCTCCACGACGCCGCCCTACTACGACTACAACTGGACGGTACGCGGCAACCTCGATCCAGCTCTGGTCAAGAAGATCAAGACCGCGTTCCTCGAACTCGATCCGGCGAATCCGGAGCACAAGAAAATTCTCGACCTGCAGGCTGCCAGCCGCTTCATCGAGACCCGCCCGGAAAACTACAAGGGCATCGAGGAAGCAGCGCGCGCCGCTGGCCTGCTGAAGTGAGCCTTGCCGGCCGTTCTACGACGGCTCATAGGGCATTTGGAGAGCGGCAAGCAGGCAAATCGGAATGAGCCATTCGACGTCGAGCTCGGCGCTGCCGGCGGCATGCCCGAGCAGCGCCGAGCCTGTCCTGACGCTATCGGGCGCGAGCTATCGCCACGCCAACGGCCATGTCGCGCTGCGTGATCTCGATCTGCAGATCGTCAAAGGCGAGCGGATTGCCCTCATCGGACCTTCCGGTGCGGGCAAGACCACGTTGCTGCGCCTGTTAGCGACTCACTTGCAACCGAGTGCTGGCCGGCTGGAGCTGCTCGGATGTCAGCCCTGGTCGCTGTCGGCCGGCGCTCGGCAGAAACTCCGCGCCCGGATCGGGCTGATTCACCAGGCGCCACCGTTGCCGCCGCGCCAGCGCGTCATCACCTCGGTGCTAGCCGGTCGCCTTGGGCAATGGTCGCTGGGGCGCAGCCTGCTCAGTCTGCTCTATCCGCTGGACAAGGAAGGCGCGGCACAGGCATTGGCTCAACTGGATCTGGCCGACAAACTCTACGAGCGCTGCGATCAACTCTCCGGCGGCCAGCTACAGCGCGTTGGCATTGCTCGTGCGTTGTATCAGAGCCCGACTCTGATCCTCGCCGACGAGCCCGTCTCGGCGATGGACCCGGTGCTCGCAGCGTACTCACTGAATGTGCTTAACCGCGAAGCCACGCGCCGCCAGGCGACTTTGGTCGCCAGCTTGCACGCGGTAGAGCTGGCGCTTGAGCACTTCCCGCGCGTTATCGGCGTGCGCGCCGGAAGCATCCTGTTCGACAAAGCCTCGACGGACGTGACGCCATCCGAGCTCGAGGCGCTCTACGCCAACGAGCAGCTGGGCAATGAACAAAAGCCTCTGCCCTTGCCCGGCCAGCCGTTGCACGTCCCCCGATGCTGAACCCTGCAATCGCACAACGCGACCCGGCCGCCGGGCCGCGTCTGCTGGTCACCTTGCTGATACTGGCCTTGCTATGGCCGGGCCTGTCGCTGAGCGAGCTGGACCTCGGCGTGCTGTTCGACGGCAGCAACGCCGACACCATGGCGGTATTCCTCTCCGGCTTTTGGCCGCCGGCGCACGACGAAGACTTCCTGCTCCTGCTCTGGCGCGCCACGTGGGAGACGCTCGCCATCGCAACTGCCGGCATGACCTTGGCGCTGGTCGTGGCGCTACCTTGCGCCATCCTGGCCACACGCGCGTTGTCGATCTCGGCCATCAGCCGCGGCGGGCGCCCGCACTGGTGGGCGCAGTCATTGCGCTGGCCGGTGCGTGGTCTACTGATCGTCCTGCGCAGCGTGCCAGAGATCGTCTGGGCACTGCTGTTCGTCCGCGCGGTGGGGCTCGGCCCGACTGCCGGCGTACTGGCCATTGCCATCACCTATGCCGGCATGCTCGGCAAGGTTTATGCGGAAATCTTCGAATCCGTCGATCCGCTGCCGACGCGCGCGTTGCTCGGTGCTGGAGGTTCGCGATTGCAGGCATTTGCCTACGGCGTGCTGCCACAGGCAGCGGGTGAAATGCTCTCGTACACCGTTTACCGCTGGGAATGCGCGATTCGCGCTTCGGTGGTGATGGGCTTCGTCGGCGCCGGCGGGCTAGGCCAGCAGCTGGACTTATCGATGCGCATGTTCGCCGGAGGCGAAGTGGCCAGCATGCTGTTGACCTTCCTGGCGCTGGTGCTGATGGCGGACCTGATCAGCCAGTTGCTGCGCCGGAGGTTCGTGTGAAGGCACTGTCGCGCTATGCATTGCCACTGTTGCTGATCGCGGCGGTGATCGGTTCGTTCGTCTTCCTGCAGCTCGAGGCCAGTGCACTGTTCAGCCGCGACGGTCTGGGACAGATGGCCGAGTATGCGTCGGGCTTCCTTGAGCCGGATTTGTCAGGGACCCATTTGCGCGCGATTGGCTACGCTGCGATGGAAACCCTGGCGATGTCGGCGATCGGCACGCTGTTGGCCGCAATGCTCGGTTTGGCGTTGGCGTTACCGGCCTCTGGACGTTTCGGGTTGCTCGGCAAGGGCCTCTCCAGACTGTTGCTCAACGCATTGCGGGCCATTCCCGAGCTGGTATGGGCGGCGTTGATGGTGCTGGCGGCGGGCCTTGGTCCTAATGCCGGCACCCTGGCACTGGCGCTGCATACGGCCGGCGTACTGGGACGGCTGTTTGCCGAAGCCCTAGAAAACACGCCGAGCGCCCCCGCCGAGGCGTTGCGGCTTTCAGGCAGCGATCGCATCAGCGCCTTCTGCTACGGCACCCTGCCCGTCCTATGGCCACAACTGATGGCCTACAGTCTGTATCGCTGGGAGAACAACATCCGCATGGCCAGCGTGCTCGGCTTTGTCGGAGCCGGGGGGCTGGGCCAGATGCTTTACATGAGCCTCAGCCTATTCCAGCAAGCTCAGGCGTCGACGGTCATTCTGGCAATGCTGCTGATGGTACTGGCCGTGGACGCATTGAGCGGCTGGGCGAGGATGCGCTGGGTGCGCGGCTAGCCGTCTAGCCGTCTAGCCGTCGCTGTAGTGGGCTCCGGCGTGTTCCCAGCGAAGCGAAAACAGGCTCCGGATCAGTGCAGGCTGGGTCTCGCCGCCCTTTCCTGCACCAACACCCAGGGCGCAACGACCACAGCCCATAGTGACGGGTCACGCTCCAACCAGTCCTGCGCTTGCCCGGCCTCGAGCTTGGCGATATGGCCTGAAGCCAGCCACGCAGCCACGTTTTCCCGGTCATCCTGTGCCACGGCCTGAGCGGCCTCGATCAGGTCGAAGTCGCTGGCGACGCGCAGCAGTGCGCCCCGAGCGAAAAAAGGCTGCAATTCCTGCCACGAGATCGACGCGGTTTCGCCCAGCAGCTTGGCATAGAGAGTGCTTGGTACTTCGCTCATGAGACTCACCCGATTCGAAAGGGCGCAATGATAGCGCCCGGGTAAATCTCATCAAACGAGTTCGAATTCCTGACTGTGCAAATAGGTGCTGACGCTTCTACACTGTGCCGGTACAGTTGCCGTACCGTTTGGGGACGTTTGCCCCTTAACGACACTGCAGCCAGCAGGATTCAAACAATAATACGCAAGTGGAGCGCATAAAAATGATCAAGCAGCGTCTGTCCAAACTTTTCATGGCTATCGCTTTGACGGGAGCCGCGAGCTACACGCTTGCCGCCGACACCATCAAGATCGGTTTGGCCGGTCCGGTCACGGGGGCCGTCGCGCAGTACGGGGACATGCAATTCATCGGTGCCCAGATGGCCATCGAGCAGATCAACAAGAAGGGCGGCGTCAACGGGCAACAACTGGAAGGCGTCGTGTATGACGACGCCTGCGACCCGAAGCAGGCGGTCGCGGTGGCCAACAAGATCGTCAATGACGAAATCAGTTTCGTGGTTGGTCACCTGTGCTCCAGCTCGACCCAGCCGGCCTCGGACATTTACGAAGACGAAGGCATTCTGATGATTACCGCGGCCTCGACCAGCCCGGACATCACCTCGCGCGGTTACGAACTGATCTTCCGCACCATCGGCCTGGACAGCCTGCAGGGCCCGACCGCTGGCAACTTCATCGCTGACAATGTCAAGCCGCAGAACGTCGCCGTCATTCACGACAAGCAGCAGTACGGCGAGGGCATCGCCACGGCAGTCAAGCAGACCCTGGAAGAAAAAGGCGTCAAGGTCAGCGTGTTCGAAGGCATCAACGCCGGCGACAAGGATTTCTCTTCGATGATCTCCAAGCTCAAGCAGGCCGGTGTCGACTTCGTCTATTACGGCGGCTATCACCCAGAGCTGGGTCTGCTGCTACGTCAGTCCAAGGAAAAGGGCTTGAACGTGCGCTACATGGGGCCAGAAGGCGTCGGCAACTCGGAAATTTCCGCTATTGCCGGTGCAGCCTCCGAAGGCATGCTGGTCACTCTGCCGAAATCCTTCGATCAGGATCCTCGCAACCAGGAACTGGTCGAAGCCTTCAAAGCCAAGAAGCAGGACCCGAGCGGCCCGTTCGTGTTCCCCGCTTACGCCGCAGTCCAGGTTATTGCCGAGGGTATCGAGAAAGCTGGCAGCACCGACACCGACAAGGTGGCCGAAGCGCTGCGCAGCAACACCTTCGATACTCCGACCGGCAACCTCTCATTCGACGAGAAGGGAGACCTCAAGGACTTCAACTTCGTGGTTTACGAATGGCACCAGGACGGCACCAAGACCGAAGCCAAGTGAGCCAGTAACCACCAACCGAAGCCCACGGCACCCGCTGTGGGCTTTGTTTTAGCTGATCGGGGCTGACTCGGCCACAAGCACAGGGCCGCCCCAGCAACATCCTTAACCAAGCGAGCAGCCTGCAGAGCTGGCCCGCGTCGAACAGGTAGGTGCGTGATCCGCACTGAGCCCTTGGCGCTGCATTCTCCATGCAGCGTGTTCGAAGCAGGCCTGCATTGGTAGCGAGCACGGACGCAGGATGTTCAGGAGAATGTAATGCCTGAGCTTTACCACTACTTCCAACAGCTGATCAACGGCCTGACCGTTGGCAGCACTTATGCCTTGATAGCCATTGGTTACACCATGGTCTACGGCATCATCGGCATGATCAACTTCGCCCACGGCGAGGTGTACATGATCGGCTCCTACGTGACCTTCATCGCTATCGTCGGGCTTACGATGATGGGGCTCGATGCGCTACCGATTCTGATGATCGGTGCATTCGCCGCCGCCATGATCGTCACCAGCGCTTACGGTTACAGCATAGAGCGAGTCGCCTACCGGCCACTGCGAGGCAGCAACCGTCTGATCCCGCTGATTTCCGCGATAGGCATGTCGATCTTCCTGCAGAACGTCGTCCTGCTGTCCCAGGATTCGAAGGACAAGGCGATTCCTAACCTGATGCCTGGCAATTTCATCTTCGGTGAAAGTGCCATGAACGGTGTGGTCATTTCCTACATGCAGATATTGATCTTCGTGGTCACTATCCTCGCCATGCTGGGCCTGACGCTGTTCATTTCACGCTCGCGTCTGGGTCGCGCCTGCCGCGCCTGTGCCGAAGACCTGAAAATGGCCAACCTGCTGGGTATCAACACCAACAGCATTATTGCCCTGACCTTCGTCATCGGCGCAGCGCTAGCGGCGGTCGCAGCCGTACTGATCAGCATGCAGTACGGAGTGATCAATCCGCATATCGGCTTCCTGGCCGGCATCAAGGCGTTCACCGCCGCGGTACTTGGCGGCATCGGCAGCATCCCCGGCGCCATGCTCGGCGGCCTGGTACTGGGAGTGGCCGAGGCCTTCGGCGCCGATATCTTCGGCGACCAGTACAAGGACGTGGTGGCCTTCACCCTGCTGATCCTGGTCCTGCTGTTCCGCCCCACCGGCATTCTTGGTCGTCCGGAGGTGGAAAAGGTATGACTCTGCATCTGCGTACTGCCTTTTTCAGTGCCCTGCTGGTCATCGCCGTCGCGGTGCCGGTATTCGGCCTGAAGCTCACCACGGTGGGCATCAAGGTCGAGGTCCATGGAGCCGAAGCGTCCACCTTCTGGATCATCGCCGCCTGCGCCGTGGCCATGTTTTTCTGGCAGCTGGTTCGCACCCGCCTGGCAGCGGGCTGGGCGGCCAGCCCCAGCCTGCCGACCATACCCGCCGGCGCCGGCAACTTCTTTACCCTGCCCTCGACTCAGCGTTACATCATCATCGGCCTGGTGCTGGTGGCGCTCGCTTGGCCATTCTTTGGCTCGCGCGGTGCGGTGGATATCGCAACGCTGATCCTGATCTACGTGATGCTCGGCCTGGGCCTGAACATCGTGGTGGGTCTGGCCGGTCTGCTCGATCTGGGTTATGTCGGGTTCTATGCCGTCGGTGCCTACACCTACGCGCTGCTCTCGCACTACTACGGCTTCGGGTTCTGGCTCAGCCTGCCGATCGCCGGTGCCATGGCGGCGTTGTTCGGTTTTCTGCTGGGCTTTCCGGTGCTGCGGCTGCGGGGCGATTACCTGGCCATCGTGACCCTGGGCTTCGGTGAGATCATCCGGCTGTTGCTGCGCAACATGACCGAGCTTACCGGTGGACCAAACGGTATCAGCGGCATCGACAAGCCGACGCTGTTCGGCCTGTCGTTCGACCGGCGCGCCGCCGAGGGTATGCAAACTTTTCACGAGTTCTTCGGGGTGGATTACGCTTCGATCAACAAGGTGATCTTCCTCTATCTGATCGCCCTGCTGCTGGTCCTGCTGACGCTGTTCGTGATCAATCGGCTGTTGCGCATGCCCATTGGCCGGGCTTGGGAAGCACTACGCGAGGACGAAATCGCCTGTCGCGCGCTGGGGATGAACCCAACGGTGATCAAGCTCTCGGCCTTCACCATCGGTGCGACCTTCGCCGGTTTTGCCGGCAGCTTCTTCGCCGCTCGCCAGGGCCTGGTTTCGCCGGAATCGTTCACCTTCATCGAGTCGGCCATCATCCTCGCCATCGTAGTACTCGGCGGCATGGGCTCGCAGCTGGGCGTAATTCTCGCCGCCATTGTGATGATCCTGCTGCCCGAGCTGATGCGTGAATTCAGTGAGTACCGCATGCTGATGTTCGGCGCCATGATGGTGCTGATGATGATCTGGCGTCCGCAGGGCCTGCTACCCATGCAACGTCCACACCTGGAGCTGAAGCGATGAGCCGCACGATTCTTGAAGTACGCGGCTTGACCATGCGTTTCGGCGGCCTGCTGGCCGTCAACGGGGTGGGCCTGTCCGTACAGGAAAAGCAGGTGGTGTCGATGATCGGTCCTAACGGCGCCGGCAAAACCACCGTATTCAACTGCCTGACTGGCTTTTACCAGCCGACATCAGGCGAAATTCTTCTCGATGGCGAGGCGATCCACGGACTGCCGGGCCACAAAATCGCCCGCAAGGGCGTGGTCCGGACGTTCCAGAACGTGCGCCTGTTCAAGGACATGACCGCCATCGAAAATCTGTTGGTTGCCCAGCACCGGCATCTCAATACCGGATTCATATCCGGTCTGTTGAAAACCAAGGCGTTCCGTCAAAGCGAACGCGAAGCGATGGATTTCGCCGCGCACTGGCTCGAGCAGGTGAACCTGACCGATATCGCCAACCGTCCGGCTGGCACCTTGGCCTATGGTCAGCAACGCCGCCTCGAGATCGCCCGCTGCATGATGACGCGTCCGCGGATCCTCATGCTCGACGAACCTGCGGCCGGCCTCAACCCAAAAGAAACCGAAGACCTCAAGGCGCTAATCGGCATGCTGCGCGACACGCACGACGCCACGGTCCTGCTCATCGAACACGACATGAAGCTGGTCATGAGCATTTCCGACCATATCGTCGTGATCAATCAGGGCTGTCCGCTGGCCGATGGCACGCCAGAGCAGATTCGCGACAATCCGGACGTGATCAAAGCTTATCTGGGAGAGGCGTAACCATGCTGTATTTCGAAAACGTCTCGACTTTCTACGGCAAGATCCAGGCACTGCACAACGTTGACGTCGAGGTCCGCAAGGGTGAAATCGTCACGTTGATCGGCGCTAACGGCGCTGGTAAATCGACCTTGCTGATGACGCTATGCGGTACGCCGCAAGCCTCGTCGGGCAGCATCCGCTTCGAAGGGGATGAGTTAGTCGGCCTGCAGACCTGCGACATCATGCGCAGAGACATCGCGGTGGTGCCTGAAGGGCGGCGCATCTTTGCCCGCCTGACTGTGGAAGAAAACCTTGCCATGGGTGGCTTCTTCACCAACAAGGCGGACTTCCAGGAGCAGCTGGACAAAGTGCTTTTGCTGTTCCCACGGCTCAAAGAGCGCTTTCAGCAACGTGGCGGCACCATGTCTGGTGGTGAGCAGCAAATGCTTGCCATCGCCCGGGCTCTTATGAGCAAACCCAAGCTGCTGCTTCTCGATGAACCGTCGCTGGGTCTGGCACCGATCATCATTCAGCAGATCTTCGAGATCATCGAGCAGTTGCGTGAAGACGGTGTAACCATCTTTCTGGTCGAACAGAACGCCAACCAGGCGCTCAAATTGGCCGACCGTGGTTACGTACTTGAAAACGGCCGCATCGTCATGCAGGGAAGCGGTGAAGAGCTGCTGAGCAACCCCAAGGTGCGCGACGCCTACCTGGGCGGTTAACGGTCTGGTACAGAAGGAGCCGGGCCATGCCCGGCTTTTTTATTTGTTGGGTATCGATTCGCGCTGGCAAGGCTGCTTGCATGGGTCTACAGCGCCTCGTCAGCGCCCTACCGCAGGGCAGCGTCGCCGCTTAGAGGGGTGACAAGTTCCCGGCAAGCCACTATCGTACGTCTCGCGCCCAACCTGGTGCGCACCTGGATCAGCAGACAGGGCAAAACTGAGCTGGCAATTCTGAACCTAACTCAGGAGACGCCGGCCATGACTGCCAGCCGTATCTGGATCAAAAATCCCCTCGCCCTCTTTACCGCCAACGAGCAGAAAGCCGCTGGTGGTCTCGTCATCGACAAGGGCGTCATTGTCGAAATGCTCGACGCCGGGCAATCGCCCTCCATGCCTGTAGACAGCACCTTCGATGCGCGTGAACACGTCGTGCTGCCGGGGCTGATTAACACCCATCATCACTTCTATCAGACGCTTACCCGCGCCTGGGGTCCGGTGGTCAATCAGCCGCTGTTCCCCTGGCTGAAGACCTTGTATCCGGTCTGGGCACGACTGACACCGGACCGCCTCGCGCTTGCCAGTAAGGTTGCACTGGCGGAGCTTCTTTTGTCCGGTTGCACCACCGCTGCCGACCATCACTACCTGTTCCCGGATGGCCTGGAGAATGCCATCGACGTTCAGATTGAGGCTGTCCGCGAGCTGGGAATGCGCGCCATGCTGACGCGGGGCTCCATGAGTCTGGGAGAAGCCGACGGAGGCCTGCCCCCGCAGCACACCGTGCAAACGGCTGAAGCGATCCTTGCCGACAGTGAGCGTTTGATCAGCCGTTACCACGAGCGTGGCGATGGTGCGCAGATCCAGATCGCACTCGCGCCCTGCTCGCCGTTTTCAGTCACTCCGGAAATCATGCGTGCCAGTGCCGCTTTGGCAGAAAAACACGACGTCCGCCTGCATACACACCTGGCGGAGACTCTCGACGAGGAAGACTTCTGCTTGCAGCGCTTCGGCTTGCGCACCGTGGATTATCTGGACAGTGTCGGCTGGTTGTCCGAGCGCACCTGGCTGGCGCACGGCATCCATTTCAATGATGAAGAAATCGAACGTCTCGGAAAGGCGGGCGTGGGGATCTGCCACTGTCCGAGCTCGAACATGCGACTGGCGTCAGGTATCTGCCCAACCGTTGCGCTTGAAGCTGCCGGCGCAATCATCGGCCTCGGCGTGGATGGCTCTGCATCGAACGACGCCTCCAACATGATTCTCGAAGCCCGTCAGGCGCTGTATATCCAGCGCCTGCGCTATGGTGCGGAGCAAATCACGCCGGAGCGTGTGCTCGGCTGGGCAACGCGCGGCTCGGCACGCCTGCTTGGACGTACTGATGTCGGCGAGCTGAGCGTCGGCAAGCAGGCCGACCTGGCCATGTTCAAGCTCGATGAGCTGCGCTTCTCCGGAAGTCATGATCCGATCTCAGCACTGCTCCTGTGTGGCGCCGACCGGGCCGACCGAGTCATGGTTGGCGGGCAATGGCGAGTCACCGATGGGCAGATAGAAGGTCTCGACGTTGCCGGCCTGATTGCCGACCATAGCCAGGCTGCGCGGGCACTCATAGCAGGCTAAACGATAGATCATCGCTCACATGAGCGATGTCCCCTGCGAGGCATCTCGCGCCGTAACGGTTCAGATTACGGCGCGATCCTCAGCCCGCTCATCGTCAGACACGAGCGGCAGAACCACATGCACCCGTTCCGCCAAGACATCGCGCCTGTCGAGGCGAGCAGCAATCTCGGGCTGGCTGAGCCACACTCAACGCATGGACTGACAAGACAAAGCGGCATACGCATTGCTGCGAGGAGTTCGCTCGTCAAACACGCTGACTTTCGAGTCAGGAATTTGTTGACCTGAGAGTCAGATAAGGCTAATTTCCACTCCAGAGCCCAGAACAAAAATCCCCGGAGGCCCTCTTTGATCCAGTTCCTACTCAATCGAGAACTGCGCCGTGAGCAGACACTCGATCCGAATACCACCGTACTTGAATACCTTCGCGAATACCGCGGCAAGTCCGGTACTAAAGAAGGCTGCGCGTCCGGTGACTGTGGCGCCTGCACCGTCGTGGTCGGCGAGCTGGACGGCGACCGGCTGCGCTATCGCACGCTCAACTCTTGCCTGACCTTCGTTTCCGCCTTGCATGGCAAGCAACTGATCGTCGTCGAAGACCTAAAGGATCAAGGCCAGCTGCACAGCGTCCAGCAGGCGATGGTCGACTGCCACGGTTCGCAATGCGGCTTCTGCACCCCCGGCTTCGTCATGAGCCTGTTTGCCCTGCAGAAGAATCGGGCTGCGTCAGGTGCCGTCAATGAATACGATCCGGCCCAGACCCACGAAGCGCTGGCAGGCAACCTCTGCCGCTGTACCGGCTATCGTCCGATTCTCGAAGCGGCCGAACAAGCCTGCCGCGGCAAGCAGCCGGACCAGTTCGACGCGCGCGAAGCCGAAACCATCGCCCAGCTGAAAGCCATCGAGCCTCGCGAAACCGCCGAACTGAACAGTGGCGACAAGCGCTGCCTGTCGCCGCTCACAGTGAGCGATCTGGCCGAGATCTACAGCGCCAACCCTGACGCCCGCCTGCTGGCTGGCGGCACCGACCTGGCGCTGGAAGTCACCCAGTTCCACCGCGAACTGCCGGTGATGATCTACGTCGGCCACATCGCCGAGATGAAGAAAGTCGAAGTCACAGACGACAGCATCGAAATCGGTGCCGCCGCCGCGCTGACCGATTGTTACGAAGCGCTGGCCCGCGAATACCCAGATTTCGGCGAGCTGCTCCATCGCTTCGCCTCCCTGCAGATCCGCAACCAGGGCACCCTGGGCGGCAACATCGGCAACGCCTCGCCCATCGGCGACTCGCCGCCTCTGCTGATCGCCCTCGGCGCGCAGGTTGTACTGCGCAAGGGCAGTAACAGCCGCACCCTGCCGCTGCAGGATTACTTCATCGACTACAAGGTCACCGCTCGCGAGCAAGGCGAATTCATCGAGAAGATCATCGTCCCGCGCGCTCGGCCGGAGCAGATATTCCGCGCCTATAAGGTGTCCAAACGACTGGACGACGATATTTCTGCCGTGTGCGCAGCGTTTGATCTGCGTGTCGAGAATGGCGTGATCGCCGACGCACGGATCGCCTTCGGCGGTATGGCGGCAATTCCGAAGCGGGCCGCTGCCTGTGAGGCCGCGCTGAATGGTGCGCCTTTCACCATCGAAACGGCCGAACGCGCCTGCGAAGCTCTGGCCCAGGACTTCACGCCACTGACCGACTTCCGTGCCAGCCGCGAATACCGCTTGCTGGTTGCACAGAACCTGCTGCGCAAGTGCTTCCTGGAACAGCACGCACCGAAAACCGAAACGAGGGTGACCGCTTATGTCTAACCACAACCTTGCCAAGACCCAGGAAGAAATCGCCGCCCTGTTCAGGCAGGACCTGGTCACCGGCGTCGGTCGGAGCGTCAAGCATGACAGCGCGGACAAGCACGTTTCCGGTGAAGCGGTATATGTCGACGACCGCCTGGAATTCCCCAACCAGCTGCACGTCTATGCGCGCATGAGTGACCGCGCCCACGCCCGCATCGTCCGCATCGATACCTCGCCCTGCTATCAGGTTCCGGGCGTGGCCATCGCCATCACCGCCGAAGACGTGCCCGGACAGCTGGACATCGGCCCGGTGGTCGCTGGCGACCCGCTGCTGGCGGACGGCAAGGTCGAGTACGTTGGCCAGCCGGTGATCGCCGTAGCCGCCGACAGCCTGGAAACCGCCCGCAAGGCGGCCATGGCCGCGATCATCGAGTATGAGGATCTGGAGCCGGTGATCGATGTAGTCGACGCACTGCGCAAAAAGCATTTCGTGCTCGACAGCCACACCCACAAGCGCGGCGACTCCGCCAGCGCACTAGCGACCGCGCCGCGCCGCTTGCAGGGCACGCTGCATATCGGTGGCCAGGAACACTTCTACCTGGAAACCCAGATCAGCTCGGTAATGCCCACCGAAGACGGTGGCATGATCGTCTACACCTCGACGCAGAACCCCACCGAAGTGCAGAAGCTGGTGGCAGAAGTGCTGGGCGTATCGATGAACAAGATCGTCATCGACATGCGCCGCATGGGCGGCGGTTTCGGCGGTAAGGAAACCCAGGCCGCAGGCCCCGCGTGCATGTGCGCAGTAATCGCCCACCTCACCGGCCGTCCGACCAAGATGCGCCTGCCGCGCATGGAAGACATGACCATGACCGGCAAGCGTCACCCCTTCTACGTCGAATACGACGTGGGCTTCGATGAAGATGGCTTGTTGCACGGCATCCAGATCGACCTGGCCGGCAACTGCGGCTATTCGCCGGACCTGTCGGGCTCCATCGTCGACCGCGCCATGTTCCATTCGGACAATGCCTATTACCTGGGCGATGCGACCATCCACGGTCATCGCTGCAAGACCAACCTGGCCTCCAACACTGCCTACCGCGGCTTCGGCGGCCCACAGGGTATGGTCGCCATCGAGGAGATCATGGACGCCGTCGCGCGTCACCTCGGCAAGGACCCGCTGGACGTGCGCAAGCGCAACTACTACGGCAAGACCGAGCGCAACGTCACGCCGTACTACCAGACCGTCGAGCACAACATGCTCCAGGAGATGACCGCCGAGCTTGAGGCAAGCAGCGAATACGCCAAGCGACGCGAGGAAATCCGTGCGTTCAATGCCAAGAGTCCGGTCCTGAAAAAAGGTCTGTCGTTGACGCCAGTGAAATTCGGCATCAGCTTTACCGCCACCTTCCTCAACCAGGCCGGCGCGCTGGTGCACATCTATACCGATGGCAGCATCCATCTGAACCACGGCGGCACCGAAATGGGCCAAGGCCTGAACATCAAGGTCGCGCAGGTCGTGGCCGAGGTATTCCAGGTCGATATCGAGCGCATCCAGATCACCGCCACCAACACCGATAAGGTACCCAACACCTCGCCGACCGCTGCCTCCAGCGGTGCCGACCTCAACGGCAAGGCCGCACAAAACGCTGCGCTGATCATCAAGCAGCGCCTGGTCGAGTTCGCAGCACGGCACTACAAGGTCACCGAGGAAGATGTCGAGTTCAGGAACGGCCAGGTGCGCATCCGCGACCAGTTCATATCGTTCGAGGAGCTGATCCAGCAGGCCTACTTCGGGCAGGTGTCGCTGTCCTCCACAGGCTTCTACCGCACGCCGAAGATCTTTTACGACCGCGACCAAGCACGTGGACGGCCGTTCTACTACTTCGCCTACGGCGCCGCGTGCTCGGAAGTTATCGTCGATACCCTGACCGGTGAGTACCGCATGCTGCGCAGCGACATCCTGCACGACGTCGGCGCCTCGCTGAACCCGGCAATCGACATCGGCCAGGTGGAAGGCGGCTTCGTCCAGGGCATGGGTTGGCTGACCATGGAAGAACTGGTGTGGAACGACAAGGGCAAGCTGATGACCAGCGGCCCGGCCAGTTACAAGGTGCCGGCGGTGGCTGACATGCCGTTGGATCTGCGGGTCAAGCTGGTGGAAAACCGCAAGAACCCGGAAGACACGGTGTTTCATTCCAAGGCCGTTGGCGAGCCGCCGTTCATGCTCGGCATCTCGGTCTGGTGCGCGATCAAGGACGCCGTGGCCAGCCTAGCGGACTACAAGGCACAGCCGAAGATCGATGCGCCGGCAACGCCGGAGCGGGTGCTCTGGGGCGTCGAGCAGATGCGCAAGCTGAAGCAGAACGCCACTGCGGCTGCAACGACGGAAACGACACTGGCCTGACCGGCTGGAAGCCTGGCGTAGGGTGGGCCGAGGCGCGTTCCGCTGAAGCGGAACGCCGCCCACCCCTCCCTACAACAGAGTCGGATCGTAGGGTGGGCTTCAGCCCACCAAAAGAGCGAACGTCAATGATGGGCCTAAGCGAAACACCGCTCGGCCCACCAGAACACTACAACGGAAGAAGCGCTGCGCGGCGCTATCCGAAGGACTGAACCATGAGCAACACGGTCTGGATCGAAGCTCTCGCCGACCTACAGCAGCGCGGCGAACCCTGCGTGCTGGTGACCATCATCGAGGAACGCGGCTCGACGCCGCGTAATGCCGGCTCGAAGATGATCGTCAGCCGCGAACGGCTGTACGACACCATTGGCGGCGGCCATCTGGAGTACAAGGCACAGAAGATCGCCCGCGAAATGCTTGAAAATCGCGTGCGTGAAACCCGCCTCGAACGTTTTTCCCTCGGAGCCAGCCTGGGGCAATGCTGCGGCGGCGCGACCGTGCTGTTGTTCGAGCCCATGGGTCAACCGCAGGCGCACATAGCGGTTTTCGGTGCTGGCCACGTCGGCCGCGCACTGGTGCCGCTGCTGGCCAGCCTGCCGTGCAAGGTGCGCTGGATCGACTCGCGCGAGAGCGAATTCCCCGCGCATATCCCTGCCGGCGTAGAAAAAGTGGTCAACGACGAGGTAGTCGACGAGGTGGAGAGCATGCCCGCCGGCAGCTACTTCATCGTCATGACGCACAATCACCAGCTGGATTTGGAGCTGACTGCGGCAATCCTCGAACGCAATGATTTCACCTACTACGGTCTGATCGGTTCGAAGAGCAAGCGCGCCAAGTTCGAACACCGCCTGCGCGACCGTGGTTTCCAACCCGAAACCGTGCAGCGCATGCGTTGCCCGATGGGCATCTCCGAGGTGAAAGGCAAGCTGCCGGTGGAGATCGCGGTATCCATCGCCGGCGAGGTAATCGCCACATACAACGCCCATTTCGGTGAGAACAGCGGTGAGAAAGCGCAGGACGGCGAAAAACCGGTGCCAATGCTGGTGCCCGCCTCGCGCCGCTCAAATAACGGCTGACCGAACGGCCACGCTTCTTTTGTGGGAGGCGCGCCCTGCGGCGAAGCGGGCCGCTGGCCAGCCAGAGCGAACGCTTCGCTCCGAAGGCGAGCCTCCCACGCTACTTCCCCTTACAAACGATTTCCGAGAATCAGTATGTCCCAAGCCAAAGCCTACCGTGCCGCCCTGCTCCACAGCCTCGCCGACCCACGCGATGTGGGCATCGAGCAGTCCCACGAATATTTCGAAGACGGCCTGCTGGTCATCGAGGACGGCAAGGTCACGCAGATCGGCCATGCCGCCGAGCTGCTGCCTGCCCTTCCGGCCGGCACAGAAGTGATCGAGTACAAGGATGCGCTGATTACCCCCGGCTTCATCGACACCCATATCCATTACCCGCAGACCGGCATGATCGCTTCCTATGGCGAACAGCTGCTGGACTGGCTCAACACCTACACCTTCCCAACCGAGCGCGCCTTTGCCGACAAGGCCCATGCCAGTGAGGTGGCAGAGATCTTCCTGGGCGAACTGCTGCGCAACGGCACCACCACTGCGCTGGTGTTTGGTAGCGTGCACAAGGAGTCGGTGGATGCCTTCTTCGAGGCCTGCGAGAAGCGCAACCTGCGGATGGTTGCCGGCAAGGTGCTGATGGACCGCAATGCGCCGGACTACCTCACCGACACTGCCGAATCCGGTTACGCCGACAGCAAGGAATTGATTGAACGCTGGCACGGCAAGGGGCGCCTGCATTACGCGGTCACGCCGCGCTTCGCACCGACCAGCACCCCGGAGCAACTGGCGCTAGCCGGCAAGCTGTTCAAGGAATACCCGGAGCTGTACATGCATACCCACCTGTCCGAGAACCGCAAGGAGATCGAATGGGTGCGCGAGCTGTTCCCCGAGCGCAAGGGTTACCTGGACGTCTATGACCATCACGGCCTGATCGGCGCACGTTCGGTGTTCGCACATGGCGTGCACCTGTGCGACGACGAATGCAAGCGCCTCGGCGAAACCGGCTCGGCGGTGGCTTTCTGCCCCACTTCCAACCTTTTCCTGGGCAGCGGCCTGTTCGATCTGGAGAAAGTCGAAGGCTTTGGTGTGCGCGTTGGTCTGGGTACCGACGTCGGCGCCGGCACTAGCTTCTCCCAGCTGCAGTCGCTGAACGAGGCCTACAAGGTGATGCAACTGCAAGGGAAGAAACTGGATCCTTTCAAGTCGCTTTACCTCGCAACCCTGGGCGGTGCCCGCGCGCTCTATCTGGACGATCGGATCGGCAACCTGCAACCGGGCAAGGAAGCCGACTTCGTGGTGCTGGACTACAAGGCCACGCCGCTAATCGAGTACCGCTTGAATCAGGCGCGCAGCCTGGAAGAGCGGCTCTTCGCCCTAATGATCCTTGGTGATGACCGCGCCGTGAAGGAAACCTACGCCGCCGGCGTCTCGGTGTATAAGAAAGCGTAAAGTCGATATACGCGCTGAGGATTGGGGGGCGGGAGGCTGTTGCCGTACATACGTAGGGGCTTTAGCCCACCGTCACTTAGCCCTTGATGGGCTGAAGCCCACCCTACATGCCGAAATGCGCCGGGCGCAGTCCCTGCACGGCGATGCGCTCCGCGCACCTTTGGCTTCGAACAAGCCGCTCCAGCCTCAGCGTCTTTTCCGACTTTCCCCGCCTGCCCAGGATGTAGAGCGGGCTGGGCGGCACTCCGCTTCAGCCCACCAAGGGCTAAAGCCCACCCTAGGTATGTACGACGGCAGCACTGTGAAACTGGTTCAGCGCTTTTTCGCGGCTTTACCGGCCTTTCCTAAAATGTGCGAAAACACTGCATGCAAGTCATCCGAGGCGCTGTCTTCGTCGAGGTTGAGCTTGCTATCGATGTGATCCATGTGGTGCAGCATCAGGCTCACCGCTTTCTCGCTGTCGCGCGCGGCGATGGCGTCGATCAGTTGGTTGTGCTCGTCATACGAGCAATGCGAGCGGTTACCGCTTTCGTACTGGGCGATGATCAGCGAGGTCTGGGATACCAGGCTGCGCTGGAAGCTCACCAGCGGGGCGTTCTTCGCCGCCTCGGCCAGCTTCAGGTGGAACTCGCCCGAAAGCCGAATACCGGCGCCACGATCACCACGGGCGAAGCATTCCTGCTCATCGATTACCATCTGCCGCAATTCGGCGAGCTGCTCGCTAGTGGCATGCTGCACTGCGAGCTCAGTGATTGCCCGCTCCACCATACGCCGCGCAAAGAATATCTGCCGAGCCTCATCGACGCTCGGACTAGCGACCACCGCACCACGGTTTGGGCGTAGCAGCACAACTCCTTCATGAGCCAGCCGCGATAGCGCACGCCGGATGATGGTGCGACTCACGCCAAAAATCTCCCCCAGCGCTTCTTCGCTGAGCTTGGTACCTGGGGCCAGTCGTTGCTCGAGGATAGCGTCGAAGATGTGAGCGTAAACGATGTCGTCTTGGGTTCCGGTCCGGGCCTTGCCGTTTCGTGTCGGCTTTTTTAGAGGCTGCAGCTGTTCGTTCATGGTGACTCGCGTCGGAAATATCGGCAGACCGAACTTTACTGCCTTAGGGTCATCGCTGGCAGTAGTAGATGGTCAAACAGGGAAATAAAAAGCGGTTTATTGTGCACAATCAATAAGAAACCCACTGCATCTTCGAGGCACCTTGGCTGTACCGCCGCCGCTGCACGCTGTGGAAAAGCCCTGCGTGACAATTTAAAGACTGAATTTACGCAAATCGAGTTGCAATTCTTGTATACAAAAGCATAATCGCGTCAAGCCTTCCTGACCTTTCGGTCAGAAAACCGAACAGGACGAGCCTAACCATCACCTGCCCTCGAGAGTACCGCGCTCTGGGTGATAGACAACAAGAACGATGAGGAACACCTTGTGGACACCACCAAGCAGGAACAGCAGACCGTCACGCTGCAACCGAACAATCCCGGCTGGCTCGATCGATTCTTCAAACTCAGCGCGCACCGTACCAGTGTCAAAACTGAGCTGCTCGCAGGCCTGACGACCTTCGTCACCATGGCTTACATCATATTCGTCAACCCAAACATCATGGCCGACGCCGGCATCGACCACGGTGCCGCGTTCGTCGCGACCTGCATTGGTGCAGCGCTCGGCTGCCTCCTGATGGGCCTATACGCGAACTGGCCGGTGGGCCTTGCGCCCGGCATGGGCTTGAACGCCTTCTTCACCTATACGGTGGTTGGGGAAATGGGCTACAGCTGGGAAATTGCGCTGGGCGCGGTGTTCCTGTCTGGCATTCTGTTCATGATCATGAGCCTGTCTCGCCTGCGGGAGTGGCTGCTCAACAGCATTCCGATGAGTCTGCGCTTCGCCATGGGCGCCGGGGTCGGATTGTTCCTGGGACTGATCGGGTTGAAGACAGCCGGTATCGTCGTCGACAGCCCTGCAACTCTGCTAACCATGGGCTCGTTTGGTGAACCCACCGCGCTACTTGCGGCCGTGTGCTTTCTGCTGATCGCCGTGCTCAGCCACCGCAACGTCTTCGGTGCAATCCTTATAAGCATGCTGGCGGTAACCGGCATCGGTTGGGCGATGGGTCTGGTCGAGTACAACGGGCTCGTGTCGTTGCCGCCCAGCCTTGCACCGACATGGCTGGCGATGGATATCGCCGGAGCCATGAACGTCGCGATGGTCAGTGTGATTCTGGCGTTCCTTTTCGTGAACATGTTCGATACCGCCGGCACCCTGATGGGCGTCGCGCATCGCGCCAACCTCGTCGACGATGATGGCAAGATCCAGAACCTCTCCCGCGCGCTGAAGGCGGACAGCACCTCCAGCGTCGCTGGCGCCTTCGTCGGCTGCCCGCCGGTAACCAGCTACGTTGAAAGTGCGTCGGGTGTCGCTGCGGGCGGGCGTACCGGCCTGACAGCCGTCACCGTTGGCGCGCTGTTTCTGATCGCAATGTTCTTCGCCCCGCTAGCGGCCATGATCCCCGCATATGCAACTGCCGGCGCCCTGATCTATGTCGCCATGCTGATGATGAGCGGGATGGCGCATATCGACTGGAAGGACCACACCGATACCATTCCGGCTATCGTCACTGTGGTGATGATGCCGCTGACTTTCTCCATCGCCAACGGCATCGCGCTGGGCTTTCTGACCTACGCGACGCTCAAGGTGCTGACCGGCCAGCGCGACAAGGTGTCGATCAGCTTGTACGTGCTCTGCGTGATCTTCATCGCCAAGTTCGCCTTCCTCTAAGCTTGGCGGATCGAGCGGCCCCATCGTTTCGGCGGTGGGGCTCTTTACGTTTGAAGACCTGAACGCCCTCAAAAAACGAGCGGCCAAGCAATCCATATGACTTATACGAACCGCACCGTAAACATGATCGGCGCCAGCACTGAAAGCCTGTAACGCAGCACCGTCAAGGAGGACTGAAATGAGTCTGGAAACTTGGTTATTGTTCGCGAGCGCGGCGTTGGTGGTCGGCCCGCTGTGGCTGCCGATGTCAGTAACAGCCTCAACTATGAGCTGCAGCGCTGCTAGCCGACGCTCGTTAGTGCTCGATCTGCCTGCTCAAGCTCCATTTGTCTGTATTGCCCGGCAGAGCTAGTAGGATTCGCGGCGTTGCAAGATGGGCTCAGCATTTGCAGCTGACGTCAGGCCACATATTCGCCAGTGTTCTCGCGGGTCTGGCCTGGAAGCAGCAAGCCCAAAAAACGATTTGTTCTTCGCAGCCTTCTGCTACCGTTTCTCAGCCCCGACTGGCCCTTCGTGCCGCAGCTCCTGATGATGATTCTGACATGGGCTGTGCTGCTGGTGGACAGCCTCGCCGCGCACGGCGCCGCGCGCTGAATCAACCGCAGCAGCGCCGCCCTGTTCGGTGGTCCCGGAACGACATCGTTACTCAGCAGCCGCTAGATCACTCAGCTGCATGAGGGTTGTACTCCAACCGGCCATCCGATTCGCGAGCAAGCTCGCACCCACAAGCAGATGGTGCCTCGGTTCTCGTAGAGCGAGCTTACTCGCAACGAAGGGAGGCCTGGGTAGACGCCGGCCATTGAGCGTCAAAGACAAAAAAAACCCGCCATCAAGGCGGGTCGATGACTCAGAGAGTCAAGCTTTACGCATGGGAGAGCGTACTGCCGCTGTAGTTGCGGCAGTCAGCCGATCAGCTACCGCGATAAGTGGAGTAGCTGTACGGAGAAATCAGTAGCGGCACGTGGTAATGATCCTGCTCGGCGCTGATGCCGAAGCGCAACACGACGACATCCAGAAATGCCTGCTCGGGCAGTTGTACGCCGCGACCACGGTAGTAATCGCCGGCACTGAACTGCAGTTGGTAAACACCGGAACGGTAGTCATCCCCTTCCAGCAGTGGTGAATCGCAACGGCCATCAGCATTGGTCTGGCGCGTAGTGATCAGCTCGAGGCGCTCGCCTTCGACCCGATAGAGTTCGATGCGGATGTCGCTACCAGGGCAGCCGTGGGCGGCATCCAGTACGTGAGTAGTCAAACGTCCCATAGATTCTGGCATCGCGGATAAAACCGCTAATGCTCGCCTCCTCTTGTGATTGGTGTGGACTGGATTCGAGCATAGCATGCGCATAGGTTTTTGAAAGACAGTTTCTATAAAAATTGTACACAATTTATAGAGCTACAATCCTGACTGCCACGCTGCCGCTCTCCGATGCGCTATCCAGAGCGTGCACCTTCATGAAAGAGCGTGGAATCTCTACGACGCCAGCGACACGCGAGAAAATTTAGGATTGGTGATTTACAAACTGCAAAACGTTTTGTATACAATTGACCCATGGCGGTCGTACAGTAATTCACGGTGGCGACCCGTATTCAAATAAGGAATAACAAGTGAGCGCCGACTACCCTCGTGACCTTATCGGCTACGCCGAAAACCCACCCCATCCGCAATGGCCGGGCAATGCCCGCATCGCCCTCTCCTTCGTGCTCAATTACGAAGAAGGCGGCGAGCGCTGCGTATTGCATGGCGACAAGGAGTCTGAAGCCTTTCTCTCCGAGATGGTTTCTGCCCAGCCGTTTCAGGGCGTGCGTCACATGAGCATGGAGTCGCTCTACGAATACGGCAGCCGCGCCGGTGTTTGGCGCCTGCTCAAGCTATTCCGCAAGCACGATATTCCGCTGACCATTTTTGCCGTGGCCATGGCCGCGCAACGGCATCCGGACGTGATCAAGGCGATGGTCGCCGATGGCCACGAGATCTGCAGCCACGGCTATCGCTGGGTCGACTATCAGTACATGGACGAGGCCGAAGAGCGCGAGCATATGCTTGAGGCCATCCGCATCCTGACCGATATCACTGGTGAACGTCCGCTGGGCTGGTACACCGGCCGCACCGGCCCGAACACACGCCGTCTGGTACGCGAGGAAGGCGGTTTCCTCTATGACTGCGACACCTACGACGACGATCTGCCCTACTGGGACCCCGAATCCACTCCGGACAAGCCGCATCTGGTGATCCCCTACACGCTGGACACCAACGACATGCGC
The DNA here is from genome assembly GCF_024448985.1 of Stutzerimonas stutzeri. GTDB lineage: Bacteria > Pseudomonadota > Gammaproteobacteria > Pseudomonadales > Pseudomonadaceae > Stutzerimonas > Stutzerimonas stutzeri_AP. The sequence continues at coordinate 36,812 of NZ_JAMOII010000013.1, forward strand.
TTCACCCAGGTGCAGGGCTTCAACACCGGCGACGACTTCTTCAAGTACCTGAAGGATGCCTTCGATGTGCTCTATGCCGAAGGCACCGAGGGCGCGCCCAAGATGCTGTCCATCGGGATGCACTGTCGCCTGCTGGGTCGCCCGGCACGTCTGGCCGCACTGCAGCGCTTCGTCGAGTACGCCAAGAGTCACGAGCAGGTATGGTTCGCCCGCCGTGTCGATATCGCACGCCACTGGCACGCCACTCACCCTTTGAAACAGGAACCCGCCGCATGAGCCGTTTTCAGACTTTGCAGCCTTCCAGCCTCGACCGCGACGCGTTCGTTGCCGCCTTCGCCGACATTTACGAGCACTCGCCCTGGGTCGCCGAGCAGGCTTATGACAAGGGAGTCGATGCCAGTCTCGACGACATCGAGACGCTGCATGCACGCATGGCCGACATACTCTTGAGCGCGCCGCGTGAAACGCAGCTGGCGTTGATCAACGCGCACCCGGATCTGGCCGGCAAGGCCGCCGTGCGTGGCGAGCTGACAGCCTCCAGCACCTCGGAGCAGGCCGGCGCCGGCATCCATGAATGCACCGCTGAGGAATTCGCACGCTTCACCGAGCTGAACGAGGCCTACAAGGACAAGTTCGGTTTCATCTTCATCATGGCGGTCAAGGGCAGCAACCGGCACCAGATCCTGGCGGCGTTCGAGGAACGTCTGCACAACACCCCGGAGCAGGAATTCGACCGGGCAGTGAGCGAGATCAACAAGATCGCGCTGTTCCGTCTGCAGACGATGTGAGCAAAGCGTCGGAGGCGAAACCATTGGCTTCGCGGCAAGCCGCCGCGTAGCCAAGCAACAGAATGAAGCAAGCCTCTGCCATGCGCCGAGGGACGGGGTGAGAGTCTCATCCCACTCGAATAACAACGAACACACGAGTAACCCAGCCATGCGCATACTCAAGATCGAACCGTTGACCAAGGAAGCCTTCGCCCCTTTCGGTGATGTGATCGAAACCGAAGGCAGCGACTACTTCATGATCAACAACGGTTCCACCCGCCGCTATCACAAGCTGGCGTCGGTAGAGACCGCGCAGCCGGAAGATCAGGCCATCATCAGCATCTTCGCCGCCGATGCGTTGGAGATGCCGCTGGCCATTCGCATGCTCGAACGACATCCGCTGGGCAGCCAGGCGTTCATTCCGCTGCTCGGCAACCCCTTTCTGGTCGTGGTCGCGCCACTTGGCGATGCACCTGTACCGGGACACGTCCGCGCCTTCCGTAGCAACGGCAGGCAGGGCGTCAATTACCACCGCGGCGTCTGGCACCACCCGGTGCTGACGATCGAAAAGCGGGATGAATTCCTGGTGGTCGATCGCAGCGGTTCTGGCAACAACTGCGACGAGCATTTTTTTACTGAGGATGAGCTGGTTCTCCTCGACCCCCACCGGGACTCCGAGTAAGCGTCCGATTGTTACCGAGGGCCATCCCGGCGCGGCTGACGTGCACAGCCGACACCGGACATGCGTTTTCAGAACAAACGAGACACCTGCGACGAGTCGAATAAGAAGAAACATCGGTTGGTACGCCAGCCGTGCAAAGAGGTAATTATCGTGGAAGCACATCTGACCGAATGGCTGAACCTGAGTATTCGCTGGATTCACATGATCGTCGGCATCGCCTGGATCGGTGCATCGTTCTACTTCGTCTGGCTGGAAAACAACCTTAACCGTGCCAACCCGCGAGATGGCCTGTCCGGCGATCTTTGGGCGATCCACGGCGGTGGTATTTACCACCTGGAAAAATACAAACTCGCGCCTCCGCAAATGCCGGAGAATCTGCACTGGTTCAAGTGGGAGGCCTATACCACCTGGCTGTCGGGCGTCGCCCTGCTGATGGTGGTCTACTACCTCAACCCCAGTTTGTACCTGGTCCTGCCTGGCAGCGGCATGTCCCCTGCTACAGCGGTGGCCATCGGCTTCGGCTCGCTGATCGTCGGCTGGTTCATCTATGACCTGCTTTGCGACTCGCCGCTGGGCAAGAAGCCAGCGCTGCTCGGCCTCGTCCTGTTCGTTCTGGTGATCGCCGCGTGCTGGGGCTACTCGCAGATCTTCAGCGGTCGCGCTGCCTACATCCATACCGGTGCACTGATCGGCACCATCATGGTCGGCAACGTGTTCCGCATCATCATGCCGGCCCAGCGCGCGCTGGTCGCCGCCATCGAGCAGAACCGCACGCCCGACCCGCTGCTGCCGGCCAAAGGCCTGCTGCGCTCGCGTCACAACAACTACTTCACCCTGCCGGTGCTGTTCATTATGATCAGCAACCACTTCCCGAGCACCTACGGCAGCCAGTACAACTGGTTGATCCTGGCTGCACTCGGCGCGTTGTCGGTACTGGCTCGCCATTACTTCAACACCCGCCACGACAGCAACCGCTTCGCCTGGGCACTACCTGCTGCGGCAGTCGGCATGATTTGCCTGGCCTTCGTGCTGTCGCCGAATCGTCAACCCGCTGCACCCAACCTGGCCGCCACCTCCCCGGAGCAAGCGAGCATGTCGGCGCAACAGAGCGGTACTGCCGAGGCCGAGACCGTGGCCGGCAACAGCGAGTTCGCCAAGGTCAAGCAGGTAATCGACGAACGCTGCACCGTTTGCCACGCAGCCCAGCCGAGCAGCCCGCTATTCAGCGCGCCACCCGCCGGGGTCATGTTCGACACGCCCGAGCAGATCAAACTGCAGGCTGCGAAGATTCATGCGCAGACCGTCGCCAGCCAGATCATGCCGCTGGGTAACATGACCAACATGACCCAGGAAGAGCGCGACCTGCTCGGCGCCTGGATCGACAAGGGCGCGTCGATCAACTGATCGTGTCCGCAAGCCGCGCTTTCGAGCGCGGTTTTTTTTGTTCCCAGCCCTTCACTCACGAATAGCCGTAACAGGGTTCTGCCCTGCCAGAATCACAGCTCGAAAATCGGCCTCGCACGTTCAGCGGGGCCACGCGACATCCAATAACAAAAGCGTCCGAGGTGTTTTGCATGAACGATGTAACCCAGCGGGAAACCGCGCCCGTTACAGAAAAGCAGCTGCCTTTGCTGCAGATGCTGCTGGTGAGTTTTCAGCACGTACTGCTGATGTATGGCGGGGCCGTCGCCGTGCCCCTGATTGTCGGCCAGGCAGCCGGTCTCTCTCGTGAGGAGATCGCTTTCCTGATCAATGCCGATCTGCTGGTGGCGGGCATTGCCACGATCGTTCAATCCATGGGGATCGGTCCGGTCGGCATTCGCATGCCGGTAATGATGGGCGCCAGCTTCGCTGCGGTCAGCAGCATGGTTGTCATGGCCGGCATGCCTGGCGTAGGAATGACAGGTATCTTCGGCGCCACCATCGCTGCCGGCTTCTTCGGACTGCTGATCGCGCCTTTCGTCTCCAAGATTGTCCGCCTGTTTCCGCCGCTGGTGACCGGTACGGTGATCACCGCCATTGGCCTATCGCTATTCCCCGTGGCGGTGAACTGGGCCGGCGGCGGCAGCACCACTGGCCAATTCGGCGCCCTGCCCTACCTCGGCGTAGCAGCTGCGGTGCTGACCGTGATTCTTCTGATCAATCAGTTTATGCGTGGCTTCTGGGTCAACGTCTCGGTACTGGTGGGCATGGCGCTGGGTTACGTGCTGGCGGCCAGCCTGGGGATGGTCGATTTGTCGGGCATCAGCTCGGCGCCGGCGTTCCAAGTGGTCACGCCGAATCACTTCGGCGCGCCGCAATTCCTCCTCGCGCCGATTCTGTCTATGTGTCTGGTGGTGGTGATTATCTTCGTCGAGTCAGCCGGCATGTTCCTCGCGCTAGGCAAGATCACGGGACAGGACGTCGACCCCAAGCAGCTGCGCCGCGGTCTGCTGTGTGATGCCGGAGCAACTTTCTTTGCCGGCTTCATGAACACCTTCACGCATTCGTCCTTCGCGCAGAACATCGGTCTGGTGCAGATGACCGGCGTGCGTAGCCGCTACGTGACTGCGGTTGCGGGACTCTTCCTCATCAGCCTGAGCCTGCTGCCAAAGGCCGCGTTCATGGTAGCCTCGATTCCCGCAGCGGTATTGGGCGGTGCAGGCATCGCCATGTTCGGCATGGTCGCAGCCACGGGCATCAAGATCCTGCAGGAAGCCGATATCGGTGACCATCGCAACCAGCTATTGGTCGCGGTGAGCATCGGTCTAGGCATGGTGCCGGTGGTTCGCCCCGAATTCTTCGCGCATCTGCCGCATTGGATGGAGCCCATCACCCACAGCGGAATCGCCGTAGCCACCATCAGCGCTGTGACGCTGAATCTGCTGTTCAATGTACTCGGCGGGCCGGAGCGCAATGCGCTGACCGGTGCGACTCAACACTGATCGATAGTGAGGGCGCCGCGACGGAACGCGGCGCCATACCTATTTCGCGTCTCCTCAACCATCAACGAAACCTCGCCGCCGACTGCCACCCTGCCGGACACCACGCCACGCGCTAAACCCGGCCGCACTAGCCACCCATACGGCATCAGTCACGTTCCAGATCGCGCTCGTCGCAATTGTGCACAATAGTTAAATTAATTGTTTAACCTAATGTTCACAGGTTGCTATAGTCAACTCATCCTGACCGCCGAAACAACTTTTCTGCGACCAGCGATCGGGGTCCGTGCAACCCCAAAGCCCATGACCGAACAATAACTAATGGCAGGCTTGACCATGACCGCAACCGAATCCAGGAGCGGTGACGCTCCCAACCAGGACCTGATCTATCAACTCGAGGATCGCCCGGGTCCGCTTCCCGCCACCTTCGCCGCCGTCCAGCACGTGCTGGCCAGTTTCGTTGGCGTCATCACTCCAACCCTGATCATCGGCAGCGTGCTTGGCCTGGGCGAGTACGTGCCCTATCTGGTGAGCATGGCGCTGTTCGTGTCCGGCCTCGGCACCTTCATTCAAGCCAAACGAATTGGCCCAGTCGGCGCTGGCATGCTCTGCCTGCAAGGCACCAGTTTCGGCTTTCTCAGCGTGATCCTAGCGGCGGGCTTCATCGTCAAGGGTCGCGGTGGCAGCCCGGAAGAAATCCTGGCCACTCTGTTCGGTGTCGGTTTCTGCGCAGCATTCGTCGAAATCGCCGTCAGTCAATGCATAAATCGACTGCGCAGAATCATCACGCCGGTGGTTACCGGCACCATCATTAGTCTGATGGGTCTGTCGCTGATTAAAGTTTCGATGACCGATATTGCTGGGGGGTACGGGGCTGAAAATCCCGGTGCGCTACCGAATCTGATGCTGGCCGGGCTGGTACTCGGCACCATCATCTTGCTGAACCGTTTTGGTTTCCCCCTGCTGCGGCTATCGGCAGTGATCGTGGCACTGGCCGTCGGTTACTTTGCCGCCTGGATGATGGGCATGGTTGATTTTTCCAGCCTCGCCACGCTTCCAGCGGTCAGCGTGCCGCAGCCGTTTAGGTTCGGCTTCGCCTTCGACTGGATGGCGTTCATCCCAATCGCGGTCATCTTTTTGATCACCCCACTGGAGACGGCCGGCGACCTGACCGCCAACTCGATGATTTCGCGCCAGCCGGTCAAGGGCCCGCTCTATTTGAAGCGAATCAAGGGCGGCATTCTCGGTGACGGCTGCAGCTCGCTGTTGGCCGCCACCTTCAACAGCTTGCCGATGACCACATTCAGCCAGAACAACGGCGTGATTCAGCTGACCGGCGTTGCCAGCCGCCATGTAGGGCTGTACATCGCTGGCATCCTGATTCTGCTGGCATTGTTTCCTGCGGTTGGTGGCGTGCTGCAGTTGATGCCCAAGCCGGTACTCGGTGGCGCCACGCTGATCATGTTCGGTACCGTCGCCATCGCTGGGATCAAGATCCTTGCCGAAGCGGGCCTGAACCGTCGCAACATGCTCATCGTCGCCGTCTCACTGGGTCTCGGACTGGGCGTCGCCGCAGTGCCGGATGTGCTGAGCAACTTGCCTGATGTGTTGAAGAATATCTTCGGCTCGCCGATCACCATCGGTGCCTTCAGCGCAATCCTGCTCAATTTCTTCCTGCCCCGCGAACCGGAAGAAATGGACGACTATGACCCCGACAACCTGATCGAGGATTCGGTTGGCACCAATACCTTGGCAGTCAACATCCCGGATTACTCCAAGGACACAAAGAAGGCCACCAGCAACGATACCTCAGCGCACCTGACACCAACGGGCTGATCACCCTTGCGCCAGGGCACAACAGTGCCCTGGCAGCACTGCATTCACAACAACAAAACCAAAGGGCACTCCGCATGAACTTCAAACTCGCTCCTCTTTCGCTGGCGCTGGCCGGCAGCCTGCTTGCCGCTCCGGCCTTCGCCGAGATGCATTGGCAGAACAACAGCCTGACGTACCTGTACGGCAAGGATTTCAAGGTCAACCCACCGATCCAGCAGACGATCACGTTCGAGCATGCCAGCGGCTGGAGTTGGGGCGACATGTTCCTGTTCGTCGACAACATCTGGTACAACGGCGTCAGTGGCGGTGATGGACATACCTACTACGGCGAATTCAGCCCACGCCTATCGCTGGGCAAGATGACCGGTCAGGATATGTCCTTCGGCCCGATCAAGGACGTTCTGATTGCCGCTACCTACGAGCGCGGCGAGGACCGCAACCGTAACTACCTGCTCGGGCCGGCCGTCGACCTGTCTGTTCCTGGTTTCGATCGTTTCAATGTCAATGTCTATTACCGCAAGCCCGACGGCATTACCGGCAACCCCGGCGGCCAGTGGCAGATCACCCCGACTTGGGCGATGACCATTCCGGTCGGTAAGTCCGATATCCTGTTTGACGGCTACATCGACTGGGTAGTCAACGATGCCGGCTCCGAGAGCCGCGGCGATTTCGTCTCGAAACACCTGCACATCAACCCGCAGATCAAATACGACCTGGGCAAGGCGATGGACGGTGAACCCGGCAAGCTCTACGTGGGTATCGAGTACGACTACTGGGCCAACAAATACGGCATCGAGGACGGCGGGCCTCTGAGCGAGAACGTCGTCGGCCCAACCGACCAAAACACCTTCAGCCTGCTGGTGAAGGCGCACTTCTGATCGCCTGCTGTTACGTAGGATGGGGTGATGGGTTATCACCCCATCCCTCAAACAGCTAACGAACGAAACCCCGCGAATCCAGACTGGAACGCGGGGTTTCGTTTTTACGAGTACTTTTATTTCTGATCGGAGCTAGCTGTGCCCTGCTTGCCCCTTTCATGATTGAAGGACGCCGGTTTTCACCGGCGCCCTTTCGCTCATCACAACTTGAAGCTTCCCATCTGCCGGCTCAGGTCGTCCGCCAGGCGACTCAACGCGTGGCAGTCCTCGCGGCAGCCCTGTACATCACTGGCGGTCGCTTGGGCGAGGTCGGCGATGCCCTGGACGTTGCGAGTGATTTCTTCGGTCACGCTGCTCTGCTCTTCGGTCGCTGCCGCCACTTGGGCATTCATGTCGCTGATCGCTTCCACCTGCTCGGTGATCGCGTTCAATGATTGACCGGTACGCTGGCTGGCCTGCACACCGGTGCCGGTGGCTGCTTGCCCGGCATGCATCGAGCTGACAGCATTGTCCGCACCGCTCTTGAGACCCTGAATCATCTGCTGGATCTCATCGGTCGATGCCTGGGTGCGGCTGGCCAGCGTACGCACCTCATCGGCGACAACCGCAAAACCGCGCCCCATCTCTCCGGCACGTGCCGCTTCGATGGCGGCGTTAAGCGCCAGCAGATTAGTCTGCTCCGAAATGCTGCGGATCACCGCCAACACTTTGTCGATGGATGCAACCTGCTGAGCAAGGTCGGTCACCGATTCAGCGGCACGACCGATCTCACCGGACATTTTTTCAACGTGCGCGATGGACTCACCGACTACGCTGCCCGCTAGCAGCGCTTCGTCACGCGCACCCTGCGACGCCTGTGCCGCACTACTGGCGTTACGAGCGATCTCCTGCACCGTCAGGCCCATTTCGTTGACGGCCGTGGCGACCATGTCGGTCATCTCGTTCTGGCGCTCGGCACGGGTTGCGGTGTTGTCGACCACTTCCGCCACCTGCCCCACCGCGGTACGCAACTGCTGGCTGGTACTCAGCACGTCGCCGATGAGGCCGCGCAGACTGCCAATGAAACGGTTGAAACCACGTGCCAGATCACCCAGCTCATCGGCACGGCTCTCGTCCAGCCGACGGGTCAGGTCGCCGCCACCGCCACCGATTTCCACCAGCGCCGAGGTCACCTGACGGATAGGCCGAACCAGCCCGCGTGCCAGCAGCACCACCAGCCCTAGGAAGAAGAGCGCGATACACGCGGCGATCAGGCTGATGGTCCACAGCGTGCGTCGCGCTTCACCGAAGATCTCCGCCTCGGGAACCTCGCTTACCAATAACCAGCCCAAGCCTTCGATCGGTTGAGCCACTGCAAGGATGACCTCGCCGTCACGCTCGAAACGTATCGCCTTGTTGCCGCCAGCAAGCAGTTCCTGGGCCGCTTGCGCACTGGTCAAGGTGCGAAGCTCGGTACGATCATTGTGCTCGGTAGCCGGATGGACCTTGACCCGGCCATCGCTGCCGACCAGATAGACATTCCCACGCTCGCCGAAACGGAAATTGCTGATCAGCTCGGACATGCTTTTCAGGCTGTACCCTAGCCCCGCCACGCCGAGCGTCTTGCCGCCGGAACTGATGCGTTGATTGATGAACAGCGTTGGCTGGCGTGAGGCCTTGTCGATGTCGATCTCGATGCGCTGTTCGATATTGCCGTCGATCAGGCTGTAGAACCAACTGTCGGCAGCAGCACCGCGGTTGAGCGTACGCGACAGGCCCGTCTCGGAGTAGTAGTTGCCGCTCTCCAGCACCACGACCGAGGTCGTCAGCGCATTCTGCTGCATCTTCACGCCGTCGAGGTAGCGACTGATCGCGGCCGCCCGGTCCGCACTCTCGCCATCGCGCAACCACTCCTGCACGAAGGTATTACCGGCGATGCCGCCCGTCGCGGTGATAGGCTCCGCCAGGGTGCGTTGGATATCGTTACGGATCGCGGTGACGTTGGCTGGCAGCGCTTCTCCGATCAGATAGCGTTCTGCCAGACGGTTGACCGCCGAAGAATAAACGGCGATTACGATCAGAATGCTTGTGAGCAGGGCCGCCCCCATACTTATGATCAACTGCCACTGAATACTGCGTCGCATGAAAGACATGGAGGTATCTCGCTTTGTTTTTTCTTAACGTACACATTTAATTGCTGAAATGTATACGAAATATTAGCTTCTAGAGCTTAAATGGCTATCGGCCATGTTTTCGATGCCTTTAGATACCGTCCGGCGGCTCGGCAATTGCGCTCGGGCTAAGCGCCTCGCCAGCATTAGTCGGGCTCACAAGGGGAATGGATGTATCAACCGAATCTGAAGCAGACCACGCTGCTGACGTTGCTTGCCTTCATCATCGGGCTAGGCTTCTTGATCGCGACCATCGCCAATTACTTCGCGTCACGTGACACCATCCGCCACAGCATCATCGGCACCGAGCTTCCCTTGACGGCAGACGTGATCTCCCTGGAGCTGCAAAAGGAGCTGGTCAAGCTGGTTCAGGTCTCTTCCGCCATGGCCGACGATCCGTTACTGCTCGACTGGGTGGATCAGGGTGAGCGCAACACGAAGCTGATCACTCGCTACCTTCAAGCCATCAAGAAGCGTTACGACACTTCAAACGCCTTCTTCGCCTCTGATCGCTCGCAGATCTACTACACCGATGATGCACACCAGCCCATGCGGCCCGATGAGCCGGCGCACCACTGGTTCTACCGTTTCGAAGGTGCCGGGACGCCTTGGGAAGTCGTCGTGGATGTCCGGCGTCTGACCTTGTTTCTCAATCATCGAATGACAGCAAGTGATGGCTCGTTCCTCGGTGTGGCCGGGGTTGGTATGAGCCTGGATCGCATGCGTCATTTAATGGATACCTATCAACGGCGCTATCAGCGCACTATCTACTTCGTCGATAGCCAGCAGAACGTCGTCGTAACCGGTAGCGAAGCCGGCTCGGAAGATATTCCGCGCGGTGCTCATCTGGGCGATATCCCTGCGCTGCACGGCCTCAAGCAGCAATTGCGCGAACTGCGTACCGGTTCGTTCCTCTACCGGAACGACGGCGAGCAGCATTTCATCAACATCCGCTACATCCCTGAATTGAACTGGTATCTGATGGTGGACAAGCGCGAAAGCAACGTCATGGCGCCAGTACAGCGCACCTTATGGATCAATCTGCTGATCGGATTCAGCGTCATGGTGATAGTGCTCGGGCTGGTGGGCTCGATCAGCCGCCGCTATTTGCAACGCATCGAAGCCATGGCCATCCACGATGCGCTAACCGAGTTGCTCAACCGGCGCGGCTTCGGCCTGGTCGCCGAGCAGGCGATGCTTGAAGCAAAACGCCAGCGTAGCGACCTTTGCGTACTGATCTTGGATCTCGATCATTTCAAGACATTCAACGATACCTACGGCCACCTCGGCGGCGACTTTCTCTTGCGCAGCTTCGCCAGGCTACTGGCCCGGCAAATACGCCAGAGCGACTTGATATCGCGCTGGGGCGGCGAAGAGTTCGTGATCATGTTCAAAGACACCGAACTGGCCACCGCGCTGGCGCTAGCGGAGAAAATCCGTGCAGCCACCGAGGCTGCAACATTCGACTTCGAAGGCACGCCATTGCGAGTGACGGTCAGCATAGGCGCGGCCCAACTGTTACCGGGCGGTAACCTGGAGTCGCTATTGGGTGACGCCGATCGGGCCCTGTATCGGGCGAAGAACGGCGGACGCAACCAGGTCTGCAGCGCAGCGGGCACAGCCGACAGGTGATCATCGCCACCGATGCGCTAGTTGCTGGCGGGCTCCTTGGCCTTCTGTCGCTGCAGAAACTCGATTTTCCACTGCTCCATGCCGATGTATTCCGATGACAGGTTCGCCTCCACCTGATGCTTGGCTTTAAGCGCGGCGACGGCGGGCTGCTGGATCTTGAGGTAGCGGTCGAGATGCTCGATCAGTTCGGGATGATCAAGGCTGGATAGGTTGAAGGTGCTTCGTGTGTGCGGCAAATCGGCATCAAAGACCAGCGCTCCCGGCTTGGCGCGCACGTTGTTCAAGTAATGCGCCGCCACCACCACGTTGTAATAGGCACCATCGCTATCCTTGAGCAGTGCCTGACGCACCATTCGCGGCAGGTTCTCGCTACTGACCAGCAAAATCTGGTTGGCTGCGACCCGGTCCTCGTAGCCCCAGGGCGTCCAGCCATCGACCACCGCTAACCGCCTGAGTTCATCGATACCTCGCCCCACGCGCCGCGGCGCCACCATCACACCATCGACATAACTAACGACCGCTTGGCTGTAGTGCAGCCGATGACCAGATTTAGCGGGTCCGGACCAGTTGGGATTATCGGGATACTTCGCATCGACACGGCCGTCCAGCAGCGCAGGCAACAGCTCATCTGCGGGTAACACCTTGTATGTCAGACGCACACCGCTATACGCGGCGAAACTGTCCAATAATTCTCGGGCGAAGCCCCCGTAGTTGCCTTTCGCATCGCCGCTGTAGTGCGGCATGAACGCTGCCTGCTCGACGCCGATTACGTAGGTTTGCTCGGCGGCTACAGGCACTGAAAGCGCCAGCAAGGCGACCGCAAGAAATTTCTTCATTTGGAACTCCTTGTAAGTGGGACGACCCGCTCGGCAGACTCGGGGCGAGCCGGCAGGAAATGCGAAAGGCGATATCCATGACGCTGCACTGACGACAGTAGCGTAGCAGCGTTTTTTTAGAATTGTGCACAAAGACTTAAGTATTTGTTCACAAATACACGGTTTGACGGGCCCGTCTTGAGACGCTCTTAAGGCCGGTGCTAGCATGCTGCGGCAGGCCACCAGGGTGGTCGTGAATTGAACAGGCCCTATGTCCAGTATCCGCGAGCGCAACAAAGAATTGATCCTGCGCGCTGCCAGTGAAGAATTCGCCGAAAAGGGCTTCGCCGCCAGCAAGACCAGCGACATCGCCGACCGCGCCGGGCTGCCCAAGCCCAACGTTTATTACTACTTCAAGAGCAAGGAAAACCTCTATCGCGAGGTGCTCGACAGCATTGTCGAGCCGCTGCTGCAAGCATCTGCCCCCTTCAATCAGCCCGGCGAACCCGCCGATGTGTTGCGCGCCTATATCCGCACCAAAATCCGGATTTCACGCGAGCACGCCTGCGCCTCTAAAGTGTTCGCAAGCGAAATCATGCATGGCGCGCCTCATTTGCCAGCCGAGCGGGCGGAGCAGCTCAACGCCCAGGCCAGCCACAACGTGGCTCGCATTCAGGGCTGGATCGATCAAGGACTGATGGCGAAGGTCGATCCCAATCATCTGTTGTTCAGCATCTGGGCTGCGACCCAGACCTATGCCGATTTCGACTGGCAGATATCCACCGTGACGGGAAAATCCTCTCTTGACGATGCAGATTACGAAGCCGCTGCCGATACGATCATTCGTATGGTCATCAGGGGTTGCGAGGTAAAGGAAACGTCGGCCGTCAGCTGAACCAACTACGCTTTTCGAAGGCTCTGGCATGCCGCTTACGCGGCATATCAATAGTTCCTTGGGCGGTCGACGGAAGGTTCGGCGGGGCATCGAGGGTTCTGATAATGTTTTGCCCATACGTATGCCCAGCTTTTGACGTTTCCTTCATGACTACCAATACTTGCGCCAAGGCCTGTTGACGTATCGTTCACGGCCGCGCCGGAGCTTGTTTTTGCGCGAGACAAGGCCGCGCCCGCTCCCGGCGGGCTTGCGGCATTCACCCCATCCATGGGGATCGCACGAGGAGTGAAGTTTGGTTGTTCCAAATGAGCGACGAGAAACGCCGCATCGCGCAAAAATAGGCCCGATCCGAAGGGTTGCGCGGCAAACAGCGCCATGCGGCGTCGCGGGACTCGGCTGGGGAACGACGCGGCCGGCCCGGGCCATGATCTGCGTCCCGCGCCTCGCCTGGCGTCATTTGGCGCAGCAACGCGGCTCGCGACGAAACGTCAACAGACCCTAGCAACGGCCTGGAAAAAGGAAATTCTTTTGACTGCATTGCGCAACAGCCTGTCGAGGAAATTGCTCCGTATCGTTCTGCTGTCAGCGCTCGCCGTTGGGCTGGTATTAAGCTGCGCACAGATCGTTTTCGATGCCTATAAGACTCGCCAACTGATCAATGCAGAGGCCCAGCGAATCCTGCGTATGACTCGCGACCCCTCGGCCCAGGCGATCTACAGCCTGGACCGTGAAATGGGCGCACAGGTCATGGAAGGGTTGTTTCAGCACGAGTCGATTCATGAGGCATCGATCACCCATCCTGGCGAAGAACCTCTAGCCGACAAATCCCGCCCCCTCATATCCGCACCGACACGCTGGTTAACCGACCCGATACTCGGCCGCAGTCAGGCGTTCTCGATTCCGTTGATTGGTCGCCCCCCTTACAACGAGTACTACGGCGACCTGCGCATCACGCTCGACACCGCTCCCTATGGGGAGGAATTCATCAGTGACTCGATCGTCATCTTCTTCGTCGGCATTCTCCGTGCGCTGGCCTTGGGGCTATTGCTTTACCTGATTTACGAATGGCTGTTGACGCGACCGCTGACCAAGCTCACCGAGCACCTATCGCGCATCAATCCCGGCCGTCCCGGCGAGCATTCACTACCGATGCCAAAGGGGCACGAGCGAAACGAGTTGGGTCTCTGGGTCGAAACCGCCAACGGCCTGCTCGCCTCCATCCAGCACAACATGCAGCTGCGCCATGCCGCGGAAAGCAGCCTCGAACGCATGACCCACTACGACTCGCTCACCGGGCTGCCCAATCGGCAGCAGCTGCAGCAACAGCTCGACAATATTCTCGGCGAGGCCGCCCGACTACAACGCCGTGTGGCCGTGCTCTGCCTGGGGCTGGACGACTTCAAAGGCGTGAACGAGCAGTTCAGCTACCAGTGCGGCGACCGCATGTTGGTCGCGCTGGCCGATCGCCTGCGAAGCCTGAGCGGGCGTGTCGGTGCCCTTGCCCGCCTGGGTGGCGACCAGTTCGTGCTGGTGCTGTTCGGCTGCGAACAACCCTATGAGGCCGCGGAACTGGCGCAGAAGGTACTCGACGACCTGGAAAGGCCGATCACTCTCGATCAGCAAAGCATCCGCCTGCGCGCCACCATCGGCATCACGCTGTACCCGGAAGATGGCGACAGTACCGAGAAGCTGTTGCAGAAAGCCGAACAGACCATGACCTTGGCGAAGAACCGCTCGCGCAACCGCTACCAGTTTTACGTGGCGAGCATCGACAGCGAAATGCGAACGCGCCGGGAATTGCAGAACGACCTGGCCGAAGCGGTCAAACGCAATGAATTCCATCTGGTCTACCAGCCGCAGATCGACTACCGACTGAAGCGCATCACCGGCGTCGAAGCCCTGCTGCGCTGGACGCAGCCGGGCGGAAAGATGATTCCGCCGGACATTTTCATTCCCCTCGCCGAACAGAACGGCAGCATCATCGCCATCGGCGAATGGGTGCTCGATCAGGCCTGCCAACAGCTGAGCGAATGGCATCGGCAGGGCTTCAACGACCTGCGCATGGCGGTCAACCTCTCCACGGTCCAGTTACACCATGCCGAACTGCCGACGACGATCAACACCCTGCTCAAAAACCACCGATTGCCGCCCGAGACCCTGGAGCTTGAGGTAACCGAGACCGGGCTAATGGAAGACATCGCCGCCGCTACACACAACCTGCATAGCCTGCGCCGCTCCGGAGCGCTGATCGCCATCGACGACTTCGGCACCGGCTATTCCTCGCTCAGCTATCTTAAAAGCCTGCCGCTGGACAAGATCAAGATCGACAAGAGCTTCGTGCGCGACATGTCCGCCGACGAAGGCGACACGACCATTGTCAGAGCGATCATCCAGCTGGGCAAAAGTCTCAATATGCTGGTGATCGCCGAGGGCGTGGAAACCGCCGAGCAAGAGCGCTATCTCATCGATGAAGGCTGCAACGAAGGCCAAGGCTATTACTACAGCAAGCCCCTACCGGGCCCTGAACTGACCGCCCTGCTTCGCCAATCCAGACGTTTCGAGCGCACGTTCAATTCAGAACCGCTTTAAGCTCATTTCTCCATGGTGCAGCCTCTTTCGCTGCGCTTCTTTTCCCCCTTCGATGAGCCTTGCATGAAGCGTTTCGTATTGATCGACACCGCGGATATCCCCGGCGGCGGCGCCCTCTGCCTGTTCGAGTACGGTGACGATTTCGTCATCAAGATTCAGGGTGGCAATGGCAACCAGCTGATGAACACCCGCATGCACGGTTCCGAAGATGCCCTTGCGCGAATCCCCTGCGAACGGATCGCCCAGCGCCCACGCCCCCGCGTGCTGATCGGTGGGCTGGGCATGGGTTTCACTTTGGCCTCGGCGTTGAAACACCTCGGCGAGGATGCCGAAGTACAGGTCGCAGAGCTGGTGCCCGGCGTGATCGAGTGGAACCGCGGAGCGCTCGGAGAGAAGGCCGGACTGCCGATCAACGATCCGCGCACCCGAGTGCTCAACCATGATGTCGCCGACGTGCTACGGCGCGAACCTCAAGGCTTCGACGCGATCATGCTGGACGTCGATAACGGACCGGAAGGGCTGACCCAGAAACACAACAGCTGGCTCTATTCAGCAGCGGGTTTGGATACCTGCGCGCAAGCTCTTCGTCCGAAGGGCCTATTGGCGGTATGGTCAGCGAGCGCGGACCAAGCCTTCTCGCAGCGCTTGGCCAAAGCGGGCTTCAAGGCCGAAGAGGTCCAGGTATTCGCCCACGGCAACCGCGGCACACGGCATACCATCTGGATAGCTGAGAAAAAATCTCGTTAGGCCGGACAACCAACAAGCCCGGAATAACCCCAACCAATGACAATGCGCGGCCGAGATCGCCAAGCTGTGGATCAGCTAAACGCCAGCTGCGTTGCTAGCAACCAGGCACCGCCAGCGCACAGCACAGCGCCACCGATCGCCTGCCAGCGGTAACGGCGCGCAAGGACTTCCTCGCCATGGCTGGAAAGCACAAATGGCAGCGCTTCGGTCGGCCGTGCAAGCCGATGCTCCGCCGGGCGACTACTGGCAAGGCGGTGCCGCTGCTCCGCCTCCAGACCAGCAGCGAGTCGAACCCGCGCCCACTCCGCGTCGTCGAGCTGGCCGTCTCGATTATTATCGAAACGCCGCAGCAAACCGGCGTAATCACCTTTCCACTCGCGCACGACCTGTCCTTGCGCCGCGTTAAGATCAAGCCCCTGCCGGCCCCCCGCCGTGGTCCGAAAATCGCCGATGGCGTACAGCGGCTCGCCCGCGTGCAGGCGCTCTTCGGTGTAGCGGTAGCGGCGATTACCGCTTAGCCAGGCGAGAAGCCCCGTCGGCGGCAGGCCTCTGGGATGACGCAAGTCGCCGGTCCAGACGTCGCGTCGCGCGGGCAATACCTCGGCACCCTTTGGGTCGATAAGGCAGTCACCGGTGGCATCGCTCAAACGCAGCGGGCGGTCGCTGCTGCCGTGTTCGACGACCCGCCAGCTGCTGCGCTTGCCCGCGGCGCGGTACTCCTCGATCCGATACCGCCACCAGAGGCAGGGTTTGGCTGTCAGCGGCGCCAGCATGACCGGCAGGTCCGCAACCTCGCCCAACATACCGGCGAGTTCGACATAGCCCTGCGCGGCCGAGCGTATTTTCGAGGTCGGCGTGTCCAGCAGATGGCGAACCTTCGACCATCGGCTGACCCAGAGCCAACCGCCGCCCAGACACATCGCCACGCCAACGCCCGCTAGCAACACTTCGGTAGCCCACTCAGCCGAACAGGGGTTTCAGATCGACGTCCGCCTTTTGCGCCTCGCTGAACTGCAGCAAGGGCGCCTCGCGGAAACCAAATGCGCGCGCCAGCAGCACGTCGGGGAATTGCTCGATGCGCACGTTGTTCAGATTGACCGACTCGTTGTACAGCTCGCGACGATCAGCGATGCCACTTTCCAGCCCGCTGATGCGCTGCTGCAAATGCCGGAAGCTCTCGTTGGCGCGCAGCTCCGGATAGTTCTCAGCCAGCGCGAACAACCGCCCAAGCCCCGCACGCAGCCCAGTCTCGGCCTGCCCGAGCGCGCCGACATCGCCCTGCTCGCGCGCATCGGACACGGCGTTACGCGCCCTGATGATCTGCGCCAGAGTGCTGCGCTCGTGCTGCATGTATTGCTTGCAGGTTTCCACCAGTTTGGGCAGCTCTTCGTGCCGCTGGCGCAACAACACATCGATGTTCGACCAGGCCTTGCTTACGCCGTGCTTGAGGCGCACCAGACCGTTGTAAAGCACCACCGCATAAGCGACGACAAGAAACAGCACGACCCATGTAAGCACGGCGCCCAGGCTCATCGAATATCTCCATAAAGGTCCGGATTCGGAGATGCATTCTAGCTACACAGCCGAATCGCAGACGCGACCTGCTCCACGCAATTTCTTTGCACAAAATGCAAATCTTTCGCATTATGCCCTGCAGCGAATAGCCGCACCTCATCGGTCGGCATTCCCTTTTCTCACTGCAAGCAAAGGAACCCGCCATGCTACGCACCCCCGTCTGGGCCACCGCCAGCCTTCTCGCTGTCGCCATTTCACTCGCAGGTTGCGGCGAAGACAAAGCACCAGCCGAACAGGCCGCCGCGCCGCAAACCACCCAGAGTGAGCCGGCAACTGCGAGCGCGCCAGAAGCGACCCTGAACGAAGAAGCCGCACAGGCGGTGGTCAAGCATTACGGGGACATGGCGCACGCCATTTTCAGCGATGCGCACAGCACTGGTTTGAAACTCCAGGAAGCCATCGACGCCCTGCTTGCCGACCCTACCGAGCAAACCCTGCAGGCCGCCAAGGACGCCTGGCTGGCCGCACGTGTTCCCTACATGCAGACGGAAGTGTTCCGCTTCGGCAACGCCGTGGTCGATGATTGGGAAGGTCAGCTCAACGCCTGGCCGCTGGACGAAGGCATGATCGACTACGTCGAAGGCGACTACCAGCATGCGCTGGGCAACCCTGGCGCAACCGCCAACATCATTGCCAACCAGGAATTGCAGATCGGCGAAGACAAGATCGATGTCAGCGAAATCACCGGCGAGAAGCTCGCCAGCCTGAACGAACTGGCCGGCTCGGAAGCCAACGTCGCCACCGGTTATCACGCCATCGAATTTCTTCTCTGGGGCCAGGACCTGAACGGTACCGGCCCCGGCGCGGGTAACCGTCCCGTAAGCGACTTCATCGAGGGTGAAGGTTGCACCGGCGGTAACTGCGACCGCCGCCGCACCTACCTGAAAGCCGCGACCGATCTTCTGGTTACCGATCTCGAAGAGATGGTCAACGAGTGGAAGCCCGGCGTCGCGGACAACTATCGCGCCAGCCTGGAAGGCGAATCCGCCGAGAACGGTCTGCGCAAGATGTTCTTCGGCATGGGTAGCCTGTCGCTTGGCGAACTGGCAGGCGAGCGCATGAAAGTCGCACTGGAAGCCAACTCGCCGGAAGACGAGCACGACTGCTTCAGCGACAACACCCATAACTCGCATTTCTTCAATGCCAAAGGCATCCGTAACGTCTACCTGGGCGAATACACCCGCGTCGATGGCAGCACGCTCAGCGGCCCGAGCCTGGCCTCGCTGGTGGATGGCGTCGACCCGCAGATCAACACCACGCTGAAGGCCGACCTGGAAACCACCGAAGCCAAGATGCAGATGCTGGTCGTCAGCGCCAATGAGGGTGGGGCGTTCGATCAACTGATCGCACCTGACAACACCGAAGGGCAGGAAAAAGTTCGCGCCGCGATCGGCGCGCTGGTACAGCAAACCGGCTCGATCGAAAAAGCCGCTGCCGCACTGGGTATCAGCGATCTGAACCCGGACACTGCCGATCACCAGTTCTGATCCTATGTTTCAGGGAGCGGTGCAACGCCGCTCCCTGAATGCCTGCCAGGCGCTTTTCCTGTAGCCAGGCCCTTCAGAGTACTCGCCCGGATAGGTCAGCCAACCCGCTCTGACGCCACGTAGGATGGGTGAAATCCATCAGCGACATCGCCAGATCAAATGCAAACTGCTCTTATTCACACTCCATTAGCCTGCTAAGATTGCCGCCCTGCCACATGTCCAGGTACACCCGATGCACCCGCTTTTTCGCTCTGCTATCGCCCTGCTGCTGGCCATGAGCCTTGCCGCATGCGGCGAACAGGCGCCACGTTTCGAGCAGGCCGAGCCAGGCGAAGCGCTTTCCGCCGGCAGCGCGACCGTAATGAAGTTCGATCAGAACGCCTTCTCGATGCCCTCTGCCAACTTGTCGCCTGTGAGGCGACTGGATTTCAGTGTCGGCAACAGCTTCTTCCGAAACCCCTGGGTCATTGCGCCGGCTTCGACCACGGCCCGCGACGGCCTCGGCCCCCTGATGAATACCAACGCCTGCCAGAACTGCCACATCAAGGACGGCCGCGGCCATCCCGCGCAAGCCGAGCGCGGCAATGCCGTTTCCATGCTGGTACGGCTATCGATTCCCGCAAGTGCCGAACACGCCGAGGTCGTCCGCGAGCGCGGCATCGCACCGGAACCCGTCTACGGTGGTCAGTTGCAGGACATGTCCATTCCCGGCATCGCACCGGAGGGTAAGGTGCGGCTCAGCTACACCACCCGGACCGAGCGTTTCGCCGACGGATTCGAAGTCGAACTGCGTGAACCGAAGCTGGCCATCAGCGAACTCGGTTACGGCCCCATGCATCCCGATACGCAATTTTCCATTCGCATCGCCCCACCAGTGATTGGTCTCGGGCTGCTGGAGGCCATTCCCGACGCGGCGTTACTGGCCAATGTCGACCCGGACGACAGCAACGGCGACGGCATTTCCGGCCGTCCCAACCGGGTGTTCGATCAGGTTACGCGCGGCACCGCGATTGGCCGCTTCGGCTGGAAGGCCGGACAACCGAACCTCAATCAGCAGAATGCCGATGCGTTTTTCAACGACATGGGCCTGACCACGAGCCTGTTCACCGGTAATAGCTGCACCGATCGACAATTGGACTGCCTGGCCATGCCCCACGGCGGCGAGCCGGAAGTCAGCGATAACATTCTCGACCTGGTGCTGTTCTACACGCGCAACCTGGGTGTACCGGCGCGCCGCGACGTTGACGCGCCGCAGGTCCTCCAGGGCAAGACACTGTTCCACCGCGCCGGCTGCCAGAACTGCCACGTGCCAACCTTTACCACGGGCGATGCCGCCGAGCCCGAACTGGCCAATCAGGTGATCCGACCCTATACCGATCTGCTGCTGCATGACATGGGCGAAGGACTTGCCGATCACCGGCCGGAGTTCGAAGCCAGCGGCAGCGAATGGCGCACCCCACCGCTGTGGGGCATCGGCATGACCGAAGCGGTCAGCGGGCACACCCAGTTTCTGCATGACGGACGGGCACGCAACCTGCTCGAAGCCATACTCTGGCACGGCGGCGAAGCGGAACGAGCCAAACAGGCCGTACTCGGTTTCGACAGCGATGAACGCAGCGCCTTGCTGGCCTTTCTCGAATCACTTTAACGCCGGACCAACCGGTGTCCCGCCTTGCCGAGGAGCAACATGCATCCAAACCGTTACCTTTCAATCCTTTCCGCCACAGCGCTGGGTCTGATGTTGAGCGCCTGCGCGCCGTCCGACCCCTTTACCGAAACGAGCAAGAGTCTGGCTGATGAGGTCTTGCTGCCCTCCTATACCCAGTGGGCCGAAACCAACCGGCGCATGGCCGCGAGCGGTATCGCTTTTTGCGCGGGCAACGAAGAGTTGGACGACGCGCGCAAGGCGTTCGTGCACGCGCAATTTGCCTGGGCGGGCCTGCAGCCGCTGCTGATCGGACCGATGGGCGAAGGCAACCGGGCCTGGCAAGTGCAGTTCTGGCCCGACAAGAAAAACCTCGTGGGCCGGCAGATCGCCGCCCTGCTGAAGAAGAATCCTCAGCTGACCCAGGCCGATCTGGAAAATGCCAGCGTCGTACTGCAGGGCCTTTCGGCGTACGAATACGTGCTGTTCGACAAGGCCGTCGACCTGCAGGACGCCGAGGTCAAGGCGCGCCACTGCTCGTTGCTCGTCGCTATCGGCGAACACCAGCAAAAGCTCGCCGCGAACATACTCGAGCAGTGGCAGGCCGAAGGCGGCATGGTCGCGCAACTCAGCGAGTTTCCCAACGAGCGCTACGCCGAAGCGCAGGAGGCCATCGCCGATCTGTTGCGCGTACAGGTCACCGCGCTGGACGGTCTGAAGAAAAAGCTCGGCGCCCCGCTGGGCCGTCAGACGAAAGGCTTTCCGCAGCCTTTCCAGGCCGAAGCCTGGCGCAGCGATGCGACGCTCGGCAGCATCGACGCTGCCCTCGCCGGCGCACAGCGGTTGTGGCAAGGCGCCGATGACAGTGGCCTTAAACGTCTGGTCCCTGCCGATCAGGCCGACCTGGTCAAACGCATCGATGTCGCCTACGCGGCGACCCGCCAACATCTGGCGGATATTAGGCTGCCGTTCAGCGAGCTGATCGCCGACGAGGCCGGTCGCGAACGGTTGAGCGCGCTGTACCAGGACATCGACGCACTGCACCGCTTGCATCAGAACGAACTGGCCCGCGCGCTGGGTGTGCAGATCGGCTTCAACGCGCACGACGGAGACTGATATGAAACGTAGAGCCTTTCTCGGACTGGGCGGCGCCGTGGTCGCAGCCTCTGCTGTCGGCGGCTGGACACTGACCCGTCACAGCGAGCAACCGCTGCTGCTCTCCGCGCGCGACGATGCCGATGGCCGTCATTACGCAGTCGGCTATCGGCTCGATGGCAGCCGCGTGTTCGCCACGCCAGCCAACGAGCGTTGCCATGACGTGTACGTCCATCCGCATTTGCCGCTGGCGGTGTTCGTCGGGCGCCGGCCGAGCCGCGAGAGCTATCTGATCGACAGCCGGGACGGCACCTTGCTGCAGGTCATCGCCTCGCCATCTGACCGTCACTTCTATGGCCACGGCGTGTTCCACGCCAGCGGCGATCTGTTCTACGCCACCGAAAACGACACCACCGATGCCGGCCGTGGCGTGCTGGGCATCTACCGCGTCGAGGAGCGCCGGCTGGTTCGCGAAGGCGAACATTCGTCCCACGGCATCGGCCCGCATCAGCTGCTCTGGATGCCGGACGGCGAAACCCTGGTGATCGCCAACGGCGGCATCCGCACCGAGGCCGACAGCCGCGAAATGATGAACCTCGACGCCATGGAGCCGAGCCTGGTGCTGCTCCATCGCGACGGCACGCTGATCAGCAAGGAGCAACTGCCCGAGCAGATGAACAGCGTGCGTCACCTGGCAGTTGCCGCAGACGGCACCGTGGTGTCCGGCCAGCAGTACGAAGGCGACCCCATGGACGCGGTCCCGCTGCTGGCGATCAAGCGTCCCGGTCAGGCGTTCCAGGCGTTCCCGCTGGGTGAGGCGCAGCGCCAGACGATGAACCAGTACACTGCCAGCCTGGCGATCAACGACTCATTGCGCCTGCTGGCCGTGACGGCGCCGCGCGGTAACAAGGTGTTCATCTGGGATCTGGACAGCGCTGCGTTGCGCGAAGAAATTCACCTGCCTGACTGCGCCGGCGTCGCAGCGGTCGAACAAGGCTTCGTGGTGAGTTCGGGGCAGGGTCGTTGCCGACTGGTCGACTGCGGCGGCGAGCGCTTCGTCAGTACCCCGCTGCAGCTTCCCGCAGGGCTCTGGGACAACCATTTGCGCCTGGCCTGACCCTCAACATTCCGGCCTAGCCGCCGAAAAAACAGAGCGAGTGATCGTGCCTATGATCACTCGACGCCTGTCTGCGCCTGACTCCAACACTACGAGAGCGCTCCGATGTTTCTGAACAAATCCCTCCGGGCCCTGCTGCTGACGCTCATTGGCGCCGGCTCACTGATGATGCTGTTGATCGCATTCGCCAGCTTTGCCTTCTTGTCCAAGGATATTTCCGCCTACCAGACGCTGCTCAGAGGTCCGCTCGAGGCATCGCGGCTGATCGACGAAGCCAATCTGGAATTCAAGATACAGGTGCAGGAATGGAAGAACGTGCTGCTGCGCGGCAAATCGCCTGATGCCATGAACAAGTACTGGCAGAGCTTTGAAAAGCAGGAGCGCAAGGTCCAAGAATTACTGTCCACGCTGGTGCAACTGAGCAGCCACAAGCCGGACTTGTCGAGCAAGATCGAAAGCCTGCGTGCGGAGCACCGCAGCCTGGGCGTCGCTTATCGAGCCGGTCGTGATGCCTATATCGCTGCCGGTCACGACCCGCTGGCAGGCGACAAGGCCGTTCAGGGGATCGACCGTGCCACCAGCGAGCAACTCAGCGCACTGGTCGAACAGCTACGCGAATCCGCGCTGCGCAGCGCCGGTGAAATCAGTCAGGCCGCCGACCAGACCATCCTCGCCGGATCGCTGATCATGCTGATCGCTGGCGCATTGATTGCCGTGCTTAGCCTGTGGCTGGTCAATCGCAACCTGATCGCGCCCATCGGTCAGCTGGTCGATCAGATCGCCAAGCTCAGCCAGGGCGATTTCAGCGAGCGGATCGACACCAGGCGTGCCGACGAGCTTGGACGTCTGGCAGTGGCCGCTAACATCCTGCGCGACTTTCTCGCCGATACCTTTGCCCGCCTGCAGCGCAGCACCACGGATCTGGACAGCGCCAGCGGCGAGCTCCACGCCATCGCCACGCTGATGGGCCAAGGAACCCGTGAACAGTTCTCGCGCACCGATCAGGTCGCAACCGCCATGCACGAAATGTCCGCCACGGCACAGGAAGTCGCCCGCCATGCGGCCGAGGCCGCGCGTGCCGCGGATGCTGCCGACCACTCGGCTCAGCAGGGCGAGTGCATCATGCATTCGACCATCCAGACCATTACTGACATGCGTGGAGAGATCAGCAATACGGCCGAGGTCATTCGTCGCCTGGAAGCAGACAGCGGTCGAATCGGCAAGGTGCTGGAGGTCATTCGCAGCATCGCCGATCAAACCAACCTGCTGGCCCTGAACGCCGCCATCGAAGCGGCACGGGCAGGCGATGCGGGCCGTGGATTTGCCGTCGTGGCCGACGAAGTGCGCACACTGGCCCGGCGTACGGCGGACTCCACCACCGAGATTCATCAGATCATCGATACGGTGCAGACCGGCGCAGTGCAGGCGGTGCGTGCAATCGAAAACGGCCAGAGCCGCAGTGACGAAGGGGTCGAGCGGGTCACGGAAGCGGGCAGCATGCTTCAGCGCATCACGCAGGAAGTCGAGGCGATTCGCGACATGAATCGTCAGATCGCCACCGCAGCCGAAGAGCAGACATCCGTGGCCGAAGAGATCTCACGCAATCTCATCGAGATCACCGCAATCGCCACCACCAACCAGAACAACGTCGAACGCACCGAAAAAGCCAGCCAGAACCTGCACGGCCTGTCGGCACAGCTCTCTGACGTGACTCACCGTCTCGCCGGCTGACGCAACCTCATCTTGAGAAGCCGGCCTGCCGCGAGGCAGGCCGGACGCGCCGCTCTATCCCTTCCGGTTGCGCGCCCTGCCACGGCACGTCGAATCCAGCAGCGACTGCTTTACATACACTCGATTCAAGACTAATTTCGCTATTTCCGACCCCACCGGTCGGACCAATAAAAGGCCGAGCAACCCATCAGGGCGGCATTCGGTCATCGCTGTCTACCCGCACGGCTGCGTCATTCATGGCAGTAGTCAGCCGGCCCACCTCTCCAGGGAAAACGGAAAATGTTGCGCCGCATGCTGCTCATGCTGGGCGCGGTGATCGTCGTGGTATTGATTCTCGCCGCCATCAAGTTCAATTCCATCTATACGCAGATCCAACAGTTCAAGGCCCCGAAGCCGGCCGTCAACGTCGAGGTCGTGGAGTCGCGCCGACAGCCGTGGCAACGCCAACTGCCGGCGATCGGCACACTCACGGCGTCCCAGGGCATCGATCTGTCCGTGGAACTCGCCGGCACGGTCAGCGACGTGCAGTTCCGTTCGGGCGAGAAGGTCAGCAAGGGCCAGCCGATCGTTCTGCTCGACAGCGAGATCGAGCAGGCAAGCCTGGCGGCCGCCGAAGCCGATCTGCATCTGGCAAACGTGGAGTTCAAGCGGGCCCGCAGCCTGATCGACACTCAGGCCATCTCGCGCAGCGAGTTCGACCGGCTCAACGCCGAGTCACAGAAAGCGGCGGCCACCGTCGAACAGCTGAAGGCCAGCCTGGCGAAGAAACGCATTCTTGCGCCCTTTTCGGGGACCATCGGCATTCGCCAGGTGGATGTCGGTGACTTCGTCGCCGCCGGCACGCCGATCGCGACGCTACAGGATCTGTCGACCCTGTTCGTCGACTTCTATCTGGCCGAACAGCAGGTTCCCCTGCTCGCTATCGGACAATCCGTACGGGTCCAGGTAGCGGCTTTTCCCGATGAGCATTTCGAGGGCCGGATCGTGGCCGTGAACCCCAAGGTGGAAGCCACGACCCGCAACGTGCAAGTCCGCGCGGAACTGGCCAATCCCGGCGAGCGCCTGTTGCCTGGCATGTTCGCCGACCTGCAGGTATTGCTGCCGGACGAAGCGCCTCAGGTGGTCGTGCCGGAGACGGCCATCACCTACACGCTGTACGGTGATTCGGTGCTGCTGGTAAAGGAAAGTCAAGCGCCCGAGCCCGAGGAAGGCGGCGAAGCGCCCGAGCGCAACGAGCCGTATCTGGTGGTGGAACGTCGCTTCGTCGAAACCGGCGAAAGGCGCAACGGACAGGTCGTGATCCTCGACGGGCTCGATGCCGGCGAACAGGTGGTGATTGCCGGTCAGCTCAAGCTGGACACCGGCACGCACGTGGCCATCGACGACAAGCGCACGCTCGAACCGAACAACGGGGCCGACGCCCGTTGAGGCGTCGACCACAGGACAGACATCCTCATGGCTTTTACCGATCCCTTCATACGCCGCCCCGTGTTGGCCAGCGTGATCAGCCTGCTGATCGTGTTGCTCGGTTTTCAGGCATTCAACAGCCTGGTGATCCGCCAGTATCCGCAGATGGAAAGCGCGCTGATCACGGTGACCACCGCCTATCCCGGCGCCAACGCCGAGACGATCCAGGGCTATATCACCCAACCGCTGCAACAGAGTCTGGCCAGCGCCGAAGGCGTGGACTACATGACTTCGGTGAGCCAGCAGAACCTCTCGGTCATCTCGGTTTACGCGCGTATCGGTGCCGACACCGACCGGCTTTACACCGAGCTGTTGAGCCAGGCCAACTCGGTGAAGAACCAGCTGCCGCAGAACGCCGAAGACCCGGTGCTGAACAAACAGGCCGCCGATTCGACCGCACTTATGTACATCAGCTTCTACAGCGAGCAGTTGAGCAATCCGCAGATCACCGATTACCTGTCGCGGGTCATCCAGCCGAAGCTGGCCACCCTGCCCGGCATGGCCGAGGCGGAGATTCTCGGTAATCAGGTCTTCGCCATGCGGCTATGGCTGGACCCGGTGAAGCTCGCCGCCCATGGCCTTTCCGCAAGCGATGTGAACGAGGCGGTGCGCCGGTACAACTTCCTTTCCGCTGCGGGTGAAGTGAAGGGCCAATATGTGGTCACCAGCATTAACGCCGACACCGACCTGAAGACGCCGGAAGCCTTCGCTGCGATCCCGCTGAAAACCCAGGGCGACAGCCGCGTACTGCTCAGCGATGTCGCACGGGTCGAAATGGGCGCCGAAAGCTATAACGCCATCAGCTCGTTCGATGGCACGCCCTCGGTCTATATCGGCGTCAAGGGCACACCGAGCGCCAACCCGCTGGATGTGATCAGCGAAGTGCGTGCGGTAATGCCGGAAATCGAGTCGCAATTGCCACCGAATCTGAAGGTGACCATCGCCTATGACGCGACGCGCTTCATCCAGGCGTCGATCGACGAAGTGGTGAAAACGCTCGCCGAGGCGGTGGTCATCGTCATCGTCGTGGTCTTCCTGTTCCTCGGCTCGCTACGCTCGGTGCTGATTCCGGTGGTGACCATTCCGCTGTCGATGATCGGCGTGATGTTCTTTATGCAGACCATGGGGTATTCGATCAACCTGCTGACGCTGCTGGCCATGGTGCTGGCGATCGGCCTGGTGGTGGACGACGCCATCGTCGTGGTCGAAAACATCCACCGGCACATCGAGCAAGGCAAGACACCCTTCCAGGCGGCTATCGACGGGGCGCGCGAGATCGCCATGCCGGTGGTCAGCATGACCATTACCCTGGCGGCGGTGTACGCGCCCATCGGCTTTTTGCAGGGGCTGACCGGTGCGCTGTTCCAGGAGTTCGCGCTGACGCTGGCCGGCGCGGTGCTGATCTCCGGCGTGGTGGCGCTGACCTTGTCGCCCATGATGTGCTCGCGTCTGCTGCGTCACGAAGAGAACCCAACAGGCCTGGCGCACAGGCTGGATAGGCTGTTCGACCGCCTGAAACTGCGTTACCAGCGCGCCCTGCATGGCACGCTGAATACTCGTCCGGTGGTGCTGGTGTTCGCGGTGATCGTGCTCGGGCTGATTCCAGTGCTGCTCAAGTTCACCGAAAGCGAACTGGCGCCGGAAGAGGACCAGGGCATCATTTTCATGATGGCCAGCGCACCACAAACGGCCAACCTCGATTACCTGAACGCGTACACCGACCAGTTCCTGGAAATCTTCAAATCCTTTCCCGAGTACTACTCCTGGTTCCAGATCAACGGGTTCGACGGCGTACAGAGCGGTATTGGCGGTTTCCTGATGAAACCCTGGGATGAACGCGAGCGTACCCAGATGGAGGTATTGCCGGAGGTACAGGCCAAGCTCGACAGAATTCCAGGCCTGCAGATCTTCGGCTTCAACCTGCCGTCGCTGCCCGGCACTGGCGAGGGCCTTCCCTTCCAGTTCGTGATCAACACCGCGAGCGACTACGAGTCGCTGCTACAGGTCACCGAACGCATCAAGAAAAGAGCCGAGGAGTCCGGCAAGTTCGCCTTCCTCGATGTGGATCTGGCCTTCGACAAACCGGAAATCGTCGTCGACATCGACCGCGAAAAGGCCGCGCAAATGGGCGTGACGATGGAAGACCTCGGCGTGACGCTGGCCACCCTGCTCGGCGAAAGCGAGATCAATCGCTTCACCATCGAAGGACGCAGCTACAAGGTGATCGCCCAGGTGGAGCAGGCCTACCGGGACAATCCAGGCTGGCTGCACAACTACTACGTGAAGAACGACCAGGGCGAGATGGTGCCGCTGTCGACGCTGATCAAGATCCATGACCGCGCCCGGCCGACACAGTTGAAGCAGTTCCAGCAGCTCAACGCGGCGACGATCCAGGGCTTTCCCATCGTTAGCATGGGCGAGGCCATCGACACGCTGCTCAGCATCGCCCAGGAAGAAGCGCCGCAGGGGTTCGCCTTCGACTATGCCGGCGCGTCGCGCCAGTACATACAGGAAGGGAGCGCCCTGTACACGACCTTCGCGCTCGCGCTGGCCGTTATCTTTCTGGTGCTGGCGGCGCAGTTCGAGAGCTTCCGCGATCCGTTGGTGATTCTGGTCACGGTACCGCTGTCGATCTGCGGCGCGCTGGTGCCGCTCTTCCTCGGCCTGTCGAGCATGAACATCTATACCCAGGTCGGACTGGTGACGCTGATCGGGCTGATCAGCAAACACGGCATCATGATCGTCGAGTTCGCCAATCAGCTTCGCCGCGAGCAAGGTATGAGCCGCCGCGAAGCGGTGGAAGAAGCCGCGGCGATTCGCCTGAGACCGGTCCTGATGACGACGGCGGCAACCGTGTTCGGCATGGTTCCGCTGATCCTGGCCAGCGGTGCCGGCGCGGTCAGCCGCTTCGACATCGGAACGGTGATCGCCATGGGCATGACGGTCGGCACCCTTTTCACGCTGTTCGTTCTGCCTGCCGTCTATACGGTATTGGCCAGTCCCGACAGGAAGGCTTGATTGGAAGATGCGGGGCAGGAATTGCGCTGCCACACAGAGTGATAGGTTTTTCAGAGCCAGCTATCGTCAGCGATGACTGCGAAAGGATGTCCGATCAGCCTCGCCCGACCAGACTCTGGGATAGACCGTACATGAGCAACAACAGGTCATGATCCGGCCTCACGTCGATCGAGGAGACTCGAGCGACTCGAGGTACCGGGCAATGATCACTGACATCGTTGCGCGACACGACGCGGGCGTCGGGCTCGCTCCAGGCAGCGGCGCAGAGAGAAGCAACGCTGAGTGCGCCAACCAAAAACAGTCCTCGAGCAATTTCAAGCTTCATCGCGCAAGCCCTTGTTATTAGGTGAATCGAGAAACTCACCATAGATCACAAATTAGCCTGCCGCCCGGCGAATTCGACCAATGGTCGCCGCCGTCCAAAAACAGCATGTGCGGCAAGGCGGCTCACGCTGCCGCAAATACATGACAGCCTCATGACTGCGGGTTGTAGTAACGAAAAAAGCCCCGCATTAAGCGGGGCCTTTTCATACAGCTACAGCGGGAGCCGGTCGGCTTACATCATGCCGCCCATGCCACCCATACCGCCCATATCCGGCATTGCCGGGGCCGGCTTGTCTTCGACGATTTCGGCAATCATCGCTTCGGTGGTGATCATCAGACCGCCGATGGAGGCCGCAGCCTGCAGCGCGGAACGGGTCACCTTGGCCGGATCGAGAATACCCATCTCGATCATGTCGCCGTACTCGTCGGTAGACGCGTTGAAGCCATAGTTGCCCGAACCTTGCTTGACCTTGTCGACCACGACGCTCGGCTCGCCACCGGCGTTGGCGACGATCTGACGCAGCGGTGCTTCAACCGCGCGACGCAGCAGGGTGATGCCGACGTTCTGGTCTTCGTTCTCGCCCTTCAGTTCGGAGATGGCCTGCAGCGCGCGCACCAGGGCAACACCGCCGCCAGGTACCACGCCTTCTTCAACGGCTGCACGAGTGGCGTGCAGGGCGTCTTCGACGCGGGCCTTCTTCTCTTTCATCTCGACTTCGGTACCGGCACCGACCTTGATCACGGCAACACCGCCAGCCAGCTTGGCCAGACGCTCTTGCAGCTTCTCTTTGTCGTAGTCGGAGGTGGTGTCTTCGACCTGCTTGCGGATCTGCGCAACGCGGGCTTCGATG
This sequence comes from Stutzerimonas stutzeri, assembly GCF_024448985.1. Classification (GTDB taxonomy): domain Bacteria; phylum Pseudomonadota; class Gammaproteobacteria; order Pseudomonadales; family Pseudomonadaceae; genus Stutzerimonas; species Stutzerimonas stutzeri_AP. The sequence goes on from NZ_JAMOII010000013.1 coordinate 67,034, forward strand.
TCGACCTGCTGGCCGGCGCCGTCGATGATGGTGGTGTTTTCCTTGTTCAGCACGACGCGCTTGGCGTTACCCAGGTGCTCCAGGGTAGCGGTTTCCAGGCTCAGGCCGACTTCTTCGGAAATCACGGTACCGCCAGTCAGAATGGCGATGTCCTGCAGCATGGCCTTGCGGCGATCGCCGAAGCCAGGCGCCTTGACCGCAGCGACCTTGACGATGCCACGCATGTTGTTGACGACCAGCGTAGCGAGGGCTTCGCCTTCGACGTCTTCAGCGACGATCAGCAGCGGACGACCGGCCTTGGCCACGCCTTCCAGCACCGGCAGCAGTTCGCGGATGTTAGAGATCTTCTTGTCGACCAGCAGCAGCAGCGGGCTGTCGAGTTCGGCAACCATGGTGTCCGGCTTGTTGATGAAGTAGGGAGACAGGTAGCCGCGGTCGAACTGCATGCCTTCTACGACGGACAACTCGTTTTCCAGGCCCGAGCCTTCTTCAACGGTGATGACGCCTTCTTTGCCCACGCGCTCCATGGCCTCGGCGATGATGTCGCCGATGGAGGAATCGGAGTTGGCGGAAATGGTGCCGACCTGGGCGATGGCCTTGGAATCAGTGCAAGGCTTGGCCAGGCTCTTCAGCTCGTTGACGACAGCGATGGTCGCCTTGTCGATGCCGCGCTTGAGGTCCATCGGGTTCATGCCGGCAGCGACGGCTTTCAGGCCTTCGTTGACGATGGCCTGGGCCAGAACGGTAGCGGTGGTGGTGCCGTCACCGGCTTCGTCGTTGGCCTTGGACGCAACGTCCTTGACCAGCTGCGCGCCCATGTTTTCGAAGCGGCACTTGAGTTCGATTTCCTTGGCGACGGAAACGCCGTCCTTGGTGATGGTCGGAGCGCCGAAGCTCTTTTCCAGCACCACGTTACGGCCTTTCGGGCCGAGAGTCGCTTTTACCGCGTCAGCCAAGACGTTGACGCCAGTGAGCATCTTCTTGCGAGCGGAGTCGCCAAACTTAACTTCTTTAGCAGCCATGTTGATTCTTCCTCAAATTCTGTTGATGGAGTGCAGTTCGCTAGGCGCGAGCGCTGATCAGGCTTCGACGACGGCGAGGATTTCGTTCTCGCTCATTACCAGCAGGTCTTCACCGTCGACCTTGACGGTGTTGCTGCCGGAGTAAGGGCCGAATACGACCTGATCGCCAACCTTGACGGCCAGCGCACGTACTTCGCCGTTATCCAGAACGCGACCAGTACCAACTGCAACGATTTCGCCACGGTTCGGCTTTTCGGCAGCGGAGCCCGGCAGCACGATGCCGCCTGCGGTCTTGGTTTCTTCTTCGCTGCGGCGAATCACGACGCGGTCATGCAGAGGACGAAGCTTCATTGTCGATCTCTCCTAATACAGTGGTTTCCATGCCGATGCATGCTCATCGGCGGGTTGGGCAAATCCGGCGACGCCGGTTGCGGCCCGCAATGCGAGCCGCAGAAGACGGACTGTCGAACACGACAGCGACCTTGCGGTGACCGCTACATGCGGGCGGCAAAAATGATTTCAAGGGCAATGCGCTGATTTTTTGCATTGATAAAAGGAAAGGCATGCTTGCGCATGCCTTTCGCTCGAACTGCATGCATCACTTGTCGCGACGCTCCCATTCGCCCTCGATCACATTCGGGCGCTGTGGCCCAGCGGGCCGCTCCTGCTGCTGGCGCAGGTCATCGGCAAAGGCGCGACGACGCTGGGCCTGAGCCTCGACACGGCGACCGACAAAACCGAGAAACAGCTTGCGCGACGGCGGAAACAGCACCAGCAACGCGACGATGTCACTGAGAAAGCCGGGCAGGAACAGCAAGCCCCCCGCGACGGCCATCATCAGCCCCTGAAGCATTTCGCGCTCCGGCAGCTCGCCACGGGCCAGCCGCTCGCGTGCACGCCAAGCGGTGGCGAAACCAGCCAGACGCATCAACAGAATGCCGGCCATGCCAGTGATGACCAGCAGCAGGATGGTCGGCAGCACACCGATCGAGCTGCCGACCTGAATCAGCAATGCCAGCTCGGCCAGCGGGAATAGAAGAAACAGCAGAAAGAAAATACGCATCGATAGTCCTTGGCGGAAGAACGGCTTCCGATCTGGTGTAGATGACGGCAGCTTGTACCGAATTCAACCCGCCCCGATAACAGGCTGTAACCGGATTATTCACCCCCTGCGCTTACATCAGGCTGAATCAGCGGCGCGCCATGGCGACCAGGGCCTGGCGCACCGCACCCGGGGTGTCGCAGGTGTCTGGAAACGCCAGCCAGTGAATGGCCTGACCGATACGCAGGTGAAAGCCTTCGCTGTCGATTCCCACCATCTGCGCAGCAGGTGCGGACGGCAACCCGGCCCGCTCGACGTAATGGGCGATGGCCGCGGCATGGTCTCCATTCATATGTTCGAGCATTCCGCTCTCGGCGCCATCGGCACGAGCGAACGGATTGCTCAGCGCCACCTCGTTCAGCCAGTGAATCGCACCAAAGCCACCGATGTAGCGCCAGCGCACCGGTCGCAGCACCCAGAAATCGAAGTCGTGCGCCCTGTGATAGTCGCGCGATTCGGGAAAGTAACGGTAATAGCGCGCTGCAGCTGCGTCGACGGCTGAGGCATCGTCGAGCTGACGCGCCTCGGCCAGCACGGTCAGGCGCCCGTTGGCTTGTACATCTTCGGCGCCGCGCTCGGCCACCAGCAACGAGCAACGCGGCTCGGCCTTGAGGTTCTTCGTGTGCTGGGCAATCCGGCTGATCAGGATCAGCGGCCAGCCCTCCTCGCTCAAGCAGTAGGGCACCGACGAACCGAACGGAAATCCGGGCATCGCTGTGGAGTGTGTCGAGAGCACGCCACGGTATTCCGCGAGCAGGAGTTGTCGGGCATGCTTGACGGCTTCAGCACTCACAGGGGCTCCTCGATGGCTTTGTTCGATTCGACGGGGCGCTCAGCATAACGGTTTCACTGGCGGACGTCGTTTCGCGGCAAGTGTCATAAGAGGAGATTCGCATGCAACTCAAAGACAAAGTCATCATCATTACCGGCGGTGGCCAGGGCCTGGGACGCGCAATGGGCGAATACCTAGCCGGCAAGGGCGCGCGACTGGCGCTGGTCGACCTCAATCAGGATCGGCTGGACGAAGCGGTAGCGGCCTGCAAGAGCGCTGGCGGCGATGCGCGCGCCTACGTCTGCAACGTGGCCAATGAAGAGCAGGTCAGCCATATGGTGAGCCAAGTCAGCGATGACTTCGGCGGTCTCGACGGCTTGGTCAACAACGCCGGCATCCTCCGCGATGGCCTAACCATCAAGGTCAAGGATGGTGAACTGTCGAAAATGAGTCTGGCGCAATGGCAGGCAGTGATCGATGTAAACCTGACCGGCGTGTTTCTCTGCACCCGTGAAGTAGCCGCGAAGATGATCGAGCTGAAATGTCAGGGCGCGATCGTCAACATTTCTTCCATTTCCCGAGCCGGCAATATGGGACAGGCGAACTACTCGGCCGCCAAGGCGGGTGTGGCAGCGGATACGGTGGTCTGGGCCAAGGAATTGGCTCGTTACGGCATCCGCGTCGCGGGCGTTGCGCCCGGATTCATCGAGACCGAGATGGTCGCCAGCATGAAACCCGAAGCCCTGGAAAAGATGGCCGCCGGCATCCCGCTCAAGCGGCTCGGCAAACCGATGGAAATCGCCCATTCGGTGGCCTACATCTTCGAGAACGATTACTACACCGGACGCATTCTGGAGCTGGATGGCGGGCTGAGGCTGTAAGTACAGCTGGAAGCTGGAAGCTGGAAGCTGGAAGCTGGAAGCTGGAAGCAACCATGCTCCCGAGACCGAGCTCTGCTTCAAGCTTAAGGCTTTAAGCTTCCAGCTTTCTTTTTACCAACCCACCCCGAAGCCGATGCTGTAGCGCGTTTCATCCATTTCGCTTTCTGCGCCGCTGACGATGTCCTTTTCAGCCTTCATGTTCAGCGATGCCCAGTCGGTGACCTTGTAGCGCAGACCTACCTCGGCATCGAGTTCGTAATCGGCGACATTTTCCAGCGGCTTGCCGATTTCGCCATTGCTGAACAGTTCGAATGTCTTGCCGATCAGATAACGATTGTACTTCCACTTCATTGCCAGCGAATAGAAGTCCTCTTTCTCCCCATCGGCAAATTCGTAGTCACTGCGGTTGACCAGCGAAGCCAGGGAGAAAGCGCCCAGCTCGTTGTCCCAGAACTGGTAACCCGGACCGGTACCCAGCGTGCGCTGACGGCGGACGTCTTCAACCTTGTCGCGCTTGTATTCGAAGCGTCCTTGCCAGAACCAATGCTCGTCGATGAATCGATCCAGCGCGTATTCGGCATCCCAGTTATCTGTCGCGGTAACGCCGTCGCGGTATTCGCGGTTGTAATTGGCCGTTCCGTTATGCCGCCAGAGACCGTGACGTGCCGATGTATCGAAGGAAACGTCGTAGTCGTCCGTATCGGTTTCCGCGCGTTTGTAGTCCAGCGCCACGTCAATATTGCCTTTCCAGGTCAGGTCATGGATCAGCGGTTTCGGATGGATGATCTGGGTGATATTGGCCAGCGGAACCGTACGCGGCACACCACCGTTGCTCAAGGTGACTTTGCCGTCGTCTGCAGCCTGGAGCGACTTGGCCACTTCGCCAGTCACATCGTCCTGCTTGATCAGCAACTGCTGATTGCTTTCCAGCGTTGCGACCTGACTCCACTGCACTGGAATCGAGCCGCCGTAGTCGGTCTCGATCAGCAACTTACCGCCATCCATCACACTGATCTTGCCGGTCAGACGATCACCGTTCTTCAACCATACGGTATCGGCGAACAAAGGCAGGGAAAGTACGGAAAGCGACACGCAAAGCAGGGTTCTAGAGAGCATAGATGACTGAAATTCTGGACAGATGCGGTTAAAAGGCAGGCATTATCCCTATGCTTTTGGTCACAGCAAGCACTGACCGCTGAACGGGAAACGAGTTCAGCGCCGCCCAACCCGGTCACGGCTCACGAAGGAAGCATTCCGCATGATTGACCAGCCGCCTTTATTACCTCCCGGTGCGGACGCCGAAGCGCGCCGCGCCGCCGTTTACCTCGTCATGGCCCAGATCCCGTCGGGCAAGGTGGTGAGCTATGGCGAGGTGGCCGCCATGGCCGGACTCGGTCGTGCAGCGCGCTGGGTTGGCCGGCTAATGTCGCAACTACCGGATGGCACAAGCCTGCCCTGGCACAGAGTGATCGGCGCCGGCGGTCGGCTCAGCCTGCCAGCAGGCAGCGCCGCGGGGCATGAACAACGCATGCGGTTACGCGCCGAGGGCGTGACTATCATCAATGACCGGATCGACATACGTCGGCACGGCTGGCATTCGTCTGAGCACAGCGGGTAGAGTGCGCGCTTCATGATTTGTGTCCGTCCCGTCTATGTCCCGTGAAACATGGCGCGCCGCGCTCGCCGCCTATGCCAGCCCCGCTTCGCTGACCCTACTGGTGCTCGGCTTTGCCGCAGGCCTGCCTGCGATACTGGTGTTTTCCACGCTTTCGGTATGGCTGCGGGAAGCAGGCGTATCGCGCGAAACCATTGGCTTTGCCAGCTGGATCAGCCTGGCGTACGCATTCAAATGGGTCTGGTCGCCGATGCTCGACCAGTGGCGTCTGCCCTGGATCGGCGCGCTGGGACGCCGCCGCTCCTGGCTGGTTCTGTCACAGGCAGTAATCGCCATTGGGCTAATCGGCATGGCCCTGTGCAATCCCCAGTACAACCTGACCATGTTGATCGCCCTGGCTGTCGCTGTGGCGTTCGCCTCGGCCACCCAGGACATCGCCATCGACGCCTACCGCTTGGAGATCGCCGAAGACAAGCTGCAGGCGACGCTGGCGGCGAGCTATATGACCGGTTACCGCATCGCCATGCTACTGGCCAGCGCCGGCGCGCTATTTCTCGCCGAATGGCTCGGCTCGACCAATCTGGAGTACAGCCAGAGCGCCTGGGCCACGACTTATATCGCCTTCGCTCTGCTAATCATTCCGGGGCTGATCACCAGCCTGCTAATTCCAGAGCCGGAGGGCGCCGCGCCGCTGCCCAACGAGCCTTCGAAGTACAGTTTCAACCATCAGCTGGCGGGCGTCGGCCTGCTATTGGTACTGCTGATATCCGTACCGGCGATGATAAATGCACTGATCGCACAGGCCTGGCCGCGCGCGACCCTGTATCTGCTGTTCATTATCGGCTCAATGTCTCCATGGGGGCGCACGCTGCTTGTACCGGTGCGACAGATGCTGCAACAGGCCGGTCAGCGCCAGCGCCCTGCGCGGTTCGACTTTGTACATCAGGCGGTATCGGTGATCGTGCTGATCATCCTGATGGTTTCGACCACCGGCATGTTCCAGTCCTACTGGGGTGGCTACTGGCCACGCGGCACCATGTATCTACTGATCTGCTGGGGCTGCCTGTCCGGTCCCGGCCGCATCCTGATGGGACCGGTGCTGACGCCAATCACCGATTTCATCCTGCGCTATCGCTGGCAGGCATTGCTGCTGTTGGGGCTGATCGCTACATACCGGATGTCCGACACTGTCATGGGCGTCATGGCCAACGTGTTTTATATCGACCAAGGCTTCAGCAAGGATGAAATCGCCAGCGTCAGCAAGCTTTTCGGACTGATTATGACGCTGCTCGGAGCGGCTTTCGGCGGGCTGCTGATCGTGCGTTTCAGCATCCTGCCGATCCTGTTCATTGGCGGTGTCGCATCAGCGGCCACCAACCTCATGTTCATGCTGTTGGTGGAGATGGGCGCCAACCTGAACATGCTGATCGTCACCATCTCTTGCGACAACTTCAGTGGCGGCCTGGCCTCCACGGCGTTCGTCGCTTATCTGTCGAGCCTCACCAATCTGAAGTTTTCGGCGACGCAGTATGCGCTGCTGAGCTCGTTGATGCTGTTGTTGCCCCGCCTATTGGGCGGCTATTCAGGGGTCATGGTGGAGCATCTTGGCTACAGCGACTTCTTTCTTGTCACGGCACTGCTCGGCGTACCTACCCTAGTGCTGATTGCCTGGCAGTGGTTACGAACCCGTCGGCCACCGGAAGCTGCCGAACCCGTCCCGTCTACAGAGCGAAGCTGAAAAAAGCGAAGCCGGCAATCACCGGCTTCGCTTTTGCCCGAACCTTAGCTCTGGACCAGATGCATCACGCGCTGTGGGTACGGGATACCGATGCCCGCCTCGTCGAAGCGCTCTTTCAGCAGCTCAGTGAAACCGAAAGTCACCGGCCAGAAGTCGCCGGTCGCTACCCAAACCCGCAGCGACAGATTGACGGAGCTATCGCCCAGCCCTGTCACGAAGACCGCTGGCGCTGGATCGCGCAGTACGCGCTCGTCCTCTGCAATCTCCAACAGGATCTTGCGCGCCAGCTTGATGTCCGCGCTGTAGTCGATGCCAACGTTGATATCGGCACGACGCCGCGGCTCGCGAGAATAATTGGTGATGTGACCGTTGGAAAGGCTGCCGTTGGGCACCACGATGGTCTTGTTGTCGCCCGATTTAAGAATCGTGTGGAAGATCTGGATCGAATGCACGGTGCCAGCCACACCCTGAGCCTCGATCCACTCGCTGACTCGAAACGGACGGAACAGCAGGATCAATACCCCACCTGCAAAGTTCGCGAGACTGCCCTGCAGTGCCAGACCGATGGCCAAACCAGCCGCGCCGATCATGGCAATGAAGGAGGTGGTTTCCACCCCGATCATCGACGCCACGCTGACCAATAGCAGCACCTTCAGCACGATGCCCAACAGGCTCTCGATAAAGCCGTGCAGTGAAAGGTCTACCTGGCGTCGCTGTAGCAGGCCGCCAAGATTGCTGACGAGTTTGTTGATCAGCCACCAGCCAATCAGGAAAGTTGCCAGCGCCAGCAATAGCTGAGCACCGTATTGCAGGACGATCGGCAGCCAAGCCTCGGATAGATCGACCAGATAATCGACACTGAAATCCATCAGTGGAAAACTCCTCAGGGAAACCGAGCGTGCCGTCAGACGGCCGCTCGGCTAAAGCGGAAGGCATCAACGATGCCCGGGGCATCAGTCGCGGAAGTTGTTGAACTGCAATGGCATGCCAAAATCCTTGGCCCGCAGCAGGGCGATGGCCTCCTGCAGATCATCGCGTTTCTTGCCGGTCACCCGAACCTGCTCGCCCTGAATGGCCGCCTGCACCTTGAGCTTGGCATCTTTGATATGGGCGACGATTTTCTTCGCCAGCTCCTTGTCGATGCCTTCGCGCAGCACCACGTCCTGCTTGACCGACTTGCCGGATGGGTACGGATCCTTGAACTCCAGGCACTGAATATCGATCTTGCGCTTGACCAGGCTCAGCTTGAGGATCTCCAGCATCTGCTCCAATTGGAAGTCAGCATCGGCGGTCAGATGGACCGTCAGCTCCTTGAACTCGAAGGTACCTTTACCGCGCAGATCGTAACGCCGGTCCAGTTCCTTGAGCGCATTGTCGACGGCGTTAGTAACTTCGTGTTTGTCCAGTTCGGACACCACGTCGAACGAAGGCATGGCCTTTCCTCCTATAAAAAGGGCGCTGCGGTGTGACCCAGCGCGCTTAGCTTGACGATTCAAATGCGCGATCATTATAACGGTTCAGGCCAATAACGCCCGGCCACCGGCCTGTTACGGCAACCCTTCTTAACCGAGCGCATGAATGCCCAACCCCCAACTCAGCATCCTGGTGGTCGACGACGCCAAGTTTTCAAGCGTGATGATCGGCCGCGCCCTGTCCAAGGCCGGGTACGAGGACATTCGCTTCGCCAATAGCGCCAGTGCTGCACTGGAACTCATTGAGCAACGCCCGGCGAATGTTCTGCTCGCCGATTGGCTGATGCCCGAAATGGACGGGTTGGAACTGACCACCCAGGTGCGTCAGCAGGACGAAATGTCCCATCACTACACCTATATCATTCTACTGACCGGGCGGGACGGCCAGGACGTGCTGAGCAAGGCATTCGATCATGGCGTGGATGATTTCATCGGCAAGTCGGTGATGAACGAGCAGTTGGTACCTCGGGTATATGCCGCCGACCGGCTTTGTGGCTCGCTGCAACGGCTGATGCGGGAAAACCGTCTACTGACCGAGAACATCGCCAGCCTGGAAAATCGCAACTTGATCGACCCGATTACCGGGCTGGGCAACATGCGCCATCTTCGTCAGCGGCTCGGCGACAGCCTGAGCCATATCGAGAGCCGTGGCGGCGCGTTGTGCTACCTGGTGATCGGTCTGCCGGAACTCCTCGGTCAGCGAGAGCGCTACGGCGAGCTTCTTCATCACGAGCTGCTCAGAGGTGTGGCACGGCGACTGGGGCAACTTGTACGGCCGCTGGACACGCTGACCCGCCTGGATGATCACCACTTCGGCCTGCTCGCCCTGGTCGACGACTTACGCGGCTGCTCGCCGAGCAGCTTCAAACGTTTGCACGAAGGGCTCAACCTCAAAGCGTTCAAGACCAGCGAAGGGTTCATTTCGATCAAGGCCGGCATCGGTCTGGTCAGCCTCGATGCGAGTGCCCTGCCGGTCGAGCCCCAGACGCTGATCGAAAGCGCCGCCGCTCTGCTGCCCGACGCGTACACCACAGGACGTATCGTGCCCCTGCGTTACCGGCAGCCAGCCTGATGAACGACACCTGGCATGTTCTGGGCGCTGGTAGCCTCGGCGGGCTCTGGGCGACGCGCCTTTTCCGTGCCGGCGTACCGGTGCAAATCATCCTGCGCAACCCGCAACGCCTCGCTGATTACCGAGCCGCGGGTGGCCTGAGCCTGACCGAGGCCGGCGTCACCGCTGTCTATCCGGTACCCGTAGAGTTACCCGATGCAGCTACACCGATAAACCGGCTACTGGTTGCCTGCAAGGCATACGATGCGCAAGACGCAATCGCCGAGGTGGCACCGCGTCTGGTCAAGGGATCGCACATTCTTCTGTTGCAGAACGGCCTGGGCAGTCAGCAGGCCATTGCGGCACGTTGGCCCGGCAGCCGCTGCATATTCGTTTCAAGTACCGAGGGCGCCTATCGTCAGGCTGACTTCCGAATCGTCCATGCCGGTCAGGGGCAGAACTGGCTGGGCGAACCCGGCCATCGCAACCAGCCATCCTGGCTCGCCGATCTGGTCACCGCCGGCATTCCGCACGGCTGGACGGAAGACATCATGGGCAAACTCTGGCGCAAGTTGGCGATCAACTGCGCCATCAATCCCCTGACCGTCCTGAATGATTGCCGCAACGGCGAGTTGCGCGCGTTCCCCGAGCAGCTCCACCGACTCTGCAACGAACTTGCGGAAGTGCTCAAGGCCACCAATCAGCGTGATGCGGCTCGTGGACTGGAAGACGAAGTGCTCTCGATCATCGAGGCAACGGCCAACAACTATTCGTCGATGCACCAAGATGTACGAAACGGACGCCGGACCGAAGTCAGCTTCCTGCTCGGTCAGGCGTGCCGGACCGCCGAGCAGCACGATCTGCACGTGCCGGCGCTGTTCAGCCTGCAGCAACAGCTCCAGGCATTCCTGCACGCTCGCAGATTGCCCGCGGACTGAGGCACCGCTACCCTGCTGAAACACCCTTAGCCAGTGCCTGCCATGACCCTGCGCCAGCGCCTTGAAAATCTCCCGGTCGGCCGCAAGCTGCTGATCGCCCTGCTCGTACTGCTTGCCGCAGTGCTGCTGGTATCGAATCTCGTCTTCATCAGCGCGGCCTACTGGATCTCCCGCCAGAGCGTCGCGCCGCAGGCCATGCATACCCTTGGGGCGCTGTTCGCTACGCCCGAGTTGAGTAACCGCGCCCTGGCATCCGAAGCGGCAGCCGACGGGCTCCTGCAGAAGCTGAACGATTATGCCCCGCTGCGCGCAGCGGCGATCTACGACAGCGAAGGCCAGAGCCTGGCACAGCTGTATCACGGCGATTCGCTGGGCCTGCCGCAGCAGGTAAGCGAGCTACCCGCATGGCAAAAGACTGAGATGCGCGCCAATTTACTGGTGGAACTACCGCAAGCCGAAGGGCCTCCGGGCCACCTGCTGATCGTGGCCAGTAGCGAATTGCCCGGGGCCTTCTACACCGGAACCCTGACCGCCAGCGTCGCCATTCTTCTGACCAGCCTGCTGCTTTGGATACTGGTCGCCCGGCAGATCCGGCAGATGATCACCCGCCCGATCCATGACCTCGAGGCCCTGTCCCGCCAGGTCACGCGCGAAGAAAACTATTCGCTTCGCGCAACACCGAGGAACCGCGACGAAATCGGACATCTGGCCGATGCCTTCAACACCATGCTGTCGCGCATGGAGGCACGCGAACAACAGCTCAAGCGCGCCCGCGACGATGCCCAGGACGCCTTCGACCATGCCCAGGGGCTGGCAGAGGAAACCCGGCACACCAACCGCAAGCTGGAACTGGAGGTACAGGTTCGCAGCAAGATCGAGAAGAAGCTCACCGGATTCCAGAGCTACCTGAACAGCATCATCGACTCGATGCCATCGGTGCTCATCGCCCTGGACGAGCAGCTCTACGTGACCCAATGGAACCAGCAGGCCAGCGAGCTCTCGGGTACCTCAATCGACGATGCGCTGAACCAGCCCGTGTTCATCGCCTTCGAACCGCTAAGGCCCTTCCTGACCGAGATTCGCCGAGCATCCGAACGGCATCAGGTGGAAAAGATCGAGCGCGTCACCTGGGCCTTCGACGACGAGCCCCGACATTACGCGCTGACGCTCTACCCCTTGATGGGCGGCGGTGGCGTAGTCATTCGCATCGACGACATCACCGAACGCATCAACATGGAAGAGATCATGGTGCAATCGGAAAAGATGCTTTCGGTGGGCGGTCTCGCCGCAGGCATGGCACATGAGATCAACAACCCCCTCGGGGCGATCCTGCATAACGCACAGAACATCCGTCGACGTCTGTCACCGGACCTGGAGCGAAACCGCGAAGCGGCCGACGACACCGGCGTTCGACTGGAAGCGGTGAATCAATACCTGCAACGGCGAGAAATCCCGCAGCTGCTCGACGGCATCCAGCAGGCCGGCTCGCGCGCGGCCAAGATCGTCAGCCACATGCTGAGCTTCAGCCGCATGAGCAACCGGCAACTGGCCGAATGCCAACTGCCCACACTGATCGATCAGGCGCTGGAGATCGCCGGTAACGACTTCGCGCTGATGGAGGGCTTCGACTTTCGCTCGCTGGAAATTATCCGCGACTTCGATCCACAAGTGGACCGAGTCCCCTGCATCGGCAACGAGCTGGAACAGGTGCTGCTGAATCTTCTGAAAAACGCGGCCCAGGCCATCCACCAGAAACCGGAGCGAGGCCGTGGGCAGATCACGTTGCGGACGCGCCTGAACCCGCCATGGGCTGAAATTCATGTGGAAGACAACGGCGGTGGCATCCCCGAACACATCCGCAAGCGAATCTTCGAACCCTTTTTCACCACCAAAGAGGTGGGCCAGGGAACCGGGTTGGGTCTTTCCGTTTCGTATTTCATCATCACCAACAATCACAAGGGCCAGATGGAAGTGCAAAGCAAGCCGGACCAGGGAACGACCTTCACCCTGCGCCTGCCGCTACCATCCGCGTCCGACGCCAACTGAAGCACCACCAGGAACCTACAGATGGGCAATCGACTGTCAAAGATCTATACCCGCACCGGCGATGCCGGAGAAACCGGCCTGGCCGATGGCCGCCGCGTCCCCAAGGATCACCCACGGGTCGAAGCCATGGGCGAAATCGATACGCTCAACAGTCAACTGGGCCTGTTGCTTGCCGAACTGGCCGAAGCACAGGCGCGCTGGCCGGATCTGGCTGAACTTATCGAGGTGCTGAGCCCTTGCCAGCACCGCCTGTTCGATCTGGGCGGCGAACTGGCGATGCCGGACTATCAAGCGCTGACCCCTACCGAGGTAGCGCGCCTGGAGGCGGCGATCGACCGCTGGAATGCGGAGCTCGGACCGCTGGAAGATTTCATCATGCCTGGCGGCACCCGGCTGATCGCGCTCGCGCATCTATGCCGCAGCATGGCTCGCACCAGCGAAAGGCGCTGCCAACAGCTCAATGCCATCGAACCGCTACGTCCAGTCGGGCTGGCTTACCTCAATCGCCTGTCGGATCTGTTCTTCGTCGTGGCGCGCCTGATCGCACGTCGCCAGGGCTGTGCCGAAATCCTCTGGCAACCCGCCACCTGTCAGCGCCGATGCCTGAGTTAGCCGCAGGCCAGCACGAACGCATGCACGACGGGCTGCACGCAGCCTGGGAAGCGTTCATCGTCCTGCTGGTGTGCATCAATCTTGGGCTGATCCTGTTCGACAGCCTGTTCATCGTGCAGCCAATCAATCAGGCCCTCGCTGGATGGCTGCCCGAGCTGCATCAGCGCTACGACACGCTGATCCACCGCAATTTCCAGCTGATCGATCTCGGCTTCGTCGCGGTATTCATTCTCGACGTGCTGCTTGGCTGGACCGTTGCGTTGTTCGAGCGACGCTACGCACGCTGGTATTACTACCCTTTCGCTCACTGGTACGACGTACTCGGCTGCATTCCCCTGAGCGGTTTCCGCTGGCTTCGCGTATTGAGGGTCGGCAGTCTGCTGATCCGACTGCAACGGCTGGGCCTTATCGACATGCGCCGGTGGCCGGTCTATGGGCTGGTTCACCGCTACTACTCGCTGCTGCTGGAAGAGCTGTCCGATCGCGTCATGGTTCGACTGTTCAGCCGCCTGCAGCAAGAGATCGGTGCCAGCGACGACCTTTCCCGTCGGCTGCTGCAGGAGGTGGTAAGACCGCGCAAAGAGCGACTGCTCGACGATCTATCGCGACGCCTGAACGCCATGCTGGAGAACGGCTATCGGGACAACCGCGGCGCCATCGAAGGCTATGTCGACGGGTTGATTCACCAGGCGCTGGCGAATAATCCGGAGGTCACCCGCCTGCGTCGCCTGCCGCTTGGCGACCGGGTCGTCGATACCCTGGACGATGCACTCACCGATATCGCGGCTCGGCTTCTCCAAGGGGCGGTGGACGGGCTGCAGGGCCCGCAATTCCAGCGTTTGGCTCGGAGCCTGGCTGACGAGTGCTTCGAGGCCTGGGTGTATCAGGACGAAAACACCGACCTCGCGCTGGAAGAATTGCTGGTCGATGTCATCGAAGTGCTCAAGCAGCAGGTGCTCGACCGGCGCTGGAGCCGCTTCGTCGGCCCCATCGAGCCGCCGACGCCGCCGGGTTAGCCCAACCGCGCGGCAGCTGCGCCGTGCTGCTGGCCGACACGTCCACCGACCACCATCTCGGTTGCCCATTTGACGAGAATATCGGTGTAGGCCTGCTGGCAATTCTCATGGGTCAGACCATGATCGGCGCCAAGGATGATGCGGTGAGTCAGCGAATGGGTCTGATGGAATGCCGCCCGGTAACTCATGATCGTGCTGTGCGGGACCAGATGATCGTGCTCGGACTCGACGATCAATACATCGCCACGAAACTCGGCACAGGCCGCTAACGCCCGATTCTCCTCTGGAACGACCCGCCGACCACGCAGCTCATTGAGCAGATCGCGACTCAACTGGCGCTTGGGTATCGCCCAGTCATCATCCCTGTACAACGCCGGCACGCGCATCGCCAGCCATTTGACCGGACGCAAGGAAGTAAGCAGCGCAGCCAGATAACCGCCGTAACTGGTGCCGACCACGGCGATTGCGGAAGGATCAATGTTCGGATGCTGTACCAGGAGATCGTAGGCCGCCAGCAGGTCACGCAGGTTCTGCTCGCGCGTGACGGTCTGCTGTTGCGCCAGCGTCTGGGCATGGCCCCGCAGGTCGAACGACAGACAGATGCAGCCTAAACCAGCAATACCGCGAGCGCGGGTCAGGTCGCGCTCTTGGCTACCGCCCCAACCATGCACGAAGAGCACACCCGGCAATTTCGTCGGGGGCGACAGAAAGGTGCCGGCAATGTGCTCGTCATCTACGAGGATATCCACGCTTTCACTATGGGTTGCCATGAGCCTCCACCACTGCGTATTTGGTTATGAAGCCGACCTCGGCGTCCTCGCCGCGAAACAGCACCGTTGCGCCTTCGGGCACGGTTGATTCCCCGTAGACTTCAACCGATGACGCGCGCACCACCGGACCGCCCTCGCCCCGGATAAACGCCTCCAGTGCCGCAACCTCGGCACTGCTCGCGCCGCCAATGCGCCAGGATTGCTCCAGCACGCCGGAACAGGCGCGCCCTCGGCCATCGATGCCTTGAGCGATATCGTAGTTGCGTCGAGAGGCGTAGAAATTGCGAAAGCAGGCCGAGGCGGCAGCGTCGTAGATTTGAGCCTGGGAGATGGCCAGACGGGTCTTTTCGGGCAGATTCAGGTTTAGCAGGGCATCGAAATCGCCTTCGACGACCAACAGATCCGAGCCGCCATAGACCGTTTCGCCCCCGTTGTCCTGGGTCAGCCGCTGGGTGCCATAGTAACTCAGCACCCTGCCCGCGGCACGGGTTTGGCCGACGCTGAACGTCGTCACGTCATCCAGGTGCGTTTCGAGCACCAGCCCGTATTGGGTGAGTTCGGTTGCGTCCATGTTTTCCAAAGCATGATCGAGCTCCTGTTCGGTCGTCACCCGCTCCTGCCCTCGCCCACCCGTGGCACGCACCGGTTTGATGCGCAGCGCGCCTTCGTGAAGCAATCGCCGTCCGGCCTCTCGCGCATCGTGCAGGGAAAAAACGCTGTAGCCGGGCAGAACGCCGCCCGTGACGCGCCGGGTGAAACTTCGCGACCAGCCCAACGGCGAATCGGCATCCGGTCTCACCAGCGGATGGGTGATGGCCTTGGTTTCGATGAAGGCATGCGGTACGACACCGCCAAACAGATCCTGCTCGCTCTCGAGCCCCAGCTCACGCGCCTGCTCGGTGCCGATCACGGTGCCGGAGGGAACGAAATAAAGCTGGTGTGGATAGCTGACGCTGCGGTCGTAGTCGCCGAGAAAGACGAAGCCTTGCAACTCGGCCAGGCGTTTGGCGAGCTGCTCGTGCACGACCCGTTCGTGTTGGGGTTCGTTGGAGCGGTTGGCAAAGGTTACGACAGCGCCTCGGACGTCTTGCGGCGTATCCGCTTTTTTCATAGGTGGATTCGCTCCATGGACGATTGGTACATGTGCGACGAAGCGGCCGCTCAGACAGCCGCAACTTCGCTCGTTTCCACCCGACCGACGCGATCCGGTGTAATGAAATAGACCCCTTAACGCCGCTATCTATCCTCGTGCAGGCCTGCGTTGCGGTCCGCAGAAACGAAAAGGGGGAGCAGACCTGGATCTGCTCCCCCTTTTTCGTGCCCTCAGGCTCAGTCTTCGACGGAGCTGCGGATCAGGTGGTCGAACGCACTCAACGAGGCCTTGGCACCTTCGCCGACCGCGATGACGATCTGCTTGTACGGCACCGTGGTGACGTCGCCCGCGGCAAAGATGCCCGGCAGCGAGGTCTCGCCGCGCGCATCGACGATGATCTCGCCGCGCGAGGTCAGTTCGACGGTGCCCTTCAGCCAGTCGGAGTTGGGCAGCAGGCCGATCTGCACGAAGATGCCTTCCAGCTCCAAGTTGTGGAACTCGCTGGAGTTGCGGTCCTTGTAGGTCAGGCCAGTGACTTTCTGGCCGTCGCCGATGACTTCGCTGGTCAGCGCGCTGGTGATCACGGTGACGTTGGCCAGGCTGTGCAGCTTTTTCTGCAGCACGGCATCGGCACGCAGCTGACTGTCGAACTCGAGCAGCGTGACGTGAGCAACGATGCCGGCCAGGTCGATGGCCGCTTCCACGCCGGAGTTGCCGCCACCGATCACCGCCACCCGCTTGCCCTTGAACAGCGGGCCGTCGCAGTGCGGGCAGTAGGCGACGCCACGGCCGCGGTATTGCTGCTCGCCCGGCACGTTCATTTCACGCCAGCGAGCACCGGTGGCGAGGATCAGTGTCTTTGCTTTGAGCGAGCCGCCGTTCTCCAGCTTGATTTCATGCAGACCGCCTTCGGTCGAGGCCGGAATCAGTGCCGCGGCACGCTGCAGGTTCATGATGTCGACGTCGTATTCACGCACGTGGTTTTCCAGCGCGCGGGCCAGTTTCGGGCCTTCGGTCTCGGTGACCGAGATAAAGTTTTCGATGGCCATGGTGTCCAGCACCTGACCGCCGAAACGTTCGGCCGCCACACCGGTGCGGATGCCCTTGCGTGCGGCGTAGATGGCCGCTGCGGCACCGGCCGGGCCACCGCCGACGACGAGTACGTCGAAAGCGTCCTTGGCGCTGAGCTTTTCGGCATCACGCGCCGAGGCACCGGTGTCGAGTTTGGCGAGAATTTCCTCTTCGCCCATGCGGCCTTGGCCGAACAGCTCACCGTTGAGGTAGATGCTCGGTACCGACATGATCTGCCGGGCTTCGACTTCGTCCTGGAACAGCGCGCCGTCGATGGCGACATGGCGGATGTTCGGGTTGAGCACGGCCATCAGGTTCAACGCCTGGACCACGTCCGGGCAGTTCTGGCAGGACAGCGAGAAGTAGGTTTCGAAGCTGTAGTCGCCTTCGATGTTCTTGATCTGCTCGATGACTTCCGGTGCGGTCTTCGACGGATGGCCGCCGACCTGCAACAGGGCAAGCACCAGCGAGGTGAACTCATGGCCCATCGGGATGCCGGCGAAACGCAGGCTGATGTTTCCACCGATGCGGTTGAGTGCGAACGACGGGCCACGGGCATCATCACCATCGGTGCGCAGGGTGATCTGGTCGCTCAGGCTGGCAATGTCTTCCAGCAGGGCGAGCATTTCCTGGGATTTCTCGCCGTCACCGAGGGACGCGACGATCTCGAACGGCTGAGTGACCTTTTCCAGATAGGTTTTCAACTGGGTCTTGAGATTGGTGTCCAGCATGAGCGGCGGTACCCCGTAGTCCGTATTTGAAATGCAGAAAATAAAACGCCTGGATAAACCGCATCCAGGCGTTGGGCTAGAGAGGCTGGGTTACAGCCCTATAGCATGCAAGGCAATCGAGCGAATGAACCTTAGATCTTGCCGACCAGGTCCAGCGACGGAGCCAGGGTCTTCTCGCCTTCTTTCCACTTGGCCGGGCAGACTTCGCCCGGATGCGCGGCGGTGTACTGAGCAGCTTTCAGCTTGCGCAGGGTTTCGGATACGTCGCGAGCGATTTCGTTGGAGTGGATTTCCACGGTCTTGATCACGCCTTCCGGGTTGATCAGGAAAGTGCCACGCAGAGCCAGACCTTCTTCAGCGATATGTACGCCAAAAGCGTTGGTCAGCTGATGCGTCGGGTCACCGATCAGCGGGAACTGAGCCTTGCCTACTGCCGGGGAAGTCTCGTGCCAGACTTTGTGCGAGAAGTGGGTATCGGTGGTGACGATGTACACCTCGGTACCAGCCTTCTGGAATTCAGCGTAGCTGTTGGCAGCGTCTTCGATCTCAGTCGGGCAGTTGAAGGTGAAAGCTGCCGGCATGAAGATCAGCACCGACCACTTGCCCTTCAGGGACTCTTCGGTGACTTCGATGAACTTGCCATTGTGGAAAGCGTTGACTTTGAACGGCTGAACTTGGGTGTTGATCAGAGACATCTGCTAACTCCTTTTGGGATTCAGAAATTTAACGGGGCCTACGATAACGCAGCTGGCCGCATACGGTTAATTGATTGAGAAAATAGCAGCGATAGGTTTTACCTATCACAGCCGTCTCTCGTGCTGCTACGGCATCGGATACGACCACGGTATCGACCCGCAATTCGGACTAGGCCTGTCGAGGCGGCGTGATCGCACCAATCTTCAAATCGGCCAGAATGCTCGGATCGCTGCGACGCCTTGGGCGCCCGTTCGCAGGGCCTGCGCCAGATCGGCGGGACCGAGCCCGCCCAATAGGTAAGCGGGCTGGCTGAAGCCTACCAGCAATTCAGCGGCGCGTGACCATCCCAAAGGCTGTACCTCCGGATGAGTGGCGGTAGGTAGTACCGGTGAGAGCGTGACGAAGTCGACTCCCATCGCCATGGCCAATTCCAGTTCAGCGGCATCATGACACGAGGCCGCAAGCCACTGCCTGAGCGGGACCGGCCTGCCCTGCCCAGCATGATCACGCAGCTGTTCAGCCGTCAGATGCCAGCCGGCCGCGGGAAATTCGCCCGCCCATTCCAGCGGACCCTTCAGCATCAACTGCGCCCGCCCTGAACACATCACTATGATCTCGGCCGCCAACGCTCGGTAAGCGACGTGAGACAGGGATGGCGCTCGAAACTGGATTTGCCGGATGCCCGCATCCAGTGCCTGAGCAATGCCGTCCAGCAACTGTTGCGGGGACAAGCCGTCAGGCGTAATCAGGTAGTGATCGGGAAGACGCGCCGCCGTAATGATCGGCCGGTTCGCCGCAGGAAAACGGTAGTTCGGCAAGTCTGCAGGCTCCACCCAGGCCAGCGGCTGGCCCTCGGCGCCGTGCGGCTCACCCGAGAATGCGAGCACTTCCCATACATCCAGCAAAACCTGTTTGTCCGGATAATCATGGCGCACCTGTATCAGCGGACGAGCCTCGGTGACTACGATGTTCAGCTCTTCCTGCAGCTCTCGCATCAGCGCGGCCTCGACGGCTTCATCGGCCTCGACCTTACCGCCGGGAAACTCCCAAAGCCCGCCCTGGTGCTTGTCGAGCGGACGCTTGGCGATCAGAACGAGGCCGTCAGGGGAGCGGATCACCGCGGCGGCGACATGGGTTCGGTTCATGGATGATCCATAAGCTGGAAGCTGGAAGCTGGAAGCTGGAAGCTGGAAGCTGGAAGCTGGAAAGAAGTGTACGGACAGTCCGCACGGCCGCCACGCTCTTTCTTCAAGCTTCAAGCTTCAAGCTGCTTCACGTCCGATATTCGGCATTGATCCGCACGTACTCGTGCGACAGATCGGTGGTCCAAATGGTCTCGCTGCAGCTACCGCGGCCCAGTTCGATACGAATCTCGATCTCCTCTTCGGCCATCACCGCAGCGCCCTGCTCTTCCGTATAGCTCGGCGACCGGCCACCTTTGCTGGCGATACAGATCGCACCGAGATAAACATCGATCTTGCTGACATCCAGCTCCGGCACGCCGGCACGGCCAACCGCCGCGAGGATGCGACCCCAGTTCGGATCAGAGGCGAACAGTGCCGTCTTGATCAGCGGCGAATGAGCAACGGCATAGCCGACATCCAGGCACTCCTGATGGTTCTTGCCGCCGTTGACCGTCACCGTGACGAACTTAGTGGCGCCTTCACCGTCGCGCACGATGGATTGCGCAACGTCCATGCTCACCTCGAACACGGCCTGCTTGAGCTTGGCGAACAGCTCACCGCTGGCCTCGGTGATGTCCGGCAACGCCGCCTTTCCGGTTGATACCAACATGCAGCAGTCGTTGGTCGAGGTATCGCCATCGATGGTGATGCGGTTGAAGGATTTATTGGCCGCATCGCGCAACAGGTCCTGCAACACGGCCTGGCTGACCTTCGCATCGGTGGCGATGTAGCCGAGCATGGTGGCCATGTTCGGGCGGATCATGCCGGCGCCTTTGGAAATGCCGGTAACGGTAACGGTAACGCCCTGGTGCTCGAACTGGCGGCTCGCCCCTTTGGGTAAGGTATCGGTGGTCATGATGCCTGTCGCCGCTTCGGCCCAGCGATTCTCGTCCAGGTCAGCCAGGGCGGCGGGCAATGCCGCCTCGATCTTCTCGACCGGAAGCGGCTCGCCGATCACACCGGTGGAGAATGGCAGAATGGCCGCTTCATCGACGCCGGCCAACTTGGCAAGACTGGCGCAGCTACGAATCGCCGCCTGCATTCCCGGCTCACCAGTACCGGCGTTTGCATTCCCGGTATTGGTAAGCAGATAGCGGACCGTCCCTTGTGCACGTTGCTTGGCCAGGATTACCGGCGCGGCACAGAAAGCGTTGAGTGTGAATACGCCGGCAATGGTCGAGCCTTCCGCACAGCGCATCACCACCACATCTTTACGCCCTGGTCGCTTGATACCAGCCGATGCAATGCCGAGCTCGAACCCTGGCACCGGGTGCAATGTAGGTAAAGGACCAAGACCGACAGCCATTGATGCACTCCTCAGGACGAATGGACGGCCTTCGGCCATCACTAAAAAGGGATAAAAACGCCGCGAGCGGCTAAGCCGGTCGCGGCGCGGGTCACAACGAGCGGCTCAGGTTATTGAACCTGCCCGTGACAATGCTTGTATTTCTTGCCGGAGCCACAGGGGCACGGCTCGTTGCGCCCGATCTTCGGTTCGACACGCACCGGAGCGACAGGTGCGGCGACACCACCGGCGGCTTCAGGCTCCTCGTCGGGCTGTTCCAACGCCGAGACTTCGGCATGCTGAAACTGCATGCGCTGCGCCAGCTCCTCGGCCTCGCGGCGCAGACGCTGTTCTTCCTCGGCCGGGTCCTCGCGGCGGACCTGGACATGCGAAAGGACGCGAATACTGTCGCGCTTGATCGATTCGAGCAATTCTTGGAACAGCGTGAACGACTCACGCTTGTATTCCTGTTTCGGGTTCTTTTGGGCATAGCCGCGCAGATGGATACCGTGACGCAGGTGATCCATGGTCGACAAATGGTCTTTCCACAGATCATCAAGCACACGCAGGACGATTTGCTTCTCGAAGGATCGCAGCGCCTCTGCGCCAGCCATTTCTTCTTTCTCGTTATAAGCATCGACCAGGGCCTGCAGGATGCGCTCGCGCAGGGTTTCCTCGTAGAGCTTCTCGTCTTCGTCAAGCCACTGTTGAACCGGCAAACGAACACCAAAATCGCTATACAGCACCGATTCTAGGCCCGCGATATCCCACTGCTCTGGAAGCGACTGCGGTGGAATGTGCTGGCTGATAGCGGCATCGAGCGCTTCACGTCGGAACTCGGAGATGGTCTCGCCGATTTCGTCGGCCGCCAGCAAGCTGTTGCGCATGTGGTAAATGACCTTGCGCTGTTCGTTGGCAACATCATCGTATTCCAGCAACTGCTTACGCATGTCGAAGTTGCGCCCCTCGACTTTGCGCTGCGCTTTCTCGATGGCGTTAGTGACCATGCGATGCTCGATGGCCTCGCCGGATTCCATGCCCAGTGCCTTCATGAAGTTCTTCACCCGATCCGAGGCGAAGATGCGCATCAGGCTGTCCTCAAGGGACAGATAGAACCGGCTGGAACCGGCATCGCCCTGACGACCGGCACGACCGCGCAACTGGTTGTCGATACGACGCGACTCGTGACGTTCGGAAGCGATCACATGCAAACCACCGGCTTCGAGAACCGCCTGATGACGTTTCTGCCAGTCGGCCTTCAACTGCGCGACCTGCTCTTCGGTGGGGTTCTCCAGCGCCGCGACTTCAACCTCCCAGTTGCCGCCGAGAAGAATGTCGGTACCGCGACCGGCCATGTTGGTGGCGATGGTCACCGCGCCCGGGCGACCGGCCTGCGCAATGATCTCGGCTTCCTTGTCGTGGTGCTTGGCGTTGAGCACCTTGTGCTCGATGCCTTCCTTTTCCAGCAGCCGCGACACGTACTCGGAACTCTCGATCGTAGCCGTACCGACCAGAACCGGGCGGCCGTTGTTCTGACAATCCTTGATGTCGGTGATGATCGCAGCGAACTTCTCTTCCTGGGTCAGATAGACCAAGTCGTTGTAGTCCTTGCGCGCGAGCGGCTTGTTGGTCGGAATGACCATGACCGGCAGGCTGTAGATTTGCATGAACTCGAAGGCTTCGGTATCGGCGGTGCCGGTCATACCGGAAAGCTTGCTGTACAGACGGAAGTAATTCTGGAAGGTCGTGGAGGCCAGGGTCTGGCTTTCCGGCTGGATCGGCAGGTTTTCCTTCGCCTCGATGGCTTGGTGCAGGCCTTCGGAGAGGCGGCGACCCGGCATGGTACGACCGGTGTGCTCGTCGATCAGCAGAACCTGGTTGTTCTGCACGATGTACTCGACGTTGCGATGGAACAGCTTGTGCGCGCGCAGACTGGAATAGACGTGTGTCAGCAATCCCAGATTATGCGCGGAATAAAGACTTTCACCTTCGGCCAGCAACCCGGCACGGGTGAGCATCTCCTCGACGAACTGGTGGCCCTGCTCGTTGAGCTCGACCTGGCGGGTCTTTTCATCGATGGAAAAGTGGCCCTCCTGAGTGACGACGCCCTCTTCTTCCTCGATGTGCTGCGTAAGCAGCGGAATCAGCTGGTTGATCTGCTGATAAAGCTTGGAGCTGTCCTCGGCTTGCCCGGAAATGATCAGCGGCGTCCGTGCTTCGTCGATGAGGATCGAGTCCACCTCGTCGATCACCGCGAAGTTGAGTTCGCGCTGGTTCTTGTCCGCAAGGCTGAACGCCATGTTGTCGCGCAGGTAATCGAAGCCGAATTCGTTGTTGGTGCCGTAGGTGATGTCGGCAGCATAGGCGGCACGCTTTTCTTCCGGTGGCTGGAATGGCGTGACGATGCCTACGGAGAGGCCGAGAAACTCGTATAGCGGGCGCATCCAGTTGGCGTCGCGGCGCGCCAGATAGTCGTTCACCGTGACCACGTGAACACCCTTCCCAGCGAGCGCGTTGAGGTAGACCGCGAGCGTTGCCACCAGGGTCTTGCCTTCACCGGTGCGCATCTCGGCGATCTTGCCCTCGTGCAGGGTCATGCCACCGATCAGCTGTACATCGAAGTGACGCATGCCCATCACGCGCTTGCCGGCTTCGCGGCAGACCGCGAAGGCTTCGGGGAGAATCTGGTCGAGGGTCTCGCCTTGGCCGAGGCGGGCCTTGAACTCTTCGGTCTTGCTTCGCAATTGCTCGTCGGACAGAGATAGCATCTGCTCTTCGAGCGCATTGACGGCTTGTACCGCCTTGAGCATGCGCTTGACCTCGCGGTCATTCTTGCTACCAAAGAGCTTCTTCATTAAAGGCGCAAACATATCGACAAGGACTTCCATGCTGGGGATGGAGGCACGGCCGCAGGGCCACCACGGCTGCGTGCAAAGGGGGCATTCTACTCGGAAACGTCCGAGAGGAAAGGTGCCTTACTGCGCAGCCAAGGCAGCCAAGCATGCGGTAAGTTGCCGACCGCACGGTCACGTCCGAAGACGCAAGGGCTATCTGCCACTACGGGCGGCCCAACTACAGATGGGCCAGTCGCTTATCTGCGTTCCCCGCCTCGATCGGCCGGCACGGCGATATCCGAGGCTTCTGCTAACATAGCCCGCTCATCCTTACCAGTTCGAGCTTTGACTATGTCACTGCGCCCCCTGCCGGCCCGAGCACCCGTTGCGCTGCTACGCGAGGCGAAGCCACTGAAAGCCTTGTTCGGCGAGGCAAGACGACTCGACCATCTGCAGCGGCTGGTCGAAAGCCAGTTGCAGCCCGCAGCGCGAGAGTATTGCCGTGTGGCCTCGTGGCGTGAGGGCACTCTTCTTCTCATCGTCACCGACGGCCATTGGGCGACGCGTCTGCGCTATCAACAACGCCGTTTGCAACGGCAACTGCAAGGTATGAATGAATTCACCGGGCTGAACCGGATCCAGTTCAAGGTCCAACCTCCTGAGGCGCCCCGATATAAACCCGGGCCGGCACCGCAACTGTCTGCGAGCGCGGCGGATAACATCCAGCAAACGGCGCAGGGCATTACAGACCCGAAACTCAAGGCCGCGCTCGAGCGACTCGCCAGCCATGCCCAACCGACCACAGACGACTGACTAGCGCGTATCTGCGTATGACGCGATCGCAACCCAAGCTAGTCAGGGTTAGGATGTTCACGAACTCAATCCAAATCGAGGTATCGATGCCTGCCCACTCGAAAGGCGACCGGTCGTGCTGATCGGCGCCCTGTTGATCGCCACCTGGGTGATCCTGCTGATTCGCTACCCCCTTCGAGCGATTCCAATCTCACTGGGAGCACTATTCGGGTTGGGCCTGGTTGCCGCGTGGGTGATCTGGCAAGAACAACGCGAAGAACACCTGCTTGCTCAGCTCGAACTGCGGCTGGAATACGCACCCACGACCTGTCCGGCGGCACAGCCGCTGCGTATCACGCTCGACAACCAAAGTACGCAGCCATTGCAAAGCCTGCGTTGGGAGGTCGGCGCCTATCTGCCCGGCTCCAGCCTGGACCTGGTGACCTCGAACTACGACGCTCCTCAATACCGCGGGCCGGGCGATCTGCAACCCGGCCAAAGCTGGGAATCCTGCTTCCCCTTGCCGCCACTGCGCGCCGGCTATCGCGGCAGTAGCCTGGAGTTTCGGGCCGAGCGGCTTCAAGGGCACTTCAACCATTGAGATGGCCATAGGACACACAAGCGCTTTTCATTCGTCGCCGGGCGGCATATGCTGTATAAAAAACCAGTAACTCAATTTAGCCGAGGTGGTTGATGGCCGTCGAAGTGGTATACCGCAGCAGCCGGGACCTGGAGCGTTTATTCATGGATAAAGCCGAAGCCGATCGTCACGACAAAATGCTTGAGCTGGCCGAAGCCCTCGCTGCGGCGTTGCAGAAGGCTTCTCCATCCCTGAGCGAACAACAGGCCGATGACATAGGCATCTTCATGGCCAGACATCGTGATCTGTTTGCCAAGGCTTTCAAGAACAATCCAGAAGCACTGACTGAGCTGCCAGCCACGACCGAAGCGTGATGGCGGATTCCCTCATCACATCCGTCTGGTGCTACGTATCGCCGCAGGGAAACACGCTCAACGGGCGAAACTTGTCAATCGATCCACCGGTCCATTGCGTGCAGTCATCCAATCCAGGTAACGGCATGGACAGTCCATTCAAGAAAATCAGCGATGTGTTTCAGCCTCACTACAACGTCAATTTCAGCATTGAAAAACCTGACGGCAGTATTCTACTGACGCTGACCGACGCAGCTGGCGTGGCGGTCAAACGCTTCATTAGCACCAGCCAATGGCGGGACCAGCAGCAGCTCGAACGCTTGATCACTAGCCTGCAGTTCAGCCTGGCGATAGAGCGTGGTGAGCACGCCAGTTTCTATCAGCCAGCCAAGCATTCAACCTCAGCCACTCAATAACCAACGTCTGACGCCTGCAGTAGCTGCAACCCCGCGCTGTCCTTCCAACAAAAATAAAAAGTTTTCAGGTCATGCTGACGCGATGTTTTGGCACCGCGCGCCACACTACTGCGCCCGTCTCGGTCGTTTTCGCCTTCATTCGAACCGATCAGAGCCAAGCCAACGCCTTGGCGCGAGCTACAGCCTGCGTACGCCTGGCCACGCCCAGCTTGGTGTTGATACGACGAGCATGGGTTTTGACGGTGTGAAGCGAAATAAAGAGTTGTTCGGCAATTTCCTGGTTCGAACACCCTTGGGCGATAAGGCGCAGTACCGTGAGCTCACGATTGCTCAGAACCACCTCCTCGTTTGACGCAACAGCCTCGTCAGGCTCACGCTCGAACTGCAGAAGCCGATCTCGCAGGCTTTCACCTTTATTGACTGGCAAAATTCTGGAGAGCCATTGCGGTTGACGATGCTGCAATTCGTACAACGGCTTGATCAAGTGCTGCCTTGCCGCCTCCCCGAGGGCTTTGCGCAGCTCCACTTCCGCCTCTTCATGCCGACCATCCAGCTGCAGCGCTTCGGCCAACGTGAACCTGCACTCACAGGCCAGACCTAATCGCTGTGAACGCAAATTCTGCTCGATCAGCTCGCGCAGCGTGTCGATGGCCAGCGAGCAGCGCCCCGAAAGCAGATCAATCACCGCAAGATAGCGCTGCACCCGTGGCAGCAACTCGTAAAACCCCGACGGCGCTAGATAGCTGTGCCCTCTGTAAAGCTCCAGCACCTGCATGAAAACTGCCCTGGCTTTTTTCAGTTGTTCCTGATGAAGCCAGGTCAGACCGGTTATCAATAGCAGGATGCCGCGGAATCGCGCCTCCGGCACATGCCGCCACTGCGCCAGCCGCTCAGCTTCACGCAACCAATGGTACGCCGTCGGAAATTCCTGCTTGCGAGCCGCCAGCTCCGCCAACCCGGCATAGCCAAAGAAAACGTAGGAATCTCCGCAGGTTTCGGTCTCGATTCGCCCTTGCTGATAAGCCTCCCGTGCCAGCTCGTCGAGCCCCTGATATGCCAACAAGTGGCCCTGCAGCAGCTTAAGGCGACCAATGATGGGGCTGTGCCTGACGCTGTCGCGCAGCACCAGCAGCGATTCGTCCAGCACACCTACCGCGCGCTCGAACTCCCCAGTCAGCTCCAGTAGCTGGATTCGGTCGACGTTGAGCATCGCTTCATACAACACACTGCCCTTGAGCCGAGCCAGCTTCATTCCTTCGCTGTTGTAGTGCTGCGCGAGCTCAAGCTGGCTTTCAGCCATTGCGTGCTGAGATAACGCCTGATAACAAAGCACTCGCTGCGCCCAGGCATGATCCGATAATACCTCCAGCGCCTGGAGACAATAACTTCTGGCCTCCGGCTCCCCTCGCAGTCGCGCAAGAAAGCCGCGTAGCGCTTGCCATTGGGCCAGCAGTTGCGCCTGGCGACGAGCATCGGGCTGAGGGAAGAACTTCGCCAGATCGGCAAGACAATCATCTACCTCATCGAGCCGGGCGGAGATGATCAGTGCCCAGCCATGCAGCACGATCAGTCGAGTAGTGCTGTTGAACAAATCCTGCGGCAGCTCGCTGCGCCATTTCAGAAAATGCGAGACGTTGTCACCGATCAGTAATTGCTCCTGCCCGTAACGCTGCAGAAAATTGGCGGCGACCTCGGGCTGTCCCGCCCACAAGGCATGTTCTACTGCCTCACGCATCTCGCCGCGGTTGGCAAACCACTGGCACGCACGCAAATGGACCTGAGTCGGCGAAACTGTTTCTGGCATCCGTCGTAGCAACGATGCAAAGGGGCGCCACAGACGAAACCACTCGCCGCAATTGTCGATCTGCCGAATGAACAGCTGGAAGGTCTTCAGCACATCCAGAATGTCGCTACCGCTTCCGTCGAGCACATGTTCGCAGAGCTGCGGTGAAAAACGTGGCATTTGCGCCAGCGCGAACAATGCCCGACAAACGTCTTCGCTCTGCCCTTCGAGCACTTCTCGCTGAACGTAATCCCTCAGCAGTGGCGTCCCCGCTCCCAGTCGCTCACGCACCGCCTGCTCATCTGCGTTCAGCAGCAGCAGGCTGACGCCGGCCAACCAGCCTTCGCTTCCGGTCAATAATTTTTTGAAGGTGTCGTCTGCCAACTCCAGGCGGTGTGCTTCGAGCAACTGCCTGAGCTCGCCAGCAGTGAGCGCCAACGCCTCGGCTTCCAGTTCGAACAGGTCACCCTGCAGCAAAAGCCGGGGCAATTTCCACGCTGGTTGCCGGCGGCTACTCACCCACCAACTGACGGACTCGGGACCTCTTTCCAGAAGCAGGTCAAGGCAGGCATCGAACTGTACGGCGGCCTCACGCGGATAGTCATCGAGCATGATCCAGAGCGGCCGCGGAAAATTATTCAGCAGATCGACGAGATCCTGCTGCACGTCTCCGCTCGGTGCCGAGGGGAGACCGAGGACCCGACACAGTCGAGCATGCAGCGCCTCGACGGAGAACGGCCGCCCCCCAAGGTCAAGCCATACGAGATGCGTATCGGCGGGTATACGCCGAGCGCACTGGTTCATCAATACGCTTTTGCCAAAACCCGCTGGTGCGCAGATCAAACGCAGGCGGCAACGGGCTTCGAGCAGTGCCTCTACCAGTCGCGGTCTGGAAATATGAATGGGAGGTAAACGCGGAATAGTCGCAACTTGAACCTGCGCGGCGGCCTCTGTGCTAAGTGCACCAGGGTTGAAGCGTACGGACATGGCGAGGTTTCTCTTATTCGTGTCAGTCCATTGAAAACGCGATGAGCGCAGCCAAAGACCCTGCTCCGAGGGCCTACAACCTTGAACCGTATCGTTGCGCTTTTGCGGCAATAACCTGCACGATCCCGCTGCTTTTGTCGACTCGAGCAAATTGCTCAGCCTGCTCTGCGCGACATCCGGTCGACTACTGGCTAAAAAGTATCATCCTCCGCTTCGCAAGAAAAAAAAAGGCGGCCAAACGGCCGCCTTATTCATTACGTGGATTTCTATCGATCAGCGCACCCCGGCATTACGCAGTGCAGCAGGTGTGAAGTCCCGAGCCGACGCCTTGTAGCCGAACTCGTGAGGTTTCTCCTCGTTGCTCATGCCATTGACGATGTATCTGCCCGATATGAGGTCGTACAGAGCCTCGAATGCAAAAGACGGAATTTTATGCTGATAGTACTGAACCATGTGAGCCTCACCGACCCGCCATAGCTGGCCACGGCCGTCGTAAAGCTCAGATTGCACAATTGTCCAACTGTCCTCATCGACATAGAACTTCCGCTTTGCGTAAATATTACGCTCGCCGGACTTTAGATTCGCCTCAATTTCCCACACACGATGAAGCTCATAGCGTGCGAGATCCTGATTTACGTGGCCTGCACGGATTATATCTGAATACTTAATGTCGCTAGAGTTAATGTCATAGCTGTTGTATGGGATATATAGTTCTTTTTTGCCAACCAACTTCCAGTCATAACGGTCCGGAGCGCCACTAAACATGTCGAAGTTATCGGTGGTGCGCATACCATCTGAAGCGGTACCCGGCCCATCGTAGGCGACCTGCGGAGCGCGCCGAACACGGCGTTGGCCGGCATTGTAAATCCAGGCCTGCCGCGGCTCTTTTACCTGGTTAAGCGAGTCGTGCACTAGCAACACGTTACCTGCGAGGCGCGACGGCGCCGTTACCCGCTGCTTGAAGAATAGCAATGCATTCTCGGCGCGCTCTGGCTCCAAATCAGGCATATAGCTTGGATAAGCAGCCTCGTCTTCGAAGTGAACCAGGTTGTAGCTTCCGTCGGTCTGCGGTGTCGCTTGGACAATATTGCGTCGGCCATTTTGCCCGCGATAGCGCGTAATGTGGTTCCAAACCACTTCCAGACCATCTTTAGGAATCGGGAATGCGTAGAAACGGCTATCTGTGAAGTTAGCCAAGCCGTTCCCGCCCGCAACCAGCTCAGTATTCAGCGCGCTTTTTTTAGCTGCTTCATAGATTACGTCCGGAACAGCCGCTGAACGATGAGTTGGAAACACCCGGATCTTATAACTTTCTGGATACCGCTTGAACATAGCCAGCTGTCCCGCCGTCAGCTTGTCCTTGTACTGATCAACATTCTGCGCGGTGATTTCGAACTTAGGCTGCTCGTTCTTGAACGGATTTGTTAAATGCCCGTTGTTCAATGGCGCTGCGTCAGCGGACAGACCACCGGTCCACTCTGGAATACTGCCGTCCGCGTTGCCGGCTTTTTCAGCGCCGAGCGGAGTCAATGAAGCGCCAAGTTTCGCGGCTTCCTCAGGAGATACGGCGGCCATGACGCTGCTTGTGAGCAGCGAAAGGGCCAAGACACTGAATAGTTTTCTTGTTGTTTTCATACGCTTCCAGTTCCTCTTGATCTTGTTTTGGCCGGAGGCCTTGCATGAAGCTAGTCGCGCGGCGGAGCCTTCGCTGGCCCCGCCCAACGACTTTGAAGCGGTCTCCTTTAGAAGTTCACACCCACGCTCAGTGCGAGGAAATCACGGTCAACCAGAGTGTTGAAGTCGCCACCGAAGAAATCGGTGTACGACAGGCTGGCGGTGTAGGTGTTCTGGTAGACGGCGTCTACGCCAACGCTTACAGCCTTGGAACCTTCGTTGAACAAGCCGTTAGGGCCGTAGCCGTCGACGTCATGGGAGAAGGAAACGTTCGGCGTCAGGTTCACGCCGGCGAATACGTTGCTGTAGTCAGCCAGAGCGCGCAGACGGTAGCCCCAGGAATTAGCGGTTACGAAGCCGTTCCAGCCGTAATCAGCGAGCGCTGCCGGATCATCGACCGAACCGTAGATGGCGTCGCGACCGTAACGCATATCACTCTTGCTTTCTAGGCCGCCGACGTGCACATAGCCAATTTCGCCTACCAGCGTCACCCGACCAGCTCCGAGCACCTGATCGATAAAATGAGTGAAGGTGGTCTGGATCTGAGTGATTTCCTTGCGATTGTAGCCGCGGTTATCAGCACCTTCTGCGCTCGCCACGGGGGAAGCAGCGTCACCCGTCGATGCCTGCGACAGGGGGTTAAGCAAGGCACGCGTTACATCTTGAGTATTAATCTGAACGGGCGCGTTTGGACGGTAGCTGATTTCGCCCGACCAGGCAGTTCCCGTGGGCAATGTCGTTGAGAAGCTCATGCCGTAAAGGCGGATATCTTCTGGGTATTCTAGATAATACCGCCCGTTTCCGAGCGCGGCGCTTTGTAGCAATCCCCCCGCAGTCTCGGTCACTACATCAGCAACACCGGGTGTGGTCAAAGAACATCCCGGAGCCAGACCAAGCTGACCACAGACAGCGGATTCAACCCCTGGAACAATCCCACCGTTACCTGCAGCCGCCCCTGCCGCAGCCAGAATACCTGACGCCGTACCTGTGCTTAAGATAGGCGTGCGGCTGTGGTAGTTCATGAAATAGAAGCCATACTCGGTGGCATCACCCAGCCAGCGCAGTGCCAAACCGAACTGTCCTGAATCACGAGCATCGCGATCGCCTGCACGGGGCAGAACAACGCCCTCGCTAGTCACGTCAAAGCCGAGCCCCTGTTCTGCAGCAATACCTTGCAGAGGCGCAATGGCACCGCTACCAGCGTTGTAGTTGCTATCACATCCATCTTGAGCAACATCGACAGCAAAAAAAGTACCGCAATTATCAGCGACGCTCTGGTCCCATT